>CASDVP010000001.1 GCA_949284445.1 uncultured Bacillota bacterium
CACATCTCACAATGTGAAACTTGCAAGTTGCTATAGGGTTGCTCGACAACTAGCTCCCAAAGGACTTACACCTTAGAAACAATGCATGCCCGTCATACCAAAAAAAGGCTGCCATGTTTTCAGCATGACAACCTTTGTAAATCTGTTTTAGTCAGATTAGTAATCCATTCCGCCAGCATTAGGAGTGCTTTGTGGAGCAGCCGGTTTAGGGATATCAGTGACAACAGCTTCAGTTGTCACATATAAGGAGGTGATAGAAGCAGCATTTAAGAGAGCAGTTCTTGTGACTTTGGTAGGATCGATGATTCCAGCCTTAAGCATATCAACCCACTTACCAGACTTTGCATCAAAGCCATAATCACCAGAAGCAGATTTCATACGTTCGATGACATCTTCACCATCATATCCAGCGTTGATAGCGATCTGAGCAAAAGGAGCTAACATAGAGTTGACAACGACATCGATACCCTTTTGAATATCGGCGTTATCATCACGAAGCTTACCTTTGAGCTCACGATAAACTTCAACCAAAGCTGTACCACCACCAGCGACAACACCTTCATCAACAGCGGCCGCAGTAGCATTGATAGCATCCTCTAAGCGAAGCTTTCTTTCTTTCAATTCAGTTTCAGTAGTAGCACCGACTCTGATGACAGCGACACCAGCAGCTAATTTAGCGACTCTCTTTTGGAGATTCTTCTTATCATAGTCAGATTTAGTTTCAGCGATTTGAGCTTTCAATTCTTTAACTCTATCTTCGACTGAATCAGCATCACCAGCACCACCGATGATAGTAGTACTATCCTTAGTGACCTTGACTTTCTTAGCAGAACCTAAATCATTAACGCTGATATCTTTGAGATTCATTGATAAGTCTTTGGAATAGAAGTTAGCACCAGTGACAATAGCAATATCTTGAAGAATATTCTTTTGATTATCACCAAATTCAGGAGCTTTGACAGCAACAACGTTGAAGGTTCCTCTGAGTTTGTTGACGATCAATGTTGAAGCGACATCGTTATCGACATCATCAGCGATGATCAATAAAGGACGATGAGATTCAACAACTGATTGAAGCATAGGTAAGATATCTTGGATGTTAGAAACTTTTTGATCAGTGACCATGACATAGGCGTTTTCTAACTCAGCGACCATCTTTTCAGAATCAGTCACCATGTATGGTGAAATATAACCTTTGTCAAACTGCATACCTTGAACTACTTCAAGAGTGGTTTCAAAGCCTTTTGATTCATCAACAGTGATGACACCATCTTTGCCTACTTTATCCATAGCTTCGGCAATAGTCTTACCGATGCTCTCATCACCAGCAGAAATAGCAGCAACATTAGCGATTTCAGAAGAAGTAGAAATCTTTTTAGAAATCTTTAATAATTCATCAGCAGCGGCTTTAGAAGCTTTTTCAATACCAGCTCTCACAAACACTGGATTGGCACCTTTATCAACAGCGGCAAAACCTCTGTGAATCATCTCTTGAGCTAAGCAAGTAGCTGTAGTTGTACCATCACCAGCGACATCATTAGTCTTGTTAGCAACTTCATAGACTAATTTAGCACCGATGTTTTGTTCTTTATCTTCTAATTCGATCTCTCTAGCGATAGTGACACCATCATTGACGATGATAGGTGAGCCATATCCTCTATCAAGAGCGACGTTTCTGCCTTTGGGACCGAGTGTCAATTTGACAGTATCAGCTAAAGCATCAACGCCTTTGAGCATATTGTCTCTAGCTGTCTTACCATAAGAAATTTTTTTAGCCATGTTTATTCACCTCTTTATTCAACAACAGCCAAGATATCTTTATCTTGGATAAGCATGAGTTTACGTCCAGCTTCTTCATAATCAGTAGTAGAATACTTCTTATAAATAACTTTTTCTCCAACTTTAGCTTCTACAGTGATTTTGTGTCCTTCATTATCAACATAACCAGGACCGACAGCGATAACTTCAGCTACTGCAGATTCATTTTCATGACTGGTAGCAATGATGATTCCACCTACTTTTTTCTCTTCAGGAATCTTTTCTAAAACGACATAATCTCTTAAAGGTCTAAGCATTTATTTTACCTCCAGAACCAACGCCTTTATCGGCGACTGAATTTATTATAGTCTAGAAATTAGCAATTTCAAGTTATAAGTGCTAAATTATTTCAGCGCACTTATCAATTTTGCGATAAATAAGCCACTTTTTAAATTTAAAATAGTATGACAAATCGCCTACAAGTCAAGACGATGCGACCTTCTAAAACCTTGATCACGAGCTATTGAAACAGAGTTTATCTTTACCTGTAAATGTTTTGATTGATATCCTAGATAGTATTCAAAATCAAAAATCAGTCGATCTAAAAAGATAAAATTTCAGCACAATAAAACTACTGATTGATGCCTATATAAAACGAATGTTTTGCAAAAAGCCCACTTAATAATATGAGAGGATTTTAGATTAGTTCTTTGATAATTTATATATGTATAGTAATAGTGTTTAATAAAGCCTTATATAAATAATTAAAAATAACATTTTCCTTGAATAAATAATCAAAGAAAAACCACTCGAGTGAACGAGTGGTTTTAATAAACAATTTATTTTTCTAATTCAAGAAGTTCTTTAGCAATTAAGCCGGAGACATAGGAGTTATTTTTAATCAGAGCAATATTAGATTCTAATGATTTTCCAGCAGTTAAACCGACTAATTTATCTAACAGATATGGGGTCACTTGTTTGCCATGAATATGATCTTTTTCCATCATCTTCAACGCTTCTTGAATCTTTTCATCCATAAACTTCGGATCTAATGAATATTCTTCTGGTATCGGATTAACGATCAGTGTTCCTTGATGTAAGCCTAAGTCCTCTCCTAATTTGATCATGACTGCAATCTCTTTAGCAGAAGCAGCAGATAAATCTAATTTATAATCAGAAGTTCTTGTGTAAAAGAGAGGCAAGCAATCGGTTTTATAGCCGATAACCGGGACTCCTTTGGTCTCCAAATATTCTAAAGTTCTTGGGATATCTAAAATAGCTTTAGGACCAGCACAGACGACATTGATAGGAGTTCTTGAAAATTCTTCCAAATCTGCTGATACATCCATCGTTTCTTCAAATCCGCGATGAACTCCTCCGATACCACCGGTTGCAAAAACACGAATATGTGCTAATTTAGCTAAAATCATAGTAGCAGCAACAGTGGTAGAACCAGTCAAGCCTTTCATCAAACAATACGGAATGTCTTTTCTGGAAACCTTTATAGCATCGTGATTTTGACCTAATGCGATGATCTCATCTCTGGTCAAACCGATTTTTATCTCGCCATTGATGATGCCGATAGTATATGGTTCAGCACCAGCCTTTCTGATCTCTTCTTCACAAGCTAAGGCACATTCAACATTTTGAGGATAAGGCATGCCATGTGTCAAAACAGTTGTCTCTAAAGCGACAGCTTTTTTATCGCTCAAATCAGGAATATTTTTCAATAAGTCTTCTTTTGTCATGTTTGGTTGTCTCACTTTCTTGTAAATCGATAGATGATATGATAGTGATAAATCAGCCCTGGCTTAAGAATGAATGGAGCTAGAGGTGAACATTGTGGTTCAATCGCGATAGCTCTTCTCTTTTTCTTATTAGCACCGATAGTAAAATCAACATCTGACATCGTATCATCGAGATAGATATTGCAAGCTTCATAATCAGTGAAGCATTCTAATTTTAAAGCATCGCTTTCTAAAACGATTTGAGGTTGAGAAATGCTCAACTTATCGAACAAAAACAAATTATCTAGTGGTTTAGCCTTATTACCAATCCCCAGTTTATATTTAATCAATGAAGGTTCTCTAAAATCTAAGTAATCAGGAACGCTCTTGTAATGATCGACTAACAAGGTGCCATTTTTACTAGCACCACACTTAGAAGCATTTACCATCAAAGAATAATTATTAACATCTGCAGAATTGAAGAAATTAAAATACATGTGATTAGACAAAGAAAGAATAGTATCATCGTCAGATTGTGCGATGAAATCGATTCTTAAGGTGTCTTCGTCGTGTAAAAGTGTATAAGAAACAGTCACTTTCACTGTCGCCGGAAAACCAGCTTCCAAATCAGATGAAATATAATTAAACAGCACATATGTCTTATCACTTCTAGTGACGATGATCGGATCAAAATCTTTAAAGGTTAATGATTTCTTTAATCCACCATGTAAGCAGATGCCAGGCTCAGATTCCACTAATTTATATCGGTGAGAATTGATATTTAAATCACTAGAAATACGACCAGCGACTCTACCTAATGTTTTTCCAAAGCATTGTTCAGAATTAAGAAAAACATTTTTATCAACTGGAGATAAAATAAGCGGTTTACTATCTAAAGTTAAAGAATATACGCCAGCACCGACGGATGAGAATGTCCCCTGTAGTCCACGACCATTATCTATAGTTAAATAACGGGACTCAGTTAAATTCTCGCACATACTTTTTACTTCTGTTCAGCTGGTTCGCTAGGAGCAGGAGCAGTTTCAGCTGGTTCAGCTATACCTTTGATAATACCAGCTTTAAAATCAGCATAACGGAAATCGAGGTTATCGATATTGTAAGGAACTAAGCCTTTGTTGAATTCGGTTAAATTGTCAGTTCTTAACTTTCTGACTCTATCGAAAGCAGCTCTTTGTTCATCATTCCATTGTTGAGGAGAAATGACTCTGGGTTGCAATCCATAATTGTCGAGAATGACAACCATTTCTCTTTGACCATCTCTAAAGAAACCAAACTTAATATGGCTTTCTGGATCATCATAACGGAATTCAGAAACGAAAGTTCTACTATTACCATTAGGATCAGTGGCTCTTAAAGTAGCAGGTGTTCTCAAAGCTCTAACAGTATCTTGGATAGTGTTATATCTTGGAAGCGGAACTCTGTTAGCCCATAATTCTCTGATCATATCAGCGGTCTGTTTGATAGGATCAGTCAATCTTAGAACTAGGCGGATATGACGTGAATCAGGAGTGACAGTGAACAAGAAATTAACACCATTAGAAAGAGTAACAGCTGAGACCAAGAAAATTTTTCTATTAACATCATAATAGTTATAGAGCTCTCTCATGGTGATATCTCTACCGATTGAAGATCTGAGCTTTAATTCAGCAGGAGCATTTTCAATGCGGTTCTCTAAAACAATTTCATATTCGGTAGTCTCATATGTGAATGGTAAAACATCTTTGAATAATTGATTAGGTCTGATCTCAGAACCATAGCGATTGATGTGGTTTGAAGCTTCTTGAGGATCGACCACTTCAGTTACATTACCATCTTTATCAGCAGTAAAAACACGATAGAAAGGATTTGGAGTATCAGAAGCTAAACATAATAAAACACTGGTTCCATCTTCTTTATCTTCACGATAAACATAAGATAAAGCTGCAGAACCGAAGTGCGCCTTGCTCTTCTCATCAGCTAAGGCTTGAGCTTTTTGTAAAAATTCAGTGTTGTCCATAATTGTCTCCTTAAATAGCATACAACATAAGATTATACAATTTTTTTGTAGTTCTAATAGCAAGAAAACAGCTTATTTTATAAAAATAACGTTATTTTTAAACTATTTTGACTATTCAGCATCAGTGATTTGAAAGTCAATCGGTGTTAAATCATGTTCTACAAGATATCGGTTGCATTTTTTAAAGCAATCTGAACAAAAGAATCCTTTATTAGCAGACAGAGGAGAAGGATGTGCCGTTTTAATAATATAAGCCGAAGAACTTGTTATTAACGAGGCTTTCTTTTGAGCATAGCTTCCCCAGAGCAAATAAACGATAGGTCTGTTTAAATCACTCAAGGATTTGATCACCGCATCAGTGAAATCGCTCCAACCCAAAGCTTGATGGCTGTTCGGTTCTAAAGCTTTGACAGTCAAAGTCGCGTTCAACAATAAAACGCCTTGCTTCGCCCATGACGATAAATCACCATTAGCTTTAGGAATCGGATATCCGAATTCATAAAAAAGTTCTTTATAAATATTTTGTAACGAAGGCGGAAGCTTAGTTCCTCTATTGACAGAAAAAGCTAAGCCATTTGCCTGCCCTTCATTAAAATAAGGATCTTGTCCGATGATGACACATTTAACATCTTCAGGATTCACTAACTCTAAAGCAGAATATACTTTATCAATCGGTGGATAAACTGTTTCTTTTAAATATCTATCTGCCGCAGCATTTACCAAGTTCTCAAAACTTTCACTGGATACATAATCATTGACCAGCTCACGCCATTGAGATGGTACATCCATTAATTTTGCTTTGATTTCTAAAGAATTCATAAGGCTCCTTTTATTAACACTTTATATCAATACTTTAAAATTACTAATAAGTAATATCATTGAAATCTTTAATATAATAGTCTGCAGTTTCACGTATATGTTTTTGCTGATTTTCAGAAGCTGCATCATAGATAGCAACTGTTTTAAATCCCGCATTATGAGCTGTGTTAAGAGCCATCAAAATATCTTCGAATACTAAAGTCTCATCAGGTGTAGAGTTCATTTTTTCAGCCAATTTTAAATAGATTAACGGATCAGATTTATTAGAACCGAGATCATTCACATTTAAGAAATGGTCAAAATATTGTTCGATGCCGTTGTTTTTTAAACACGGTAAAAACAATTCTTTTTTATTGGTGGTCGCTAACGATATTTTAATTCCAGATTCTTTCAATTTTTTCAGTAATTCTTTAGCACCAGGCTTAGTTTTCACATCATGAGAATAAGCGTGAATAGACATTTGTAGCCAAGTATCTACAATCTCTTCTGCTGTGTTATTAAAATGATACTTATCAATGACAAATTCAGCCATTTCTAGAAAGCTTAAATGAGCGATATTTTTAGCAAAATCTTCAGGAACAGTATCCATTCCATGCTGTTTAAAAAAATCAATATCTATTTTTTCCCATATTCCCATCGAATCAACTAGAGTACCATCTAAATCAAAGATAACGGCTTTGATTCCATTTGTTAATTCTTTAAAATTCATAGCTAAAATTATAATGCAAATCAGTTGATATTACTATATACTTAATTATTGAAAGGAAGCGCATTTATGAAAGCAAGAGATCTTGAGTTTGATCCGATGGATTACTATGACAAATATCTCAAAACTAGTATTCCCGAAAATGCTAGCAAATATTTTGATGATTTAGTCAAAAAGACCCATACTGACGTCAATAAAAACGATATCACCGCTCAAAATATTCGCAAATGGGAAATCAAAGATAAAGAAGGAGAAAAAAAGCTAGGTTTATTTAAAGGTTTAAGAGTCTTTTTGATCATCGTAGCTGTGATTCTCTTAGTTGTCGCTATTATTTCTATATTAGCTTGTGTAAATTCAGATAGCGGTTCTACTGTCGCTTTAGTTCTAGCTATAATTTCACCGATTGTAGCTGTCGTCATATTCGTCATCTGCTTCACAATTCTTAAAACCAAAATCGATCAATTAAAAAAAGAAGATGAGTTTAACAATAAAAAATTACAAGAACTATATTCGGAAGCTAGACAAGAACTAGCGCTTTTATATGATGCTTTTGATGAATTTGATTTTGATAGAATCGTCAAACAAACAACTGATATCTTCTCAATCGATCCGGTTTTAAAACCAGAAAAACTATTGATGCTAAGAGACTTATACGGTTTGAAAGACGAGCCCAATATCGATGAATCAATCGTGCAAGTCGCTTCTGGTGATATCGCTACTAACCCATATATCAGAGTGCGCTTGTTTCAAAAAGCAATTCATAATCAAACTTATACTGGCTCAATTACTATTTCATGGTCAGAATGGGTTAGCGATGGTCGTGGTGGTGGACACACTGTGGTCAGAACTCAAGTTCTGACTGCTTCGATTTCTCAGCCAGCCCCATTCTATTCAAATGGCACTTATGTCATATATGGTAACGAGGCCTGTCCAGATTTGACATTCTCTCGCTTCCCATCAGGTGTCGATCCAGATATTTCAGAAAATGACTTGAGAAAACTAGAAATAAAAACCGAAAAGCATTTGGCTAAGATGTCTCGTGAATCCATCTCTAAAGGAGGTAGTTTCACTCCGTTAGCTAATAGTAAGTTTGAAGGATTATTCAAAGCTTATGATCGTAACAATGATGTGGAGTTTAGAACCCTTTTCTCAGCTTTAGCACAACAAAATATGTGTGAGTTGATCTTGAGAAAAGAACCTTATGGGGATGATTTCTCTTTCTTCAAGCGCAAAAAGATCAATATCGTTTCGTCTAATCACGGAAAAAGAATTCCGCCTTATAATTGCAACGCCTTTTATGACTACTATGATAATAAAGAGATGAAGAAAGCTTTCGTAAAAGCCATCAAAGATAATTTCGATTCGATGTTCTTTGAATTAGCTCCTATCCTTTGTATCCCGCTCTATCAACAAACAGATGCTGGTTATTTCGATGTCAAAGAACACTATCAACATGTTTCTACTTATGATGCTGAAGCGTTTGCTAACAGCATGAGTCCTCAACTCTTTATGCCTGATGCTGCGACCACTCCTCAAGTGTTAAAAGTGAATTTTAATCATTCAGTCGGTGACACTGATTTCTTCACTGTTAATTCCTATGCATATCAAGGAGTTCCGCAAGTCACATATGTTTCTAAAATGGGTGGTGATGGTCATATGCATGACATCCCAGTTCAATGGACTAGATATGACCCTGTCTCTAAGACCTCAACTATAGGTGTGAGAGAATTTATCGGTGATAAAAAGCAATTCCGTAATCTTTCTAATGATGCTGATTTCAAAAGCTTCAATAATCTTTATGCTTCCTCAGTTAAAAATCATAACTTCCTAGGATTTTTTGCCCAAAACGATTATAATTATTCACAAGAGGAAGATGCGAAGGTATCGTCTTTAGTTAAAAAATATCTAAACATAAAAAGGGAGGTAGATTAAAATGGCTAACGAATTAGACGAGTTAAATGGTCCGATCAGTGAAGAAGGTCGTGATGTAAACGTAATCCAAAAACAGATCCCCGTCAAAGTCGGTGTCGGTTCGACGATATTTGAAATCATCTTATGGGTTTTAGGTATCATTCCTGGATTGATCTTCTTGATCATGAAAATCAATGCCAGAACTTACTTACGTCAATTACAGCAGAAGATTCAACACGATGCATCTCAAATCGATAACTATCTTGAACAACGTGTTGTGATCCTTCAAAACGCTGCTAAATTGCTTGATAAAGCTATCGATTTAGATAAAGACACTATGACACAAATCGCTGCTTATAGAAGTCACGTCTCTCCAACAGATGGTAATGCTGATACATTAAGAAACCAAACTTCACAAAACGTTGATAAATTATTCGGACAAATTTCAGTAGCTTTTGAAAATTATCCAGATTTGAAAGCTCATGATGAGATCGAACAATGCTTACAACAAAACAATTATTTACAAAGAGAAATCACTGCTGCTAGAGAGTTATACAACGATACTGTTTATCGTTGGAACGCTGATATCCAAGCTTGGCCGACCAAAATGATCGTCGCTGCTAAATTAGGATATACAACTAGAATTCCTTTCACTGCTTCACAAGAGATCAAAGAAAAAGCAAGAGGAACATTCTTCTAAACCACTATTGAATTCGCCAACAAGGCTATGACAGGACTAAAAAACTGTTATAGCCCTTTTTATATTCGTTCAGAGATCGCAATTCAATGTTGTTTTTTAGACTGAAATATTTGAAAATTAAATTATATGAAATATTTGTTTTTTGATATCGAATGCGCCAATTGTCTTAAAGGCGAAGGTAAAATATGTTCATTCGGATATGTTTTAACTGATGAGAAATTTCAGATATTAAAAAAACGAGATATTTTAATAGATCCAAAAGCACCTTTTCTTTTAGGAGGCTCACGAACTGGTGAAGGTATCAAATTAGCCTATCCGCTATTCAGATTTTCCTGGGCGCATACATTTCCTTTTTATTATTCTGAAATAAAAAGATTGTTGACAGATAAAGATACTTTACCGATCGGTTTTGCTACAGATCAAGATATCAATTTTTTATTATATACATTCAATAGATATGATTTGCCGATTCTTCATTTTTCATATCTCGATGTTCAAAAAATCGACAAATATCTATCTCGCTCATCACAAGCACGCGGACTAGATACTCTTATCGAATCATATGATTTAGAAAAGCATATCTATCACCGAAGCGATGAAGATGCCCTGATGACCATGGAGATTTTGGTTAAGATTTTAAACAGCTATAACTATGATTTAAATACGCTCTTAAAAGAATATCCAAGCGCGTTAAGCACTGTTAAAGACTATGCAAAATTAAAAGAAACTAGAGAAAAAATTCGGGCTAGAAACGCGATGATAAAATCAAAAGTACAAGAGTTTTATACCGCTGCCAATAATATGAATTTTAATCTTAATACCTATAATAAAAGATTATATAAGAAAACTGTTTTTATTAAACTCAGCGTATTTTTTAGTGAATACCAACTTTTTGAAGAAAACAAAGAGTTATTAAAAAATAAAGGATTGATTTATATACAGAGCTTGAGCAATCAAGAACCTGATTACTATATCTTTAATCATCAACACGAAATTCCTAAAATCCGCGAAAATTATCATAAAGCTAAGCTTTTTACTTTAAATAACTTCATCCATTTTTTAAAAGAGCATTGATATAGAAAAAGTCTGAACACCGATAGGTTTACTATAGGCGTTCAGACCATATCTTTTGATTTATGGATCATTAGGGACTCGAACCCTAGGCCCACTGATTAAGAGTCAGTTGCTCTACCAAGCTGAGCTAATGATCCAGCTGAATAGCTTGAAGATTTTAATACGTTTAGAATCTAAAATCAAGACTTTATTAAATTTCGATCAACCTTCAAGAGGTTCAGTTTCGGTATCTTGCGGTAATTCTTTAGCGTCAACTATTTTCTGTTTGTCGATATTTTTCTTATGAAAAAATGGTATCGGTAGCTTCCCTGGTTCTTCTAGATGTTTAAATAATCTCAGCAATAGGTTCAAAATCGTTCCTGATAAAGAAGCATAAATGATCAATATAAACCACATGGGCTTAGTCAAATAATTGTAAGAAATGCCCGAGATCTGCATCGAGAAATTCCAATATTTATATATAGTCGGATCAGGGTTTGAAGAAACAGCCGGTATAGATGGGAAAGCAAACACCATAATGATGAATAAAACAATGACTGTACCGAACAGTAATGTCCTAAAAGTATTCAGAGGAACACAGCAATTAAAGACCATCGCTAAAGCGATAACCGCCATTGTCAAAGCACAAAATGTTGTAAAGCTCAGATTGGCGTATGAAGCATCGTTGCTCAATTCTAAGAAGGCACCATTGTTGATCGTTTTGAATATATAATTCATTCCTATCGCTAAAATCAAACAGATAGCAGCTGGTATCGCCCTAGCAAAAGTATTTCGGATAAAGTGACCTTTGATCAGTTGATTGTTCTTTTGAATAGATAAAACGAATGAGGGGATACCGATACCTACAACTTCAGTTATTAAGATATTATTAGTTTCAAACGGATATTTAATACCAGAACCAGTTGTGAAAGTTAAAAGAACGATGATGGTGAACACAATTGTGAAAATAGTCTTCATCAAATATAACGATGAGGATCTTTGAATATTATTGATGACACGGCGACCTTCCTGAACAACAGCAGGCATCGAAGCAAAGTTAGAATCCAATAAGACCAGATGAGCAGCGTTTCTAGCTGCAGAAGCACCATTTGCCATCGCTATAGAACAATCAGCGTTCTTCATAGCTAAAATATCGTTCACACCATCACCAGTCATACCGACAGTGTTTTTTCGATTCTTTAATTCTTTGATGATAGCCGCTTTTTGTTCAGGAGAAACGCGTCCAAAGACCGTATATTGATCGACGATTTCAGATACTTCTCTAGTTGAAAGTCCTTCTAATGAAACACATTTTTCAGCATTAGGAACCCCGCATTTTTTAGCGATTTCTGATGCGGTTAAAGGATTATCACCAGAGATGATTTTGATCTGAACATCATTGTCACAGAACCATTTGATAGTGCTAGGAGCTTCATTTCTGATGTGATCTTCTAAAGTGAAGATGGCGATAGGTGATAATCTTCCTTTGATCTCGCCATCGATGATATCTTTATCAGAACGGCAGATCATCACGACACGATAACCGGCTGATTGCTTTTGATTGATGTATTTAGAAATCGTGCGATCTTTCGACTTGGTATAAATATATTCAGGAGCGCCTAAAATATAAGTTCCCATCTCATAAAAACAGACCGCTGAATATTTTCTCGCAGATGAAAAAGGGATCGTCGTTTTGACTTTATAATCATTACAAAGCGGATATCTTTGAGATAAAGCGATCGAGGTTTGATTGGATTCTTTAAAAGCATTCAAATAAGAACCGACTAATTTATATAAATCGACAGTTGAATCAATCATCAGCACTTCATCAACACGCATGGTTCCATCAGTTAGAGTTCCTGTTTTGTCTAAGCAAAGGACATTCACACGAGCTAACATTTCGATGCAATATAAATCCTGAACTAAAGTCTTCTTTTTAGATAAGTTGATGACACCGACTGCTAAAGCCACTGAGGTCAATAAATACATACCAGAAGGTATCATACCGACCATACTGCCAGCTGTTCTGGAGATAGTCTCACCACAAGCTTGCCAAGTGGTGAAAGTAGGATTGCTGTTGACAACGTTAAACCACTGGGTGACAAATGTTCCAATTCCTAATGGAATGATGACAATGGCAATGACTTTAATTATTAAATTTAACGATCTTAATAATTCAGATTTAGGTTTAGAATATTCTTTAGCCTTAGCTTGTATACCAGAAGCATAATTATATTCACCGATCTTATCAGCCTGAACTATTGCTGAGCCAGAAACAATGAAAGAACCAGCATAAATCGTATCACCAACTGTCTTTTTAATTGGAAGTGATTCACCGGTCAATAAAGATTCATTAACTTCAATCGTCCCTTGTTTAATGATGGAATCAGTCGGAATCTGATCACCGTTGACCAAATTATAAATATCGTCTAAAACGATTTGAGCAACCGGTATCATCTGAGTTTTACCATCACGGATGACCTGAATGTTTTGAGCAGTGACTAATTTTAATTTATCGACAGTCTTTTTAGCTTTGATCTCCTGAATGGTTCCGATCAAAGTGTTGATGATGGCTATCAATATAAAATAGGTGGAAGTGATCTGCCCAAACACCCATAAAGAAATAGCTATCAAAAGTAATAGGATATTAAAAAAAGTAAAAACATTTGAGATGACTATTTGACTGATGGTTTTTCCACCCGTAGATTTCACTTGGTTGTTTAAACCATCTTTATTTCTCGCTGAGACCTGTTCAAAAGTTAAACCGCAATTTAATGCTGGTGAATATCTTTCAGCTTCTTTTATTTCGACTTTTTTAGATTCATTTTTGCTTTTTCTTTTGAAACTGAAAAATGACTTACCTTTTTTTAAAATACTCGTTTCCTTTTTAGGAGTATCTAAAGCCTTGCCAGCATCAACATTTATTTTTATTTCACCTACATTTTTTTCTTTCTCAACTGCTGGTGTGACCGATTTAGTGTTCTTTTCTGTTTTATTAACACTTCTTTTATTCATTTTTAATCTCTATGTTTTCCTGGAACTTCGTGATGCTTACGACATCTAGCCTGATAACTTTCTTTAGCGCCGACTAAGATGATCGGATCATCATATTTAGCTGGTTTATTATCGATCAACCTTTGAGTTCTAGTAGCAGCACAACCGCAGACTGTACAAGCAGCCGATAACTTTGTTACAAACTCTGCTCTCGCTAATAGTTCAGGGACTGGACCAAAAGGTTCTCCTCTAAAATCAGTATCTAATCCAGCGACGATGACTCTGACACCTCTATCAGCTAAATCTTCACAAATTTTGATGACATCATTACCAAAAAATTGAACTTCATCGATAGCGACAACATCAACAGTATCATCGATATGATCATAAATCTCTTTAGCTTCTTTGATAGGTATTGCGGTGATTTTTTCACCATCATGAGAAGCTATCGCAACCTTATCATAGCGATCATCGATCTGAGGCTTGAAAGAAACTATTTTCTTATTAGCAAATGATAAAGTACGAATTCGTCTGATCAGTTCTTCGGATTTACCAGCAAACATCGGACCGGTAATAACTTCAACCCAACCTTTTTGCAATTCTTGATACATATGATTACCTCTTAAGAAAGTTTATAAACCAACAATTCATAACGCCTATTATTTATGATAACTTTTTTATTAGCAAGATAATAAGAATAATCTTTCAAAAGCGGGAATAAAAAGATCATCATGAATAAAATGCTAGTGCTATCAAAAATAAATAGTGCTCTCATTTCAAATATCGAATGAACAGCTAACCCTAATCCAGCTAATAGATAACCGATTCCCGTGTTTTTATCTTTTTTGATGAATAAGTAAATGATAAAGCCGAAAAGTACCACATAAGAAATCAGATAGAGGATTCCCATGACTGCACCTTCAAAAAAGAAAGGTTCAAGATAACCGTTATGACAAGTGACCGTATTAGGTTCATAATTGATAGCGACTAAATATTGATGATAGGTGTTCATAAAAGGAACTCTTCCTAGTCCCATCCAAAAGAAATACGGATGATAGGTGAGCAGATTTAAGCTCGTAGAAAGATGGTCGATACGATTGTTGATACTTGTGAAATCGAAAAACCTCTTGATCTCTTCCATAAGTCTTTTGATCAAAGGAGTATCTTCATATACCGTCAAAGAAAGGCTGATTAAAACTATCGCAGCTACAAGTATCAATATGAATGAAGTAGAAACGATCGGATGCTTTCTTAAATTCAGAATGACAAAGCTGACTATAGTTAAAACAAGCAATAAAAAGCAAATACTGATAGATGTACGGCTGTGTATTAAAATAGTGAAAAAAGAACAATAAAGGATGATGATAACCGAAAATAGATTCGGTTTTTTAAACAATAGTAAAACCTGAGAAATAACACCTAAAGTCAAAAAGAAACCAAAAACATTTCTATGACTTGTGAAGCTGACCGCGTCTGTAAGCGTATATCCTGGTTTTCCTAAATAAAAATAAAGATTTCCTAACAACTTATCGCCTTCAGTGATCATTGAATAAATAGTCATGACGATAGCAACAGCTGCAAAAAGGCCAAAAACAGCTAGAGAAACAACATCTTTTTTATCTTTATTTAACGTAGGAAAAACCATCGCAATCAAATAGAGATGGAATAAAAATATCACTTCTGCGATGCATTCGATACACTTGTCGACTAGGGCATAATCTGTGAATTTGATGTCGATTAGCTGTGCAGAATCAAATGGATTTGCTAGCGAAAATTCAACCGATTCTGGAAATAAAAAATAACTCGAAATACGATAGACTGCCAGAATGATGAATATGGTAGTTATAAAAAGTTGCTTCTTTTTAAAAACAACTTTTCTTCGGGCTAAAAACCATATTGCAATGATGATATATAAAATATCAACTGGGACTGCAAGAATCAGAGGAATCGAGCTGTCATAAGAAAATCCTAGAGAGTTCCAATCATTGCTGATATCAGGAGCTAGTCTGAATCCTTTTAAGCAGACCAGCGCCAATATGCAGGTCAGCACTAAAAAGAGAACATAGTCAAATCGTTCTCTTTTTATCTCCTGTTGAAATATTCTATTTTGAGAGTTCATCTTCAAAGCCTTTCTCTTGATGGTCTTCAATAGACACGCTCAAATTATTAGCATCTGTTGATGAAATATTTTGTTGAATCTCTTTAACCTCTAAAGGTTGATCACTAGTCTTATTCTCTGTAGAAAGAACCGCTTCTTCTTTTTTTCTATCTTTGCTATAACCGACACCTGCAAAGATCAAAGAAGATATGATGAATCCGCCGATAAGACCTAAAACAGCACCCCAAGCGCCAGAGATGCGTCCATTAGAAACAAGAATAGAAGAATTGTTATAGACTATCGAATTCAAATTGTTTTGATAAAGATTATGATAGATGGTATTAGCAGTTGCCAGTGCTGAAGATAAAGCAGGGATATAATCGTTAACTTTGGTGATGAACTCTTGACACTCATCTCCCCAACTCGGTTTTTCGGTAATCGTTCCTTCTTGTCTAAGATATGATAATTCATCGTTTAAATACTGAAGGGTTCCAGGAGTCTGTCCAGCTTCTATTAACTCGCTAGCGCTAGTCAATTCATAGGGCTCAGCAGTAGCGATATAGTTATCGCCTTGTGTATTTTCAACGATGTTAAACCCGAGTGCTTTGATCGATGTTCTCAAATCATTCATCTCTAATTGCAAATCAAGAATTTTTTGATTGCACTCTAAAATCATTTCTAATAAAGATTCTTCAGTAGAACTGATGCCTGTTTCATCACTGCTAGGTTTAATTAAACCAGAGAGCGAATCACGTCTATCTTGATAGAACTGTAACATGCGATAATCGCTAGTCAATTTATTAGCATACTGGTTAGCCAAAGTATTGCATTGGTTGATCGCTTTCCCAATTCCATCTTCAGTATTTTCATAGCGGAAATAAGCGTTTGAATCCAATTGTAATTCTAGATCTTCAAAAATGCTCTCATAACCTGATTCCGATTGGAAAGTGTTGACGAATTCATTATAAATAGTGGTTAAATCTTTTCCATCCAGGATGTATTTTGAACCTTGGAAATTAGATAGCAGATCATCATAACAATCAGCGATCAAATTATATTGTTCAACTAAAGTATCGACTTCATTGTTCAAATTAGTGCTGGTCAAGCATTCGACATTAGAAATGATATTTGAAATATGGTTGGATGGCACTAAGGAAATAGCAGATTTCACAGTGTTTTGTAATAAATCATTGACGAAGGAACGCGCGATATTAATGCTAGGGAATGAAGACGCTAAGAGGGTTAACCGATACGAGCAATTTGCAGGATCGCTGACGACTGTTGAATCGGTCTGAGAAGGTTGTAAGGCGATTGTAATAGCGTTATCTTCGATGATATCTTTTGCATTTAATGAAGAATATTTTCTCTCACCATTTTCATCAAGAGTTTCCTCAATAGTCTTCTTGATGTTGCTCTCAGTGATGATATCATACATGCTATAGGCAGAACCGTTCAAATAAGTGATCGATTGTGTGACACCTTCATCATCCTTTGTCACTAATAATGGCATGTGCAAGGTGACTTCTGCAACATAGGTCTCTCTTCTTGGACTAAAGAAAAAGGCGATGAACAAATATCCGGCGATCACACATAAAAGCGTGATACCTAATATCCAATATTTAAAGTGATTTAATTGTTTGACATAATCGCTCCAAGTAAAATGTCTTCTATCATCTTCTTGGTTTTTAATGATTATCGTTTGATTGTTATTTGAGTCTTGCATCAAGCACCTCCTGAGACGATGTGAACAGATTTTTTATCAGATATACACTTAATTATATATTAAGAAACTATATTTTTATATAAAACATCAAATAATGAAATTGTTAAATTTTGTTTTTATCTAAATAATTAGTGATGATATCTAGTATTTTCGAAAGAATTTTCAGACTTTCAGATGGCTGTTTGTAATTTTCTAATGAATGCGATAATCCAGGTAAAACAAAGGCGTTTTTATCGTGTGAAAAAATATCTTTTGCTTCTGGTAAAAACCGATCTTGATCTCCTGTTATAACAAGATCTGTTTCTTTGATAAAAGGTAAAGTCTCACGCAATGGAGTAAAATAGATTTCAGTGATATTTTTATCTTTATATTGTTCTCTGATCTCACCAGCGACCACTGTTCCTAAAGATTTGGAAATAAATACTATTTGAGAATACAAACTTATATCTATTTGTGAAAGTTTGTTTATTGTATAGTCATAAGCTTCTTTATGATTTTCTTCTAGTGAGCTGAGACTTTCTGTCTCTTTTGGTTTGTCATAATGCAAATACAACATCTCAAAATCCTTATTCCTTAATAACAAGGATGAAAAGTATAAAAGAGAGCGATCACAACTATATCTTCTTCCGGGAAAAACTATACAAAGTTTCTTCATTTATCACCTCGATCAATTTAAACCTTATATAATATATAAAGAAAGGAGAAGTGTTTTCTATGAAAGAGTTATTGAAAGGTGTAGTGTTGATGATGAAAGACAATAAAGTTCTTTTATTATGCAACAATAGATATTATATCTTGCGCGGTAATTATGAGACTGGAAAAGAGGTTCAATTCGATCCTGAAGATGCTCTTCAGATGCCTTCCTATCTTTTCGCAATCGCTGCTATGGAAGAAGAGAATTTAGATGACACATTGGACTTCATCCAATCCAAATGGTTTAACAAGTAAAGTTTAGATACTTTACCATCTAATTTATACGTCGTTGCTTCTTTGTAACAACATTTTTATGTTGCTGTGTAATAGTTGATAGATAGATTAACTTTATATAAAATATTAAGGCGCTTATTAGGGGAGTAATTTAATCTCTTTTTTCGACATACCGCTAGAAAATTCTAGCCGGATAAGAGACCTCTAGGAGGAATGAGACCTAAAAGCAGAAAGGATTAGACATGGCTCAAAAAGAAGAAGAAAAGAAACCAGTCGAACAGCAAGAAGACTTCTCTTCTTATTCAGTTTCGGTAGAAGAAGTTGAAAAGCACTATCAAACTGATGCTGAAAATGGTCTCACAACTGAAGAAGCTCAAAGACGTTTAGAAAAATATGGTCTAAACAAGCTTCAAGAAGGTAAAAAAGTCCCCTTTATCATCAAGCTATTAAAGCAGTTCATCGAACCGATGGTCATCGTTTTATTAGTAGCTGCAGTCATCTCTTTAGGTATCTTCATATTTGATACTGTCACCGCTGAAAAAGGTGCACCTGCCTCAACGGAATGGATCGATTGTGTCGTCATTTTAGCGATCGTCATCATCAATGCCTTGATAGGTGCTATTCAAGAGCAGAAAGCTGAACAATCATTAGAAGCTTTAAAGAAGTTATCAACTCCGCATTGCACTGTGAAGAGAGATGGTAAACTAGTCACTATTAAAGCTGAAGAATGTGTTCCTGGTGATTTAGTCATTTTAGAGGAAGGTAATATCATTCCTGCTGATTTGAGATTAGTCACATCAATAGATATGAAATCAGATGAATCTTCGTTGACAGGTGAATCAGTCCCTGCCGACAAAGATGCAAAAGTCATTTTACCAAAAGATACAGTCACCGGTGATAGAGCTAATATTGCTCATATGTCTTGCCCGATATCATACGGACGCGGAACCGGTATTGTAATCGGCACTGGTATGAATACCGAAGTCGGTAAAATTGCTACCATGTTGACTGATTCTGAAGATGAAGAAACTCCATTACAAAAGAAATTAGCAGTCTTATCTAAGCAATTAGGTTTGATTTGTTTAATCATCGTTGTCGTGACTTTTTTAGTCGGCGTTATCTCTGCTTGTGTCAAATGCGGCATGAATAATACTTGGGATTCGATCGGCTTTGAAATTTTAGCTTTATTCGAATCAGCTATCGCCTTAGCTGTCGCTGCTATACCTGAAGGTTTACCAGCTATCGTCACCATCGCCTTGGCGTTGGGCGTCGGCAAAATGGTCAAAGTCAACACCATCGTTCGCAAGTTACCATCAGTTGAAACTTTAGGTTCTGTTACCGTCGTCTGTTCTGATAAGACTGGAACTTTAACTCAAAACAGAATGACAGTCAAAAAGGTTTACGTCAATCAAAAAACCTATGACGCTGATAAAGCTGAAGGTCAACGTTTCTTAGCTACTGGTATGATGCTTTGTTCAAATGCATCCATCAACGGCGATCGCTATGGTGATCCTACCGAATTAGCTTTATTAGATTATGCCCATACTTTAGGAATCGAAAAAGAAGAAACTGAAAAGAATGAAGAACCAAGATTAGATGAATTACCTTTCGATTCAGTCAGAAAGATGATGTCGACGGAGAATCGTCTTCCGGATGGTCGTAAAATCATCTATACCAAAGGTGCTTTAGATTCGATTTTAAAACATACTGACTTCATCGATATCAACGGAAATGTAAGACCGATCACTGAACAAGATATCATAGATATCAACAAGGCTTCTTCCGATATGGCTAAAGAAGCTTATCGTGTCTTAGCATTCGCATATCGCTACAATGATAGCGACAATCGCTTAAGCGAAGATCATCTCATCTATTGCGGTATGGTCGGTATGATCGACCCAGAAAGAGCAGAAGCCGCTCCAGCTGTTGCCACTTTCAAAAAAGCTGGTATCAGAACTGTCATGATCACTGGTGACCATAAAGATACCGCCTTCGCTATCGCTAAAAACTTAGGAATCGCTGATGATATCAATCAATGCATGAGCGGTGATGAGATCAATGCTCTCAGCGAAGATGAGCTCAAAGAAAAGGTCAATACGACCAACGTCTTCGCACGTGTCTCACCCGAGAACAAAGTTCAGATCGTCAAAGCTTTGAAAGCTAATCACAATATTGTCTCTATGACTGGTGATGGTGTTAACGATGCTCCATCCTTAAAAGCTGCTGATATCGGTATCGCCATGGGTATCACTGGAACTGATGTCGCTAAATCAGCTGCAGATATGGTTTTAACCGATGATAACTTCGCTTCTATTGAAAAAGCTGTTGAAGAAGGTAGAGGTATCTTTTCTAACGTCAAAAAAGCGATTTTCTATCTCTTATCATCCAATTTTGCGGAAGTGTTAGTCATGTTCTTCTTCACCATCTTCACCGCTTTCCAAACCAGATATCCGATCATCTTACCATTAGCTACTCTTCACGTCTTATGGATCAATTTGATCACCGACTCCTTACCGGCAATCGCCTTAGGTATGGATGATAAAGAAAAAGAAATCATGGATCAAAAACCGAGAAATCCAGATGATGGCGTCTTTGCTCACGGTGGTCTTAAATTCACCCTCTTCTATGGTGTCATCATATTCTTGATAACTGCTATCGCTTTCTTCTTACCTGTCTTTGAACATATGAATGAAGTCAGAATCGGCGATACCTTCACTTATGGTGATGAAATTGTGACCATTACATCTGGTTGGGAATGGTCATTAGATGGTCTCTACAATTGTATGAATTCTTCAGCGGTCGCTGTCAATTCAGCTGGTGAAGATATCATCGTTCATGTTGGCGTTCACCAAGTCAATGGTGCATGGACGCCTTGGCAAACAGTCTATGCTACCGAAGAAGCCCTTGATGCTTTGCAATTCTCTGATGGCGTATTAAATGTTCATGAACAAGCTCAAACATTTGCCTTCACAGTTTTAGCTATGGCTCAGGTCTTCCACATGATCGGTATGACTGATTTGAAACATTCCTTCATCAACGTTTTCAAAGGTAAGAATTGGATGTTATTAGTCGCTTTCGTCTTCGGTCTTGGTATGCAGGTCTTAGTCACTGAAGTCGACGCTATGAACAACATCTTCAAAACTACACACCTCCTCTTCTTAGAATGGTTAGAGCTATTAGGATTCGCAGTAATTCCGTTAGTCGTTCACGAGATATTGGCTCCGTTCTTCAGAAAGAAACAGGTTCAAATTATCTAAAAACTTCGAATATTATCTGATAATAAAAACAAGGTTTGATCAGTTATTAAAACGGCTGATCAAACCTTTTTAATTTATATCTTGATAAACAACATTCTTGATTAATCACTTATTAATAAATTTCAGACTTCGACACTTGTCATTAATACTTTTTACAAATATTTTAATGAATATAGAGAATTTGAAGCTTGTTTACTCAATTGCGCTTTGTGGGGTTTTCTTATCACAAAGTGTTACTCATCAATTTGAATAGTGGTAGAGACACAAGCCGCGATCTTTTCTTTGAAGCACATCGACACCGTCAACATATCTATCAGGATCAACATGATTCGGGAAAAATTGTTTTTCCATCGTATAAGAATATTCTTTCGTTAAATTCTCGATGATATCGTTTCTTTTCGCCATATTTTCATCATCGATGTTATTAAAACTAAAGGGATCTGTATCATCGATCAACACCCACTCTGGTCTCGTGTCTTTAATATATGCGTCAACTTCATCTAAAACAGTCAGCATGGTCGTGTTATGCCAAGTTTGGAAAATGAAATGCGGATATTCAGGAGTTCTTTCATTCACTAACCAGAAGGAAGCATTAACATCTAAAGTGAAGATTTCATTATTGCCACTATCTTCTAATTCATCCTGTTCTTCGATGTATTTACCGACCTCTCTAAAAGCTTGAATCTTATTATATCCACATGAGAAAAAGCCGTAATATCCAGCACAAAAATAAACAAAATCACCGAGTGTTGTGAGGAATAAACCTATTGATAAAGCCGATACGATCAGTAGAGACTTGTTATCGTTTAATAAACCTGGTTTAGACGACTTCTTTTCTTTTAAATAAAGTTGTTCGATCAAAATCCCAATCACAGCCATCAAAGTTGGAAAAACAACAATGTAATAATGTGTAAAAGTAGAAAAATATGCAAAAAACAATCCGTTTCCGATAACATTTACAATCAGACATAAGATGGCGTTCGATTTAAAATTACCTTTTTTATAAGGTCTGATCAAGAAATAACTAAAGAAGGCAGCGAGTAAAAGATCTAAAATCATCAAAGTGATACGCATAAAATTGAAGTGTTCAGATGAATACTTCATATTCATGATGAATGTCTGATCGATCATTTCATCAAAATATCCGCCAGTAGATGAAACGACTATTGGTATAGCAATTATTATTACAAGCGGAATCAAACAGGCGTTAAAATTAATGAAAAGATCAAAGTATTTTTTATTTTTAAATGCATAAATAGCATAAAAAACAACCAAGAAAAGAAGAGGAGCCGCATTAGTGATTCTGACAAAAATCATAATGCCTGCACCGATACCACAAATGATATTACCTATGAGGAAAAATCTATCATCATCTTTTTGACAAGCCCTTAAGTAACAATACAAAGCTGGAGCGATGAATAAAGAGGAGAAATCTTCGGTCGTGTTTCCTTCTCTGACAAATCCAGCTATAAAAACATATAACAAAGCAGTGATAAAAGCAGTGAAGTTTGAAAGATTTAATAAGCCAAAGATCTTAAACATACAAAAGGTGGTGATAGAAAAGATTATCCATTCTCCTAAGAAGAAGCCAAAAGTCGGATGAATCAGATAACAAAGAGCTTGATACCAAAAGAAATAAATTCCTTTATGGTCATAAAAATCAACATATGGTGTTCCACCAGTAGCTATTATTTTTCCGATCTCTTGGAAAATATTAGAGTCTGTAAACATATATGCATTTTTAGGATAGATCAAAGAAATCGACACAGAAAAGAGATTGATAAAAATAAAAGAAGCTATAAAAATACATAAAAATTGTAATGCATTTCTCAATAATGGCTTTTGATCGGCAAATCTAAAGAAATTAGTGAATTTATAAAACTTTTTATCTTTGTTTTCACAATAATTATATATGAAGTTTTTATCATTGACTTCTAATGTGCCTTGCATATTTGATTACCTCTAAATAAATATACTCTTATCTTGTTCAAAAACGAAAAAGAAATCATATTTATTTAACAATGAGCTTAAGAATATCAATAATACTGATTTGAAATAGAAATATACTTTCTATATACTAAAGCCATATCGGAGGTGTTTATATGAAGTTAGGTTATTTAGCTATTGGAGCGATGTTGTTTTTAACATCTTGTAGTTCTTTAACAACAATAGATGGGGAGATTGTCAATAATGATCTATTAGAAGCTGCTATAAAAGAAGCTATCAGCAGACCTGAAAATATCACCTCTATGTCATCAAAATCGACTAGTAATAATGACTATCGCCCACTTTATGGTGAAGTAACTAAAGGCATTGCTGTTCAAGAGCAAACTGAGGAAACGAAATTCACAGCTTACGATAATGATGTCATCAAAATCGATAACCACAGTTCGCAGACTCGTACAATCGATGGTGCTAAAATGAAGACTGAAGTCAAGCAAACAGAAGTCACCGCTTATACGCCAACACTAGAAAATCAAATTTATTTTTTGAATTATGTCTCTCGCATCGAAACTAAAAAATCAGGAAACCCTCACTCTTATACCACCTATGAAATCGGTCAAGACCATGAACATATCAGCATAGATGACATCATTCAAGAAATGTTTACTTCTGGTTTTGCACCACTCATGTCAAGCAGCGCAACTTTATATAAAATTTCAGATGGATATCGTTTTTATAATAAAACAGTAACAACAAACACTTTAGATAATGAGCTATTCCCTAATGATGCAGAAAAATCCATAACCACCTATCAAGAAACAATTATAAGTGCAGAGATCAGTTCACACAACGATGTTTATCGCTTAGATAAAATTTATATGGGTGAATCGATTTTTGCTAAAACAAACTTTTTAGGCGATACTATTAAAGATAAAAAGATTGAAACAGCTGAAGCTGAAATAAGTTTCAGCTATGGTGATAGATCTAAATATTCTGGTGATATTCCAACTCAAGAAGATTACACCAATAAAACCAGTTATAGTCCGGCTCTATTCATCAATAACAGCCTTGTTCAGTTCACTGATTTATCAAATGAATATCAAGCTTTGACTGGCAAAAATTCTTATCTATATCGTTATACATTAGATAGATTTACATCTTCTACATATTCATTACAAATTGGTTCATCTAATATCGGCGCTGATGCAATCGAAACAGATGACAACATCACTTTGCAATTCACTGGCAGTACTTTCACTTTAACCGAAATTATGACACGAGAATATAACATTTATTTAGATGTTATTATCGGCGTAGAAAGCCACGTTTATAACGTGATAATTCATTACGGAAACGAACTCATTGACTGATCAATAGAAGATAAAATAAAGTTATGCTTAACCATCGCCTTAGCAAATACAGGCGATGGTTTTTAAATCTTTTTCTTCAGTTTATCACAGATGTTTATAACTACATTATGATCTAGATAATACAAGAAATAAGCAAAAAAGAGTTTGAAATTAGTTTCATTAACAACTGTATCTGTTGCAATTTTAAAGTCTACCATCTCTTTTAAAGCATATATGAACATATGATCTATCGATAAAGATAATTGATTCCTCGCTTCGATCAAAAAATATTTATTATGCATATAACAATATTCAAAAGCTTCTTTCATAAAGAAAGATAATTCTGAATAGTTAGATACTAAATCATTTTCTAATAAAAACTGATTGATCAATTCTTTATAATAGGTCAATTCTGGTTTGAAAACATCAGCGACTACACCTGTACAATCTTTAAAAACATAGGCAGCATGACCATCGAGCAAGCGATGGTTGTTTAACAAGTTAATGTTTACGCTGATATTGTTACTTTCAAAAGAATCACGATATTCTGAACGAGGTAATATGAAATATCCTTCTTTTAATAATTCGTTATAAAACAAGGTCGAAAAAGTGAAATAATAAGCGCTATATTTAACACTTTTTATCTTAGAGATACAGATTGGAGCTCTCGTATAATCATTTTTAATCGGAGTTATTTTATATTCATTAAGCAAGTCTTTATCAAATCGATTATTACTTTTTGATTTCTTGATCCATAAATCTTTATTCAAGATCGGTAATCCAGTCATACCTGGAATCAAATATGGATAAAGTTTTGTATTATTGAAATGCTTGACTAAGAATTTACTAGCTTCAATCGCTTTAGGTATTAATTGATAATCTTCTTCACTCACTAATAGCTTATTTTCTTTTGGATCTAAAATAGCCGTCATAAATGGACTTAAATAAATCTCTTGTTCGTTTTTAAGACGACTAAAAAGATAAAACCAAGCATCCAATCCCAGTTTGCTGTGGTAATAATAAAATAAAATCTCATTGAAAAACATGCGACATTTCTTTAGTTGTTTTTCTTCATCTGGACCTATTCCTGGAATTTTTTTATCTAAAATCCAATAATTGAAATATGAGTTTGAATTATGCTCCATATCAAGTGGAAAATACTCAAAGTAAAGAAGATGTACATTTAAGATAGAAGTGATCAAATTATCAGCGGTGAAAAAACGTTTCATTTTACCCGATAATTCAGGTGTTAAAGCTTTAAGAGGATTAGTCGAATCTAAAGCATTTAACAAAACTTTATCATCAAGGCCCATCAAGATCATCTTGATTCTGCTCAATTGAACATCTTGCTTGATGATTTCTAAATATTCGTCTTTATCGAACATTGAAATGTTCTCTTTTATAAATGGATATGATAATTTCTTACCCTTATCTATACTGACATTTAACATCTCTTCTGGCAGACCTAGACTTAGGTTGAGGCTTTTTATTTTTGCTTCTATATTTATCCCTTTTCTATAACCATAAAATGAAAAATAATTCGTTGAATATTGTTTATTGATTCTGATCAAAGTATTGATTCTATCAACATCTCTTTTATCTAAGTAAATCTCTGACTCTGGTGTCTTGCTATATCCACAAAAATATAATCCTTTATGGATATAAGGGTATTCCAAATACGGATTATAAATAATGCATTCCTGATTGAAATAATCGAGCACTCTTTTCGCATCATATTTAAAATAATTATTCTTTAATGTCTTAGATTTAGCTTGTATTATATGTAAAAATCCAGCTTGAATGATCAGATATAGCTCTTCAAAACTAAAATCATGAGAAGATGAAGAATACGCTTCTTGTAAAGTTAATCCGTCTGTCATCAAATCGAAAATTTTTTTAATAATTTTGATTTGAGCACCAATGGTTTCGTTATTTATAATCGCTTGTAATCTATCATTAGATATATTTTCAAATTCTTCTGGACGATCATAATCCTGAAAATTGACAAGAGCTTCTTTATAAAAATTATAATCTCCAGTAATTAAAGAATGTATTTTCTTATCTGTGATTGCATTTTCTTTAGCACTGATAATCGTCACCCAATCGTTTGATTGAAACATTGCAAAAGGATTAGAAATAAATAGACCTTTATCTTCTAGATGTGTCAAATAATAATTTCCTAGCCGTAAAGAAGAAGTCAGATGTTTTTCGATATCTATTTGACCAGTAGGATAGACTAATGGCTTACATATTCCAGCAGAAACCTGAGAAATATTGGATTTAAAATTTAATAAATTGACAAAATCATCACTGCTAGCTTGCTGAAAATCAAAGTACTCGAAGTCTTTAAAAATAATATACGGCATCCCCATCATCTTTAAGAAAACTGCTGGTATGAATTTATATTGATGATGTCTAGTCATAAAGCAATGGACGGCTTCATAAGCGAATTTGATAGATTGTTTATCAGCTTTATCAAAATAATAACTTTGAAAGATGATATCCTCTCTCATTTGACCATCTTTTTTATAAAAAAATCTCTCTTTCTTACCGTAAGCAAGAAAATGAGTACCAAAATATATTTGTGAATAATCTGAGTCTAATTCCTCATCGCCATGTTCTAAAACTGTGGTTCCAAATAAGAATTTATCAGTGTCATAAAAAGTATGATAGAACTGGTTTAATAAACCTTTGATAATGCTATAAAAATAAGTTCTCAAGGCTTTAATTGCGATTATCTCTTCTTTTTTATTATCACCGATCGGTTGAAAAGCATAATTAAATTTTTCTTCTAGTGTCAGATCATCTAACGGCTTAAAAAACTTGAGATATGTATCCTTAGTCAACAAATGGGTATCAGATACGAAATCAATGATTAATTTATCAGCGGTTTCCTCATCTTGAATATAGTTTAACGGCAACCTTTTGATATCGATTTTAACCCTTTGATAATCAGAGCTATCATTATCAACTTTATCTCTTAAGCGGAATAAATCTGGAAAATATAACCCCTTAGAGATCAAATAATTCACGGCTTGATGCGTAGAGACTTCATCACTTAGTAGGACATCACTGCTGATATATTTATCATCGTCAAAGTTAGAAAGATTATCTTCAAAGGAAATAGAGCTTAAGATTTCATCTTGTGATAATAAAACTGCTTCGCCTTTATCATCTTTTCTAGTCATCACCATCATCGGTAGGCCGATGACTTTCATATAAGTCACAAATTCACTGCGTTTCTTCTCTTCTCTACTCAGTTTAGAATCATTAAGATCATCTCTAAATTTTTTATAAAAATCAAAGCGAGCCATCAACGATTCTTTATCTTCAATCGCCATATGAAAATGATTTTTATCATCGATAAAAACATCATAAAATTTGCTTGAAATAATATATGGATATGGTGATTGATGAGAGACTTTTTTCTCTTCAATATATTCCTTTGTCATGATTGTTTAACCACCTATTAATCTTTCTTTGTCAGCTTGATAATTTATTATCTTCTTCAAGATAAAAGTCAAAAAGCAAGCTAGGCAATTTGCAACTTTATATTTAAGGTTGCTATCAATATCACTCAGCGAATGAAAGAAATATTCTAAGCTCTCATAAAGAACAGCAAACACTGGAGGAGCAGTGAAAAATTGATAGATGACCGCTTGATTTTCCCTCATGGCATCAGAGACCACTTGTCTCATCATATTGACGATATCATCCTTTTTATAAATCAAAGAAAATTCATAGATATAATTATCAAATTTATCTTTATCTAAAAGACAAAAACGATATAAAAACTTCATTCCAGCATTTGAAAGAACAATGATTGAAGGAAGTTTTGGTTCGACATCATCGAAAAGATGGTAAATATAATCAGGCTTGACGTCGATCTCATTTGAGCTGAGATGACTAAGAATATAAATTCCTTCATGCGCTAAACCATTGTTTGAAAAGCTGACTTCTGCCTGCTTATCATTTTTGAAAGGATAACATTTTGAAAATGGTGCAAAGTATGCCGCGTGAGAAACATTGAAACATCTTCTACAAATGTTCTTTTTAAACGGCAATTGTTGAAGGAAGTCTTCAGCTGTATGTGTTGTAAAATCGTAATCTAAATATTTATTAACTATAAAGAATGGAAATCCAGTGAATCCTAAAATGATAGGCGTCCAATACTCTTTGTAAATTTGTGATTTAGTAACCATTTCTACTGAATGTTTTAGTATGGCTAAAATAGACTCTTTATCACATTCGCAAAAATAAAATTCTTCACCATCAAAATTAGGGGCGTATGCATTAAATATTCGTCCTAAATAAACACAAGGATATGGTAATTTTTCATTGTAGTCACAGTTTAAACAGATGGTGCTATAAACTGGTAGGATATCTTTAGCGGTTTCAACCATATATGCTTTATTCACATGAACAAAACAAGCTTTGAGCATAGAGAAGAATGAAAATCCTGGTTTGTCCAAGGATTCTTCATCAGCATTTTGTTCGATCACTTTTATCTTATATTCATGTGGTAAATCAATAAAGTCATTCAGATATTTATCCACTTCCCGATAATTAAATAAATAAGCTCCAAACGTTGATACATAAGCGACCAAATTTTTATCGCTCAAATCAATATATGGATATACAATTTTCTTAGCCTTTTCTTTATCAAAAGTGAATAAAGTGTTGACTTCAGGTTTTTTAATGGCCTCACAATTCACATAATATGCCGATTGATATAAACCATATTTAGCGCTTAAACTTTTTAGATATAAAGAATAATCATTAACTAGACTGAACGAAAAAGGATCTATCTCTTCAGAATATTGTGGATGCTTATGTTGACATAGATGGCAGATATGATCTTTAAATTGCAATTGAGACATCAACGGCTTACTATCCACTATCGTTGAACTCACTTTGCTGGGAAGCCCTAAAAACAAAAGCAGATATGAAGTGAAATTGATCTTGTCCTTTCCACCATCAAAAAGTTCATGATATTTTTTTGTGAAATGGTCGATCGTGTTTTGGATGCTTTCCTTTTGACATGAGCAGAAATACGATGGCGAAAAATAATTTTCTTGGAAAGAGCAATAATGGGATCCATAATTGACATAAGGTAGAGGTAAAGCTGGTTCGAATGTACCAGTATAATTCTCAGAACCGGTCAATAATGCCAAAGTCACTTTATCATTAGCGATTAATCTTTCTTGTTCATACTCACTTTTGACCACTCTTAACGGATAGAAGAGAACATATTTAAAAAACTCTAATAATTGTTCGCTATAAATATTAGAAAGGTTGAAATATGCTAATGCATCTTGAAGAGTATCTATCAAAGAACTATCTGAAAAATCAGCATAAAAATATGAGAGAAAAGTCTCATTAGATTTTGAATCTATCAAGCAGATATTTTCATATAATTTTGATAAATCTTTTGTTTTATTTAAAAGCTTGTAAATATTAAATATACTTTTTCTTATAGGATATTTACCATTATATATTTGTGCAAGAGTATCAGATTCAATATCTCCTATGATCTGGATATTCAAGGGAGTAGAAACATCATAGTCATACAGTGGCTTCTTTGATGAATATTCGACACCAGCTGCGGTTAGTCTTCGCATTAAAAAAGTAAAATCATGTTCTTTTTGTTCTGTTAAATAAGAATATAAAAAGTCATTTCTTTTGGGTGCTGCATAGCTTTCACCTGTTGAGATTTCATCGGTGAATGGTAATTCATTCAAAAAATCCACTGGTGTATTCAAGATCTTATCTTTGACATATTTATATCCTTGATAAGGTAGACGCAAATACGAATAAATCAAAACACTATTATGATTTGAAAACAGATTAAAGGCTCTCTTTACTCTTGAAGCGATGCTGAAAAAATCATTTTTATCAAAAAAGCATTGCCCATCTCTATCAAAATAAACCTCACCATTAAACGAAGAAAGAACAAACGGATATTTTTTATTATCGGTTTCACTTCTCGTCATAAAAGATAATTGACTATGAACAAAATTAGAATTCTTTTGATAATAGCAATCTAATAAGTGAGTCAGTAATGAACATATGAAATATTTCAGATAGTGAGTGTACTGTCTTTTTTCATTTTTATCTAGGATCAGATCAGCGATCTCTTTATCGTAAACATCATTGATAAAATATGAAACTAATCTCTTCAAAGAAAAAGCATCAAATTTTTGAAAAGAAAGAAATTTTTCATCGACCAAAGCCTCGTCAGAAAAGTTGATCAATAGATAAGCATAATTGAAATCAGAAATGATAGTTTTTACCTCTTCTGAATATCTATCCTCTAATAAGAATATCGGAGATTTATGCAAATCTTTTAAAACATCAGTTATATTATCATCGATAAAATAAATACCGTTCTTTAACAGAAATGATTTGAAATCATCGATAAAATAAACAGAATCATGTTCATATTGTAATTCACGATAGACTTCTTGTTTTAATTCTTTTAGTCCTGTGACAAATTTGATTTGATCAGATATCTTCTCGTTCAGATCAAGATTATTAAAAAGTTCCTCTGGCAACCCTAAAACATCATGAATAGTCGTTTTACTTTTAACATCAGTATCAGTGAAAATGGTGCCATCATAGACGGGAAAAGAATTGATTTTAGAAATTTCATCTTTCAAAATTTCTTCTAAAATTTGAATAGACTCTTTATCTTCAACATCCATCACTAATTCATGCTTATTATTTAAAAACGCAATGAAATTCAGACCGATATAAGCAGTGATATAGTCAGGACTGTTATAGAGATCAAGATAATTAGTTTTAAAGTATCGATAGCTCACAGGCTGTTAAACCTCAAAACACAAGAATCATTAGAAGTCGATTTCACTTCAAAACCAAACTGTGGCACGGTTCCATCATCAAAAATAAAGTCTTCATACACACCGCCATCTAACATAAACTTATCACCGCTCTCATAAAGACAGACGTCGTTTGCATATCCGGTTTTATTTCCTTCGATCTTTCTTCCATGTGATGATAATAAAGAAAGCAAGCGTCCACGATAAAAATGTGATTTGCTATCATCCATCTGATAATAGGAATAGCTTCTAGTATTACTAAAAATATAGTAATATCCTTCTGAGCTAGACAATGAACTTAAAGGTGGTAATTTATCATAAACATAGCCGTCCCAAGAAACTACGCCAAGAAATGAACGGACATAGATCCGACCTACTGAAGCGTTGACATGGTAAACTAAAACACCTGGTTTTGTATATGATTTTAAACCATTAGTATACTTGAATGTAGAATCATGTTCATTTAATCCTGTCGGAGTATAAAATTCAACTAACAAATATTCGTCTAAAACGGTATCATTGTATTTAATCTCACCATTTTCATATGGTGGAATAAGTAAAAATTGATTTGTTTCATTAAAAGATGTTAATTTGATTTCATTATTTTTTTCTTCTAAATATTCTTTAGTAATAACAATTGGATCTACCCACCCTAATAAGTATTTAGAGAAAGAGCAATGATCTCCGATATTGAAATCCATCATATCAACACCACCGACTGGCGTGTCGAAATTAGTGGTATTATCATTGTCATATGAATAGTAATCATCTAACCCTAATAAATGGCCTGTTTCATGAATGAAGGTATGGGCATCACCTTTATCCGTTAAATTCGTATTTCCTTGATGATAATTTCCTTCATATAAAAACTCAATGCTCGCCCACGAATAAGGATTGGCATAGTAGCCGTTGATCGGTTCTGTGTCTACCGCCCAAGTTGTGTAGGCCCAATACAGATCAGAATTTGAATCGTATGAACAAGAATACACCATCCAGACACTGTCTATCACTTGATCATTGTTGCTATCAAACTCACTGAAATCAAATGATTTTGAATCAGCTAAAAATTTCAAGATATCAGTCAATAACGTATCAGTAAAATTACCAGTGCCTGTATATTTTTTGGCTTCGAGTTCAAATTCTGTTGAAGTCATCTTCACATTGACTGGATCGATGACTCGACCTTGTATTTTCAGTTGATCAGAGCTCGATTTTCGATAATAAGAAGAGACCGATTCCCAACCAGTATCTTCAGAGGAACCGAAAAAAGAATTATTTAAAGTTTCTAATTCATAAGTTGTAAATTCATCATCAGTGAACTGAACAGGTATAACTAAAATTCTTGAATCACCTGTGGAAGGGAGATGAATTTGACCGATAGTACTCGCTAAATAATCTTTGTTCATATTAGAAGATGTGTAAACGGAAGTATATTCAGGTGTGTTATAAGAAAAATTAGAGCCAGGATCACTATTATCAAAAAAGAAGACACAAGAAGTCAGTCCTAATGATATACAAGCTAATATAGTCGCACTAATAAAGCCTTTCTTCATACTAATCTCCGTAATCAGAACCACGGCTTTTATCTTCAACAAGAACCTGAATGCTATCAGCTACATCCATTGCTGAAAGATAAATGGCTCCATCGCATTCCACTAGAGGATTATCGTCTTGACCGACAAACACCACTTTGCGGTTCTTTCTCACTATCTTATCCATCTGATCTAGTATCTCTTGATAGCGTTCTTTTCTCAAAGCTTTATATCCTTGTAAATATGTATAAAATTGAGGCTCGATATAAAATATGGAACCGTCATCATTTTCATAACAAGTCGCAAAACGATTTCTTAGATCGATCAATACTTTTCTATCTTGCCATTCGGGATAATTTTTCATAGATATTAACCTCCTTATTCTTGAACTAATCGATATTCAATATGTTATTTAGTGTATCATTCATCCAAAGAAAATCTTCTTTTAACGATTTATTTTTTATATATTGATCAGTTTCTTTGATGATTGAGATAGTAGCACTCACACACTCATTTAATCTATCACGAGAGATTTTAGTCTCTTGAAATAAAACGACAGTCAGCTCATCATCAATTTGTTTGAGATCTTTCAATTTGCTATCAACTTCATATTCTTCAGGAAAAGGTGCTTTACCGCATTTCTTTTGAAGAATAGTTTTCTTTGCAAATTTAATTATAGGTAATATAACCAATATGATAAGTTCATCAAACGATAAATTTTCTTTTTTATAATAATCGCTAATAGTTTTCATTTTTGTAATCCCTCTGTATTGCGATCAAAGCAGTGTTTATAGTAGTTATAACATTTTCTGGAACATTTATAACTTCAAAGAAATGAGCACAATTATATCGGCAAAGACGTGAAATAAAAATCAAATAATCTTTGAATAATTGCTCAACTTTCTCATCACGAATTATATTCAAAACATCATTTAAATTTTCAATCACTTCCGCATACTTTTTTATCACGGAATCTAAAAATTTCCATTCAGAAGTCGAAAGTTCTGTTTTCTTAGTCAAGCTGAATAATTCGGCATCTTCTTTCATCAACTCTTCAGCATTTTCTTCGATGATAGAAAATTCTCTTTTAACACCATCGATTTTATCGTTATAAAAATGGCACAAAGCGATCAGAGTTAAAAAGCACGCTGAACCGCAATAATACTTTGATTTGACATCATCCAACTTATAATACACTTCATCTGATTCGTTCATAGATGCAACCTCCTGAATAAATCTCCTACTTGATGATGAAACACAAGATTTGCTTTTTGGTCGATAGCATTAGCAGTCTTATTTATCAACACCATTTTATTACCTCGATAATAATAAACAAGGCTAGCAGCTGGGTTCACAACTAATGAAGTGCCTGCAATAATAAATAAGTCTGCATCATAAATAAATTTTAAAGATTTCATCAAGAGTTCTTCATCAAGACCTTCACCATAAAGGACAACATCTGGTTTGATAAGTCCACCGCATTCATCACAATATGGAATGACACTTTTACTGTTACTGATATACTCAGCATCAAAATACTTATGACACTTCAAGCAATGATTAGAATGGATTGTTCCATGTAGTTCATAAACATTCTTAGAACCTGCTTTTTGATGTAACCCATCAATATTTTGAGTTATGGTCGCTTTTAATTTACCAGCTTTTTCTAATTCAGCCAAAAAGAGATGCGCGGGATTAGGCTTTTTATCTAAAAGCAACATCTTATCTCTATAAAAACGATAAAACTCTTCAGTGTTCTCATAAAAGAAATCATGCGAAATTATCTCTTCAGGTGGAAATTTATATTTTTGGTTATATAAACCATCTACGCTTCTAAAATCAGGAATGCCAGATTCAGTTGATACTCCTGCACCACCAAAGAAAACGATATTGTCACTTTTAGATATCCACTCTTGTAGTTGAAGTAAGCCTTTGATCTCTTCCATATAACCTCTTTAAGATATATATCTTAATTATAGTCAAAAAAGCATTTTTAACCAGTCTATAACCGCTAAAAGTGTCCCATTTTTCCCTTCTCTTTTTGCCTGACAATAATTGCATATTAATCTGTTAATTTTAGAGAATTGTAAAAAGCATTTATGGTAAAATATTAGAAAAAAGGAAAAACATGAACAACATCACATTATTAAGAACATTAGCAGAATCAACCGGTGAGTTTTACTTCGAAGAATACATGGTCTATGTTTGGCTAGGCGTCTTCGTTCTCGCTGTAATCGTAGAACTCGCTACTTCAGATTTGATATCTCTTTGGTTTGCTGGAGGTGCTCTATTATCACTATTTATTTCATTGATCCCAGGAGCTCCATTTTGGGCTGAAATAATTGTTTTTGCTGTCTCTTCTTTACTGCTATTATTATTGATCAGACCATTAGCAAAAAATAAACTGCTAAAAAAGAAACCAGATATCAAATTCAACGCCGATGATATGATCGGCAAAAAAGCGACTGTCATCAAATCAATAACTGAGTTAAACCGCGGTGAAGTCCTTTATCACAACATTCAATGGACAGCCGAATCTGTCGATAACACACCGATTGAAAAAGGAAGTGTTGTTATCATAACTGGTATTGAAGGCAACAAATTAAAAGTTAAGAAAGAAACCGAAAATAAGGAGGAATAAACTATGGAATCATGGATGATTGCAATGATAGTCATCGGTATTATCATTTTAATTTTTGTTATCGTTTTAATCTGTTCGATCAGAATTGTCAGTCAAACAGACAAGTACATCATCGAACGTTTAGGTGCTTACTATAAAACATGGGATACTGGTATTCACATGTTAGTGCCTTTCTTTGATCGTGTCGAAATGGTCGTATCTATGAAAGAACAAGTTCATGACTTCGCACCTCAGCCTGTCATCACTAAAGATAATGTCACCATGCAAATAGATTCCGTCGTCTTCTTTACTGTCACCGATCCTAAACTGTTTACTTATGGTGTCGTCAATCCTCTTGCTGCTATTGAAAATCTTGCATCAACCACTTTACGTAATATCATCGGTGAATTAGATTTAGATCAAACCCTCACTAGCCGTGACATCATCAACGCTAAAATGAGATCCACATTAGATGATGCGACTGATGCTTGGGGTATCAAAGTCAATCGTGTGGAAGTCAAAAACATTTTGCCTCCAAAAGATATCAGAGAAGCTATGGAAAGACAGATGCGAGCTGAACGTGAAAAACGTGAAAAAATCTTATTAGCAGAAGGTAGCAAACAATCCGCTATCTTGATTGCTGAAGGTAATAAAGAAGCTAGTATCTTAAATGCTGAAGCTGAAAAACAGGTGAAGATCAAAAATGCAGAAGGTCAAGCTCAAGCTATCATAAACATCAAAGAAGCTGAGGCTAGAGGTATTATTCTAGTGAGAGAAGCTGAGGCTAAAGGTTTAAAAGCCATCAAAGATGTCGCCCCTGATAATGCGGTTTTGACTTTAAAATCTTATGAAGCATTAGCTAAAGTAGCAGATGGTAAAGCTACTAAATTGATCATTCCATCAAAAGTCAGTGATTTAACTTCATTAGCAAACGTCATTAAAGAAAGCGTTACTGAAACACCCGTGGAAGACACAGTTAGTGAAGCTAGTCCTAAAAAAGAGGCTGAAGCTCAAGAAAAAGTAGAAATAAAACAAAAATAAAATTATCTTATAACACAACTTGTATTCATTAAAAGAAACTTATATTTGCTCGAGAAATCGGTCATTTATTAATTTTTAGTGTTTTGCTTGTAGATAAAAAAAGGTTTGAACCGACAGATTTTAAAAATTTGGTTCTACTAGGGAAGTGATACTCATCACTCTATTTACTCTTAATATTCTTTTATTACCAACTATTTGGTGAAATTCTATGAATTTTACCTTTAACATCTATATATCCGTAGTCAATATTGCGGATAAAATTGAAAAAATCATTGGTACCATATTTTAATACACGAGTTAAAGTTTCCATGTGTTTTCTCCTAACTTAAAATTGTCTAATTAAATTTATGATCATTATTGTCAATAACTTGCCAATAGCCTGTTTTGTTTGATCCAATACGTTTAATTAAAGACAAGTGTTTTAACTTAACAATAGTATTTTGAACCGTGGTTTTACCCGTATTCGTTATCTTCGCTATTCCAATTTGTGACATTTTAGGATTTTCTTTAATTGCATATAGTATTTTTAATTCTGTTTTGCTTAATTTATCTACCAATTTATCTACCGCTTTATCTACCAAATCATTAAATGAACGAATCCAGTTATAAGGAATAGTAACTACAATAGAACCCTCGCTAATTTGAAACGCTTTTCTTCCGTAATTAGAAACAATCAAAGGATTTCCCTTACCTATTCTTTCGGTTAAATAAGTAGCCAAAAATAGCTGGTTCAACAAAAGAACAATCAATAGTTCTTTGTTATATAGAACTCATTATTCATGCACAATGAATCAAATAATCAGTTCTGAAAAAATGAAAGTCCTACGTACTCAAATATTTAAGTTCATAAGTACTGTTTGTTTATTAAATCAGTAAAATAATCAGAAATATCTTTGTATTTAGCTTCTTTAAATGGTTGAACACCTTTATATGCAAAATAAGTTTTATCCAAATAATTAATTGTGACTAAAAATTTAATCGAATAATCAGAAATATCATCTTCATATTTATGAGCAAAATAGCTTCTATCAAGTTGATTGATATCTAATAAATCAGATATTTCTTCAGTCAAAGATAAAAATTCTTGGTCTGATAAATATTTTTCTTTCTGATTATATCCGTATTTAGAAACAAGTAAATTCTTAGTTTGATAATCGATTTCTAATTTATCAACCTGTGATATGGCTTCTGTAGATCTTTTCCAAAAAACGACATTTTTGATCTGTTTTACCATATATTAGCCTCGATGAAAAAAGGTAAAAACAATTTATCAAATCCAGCTAAATAAGGTGGAAATTGATTATTTTGAATGATGATTGTATCGTGGTTATAAAACTCCAAAACTATTTGATAATAATCTTTAGTTCTATCAACTTCTTGAATGCTTGGCCAATCTAAAATAAAGAAATTCTCAAAGATAACCTTCTTAAAAGTATCGAATAAACCTTCAATATTAACTTTTTTATATGAGAATGATTTTTGTTCTTTAAATCTAGTCGGATAAAGAATGATGCCTTCATCTGTCTTGCGGATTTCAACTGTTTTATGATCATCTTTTTCATTTTTCTTAAAGCAACAGGCTTTGAGATCTTGTTCTAATGATTGGATAGTTTTTCCATCATTAACCCCAAAATCCTTATCACAATCTTCGCAGTGAAAACCACGGGTGTGAAAAATCGAATCGCTGAACACAGAAACTTTTTCTTTTCCACAGTAAGGGCAAATCATAAGCTATCCTCCAATTTTAAATGCGTTATCTTTAATAATTGTAAATATTCTTCTTGGTTTAAAAGACGAGTCTGTCCAATATCAACATCTAAATTGATCGGACCTAAAGAGCGACGATGTAATTTGATGACATCATAACTATATTTACCAAACAATCTCTTTATCTCATGATATTTACCTTCATGAACAGTGATATCAGCATGATATTCATCTTTGATAACTAGTTCAGAAGAGGCTGCTTTTTCACCTCTTCCAATATCGATATCACCAGCTTTAAAAATCTCAACTAACCCTGGCTTTAAAATATGATTGACAGTCACTTCATAAGTTTTGGGAATATGATATTTGGGATTTGCTAAACGACTGTTTAAAACACCATTATCAGTGAATAGAAGAAGACCGGTCGTATCATAATCTAGTCTGCCAACGATTCTGACACGCTTACGATATTGTTCCGGTATCAAATTCATAACCGATGGATATCTCTCATCGATCATAGATGAAATATAGCCTTCTGGTTTATTAAGCATAATCGTTACATATGGCTGATTAGAAACTTTTATCCCTTTGACTTCGATCACATCATTACCATTGATATCTGTGCTGTAATCAGTAACGATTTGTCCGTTGATCTTCACTTCCTCTTTATGAAAATACTTTTTGACACTCTTACGGCTACCAAACCCATTCAAAGATAAAAACCTATCAATTCTCATAGTAGCTTGTTTTTTTATTTATGTTTATAAGTTTCTAGCAAATTGATATCGCTAGCAGGTTTATTTATAACAGAAAGAAGTCCAGAAGTTAAAATTTCGTATAAAGAAAGCGGTTGACATGAGAACACAGAAACAGAATCGTCTAATCCATGTTTGACTGACTTGAATTCTTTGATGGTCAAAGCAATACCAATAAAGAATAAACCTACAGGGACAACGATGATCATGAATAGCTGAGCTAAATCAGTCGTGATGTCAGTGAAAAATGGTTGCTTAAATTCGAATGCTAGCAGAATAATTATGCCAGAAATGGCAAAGCCTAATCTCATTCCAGAGGAGGCGTATTTGGTATTTTTTGGTGCTTGATATTTAAGAATAAATCCGAAAACATATCCAGAAAAAATAGCTAGTAAAGAGATGATAAGCACGACTATATTTTCAGTAAAGCCATTAAATCTTGTTATATTAGACATAAAGTTGCTAACTTGTAAATATGCGTTACTTAAGAAAAATAAAGTTCCTAAAGATTGACTGCAAAATGTTAAAAGCAAAGTAGAGGCAAACATTAAAAAGAAAATGGTTATATATCCGCTTATACTAGAGAAATCTATAGTTCCTACCGAAATAGTGTATATCCAAAAAGATACGGCTATAGCGATAAACATTCCTAATAGTGTTATCCAAATAGTATTTTTATTATTTTTAAAAAGCCGATAGAATTCTATTAAACTGAAACTGAAAGCTAAGCAAGCTAATCCGATATTGATGATCTGTTTATAATTTTCATCTAGATAAGAGATAGGAATGAGAAAGAAAAAGAAGCCGCCTAATAAAGCACCTAATAAAAAGAGCCATTTATGTTTGATGTTAAAACAGAATTTTTCACCGAATGCAGATTGAGGAAAATCATAGTCTCTGATCCCCATCGATTCATTCAACGCTTTAGAATTAAAGAAAGGAATCCACGTTAATGCACCGCTTAAAAAACCTCCGAAGAGTGAGGCGACTTTCGATGTGCTTTTATTTTCAGCTGTTTTTAGCATGCTATTATTATATAAAAGTTCGTTTTAAATTTCTCACTTACTTAAGATAATTGTGAAAGAAGTCCCCTGACCAAAAGTTGAAGAAACTTCGATTTTAAAATCATAGCTCTGACAAATATGTTTAACGATTGCTAATCCTAATCCAGTGCCTTCGATATTGCTCTTAATACGTGAATTATCAACGCGATAAAAACGTTCAAAGATATGAGGTAACTGTTCTTGTCGTATACCTATACCAGTATCACTTATTTTAAAAATATGGTTTTCTTTATCTAAAACAATATTTATATTTCCTTTATCTTTATTGTATTTGACAGCATTATCGATCAGATTACCGAAAAGTTTTTCTATATCTAGACGATTAGCATGAATGATAAATGGTGTGATATTTTTATCAACAGTGATCTTCTTTTCTTGAATCTTAGGTGCCAGAATATCTAAATAATTATCGATTATCTCTTTGACATCAACATCTTCTTCAGGTTTTTTATCAACGTTTTCAAGCTGATTGATAGTTAACATATCAGCTAATAACTCACGCATTTTTTTAGCTTCTTTAATCGCTTTTTGGATAGCTTTTTTCTGCTCAGCTGGATCAGAAATAAAATCATTTTCCACCAGTTCCAAATAGCCAATGACAGAGGTGAGAGGAGTCTTTAGCTCATGACTAGCATTAGCGAAGAAATCGGCTTTAGTTTTATTCAGATTCTTTTCTTCAGTCACATCAGTTAAAAAAGAGATCACACCTGATGGGGTGTTAGGTGACCAAGAATATGGTAAGGAAATGATGGTCACTTGATAAATACGTCCATGATATTTGAGTATGAATGGAGCAATATCTTTTTTAGTATGCAAAACGTTTTGAATCTTTTCCGAAAATTCTTGATCGACAAATAAAACATGATAGTCTTTGTTTAAAACTTCTTGTTCTTCATAGTTGAATAACTTACTACCACACTTGTTGATAAAAGTTATCTTCTCATCTCCGGATATAGCTACTAAGCTGATCGGCATAGAATCAAGAATCATGCGGAGCTTTTTCTTCTCAGTCTCTAAATCAGATATTTTTTCGTCTAAAGAAGAAGAAACCAAATCGATCGATCTAGCCAATATGTTTAAGTCATTGACATCAACAACCGTAGCTGGATCCAGTTTGGATAAAAACATCAATCGTTGGACTTGGTCTGTCAATGGCTTGATGCGCTTTCGATAATTATGATATCGATATAACACAAAAAACACAGTCAAAATAATGACGACTACAGAACCATAAATCAAAAAATTCCTAGCTATCGACACAGCTTGGCTTTCTTTGATAGCTGCTCTGATATAATATTGCGGATTCTCTTGGTCACGAACAGCTAAGTAAATCATGTTATAACCATAAGTCGATTTTCTAGTGACTGTCTTTCCTAAATTGTCGTTATTTAGTTCAATAGCAGAGCTATCAGAAGCTAATAAATCTTTTGAATCATAAAGGATTGTGTAATCGTCTTCACTCTTTTGAATGATAGATATTCTGACACTAGACTCTGCAAACGATTCAGCGACCTCATGACCTGTTGCTTCTAAATTATTACCATCAAAAATGTATTGAGCAATTTTAATTGAACTATTTAAATCGCTTGTGGTATGTTCATTGCCAGAAATATAGATAGCCAAAAAGGAAGCTATAAAAAGGGCTATCCAAGAAAAACAGAAGACGATAGTTTCAATAAGGTTTCTTTTCGAGCTCATTTAAGAAAACGATAACCGACACCATAAACTGTGAGGATGTGTTTACCTTCTTCCCCAAGTTTAGTTCTCAAGCTCTTGACATGAACATCGATAGTCCTTGTCTCATAAGCTTGTCTATCACCCCAAAGCACAGATAAGAGATCATCTCTGGAAACGACATTATCACTGTTTTTCATCAATTCAAAAAGAATCGTAAATTCAGCATTGGTCAGAAGTATTTCTTTACCGTCTACTTCACACAAACGGCGATTATAATCGATCATTGTCTTACCGATTTGAATGATGCTATGAGCTTTTTGACGACGATACTTAGCGTTGACACGGGAGATCAGTTCTAATATATCAAATGGCTTTTCTAAATAATCATCTGCTCCTAAATCTAAATTGTTGACTTTATCAACGATTTGCGATTTAGCCGATAAAACCATTATTTCAACATCATCATTGCTGTGATCTTTACGTATTTGCTGAATGATGTCTTCGCCTGGCATATCAGGTAACATCAAATCTAATAACACAAGATTCGGTTTCTTTTCTTGAAACGCTTTTAAAAAATCATGTCCATTAGAAAAAGTTGAGACATCATAGTCTTGTTTGCTCAATGCTAATTTGATGATTTTAGCGATGTCATCATCATCTTCTAATGAATAAATGCAATATTTCGTCATAACTTCGACCTCGACTTAGATCACAACTTGATCTTTGTGGAATCCTGAAATGATATAAACAAGCCATTCAGCAATATTTGTAGCATGATCAGCGATTCTCTCTAAATATTTTACTATCATCGTTTGATAAACGGTGTTATAAGCAGAAATTTTCTTTTCTTCATTATATTGGACGATGACTTTAACAATATCCCAGAATTTAGAATCAACAATATCATCTCTATTCAGGATATCATTAGCTAACTTTCCATCCATTTTCACGCAGCAATATAAAGAATCTTCAACCATCTTCATAACGATATCGATGATCTCTTCCATACCAGGGATGACAGTTATTTCACCATCTAGTTTTTTGATCAGATCGCTAGTATGTTTGATATCGAATGCTTGATCTCCGATTCTTTCAACATCTTCAACTAATTTAAAGTTGCCACAGATCTGTCTCAGATCACCTGAATAAACTTTTTCTTTGAGCAATATCTGCATGCATAAAGATTCAATTTCGCGTTCATAAAGATTGATCTGATCGTCATCAATATCTAATTTCTCATCATATTTACCATGTAGATAATACTGAAAAGCAGTTTTACAAGCGTTAATAACGGCATCTAACATCTTGTATACTTTAGTATCAATTTGTTGAATTTCATTATCAAGATTCATATTTCAAACTCCTTTATTAACTGAAACGACCAGTGATATAGTCATTCGACTGCTTTTCTTTTGGATGCGAGAAGAATTCTTCAGTTTTATTAAATTCTATCAATTTGCCTAACATAAAGAAAGCAGTATAATCAGAAACTCTAGTCGCTTGTTGCATGTTGTGAGTGACGATTATGATCGTGTATTTTTCCTTCAGTTTTTGAATCAAAGATTCGATCTTGGATGTCGCTATCGGATCGAGAGCTGAAGTGGGTTCATCCATCAAAATAACATCGGGATGCATAGCGACACATCTAGCGATACAGAGACGTTGCTGTTGACCACCTGACAAAGCCATACCAGATTCTTTTAAACGATCTTTGACTTCATCATATAAAGCGCCTTCTTTCAAAGAATCAATGACTAATTGATGCAAGTATTTCTTGTCTTTGATACCTTGACATCTCGGACCATAAGTGATGTTATCTTTGATTGACATCGGGAAAGGATTAGGTTGTTGGAAAACCATACCGACACGCGAGCGCAAGAGAATCGGATTAATCTTATTGATATCAACACCGTTATATAAAAGTTCACCAGTGACTTTACAACCTTCGATCAGATCATTCATGCGATCAAAACATCTTAAGAAAGTCGATTTACCACAGCCAGAAGGACCGATAAAAGCAGTGACTTTATTCTTATAAATTTTGATGTTGATATCTTTTAAAGCTTGATTGTCATCATAGAAAAGATTGAGATGCTTGGCTTCAAAAATGACGGGTGAACTCTCTTCTTTTTGTTCGAAAATAGGTTTGTCTAATTCCTCATTACGCATTTCATCACTCATTATTCTTGTCTCCTTCTTTTTCTTCAACTTTTGCAGTTATTTCTTTGTTTTGTCCTGAGGCTAAAATAGCTTTTTGTGTTTCTTTACGGACAGAGATGTTTTCTTTAATTTTACCCCAAATCTTAAGGAAAAATGTATTCTTTTTCTTAGGAGTAAATTTATCTAATTTATCAGCTATTAATTTGACAGTGATATTTAATAACAACACAACGATCAAGATTAAGATAGCTGCCGCGGCTGTGGAACGATAGTTTGGATTTTCTTGACCAGAAACCGAGCGCCAAATATAAACAGCCAAGGTTGCTGCTGATGATTGATTAGGTCCGACTGAATCTGAAATGACAGCACCTGTTGCAAAGATGAGCGCAGCTGATTCACCAACAATTCTACCTGTTGCTAACAATCCGCCTGTTAAAATGCCAGGAACTGAATTAGGTAAAATGACTTTAAACACTGTCTGTGTCTGTGAAGCTCCTAAAGCTAAAGACGCATTTTTTAAAGAGCTCGGTATCACGTTGATAGCTTCTTCCGTATTTTTGATGATGGTAGGTAAAACCATACAAGCCAGAGTAGCAGCACCAGAAAGTATGGTTCCCGTAGCTCCACCACCTGAGAAGATCGGAATAAAAATGACAGCGCCTGCTAAACCAAAGATGATCGATGGAATACCAGAAATCATATCGATCATCGAACGGATGACTGCGGTTATTTTGTTTTTCTTTGCATAATAAGCTAAATAGATAGCAGCACCGATTCCTAATGGTAAAGAGAATAAAAGAGAGAATAAGATCATCCAAAGCGTAGCGATGAGAGGTCCTCTGATACCGAAGCCTCCGATTTCAACGATGAACGAATAAACTGTCACTGCACTATCTAATATTTCTACTGCGTCTTTAGCAGAAGAATTTCTATTAAAAGCAACGACACCACCTTCTTCTGTCAAGCCGCCGACATTCATGACCGAATAATTATTAGAATAATCTAAAACCTCTCCGGTGTCTTTATCAGTCAAAGCATAAAATGGTGATTCAGGATCCACATAAGTGATCATTAAATCATGAGATCCATCAGTCTTTTCACCCTCTGCGAATAAGACACCCCATTTTTCAGAAAAAGCTTCATTATCTAAAATTTCATCTGGAACTTCATATGTCACTTCCGGATCAACATGAATTCGTTCAGTTAAATTAGTGGTGATTTGATGGGCAGAATTATCACCGGTGATGAATGACCAAGAGAAGGTTGAACCACCAGTAGCAAAGCAATAATAAACGATTAAAACTAAAACGATCAAAGAGATAGCCGCACAAATATAAGTGATCACATTTTTGATAGCATCGAAGATTATTCTCTTTTTACGGTTCATCTCCTTATCGTGGAAAATCTTATCATAACTAGCTTTTTTCTCTTCGGCAGTATATGAAAAGCCATCTTCATCAACCGTATCTTTTAAATCTTTGATATCGACATCAGTAAAATCTGTCTCAGCTAATGCTAAGGCATCACCATCTAAATATGCGTTTATTTGACGTGAGATACGCATAGCTTCAGAAGCATTTTTAGCTCCATAAGCTTCAAATAGCGAAGCATCTCCATTAAAAAGCTTTTTGGCATCAAGACGCAATGTCTTTCTCGCATCATTTTCAGATAAACCATCAGCGATTTTAGCTTGTAATAAGGATTCTGCATCAATAACTTTAGTCATTGCTATCTCCTTTCGAAGCTAATCTCAAGTTTTTAGCTTTTGTAAATAAAGATTCGAAAAGAGATATGATGATGGATTTTTTCATCTTTTGACCAGTGCGACGAGCGTACATAGTGTTTTTGATGTGATTTAAAGTTAAATCGATAACGATGATTAAGATAATCAATAAAATACCCGCAGAAAAACGGATATCATATCCCATAGAACCGACTTGAGCTTCAGCCATACCCATAAGCATAGTACTGGTTAAAGTGGCTGAAATATCTAACGGGTTACCAGTCGGACCAGACATAGCATTACCGATGACCATCTGAACAGCAGTGGCTTCACCTAATGCTCTACCGACGCCTAAAATGATACCAGCAAAGATACCAGAAGAAGCATCTTTTAAAACAATTTTAAAGTTAGTTTGTGTAGGAGAAGCACCAAGTGCTATAGAAGCTTTAATCATTGCTGGATTAACTGATTTAATAGCAGTCGTCGCCATCAAGGTCATTGTAGGTATAGACATAAATGCTAGTACCAATACACCAGATAATAAAGAACGGCCACCAAAAGTGCTATAACCGATAGAAGAGGCGAAGGAATCGATAAGAGGACAGATATAACCGATACCGAATAGACCATAGATGACAGAAGGGACAGCTGCTAATAATTCAACACCAGCCTGAAAGACTGAAGAAACAGCTTTAGGCGCGATGCGTGTTATCAACACGGAAGTCAAAATAGATAACGGTATAGAGATGATCAGTGATAAAACAGTCGCATATAAAGTATTCAAAACTAAAAATCCAGCACCATGACTAAATTCACCACCATTCCATGTGGTCTGAGAAAAAAATTCTAAAAAGTTTTGAGTTCCAGTGGCTTTACCATCTACTGAATTATAAATTTTTATAAATGGTATTATTCCTTTATATAAAATAAAAACGACAATAAAAATGATGACTGATGCACAAATAGCCGCAATCACAAAAAAGATATATTTAACGATACTGTCTATTACCTTTTTGTTTTTAGCTCTTTTGATACTATAGTTATCAATATTGAGGTTTTGTTCTATGTTTTCGCCCATTATTTTTCTCCATCTAATAAGTAAGAAAGGGGAACAGTTAATTAAAACTGTCCCCCAAAATAAATTTCGATCAATTAGAATGTGGATTATAAGCCGAGAGTGTCCGCCCAATCAGCAGTTGCAACAATATCTGCATAGGTTTGAGTATGAGTAGAAGTGAGAACACCACCTGCAGCAGTGACAATAGCATCACCATCAAGAGAATTCATGAAAGCGATGAAAGAATCAATCAAAGCGATTTTAACTTCATCTCTATCTTTAGAAACAGCCTTTGGATACATATAGTTGAAATTACGTTGAAGAGGATATGAACCATCTCTGATGTTTGCTACAGTAGCTTCAACATAATTTGTACCATCGGAAGAAACTTTTAAGGTTTTAAGGCTTTTATGTGTCTCAAGACCTTCTAATGAACAATAACCGATACCATTAGAAGTAGCTTCGACTGAACTGATCATATCACCATTAGAAGAGACACCACCAACACTAGAAGATAATAATTTATCATTAGATTTAGCAGCTTCAATACCGAGCTTAGTGCAGAAACCATCTCTAGTACCAGAAGAAGTATCACGAGTGAAAGGTTTGATTTCACCAGAAGCTCCAGAAGCGACTTGACTCCAATCAGTTATAGGATCTTCAGCAGAATAATCAGAGCCAAAGTTCTTTTCAGAAGTAGCTTTATCAGCGATAGCGCTAGGAGCTACATAGATATCTCTTAATTGTTGAAGAGTGATTTGATTGACATTGGCATTATCGGTATTGACGATAACAGCGATACCATCAGCACAGATCTTGCCATTGTTATAAGCATCAGTTTTTTCGGATGCGGTGAATTCACGGGAAGCAAAACCGATATCACCAGTTCCATCCTCTAATCTCTTGAAAGCATCACCAGAACCAGTGTGATCATGCTTGATATTGGGCTTATTACCACTCTTGAAAGTGTTGACCCAAGCATCAGTTAAATCTTGAGACATAGATTGAACAGAAGTAGACCCGACGAAAGTGACAGTTTCAGCACTCAAATCGACTGTGTTACCATTATCAGAAGAATTGGTATCACAAGAAGCTAACATAGATAAGGCGCAAATAGATACAGCAAGTACACCTAATTTTTTCATTTTTGATTTACCTCTTTAATTAAACCGAAAATATGTTATTGATTACAATCAAAGGGATAAACCCTAAACCTGTTAAGAATTGTAAAGACATTGTAAATACAAGTGATTTTCATCATTGATACCAGAATTTTTGAATAAAGCGCCTAAAAATACTATTAACTGACTATTTTTGTATTTACTGAAGTAGGCGATGCTTCATTAGTAAGCAGATATAGAAAATAAAATTATGCCTATTATAGATATGATTCTTTAAATACTGGATGAAGCAGCTTTAACCTGATAGGAATATATAGAAAAAAGTATAAAACCACCATTTAAATTTCAGCGATACTTACATACAACGCTTTTGATACATTGCACACCCTTACAATGGTAAAAATGGCAACTTTTTACTATTTTCTTATAAACTTATCGTCTGATTTTAATGTATTAACATCATCAACAAATCTCTCTACTTTCATTGATAAATCATATTTATTCCTTAATTCAATTATTTTTTGCATCATTTTTGAATTGTGATGAGCGTCTAAAGCTTCTTGATCAACCCATCGATCTATTAAAAGAATGGTTTCAGGATCATTAAAAGAAGTGAAATATTCGTACTTTAGGTTTCCTTTTTCTTTTCTAATATCATCTACTATTCCTAAAGAAGTCATCTCTTCAGCAAAAGCTTTGGCGGTTCTGTTTTTACCAGTGTAATAGATGTTAATTGTTATAGGCATAAGTCACCACGTTTATAAGTTTAAATATTCTTCATCACTCACTTTTTCCAACCATTCATTAGAGGTGCTTTCACCTGGCACTTCAATTGAGAGATGAGAGAACCAACTATCTTTAGTTGCTCCGTGCCAATGTTTGATTCCCGGAGCGATATAAACGACATCTCCCGGCATTAATTTTCTAGCTTTCTTTCCTTCTTCTTGATACCATCCTTCACCATCCGTACAAAGTAAAATTTGACCTCCACCTTTAGATGCTTTATGAATATGCCAATTATTTCTACATCCTGGTTCAAAAGTCACATTGGCGATGAATACGCCGTCTTTATTAACAGGATTTAAATATGATTGGCCAACAAAATATTTTGCAAAAGCATCATTAGGTTTACCTAAACCAAACATCGGTTCTTTACTAATTGTTTCATCTTGATAGACTTCTCTCACCATTGGAAATACTGCCCAAGCATTCGGCCAGCCGACATAAAAAGCGATGTGGGTAATAATTTCTACCATTTCAATCTTAGTCACACCGTGATTTTTAGCGTTAGTTAAATGATATTTTAAAGAATTATCGGTGATTCCTTTACTGACCAAAGCAGCCACAGTGATAATGCATCTATCTCTTAGAGATAATTTGTCTACTCTAGACCAAACTTCACCAAATAATACGTCGTCATTTAATTCTGCAAATTTAGGTGCTAAATCACCTAAGCCTTTTCTTCCTGCTGTTTGTTTCATTTTATTTACCTCCATCAATTATTTTTCTAAAAATAGTTTCATTAATTTCATGATTTAAAAGTATTCCATCTTCAATCTTGGCGGTTTTATATAAGTTTCTTAGATGATTTGCACTTCCACTTATTGAACTACCACCACTTGTGGCAAAAGGTATTATTCTTTTGTCTTCTAAATTAAAGCCATCTAAATAAGTGTCCACAATTCTAGGTTCAACATACCACCAGATAGGATAACCAATAAAAATAACATCATAGGATGATAAATCATAAATAGGTTTTTCAATTTGTGATCTAGAATTTTCATCTTTCATTTCGATCGATGAACGAGAATGTTTATTTCTCCAATCTAAATCTTCATTAGTATATTTTTGAATTGGTTTAATTTCTTCTAAATCTGCGTGTAATAATTCCGCTAATTTAGAAGCTACTTTTTTAGTAACTCCACTCGCGGAAAAATAACTGACTAATATTTTCATTTCAAATCCCTCTTAAAAATTAATATTTAAACTATCAATCCAATTATAAACATTTTCTTCACTTATTTCACTTTGTCTAAATCTTCTTCCTTCCATCCAAGTGGCTTCTTCGGATAATTTTTTTAAATCATCTACACTAAAATTTGATGAAGATGCTGTAGCAAAAGGAATAATAGTCTTATCTGTAAAATCATTTGATAAGACAAAATCGTTTATTACCCAACTCAATTCTCCCCACCAGACAGGAGCGCCAAGGAAGATATATTCAGAATCGACGAATTCATCGAAAGCAACATTAACAAGCTCAGTTAAATGATTAGGATCGTTCCTTTCTTGAGACACTCTACTATTACTATCGCTATAATTTAAATCTTCGGAAGTATATGGATCTACTGGCTCTAACTCATAAATAGGACTATCGATATAATTAGATATGATCTGAGCGACTTCTTCAGTGTTACCTGTAGCCGAGAAATAAACGACCATCGCAGTTCCACTTTCAGATGAACTACTTGAATCAGAACCGCCGCTTGTATCGCTACTATCTGAGCTTCCACATGCTGTCAGAACAAGCCCAGATGCTACTAAAGATAAAACAAATAAATTCTTAAATTTCATAATTTTTATTCCTTTCTATAAGTTTTTACCTAATTCATATGCTTCTTTTAAATAATGAGGCTTTATCATGCTTGGATAACCAGCACCTTTAGCCGTCACTCTGCCTACTTCTTCCATTTCTAAATAGGAAGTTAAGATATCAAAATGTGCATTTAGTGCTTTCATAACTACTTCATCATCATTCCAAGCTGCAGCAATATAGATAACTTTTAAATGTTTTCTAGTTATCGCTCTATTTTTAGCATGGAAACGATCGATTAACATTTTTAACTGTGCTGATACGCCAAAAAAATAAACAGGAGTTACAAAGACGAGGCAATCGCTAGCAAGTATTTTATCTAAGATATCGTTTCCGTCGTCTTTTTGAACGCATCTTCCGTTCATGCCGCATCTATTGCAACCTAAACATGGGTGCAAGTTAGAATGAGCGATATCGATAACATCAACTTCATGATCTTTTTCTTTTGCTCCTCTTATCAATTCGCTCGCTATTGTGTTAGTAGTTCCAAAGATATGGGGACTGCCTTTTAAAACTATTATTTTCATAATTTATTACCTCCTTGATATTTCAATTCACCTCGTGTCAATTATATTGTACTTAGCATTTGACACCGTGTCAATAATTGATTATAATTTTGTTGCGAAAATTAAAAAAGGTGATAAATATGTACTTAAGAGCTAGAACAAAAGAACAATTTGATGAGAGAAAAAAAGAGATAATGAATGCAATGGATTCTTTATATTTAAATAAGGAATTAAATTCGATTTATCTAAAAGATATCTCTGAAATGACACATATTACTAGAACAGCCATTTATTTTTATTACAAGAGCAAGGAAGAAATTCTTTTAGATTCCTTATACAACCATTTCATTGAACTAGATAATGGGCTAGAATCACTGGCTGAGAAAGCATTTACTAAAGACGAAATAATCAATTCCATAGCTGAATTATTAGAAAAAAACATCATCATTTTAAAAACAATGTCTTGTAACCTTGAGGATATTGAAAGATCAACTACTTTAGAAAATTTAATTGTTTTAAAAAAAGAGCTAAAAAGATTTCAAACTTTATTTAAAAGACTTATCCAGAAGTGTAAATGCAAGAATGATGAAAATATAGTCACCGCTTCGTTTATCACTATGATGTATGGATACTATCCTATAGCTTACCCAATCGAGGTTCAAAAAGAAGCAATGAAACAAACTGGCACTACAATCGGTTTATCATTAAAAGAAATCATAACTGAATCATTAAAACTTCTATTAAAATAAAAAGTCTTACAATTCATCAGACCTAATCTGTGTTTGGCTTTTAGCCGCATGATTCATCATTAAAAATTGATTTTCTACAAACAAATTCACCTGACAATCAAATGATTATGTCACGAAAATGCGTTAAACTTTTCCCATTTTTATAACAGATTAAGAAAGCGATCAGTTTTGAAGATTTATATTTTTTTCATTATTGGTGGTTTGCCAATAGCCATTTTTATTAGACCCAACACGAATAACTAAGCCATTTGATATCAAATTATTAATGGCTCTTTGAACGGTCTTTTCAGATTTATCGACTTCTTGTGCAATTTCATTTTTAGAAATACCGATTTTAGCCGCTATCAAAGAATAAATTTGTTTTTCGGTATCAGAAAGTTTCTGATCCGCTTGTGTCACTCTGCTATTTTTTCTTAGAAATTCAAAGAAGAACCCATAACCTTCTTTTCTAAATGTCCAATTGACATTTTGTTCTTTGCATATTTCATCAACTCTTTGAAATCCTGTGCCAGATTTTTCAACATCTTTACTTCTAAACAATACATCTAATATCAATCGGTTCCTTTTATAAGAAGGTAAATTTTTATTTATAAAATCATATGGTGTTAAATCCTCTGGAAAAGTACCTGGATTATAAATTTCAACTTTGCTTGGATGAATGCCTATTTCTATGTCTGGAATCACATCATATGAAGCGTGGGCAAAAGCATTTACAACAATCTCTCTTATTGCTTTAATCGGTATTTCTGGTATCTCTTCTCTCTTTCTTTTATTAATTTTAGAAGCCCAAGAAATATTGTTTAAAATATAATTGATAGCTTTATCTATTAAGTTATAAATATTTCCAGTGATCAGTTTTAAATCTGTAAAAGATACTTTATTATCTGTTGCATAAGTTGCTAATTTCAATCCTATTTTTGCATCTTTTCCAAATAATGCATAGCATCCATTTTTTAACTGATTATTTTTAACTAACTCTAAAGCAGAGAGCAATTTCTCCTTATCAAATTTCTTCATTTCTAAACGCCCACAATTAACAGCGCTGTTATAGAAATCAAATAAAGCATCATCGTCGATATCATTGCTAGTATATGTCGTAAGTTCTTCTTCCCATTTAGATGAATAATCATCATTTTGTATCAAACACTTCAAATCATAATTAGACATTTTTCTATTTTCAGTGCCAACACGAATCAAGTATCTTCCATTAACAGAATATGGACGTGTATGGCCAGAAAAACTGATTTTAATAATTTCCTTGCCTTCTTTTGCAATAAAAGCTAAAAAAATGTCCAGATAAATGTTCAGATAAATGTCCAGATAAGTTTTACATTTAGCAAGTTCATTATTTTGGTTTTCTACTAAAAAACAAACATATATTGCAAAATAAAGCACATCGCTAGATAGTGAAGTAAATTTATATATAAAATGTTATAATTTCATTATTACGTTTGACATAAAGAGGTGATGTTGATGAGAGAAACTTTAGAGCAGTTATCTCAGTTGATAAAAGAAAAATATGGTTTAGAAACTATAAATGAAGACATGATCTTTGATACAAAAGAAGTTGAGAATCTATCATTCCTCAAAGATTTAAATCTTTCAAATGAAACTTTGAAAAGATGTCAATCAGACTATTGTTTTTTATTTCCGTATATAAAAGATAAAAAGATCACTTTTTCTTTATCTTCTAGGCTAGGAAGAAATATTTTTTTAATCGATAGATTACCTCAGTCACACTTCGATACACTTTCACCATATCACATTCAGCAATATGAAGATAAAATCACTGAAGAAGCTAACCAAATCCGATTAGATTCAAAACACTTACCGCTTTTATTCGATTTCTTTCATCAGCGGATTGAAAAAATGCAGTTGCTCGATTTCTTACAAAATGAATCAGTTTTAAAATCTTCTGATTTTAAATTCTATGAAGTGCTCTTATTAACTGGGAATGAAAAAGAAAATAGATTATTTTCAGATTTTATTTATATAACTAAAAAAATATTCAAAGACTATGTGAGAAATTTAGGAGCTATTGCTGAAGATGATTATAAGTTATTATCACCGATAAGGATGGAATGGACAGATGAAAGATAAAATCAATTTATATTTAAGTCGTGCTAAAGATAAGAAACGTTTCCTCGGTTATCTGAATCTAATCTTTTCTTTATGCCTGATTTTCCTCTTTTTTGTGCCTGTGTTCTGCACCTTTGTTCAAGGTGAAAAAGAGAGCATACTCGGTTATTATTCTTTCGGTCTTATCAATGATAACTTTGATATTATTCACTATGCAATCTCTTTATTGATCATATCTATAATATTGTCTTTTTGCCTCTTTCTATCTAGCCTTGTAACAATCTTTATCGATGAGACAAATTTAGCAAAAGCTAAAAACTCTAGTCTGATCGTTTTAGTATTAAAAGCGATCGTGGATATCATCATATTGATCTTAACCGACCAAACAAAAACTAATATTCAGTTGGATTGGGGTGGATATATCTTGCCAGCAATCGATATTGTTTTATTTGGAATAAGTCTTTATTTCAAAATTAACGACAAGAAAAATAAAGCTATCGTCGAAGAACAACAATAAATTATTTTATTTTATAAATTCTAGATTCATAAGGTCTTAAGTATTCATTAATATCTGAATAATTGCTTAAAACCAACTCTCTATCAATCAAGTTAAATTTTTTCGGTATTTTACGTTTTTTATCACTCATATTAAGAACTATCAGCAATTTAGAATTATCAGCATATCTTTCATAAATGAAAAGGTTTTTATTTGTTTTATAAAATTTGATATCTCCGCGTCCTAGCACAGGATATTCTCTTCTAAACGCATTGAGCTTTTTAATATAGTTCAATGGTGAATCCGGATCTTTCATCAAAGTTACTGCATTTAACTTATCGCTTTCTTCATAATACTTCTGCCATGGCTTAACCGTTGGCTTTGAAAAGCCATAACCATCAGTATTATCAAACGGAAAAGGATATCGAGCGTCATCTCTTCCGAAATGTCTTGCGATCTTCCAGGCGATTTTTTTAGGTAAGAATTTACTAACAAGCTTATAAAGAAATTCACTGACGATATCATGAGAGTCCTCAATATTTAAATTTTTATAATCAGTCAATCCTAACTCTTGTCCCATATAAATAAAACAAGCACCTTTAAGAGTATAAAGCATGGTTAAAAGCATTTTACTACCGCTTTGTGGATACCTATCCGCTCTCACATATTTGCCGACAGCACGATGCTGATCATGATTTTCTAAATAGTTACCGTTATAACTGACTTTATTTTGCCATTCGATGATCGTGTTTTTTATTTTTTTAGTATTGGGTTTAGAAGACAAAAGTCCATTAGCAAAAGCGATATCAAAATTAAATATCGTATTGAGCTCATCATCTAAGAAGGCTTCTCCTTGATCAGAAGTTATACCATAACATTCACCGATCAAAATAGCTTCGTCTCTTTTAGATATCACATCTTTATTCAATTTCTTTAAAACTTTATGACAGCCATCAGTCGCAACAAAATGTTCACAACCGATCGGTTTAGAAAGCGATTTTCTTTTTCCATCAGCTAAGCTTTCTTTATAGATTTCAGAAATGACATCACAGCGAAAACCATAAACACCTTTATCTAGCCAAAATTTCATGATATCTTCAACTTCTTGAATGACTTGTGGATTATGAAAATCTAAATCCGGTTGTCCTTCAGAATAGAGATGAAGATAAAACATTCCAGGCTCATTTGGTAATTCAGTCCAAGCAGAGCCAGTGAAAGTAGTCGTCCAATTATTTGGTGGTAAGCGATGATTTTTACCTTTTCCTTGACGGAAATAATAATATTTTCGATATGGGGATTCAGGATCCTTTAAAGCCTCTTGAAACCATCGGTGCTTTGAAGAAGTATGATTGATGACTAAATCCATAATGATTTTAATCCCTCTTTTATCAGCTTCTTTGATCAATAGATCAAAATCATCCATGGTTCCAAACATAGGATTGATATTTTTATAATCGCTGATATCATAACCCATGTCTAACATCGGAGATGAATAAATAGGCGAAAGCCAAACCAATTTAAATCCTAAGTCAGCGATGTAATCAAGCCGCGAGATGATACCTTTTAAATCACCTTTGCCATCACCATCACTATCTTTGAATGATATCGGGTAAATCTGATAAACAGCGTTATCTTTTAATAATCCTGTTTTATTCATAAGTAGAAAATAAAAACTGCTTCGCAAAGGAAGCAGTCAATATCTATTTATTCAGCAACAGCTTTTGTAGGGAAAGAATATTCAGTTGAAGTCACAATAGTAGCACTGGCTTGTTTTTCCTCGTTTTCCATTTTAAGCACAAGAGTGACATCGGTTGTAAATGGTAAGCCTTCAGAAGTATAAACATATTCAGTGTGAGTGGATGCTTCTAATGAAATTTCAGTATCAGGAATTGCTACGGTTTGAGTCAAATCGGTGGTAACACCTAATTCAATACCGTTATTTAAATAGTATTTAACATCTGACCCACTAGGTGCGGTAGCAGATAATGTCTCTAAATCTACTCTGCTTAAAACAACTGGTTGAACATCTTCAGTGACAACCTGAGGTTTATCAATATTGTAGTTGAGCTGTTTTAAAATATCTTTAAGTTCATCAGAAACTTTTTTAACTTCGATAGTGCTAGTAGCAGTACCAAGATCATATTTATCTGCTGTAGTAGGTACAAAATTCTTTTCAACAAATTCAGACGCTTCTACTAAACTGATCTGTTCGCCTAAATAAGAACAACTTGATACTAATCCTAAGAAACCTAATGAGATGATTCCAGTAGTAAAGTATTTCTTAATATTGCGCATAATGAACCCCTTTCCAATTGTCATTAGTTAAGAACACTAATTATTATATATATTACTAAAAAAGAAATCGACTAAAAACAAACAATTAATCCACCAGGCATCGCATAATAAGAACAAAGAGCTTGATTTTCTCTGATAGTCACTGAATCAAATTGATATCTATTTTCGATAGCCTGTTTAACTTTGTCAGCATCTTCAGAAGCTTGAGTATGGGAAATGATACATTTCTTGTGCAAGGTTGTTGATGTGAATTCGCTGATATCATCGATCAACTTTTCAATCGCTTTTTTGATGGTTCGGCATTTATCTTTGATTTTGATCTCACCATCCACACCATAAAGAACTGGTTTGATATGTAGTGTGGATGCGATAAAGCCGATGATTTTATTGATACGACCATTCTTAATAAAAACATCAAAATGAGATAAGATGAATAAAAGTTTCATCTGATCACGATATTTAGTGAGTTCTTTCTGTATCTCTTCAAAAGATTTATTCGCTTTTATTAATGAATAAGCTTCATTAGTCATCAATTCCATTGTGCCAGCGACAAGTTTAGAATCAATGACAAAAACATCTTCGGGATTGCTATAGAGATTTTTAGCGATATTTGCTGAATTATATGAGCCGGAAAGCTTTTGAGCAATGGTGATGATGATATATTTATCAGCACCTGTCATACGCGATAAAAAATCGTTCGGAGAAGGGCAAGAAGATGATGAAACAGATTTGCTTTGCATCACCTTTTTAAGCATCTCATCAATAGAGCAATGCCCATCATCAACATATTGTTTGTTATCTACAATAACAGTCAAAGGAGCTACATCAAATCCTACTTCAGGATCAGTGATATAGCCGGGATGTAAATTAGATGAACTATCGACAATAATTTTATATTTCATTTTTTTAATTTTCTCCTCATTAGTGGGTTGCAGATTATTGTAGTTAATTTGTGTGGCTATAACAAGTTTTATATAACGCGATTATTTGCTTGAAATTTACAAACAAACATTTCTGTTTTTGTGATTCGATTGTTTGCTTTTTCACTTTCAATGTTCTTAGATTACTGCACAACACAGGTTATCGATAAAAATAAAGACTAGATAATTATTTATAAATATATTAATATAAATGCTTGCTGGTGTGCATTTTATTCAAGGAGAATCCATATGAGCTTTTTTGACAAATTATTCCGTATTGATCAGCGCGCTTATAAAAAAATCGAAAGAAAAGCAAAAGTTGTTTTTCAATATGAAGAACCTTTTTCAAAACTTTCTGATGGTGATTTAAAGGCTAAAACAGCTATTTTTAAGCAACGTTTAAAGAATGGTGAAACAATCGATGATCTTTTACCTGAAGCCTTCGCTGTCGCCAGAGAAACAGGTAGACGTGTTTTAGGTCAATTTCCTTATCCAGTACAAGTCTTCGGTGCCACTGTTTTAAACGAAGGTGATGTCGCCGAGATGAAGACTGGTGAAGGTAAAACTTTAACAGCTACCATGGCGGTTTATTTAAATGCTCTAGAAGGTAAAGGAACTCACGTTGTCACCGTCAACGAATACTTAGCACAACGTGATGCTGACTGGATGGGAAATATCTATCGTTTCTTAGGTCTCACTGTCGGTGTTAATCTTCGTGAAAAGAATGCGACTCAAAAACAAGAAGCTTTTAATTGCGATATCACATATACAACTAACTCTGAAGTAGGTTTTGACTACTTGCGTGATAACATGGCAAAATCTGTGCAAAGCCGTGTTTTAAGAGGCTTACATTACGCTATCGTCGATGAATGCGACTCAATCTTAATCGATGAATCCAGAACGCCTTTAATCATCTCAGGTGGTAGTGGTATCACCGCTTCTACTTATGTCACTGCTGACCGCGTTGTTAAAAAGATGCGCAAAGATCGCGATTATATCATCGATGTTGAAAAGAAGACCTGTTCTTTGACTGAAAAAGGTGCCGCCTTAGTACAGCAAGCTTTCTCAATCGATAACTTATATGATGCTAGATGGGCTGATTTGAACCATCGTATCCAACAGGCTTTAAAGGCTAACTACATCATGAAGAGAGATATCGAATACATGGTCAGCAATGATGAAATCCTTTTGATCGATGGCTTCACTGGCCGTGTTATGAAAGGTAGAGAATACTCTGATGGTTTACAACAAGCTTTGCAAGCTAAAGAGCATGTCAGCATCAAGCCTGAAACAGTCACTTTAGCTACTATCACATATCAGAATTTCTTCCGTTTGTATGACAAATTAGCTGGTATGACCGGTACTGCTAAAACCGAAGAAGAAGAATTCCGTAAGGTTTATAACATGCGTGTCATCACCATCCCGACCAACAGACCAGTCATCCGTTTTGATGATAGAGACACTATCTTTGGTAATGAAAGAGCTAAATATCAAGCTTTGATCGAAGATGTCAAAGCTAGACATGCAAAAGGTCAACCGATTTTGATTGGTACACCTTCTGTCGAAAAATCCGAGATCGTTGACAAATTATTAAACGATGTCAACATTCCTCATGAAGTTTTAAACGCTAAAAACAATGCTAAAGAAGCTGTCATCATCGCTCAAGCTGGTCAGAAAAATGCCGTCACTATCGCTACTAACATGGCAGGTCGTGGTACTGATATCAAATTAGGTGAAGGCGTTAAAGAATTAGGTGGTTTAGCCGTATTAGCGACCGAGAGAAACGAATCTCGTCGTATCGATAACCAGTTAAAAGGTCGTTCTGGTCGTCAAGGCGATCCTGGTTATTCAAAATTCTATGTCTCTCTAGAAGATGAGATCTTCATCCGTTTCGCTCCTAAATCTTATAAGAATTTATATGAAAAATTAGGAGATGATGCTTTTGAATCCAAGATGATGTCTAATGCTATCACCCAAGCTCAAAAGCGTGTTGAAGGTCAAAACTTTGATACTCGTAAACAATTATTAAATTATGATGATGTTCTCTCTCGTCAAAGAAAGATCATGTATGAAAGAAGAGACCATATCCTATATTCAAAATCCGTCAGCGATACTATTCCTGGTTATTTCTCTTTAGTCACTAAAGCTATCTGTGATCAATCCTTCGCTATCAAAGATCAGGAAAAGATCATCGATGCTGACAGATTAAAAGAAAACACCATCAAAGCTTTATCTATCCCTGAGGATCTGATTCCTTTCTCAGTCTTCGATGGTGTCAGTTATGATGATGCTGTGGAATTATTATCAGCTAGATTATTAAGACACTATCACGATCTATCTAAAGACTGGACAGAAAAGATGAGAGACTTTGCTGAAAAAACCACTACTCTCGATTGCATCGATAGACGTTGGACAAAACACATCGATCAGATGAGCAAATTGAGAGAAGCTATCTGGTTACGTTCCTATGCTCAAACTGATCCTTTACAGGCTTACACCAACGAAGGCTTCGCGATGTTTGATGCTATGAATAAGGCGATCGCTGGTGATGTTGTGAGAACTTTATTCAGAGTTCAATTCAGAGCCAACGCTAGAGCTGTCAATGAAGCTATCGAAAAAGCTCCTATCAACAAAGCTAACACTGCGACCATCTCTACACCTAAAGATGTAAAATTCGATTCTAATATCGTTCCCGATGATGACGGAATAGATCGTTCTAATCCTACTGCCAAAATCATGTAAAGAAAGGAAGCCGAACAATGAAAGAACTTTTCGAGCTTAATAATCAATACAAAGCTATCGAAGAAGGCGTTCTCGATTTGCAAGGCTGTCTTTGACTTACCAAATCTCGAAATTGAAAGTCAAAAGCTCAGCGAGCAAACAGCCGATCCTTCTTTTTGGTCTAATATCAGCAAAGCTAAAGAAGTCAACAAAAGACTCAGCCAGATCAATGATATCATCTCCAAAATGTCGGATTTTAAGAAACGACTCTCTGATTGCAAAGACACTATTGATTTTCTCAAAGAAGAAAAAGATGATGAGATCTTTAACGATTTAGACAATTCTTTAAAAGCTCTCGGTAATGATTTCAGCTCTTTCCAGAAAGAGATCTATTTTTCTGGACCTTATGATGCTAATAACGCTATCGTTGAATTCCATCCTGGTGCTGGTGGTACTGAAGCTCACGATTGGGCTAGCATGTTATTAAGAATGTATGAACGCTATTGTGAGATCAAAGGCTATACATATAAGGTATTAGATATTTTAGAAGGCGAAGAGGCTGGTATCTCTTCTGCTACTTTACTCGTATCTGGAAAAATGGCCTACGGTAATCTCAGATCCGAAAACGGTGTTCATCGTCTTGTTCGCATCTCACCTTTTGATGCTTCTGGCTCTAGACACACTTCTTTCGCATCTATTTCTGTCATGCCTGAATTTGATGATTCCATCAATATCGATATCAATCCAGCTGATCTTTCTATCGATACTTATCATTCCTCAGGAGCTGGTGGTCAAAACGTTAACAAAACTGAATCAGCTGTCAGAATCACTCACAAACCTACTGGTATAGTCGTCTCTTGCCAGATCGAAAGAAGCCAGATTCAAAATAAAGCGTATGCGATGAATATGCTCAAATCTAAGCTCTTCCAATTAGAAGAAAAGAAGAGACAAGAAGAGATGAACAAAATCGGTGGTGTTAAAAAAGACATCTCTTTTTCAAGTCAGATTCGCTCTTATGTCTTTTGCCCATATACGCTTGTCAAAGATCATCGCACCGATTATTCAGAAACAGATGTCCAAGCAGTTATGGATGGTAATATCCAAAATTTCATCGATAGCTACTTGAGATATTCATTCATGTTATCAAGAAAGAAATGACGGCATGAGTAAAAAAGGATTTTTTAAAAAACACTTTTCTAAAGAAGCACTTAAATTGTTTTTTAAGAAACAGTGGATCACCATCAAAAATGAATTCACAAGCGAACCGCTCCCTGAGTTTATTAAGAACAACTTATATATCCTTTTAGGTGCCGTGGTTTATGCACTAGGATGTTCGTTCTTTCTTTTACCGATGAACATCATCTCTGGAGGTATCACTTCTATCGCTATCATCTTTTCTTCTATCCCGGGATTAGATGTATTACCAGTCAACACTTATATTTATATTTTATCCTGGGGTTTCTTTATAGTTGGTTTATTTATTCTCGGACTAAAATACTCTTTGAAAAGCTTAGTTTTTGTCCTTTGTTATCCTTTGTTCATTTCGATGTTTGACGCTTTGATCGATGTATGCGTGATCGATGGTGTAAAAATCCTGGATATAACAACTTGTTTTGCTAGAGATATTACATTAGAAAATGGGTTGATTATCGAGTCTAGTGAATCTTTAAAAGCTATCGCTTATATCATATCAGCCGTATTAGGTGGATTATTGATAGGAAGCGGTGTAGGATTAGCACTCTTAGGAGGCGGTTCATCTGGTGGGACTGATGTCATCAATGTTTCTATGCATAAATTCTTCCATGTGAAAATAGGAACTTCCTCATTATGTTGTGATGTGGTGATTATCATCGGCGGCTTCTTTGCTAACGATATGAATCTATTAGCATCATCGGTCGGTGTTTTAGGCTCTATCCTCTGTTCGGTGATGATCGATCGAGTGTTTATGGGCTTTTCTCAACATTATGTTGCTCTCATCGTCTCTAACAAATGGTACGATATCAATAAATATATCAATGAAGAGATCGAACGCGGAACAACCCTATTCAGAGCTGAAGGTGGTTTTTCTCGTGTTGACACGATGGTTATCGAAGTCTGCTTTGATAGACGTGAATACACCATGATTCAAAACATCATCCATCGCATCGATCCGCATGCTTTCTTAACAGTCTTACGAGCACAAGAAATCCTCGGCTATGGCTTTTCAAGGTCGACGCCTGATGTCATGGATATCCCTCTACCACCAGACACTACACAAAGATTACTTTTAAAATCCAGGCAAAAGAAAGATTCTGATCAGCGCAATTAAAGCAATGATTTTCTTGTAATAAAGAAGGCATTGTGGTATATTTTCTTTTGCTTAACGCAATTTTCAATTGAATAAGCCGAGAATAGGAGGGTTACAAGCTATGAAAAAAGGTATACATCCAGATTATCATCGTTGCAAAGTTACTTGCTTGACTTGCGGAACCACTTTCGAGACCGGCTCAACTTTAAATGAAATTAAGGTTGATACTTGCTCTCACTGCCACAGTTTCTACACTGGCAAATTAACATTCACTGCCGACACTGGTCGTGTTGCTAAATTCCGTAAGAAGTTGGCTGCTAGCGAAACTGCAAAGCAAGGCAAATAATCAACTGTTTCGATAAACGCAAAACAACAGGCTCTTCGGAGCCTTTTTTGTTATAATTTAATAAGATTGCGCTTATGAATAATATTTCTTTTTCTGCAGATAAGTTATTGCAAGAGATCGAAGAAGCATTAACTGAAAAATACTTATCAAACCTTTTTGAATTAGATAATGGTTCTTTTAATGATTTGATCAATTTTTCTTCAATTCCTTTTGAGTTGACTAGCAAGGCTTATTTTTGTCCGATTTTTATAGTTATCAATAACGAGAATTGTTACCCTTTATTTTTTCTGCAGTCTCAAATCACCAAGCAAAATGACAGCACCTTATTATCAAGAAGTTCTAAACTACCGTTATTCAATAAATTAGCCTTATCGCAATTGAATAAACTCAATATTGAAACCAGTGACTTTTCCAGAGTCAATGATCTCAATTCATACTTGTTATCTTTAGAAGGCAAAATTCAAATAGCTGGTCTCACTAATAATATTAAGCTTATTAAAAAACTTAATTTTTACGATGAAGAATGCTTGCTTTTAAACAAAATATATCCCTTCATTGATAGTTATTTAAAAGGACAAAGAAACGAGAATAAATTTCTAGGTTTAATAAGTCAGATAAAGAATAGCACTATCGATTCTGAAATCAATGATGAAACCAGTGATGAATTGTTCTCCGATTATAAAAAAGTAGCTTTGCGATTCACAAAATATCCAGGGAGCAAATTGTATTACAATGACGAAAATATCATACGTGATTTTATTTTATATTTAGTCTCTAAAAATCTCCCTGAAGGTGAGCCTTTATTATTTGTAGTAAACGATGAAAAAGAAAAAGAAGACTTGAAAGAATTATTTATAAATAACAATTTAAAAGATTTTCTTTTAGATTTTAAAGATTTTTCTCCGTCATTATTAAACGAAGAGATCGCATATCAAGGCTTGACGATGGAAGAAAGAGAAAGCTTTAAAAAGTTCAATGAGGATGAAAAAGAATATCTCACATTGATCAATGATAGAAATCAAGCCTATAGTAATCCGCGTGATATCTATAACGCTCAAGTGATAGATGATATCATCATAGCTCAAAATAAAAATCTCGTGCCTTTGAATTTAGATATCTCCGAATATACTCTGGAAGAATTTAAAAAAGACTATCAATTTTTAAATACGATAGAGACTTTTTCTACTCTTAAAGATATCAATATCAAAGAGCACACGTATTATGGCCTATCTGTCTCTGCTAAAAGAAGAAACTATGATGAGATCAATTTACAATTGATCAAAATCATCAACTGTATAAAAGATTTTGAACGACTTTTAAGTGATAAAAACATCGTTGATTTTGATAACAATAAAATCAAAAGCTGTAAACAATTTGAAGAGTATGGAAAAGATATCAATATCATTTCCTCGTATAACGGCTTTCCAAAAAAGTATTTCCGTATCGGTCAAGAAGAACAAGCTTTGAAAAATTTAGATGATTTAAAAAAATTATTCCAAGCCATTTCTAGCACAAAACTTTTAATCATCAATATCTGTACAGATAAAATATTTGATTTAGATTTAAAAAGAGTGCTTAAAGATTTAGATAGCAAATTTATTTTTACAAGAATAAGAGCTAAAAAGAAGCTTCTTTCTTATTTTAAAGTCAATAATCAAAAAGATTTGTTCACCTCATTAATAAAATTATTAAAAGCTTATATAAATTATGTTGATTTAATGAAAAAGAATATTCAACAATACAAAGATGAATTCGGTGATTCTATCACTACCATGAATGGAGTGATCGAGATCGAAAGCAATATCAAATACATTTCAGCATTCCATGAGAGAGGTACTGTTCATCCTAATTTCTCAATGAGCAACCCTTCAGTCAAAAGATGTTATCGTGAAAAAAGTATTCGAAATCGTGTGATTGAAATTTACAGGGAAGCAGACAAACAATATCAAATATTAAAATCACATATCAATAAATTCATAGGTTATTTTTTAGATGCTGAATATCAATACTTCACCATGTCTTTTGAAGAATTGACAGCAGTATTCACGCATATCTTAAAAGGGACCTATAAAGAGTTTGCTGATTATGCTAATTATCGCGATGGCTTAAATAATACTTCTCCTTTGTTCAATGTCAATTTACTTAAGTTTGTAAACGAGAATAATAAATTATCAGAATTCCGTTACCTTTATGTGTATTCTTTAGCTTCTGCCATTTATAAACGCGGCAGAAAAAGATTTAGACCTCATTTAAAATCTTATGAAGAAGCTAAGAATAGCTATTTATCAACGCTCGATCAAACAAATGATCTCTATAACCACTACTTATATAATTCAATAGTTAAAAAGATTAGAATCACACAAGATACTCCTCTTTATCAGATCGAACATCATGAGTTATTAAATGTTTTTAACAATAAAGAAATCGATTATTCTTTTTATAAGAAGTTATATAAGCATTTATCAGTAAACTATTTAATATGTATCAGCACTACTAATGAATTAATAAATATCAATTCTGAAATTATAAATAAAGTTGTTGTTTTTAATTCATCAAAACAGAGCTATGCTGGTCTGCTTTCTGAGATTCTGACTGGAAATCATTTGCTCTTTATAGAAAATATTGAAAATGTTGACAAAAGAACCCAGGGATATCCAGACTTAGCTTTCAGCAGTTCTTCATATCTCAGCCTGTTTGATTTTGAATCTCTACCAAAATCTTTTTATCTAAAGCTTAATGAAATTTTTGAACACTTCGGCTTTAAAATCAGATCTACTTCTTTCTTCCCACTGACTATTTATAATAATCGCGATGAAATAGTCGGAACTATTCTTCCTGACATATTGATCCCTAGCACTAAAGAAATGCAGGTGAGAAGCGAATTCCGAAAGTTCATTAAAAACATTTATCACATACCAGTTTTGATAATTTCTATATTCTCTTTTTTAATCAATCCAGAACAAACTATCTCATCGATCATCAATCGTATTTCAGATGATGATTATGATGATGAAAATGATAGCAATTAAAAAGCAGACCCATCATTTACGGGTCTGCATTGATATTTAATCGATTTTCTTAACCCACAGACCGTGAAGATTGCAATAAGCATAGGCTTCTAAAACTTTTTCATCATCAGCTAAGACAAAGTCAGCTTTAGGAGCACCTGTGTGTTCTAATTTTTTCATCTCTACTTTTTGATCAGTGACTAAGGCGATAAATGAGATGTGATGTTCTTCAGTCATCGGATGTAACACAGAGCCGACTTCGACGTGAACTTTCTTTCCATCGACCTTGATGACCGGAATATGTTTTTCAGTCGCTGCTTCTGTAGAATTAGCAGTGATGAGTTCATTCTCACCATCGACATTGATATCTAATAATGAGAAATAGATATCATTGTTCTTTTTGTTTTTATAAAAATTAACTTTCATAATCTGATAACCTCCACAACTATTGTATCAATTTCTACAATCAAATAGTGGAATATGCTCAGTTAAAGTATTCACGGAAGTCTAATTGATATTTATGACGGCAATATTGCACGATATCAAAAATATTCCAGATAATGCCTAAGCCTATACATGTGTATAAAAGCTTAACGACCGCAAACTTCCAGCCTTTCTTAAACGAACGAGAATAAACAAATTTATCAATACCGAACCATCCTAAAAAAATCAAAAACAAAAGAAAACTAGGTTTGACCGGTTCGATAGCAAGCGAATATTCTTCTTTATTCATTTTGTTTCACCTCAAAGTAAGATAATTATATAAAAAAGATATCTTATTAGAAACAAAAAGTATAAATAATCATTTCAATATCAATATTGGAACGATTATAAAAGCTTCAACAATTTAGACTTTATATAACTTCCTGATCAGAAGATATTTAAAAACAGCAGTATTATTTATATAATTTATGAATATAGGGGGTGCTTAAACATGGTCAAAATCTTTCGTTATGATAATGATAATCGTATCACCTGTAATACCTATATCATCGGAAAAATAGGTGATTCTTGTTTGGTCATCGATATGGGTTCTACCTCCGATGAAATTTACCAATACATATCAAGTCACTATGAAAAATGTTTAGGTGTATTATTGACACATGCTCATTTTGATCATATTCGAGGTCTGAATAAATTTTTAAAACATTTTTCTTATGAAATTCCAGTATATTTAAATCAAGCTGATTCATCTCTTTTGACTGATTCATCCTTAAATGAAAGCCGATATCATCAAGAAGATATCAAAATAAATATTGATCCAGTCTTTGTGCAAGATGAAGAGGAACTGGTATTCAAAAAAGATATCAAAGTCAAAGTCATCACCACTCCTTTCCATACTGAAGGCAGCGTCTGTTATCTCTTTGATGACGATAACGCTTTATTCTCTGGGGATACCTTATTTAAAGGTTCGATCGGTAGAAGCGACATGAGCACTAGTGATCCTTCTAAAATTTCATCATCATTAACTAAACTATTGAAATTGAGAAATACATTAGTTGTCTATCCCGGACATGGTGATATCACTCGTATTTCTGAAGAGAAACAATCTAATCCTTTCTTAATAAATTTATTATAGCTATTAACATTTGTTACATACAAAAAGCCATGCGCCTTTAACAACGCATGGCTTTTTAAAATATGTTTATACTTATTTACCGTCGATCAGATCAGTTAAGAATTTGATCTCTTCATCTTTCTTCAATCGTGGGAAGAGAGGAGAGAGGGAATTGATATGTATACCGCTTAATTTTCCGATCTCTTTTATCGAATCAAACGTTCTCAATTCTTCAGGAACGTTTTCTTGATTTAATGCGTCGATAGTTTTAGTAGGCATAATAGGATTTAATAATATAGAACCGATTCTTAATAATTCACTGGCTGAATATAAGGATTCTTTTAATAATTCAATATTATTGTTCTTAGCTTGCGTCCATGGAGCGATATTATCGAAATACTTGTTACCTAAATCGATGAGTTCCATAGCTGCATTAGCACCCATAGTGATATCAAAGCTATCCATCTTTTCTTCATAAACAGCTAACTTTTCTTTGACATCTTCGAAAAGTTTCTTAGTGAGATCATCAGCAGGTTCATGATATTCAGGGATTACACCATCAAAATATCTGTTGATCATCGATAGAGTACGGTTTACTAAATTACCGTAGTTATTCGCTAAATCAGCATTTAAACGATCGACGAATTGAGTTGGGGTAAAGCAACCATCTTCACCGATCTGCATTTCTCTGGTGAGATAATAACGAAGAGAATCAACGCTATATCTTTCGATAAGCGGATATGGTGAAGGAGCATTCCCTAAAGATTTTGATAATTTCACACCAGATTTGGTCACTAATAAACCAGTGACTAAAACCTGATCGGGTTCTCTAAGATTTAAAGCTTTCAGTAAAATCGGCCAGTAGATGACATGGAAACGAGTGATATCTCTACCGACTAACTGTAAGATTTCAGTATCATCTCCCCAGTATTCTTTCATCAGATGGTCATCATCAGAGAGATATCCAAGAGCTGAAATATAATTCAGCAATGCATCGATCCACACATAGACCACATGCTTTGGATTCTCATCTATTTTGATTCCCCAATCAAAACTGGTTCTGGTGATACACAGATCATCTAAACCAGGTTTGATGAAAGTGTTGACCATTTCATTGATCTTATCTTGTCTGCAGAAATTAGGATGCTGTTGATAAAATTCTAAAAGATCAGATGCGAACTTTTTAACATTCAAAAAATAAGCGTCTTCTTGTTCCCAATGAACAGGTCTATGACAATCAGGACAGAGATGGTCTTCTCCGACTTGGGCATCAGTGAAGAAGGATTCACAAGGTGTACAATACCAGCCTTCATACTTGCCTAAATAAATATCGCCTTGGACTAATAATTTAGTGAAAACCTTTTTCACACAAGCGACATGTGATTCATCAGTTGTTCTGACATAGTAATCATAAGAGATATTCATCGCTTTCCAAACTTCTTTAAAGGATTGAGCGATTTTATCAACATAAGCCTTAGGTTCCATTCCAGCTTCTATAGCTTTCTTTTGAATCTTTTCTCCGTGTTCATCAGAGCCGGTCATAAATCTCACTTGATATCCGCGCATTCTTTTATATCTAGCGATAACATCAGCAGCAACATTACAATAGGTGTGTCCGATATGAATGTTTCCACTAGCATAATAAATCGGAGTTGTTATATAAAAATGTTTAGTTTTATTAGAATCCATAGAAACCTCCTAAAACAAATAGATTATACATTGATTAATAAATAAAATCATCGCTATTAAACTAAAGAATATATATTTTAGTTATAATTTATATAGGACTGATAAAATATGAATACAAACATAAAACTCACTATTCCCAAAGATGTAAGAGAAATACTTGCTGTCTTAAATTTAAATGGTTATGAGGCTTATATGGTCGGAGGCTGTGTAAGAGATGAGCTTTTAGGTCGCAAGCCTAATGATTATGATATCACCACTTCAGCTGAACCATTAGAAGTGAAAAAGCTGTTTCCTAAGACGATTGATACCGGTTTAAAACATGGAACAGTGACAGTCAGATGGAATGATCAAAACTATGAGGTCACCACTTATCGAATAGATGGTGAATACTTTGATAATAGACATCCTAAAGAAGTCACATTTACAAAGTCTTTAGAAGAAGATTTAAAAAGAAGGGATTTCACCATAAACGCTTTTGCCTACAACGACACCACTGGTGTAGTCGATTATTTTAATGGCATTCAAGATTTGAACGATCATGTCATCAGAGCGGTCGGAGATCCTAATAAAAGATTCAGTGAAGATGCTTTAAGAATCTTAAGGGCAGTCCGTTTTTCAGCACAATTAAATTTCATGATCGATGACAAAACGAAGCTCGCCTGTAAAGAAGAAGCTTATAGACTTAAAAATATCTCAGAAGAAAGAATTCGAGATGAAATAGTCAAAATAATCATGTCTGATCATCCAGAAAAGTTAATCGAAGCCTATGAATTAGGATTGACTAAAATCGTCTTACCAGAATTTGATCTGATGATGGAAACTAAGCAAGAAACACCTTATCACCTTTATGATGTCGGAACCCATACGATCGTCGCATTACAAAACACACCGAAAGATCTGATCACAAGATTGACTGTGCTTCTGCACGACGTCGGTAAACCGATCACAAAAACGATTGATGAAACTGGAAAAGCTCATTTCTTTAACCACGCTATCGAAGGTGAAAAGATCGCTAAAAGCATATTAAGAAGATTGAAGTTTTCAAATAAAATAGTAGACACCGTCTGTTTTTTAATCTTGCATCACAGCGATGAATATATCGCTAAACCAAAATATGTCAGGCGTGCCATCAGAAAGATCTCTCCTGAATTATTCCCATATTACTTAGATGTTCAGAAAGCTGATATTTTAGGTCAAAGCGATTTGACACAAAAAGAAGTTTTGAAAGAAAACGCCAAAATGAGAGAATTATATGATGAATATATCAAAGATAATAATTGCTTTTCTTTAAAAGATTTAGCAGTCAAAGGAAATGATTTGTTAGCCTTAAATATTAAAGGCAAACAAATCGGAGATATTTTAAATAATATGTTGAATTTTGTTGTAGACAATCCAGATAAGAATACTAAAGATTTTTTGTTGAATAACTTTGAAAAATTCAAGTGAATATCACTCATTAAGCCTTGCTAATAACGTGATTTATAAAGTGATTTGTTCAGTTTAACTTATTGTCTCTTTTCTTGATGGCTGCATCGATAAAACCTCTGAAAAGAGGATGGGGTTTATCTGGTCTGCTCTTAAACTCTGGATGAGCTTGAGTTGCTATGAAGAATGGATGTGATGGAATTTCAATCATTTCAACTATACGATTATCAGGTGAAAAACCAACAGGAACCATGCCGTTATCAATAAATGCTTTTCTGAAATCATTGTTGACTTCATAACGATGACGATGTCTCTCAGTGATATGTTTTACACCATATAAAGCATAGGCTTTGGATTTAGTATCTAAAACACAAGGATAAGATCCAAGACGCATCGTTCCACCTAAATTTTTTACATTGTTCTGTTCAGGCATCAAATGGATGACAGGATGCATCGTCGAAGGATTAAATTCAGTAGAATCAGCATCGCTATAGCCGATGACATCTCTTGCGAATTCGATAACAGCTGTTTGTAATCCTAAACAAAGTCCTAAAAACGGTATGCGTTTTTCTCTTGCATATTTTATAGCTTTAAGCATGCCAGGTATTCCACGGCTTCCAAATCCGCCGGGAACGATGATACCTGAAACATCTTTAAACACTTCATCACAATTCTCATCCTCGATATCTTCAGCTTCAATCCAATGAATATCAACATTGTTATGATAATACCAACCTGCGGCTTTTAAAGCCTCATTAACAGAGATATAAGCATCATGAAGAGCAGTGTATTTACCAACTAAAGCGATAGACACAGTCTTCTTAGAGGTTTTGATTTTATCAACCATCTTTTGCCAGATAGTCAGATCCGGTTCAGGGATCGGGATATGAAGCGTTTCACCGACTGCTTGGGCAAAATGCTCTTCTTCTAACATCAATGGTAATTCATAAACGGTCTCGCAATCTAAATTCGGTAAGACATGATTAGAAGCGACGTTACAGAACAAAGATAATTTATCGATGACATTTTTAGGTATTTCATATTCAGAACGACAAACGATGATATCCGGTTGTAAACCCATCGATTGTAACGATTTGACAGCCATCTGTGTCGGTTTAGTCTTCAATTCTTGACTGGCTTTTAAATATGGGATCAAAGAAACCATCACGATACAGCAATTCTCAACACCGATCTCATGTCTGAATTGACGGATCGCTTCGAAAAATGGTTGTGATTCAATATCGCCGATAGTGCCACCGATCTCGACGATGGTTATCTCAGTTTCATCCGCTTGAAAATTGCGATGAAATTTACTCTTTATCTCATTCGTGACATGAGGGATGACTTGAACAGTTCCACCTCCATAATCACCATGTCTTTCTTTAGATAAAACAGCTTCATAGATCTTGCCGGTCGTTATATTTGAATTGCAATTTAAAGATTCATCGATGAATCTTTCATAGTGACCTAGATCCAAGTCGGTTTCTGTTCCATCATCGGTGACAAAAACTTCACCGTGTTGAATCGGAGACATAGTTCCTGGATCCACATTCAAATATGGATCAAATTTTTGCATAGTCACTCTATAACCACGCGCTTTTAATAATCTGCCTAAAGATGCGGCTGTGATGCCTTTACCCAATCCAGAAATAACACCGCCAGTGACAAAAATATACTTTTCCATAATCACTCACCTTTCTCTGATTTAAAGAAATATTCCATGATCGAACGTCTTGTGATGATCCCGATGAACACATCCTGATCATCTAATACTGGAATAAAATTCTGATTCAACGCCAATTGATAAAGATCTTCCATTCTACTATTCGATTTGATAGCTATGACTTTGCGCCCGATAGGCACAGAAGTGATCAGAGTATCTTCAGCCATGTGATAGTTCATCTCATCATGATCTTTGATATACCAGAGAAGATCTCCCTCTGAGATGGTATCGACATATTTTCCTTTATCATCAAGAATAGGGATGGCAGTATAGTGATAATATCTTAATTTTTCTGCTACTTGTCGGAGCGTAAAAGTATCTTGAACATAGGCGACTTTGCTCTTAGGTATTAAAAAAAACAAGATATTCATAACGAAGAAAATTATACAATAAACAACATTCACTTTTAAGAACTAGTTTTTATAGTTTAGTATTAATAACGAACATCATAAAAGCTTAAATAAACTCAGATGAGAAAAAATGATGTGATTTAGGCTACATATTTACAAAAAAAATTAATATACCAATTACTAAAATTTATATAAATTGTTTGATTAAAGTTTACACTTCTTCTCGACTTTTAAATCTTTAGTCAATTCTCTTTTGATCAGCATATCATCGATCTCTTGCTCTGAATAGAATTCATTTAATCTCTTGTAATAAGTGCTGCTTTTATTGATATCTCCATCCGGAGTCTTAGTGGCATCAATCAATGAAAAGAAAGTATCTTTTACCATATCGCTTAAATCCAAAAGGAAATTTTTAGCTTTCAATTGTTCTTTTAAGCCATTAGGTAAACTTTGAATGATATTTAATGGTGTTTTTTGTGTGTTGAAATATCTCTGTACATCACTGACGGTGGCATTATCATGTTCGATCAAATTGTAATAGCTAGCCATCAAGAAGTTATAGTTGAAGAAATCAAAAACCGAATATGTGAAGTCTTTAGCTTTTTCCATACTGGATGAAAAGGAATAGACATTATGTCTTTGTAAAGATATGCTAGCTAAAGTGATAGATGCAACGACAGAGATCGGATTATATTCGTAGACTTTCTTAGCTGCCTCATATGCTTCATCATACCTTTTTAAAACGAATAAAAGCTGGGCTTTATTCTCTAATATTTCAGGAAGGTTGATATCAAGGTTGATGACTGATCTTTCTGGATACCATTTATTGCATAAAGTCTTTTCAAATCCATTTCGATAATATCTGAAAACAGCTGTTGGTAATCTAGAAGCAATTCTAGTCTTTTCAATAGCTTCATCCATCTGTTTTTCAATGGCTGATAAACTATCTAAAGCTTCTTGGAATTTCTTTTGATAAACCAGCTTTTGAATCGAATCCATCTTTTTATCATAACTGGTGCGGTTCTTGGATTTGATATAACTGAGCAAAGCTCTTTTATCTTCTTTATTCGCTTTTTTAACGATATCATCAAGAAGTTTATTCATCTCTTCTTCGAATTCTTCATAGTAAATCGCATCTTTAGATTCATTTAACGCATTAAAAATAGTATCGATGTCTTTTTTGGCATCGCCTGTGAAACGCGCTTTGATCTTCTCAATAACTTCTTGAATGTTCATGTTCGTAATTATTATAGATTATTTAAATGTGTAAAAAAGGCTACAAGCTCGAAAACCTGTAGCCGATTTTATTCTATTTGTTCAAATATTAAGCGTTTTGTTCAAGAACACCATAGGTGAGGAAGGAGAGAACACGGTCAAAGGTGAGATTATCTTTGCCGACAAAGATCAAACGATCACCTGAATGGAGAACAAAATCTGGACCAACAGATTGTCTAGCGATATTATCGGAGCCGATGACTGCAACGATAGTAGCTTCGGTATAGTTCCAGAAAAAGACTTCACCGATGGTTTTACCATCGATCCAAGAATTTTGTGGAATTTCAGCTTGAGAGAATTTCACAGCTTCGGTTGTTTGATAAGTGAAAGAATCTTTCATATCATCGATAGCAGTGATGATCTTTTCTTGTAATTCTTTTTGTTGATCTAATAATTTTTCAAGGGTTGCATATTTGTCTTTGATCTGTGTTTCAGCTTTCCATTTGTTAGCAAATTCTTGAGCGTGAAGAACAGAATCGACGAAGACACCAACACCTCTCTTGGAAGAGACGACTTTATCTTTTTCCAAGATATTTAAGGCTTTTCTCACTGTTTCGGGAGAAACACCATAGGAAGCACCTAAGATTGAACGTCCTTTTAAAAGGGTTCCTTCAGGATATTCACCGGTTAAAATCTTACCGCAGACATCCTGAGCGATTTTGATGTAACGAGGAGTAGATCTTTCTTTAGCCATTGTTATAATTCCTCCATGAAATAAACTAAATAAATTATAGTTGAAGATAAGCTGAGAAGCAACAAAAAAACGCATATTTTATTAGCTAGCGATTTTATTTTTACTTTGAGTTGCTTTTAAGAATATAGTTTATATAGCATTATTTTTTGATTTTAATTGCGATGAGACAAAAACTAAAACAACTCAAAATAAATCATCATATCGAGAAAGTGAAAAAACATAAATTTAATACGAGATTTGATCACGTGATTAACAATCGATTTGAAATCACCTTAATCTAAATATTAAGTGTATTAATTTTGTAATATATATTGTAAAATATAGCACTATTTTAGATAATATTTATTTGATGTTATTAAAATAAAAAGCAGGTGAAAATATATGGAAAATCTTAAATATTTATTCAAATCATTATTCAGCAACAAAACCATTGTTGAAGGTCGTCACAAGCCTTGGTATTTTGCGATAATTTTCTTCATCTTAGGTGTTGTTCTCACTTGGATTCCAGTTCTTACTTCTGGCTATACAGCTAATAATTCTACCTTCTTCACCAGCAATGCTAGCCAAGAAGCCGATAGAGGCTTAAATTATATGATGAGTGAACAATACTTCCAAGAAGGTGTCACCATCGTTGAAAATGTTAACGATAAAAATAAATTAGCCTTAAATCTCACCGGTGTCGATGCTTTTTCTAGAGATGATACTTGGGATAACGAATACAACGGTGCTAACGATAATGGTAAACCTCTTACTAAAGCCACTTTCACTGATAACGAAAATAGTTTTTTACATTCAAATGTCGCTGCTACTAATTCATCATACACTTACTATTTCGATGCAGTTGCTGTCGATACTAGTGATTCTATCAACCAAAACAACAGTTCAACATCCGCTTCGACAGAAACTGAAAACACCTCGAAAAGAAGTGTCGTTCTAGAGATTTACTTCTTACCAGATGTCTATATCACCGGTAACGATAATCAAATGAAAAATTATTTCAGTAATTTCATCTCCGGAATCATCTTAGGTGTGAACACTTCTGGTAACGCTACTAGATATTCACATTCTTACATCATTTTCACACCTGATTCAGTGAGTATCGCTGTCGCTCCGTTAAAGAGCAGCATCGGTGGTTCTTTCACTCATGCTCAATCCGGTTATATCAATGATGGCTTAAAATATTTGAAAGCTGAAACTGGTAAAACACTTTATTCTTATTTGAATAATGTTGAAAACAAAACCAGATTAGAGATGTTTGCTGATTTCTTCCACAACACTGCTAAACAGAGCCAGATCAACTCAGTTTGGATCAACGTCGCTATCTTAAGCGGTGTCGTCGTCGGATTAGAGCTCTTATCTGCTCTCGTCATCTTCTTCTTGCATAGAAGAAAGACTTCTGCTTATAAAGATGTGAATTTCTGGACTGCGATGAAAGAAGCGATGACTTTAGGCTTCACACCTTGTATCTTAGGCATGGCTTTAGGATTTATGGGCTTTGTTTATAATATCACTCTCGTCATTTCTGGTATCTTGTTAAGAACTGTTTGGATCAACAATAAGATCTCACCAGTCACCACTGATAACAATAGCAACAAACCTTTGTATCAAGCCAGATCATAACTTTTAGTCGTTCTTATTCGTCTTATGTCGTCGGTATTTGTGAAAAATGTTAATTTTAAATAATTTAGTCAAAGATTATCTCATTCAAGATAACAAACCTGTACATGCTTTAAAGAATATTTCTTTAGAATTTTCTGATACAGGTTTTGTGAGCATTTTAGGTCCATCCGGTTGTGGAAAAACCACTCTTTTAAACATCATAGGCGGTCTTGATAAATACACATCTGGTGATGTCATCATCAATGGTCATTCAACTAAGGGATATACTGATCAAGATTGGGATGCTTATCGTAATCGAGAGATAGGAATCGTCTTTCAAAGCTATAACCTGATACCTCATCTGACGGTTAAAGGCAATGTGGAATTAGCGATGACACTTTCTGGTGTCAACCTTAAAGAAAGAAGCGAAAAAGCGATCAAAGCTTTAAAATCAGTAGGTTTAGAGGAACAGATCAATAAAAAGCCGAATCAGCTCTCAGGTGGTCAGATGCAAAGAGTCGCTCTGGCTAGAGCTTTAGTCAATGAACCCAATATCATCTTAGCTGATGAACCGACAGGTGCTCTTGATTCCAACACCTCTATTCAGGTGATGGATATCTTAAAAGAGATCTCTAAAACTAAACTAGTCATAATCGTTACTCATAACGAAGAATTAGCCTCAAAATATTCAGATCGCATCATCCGAGTTTCTGATGGTCAGGTGATCTCTGATTCCAAAATGAATCTATCGACTGAAAAAGATCAGATCGAAAAGATGCTCATCGAAGAAAAAGCTAAACAGGCAAGTCTCAAACCAGCTTTAAAACAAAAATTATCTTTAAAAGAGAGGATCAAAGCTTTCTTTAATAGAAAAGACAAACATACTTCGATGTCTTATACGACTGCATTAGGGATCTCGGGCAGAAATCTTTTGACTAAAAAAGGTAAGACTATCATCACCGCTATCGCTGCTTCTTTTGGAATCATCGGTGTCGGATTAGTCTTAGCTCTTTCTAATGGTTTTACCAACTATGTCAATCGTATGGAAGCAGAGACGATGTCTCAATTCCCGATGACTATAGAAAAATACGGTTATAATTTCGTCAATCCTAGCGATGAACAACTAGAAAAATATCCTGATGAGGATGTCGTTCATGTCGTTGAACCTATCCATTCTAATATTCACACCAATAACATCACTAAAGACTTCATCACTTATTTAAACAACATCAATAATGAAGAAGAAATAGCTAAAATCAGATATAACTATTCGATAGGAATGAACGTCATTTCTCGCTATGAGACCGAACCGAATAGTTATGTTTATAGCGCTGTTAAAACCTCTCAGCAATCCTATGTTCAATCCTTAGCTTCTTCAATGCTTGGGGGCGGTAGTGATTGGAAAGAATTACCAGCTTCTAAAGATCAGATCTTAGAACAATATGATGTCTTAAAAGGCGAATACCCAGATGAAGAGAGCAATTTAGATGTCGATGAAAATAACATCCCTGATCAAGATGTTTTCAACCTAGTTCTAGTGGTTGATTCACGCAATTCTTTATCGACTAGCACTATGACTTCTTTAGGATTGAATCCTCAAGAAAAAGATTATTCGTTTGATGATCTGTTAGGATTAGAATTCAAATATGTTCCTTCTGATGATTATTACGGTGATCCAATCCCTGTTTCTGAGCTCAGCGAAGACGGTGAAAGCATTCCTACACCCACACCTGGTTTTTACTTTAAAGAAGATGTGACGATCACTGACATCATGAATGTTTTGAATCAGATAGGTGATGAAAATTTTGATGCGACACAGCTCTTTGATTTGTTCGATTTACCATCTGCTGAATATATAACTGAAGCGATGAATGATCCTACTGTCTATGCGATATTGTCTCCGCTTCTATCAAGCAATTATATGAACACGCTAAAACTTCTTGAAATATTAAATAAGGTTCAGAATAACCAAAGCGTCACAAACGAAGACTTACAGGCTTTATTCGCACCTTTAGCTGATGTTCCTGATAAGAGAGCAGAATTTGGCACTGCTCTAAGAGATGCGATCAGAGCTCTGAGAGAAACCAATGCTTTCGCCCCCTATTTCAATAAACAGCTTTACTATTATGAGAGTCCTGATAACGATCAGATTCGATTACGCAATCTTTATTCTGGAAATAATGGTGTTAAGACTCGAACCTTAAGAATCTCAGCGATTTTAAGACAAAAAGACACGACTTCTTTAGGATTATTATCAACTGGAGTCTATTATCCTAAAACACTTACTTACCAAGCTTTCTATGATAATTCCGTTTCAAAAATCGCTAAAGAATTCAAAAATCATATCCTATTCGCTCCCGCTCAAGCTGACTTTGCAGGTATCTTCACTGAAGTTATAGATAGTATTGTTTCTGGAGAGAATGTAAACGAAGCGGCTTTAAAAATCTTTGAGAACTTTGAAATCAAAGCTTTAAATATCATCAACAACGCTAATCCTTTCACAAACAGCTCTAGCATATCTGACTATATGGATTTACGTTTAGAACTAGGAAGCGATTTTGTCATTCCGGATTCGATCTCTGCGGATACTGATTTCTTAGATCCTCAGTTATACACAAATTTTGTGACTAACATCACTATCTATCCGACTGATTATGATTGCAAACAACAAGTCATAGATTATTTAAACGCTTATAATGAGGGTAAAGCTGAAGATGATCAGATCATGTATACAGACGTTGGCCAAACAGCTACCGATATCGTCGGTCAGATCGTTTCCGTCATCTCAGCTGTCTTGATAGCTTTTGCATCCATCTCTCTAGTGGTCTCATCAGTCATGATCGCCATCTTGATCTATTCATCAGTGGTGGAAAGAACTAAAGAAATCGGTGTTTTACGTTCGATAGGTGCTAGAAAGAAAGATGTCAGTCGCTTGTTCAAAGCTGAAGCCGTCATCATAGGTTTATTATCCGGACTTTTCGGTGTCGTATTCACATATTTGGTATCTTTACCAATTTCTGGTATTCTAAATATAGTATTTCCCGATGTGGCGTTAGGTCAAATCTGTTTCCTAAATCCATTACATGCTGTTTTATTAATATTAATTTCTGCGGTGTTGACTTATATCGCTTCTTTGATTCCATCAAGGATCGCTGCTAGAAAAGATCCTGTGACTTGTTTGAGGACCGAATGATATGATTAAAGAATTGTTGAGCAAATTAAAAGAATCTGTTGTATCGATCTTACCGATTATCATCTTGATAATCGTGTTAAATTTTGCAGCTCCTTCTTTCAGCTTAGACCCTGGTTATAACATGAATGCTGGTCCGGTTTTCACCAGCTTTATGATCTCGATCGTTCCTTTGATTTTAGGATTGGCACTTTTTAACATGGGCGCCGAAAAATCAATGGGTAAAATCGGTGAATTAGTCGGTACTTCTCTGACTAAGAAGAAGTCTTTAATCCTCTTAGCTATCATCGCCTTACTTCTCGGAACTCTGATCACGATCGCAGAGCCTGATCTGACAGTTTTATCTTTGCAATTGATGCCTGCTGGTCCTAACTGGACACTGATATTAGTCGCTAGTTTAGGAGTCGGTGTCATGTTAGCAGTCGCAGTCATCAGAGTCATCTTACAAAAATCGATCAAAGTATGGCTAGTCATCGCTTATGCTCTAGTCTTCGCTTTGGGTTGTATGGCTAATCCAGAATTCTTCCCTGTTGTCTTCGATTCAGGCGGCGCTACTACTTCTGCCGTCTCTTCACCTTTCATCCTCTCTTTTGGTATCGGTATAGCTGCTGTCAGAGGCGGTAAGAATTCAGAAGATGATTCTTTCGGCTATGCTGGAATCTGTTCATTAGGTCCTCTCATCTCAGTTATGATCATGGGTATTATTCTAGGTAATAATGAGGCTTCGATGGATGGGATTTTAGATAAAATTCCTGGACAGGTTGAAGATTTATTAATAACTTTAAATAATTTTAATGAGATCGGTCCATTTTATTTAAATAACTTTGTCTCGGCATTAAAAGATGTCGCTTTATCTTTATCACCTATTGTCGTTTTCTTCTTCATCTATAACTTCATATTAAAAGTTCATGCTAAAACCATTTATTCGATATTGATCGGTATCGCTTATACCTTTGTCGGCTTAGTCATATTCTTGATGGGTGCTAATGCTGGATTCATTCCAGTAGCTGCGACTCTCGGTCAATCTTTCACTGATTTACCATTAGCTCTTTTCCTGCTCTTCGGATTCGTTGTTGGCAATATGATCATTTTAGCTGAACCTGCTGTTCACGTATTAGCTGATCAAGTCACGGAAGTGACTAGTGGTGTCATCAGAAAATGGCAGGTTTTCTTAGCATTATGTTTAGCAGCTGGTGTTTCAGTGCTTTTAAATGTCATCAGAATCTACTTCCATATTCCGATCATGATGATGTGTGCAACTGTCTATATCATCGGTTTTGTCCTTTGCTTTATCGTGCCTGATCTTTATGTTGCTATCGCCTTTGATTCCACCGGTGTAGCAACTGGTACTCTCTCTTCTTGTTTCTTGCTTCCAATGTTTATCGGTTATACAAATTCTTTATATATCTCTAAAGGTTATACAGGCGAAGAATTAGCTTCTTATATCTTAGCCGATGGTTTCGGTATCATCGGTATGATTTCAACAACCCCGATCATCGCTGTCGAGCTTTTAGGTTTGATAGGTGTCGTCAAGAGTAAACTCACCTATAAGAAGGCTCTTGAAAGCATCAAAGAAGTCGATGATAGTCAAGTCATTCATTTACCCTCTTATCAGGAGGTGAACAATGTTCATTAAAAAATTATCAAAGAAAGTTCAACATCATCCAAAAGCTCCTGCTCTTCCTTTTGAAAAAAGAGAAACTCTTCAATCTTTATCTCTCTTTTTCACGATCATCAATCGTCATCAAGCTCAATATTACGTCAAGGCTTATCAAGATGTCGGATGTTCTTTATCGATGATCATGTATGCCCACTCCATGCCACCAGTAGAAATCTTACAATTATTAGGTGCTGATGAAACTAAGAAGGATATCATCATGACCGTTACCAGAACCGAATATATTCCGCAATTAAAAAAGATTGCTGAAGAAAGATTCAAAATCTCTAAAATCAGCAAAGGCATCGCTTTTGCTATTCCGATAGATGCTGTTTCTGGTATAGCTATATATAAATTTTTAGCTGATCATAATAAGGAGGTTCGTACAAATGGAAATGCAGTCACAAAATAAAAATTATTCATTGCTGATCGTCATCATCAACAAAGGTTCTACCGACTTAGTTATGAATGCAGCTAGAAAAGCTGGTTCTACTGGTGGAACTATCGCGGTTGCTAGAGGCACTGGTAATCCAGATGTTGCAAAATTCTATGGTATCGCTATCCAACCTGAAAAAGAGATGGTTTTCATCGTGGTCGATGTCGAGATCAAAGATAAAGTCATGAAACAAATCTATGATGAAGCTGGATTAGGAACAGCTGGGCAAGGCATCATCTTCTCTTTGCCGATCACTGATGCGGTCGGTTTTGATCCGTTACCAAACCTCGAAGATGTCGAGCAAAAATTGCTTGATGATAACGCAGAAAAATCCGAATAGTGTTAAATTTAATTTCTTATTTTTTATAAGCTATTTAAAATTGAAGTGATGAGAAAAAAAATATTATTTCCGTTAGCTCTATCTTTAACTTTATCAAGCTGTTCTACTGCTTATAAAACCAGTTATACGATTTACTTTGGAAACATGTATGTCAGCCAAGATAGTTATAACTATCAAGCGGTGAATCAAAAACTGTGCCAAAATGATTTTGATGATGATCTCACCAAAGAATATCACGCGAACATCAACTTTTTCTATGATCAAGAAAGCTTAAACGATTTCAAACAAGACGAAAATTATTATGATCATGCTGAAGAAATAAATATTCCGACCGATCATTTCTTGATCTATTTCTTCGTCCAAATACCAGCGTCTTATCAAGCGGTGAAAAGAGAAAACATTCAATATATAAATGAGAAAGATGAAGAGGTGTTAGTCACTGATAATTTTTATCGCTTAGCATCTAGAAAAGACCTCTCATATTGTTTTGTAGACTTAGAATTAGACACTACGATCTCAAGTCCGTATGTCTTTTCTTTTTATTATTACGTTTCAAATATTTATAAAAATGATTTGATCTCTGATAATATCAGAATCATTTTGCAAGATTGAAATAAACCTTTTTTAAAGTCTCAGTTAAAAGCAGTAAATCATTTAAATAATCTTTGGTTTTTGTGAGGATGAATTCAAATTTGTTATTCGTAATTTTAACACGCAATTTTATTACTAAATTAGAAAGCGTTTCTTCTAATTGCTTATATATCGCTGGCTTAGATGAAAACTCTTTCGATGTCGTTATGTCATAAGCACCTAAAGCTTCTACGAAATTATCATACAGAGGAGTATTGAGATTTATTTCAATCTTTCGCTTGATTAAAAGGTTAGCGACTTCTTCCGGATACGGTCCATAAACATCGCGTATCTTTTTAGAAAAAGCATTCAAGTCTTCATCATTTAAACAATCCGATAATTCTCGATACATATTGATGCGCTCAGATTCAGAGCCATAAGTAGAAGGAATATGTGCATCTAATGAGAAGGACAATTCGAATCGATAGGCTTTTTCTTTATCTTGTAAAGCATCTTGAACTGTCTGCTTTTCCTTCACAACTTCTTGTAATAGCTCCATGTAAGCATCATAACCAAGAGTGTCTACAAAACCAGCTTGTTCAGATCCTAAAATATCACCAGCTCCTCTGATGTTTAAATCCTGCATTGCGATTTTATATCCGCTTCCTAACTCCGTGAAATCTTTTAAAGCTTTTAATCTCTTTCTAGCATCATCAGTCATTTTGCCTTCGCTCTTAAAGAAGAAATACGCATAAGCGAGGCGATCGCTTCTACCGACCCTTCCTTTGATCTGATAAAGCTGTGCTAATCCGAAGTGATCAACATCTTCGACAATTATGGTATTGACATTAGGAATATCTAATCCGGATTCAATGATCGAAGTGCAGACTAAAACATCGATTCTTCCTTCATAGAAATCAGCCATAGTCATCTCTATCTCTTCTTCGCTCATCCTAGCATGAACACCTTTGATTTTAGCTTGTGGAAATTTCAGTGATAGTTTGTTGACAACAGAATCAAGTGTGCTGATCTTATTATGCAAATAATAAACCTGACCTTTTCTCAGCAACTCTTTTTCGATGACTTCATAGATCAATTCTTGATCCATTTTAACCACATAAGTTTTAACTGGTAAACGATTGATTGGCGGTTCTTCTAAGAGGGATAAAGAACGCACATTCAACAAAGACATCTGCATCGTTCTAGGAATAGGTGTCGCTGTCAAAGTCAAACAATCGATATTCTTGCTTCTCTCTTTGATCTTCTCTTTATGTGTCACACCGAATTTTTGTTCTTCATCGACGATTAATAAACCTAAATCTTTAAACTGGATATCATCAGATAACAAGCGATGAGTTCCGATAACAAAATCGATTTTGCCTTCTTTTAAAAGCTGAATGTTTTTTTGTTGTTCTTTTTTAGAGACAAAACGAGAGAAAGAAGCGATTTTGATCCCAAAAGGTTCTAATCTTTGCTTGGCGACTTTGTAATGCTGCTGACAAAGAATAGTAGTAGGGCATAATAAAGCGACTTGTTTATGTGCTAAAACAGCTTTAAAAGTGGCAAAAAAAGCGATTTCTGTTTTACCGAACCCGACATCACCAGCGATCAATCTATCCATGGGATGACTCGATTCCATATCAGCTTTTACCGCTTCAACAGCTTCGGTTTGTGAACAAGTATATTGATATGGGAAAGAATCTAAATATTCTTGCTCTAATTGTGGATAAGAAGGAAAGGCAAAACCGGGTTTTGAATTTCTTTCAGAATATAAAGCTAATAATTGATCAGCTAAATATGAGATTTTAGAACGAATACGGGCTTTCTTTCTAGACCAAGTAGAGCCTCCTATTTTATCTAAAACTGGAGTATAGCCTTCTCTAGATGAATATTTTCGTATTAATCGATACTGTGATAATGGTAAATAGAAAACCGCATCATCAGCATACTTGATTTTTAAATATTCTAATCCGTCCATGGTGGTGACACCCATATATTTACCAACGCCATGAACTTCGTGAACAACGTAATCGCCTTCTTTTAAATCTTCATATTTACGGATAATCTTAGCTTCTTTATATCTGGTTAAGAAACGTGATTTTGTCTCATTCACACCATATATTTCTTTAGCAGATAAATAAACATGCTTATATTCAGGAAGTTCAAATCCTCTAGCAATGGAACCATTTAGTAACATCAGAGGTGCATGTTCAGGATAGATAGAAAACGGCATGTTATTATTCGCCAAATAATTTTCACAATTTGAAAGATTTGGTTCTGGTAAGACGATTCTAACTTTATACCCTTCATTTAAATATTGGTCAAATAGTTTGTTTGATTCCGCATAAGAGATTGCTTTATAGGAGTTATTTCTAACGATAAAAGAATCTTCTTCTGAATAATATGCTTTGACAAATCCAGTGAAATCCGGTTGCCTATTCAGATACACCTTTTCACCATTGAGTGAATTGCTTTCTTTAAGTGCTTTCTTAAAATAAGATTTTTCTTTTGATTTAATATCTTTATAAGCATCATATATTTTAGATGGCTCATATATAAATTTTTCATATTCATCCAAATAAGATAATAAGCATGTGTCACTTTTAGAAAAGAATGAATAAAATCTTTGATTGATATCAGTCAAATTTAAATCTTTAGCTTCATCTAAAAGCGAATTGACTCTTTCTAAAAGATCATCATGTGCGTGTTTAGAACTCTGAGTGACTTGTTCTAAACGATCTAAAATCTCTTTTCTACCATTTTGATATTCTTTATCGTTGAATAAAGCCATTGAAAAAGGATGAATTATGATTTCTTCGATATGTGAATAAGAAAGTTCATCTCTCACTTTAAATATTCTCAAATCATCGATCTCATCACCAAAGAACTCGATACGTATCGGATCTGGATAACAAGAATCAAAAATATCTAATATTCCACCTCTCAAAGAAAATTGACCTGGTGAAGAAATCCTATCATTGGATTTATATCCGGCTTTTATTAACTTATCTAAAAGTTCATCACGATCGAATAAGTCGTGATTTTTTAACACTATAAGTTGTTCTTTATATCTTTCTTTCGGTGTGATGAGCAAAAAACTAGCTGAAAGATGAGAAACTAATATAGATGGTTTAGAAGAAAAGATCGAAGAAATAGCTAACATCCTTTCATCATGCATCTCTAATGATGCACCGATAGCTGAATTGCGGAATATTTCATCATACGGAAATAAATAAGAAGATTCTTCATCGATATAATTGTTCAGAAATTGATTGAAAGCTTGAGCTTCATAAATAGTCGGAAATAAAAAGAACATTTTTCTCGGCTTTTTTAAATACGATAAAGCCGCTAGAAGCGCTAAGGCCTCTGGTGAAGAGACATGAACTTCTTTCTGTTCATTCAGATTTTTTAATTCTTTGTCTTCTAACAGATAGTTGAACAAAGAGACTTTATCTAATATAGCCATCAGTGATTAAATTGATTCATCGCTTTATCAAACGAATATTTCAGACTGTATTCTAAAGCAGAGCAAGCTTTAGAAATACCATCTTTCCAGGCATCATATTCCTCTTGTTCTCTAGGAGCTGAGAGCACAAAATTAGCTAGGCCTGGATATGTCGGTCTACCGATTCCGATACGAATGCGTTTGAATTCTTCAGATCCTAATGCTGCAATGATGCTTTTTAAACCATTATGACCTCCTGCAGCTCCTTTAAATCTGAGACGTATCTGACCTGGTTTGGTATCTAAATCATCTACTAAAATAATAACATCTTCTTTTGGTATCTTATAAAATTGCATCGCCTCTTTTAATGCTTCACCAGAAAGATTTACATATGTTAGTGGCTTTAATAGTAAAACATCTTCTCCAAAAGCTTTTCCTTTTCCACAAAAAGATTTAAATTTCTTTTTATCGATCGGAATATCTAGATCTGAGCTGAAAAGATCTAATGCTTGAAAACCTGAATTATGTCTTGTGTCTTCGTATAAAGCACCGAAATTACCGATTCCTAATATCAGCTTCATATCAGTTGTTTTCCTCTAAAAATTGAACGAATTTAGCAATCGCTCTACCGCGATGTGAAACACTATTCTTTTCTTCTTCAGTCGCTCTGCCAAAAGTTTTCTTCAACTCTAATGAATAGAATATCGGATCATATCCGAAACCTCCGTTTTGTCCTGCTTCATCGAATTCTTTGATGATTTTTCCTGGAACTTCAGCTGTAAAGGTTTTATCGATATTTTCTTTTTTGTTGATATAAGTGACAGAACAAGTGAAATGAGCATCTCTTATCTCAATATCTTCGAGCATATTTAAAATTTCTTTTTGTTTATCGATATAAGAATGCCCATCTAAAAACCTTGCAGAAAAGGAACCTGGAAATCCGTGAAAAGTATCAATACATAAGCCAGAATCATCTGCGATGACTGGTATATCTGTCTTTCTAGAAATATCTGAGGCTTTGATATGAGAATTTTCTTCGAAAGTGACACCTGTTTCCTTGCTATCTATCTTTAATCCGACATCATTAAGTGAAAGAACTTTGACATTGATCTTTTTGAGCATTTTCCTCACTTCTTGAACTTTATGTTCATTGCTAGTAGCAAAAATAATTTTATCCACCATAAGTTTTATCTCTCTTTTTCGCAACTTAATTATAGTGAAAAAACTAGGTTTTTTTATAGATTTTGACTAAAACTTTCAAAAAAATAGAAGTTTTGACTATATGTGTATGCGTGCGTGCGCACATTTCCTATTTTATGTATACGAATTGCAATATTCTATAATTGTTTTTGCAATAATCACTTGAAAGCGCTTTTTGTAAAATATTATAAGAGCTAGAAACTGTTTTCTAGCAATTTGCGTATGGATTGATGCAATTCAAGTGTAATCGGGAGGGAAACATGAGAAAAAAGAAACTTTTGTTATCGGTTTGTCCACCTCTCCTTTTATCTCTAAGCGTTCTTGGTACCGGATTTGTTTTAGGTGCTAATGACGGAGAGACTCCTGCTATTGATTCCTCATCATCAGCAGGTGAAGAAGAGAACAAAGAGCCGATCAAAGCAACGATTGCAGACATTTATGAAAACACTCGTCCTAACTATGGTGAGATGTTTGATTACGATTCAGAATATGTTCCAGCCGATCCGCCGGATGTTAACAAAGACATCACTCTAACATTAGATTCTAGATCACCTGTTAAGTTCAAAGGAGGTTCTAATACTTTAGTCAAGAAACCAACTGAAACCTTATCAGAAAGTGATTTTGACATAAGTTCTGTTACTGGTGGAAGAAAATTAGCTGGTATCGCTACAGTAACTGAAGGAGTTATCGGTACTGGTGTCGGAATTGATACTTATGCAGTTCCGTTTGAAAACACAACCATTCTTCCATACTTCTCCGCCGCTGAAGGATTTACCACTATTGACATCGCTTCAGGTAAAAATGGTTATGGCCTTAACGATGATGGAACCACCATCAAAGCAAGCAGAGGTCATGTCACACCAAACACTGTTATCCTTGGTGGCACAAATGGCTATCCTGCTATCGGTGCAACAGTTAAACTCGATGGAACAGTCTATGCTGGCGATACGTTTAGATTAGATTCTAAAGCTGCAGGTGTAAATGTTGAGGGCGATAATAATACCTATTATGTTTATGAATTCAACTATAATTTCCAAAACTTAGGTACTAGCAGACTTTATTTAGAATACTACCAAATCTCCACTTCTGCTGATTACAAAAATAGTAGTACTGCTTATGAAGATCACTATCGTATCGATGTCATTCTTGAACCTGGTGAAACACTCTCTACTATGGGTCAATATAAACTCAGAGATAACAATAATTTCTTGAGTTACATTGTTGTCGATCGCGATACCGAAGACTTCAATATGGGCTTGAGCATCGAAGCTAAGAAGACAACCTTAGATGAACCTACTACTATCAGTCCTGAAAAGCCTGTAGAATATGGTGAGATCAATGTGAATTTACCTGAAGGTATCACATTAAAAGATGATACTTATGGTCAAGCAGTAGTCGGTGAGCCTATCGTTCCTCCAACTGATGCTCAATTAACCAACACCACTGGCAGAACTATTGAAGGTTGGTATGTTGAAGAACGTTATGACAGCACCGGTCATCAGCTTAGAACCACCGATATGAACATGCCTGAAGGAAGCATCACTATCGCTCCTTACTTTGCTCCTGTTGAAGGCCAACAACTAGTGATAGGCAGTGCTAGAGGCGAATACCACGCTGACTATTACTATAATTTAGATGAGATGCCTGATGAACTCGATCCTTCAAGCGATGACGAAGCTAAACAATACTTTAAAGATAAGAACACCATCATTTCTAGAAGACACTTTATCAATAATGAAATGGGTGCGTTAGTCACTAAGAGCAGTGATTTAGCAGTTAATGACTTCTTTAGATTCTTAACAGCTTGCGGTGAAGGTGGAACTAACCAAGGATTCACTGCAGGTCAAACTTATCGAATGACTTATAATTTAGTCAACTATGGTTCTGAGACCTTGAAATTCCATATAGTTCAAATCCCATCCACTGTTTTGATCACTGAAGAAGAAGGTGCAGTTGTAAGTGAATCCATCACCTTAGCTCCTAATGAAACAAAGCAGGTAGTTCTTGATAACTTCGCACCTACCTCAAATAACGCTAACTCCATGACTGGATTCATCGTCGAAAGTGCTGTTAAATCATTGAATTTAGGCATCACGATGAACAAAGTTAATCTCGGTGCTCCTATAGTAACCACTGCTACTTTAATCGATTCTCCTATCAACTTCACCAATGGTACTAAGACTATCACTAAAGGTAGTGGTGAAACTCTCTCGGCTGCTGACTTTGATACTTCTAAATTAGCTGATGGCAGAACCTTATTAGGTGTTGCTGAAGTCACTGCTGATGGTTATGCTAACAGAACTTCACTGGAAAATGGCGGCACTTATACTCTCACTGGAAATACGGTTTCATTGATTCCTTATTTCTCTGCAGCTAGCGGTATGACAATATTAACCGACAAAGGCGCAAATCATGGTTTCAATTTAGATGGCGTTCCTGGCACATTAAACGATGACTTATATGGAACAACGGAAGAAGCTTATAGTGCCACTTCTTTCTCTAACAATAATGTTGTCTCTGCAGGTGAAAACGGATATGCCCAATTAGGTTTCGATGCTGGTATCAGCAAAAAAATCACCGCTGGTGATGGTATGAGATGGGATTTCAAAGCAGCTGGCGTCAACGACGGAGAAGCTGTTTATGAATTCAACTATATCTTTGAAAATAAAGGCGATAATGCATTGCATCTTGATTTGTATCAAATTTCTGCCTCTACTGAAATGAAAAATGGAAGCACAGAATATCAAAATCGTTATCGCATCGATGTCGATCTTGAACCTGGTGAATCTATGACAGCAATGGGTCAATATAAATTAGGATCAAACGGCAATTTCTTAACATTTGCGATCGCTGATCAAGATATGAATAGCATGTCTATCGGTATGTCCATCTCAGTTAAAAAGACTGATTTAGGTGAACCTACAACTGTTTCTGAACCAGAGGATGATGAGCCTGTCGAACCGGATCCGACTGAAAAGCTTGTCAAATTCAACTTACCTGATGGAATCACTGTTAAAGACACTTATACTCCTGGTGCAGCTGGCAGCCAATTAGTCGTTCCTACTGCTGATCAAATCGAAAACACCACTGGTCGAACTATCGAAGGTTGGTTTATCGATGATGCTAACGCTAATCTAGTAACTAGTTCAACAACCATCCCTACAGGTGGTGTCACTATCGCTCCTTACTTTGCCACAATCACCGATCACAATAAGCTTTGGCTTTGCTCTGGATCTTGGAATGGTCAACCGAATGATACTAATTATTCCGGTGTCTCTACTGGCAGTTTTACAGCTATTCCTCACAGCACTGATGGTGTGACTAATGCAAGCAGTCAAAAAATAGTCAGAGGTAAAGATGGCTTTGCTGAATTAGGCGCCGATCTCAAATATAATGGTGGAACAATTAATGCTGGAAGCTACTTTAGATGCGACAGCACATTCTTACCATCTGCGATGAAGGCTGGCACTCATGAATTTTCTCTTAATTTTGAAAACAAAGGAACTGCTGAAATCGACTTTACAATCTATTTAATCAACAGCGGTCACGACAAAAATAGCGCGACTAACAATAGCTTTGTTCTTAAATTAGCTTCTGGAGAAGCGACGACCATCTCTGTCTCACCAACATATGCAAAAGGAAATGATAATTGCTTGCTTTTATTCGAAGCTAATTCCGCATGCTCTGACTTTAATTTAGGCGTCGCTATGTCCGTAAAACATGGTGCTTAATAGGAGGAAATATGAGTAATATATTTAATAAAAAAAGAGTTGGCTCCTATGTCGGTGCCTTCTTCGCTCTATTAGTAATCGCATTAGCTATCTATTATGTCGTCGCTATCGTCCCTTTAACTGCTGAAGGCGGTGCTCTTTATAACATCTTAGCTCCTTGGCAAATTTGGACTGTTTTCGCTTTATTATTAGCTGGCGGCGTTCTCTACTTAGTTTCTTTCTTCTTCAATTTAGATAAATTAGGTGCTGGTGTCATGGGAGCTTTATGCTTTGCTTCTTTCATCCTCTACATCATTCCTGTATTAGCCTATCCTATCGCTCAAATGATGGTTTATCCTATCGATAAGCTCTTCGAAATTCCACATCTAATCCCTGTTTTAGTCATCGCTGTCGGTGCTTTGCTCTTAGCTATCATCAGTAACGTTTTAGCTTATTGTCCGTTAGTGAGAAAGCATAAGAAAATCACCTCTGAAGATATCTATAACCTATTGACTTCTCAATTCGATTTCAATGCCCTTAATAAGGAGGCAACACATGAAGAAAAATAATAGAAAGCTTTGGAGAGCTTCCACTATCACTTTCAACGTCTGCTTAGCTGTTGGTGGTATAGCATATCTCTTTTCTGCTTTAACTAACAAATATCCTGATCTCGCCGGATACGTTTCTAGCGCATTAAAAGATTCTGGCTATACTGAAACTATCACTACTGGTAAAGAACCAGTCAGATTCAAAACTTGGTATTCTTCTATCGAAGACGTTTTAAACGGTAATGACGATGTCGGCAAAGCTGCTGAATCTGAAGGCGCTGTCCTTCTTAAAAATGACAACAACGCTTTACCATTAGACACCAAAAATGATTCTGTTTCTTTATTCGGTGTCGATGCTTATCAACCTATCTATTCATTAGATGGTGCTGGTGAAGTTCAGATCAATGCTGATAGACAACAATACTTCTATAATGAAATGGAAACAGCCGGTCTCACAATGAACAAAGAATTGGCTGACTGGTATAACGGTGATGGTAGGTCATACTGGCATTATATTCCAAAGTATAACAATGGCGGAAATAGTCAGAATATGACTTTAAAAGGCGCTTCTTGGGATACTTTACCTTCTTCTAAAACCGCTAGCGGATATAACACGGCTGTTTTTGTCGTCGGTCGTATCACTAATGAAGGTATTGATGTCATGCCTTCAAACAATGTCAGCGGTGCTAAAGATAAAGACTTCTTAAAGTTCACTAATAACGAATTATCAGTCTTACAAGGCTTAAAAGAAGCCAAAGATGCTGGTACATTCGATAAGATTGTCGTCTTGATCAACTCTGCTACTGGCATCATGGAAGATTTGCCAACCGTCTTTAATAATTATGGCGTAGATGCTGCTATGTGGGTCGGTTTACCTGGCACTTCTGGTATCGAAGCCGTCGCTGACTTATTAGTCGGTAAATCTTCTCCTTCTGGAGGTTTATCCGATGCTTGGTATACTTCTAGAGATGCTCATCCGACCACTCCTTATTATGGAAATGGTTCAAACTTATTGATCCAAGAAGATATCTATTACGGTTACAGATATGCTGAGACCAGATATGAAGACAGAGTGTTAGGAACTGGTAGCACCGATTCTTATATCTATGGCGATAATATCTCTTACCCATTCGGTTATGGCTTATCTTATAGTAAATTCTCATACACTTTTGATAGTGTTGTGATCGATAATGATCCATTGAAAAATTACTATGACAACACCTATAACGAAGTCGGTGCTGAAGATGAAGAAAAAGCTGGAAAACGTCATGAAGTCATGAAACTTGACGATCCTAACAGACGTAAAGAAGGCGATGACTATATCGCTAATGTCACAGTGACTAATGATGGCAAGATGGCTGCTAAAGAAACCGTCGAGATTTATCTTTCTAAGCCATATACTGAGACTGATAAACAACATGGCGTCGAAGATGCTTCTGTTGAATTAGTCGGTTATGCTAAAACTGATAAACTTGAACCTGGTGATTCACAAACCTTACAGGTCAGAATCGATGCAAATAAATACTTTGCTTCCTATGATGACGCAGTTAAAAACTATACTGTTGAACCTGGAACTTATTATTTAGTAGCTGCTACTAACTCTCATGAAGCTGTCAATAGCCTCTTGAAAGCTAAAAGCGAAGATGGAGTCAGAATCGATTCAGGTAAGATGGATACTGAATATGGTGCTGGCGATGCTAAGCTCGTTCAATCTGTCGAAGTCACTAACGAATATTCTGAAAACTATAAATACTGGACTAAAGGTGGAAATGAAGTCACTAACCTCTTTGACTTTGCTGATCCTAACAAAGTCGGTGATGAAAGTTCACATGTCACCTATATGTCTCGTTCCGATTGGACAAAAACTGCTGATCAAGCTAAGAATCAAACTGTTAGTGTCAGTGGCACTATGGGTTTCTTAGGTGAAACTAACGGCGGAAGCAGTTTCAATGCTGATAATGCTAGAAAGTATTATCCTGAAGCTGTCGCTTCTTTTGAAGATAAATATCCGACTTTCAGAGATTCCGATGCTCAAGCCACAATGACTTTAGCTGAAATGATCGGTGTTGAATATGATGCTAATCGCGGTGCATCTGAAGAAGATATTCAAAAATGGGATGAATTCTTAAATCAACTCTCTTGGAGTGAGATGGCTACTCTCACTGGTAGAGGCAGAAGATTCACAGAAGCTATTGAAAGTATTGGTAAGCCAAAAACTAATGATGTCAATGCTTCTAACGCTATCTCTTGGCATTTCAACATGGGCGTTGATAGTGATGAAGCTAACGCTACTATGGGCTTCGGTGTTCGTTTTGATCCTGATAATGCTAGAAAATACTATCCTACCGGTTATCCATGCGAAGGCATCATCGCTTCCACCTTCAACAATGAGATTGCTTATGCTATCGGTCAAGCTATCGGTGAAGATGGCTTATGGTCTGGAGCATCCGGCTTATATGGCTTCGGTTTAGGTTTACACAGAAATCCCTATCATGGTAGAACTGGTGAATATTATTCTGAAGATCCTTTCTTAACCGGTATGATGGGCGGTTATTCTTCTTTAGGCGCTCAATCTAAAGGCTTATATGTCTACAACAAACACTTTGTCTTAAATGACCAAGAGCAAAACAGAACCGGTTATAACACTTGGTTAAACGAACAATCCTTCCGTGAAATCTACTTAAGACCATTCGAAATTGCTATCGAGATCGGTGATGCTATGAATGTTATGAACTCCTTCAACCACATCGGCACCGCTTGGTCTGGTAACTGCTACAACTTGATGACCGCTTGGTTAAGAGGTGAAGCAGGTATGGCTGGATTCGCTGTCACCGACTGGTATAAATCTGGTGGTATGAACATGACTTATGGTATCTTAGCTGGAACTGATTTGCCTGATGGTTTTGATAATTCAACTATTGAAAGCAACGGTCCTTCTAAAGGTAACACTGGCTTCTATGCCCAAGCCGTCAGACAATCCGCTAAGAGAATCTGCTATGTCGTCGCTAATTCCAATGCTATGAACTTCATCGGTGATGATACTCAAATCATCGTCCATGAGCCAAAATGGTATGCTTGGAGAGATAATATCCAATATGTCGGTTTCGGATTAATCGGTGCTAGCGCCTTATTCATGATTGCCGCTGGCTTATATACTTTTGTCTTTAGACGCGAAGACACAGTAACTGATTAAACCTCCTTTCTTAAAAAGCTGTAATCGCCTCATCGCGTTACAGCTTTTTTTGATGCTAATAATTATCAATATCCTTTGAATTTACTTCTTATGCGCTTCTTTTAATAAGGCTTTGACTTTTTTAGGAGTGAGCTTTTCTTTCTTGTTTTCAAGAGCTTTAACACTACCTAATTCTTTAGCAGTTTCATAATACCAGCATTTATATTCAACCAAGCATAATGCTTTCTTTAAGGCTTTGATCTTCGCTTCAGTTTTTTCTTTTTGCTTTAAGAAGAATTCTAATCTTTTTTCTATTGTGCTATCGCCTTCTTTAGTCCATTCGATGAATTGCTTGATATCCTTCAATTGTAAATCTGCTTTTTTCAAACATTCGATCAAAAAAATAGTTTCGATATCAGCATCTGTGAATTTTCTGATACCATTAACTCTTTTGATTTCAGGTAGTAATCCTTCTTTATCATAAAATCTGATCTGTGAGATTGTGAGATTAAACTTTTTAGCGATTTCTCCAATAGTATATTCCATAAAAGGTCTCCTATTTGATCATATATCTTGACCTAAAGTTAAGTTTAGGTTATATAATGTGATAGTATATCATCAACTATTTGATCTTGCTAGTAGAAAGGACTAAGAATGGAAAAGAAAATCATCAATAAATATAAAGGAACTGAAGAAAGAGAAATATTCCGTAAACATCATATACATGTTCAAAATTCATTGTTTAATGGTCCTGGTGAATCACCGATCAAAGAATGCACTGATGTGTTAGTCTCTAATACCACATTTAATGCTCGTTATGCTGGTTGGGAAGATAAAAATATCACATTTAGAGACTGTCATTTCACAAGATTATGCCGTGCACCTCTGTGGTATACAAAGAAATTGAATTTAGAAAACTGTCTTATGACTTCTCCTAAAGCATTACGAGAATGCGATGATATCCTGATCAAAGATACTTCGATTAACGGCACTGAAACCATGTGGCAGATCAGAAAGTTTGAAATCGATAATTTAAAGTTCCAAAGTTATTATCCATTTCTAGAATGTGTCCACGGTAAAATCAACAATCTAAAAATGATCGGTAAATATTCGTTTCAACATTCACATGACATCATTATTGATAACAGCGAATTAGATACTAAAGATGCTTTCTGGCACTCACATGACATCACGATACAAAATTCTATAGTAAAAGGTGAATATTTAGCTTGGTACAGCAGAGATTTAACTTTTATCAATTGTAAAATCATCGGAACTCAACCTTTTGTCGATGCTCATAATATCAGATTTATAAACTGTGAATTCGCTTCTGATACTGATAGAGCATTCGAAGATAGCACTGCTTCTGGTTCTTTGATCAACCTTCCTTATTCAATATATGATCCTAGAAATATCAATTTCACTTATAAAAAAGGTAACGTTCCTGAAGTTCATTTAGATAAGAAGAATTGCGTCTATAAATTTGAAAAGATATCATAAACAAATTTCATTACTAAATTAAAATCGCTTTAATAGTTTGTTGCTTTATTTTACAAATAGATATGTTTAAAAACTTATGCTACTCTTTTAATGAATCTAGATAGAAAGAAAAATAATAATAAGGCAAAGTTAATATATCATTATCTTTATCATAACCGTAATGATTCATCGAAACTTTAATAATGGTTCCTTTTTTATTGTGCATTCTAAATTCCTTAATTGAATTTAACGTGCCTTTATTTTTTTGCAATCTATCGGTACTACTTCACCACCGACATCAATCAGATATTCAAATTCACTATTTCTTTTTCCTTTCCAATAAAATAATGGATAATTTCTTGCAGTCAATTCAATTGAAACATAGTTTTCATAGTAGATTCCAGATAGTGCGTTCTCTTTATTTAAAGCAAAAGCTTTAACATTTAACCCGCTTTGGAACGTAAATAGTCCCATATCTGCTAAATATAATCGATATAAAGACTCATCACTCATAATCAATGGACAAGTAACCTTTTCTTTAAGCAAAAATGCTTTGTTAATAATATTTGCTGTTACAAGCCATTGAACAGAGGTAAAAATATCGCGAGTTTTATATTTAGAATTGATTTGTGATGGCTTAAAATTCTTGTTGCCTTTATTTAATTGACTATATATGTTTTCAAAAATTGCTCTGCTCTTTAATATCGATTCCTGACTGGCTTGATATAGTTCCATGTCGTTTAAATAATCTATGTAAATCTCATTTATTTTCTTATTTACTTTAGTATATGCGCTTAATTTATTCGTTCTGTTTTTTATAAATGTATCAACTGCTTCAGGCATCCCACCCACAAATAAATAATCATTAAAAATATCGATTAATTCTTGATGGATATCTTCATTTATCGATGATTTATTATCATACGCGTTTTTCAATAAATTATATGTTGGCTTTTTATAGTTATAAATAAATTCATCGAATGTTAAAGGGGAAATAACTAACCTATTGATTTTTCCAACAGGAAACAAAAAGCTTTTATCAGCATAGCCTCCTCTTTTATGAGCGTATCTATTAATTTTAATCCGTACAAGGGAACCGGTTACAATTACTGGAATGTCTCTTCTTTTTTCACAAAAATGTTTCATCATCTTGATCAAAGGCAAACATTCTTGCACTTCATCAAAAATCAATAAATGCTTATGATCGGGAACAAAATCATAGTGTACTTGAATATACTGCAAAAGTCTTTCAAGATTATCGTTTTTATAAACATAGTTAACAAAATCTATGTCATCTGAGCAATCGATATACTTATATCTGTTTTTATAATATTGTTCAGCAAACAATTCTTTGATCAAATATGTTTTGCCTACTTGTCTTGCGCCTAGAACAAGTAAAGGTTTTCTTTCAGGATCTTCGTTCCAGTCAACTAAATCTTTAATGTATTTTCTTTTCATCATCTCACCATAAGTTGCACCTTTTTACAACAGATTTCTTGTCATATGTTGCACCTTTTTACATGTTGTGAGCATTCATATGTTGCACCTTTTTACACGGCTAGAGCCTTTTTTCTTAGAAGTGTAGATGATTAAATGAAGCTATAATTGGCCGTTTAGACGTGACAAATAGATTCAATCTATAATCTTAGAACCAGAAAACGTGCGCATTAATTATTTTGTTTTCTAATCGTATAACCCTTTTGAGTCTAATAGAAAAAAGGTTAAGCTTGATGCTTCCTTTTTTGGCTATTTCTTCTCTTATATATATTTTATTCAAAATTGTGAATGATTTTTTGACTACATTCTAGGCGTTATAGAATCTTGGCTCTATATTTAATAAGATACTGACAAATAATAGCGATAGTTTTACCATCTTTTATCTGACCCTTTTTTACCATATCTACTGCAGTAGAAAACGGAACTTTATAATAATCTAACGCTTCATCCTCATCTAAATGCTGCTTTGATTTAGTCAATCCTGTTGCAAGATAGAGATAGATGATCTCATCTGTATAAGCTACTGATGGATAATATACACCTAATTCAACTAATTCTTTTGCTTGGTAGCCAGTCTCTTCTTCTAATTCTCTTCTCGCAGTGTCTTTAGGATCTTCATCAGCGTCGCATTTGCCAGCTGGAACTTCTTTGATGATCGCATTATATGGATATCTGAACTGATCTTCTAAAATGATGTTGTCATTTTCATCAATAGCAAGTATTGCGCTCGCTTTACAATGCCTTACGACTTCACGTGTTGAAATATGTCCGTTTGGTAAAAGGACTTTATCTACAACAAGATTTAATATTTTTCCATGATATATTTCTTCACTGCTGATTTTCTTTTCTTCTTTGTTCATGCTATCCTCACAAAACATTTTGAAACATATAACATTATTATACAAATCAGAAAGTGTCAGAGAAAAAACTTAATACTATAGTTATATAAATATATAATATTTCTTTAGGTGTACCTATTTATATGAAGAAAAAGAATTTCATTATTTTAGAAAGCGTTTTGTCCAGCATATCCTTGATCTGTTTTATCGTTTTTGGAATTTTAAAGGGACTAAAAAGTGAATCCTCTTGGGATAATATAGCCTTAGCTTTAGCAATAATCTGTGTATTAGCATTTTTCTTTATGCTGATCATGCGCATATTCACTAATAGTAAACTTCCTGAAGTAAAACAAGGTATTATTTGTCCGCGATGTCATTATTTAAACGAAGAAGGTTCTGACATTTGCAAACAATGTGGAACAAAATTAAAGCAAGATGAATGAAGCGATTTACGAGATATTAACTGATGATTTATTAGATCATAAAAAACATATCTTTAAGATAATTAAAGAGATATGTTACCCTTTGTTATCTTTATTTATTCCCTTATTGCTGTGTTATCTATTATTCAAAAACAATAATTTCTATCCATTTACAGCAGATGGTCATACTATTTTGATGTATGATGCAGCTGGACAATACATCGCATATTTCCGTTACTTTAAAATGTTATTAGAACAGGGTGGTAGTTTTCTCTACACCTTCTCTAAAACATTAGGTGGTAATTTCTTATCTCTTTACAGCTATTATTTAGCATCTCCATTAAATTTCCTTATCGTTTTTGTTTCTAATGATCAGATACCCTTATTTCTTCTCATCATCTCAATAGTCAAAATAGCTCTAGCCTCTCTATCGATGTACGCGATGTTTAGATTTATGAAAAAAAGAGCATCTCTTTCATATTTAATATTCGCTATTTCATACGGTTTATCTTCTTATTTCTTTGTTTACATCTTTTCACCTATGTGGTTAGATGGTGCACTGATATTACCATTAGTAGTCTTAGGAATTCATCAGTTGATAAGGAGTGAGAACGTTATAGTTTATCCGCTATCGATCTGTTATGCTCTCTTATCTTCTTGGTATATCGGATTTATGATCTGCGTGTTTGCAGTTTTATATTTTCTGACTGATTTCATCTCGATTCGAAGCAAAAAATACCCAGGATCAAAAGTCACATATAATAAAAAAGTCATACTTAGATTTTTATTATTGTCTCTCATCGGTGGTTTATTAGCGGCTCCTGTTTGGTTATCTGCGTTCTTGCATTTCACAGGCACTAAAGCTGGTGGTATATCTATTTCACCAGATCAAGGAATAGCGATGAACATCTCATCTATCATTTCCTCTTTCTTGACTAACGGTTATATCTCATCAGGATATATCACACAATATTACGGTTACATGGCTGTTTTCACATCGATTCCAGCATTGACTCTAGCGATGATTTATTTCTTTTCTAAAAGATATGAATTAAAGATACGAATATCAAGATTCATCTTATTAGCTTTTTATATCATTTGTACGGCGTTTACTCTAACTAACACTTTGCTTCATGGAGGCGCAACTCCGACATGGTTTCCTACTAGATATGCTTTTATAATAGCTTTTTTGATCTGTTTATATGGCGAAGATGGATTTAAAGGTATTGATAAAACACCATTGTTAAGCTATTTAGCTCCGGTTGTTTTAGGTGCTATCAGTTTGATATTAGTGACTTATATCAAGAATACCAATGGTGATATATATACTCTTTCAACAATGGGATTAGGTGCTTTTGTATTCACTGGCTTAATCTCTTTTATCTGTTCTTTATGCTTTAAATATCAAGTCAAACGAGCTTCAACTATTCTCAATTTATCTTCAATACTGATTCTCAGTTTAGCTGGATGTTCAATTTATCAAAGCGAAGATAATGTTTTAAAGACCAATATTTCTAATAACGAATATTTGACTCAAGAAGATTATTTAGAAGATGAACAATTCCAATCTGATGTAGATGCTTTAAAGAATTATGATGACTCTTTATATCGAATGGAAAACACATTCTTAAGAAAACATTCATTCAATGAAGCAGATAACGATCCGATGTTTTATGGGTATAATGGCATATCTCATTTTTCATCGGTTGAAAAGAAAAATGTGATGTCTTATTTAGAAAAGATCGGTTTCCACTATAACGGATTCCATGAAGGATATGATGGTGGTTCAACCGTCAGTATGAATTCATATTTAGGGATCAAATATGTGATTGACGATAATAAACAAAAAGTGATTCATTTCTTACCAAGCTTAAATAAACTGAATATCCCTTCAACCAACAATATGAGCTTTTATGAAAATCCATATGTTCTGCCCTTAGCATTTACTGTGCTTCCATCAGACTACACTTATGTAAATGAGGGCTATACAAAAGAAGATGGTGAAATCTATTGGTACGATCATTTCGAATATCAAAATGAAATATTCAAGAATATGACTGATAAAGTTGTTGATGAAAATGGTGAGAAAAAAGATATATTTAAAAAGATAATTCCAGAAATCAACATCCCGCCTTCTTTATCATCGATAGAAAAAGATAACGCTTTATATTTAACTGGTGATAAAGGTACAATAACCTATACATTTACGGTTCCTAAAGAAGCTGAAAACAACAATCTTTATTTCATGTTCAAAGAAAGAGATTCTAATCTAAGAATCACTTTTGATTGGAAATATGTTGAGATGATGTCCTATTGGCACGCTGGTATCAGAGGCTTTACCGGTGCTGTAAACAGCACACATAACATCAGAGTTACCATACCATTTGAAACTGAAAATTATCGTTTACAAGCAGAAATATATTATGAAGACTTAAGTGTTTTAAAAGAATACATAAATGCTATAAAAGAAGATGTTATTTCTGATTTGAAAATAGAATCCAATCCTTTTTCTTATCAGATAACTTGTAAATTGAATTTGGTTAATGACAATCGTTACCTATTATTTACTTTACCTTTAGAAGAAGGTATGAATATTTATATTGATGGAAAAAAGATGAACACAGTAAAAAGATTCAATATCTTTTCAGCATGTGATCTTTCTTCGTTAGAAAAAGGTGAACATACTGTCACCTTAAAATTTGTTGATCACGGCTTAAATATCGGCTTTATATTAATGGTTTTAAGTTTAGCTGGATTAGTCACTTACTCTATTTTCTTCTTTATCAGAAAGAGAAGGATTTAAATCTTCTTTTTCTTCTTGCTTAACCACTCTATCGATGATGAATAATGGTTGATTTCTTGTATTGATCAAAACATTATGTAAATAAAGTCCGATTATTCCGATGACAAAAATGATGATGGATAAAGCTAAAAACACACTGCTTAATATAAAGAAGATCGTCAGTGTATGGTTATAGGAAATGAGACTACCTGTATTGATCACACAATAAGATATCAACAATCCTAAAAAAACTAAAAAGAAAATTCCAGAAAAGATAGCACCATATTTTAAGACTGCAAACAAAGGCTGAGAGGTTCCACTAGAAATGATATTAAAAGCATGATTGAACAATTTATTAACATTATATTTAGAAGAACCAGCTGCACGTTTCTGTCTAACAAAGTCCACATAACAGGTTTTAAAACCAACAAAAGCAACATCATTTAAAAAGAGGCGATCTTTATTAGGCAGTTTATTAAATAATTCAACTACTCTTCGAGAGATGCCTCTGAAAGCATTGACGTTTTCTGGTATGACCTTTTTACCTTCAATCGCATTTACAAATTTATAAAACATACCGGCAGTTGTTCTTTTAAACCAAGTATCCGATTTGCGGTTTGCTCTATGAGGAGAAACCACTTCATAACCTTCGGAAAACTTTTCCGTGATCGTCTTGATGAGATCAACAGGATCTTGTAAGTCAGCATCCATGATTATCGCATAATCACTATCACAGACACTTAAGCCTGCATAAATAGCTGGATTTTGTCCAAAGTTTCTTGCTAGTGTAACAATCTCGATATCATTTCTTTTTTGATAGAGATCATTCATCACGTCAAGAGTTTTATCTTTAGAGCCATCATTAACTAAAATAAAATTAAAAGTATAATCTTTGATATCTTTTATGACAGGATCAACACTCTGAAAATATAAAGGAAGAGCTTCTTCTTCGTTATAACACGGCAAGATTATTGAAATGCTTTTCATCAATCGTCTCCTTTAATTTAGTCTCTAAAATTATAGCAATGTTAATGCGATTTATAAATGAAATATCAATTTCTGAGCTGAACAAGATTACTTATTAAACGAGTTATAAGGTTTAAAGTTGTTTAAAAAATCGAGAATCCGATTAAATTATTGTTAAAAATAGTTAATTACTTTGCGTATGTCTTTTTTAAGCCATAGAAGAGCTTAGCACTAGTTTCATCCATTAAAATAAAGCTAATTATCAATTATTAACCACATTTACTTCAGTGAATAAAATTCTCATTTCAAGAATACTTTATTTCTATTAGCAACAAACTTTTCTGGGCGAGAATAATTAGATAAAAGATATCCACCTTCGACTAAAGGATCTAATATTTTCTTTCTGAAATATGTGGTTGGCTTAATGTTTAATTTTTTAGCGATTTCAGTTGTGGATTTTTCGCTTAAATAACACATGGTTAAAATAGCCTCATCATATTTACCTTTTAAAACGCCATCAACATATATTTTTATCTCGCTTTGCGCATCAACAACCCCTGAATAAGTTAAATCTGGTAAAACTAAAGAAAAATATGTGTTATTTGAGGAAATATATGGCTCATATTTTTTATCATAATGAGAATATTCACTTGAGATTTTATCGAAACCAGAACCTCTTTTTTCAAGATAATTGATTAATGCAAACACGTTGCAAATCACTTCATTTCTTCTTTCGGGCAAGATGCCTGCAATTTTAGTTTCTCTGTTTAACACTTCTCCACTAACTAAACTACCAGGAGATATAATTTCTAATCTATCTGTAAAAATGTTGATTTCGATTTGTGAGTTATTTATCCAATAATTTCTATGACATAGTGCATTGATCACACCCTCAAAAACAGCTCTTTTAGGATATGAAAAGTAATTTTCTCGACCTACTGGCAATTTTTTATAGCCATTATTTGAACGCGTTTCAATGAAAGACATACAAAAATCAGCTTCATCAATCAAGTTACCACTAAACGTTTCTGAAGATAATACTATGTCTGTACCCTTATTAATACCAGACCATTTTGTAGCTACGACTAAACTCTTTTCATTATGGTAATCATCTTTAAACATCAATGCTCCATTAGATAAATGATTTTGTTTATCAATAAAACCTATAGATAACAAGGTTTTATTACTTAATTTATGATTAGTTATTTCATAATATTTGGAATTTAATTTTGAAAAATCTTTCGGCTCATAGATAATATCAGTCATCAATGAATCATATGGCGTTCCATTATCATATAAAAATAAGTTTCTAAGTTCTTCCTGAGAGCACACTTTTGTAATACCAAAATGTCTGATGTAGTAAGCAATAACTCCATAAGTTTTTAACCCCACAGGTAAATTATCACCTCTATTAACTTTTATTATTAAAAGATAACGAGTGGTATTATCTTTTTGTGTAATCGGTATCGTTTGAATTTCATATTTAAGAGAAGGAACTATTTTTTGCTTGATCAGACGATGAATCATCTGAATGACCTTATCAGCCATTAAATGATCTAATGAAACGATTTTATGTGTTTTATCCTCTACACCAATAAATAAACTGCCGCCATTAGAATTAGCAAAACCAACAAGAGTTTTTAACCATTTATCCTCTTTCGATGTTCCATCTGCTTTCTTTCCTTCTTCGATTATTCCTTTAAATTCATTTTTATCATCTTCTAAACTTATGTTTGGAAATAAATTATTAAGTGTCATTTTGTCGACTCTTTTTTATAAGAATATCATAAACCAATGAATATTTCGCTGAAAAAAGTTCACTATTAGTTCACTTCACTTCACTATTACTTCACTACTTCACTTCGAGAATAAATCAACAATTTAAATGACTCAATTAAATTCAAGAATTCATCTACAATGAACACCCAATTTAATTATTCATGCACTGTCTTTAGAAACTAAGTTAAGTTTTTATCACTTTATAAATATTCAGCAAATCATATAATTTAAGTATGGACATAAAACAACAGATAAAGAATCTCAATCATAAAGATAAAGCCTCCCTTATAAGAGGTAAAGGCAACTGGAAAAGCAAAGGAAATAAAGAAATCAATTTAAGTCCTATCACTTTTTCTGATGGCCCGATAGGCATCAGAAAAGAGATTGAAAATTCTAATTATCTCCAAAAATCTATAACTGCGGTATGTTTTCCATCCGGCGCCTTATTAGGTCAGACTTTTAATCCTGATATCATTAAAAAGGTTGGTATAGAGCTAGGAAAAGAAGCTAGATATTATGATATTGATATTCTTCTAGGTCCAGCTATTAATATCAAAAGGAATCCGCTAGGTGGTAGAAACTTTGAATATTACAGTGAAGATCCTCATTTGACTGCCGAATTAGCTCAAGCATATGTTTCTGGTTTAGAAAGCCATGGTGTTGGTTCTTGCCTAAAACATTTTTGTGCCAATTCTCAAGAAACTGATCGCATGACTATAAACGCTGTAATTGATGAAAGAACACTGCACGAAATCTATTTGTATGCATTTGAAGACGTTATCTCAAACACTAAACCAACAGCAATCATGGCTAGTTATAACCTAGTCAATGGTATTCACATGACTGAACATAAAGCTTTATTATCTGACTATCTCAGAGATGAATTAAAATACGATGGTCTTATCATCTCAGATTGGTTTGCTGTATCAGACCCAGTCAAATCTGTGTTGAGCGGTTTAGACTTAGAAATGCCACAATCTGGTGAAGTAAATTATGAAAAGGTTTATAGTGCAATAAGCGCCGATAAAGAGGTGGAAACAGCATGCGCTAAGGCTATTTCCCATTTAAAGAAAACAAGTGATAAATTACATAAAAGTAGCAATCAAAACGATGTAGACTTAGAAACAGGTCATGAGATCGCTAAAAAAGCTGCTTTAGAAGGTGTTGTGCTATTAAAAAACAAAGATAAGTTTTTGCCTTTAAAGAATTTCAAAGATACTTTAATCATTGGTGACTTGGCTATAAACCCGCATATTCAAGGAGGAGGTAGTTCACATATCAACACTTATAAGACTGCTTCTTTCTTAGATTTGATTGATGAAACAGATCATGTGAGAGGATATGACTTACAAGACGAAAACAATAACGCTTATTTAAAGATAGCGATCGATAAAGCTAAGCAGTATAAAACGGTGATCGTTTTTCTTGGCTATTCTGATTCTGATGAATGTGAGAGCTTTGATAAAACTGATATTTCATTACCAAAAAATCAATTACAGTTAATAAAAGAACTCGCCAAATTGAAAGTGAATATAATAGCGATCATAGAAACAGGTTCAGTTTGTGAGATTCCATTCATAAATGATGTTGATGCTGTTTTATATGCTTCATTAGGAGGAGAAGCTATCAATGAAGCTTTATATGATTTGATATTAGGAATTAAAAATCCCTGCGGACATTTAGCTGAAACTTTTCCGCTAAGACTAGAAGATAATCCCTCATATAATTATTTTCCTGGTGATGGTGTTAATGTCCTATATAAAGAAGCGTTGTATGTTGGTTATCGCTATTATCAAAGCTTTAATATCCCTGTTTTATTTCCTTTCGGATATGGGTTGTCTTACTCAGATTTTAAAATTGAGCATTGTTCTCTAAGTGATGGTTCTAATATAACCATCAAAGTAAAAATCAAAAACATCAGTCACGTCCCTGGAAAAGCGTGTGTTCAAGTTTATATCACTAAACCAGATGATTATATTTATAATCCTAAAAAAGAATTGATCGCATTCAGCAAACCCTTCTTACAAGCATACGAAGAACAAGAGATAACTCTAGTTATAGATAAAAAGAAGTTGTCTTATTTTGATATCGATTCAAATAGATATTTCCCTCTTTACGGAGATTATGTATTCACTATAGGCTTTAATGTATCTGATGATTCTTTTAAATTATATTATTCTTTTAAAAAGCATAATTTTACTTATAAACCATCTTTATATGGAATTAGTGATATACATAGCATCAGTGACGAACAATTTAAAGCTTTATTTAAAGGTGAATTACCATTGATCAAAAGAAGCAAGCCTTTTGATTTAGAAACATCTTTAAATGAAGCTAAAAACAACGGATCTAAAGGTGCTAAGGCATTTATTTCTATCGTCAGTAAAATCAAATCTGTTAAAAATAACAAAATTTACTTCAATAGTATTCTCAATTCACCTGTCAGAACTCTTGTTTATAACATGCCTGTCTTAGCTAAAAATAACTCTAAAGTGATATTAAACGTTCTAAATGATCATCATTATATCTGGAACTTATTGAAGTTATTTTTATCTATGGCTAAATACGCCTCAAAATTATCTTCATAGAAAAAGTCTGATCTCTCTCAAAACAAATTTAAGAGTAAATCAGACTTTTAACCGGATAAGTGTCTATTTTTTAGTGATTGAAATCATTACACCAGCAGTATAATCTGTGCCAGTAGACGAAGTTGTCGCATAAATGAATTCTAAGGTAATATCATAGCTGTTTTCACCAACTTCTACTGTCTTAGTAGCAATAAGATTCTCAGTATCAACTTCATATCCGCAATCCATAAACATACTGAAGTCAAGATTTAAAATAAGATTGAGATATGTGTTGACATCATCATCGGTAGAAACAGTAAAATTTGTACCTAATAAAGCACTATCATCTTGTAATGTATAAACACGACAGTCACCATAATAAAGAGGAATAGGTATCTCATGAACAATCTGATCTGCTTCGTCATCTGTGCAATCAGCTAAACCTAAATTTGCTTTAAGCTGATAATAATTGAAGTATTCATCAAATCTAATATAGTCAATCTCTTCTGGAATATCTAACCCGAAATCTTCAACGCCGCCGATTGATGTGAAAGAAACGACATATTGAGAAGGTAATTCATATCCGCTATAAATATAAACTGAATCAGCTGTAAAGGTGATTTCTGTTGCTGTGATACTGACAGTCAATGAAGTCACACTGCCAGTATCAAAAGGATCAAAAGCAGATAAAGAAGCTAATAAACTAGGATATGTTGTTAGATTTAATGTGTAAGTACCATCGGTTCCTTTATCGAAAAAGACAGAAGAAATATTAAAATCAGGTAATCCACATCCATCTAAGAAATATCCGCTTTTATAATACATATCATTACTCAACTGAATGACGTTATGTAAAGCACCATCTCTCTCAACCATAATATCATCAGTATCTGAATCAACTAACACATTGCCAGAGACAGAAGCATTCATAATAGAAATAGGTTGTAATCCTGAACCCACATCAACAGAAAATGTTTCAGTCACTTGATAATTACCAGCCTGTAAAGACTCCATAGCGGTATCAAAATCAGCATCGGTTTCACCAGTGTATACTTCTAATGGTGTGACAACATCTTCACCCAATTCATTTACAGTGGCTGTGACTGTAACAGTCATGCTTCCTAATCCTTCAACATCATATGGCTCACTAGCAAAAGCATAGCCGACAATCTTAAAGCCATCAGTGACAACTTCTAACGATTTTAAAGCGAAACCATATCCACCGATCGCTTGAGTAGCAACTGCATTCTTCAACTCAGCAGATACTCCTTCTAAGTCTAATGTGAAATGATATTGTTCTGCAGCATTTAAAAAATCATCACTCTTTAGACCAGCAAAGAAATTACTGAAACTCTCTTGCCATTTTAATCCATCTATAGCTTGTGTCTCAACAGTGTTGCCTAGGCCGATATAATTGCTTCCCGCAAGCACCACATCTCCTTCTGTTACCGGCTGATAATACTCATCATAATCAACCTCTTCTTTTTGAGGAGCACCATCTTCTGAAGCTGTATATGAAATAACATGGTATGTGTCTGAATCTGCTTCAACATCAATATAATTTTGCATCGTAAAAGATTCTGCTCCTGTCATTTCATAATCAACTTTAACAAGGTTTTCAGATGAATAACCTTTAGCAGCTTGACTTAGCATCTCATCAGTTAGTGCATTAACAGCAACCGGTGTTGAACTTGTCTCTTTACAAGATGCTAATCCCGCTCCTGTTAATAATGCTAATGAAACTAAACTCAAAAATACTTTCTTTTTCATAAATCGAATATCCTCCTTTTGAGATTTGAAATTATTATAAAAAAGCAGTTTTGACAACATCCAAAAAATATAAAGAAAACACATTTGTTTATAGGTTAAAATAAACACATAAATATATGCTTTTTATTACTTTTTACTAAAAAAATATAATTTCGAGTGGCTTTTTAACCAAATTTAAAGTGTTTCAGAAACCCCTTACAAACACAATTATAACAAGATTACCGATCAACTTTTGATATTCAAAACATAGTCATTTTAGTGACAATTCCTTTAAACGAAGATGTCGCAAAAAGCCTCGATGTCGGTGTAAATGTCGGTGTAAATGTCGGTGTAAATAAGTTAGAGCAGACCGTTTTAGAAGAAATAATTAAAAATCCACAATTGAGTGCTGAAAATTTATCCCATCTAATAAATAAAAGCAAAAGAACTGCAGAGCGCTACATTAAATCTTTACAAACGAAAGGATATCTTGAACGTATCGGCTCGGATAAAAATGGTTATTGGAAAATATTAAAATAGTTTTCTTTATTTGCTCTAATTTCAATCCACCACAACATATGGCTTTTAACACTAATCATATTAAAAAATCAACATTCTAAAAACAACGGATTATTTTAGAAAATATCAAACTAGTTTATATTTTATTAACCTCTATTGAGAATAAAATTGTATAAGTAAAAAACTGCAACATTCCTTAACAATATGTTGAGGTTTGTTGCAGCTTTTTTTACTAATTATAGAGATTCAATTAAGCAGCGATTTGATCTAAGATGGCTTGATTTAATGAATATGAAGTGCCTTTACTAAATTGATAAACCATATTATAAGCAAAGAAATTTCCTGAATTAGTCGGGTCAAACAATAAAGAAATGGTTAAGCTTGACACTTGCTCAGCAGCTTTTGTTGGAGTAAGCATTACATAAAGATCAGTAATACCAGGGAATTGTTCAAGTGTTTGGTCATAAACACCCATATATTCGAAGTACAATTTAGCTAAATCATCATTATCAGTACCATATGTACCTTCAGGCACATTAAATGCTACGTTATCAGTAAAATTGATTAACACATCTTTGCTAAACAAACCACTTGCTCCTAAATAACCAAAAACTTGATAAAACTCTTCTTGAGTCGCTTCAGTTAAAGTTGAGCCATTGATTAATTTAACCCCTAAAGTTGGTTTGCCATCAAGATGGGAAATCAATGAGCCTTCTGATAATTCATATGATATGGTGTCCCCATAGATTTTATTATCTTTAAGATAATAAACAGCAGATTTAATACTGGAAATATCTACACCAGCATCGACAAAAGCACTCACACCCTCATAATCATAGACCTGAGAAATAAAGTAATTAGGTGCGTAATAATCTGTTAAATTGAATGATTCAACATAATCATTTGAATAAGAACCAGTGAAGCTATAGTTGTTGGTGTCAATAGCAGTAATCAAATCACTTAATACTTGTGCTAATTCAGGCGTATATGGTTTTAAAGAAGCGATATCAGCTTGGATATCAGTTGGAACACCAGTGCCAGAAATATCATCTAGTGTAGTCGTTCCAACATTGCTGACTGTAGCTGTAGCTGTTATTTCACCGACTGAATCGTCAGTATATGTAAATGTAGCTATGAAAGTATTTGCACTTGTTACAGTAATTGTCGTATCAATATTGGTTGAAAATCCGAGATATGATGCATCGTTAGTTAATTGATAAACAAGCATTTGGAAATAAGAAGACACAGATTGGAATAATCCACATTCAGCAAACAAAAGAGCAGTATTTTCTTCAGTACCAACAATTTCATAAGTGTTATCACTGCGTTTCTCACTTGGTAAAACACTAGTATCAATGACAGCCAAACTTGTAAAGTATGGATTTGCACTTGTTACTGAAGAAACACCAGAGCCATCAAAATTATCTTTTGTTAAAAAGCCAGTTGCACCTTTTACACGGTAAGCGTTTTCAACAACATTATTTTGGTTATCATATTGTAAATAAGTGACGCTTCCATCATCCAAAGCTACTAATCCCCAATTAGATCCATAAATAGGTTCACCAGATGGATTTTCATTAAAGTTCATAGTATCGCCATTTTCGTCAATTGCACTATACATAGGTGCATTTTCACCAGAAGGAAAAGTGAGGTAATTGAGTAAGGCATTTTCTGTTAAAACAGTTGTCTGAGTTGGTATATCTTCTTCATTGATACTATCTCCAGTAATCTCAGTAGTAATAGTGTAGTTATGAGCTGTATTAAGAGTGGAGAAAACCTCAGGTAAAGTAGGTAATGCTTCACCGACAGTGACTGTACAAACAGCTTTCACATCTGGATTGACAACAGAAGTCGCTGTGATAGTAGCAGTGCCGATAGCTTTAGCGGTGAAAGAAACGTTAGTAGCGCCTGTGGTTGTAGTGGTGAATTCGATGATTTCTTCATTGTCAGTAGTGAAGTTAGACATGAAGTTACTGATGGATTCAGAAGAGTTGACTGTAGATCTTAATGTGTAGGTTCCACCAACTTCTGCTTGAATAGTATTACGATTCAATTCAACAGTGACAGCAGGATAATCAGGTTGGCAAGAAACCAATGTGGCAGTACCAGTACCTGCTAGTAAAGCTAGGGCGGTTATACCTAAAATCATTTGTTTTTTCATAGAATAAAAAACCTCCTAAAAAATAGACAATGAAAATCATATCAAAAAAGTTGATGATAAAAAGTGGACACAAAATCAATCTCAGCAGATGATCATTTTGTATTTTCTTAAAAAATGCCGATTTTATCGGCTTTTTAAGACTTTTTTATACTTTTTGTTAAAGTTGTATATTTTATTTTTTTATCGTGAAAGCGCTTTATACACATCAAGTCTACATATGCTGTTCTTAACAAAAACAGCTATTATCCACTTTCTTCTAATAGCGATAATAGCTGTTTGTTTTCAGTTGATACCTAAACGACGATTTTCTTCTTCTTTTCTAGCGTTTTCTTCATCTTCTTTTTTGATCAAATCTTGATACTTGATCATTTCAGAATCAGAAGCTAATACGAAGTGACCAGGAACTATCTCTCTAAATGTTGGCTTTTCGATAGAATAATCGTGTTCTTTAGCAGGATTATAGACGATTCTCTTTCTCTTCTTTTCACTGAGCGGGTCGGGTTTAGGAATAGCAGATAACAAAGCTCTTGTATATGGATGTAAAGGATGTTTAAAGAGTTCATCAGAAGTGGCTAATTCAACCATTTCACCGAAGTACATGACAGCGATGCGATCACAAAAGTATTTGACGACAGATAAGTCATGAGCGATGAACATGATGGTCAAGCCTCTCTCTTCTTTTAAACTGTTCAAGAGGTTGATGATCTGAGCTCTGATAGAAACATCCAAAGCCGAAATAGGTTCATCACAGATCAAGAATTCTGGGTTCATGACTAACGCTCTTGCGATACCGATTCTCTGTCTTTGACCACCTGAGAATTCATGTGGATAACGCGAACAATAATCAGAGATCAACCCGACTTCTTCAAGAACTTTAACAGCTTTTTCATGATTCTGATTCTTGTTTCTAAAGCCTTGAATCTTTAAGCCTTCTTGAATGATGTCTTCGACAGTCATTCTCGGATCTAGTGAATCGATAGGATCTTGGAAGATCATCTGCATCCTGCTCATCAGTTTGCGATTGACATGATGGTTATCAAATTTGATCTGTTTGATCTTCTTGCGTTGTTCAGTTTTGATATCAGATATTCTTTTTTCGATGCTTTGAATCTCTTTTTGATATCGGTTTTCAACCTCTTGAATCTCTTTTTGGGATTCAGGTGTTGAAGAAGAATCCATCTCCGATAATTCATTCTTGAGATTTTGTCTCAATTCTTTGATCTTATTATTGCCTTTGATCCTAGACCATTTGATCTCTTTTTCATTCCAGCGGCTACCAGCATTGATTCTGAAGCCTTTGAAATAGATTGAGCCAGAAGTGATGTTATATAAGCGGATGATGCTTCTACCAGTGGTGGTTTTACCACAACCAGATTCACCGACTAAACCGAAGCATTCACCTTTTTTAACATCAAAAGAGATGTCATGAACAGCTTTTAATTTCTTGCCCTCACCCAAAGGAAAGAACATCTTTAAATGTCTGACAGATAAAATCGTATCACTCAAAGCTAAATCCTTTTTAAAAGAGACGCCATGAGTATCCATCTTCTTGTCTAAACCTTTGACAAGAATCTGCTCTAAAGGATTTTTTTGATTTTCGATCGCTTTCTTTTGCTTTTTACTTGATGTCTTCGACATTGTGAATACCTGCCCTTTCTAAAGAGACTTTGATTCTTTGAGAGACGATCTTAGGAAGTTCAGTTTTCGGTGCTCTTTTATCTAGTAGCCAAGTGGCTGCATAATGGGTATCAGACACTTTGAAGTAAGGTGGCTGTTCTTTAAAATCGATAGCTAATGCATATTTGTTACGGTTAGCAAAAGCATCACCAACAGGTGGATTTAAAAGGTATGGTGGTGTTCCAGGAATCGCCTCTAATTTCTCTTTTGAATCGATATCTGGAATACTGGATAACAACGCCCAAGTATATGGATGTTTAGGATCGTAGAAGATTTCATTAGCAGTTCCGACTTCTACAATCTTACCCGCATACATGACAGCGACTCTATCAGCCATATTAGCAACAACACCCAAATCATGAGTGATGAAGATGATGGACATATGTCTTTCTTCTTTCAAACGATTGATCAGCTCTAGAATTTGAGCTTGAATAGTGACGTCAAGAGCGGTTGTCGGTTCATCACAGATGAGAACATCCGGATTAGCAGTCAAAGCGATGGCGATAACGATTCTCTGTCTCATACCGCCTGAAAATTCAAACGGATATTGTTTAAAACGGATCTCTGGTTGAGGAATACCGACTTCTTTCATAACCTTTAAAGCACGTTCTTTAGCTTCTCTCTTAGTGATCCTATATTTAGCTTTATGAGAGAGAAGAAGCTTTTCACGCTCCTCTAAACGAGTCTTTTTTAAATCATCTAATTCAAGTGCTTTTTTATTGATTTCTTGCTTTGTTAAAACGATTGAAGAAGAAGTAGAAAGCTTTGCTTTTAAACTGCTGAGCTCTTTTTCTTTTTCAGTGATGAGCTCGACAGTTTTTGCATCAAAAGCTGATAATTCTTGTTTATCTTTGGCTTTTTCTTCTGCTTCATACTTTTTATTGTCAAGACGAGCTTTTTTCTTAGCTTCATTAAGAGCTTTAGCTAAAACCGGTTTCTCTTTTTTATAAGCGATTTTTGCTTCTTTGATCGCTTTTTTGACTTCCGCCTTCTTAGATTTGATCTCTTCTCTTTCTTGCTTTCTCAATTCTAAAACTTTAGCTTTTGTCTCTTTATAATGCTTTTCATAACTTTCGTTGAGAGCTTTGAATTGTTGATCGTTTTTACCTGTTTCAAACAATTTAGCTTCTTCGCTAGCTAGATCGCTCTCTAAAACATTTATTTTTTCTTGATACTTAGCAGAGATGGAATCTAAAGAGTGTTTAGCTAAAGAGATGCTTTCATCTCTTTTGACTTTAAGGTTACGATAAGCAGCTAATTCTTTAGAAATGAGACTTTCAAATCTGGTTTTTAAATGATTGCTGTTGATGAGGAGAGCTTCAGTGATCTGCTTTCCGACCTTCATGATCGGATTTAAAGAAGAAAGAGGATCTTGGAAAATCATACCGATTTTCTTTCCTCTGATACGATGAAATTCAGCTTCTGAAATCTTAGTTAAATCTTCCCCTTCATACATAACCTCACCGCTTTCGATGATGGCGGAGGCTGGTAAGATACCCATGATGGTTTTAGAAGTGACTGATTTACCAGAGCCTGATTCACCGACGATGCACAAAGTCTCTCCTTTGTTCAAATCAAAAGAGACACCTCTAACAGCGTGAACGATACCTTCATCAGTTTTAAAAGAAACTTTCAAATCCTTCACAGAAAGGATCTTTTCATCATATTTATAAGCCATATTAATCAGATCCTTTCAGAGATGGGTTAAACGCATCTCTCAAACCATTACCGAAGAGGTTGAAGCAAATCATCAACAATGAGATGATGACTGCAGGAACAATCAATTGATACGGATATTGATTCAATAGGTTTTGGTTATCGGATAAGATGACACCTAATGAATCAAGACCTTGCAAACCTAATCCTAAGTATGAGATGGTCGCTTCGTTAAAGATGACTGATGGAACCATCAAAATTGAGTTAGTGACGATAGTGCCGATAGCATTAGGTAAGATATGTCTAAAGATTAATCTCGGTGCTCTAGCACCTAAAGTCCTAGACGCTAAGACATATTCTCGCCCTTTATAACGATAGAATTGTGATCTGGTCACCGCTTCAGTACCGATCCAACCAGTTAAGCACAACGCCAAAGAAAAGACGAAGAAGGATTGTCCCATTTTGATGATCAAAACAGTCATCAAAACAATCCAAGGAATACCAGATAAGATATCGACGAATCTTTCCATGATCAAATCGACTTTTCCACCGAAATAACCAGAGATAGATCCCCAAACAACACCGATGAAAATATTGATAGCAGCGACGATGATACCTAATAACAACGATGTTCTTAAACCGGAGAAAACATATTTGAGCAAATCACGTCCTTTGCTATCAGTTCCAAAGATGTGTTTAGGCATGTGATCATAACCTAAATATTTCCACATGATGACATTGGCTCTTAAAGTTCCACCGTTATCTTGAACGATGGATTCGACATAAACATCATTGTTGTTAGCACCGAGTTCAGTCTTCTTATAAGAAGCTGGATTGCCATCAGTATATTCAACCAGTCCTTGACTCACCCAATTATCTAAAACGGATTGAGCGATAGTGATGGTGTTCAATCCATATTTAACTTCATACATATCATAGACGATGTCACATCTAGAAGTTAAAGCATCGGTAGGATTAAACTGAGTAGAAGAGTTGTTGGCCCAATATCTGGTATTGGGTTGATTGTTGATGGTCAGAGGTTGACCGACTAACTCATTAGCATCATCAAACGAACGATTAGCTAATTGAGCTTTTTCACGAGAGTTTTCATTATCCGAAGATAAAGTCACATCGTGAACATAAATAGCCGTTTTATTATTCGTATCAGCTTTGAAGATCAAACCGACAGAACCGGTAAGAGTAGTCGCATCTGGAAAATCAGTTTGAATAGCCTCATTATTCTTTAACAGTGTAGTGAGATTGACTTCCTGAGTTTTATACGGATAAACAGTCGCTTCATTATCTTCTTTTTGTCCGATTTCACCATACTCTAAAGAATAATCTGTGAGCGGATAATATTTGTTGTTAGCAAAGAACAAAACATCAAATTCAGGTTGGACATAACCTTCAGCATTAGCCCATCCTAATGTGAAAGATAAAGTGTAATTATACTGACTGATATCATATTCATAAGAGGCTGAATACATCCAACCGATACCAGTGTTTTCAGCACTAGAATCAACGTTTCTAGTGACTGTAGCATAACCGCCTTCACCATCAGAGCTATAACTATTTGAATAACCGGTGTAAACATCGCCGATACTGACGACACAATCAGCAGATGCACCAAGACCGATATAATTGCCTTCGCTATCGAGAGGATATGGTTGGTTTTTCATCTCTAAGGTGCCATCTAAGAAGCCAGTACCGATATCGAAAATTTTAGGTGGTAAATTAGTTTCATAGTTAAGAATATTAACTTTATCACTATTACCGCCGATAGTCGTGTTGAAAGGTATGACTCCATCGATCGGTAAAATAATAGCTAATAAGAAAAGAATACCTAAGATGATACCGCCGACAACCGAAGATTTGTTCTTAGCAAAACGGCGCATAGCATCTCTAAAGAAAGTCGTAGGTTTTGTATTGAATTTAACATCATGGATGCTTTTATCTTGTTGAACAAATTTAAAATCATCGCTAGAAACATCTTGTCCGTCAAAAGATTTAGCCTCTGTAAAAGCATCGACGAGTTTGAATCCCTGTTCTTCTTCAGGGAGTAAATTATTATCTTGATCGTTCATGATGCTTTAGCTCCCATTCTAATACGAGGATCAACAATACCATAGCTTAAATCAACAAGGAGAGATGCAGCTAAGCTGATCATAGTGAAGACCGCCATATCGACTAACAAAACATTATAATCACGGGCTTTGATAGCTTCGACAAATAATCTACCAATACCTTGAATACCATATAATTGTTCCAAAACGACAGATCCGCCTAAGATACCGATGAATTGACCGATGATCATCGGAACTAAAGGAACGAGTGAATTTCTCAAAGCGTGTCTGATAACGCATTGACTCTTAGTCAAACCTTTAGTTCTAGCTAACAATAAGAATTCACTAGACATGACTTCACAAAGCTCAGCTCTCGTGTATCTTGTGAATGCAGCGATAGTTCCAAAACATAGCGCCAAGACTGGTATCACCATCGCGCTTACATAAGCGGATATAGGAGAACCATTAATCGGCCATGATGAAGGTAACCAACCGGTATCATAAGATAGCCATAGCATCAATAAAGAGATGATGACGAAAGAAGGAACAGAGATGAAAATCATAACAACTGTAGAGATGATATGATCTGTCGGCTTATTCTTTTTTAAAGCGGCGATGATACCAAAGATGAAACCTAACGGAAGTGAGATTATCAATGCAAAAGCGTTGATTGTGATAGTAGGAACTAGTCTTTCACCGATGATCGCAATAGCATCAGCTTGACGTTGGATAACAGAAGAAGTTCCCCATTCCCAACGGGTGAAGATACCTGTTAACCAAGAAAAATATTGATCGATCAAAGGGCGACGATAATAAAAGAAAGTCGCACCTGTCGGATCGGTATAAGGTGGAATGATAGTACTTCCTAATCCTGTCTGTTCACTATTAAAGACCAAGTAGTAGCCTTGGCTAACTTGGTCTTGACAATACGCGTTTTGGGCAACATCATTTCCACTGATCGGAGGATCAGGAAGCAATTTCATCAAGAAGAAAGTGATCGTCAATATCACAAAAGTTGTGAATATTAATAAGGCGATACGCTTAAGAGAATACTTTAATAAGTATGGCATGTTATCACCTTTGTTTATTGTGTGACGCCAGTGTAAGATAAGAGACCGATAGTAGAAGAGGTTTCAGTTGCTAGAGGTTTACCATCTAAGCCAGTGATAGTGATTTCAAAGCTGACACGCATAGTGACTGATCTGTTTTCATTTAAGGTATTGTTTACAACGATACTAGCAACATAGTTGCTATCCCATAATTCTTGTAATTGTTCATTAGTATAAGCGACTGTGGCTTCACCATTAGAGATAGAAACAGAGAGATTTTTAGCTCCAGCATCAACTAATTGTTTGAATGAAATACGATAAGTGACCGATTGATCCTCTCGATTAACCGATTCATATTTGATGCTACCTGAACCATTAGTAGAAACATTAGAAGCGACTGCGAAAGAACCATCGTTATTTAATAATGCAGCTGAATCAGCAGCTTGCCATAAACCATCAAATGACCATTTCTTGCCATCATAGATGATCGGATCTTCAGAATCGATTTTACTAGTATCTGGTCCCCAGTTTAAAGTGAAACCAGAAGAGTTATCACCTTTCATAACCTCAAAGAAGTTGAGAGGGTTAAGATCGTTTCCGGAAATAGCACCAAATCCTAAATCAAATTCACCTCGTTTCATAGAATTATAAACTTCATTATAGTCAGTTGATCCTGGGATTTGATTGATTTCAAGTTTATAACATCCATTATAAACTTCATTGATCTCCTCTTCAAAAATCTGTCTGATCGAATCGAATACATCTCCATAATCATCTTCATCTTTTGGATTCATCCAATTCATATCAATTCTAATAATCCAAGGGTTAGTCGGAGTTCCACCTTTACCAGAACCTGTAGCCACTAAAAGTCCAGCTTCAGCCATAGGAAGAATCGTTTCATCCATAGCCGCATCTAAAGCTTTCTTAGCAGCATCAGGGCTGTAGCCATAGCTCTCGTCATAACGATCAGCTAAAACAGCAGCGTGAGCATCAGTAGAGTTATATGAAACACCGGTTTCAGGATCGATTAAATAGTTATCAGAGAAGTAGTTTTGAGTCGGCGTCATACCACGTGATGTACAGATAGTTTCACGATCAAGAGCGAAGCTTAAGAAGTCTAAGAAGTTCTTATCGCTTAAATAAGCTCTTTCTCTTCTTTGAGTAACCCATGTAGAAGTATCCTTGCTATCATGAGAATAAACGGTTCCAGAAGTACCAAAACGTCTGTTCCATTCTTCAGGAGTCAAAGAGTTAACATTAAGTTTGAAGTTAGAATCACCCTTAGTTTGATAACGAGTCCACTTAACACCTTGATCACTTGTACCTGTTGTGGTGTTATAAGGAGTCACCAAAGTATCTTTAGTAGGAGCATAAGAATCGATTGTTCCTTTTTCAAATTCGTTTTGTAAGTTATCTTGTGAATATTGTTGGAATTCAAAACCAGGAATCTGATAGACATCACGATGGTTACCATCGCTCATGGTGAATCCTTCTTTATATTCATAGAAATCGTCATTTCTAGTCAGTTTGATATACTGACCGTTATCCCATTTTTCAACATAATAAGGACCAGTATACAAGAATGTATCTTGTGGACCTTTATATCCAGTAGGGAATTGACCTAAATTGTTAGGAGTAACTGCTTGAACGAATTCAAGCGGTAATGGTGAATATAAAGAACTAGAGAGATAATACATCGCATAGAATTGTGTACAAGGATATAAAAGGTTGAATTCGATATAATCACCTTCATCATCATTACCGACGATGATGTTTCCACGACTTCCATCAGGAAGTAAGCCTGTTTCCGAATCACCCATCAGATTGTTCCAAGCTTCTTCATCAACAACCGAACCATCATTAGGATTTGTAGAAGTGGCATTGTAATAAGAAGCAGCGCCAGTAAAACCAGAAACACCATCAGTCAATTCAGAACCACGATATTGACCATTCCAAGAAGTCAACATGACTTTGAATGGTGTTAAATAATCTTCAAGTGTTACTTTTTGTTTATTAAATTTTGATAATTGCACACCATTAAAAGTGGCAGTGGAAGCTGTTCTATAAACAGGAGCTTTATCTCCGGTACGAACGTGAATTCTCCAACGACGATTATAATTGCTCTCGATTTTATTACCTGATTCATCAACAGGTATAGGTTTTTCATCTAATGCTAAACTCGGATACCATTCATAACCGTTATTACTAGCATTTAATCTTGTTGAATAATAAGCAGTTGTATAGTAATTGGCGATATCAGAAACATCAGAGCCAGAAGCATCCATCGCATTAGCATGACCAGCGATAGAAACAGTACCAATTTGATAATAAGAAGGATCGTGGCTTACAGGAACAGTGGTTAAATCATTTTCTAATTTGCCTTCCTTCATAGTTCCCCAACCATAACCGGAAACGTATTCTCTAGGAAGAGGTTTATAACGATCGTTATAGACAACATAACCACCATTAGAGAATAAAGTGATACCTGTTAAATAGTTATCAACAGCGTATTTCTCTAAAGCACCTAAAATATTAGCTTTTTCATCATAATCAACCGTTGAATAAGATTGAACACCGCTAGCGACAGTGGATTCAGAAACCACAAAATGAACTGTGCAAGAAAAACCTTCTTCAGCAGCATTAGTGATGGTCACATCAGCTTCACCAACCTTTAATGGGGTAATCAATCCATTAGCAATAGATAAAACACTATCATCTGAAGAGGTAAAAGTCGCTAAATGAGTGATGTCTTCGTTGTTATCATTAGCATGGCAAGCTAAACGGATATTGCTTTCACCAACATTGATGTTGAATTCATCACCGTTATTCACATCTTGTCCTTTATAAGTGACATAGAACGGTCTCAACCCTTGTTGGATATTGGAGTTACCACCACCTGTAATTCCAGAATGCTTAGTACAAGATGCTAACAAACCTATACATCCAATAGCGAGCAAAGAGATTAATCTAACTGATTTTTTCATATTTTTACCTCCTTTTATCAGGAATAATCAAATTAAATAATATGCGAAGACGATCGATAGGATAACAAGGATAACTCCAACTAGAAGAAACGGTAACCAAACGAATTGTGTTGTGCGTCTCTTTTCTTTTTTTACTTCTTTGTAAGTATAAACATCTTTGTACTTTTTTGGACTTCCTTTTTTGAAAGAAGAGAGCCAATTAGAACATTGATATCCGAAGAGATCGAAGAATCCTTGTCTTGCGACAAACAACAATCCTAATACTCCCAAATAAACAATACCGATAATAACACAGCAATTGCTCAAATAGAAGTCAGTACATAAATAGACAGGTGGAATAATTATCAAAGGTAGAAGAATAGCGGCTACCCAACAAGCTATTGTCTTTTTGGTCTCAGGTAATAATAGCATCTAACAGAACTTTTTTCTATATCATTATAACGCAAAAGCCTCGGCCTTTTCCCGGGGCTTTTGCATTATATTCATATCTTATTCTTATTTAGCCTTCTTCTTTTTGAGAAGAAAGATGACTAAGAACGCGATACCAGCAACAAGAACCACACCTCCAACAGCTATCAAAGCGATATGCCAAGCTTGTAAACCGCTTGAAGGTTTAGAAGGATCTACTGGAGTAGAACCAGGAGTGATGACCTGTCTGCTGAGGTTGATCGAAGCAAAACCATCTGTGAATTGAACATTGCTAAGAGTCACATATCCAGTAGTGCTATCGTAAGAGATGTTTTCAACTGCTTGACCATTAGCGGTTGCGGTGATAGTTGAAGCGTCAAGACCAGTACCGACATGAAGTGTTAATGTAACAGTGCCTGTATAGTCTAAATCAGAACCAGCTGCATCGATCAAAGTCACATCATATGCATAGTTTCCAGCTGTGATATTAGTAGGCTGTAAAACGAAGTCAGCATCATCAGGAAGACCGTTAGCAGACACAAAAGCATTTAGAGAATTCAAGTGAACGATAACAGAGGTGGAATTATAAGCAGTATCAGTGATGGTGAGATTTAAGCGACCATCATTATCTTCAATGATGCTATCTGTTAAGGTTAAAGTAGCTCTGTATAAATCATCGCTTCCTTCAACTTTAGTAGGAATAGCAGCACGACCTGCATAGCTGATAGCAGCATCTCCACCTTTAGTTGTAACAACTAATTGTTGTCTACCAGTAGAAGAAGTTTGGGTAGTAGCAGAAATAAATTCAGGAGCAGTTTTATCAATGACGAGTTTATAAGAACTGGTTTGAGTGGTATTAGTTCCTCTCAAAGTGAAGTTATAAGATAAAGTATATTCGCCTTCAGCTAAAGAACTGATATCAATACATGCATAACCGTGATGCATGATGTATGTTTCAGTGCTAGGGACAAAGAGTGATTTAGCAAGACCAGCGCCATTATTTACTCCCCAACCAGTACCATATTCGTACAAATCGCCGATTTGACCTTCTTTATTAACACCACCGCCAGTGATTGTCCAAGTGGCTTCAGACACAGAACGGTTGACATAGAAGACACTGACCAAATGATCAGAGACACCTTCAGCACCAGCTTTTAAGTATAAATCACCATTTTCGTCATATTGGGCGATATCCAAGTAGCTAGTACCATTAGGAGCAGCAGAAGTGGATAAATCACCGATTCTGCTGATTTCAGAAGAATTAGGAGCTGAACCAGAAGCGGTAAGAGTAGAACCAGTATAGGCGTTTCTTCTAGCAGCACTTCCGTTTAAATTCTTGATATAAGCATCAGCTAATTCAGAGTTGTATAAATGACCTTCTTCTTTTTCAAATTGGAAAGGTTCAACAGCTTTACCTTTTGTATAATCGCCATAGAAACCGAGGTAAGGCATAGTCAATGTGTGTGAAACACCATTTTCGTTATCTTCAGAAGTGGTGGTTCCTTTTTCGGTTAAATATAAATAACCTTCGACATAACTACCACCAGCAGAATTGGAGTGTTCATTGAAGTATTCTCTTAAAGTGCCGTGGAAATCAGGAACATCTTTTAAGCCATCACCATCGACATCAGCATCAAACACTTTGTCTACTTCAATGTTATCGATACGAACTTTAACTTTACCGGTCGCAGTAGAATTGGCTTCAACTTGAATATCACCTTTACCTTCAGACCAATTAGCATCAGGAATATCTAATGTTTGATCGTTGATAGAAGTGGTGATTTTACCAGGTAAATTTTCAGCGACATCAGCAACAGTGGTAGGATCGTTAGCTTTGCTATTTTCATATTCAGAAGTGGTTAATTGAATTCTTAAATCAGGGATCATCAAACTGAGAGAAGGTGTGTAAGTTCTAGTTTTAGAACTGTCGTTATGGATAGTGTAATTGAATTCGATGTAAGCTTCTTTATCAGTTGATAAATCAGTGTTTAAAGATCCTCTGTTCTTTAATTCAACTTTAGCGACTTCAGTGCTCTCGGTTTTTAATGCATCAGGGCTAGAAACAGCTTCAGCATCAGAAACAGAAGGAGAAGTCACATAAGCATCATTACCTAATATATCTGCAACATTGACAATACCAGCACCTTGAAGTCTGATAGAACCGATGTTTTTAGCAGTACTATCTACTAATTGGTTAGCAGTAGACATGGCAATGCTAGAAATCTTTTTCTTATAAGCATCAAATGCTTCCTTATCAGCTAATGCTAAGCTTCCACCATTTTCAGGTTTCTTTTCACTTAAAGCACTAGCTAAAGCACCAGAGAAGTTAGGAGCAGCCATAGAAGTACCAGAAAGATTGTCATAACCAGTTAATTTAGAAGTTGTACCGACGACCGAACCATCGATAGCACCGATGACTTGACCGCCTGGAGCAGAGATTGTCGGAGAGATATCTAAGTTATAGGAGGGACCATCAGATGAGAATGAAGAAGTGATGTTTCCATCAGGAGCGATAACTGCTTTGTTGGTTGATAAAGTAAATTCACCGACAGTATTATCAGCACCAAATGTAGGACCCATGCTTTGGAAGACTAATACAACCGGAATCTCAGGGTTCCATGAACCATAGTCGAAATTGAAGTTGAAAGTGACTGAAGCATCATTGTTAACAACGATCAAAGCATCAGCGCCAGCTTTTTGAGCGGCGACTGTTTTTTCAGTGAATGTGGTCTCACCACGGTCGATGACAGCGACAACTTTAGAATCAGCACCAAGTTCAGTTTTTAAACCACTAAAGTTTGAAATTGACGTTCCGTGTTCTCTGTTGTATGCAGCATAGAAAGATTCGTAGTCGCTATCAGCACCAACACCTCCGATACGGACATAGTTGAAGGAGCCTTCTTGGCTATCTCCTAATAAGTCAGTAAACGGATGAGGAGTGTTATATTCGATTGTTGAACCTTCACGATTGATGACTTGATCGTAATAAGAAACGGCGGTTCCATTGACCATTAAAATAGAATCATAGAAAGCTTTATTCGGGTTAGAAGAAGCGACAACATTAACTTTTTCATCATTTAATGTTTCACCACCCAAATAAGATGATTCAACAGTATCAGTAGTCCAATCAGAATAACCTTGATTGCCAGAAAAACTTGATTTACCAGAGTTACCAGCTGCATAGTTAACGATGACACCAGCATCGATAGCTCCTTGAATAGCTTTATAAGCATTACTGGAAGGATCATCTTCGTTATCATTTAAATCAGTACCTAAAGAAAGGTTGATAACATCAAGGCCGAGCTTAGCTGCATCATTGATAGCTGCAATGATATCCTCATCATAAGCACCGCCATCACCATCAGGGAAAACTTTCATGATGGCTAATTGGGCATTGGGGGCAATACCAGTGAAGTCATCACCATTAGCAGCAGCTAACGAAGCGACGTGAGTTCCGTGCTCTGCGGTTGTCGGGTTAACATTAGGATCGCGTCCTTGATAGTCGTATGCGTATGCGATCTTTTTGTTGATTCTGACAGCATTTTGACCATTAAAGCCAGATTTCTTCTTGGCAGCATTGACAACTTCTTCGGTTAAGATATCTTGGACATCAGCAGTATCTTTAAAAGCAGCTGCGTTATAGCCTTCAGTGTCCTTTTCTAACTCATCTCTTTGAGTGGTTCCTTCGACTTGATTTAAGAATAAACCAGTATCGATGATACCGATTGTGATACCTTTACCTAATTGAGGATCAGCTTCAGTTCCAGAAACATCCTTGATAGCCTTAGAAATATCGGTAGCAGTAGCAGAAATGGTTTCTGCAGAATAGTTAGCTAACTTATCTCTCTTGATGTCGTCTGAAGCGGCTAAGGTGCTGGTTCCACTAGATAAAACTGATGCTGTCGGGCGAGCATAAGCGTGTGAAACTTCAATGCTTTCAACACCCGGTATTTGAGCTACATATTCTTCTAAAGAAGAATCCATAGTGATAGCAAAACCGTTCAAAACCGTATCATAAACATAATCGATATGATAAAGTTCTTCAGGTAAGCGGTAAGCGAGTTCATTTAAAACTTTATTTCTAGCAACCTCCGCTTTGCTAGATTTCACGCCCTGATCAATAGTGACGATAAAGGTTTCCTCTCCTGCTTTTTCCACTCCAGGCACATCAACTGGAGAAGCAGAGGCTAAAAGCCCACCAAAGCCAAGGCAAGTTAATAATGAAACTAGAGAAAATAGTTTTTTCATCAAAATAACCTCCGAAAATATGCAAAATCAATTTTATTGAGATTGTTTATCATTGCAAGTAAAAAAATGATTGCTTTTTTCAGAAATCACGCAGTTATTCCTTTACTGTTTTTATAAATTTTGTAGTTTTTTACGCTATAAATTGTCAATAAATATTTAATCCAAGATTGATATGACGTGATTGTAAGTGCTTACATTTTAAAGATAAATTAAATAATTTATTGTTTCTTATATATGAATAATTAAAAACCGATTAAAAAATATCCTTTTTTGTTTCTTTAAACGATATTTATGAAAGTGCTTTCTTAAGCTTTCATCAACTCCATGACAACTTTAACCATCTCTTCCATTTCAAAAAGATCTACGTATTCGTATTTGCCATGGCAATTGTAATCACCAGTTCCTAGATTTGGGCAAGGGAGTCCTTTAAAAGAGAGTTGTGATCCTGTTGTTCCACCTCGGATAGCTTCGTATTCATATGCGATATGAAGCTTTTTATAAACTGTTTCCATCTCTTCTTGAATTTGTGGGTATTTATCTAAAACTTGCTTCATATTGTGATATTGAGCTTTGATATCAAGAGAGATAGCTTCATATCCGAGCTTTTCTTTCATTCTCTTAGCAGTGAATTGGGCTAATTTGATCAAATACTGAATTTCATCTTCTGAGAAACTTCTGATGATAAAATCAGCTTCGGCTTCATCTTCGTTTCCTTTGATATCACAAAGGTGGTAGAAAGGTTCTTTACCTTCAGTATCTTCAGGTCTTAAAAAAGCCGGTAAAGCTTCCGCAAACTTAAATAATGTCGTGGATGCATTGACCAATTTATTTTTAGCTGAACCAGGGTGAATAGACTTGCCTTTAACTTTAACTTTCATGCTATAAGCAGTAAACGATTCAATAGAGATCAAACGATAGTCACCGCCATCGATAGTGTATCCGTATTTAGAATCAACTATCTCCATCGAAACATGTTCAGCATCAGCACCTATCTCCTCATCAGTGGTGAAGATGATTTCTAAAGGTCGATGATTGTTATCTTTTAAAACTTCTTTTAAAGCAGTCATGATGATGGCGATTCCTGCTTTATCATCACCACCTAAAAGTGTCGTGCCATCAGTTGTGATGATCTTATGTCCGATAGAATGATTCAATGTCGGAAAGTCTGAAGCTGATAAAACTAACGAATCACCGAGTTTCACATCTTTACCATCATATTCAACAATTTGGGGCTTAACATCTTTTCCTGATGCTTGATTCGAAGTGTCCATGTGAGCTAAAAAAGCGACTTTTTCTTTGGTGTTATCGCCTGAAAATTTAGCATCGATCACTCCGAATCTATTGATTGAAATCTCATCTGGTTCAAGTTCAAATAATTCTCTTAATAATTCATTAGCTAAAACAAACATCTTATCATTTGAACAAGAGGTGGGCTTTTCTTCTAAAGCGGTTGTTTCATAACTAACATATTTCAAAAATCTCTCTAAAACCGTCATTATAATTCTCCTTTAAATATTAATATTTCACGTGAAATTAGTTAAGATTTTGGGCTTTTCGTCTCAGATTATAAATCAGATTAAGTTCGTTATAACTGTAATCATTATGATAAACTTCAGCAAATTCACCCCTAGCTAATGTTGATGGTCTTAAGCTGTTTTGGTATTCACCGATTTTATCTTTGATCTGCTTTCCAACATGAATGGTTCTCTTGATCGTAGAATTGATAATTTTGTGTAACAGGTCGTATTTAATAACGGTTAATCCTTGATCTTCAACTTTGGTTATAAGCTCTTTAAAAGTCACATGTCTTAAGGTATAAGGAACTTCGATCTCATCCAAGATAATGATGGCGTTCAACATGTTTAAATCATAGAAATTACGGCGGTAAGAATTGATCAAAATCGCATATTCAGTAGCTTCTCTATAAGCGTCATCGTTTTCGCCATCAAAGATGATAGAGATATAGTCCATATTACTATCGATATTCACCTGCATATCGATAAATGATTTAGGACAGCATTTCTTAGCGGTTTTATCTATGATATCGACAAACTTATAAATGCTATTTTTATCTATGATTGATAAAGAAGCTCCTATCAATCTGATAAAGATATAAATGAGATGACTTTTTTGTTTGATCTGATTCTCACTGACTTGTAATGCTTGTGAGAAATTGTAAGGATCGGTCACAAAGTCTTGGCTAGTGACACACGGTTTACCACCGATTTCACTAACTATAAAACTATGTCCGTTAGTGATGAAGCTTGAATCTCTCTTAAAATCAGCAAGTGATTTGATATTAGCGATCAAAACATTATCTGGACTCTCTTCTTTTTTCTCATCATATAAGACATAATTCCATCCATACTTTGATTTTTCATCGCCATAGGCATCAAATTTTATTTCACGTCCTGAAAAATCAACAATATCGTTATCAGAGCCGTATAATTCTTGATAAAACTCTTTGGCTTTGATTGATTTTTGCTTTCTGAGCGCTAATGCGGTTAAGTTTTCTTCTAATACCAAACTATCGGCTTCAACATCATAAAATTGACGATCACTGAGTTTGGCTTCGGGATGTTCATCTAAATACTTCTTTAAATTCTCTTTATCAAATGATAGATTCTTTTCACTCAACCAAGTTTTAACTTCATCGTATTTAGTTATAGATATCTGTTGTTCAGTCATGAACAGATATTCTTTTGTTCGTGTTAATTCATCGCTGAGATTCTGTTTAGAATTTTGTAAATCTATGTTTTCTTGAGAGATAGCTTCTTCTTTCTTTAACAATTCTTCTTTTTCAGAAACTAATGATTGATACTTGTTTTGAACATCATTAAATCCATCATTTAATTCGTTGTATTTGGATGTCAGAGACACAATACTACTCTGAGCTTCTGAAAGAGATTGAGAAAGTTTAGCTTTATCTTCATCAGTGAGCTGATTGTTTTTGATCAATTCCGCTTTTTCTTGCTCATTCTTATTTAATTCTTCTTTTAAAAGAACAAGCTTTTGCTGTAATTCATTGAGTGCAGTCTCTTTTTCATTATTGATTTTAGTCAAATCTTCGATTTGATTCTGATATTCTAAAAGATTAGCGTCGCTTTCTTTTTTTAGTTCAGATATTTGAAGATATTCTTTTTCATCAGTTAAATTTTTGTTTTTTAATTCATCAATAATCTTATTAAGATCAGCTTTTTCATTTAAAAGCTGTTGGATTTTTCTTTCTTTGCTCACGGCATCTTGGTTGACTAGATCAATAGCTGCGTTTAATTCTTCAACTTTAGCTTTTAAAGGCGCTAATTCTTGGAATTTGTTTTTTAATTCTTCGAGTTCAACAGATGTTTTTTGATATTTTTCATTCTCAGAATTGTTTAATTCAAGCTGTTTATCGAATTTTTGGATAGCTTCACTCTTTTCAGTGTTGATCCTATTTAATTCTTCATTCTTTTGAGCATTGATATCTTCTAATTCAGAGATTTTTTTCTGTAATTCTTCGATATTATGAGCGTTTTGAGCTTTTTCAGCTTCTAACGCTTCTAATCTTTTAGAAATTCCATCTTTTTCACTTGTGATACTTTGTAATCTTGTTTCTAATTCAGCTTTTTGAGCATTGATATCTAAAAATCTGTTTTCGGATTCATTCTCTTTCTGAGTCGTTTCAGCTTTATATTCGTTTAAAGCTTCATTGTCTTTTTTTGTTCGCTCTAATTCAGTTGATAATTCTTGAATCTGTTTATTTAAGTTCGCCTCTAATTCTTTGCTGTGATTCAATTTTTGATTGAGGTCATCAACTTCTTTCTGTCTGACATCTAAATCTTTTTCCAGTTCAGATAATCTATCTGATATCGCTTTGGTTTCTTCTTCTTTTTGATTCAATTTATCATTAAATAAATCAACTTTTTGTTTTAATGAGGTGATTTCAATACCTTTTTGTTCAGCGATGATTTTATAAGAATCAAGCGTCTTTCTATCATCTTCAAAAGCGGCTAATTTTCCTTTTAAATTTCCGTTTTCATTCTCGATTAATGTTTGATTTTCTTGCAGTTGATTGAGTTTATTAACCGTTGAATAAAGTGTGTTGTTAATTCTTTCAATCTCTTGTTCTTTTTCACTGATTTCAGATGTTAATCTTTCATTTTCGGCTTTTAATTTTTCACTTTCTTCATCAGTTTCAACGATTTCAGATGTTTCTTCTTCACGTGTCATCTCTTGCTGTAAATCACCACTTTGTTCTTTAGCTTCAACTTTGTTATCTAAAGCTAATAAGCGGTCGTTGAGTTCAGCGATATCATGTTCTTTATCGGATAGTTCGATTTTTAAATTTGTGATCTGTTTCTTTAATTCTTCTATCTCTAAAGTTTTTTGATCAATTTCATCAACACGATCTTTTTGTTCTTCAACGGTTTTATCTATCTGATTTTCATTTTCAACTTCAGCAGTCGCTTCTGATGAGATCTCTTTTAACTTTTCGATTTGTTCAGAAGAGATCGTAGAGCTGTCGTTGATAGGTTTCTTAATCTCAAAATTGATCGGTTGATTACGAAAAGCATATAGTTCTTTAGCGTAGTCGGGAGCTTTTTCTTCTTTTCTAGCTAACGATCTTTTTAATCTTTCTTGGTTAAAGTCCGGATCTTGATTTTGATTGTTAGGTTCCATATCAACTGGCTTGCTTCTATCTGTCACATCAAAAATATGGAAACTCCCATATTGAGTTCCTTTACGAACTTCATAGAGGAAGTTTCCAATTTTAAAAACTGTTCTCTCATCACGAATAGCTTTGGTCAAGATGCTAGTCGGAATGAAATTATACATCGAGGTGTTACCGTTTTTAGAAAGCGGTTGTTTATAATCAACATCCCATCCACCTTCAGATTCCGAGTTTCTAAAGTCATTCTTATACATCGGATGCGATGCATAATCATAGGCGCTCTCTCTATCACCATAGAGCATCTCCCATAGTCTGATGGCTTGTTCCTTCTCCATATATGTTTATACCTTTTATATCAATTATGCATTGAAAGATGAGATTCTGATCGGAGTGATGATTTGAATATTTTCAGGATCATCGTTTTTGACCATGAACATTTGAACTGCAGAAGCAAAAACAAAGGTGACATTTTCACTCTTAAGAGCTTTAACAGCATCAATAGCAAAATCGACATTGAATCCGATTTCAAAAACATATTCTGAATCAGGTAAGGTAAAGGTGGCTTTCTTGATAACCTCTTGTGAATTACCGTAGTTAGTGGAACGAGCAGAAAGCACAGCTCCGTTCTCGTTAGAAATAGTTAAACGGACTTGGGAATTGCGATCTTCAGCTGAAGAGATGATTCTGACTCTTTCAGCAGCTGCTAAGAATTCCTCAGTATTAAAGGTGATCGAATATGGGAATTTAGTCGGGATGAGTCTATCTGGTGAAGGGAAATCACCAGGTAATAATCTCGTGGTGATAATCGCATTAGAAGTCTTAAAGACAGCACGTTTATCATCGAAATAAATCGTGCAATCATCGTTTTCATCTAAAGCGGTCACCATGTTAATCGCTTTGACTTTACAAGTGAAATTAAATTCTGCAGTCGAACCTTCTTCAGGTAAAGAAAGACGAGCCATTCTATAGGAATCAGTGGTCAAGAAATAGAGACGGCCATTTCTAGCGCTGATATTGATACCATAATAGAGATCACGCGGACCTTTTGTTGCAACTGCAAAAGCAGTAGCATCAAACAAAGTTTTTATATCTTTAACTTTAGTCTTAAATCCTTCACTATTTTCAGGCTCACTCAAATTTATTTCAGGATATTCTTCAGCGGCTTTAGTGACGAGATTAAAATCTGAATTGTCATCTGAAATATTCAAGAAGTTAGTATCAACCATATTTAAAGTGATGATATCACCACCTAATTTGCTGACGATATCATATAAATATTTAGCAGGTGCTTGAATGACACCTGGTTCAACTGCGATGATGATTTCATCATCACCATCATTCTTTGACTGAGTTACTTTTGTTGAAATATCACCATCAGAAGCGATGACTGAAACCTCACCTTCATCAACACTGATCAAGAAGTTCATAAATTGAGTCTCTGCAGATTTTGCAGGGATAGCGCTCATCGCTAATGTTAATAATTTAAGAAAGTTTTGTCTTTTTATAGTTAATTTCATAGTGGTTTTTGCTCCTATAATAAATATCTAGATTAAACTAATATAAATATTATATAAGCTGAAAATAACTAATAAAAGAATAACAAATCAAATTTATTTTTTTATTATGAATTTATTTTAATGTGTAAGTATAGACTATAGATAATTCAGCACCGATTGAATTGCTATCATCTATATCCATATCTATCTCAGCATTCATATTGGTCAACAAACCATCAGCGTTGATTTGAACAGTCATAGTCATTTCATTGATTGCAGCTCCAGTAGTAGGTAATTCCATACCACCAGTTTGTCCTTGTTCTAAATCTTCTGCGGTCAATTTAGCACCGAATGATAATGCATTTCCATCAGCATAAAAATGAACATCATCAGTAACATCAGTGAAATCGAGTTGAACAACAGTCGCAGTGACATCTGTTGCTTTTTCATCAAGCAGTTTGTCTCCTACATCAAAAGCGGCATCAGCAGCCTCACCTTCTACTTTGGTGATGACCATCTCAATTATTCCAGTACCTGTAGGTTCATATTTTGCATCAACATTTGCTTGAGAATAACTTTCAGCTATTTTTTGTGCTTCTTCTTTGCTGATCTCTTTACCTGGTAAACCGAATTCGTTGCTGCAACTGACTAAAAATACTAAAGGTAAAGCAATAGCTGTTAATAAATGTTTTTTCATAAAATAATTCCTCCGAGTAAAAATAGTTTATCATATCATTCTTTGTTTTTAAAAAGTCAAATCGATTTTTCTTTTTATTTATTAATAATAAAAAATAATAATGATAATAATAAAGGGCTGTGGAAATGTGGATAATTCAGTCATTATTATTTGTTTAGTAAAAACAATATATGAGAAAACATCAATGAATACGCTGATTTTTTAATAATTGCACCGATTGTTTTGTACGAATTGTTTGTTAAATTTTATCAACATTGTCAGTTAGTAAATCAATAGATATCAACCATAGTTGTGGATAACTTTTCTCAATCTATTGAATAAAGAAAAAAAGCTATGAAACTAATTCATAGCTTTTGTTAATTCTGTTGCTGTTTTTTTATATTAATCTGTCTTTTTAATTTTAGAAGTTAAAGTATCTATGGCGTTTTTTAAATTTGAATCATCTTGTAGACCATCAACGATCGTTTGAACATTTGACATAACAGTAGTGTGATCTTTTCCAAATTCTCTTCCGATCACTTGATAAGGTAAAGATAAGAGATTTCTGCATAAATACATCGCGATTTTTCTCGCGTAGGCGATTTGAGAAGTTCTGACTTTGCTCTTCAATTGAGATTCGGTTAAAGAATAGTGTTCAGCAACGGTTTTGATGATTTTATCCACGTCAATTTTACCGCTGTTAGCTCTTTTTCTTTCATCATCTTCAAAGACACCTTTAGTGAATTTTAAAGTGACTTTTCCTTCTGGTTTATGAACAGTCACTGCGAATAGCAATTTAGTAAAAGCACCTTCTAATTCACGAACGTTTCGACTGTAATTCAAAGCTAAATATTCTAAAACATCATTATCAAAGAAATCTAAAGGTAAAGAATTCGCTTTGATCTTAAGCTTTAATATTTCGATCAAAGTTCCTTTATCCGGACAAGAGATTTGAATCGATAACCCACCTGAAAATCTTGATACCAATCTATCCTGTAATCCTTTTAATTCACTAGGCGATCTATCAGAAGTCAAAATGATCTGTTTATGTTGACTGACTAAAAGATTAAAAACATTGAAGAACATGACTTGGGTATCTTCTTTACCAGCTAAAAACTGAATATCATCCACCATCAAAATATCGACAGTATTAAAAAAATCTTTTAAATTTTCGCTGTCTTTATTCCCTTTGATAAAACGAACAAATTCAGATATGAAATCATCTGTCGTGATGTATAAAACTTTGCTGTTAGGATATTTGTTTTTATATTCGTTACCGATAGCGTTGAGCAAATGAGTTTTACCTAAACCGGATTTAGAATATAAGAATATAGGATTGTTAGTACCAGGATTAGAGACTGCAAATAAAGAAGCGACATAGGCGTCTCTATTAGATGGACCAGTGACAAAATTATCAAATGTGTATTGGGGTTGAATATAGGAGTTTTTAAAGAATTTAGTCTCAGCTTGTTCAACCGCTTGTCTCTTTCTTGAATAGCTGACTTTATCGACGATTTCGATCTCATAATGCGTCTCAGTGATAGCGTCAAGCTCTTTGCTGAGCAGTGATAAATAAGTCGTTTTTATGATGGTAGCAGTCGCTGATGATTCAGCCACAAATATCGCTTTGTTATTATCTAAACTTTTTAATTCAAAGATATCTTCATCAAAAAGGTTTTCGAAAAGACGAGGAGCGATCGAGTTAGATAGGCGTTCAAGTAATTTCTTATAGATATCTGCAATCTGACGATCTTTAGAAGTTTCAGGCATGATTCACCTCGTTTAAAAGTAAGAAGATTATATAACAAAAATAAGATAAAAGAAGCTTTTATTTTATGGTTAAAAAAAGTTATCCACCATGTAAAAATCACAGTTTATTATTAGAAATAATTATAAAAATGTAGTTATCCACATACAGCTAATTGTGGATAAGTTGTGGATAACTTCCTTGTGGATAAATAAATTGTGGGTATGTGGATAACTATCCACAACGAACGAAGTTATCAACAATCAAAAACACTCGATTTTATCGACATTTTTAGCCAAATCCACCGATTATATTTTGTATAATCCACCGCATGTGGATATTGCTAAAAGCGGTGGATAACCGGTGGATAACTATTTAAATTTATCCACAATCAGTTGTTTTATAAAAAAGTTTAATAACATATTGACAATGTTGAAGTTAAGTTTAAAAATAAGTCGATTGAAACAAAATTAAATAAAAAAACACCAGCGGTGGATAACTTTTACTGAAACCGATATGAACATTAATAACAGGTAGTAAATATATCATTCAAATTTTGATATAGTTTTTTAGTAATAATTGCTATATATATTTCTTATCTATATAATTTTCTTGCTTTTTGAGGTGAATATATGGAAGAAAATAAGAAAAACTCTGAAGAGAATGAAGTGTTTGTTCAAGCTGATAAAAGTCCATTAGATAAATATACGAGCAAAGGATGGGTGAAGAGTTTTATATTCGGAATCTTTTTAGGACTTGCTATTGTTGTTCCGGGAATCTCTGGTGCTGCTGTTGCCATCATCTTTAAGCTCTATGATAAATTGATATATGCTTTCGCAAATATATTGAAACAATTCAAATCTTGTTTCATGTTTTTATTACCGATTGTTTTAGGATTGATAATCGGTTTCTTGGTAGGTTTCTTTGCAGTTCAACTACTTATTTCATTAGTCCCGTTCGGTATGATCTGTTTCTTTGCAGGATTGATGATCGGTGCTTTACCGAGCGTGTTTAAAGAAGTTAAATCTGCAAAGATTAACACCAAAACCATCGTGTTATTTGTAGCTGGAATAATCATCCCTATCATCATCGGTCTCATCTCTGTTTTATTAGAAGATAACCCAACTGGTTTTTATGGAGTGCAACTCGGAGAAGAGACTCTTACCGAAAATGGAGCTGTTGCTGAGAATTTGTTTGGTAACTTTCCTTGGTGGACATATGTGGTCAGCATACCTATCGGCTTTGCGTTAGGATTCACACAGGTTTTACCTGGGCTCAGCGCAACCGCATTTTTAATGATGATCGGATATTTTAGACCGTTAGTAGATACTGTTCATTTTTCTTATTTTGCTAAATACCCACAGATCTTTGCTATCTATTTTTTGATGGTCATCGGCATGATCGCTGGCTTTATTGTCACATCTAAAATATTAAATAAATTATTCAGCTGGAATCGCTTAGCTGTCTATAAAGTCATCATCGGTATGTCTGTCGGTTCTATCATCGGTATGTTCTTAAACCCAGATGCTTATGGAATCTATTTGAGTTGGGGTAAAGGCTTTGATCAAACTTCGATGATTGTTGATGTCTCTATCGCTGCTCCTTTATTCATTGTTGGAATCATAGGCGCTTATCTATTAGTTAGATATGGAAACAAGCATCAGGTTGAGTAGTTATAAAGTTTCTTACAATAAGTTTGTGTAGAAAAAAAGATATCAATATAAAAACGCATTGAATAGATATAAAAGTCTATTTATTATCATTAAAAATAAGTTTTTTGACTGAATTATATCTCGATATTAATATCTGGTTTTGCGACTAAACTATATAAAAAGTCAGTCAGATTTTCACAGTTTATATTTTCAGATGATAAAAATTTAACCAGCTGATTAGTCAACATTTCAGCATAAGCTTGCATCACTTCTTTCTTTGTTTCATCCATATGATAGTATTTCTCTAATTGTCCTGCTAAAAAGTTGATGGTTTTCTTTTTGGGAGAATTGTGATCGCTAGAGCTGAAAGAATTGACTATCGATTTACGATATTTGTAGCAGAGTGAAACATAACTGGTTAAAAAATCATGTAAATTCTTTTCTTCAGGTATTTTAGAAAATATATAAGTGTCTAACGCTGAATTAAACAGATCATATTTATCGATGAAATATTTATAAAAAGTTTTCTTACAGACACCAGACGCAGCTAATATTTGAGTGACAAAAACACGATCGATATTATTTGACTCAGTTAAATTGAAAATAGTTTGTTGTAAGTATTCTTTGATTTTCATTAATCCACTTCCTCAAAATAGATCTCTAAAGCTTTATCACCAGTGATGTCATCAGCGTTGATCTGATCGCTGTATGACAAATAACGGCCTGCGTTATATGAACTAAAAACAAAGTATTCACCACGTTTATAAATATAAAATTTCTCCCATGTCGATGCTTCTAAGGAGTCGTTATCTATCGGGTTATCAGTGCTGCCAGTATTGCATCTCCAATATTTACCTTCACTAGTTCTTATGGAATATGTGCCGTCACCGTTATAGATAAGAGAGAAGATTTCAGCATCTGAATCCATCGTTAAATTTCCATCTTTAAAAACCAGATAACCATCATCGGTACAGATCCGGCAATTCATGTTTTCTAAATAATCAACAGGAGCTGCTAGTTTCTCTTGTGTGACGTTTTCTTTCATCACATCAAATAGAGTTTTATCAGAACTGAATCTATGAAGCGTTGCTTTAGAGGTGTCTACACCGCTCATCTTTTCTTTGATGGTATCGTAATCATCGAGATTCGGCTCGATTTTTTCAGGGTTTAAATTATAGATACCCCATGCGCTAGAGCCATCGATTTTATATGTCCAAGAAGTATAATGCCAACCTTCTTCGTTATATCTTCGCATGACATAGTTCCATGTTTCTTCATCTTCATAACAATTGAATTCACCCATATAATTGGGAACTTTATAATCAGCTTTTTTAGCGCCTGCAAATTTATTGTTATAAGATTGAGCTTGTTGAGTTATAGCTGTTCCCGAGCTAGTGCCAGCATAATTGTGATAAGAATACATGCAGTTTTCCCATCCGTAATCGCTAGGATCGGGTAAATTTACTGCATCCCAACAGCTTTCAAAGATGATGATTCTGTCTTGATCGATCTCTCTTATGCTTTTATATATGCGATCAAAGACTTTCCAGTGCCTTTCACTGGTTACACCAGCTAACTCACCAGGTTCATTTAAAATATCAAAAGCTGCGATAGTAGGATCCCCTAAATAATGTTCTGTTAATGCATCCCACAGATCGATAGTCTTTTGTATTTTTTCTTCATTAGTATAAAAATCGATATCTTCGATATTATCGATTATTTGACCGCTGTGATCTTTACCGTTTTGTGATCCGTATGCTCCGTGTAAATCTAAAATTATATAAAGATTATGTTCTTTTGCTTGGCTGACAAAATTATCTAATTGAGAGAAGTCATATTTACCATCGATATCGACGTTCATATATGTGAATGGTAAACGGATGACGTTCATTCCCATATCAACGATGTTTTGAAAATCTACTTCTTTCCAAAAATATGAGCGGTATAAAGCCCATAGCTCTTGCATCGTTTGTGCACCAAAACGTTCTGTAAAAATATCACTGATGCGCTTATGATCTAAATAAGGACCGACTTGGTTGACAAAAGGAGCCATCCACTGTTCGATGAGTAAATAATCGCCAGCGTTGACACCTCTTAAATAAACTGTTTCTCCAGTACCTGATTGGTTTTTGACTAATTCACCATCAACTTTTAAATAATCATCTTCGGTGATAACACCGTCTTCACTTGGCTTTATTGAACTTATCGTAGTAGAACTGGGGGGGGAAGTAGAATTAGAAACCGCCGGTTCACAAGATGTTAATAAAAGCGGTAATACAAACCATAAAAATTTTTTCTTCATAATTTCGATACCCTTTTCCTTTATATGATAAATATTACTGATAGGAGTTTCAAATAAGTCAGCACCTAATCCTTGATATATAAATACAAAAGCAAGTGATATGTTTACTTCTTTAATTTAGGTATTTCTTTATCAGTGACTTTGGTCTTCATATCTATGAGATGACTGATTTTATCCTCCTACAACAAACATGTTCGCTGGTTTGTTAACAAAAAGTCATTCACATAACAAAACGAAGAAAGTTGATGATTTTGAATGCTAATAAAACGCCTTTTAGATGAGATTATTCAAACGTTTGTTTTAGTCACATCTAATATATTTTGACTAATTTTGAAAGAAAAAGAAGACAAAATGTAAGCGCTTATAAAAAGAGTAGAAAATTTACCACTATTTTAAAAAAGTGTCTCTTTAAAACCATTATTATAAGCAACTAAAATTTTCATAGGAAAAGTAGAACACTAAAAAAGGAGCTTTAGTATGAAAGTTAAAAAAGTTCTATCGATCGTAGGCATCTCTGCGATTATGGCGGTTGTTCTAGCAGTTAATATCGCCTGTGGTATTCTTGCTGATCAAATCAATACCTGGGTGGTAGGTGTCGATGTTCATGTTGATAAAGACACATTAACTAACACTGCTCAAGGTAACAGAGAGCTTGCCGAACAAGTAGTTAAAGAAGGATCTGTTTTAGTTCAAAACAACGATGATGTTATCCCTCTTGATAAAGAAACGGATAACAAAGTCAATGTTTTCGGTTGGGCTAGCACAGCTTGGGTGATTGGCGGCTCTGGTTCTGGTCAAGTTAAAAACTCTTCAGGAAACACTTATAAAGCTGATACGGATTTCTTAAAAGCTCTCGAAGATTATCATATCGAATACAACACTGAGCTCACAGATATGTATCGTAATTTCAAATCTGAAAGAGATTATGCTGGTTCAGGTTCATTACATTCTGGTGCAGAGCAATTCACTCGTCTTTTCGAACCTAGCATCAATGATACTAATTACTATTCTGAAGAGTTATTAGCTAATGCTGAAGAATTTTCAGATACTGCCATCGTTGTTTTAGGAAGAACTGGCGGTGAAAGTAATGATGAGCCTAGAATCCAATATAAACAAACCACTAAAAACGGTGGTATTGACGAAGATACAAGCAGAACATATCTTCAAATTTCAACAGAGGAAGAAGAGTTATTAAGTTATGTTGGTGCTACTTACGATAAAGTAGTCGTACTTATCAATTCCACCAACGCTATGCAACTCGATTTCTTAAAAACCATTGATGGTTTAGATGCGTGTTTTGTAGTCGGTGGTACTGGTGTTGATGGCGCTTCCGCTATTCCTGAATTACTTTATGGTGATGTTGCACCTAGTGGCAGATTAACAGATACCTATCCATACGATCATGCTTCCGATCCTTCATTTGCGATATCTGGTGAAGCTGGTTCTGGCGCTTATACTAATGGTAAAGGCTTATATCCGTATGATGGAACAACTTGTGGCAACTTCGAACCTGCACGACCTTATACGCAAGTCTCTTATATGGATTATTCTGAAGGTATCTATGTCGGTTATAGATATTATGAAACCGCCGATGCTGAAGGATACTTTGATGATATCGAAAATGAATATGGCAAAGGTTATGCTGGTGTTGTTCAATATCCGTTCGGATATGGTTTATCAACGACAACCTTCAGTCATGAGATCATGAGTGTCAGTGTTCCTGAAGGAACAGCCTTAACTGCTGATAGTGAAATCACAATCTCAATCAATGTTAAAAACACCGGTGATGTTCCTGGTATGGAAGTCGTTCAACTTTACTACACACCTCAATATTATGCTGGTGGTATCGAAAAGAGTGCGATCAATTTAGCTGATTTTGCTAAAACCACATTATTACAACCTGGCGATGAAGCAGGCATTACTTTAACTGTTAAAGCTAGAGATATGGCTTCTTATGATTATAATGATGCCAATCAAAACGATCATGAAGGTTATGAATTAGAGCATGGCTCTTATCAATTGAAATTGATGGCTAACTCTCATGATGCTTTAACATTAAGCACAGAAAGTGGTATTGGTTATAATAGCCCAACATTAACCTATAATGTTGATAAAGACATCTTCTATGATACTGATGAATATTCTGGTAATGAAATCTACAATCATTTCACCGGTTCTTCTGCTGAAGATGGCATTTCTATCGATGGTTCTGGTACTGGTCAAAACATCAATTTTATGAGCAGAGTCGACTTCCCTGAAAGCTTCCCATATGAAAGACCTGAAGATCGAGCTATACCTGATAGTGTTAAAGAATTAAATTTATTCACAAGAGATCAAGCAAACGCTTGGGTTTCAGATAATAGTGATGTTGAAATGCCGACCACTGGTGCTGGAGGAGATATCAGTATTTGGGATTCTTCAAAAAATACCTACACAGAAGCAGGTGAAACATTAGCACAACCTGAAAACTTTGATGATCCTTTATGGGATGAGGTTTTAGATCAGGTTTCAATCTCTGAAATGAGAAATCTCACTTTGCACGGTTATACTAAAACTGCTGCTATCGATTCTATCGGCAAACCTTCTACTCGTGATTTAGATGGTCCTAACCAAGTGGGATCTTTTGCAAGCACAAACAATGTCACCACTGGTTTCCCGATGGAAACTGTTGTTGCTCAAACTTTCAATAAGCAATTAGCATTTGATGTCGGTGTCGGTTTAGGACGTGATGCTAACAATAATGGTATCAAAGGCTTATATGGTCCTGCTGCTAATATTCATCGTTCACCATACTGCGGTAGAAACTATGAATATTATTCAGAAGATCCTTATCTTTCTGGTATCATGGCTGCTAATACTATCAAAGGTTTGAAAAATGCCGGTGTCTTCTGCTATATGAAACACTTTGTTCTTTATGAAGCAGAATCTAACAGAGATGGTATGTATACTTGGCTTACCGAACAAGCTTTAAGAGAAATCTATCTTGAGCCATTCCATATCGCAATTAACGAAGGTGGTTTAACTGGTTTGATGTCTTCTTATGGTAGAGTTGGTGCGGTTTGGACTGGTGGTTCCACTGCTTTATTGACTGGCTTACTAAGAGATGAGTGGGACTTCAAAGGTGCAGTCATCACAGACTATGCTGATCATCATCAATATATGGATGGTGATTTGATGATCAAAGCTGGCGGTGATTTGTATATGGATGGTTGGGCTGATAATGGCTCATATGATTATTTTGGTAGTAATCCAGCCCCATTCGTTGATAAATTACGTTTGGCTACTAAACATATCGTCTACATGTTCTTAAATGCTGAATACACTCGTTTACATCCTGTTGAATCTTCAGTCATTCAAGAAACTTATGTCACAACTCCAAGATTCCCATGGTGGATTCCTGTTTTAGTCGCAGTTGATGTCATCGCAGTTGGCGGTTGTGGTTTCTGGGCGTTCACATTGATCAGAGGCGACAAGAAGAAAAAGAAAGCTGAAGCTGAACAAACCCAAAACTAAAATTTAAATCAGATTTAGTTACAAAAGCTGTAGTGATTCTAACCAGAAAAGCTACAGCTTTTTATGTATATAAAAAATAAAAATTTCAATGTGAAAGCGTTTAAAAATAATATCTAAATATATATAAAAATAGTTTTTATTTTAAAACTAAACTGAGTTTAAAAGTACCTATACTTATAGATGTTTTATAATTAGCAATTTAATATTTTCACCCAAAATAACTAAATGGTGAAAATATAACACATTAAATAAAATTCGTGGATTGAAAGAAAAATTAATCGATTAAATAATAGAAAGGGGTTTCAATATACCCGAAAGGAGATTTTATCATGAAGAAACGTATTGTTCTTCCGTTGTTATTACTTTCACTTTCTACAGGCGCTGTATTAAGTTCTTGTAATCCTAGCACTAGTGCTAGTGATTCCACTACTCAAGACCAAAAAGAGAATTTCACAGTCACATGGAATGTTCCTGAACACGCTACTGTTGAAGTCACTGGCCATGATACTTTACCAACATCAGTAGAATCCGGAACTAAAATTGAATTCACGGTCACTTGTGACGCTGGTTATGCAGTCAACCGTGTCAGAAGTGGTTCTAGAACTCTTTATGATGATGATGGAGTTTATTCTGTAACCGTCAGATCTAACACTACGATTGAAGTCACAGTTGAAAGAAAAGTTAAATCTATTGCCATCACCACTAAACCAAATAAATTGACTTATTTTGATGGTGAAGCAGTTGATGCTACTGGTATGGTCGTGACTGCTACATTTGAAACTAATGACGTGGAAGCTGTCACTGATTATACGATTGAACCTTCAACTTTATCTGCTGGCGATACTTCCTTTACTGTCACCTATCAAGATCAAGAAGCGGTTGTCCAATTAGATGCTACTGTTGAGTATTCGGTCAATATCGATCCTAATGGTGGAACCATCAGTTCTGAAGTTTTAAAGACTTATGAGACACAACACAATTATAAAGTTGAAGAAGATGGCGCTATTTTCTTCTCTTATTACAACAATTTAGAGACACCATTAGCTTTACCTACCTCTGATCAGATCACGAGAGATAACTACGCATTCTTAAATTGGAGCGATAATATAACTCAAATCACTAACAATTCTAAGAATGTTGATACCACCGCTAATTGGTCGCCAGAATTAGTTGATATTTCTCGCGTCTATTTAACCGTTGAACAAGAAGAAGGAGAAGATGTTCCTTATCTCTATATTGAAGGTACATTTAAAGCTGCTGATTCAGCTATGCTTTATTTATATGAAGGCAATCAACATTTCTCATTAGAGGGTGATACTTATCAAAAACCATCCGATAGTGATGAAATGTCTGTCAAATTTGATTTACGCAGATTAGCTAATGCTAAAACTCAAGGTGATGATGGCACAGAAAAATCATTCAAAGGTGCTTGGATGGATATCCGGTTTGTTGCAACTTTGGGTGAAGATGAGCTTGAACAAGAGATTTTTGTCAATAGTGGAGATTTAGAAGTCGATGTTAATCAATCCATTCACGCTGGTGTTTATTCATATGCTTTTGCCACTTATAATAATGGACACGGCGATGCTTTAAAGGTTTATTATAGTGATTTCTTTGGAACTTATACAATTGAAACATCTACTGCTGATAATGCAGCGACATTAAATCTTAATTTCGATGTTGCTGAGGCTTACTACGATAAACAGATTACAGTCAGCTGGTGGCAATCTTCTGAATTCCCGTCTGATACTGCTACTATCAGTGCTGATGGTAAAGCCACAGTCTCGATTGATCTCAATGATTTCAGCGCTGGGTTAGCTTATGCACATGTCACTATCAGTGATGAAGATGGAACAACATTATATGGTGGAACAAGCACTAACTTACCTCTCAACGCTTGTGAAACTGACTTACCAACCGCTCCTTCTGGTGTTGATAATCGATTAAAGAACTCAATCATCGTACAAAATCCTGGTAATAATATGGCTTATTATATCGGAAGAAGTGACAGCGATGGTTTGACTATCTTTACACGTGATGAAGGCTTCATCATTAAGGATTCATATGTCACTGTTGTAGAGAATAAAGCAAAATTCATCTTTGAAGCTCAGACAAGATATGAAGAAGCTGATTTTGAAGAAGGCGGAGCGATGGCTGATTTTGCTATTGATGTTCAAAATACTGCTTGGGCATATTCACTTTTAACAAGAGAAAGTGTAGCCGTTGAAGAAGGCATTGTCACTCTCACTTATGATTTATCCACTTTAGCTGTTGATAGTTATTTCTTCCATTATCATTTATCAGCTGTTAATCCTGACAACATTGGCACTGGAGCAACCAATCTCACAACAGTAACAGCGACTGAAGTTGAGACTGATACTCTTTCTTATAACTATAGAATGGCTGATCCACAAGGCTGGAACTTCGAAATGGCTTATCTCACCATTACTGAAAAAGCCGCTTAATAGTTATAGAGTAATGTAGGTAAATAAAAACTAGCATCTTCGTGATGCTAGTTTTTTTGTGGTCAGAAGTAATCCGCTTAAAATAGTTATTAAAACATATGATAAATTAACTACCTAGATGATTGATAGTAGTGATGTTTGAGTAAAAAAACATTAGCACATGCTTAAAGTAATAAAAAGAAAGACATCATCTATCCAGTTCTATAATTAGCCCTATAAACTGATCAAAGAATAGAAAAGCAAAAATGCAGTCTATAAAAATGTTTATCGTATCATCTCTTCTTGATTCTTATGCAATTCATCATCAGGCTCTGCGATGACATAGACGCTTTTTAAATCATCAAAATCATTCATCAATTGTGCTTTGATTTTATCAGAAATCTCATCCACATCTTTTAAGGTTGTTTCACAATCTTCTAAAATGAATATCTCTAAATAAAACTTTTCAGAAAAAATACGAGAACGAATCAATTTTACTTTGTTCAAATCATAAATCTTACCTAAAGATTCTTTTACTTTTTTCATCTTTACATCATCGATTGCATGGTCGGTGAGTTCTCTTGCTGATTTTCTAAAGACTTCAACTGCTATCAATATCACCATAACAGCAATCGGATAAGAAAGTATCGGATCGAGGATATTGTTTTCAGGTAACCAATAATATCCGCAGAGAGCGATGATAGCTGCAATCGAAGATAAAGCATCGATTCTCTGATGCCAAGCATCTGCTTTCATTGCAGTAGAATGTGCTTTTTTAGCAGCAAAATAAGTGATGTTAAACATGATTTCTTTTAATACCACAGAGGCGATTGATAAGCCCATAGAAGTCCAGAATAAAGGTGAGCCAGCTATAGTTTCTGGAACATCTGCATGTCTTGATTGAATCACTGACAATTGCTCAATCAAAGAAGTTGTCGATTCGCTGATAATAGTTATCGCTGTTAAAAATAGGATGATCGATAAAATCAAAGAAGCTATCGATGCCCATCTTTCATGCCCATAATTATATTTGTGATTCTTTTTGACTGCAGCAACCCAAACGGCGATCAAAGCGATGATAGTAGTTAGGACATCACCAGTCGAATGAACACCATCTGAAAAGACGGAATCAAATCCCATTATTTTTCCAATAGTGATTTTAGAAATACCTAATAAAAGGTTTAAAACAATAGAGATGATAGAGATGATAGTAGCCACTTTGACAGGCTCTTTTTCTTTTTCTTCGAGTATGTTTTCTTGCTTCATATATTTTTAATATTTGTGGTAATGATTAATATACCATTTTTAACTTTAATAATGGCTTTTTTGTTAATAAATTCATTTGATACACCTAATGGTTTTAAATTTGTCAAAGTATAGTTGTGTAATTGATATTTCAAATTGATTTCATCAACACCGATTGATTGATCAGTGAAAGAAAAGGCTGAAATCATTCCTGTAGCATCTTCTTTAAAAGTCATTTGAGAATCACATAAAGGAAAGACGATATCTTCATTATATAAAGCAGCAATTTTAATATGTTGCTTACAAGCTTTTGCTAATAAAGCGATAGTTGTTAAAGTCATATCTAAACGCCCACCGATCGCACCTAATATCAAGATATCTTTAAATCCTTTGTCTATCAGATAATCTAACGCATATTCTGTGTCAGTGACATCTTTGATCGGATTGAGTTTCATTGTTTTAACATCGTTGATCATCACATCTTTAGGTAACGAATCAAAATCTCCAATCAATAAATCAGGTTGGATACCAGCTTTGATGAAATTTAAATAACCAGCATCACAAGCGATAGTAAAAACAGATTTATCTTTTTTCAAGAAACTCAAATCACACTCTAATTTAGAAACAATAATGGCTTTTTTCATTCTACTATACCTGGTAAATCGATTTTATTCTTAACAGCTTTTTGATAAATTTTATTCTCAGTTGTCTTATCATTGTTTTTCTTAGCTAGTAGAATTCCGTTTATATAAGCGTCTATTTCTTTAGCATCCATCGCTTTTTGATAATAGGTCATCGCTTTATTTTCGTCTTTTTCAAACAATTCACCATTTTCATATTCTTTAGCTAATGCTAGTAAAGCAGGACCATAATTTAATTCTGACATCACATGTAATCCTATTCTTGCTTTATTTTTATCGGTCTTTTTATATAAAAGATATTGATAATAATAGGCGACATCACAATGCTCTGATAATGCGATATTTAATTGTTCAACTGCTCTTTTATAATCGACATAAAAGAGCCTTGTATCATCTTCTAAATAACAAGCTACAAGATAGAGATGATTAAGGCCATCAAAGCGATGTGAGGTCTCTAAAATATGCTTGATATCCTGAATAGTTTCGCTGGTGGTAAAAGGACTGAACGCTTTTTTAATCAATCCTTTTAAAAGATCGTATTTAGTTAATTTCTTTTCCATCGTAAGTCAATACAAAAAAACATATCATTATCTTATCACAACGAGGCGTTTAGTAATATCTAGCTAAATTTTAGGGTTTTAACATGAGATAAAAAAGAAAACGCATAACATTTTTAAGAATATCACGATAGAAGTTTTATTATGCTAGAATAATGGAGATGTATAAACGAACATAAAATATAGATATGAACACTACAGTTATTAGAGCTTTAGCTAAAATTAATTTAGCCATTGATGTCTTAGATAAAAGAGAAGACGGATATCATGATATCGATATGATAACTATCCCTTTAAAGCTTCATGATTCAGTAGAGATCACACCTCTTGGTCCTAATTATGACACCTATCTTTTTTGTGATGATCCGACAATCATTTGTGATGAATCTAATCTAGCTTATAAAGCTTTAGATAAGATGAAAGAAAACTTTGATATGAACGGTGAATATCGAATGTTCATTTATAAAAAAATTCCGGTTGAAGCAGGATTAGGCGGTGGTTCCGCAGATGCTGCAGCTATCATCAGAGCGATCAGCAATTATATGCCAAAAGATAAAATTGATGAAAAGAAGTTATATGACATCGCTTTATCTATCGGTTCTGATGTTCCGTTTTGTTTATTCAATAAACCAGCAAGAATAAGAGGACGTGGTGAAATCATCGAACCTATCAAAGTCGCTTATCCATATTATGTGTTAATAGTTAAACCTCAAATAGGTTTAGCAACTAAGACTGTTTATGACGGATTTGATCAGATCAAAGAAAAGATTCGCCGTCCTGATATCAATCGACTCATGAAGGCTTTAGAGAATGATGATCAAGAAGAGATGAAGAAATCAATGGCTAATGTTTTATCAGTCCCTGCTATCAGGGCTTTGCCTTTGATAAGCACACTCTTAGAAGAGATGGAGATGATGAACCTTGTGTTAAACGGTATGTCAGGCACCGGTTCAGCTTGTTTTGCTTTATCTAAAGATAAGAAGCTTTTAGAGAGAGCATCACATGTTTTTGCTGGTGAAGGTCATAGCACATATATCACTCAATTCTATTTAGGATGAGAAAATGGATCAGTTCTATAAATCAGCTTTTCGTTTAGTTTTTGCTATCACATCTTGTAAGGATAAAAAAGTTCATAAAAATAACCAACCGATTACGACAGTTGATGTTGATACATTTAAATATTTGAATGATAATGATAAAAAACATCTTTTAAATTTAGTTTCACCGAAAAACATCAGTTGTAAAAGACCACTATTATTTGATATTCATGGCGGCGGTTGGATGTATGGTGATAAAGATCTCAATTTAGATTTTGGCAAATATTTAGCTAGCAAAGGATTTATAGTCGCTTTACCAAGCTATACTTTAGCGTTTAAAGGCGATTTAAAGAATATGATATATGAACTTTTTTCTTCTGTAGCTTTTTTATTAAAAAATTCTGATAAATTCAATATTGATACAAATAACATTTTTCTATTAGGAGATAGTGCTGGTTCTCATTTATCCTTGTTGATGTCTGCGATCATCAATTCTGATGAGTTAGCTGCTACATTTGAAATCAAAAATAAAATCGAGTGTAAAATAAGAGGTCTCGCATTACAAAATCCTGTTCCATACATTGACAGTTTTAAATTCGTAGGCAAACCTTTGTGGATGGAAAAAGGAGCGAGAAAAACTTTCAATAGGATGATGTATGGTAAAGATTATTTGAATTCTCATATTTATAATCTTGCATCATTTTCACAATTTGCTTGTACAGTGACATCATACCCACCAATTTTAATCACGACTTCAACTGGAGACACCTATATGGGCAAACAAGCTATCAGATTAGATAAAGATTTAACTGATAGAAATATGAAACATACTTATTTTTGCTTAGAAGATGAGACTGTCCCACATGTTTATAATGTTTTAGCACCTTTAGATGAGAGAAGTTTAAAGATCAATAATAAGATTGTTGAATTCATCAATTCGAATGTTGTTGGTGATAATTGATAATCTAGCTTTCATCAAGTTTAAAAATTCTCAAACTTGTTTTTAAACTTTTGTATAATTAAGTTAGAAGGATGTTGGTATCTTATGAATTTGACTAATGAAATTGTAATCATCAGTGAGGTCTTACAATTAAATGAGTCTGATCTATCAAATAAATTAGGTGTTTCGTTAGAAACGATAAACAATTGGAAATTCGGACGAAAAGGTATTGGACTACAGAATTTAGAGAAAGTATATTCTTATGCTTACGATAATGGTATATGTTTAAACAAAATATATGAACAGCTTTTAAAAGAAGAATATGAAAATAATCAAAATATCGTTTTGTTTCATGGGGCGAAAAAATCATTCACTATGCCAATCGATTTTGCAACAAATTCTAAAGCAACAAACGATTTTGGAATAGGTGTTTATTTAGGAGAGACATTTGAGCAAGCGGCTAACTATATTTCTGTACTAAATTAAAATATCGTTTATTGTTTTTGTCTAAATTTAAGTGGACTAAAAGCATATAAATTTAATGTAAATACTGAATGGATGATTGCTATCGCATATTATAGGGGATGGTTAGACGATTACAAAGATAGCTCTTTGATTCAAAAACTCATTAGCAAATTATCTGGTTATGATGTTATCATCGCTCCAATTGCTGATAATCGAATGTTTGACATCATTGCAGAATTTGTAGGAAATGAGATCACGGACGAGCAATGTCGACACGCTCTAACAGCAACGAATTTAGGCTTTCAATATGTGCTGAAGACGAATAATGCTTTAAATAACATTAACTTTTTAAAAGAAATGTTCGTATGCCAGAAAGAAAAAGCTCATTGCCTTGATAATAGAGCTTCATTAACAAACAACGGATCTCAAAAAGTTAAAATTGCCCGCATTCAATATAAGAACAAAGGCCGATATATTGAGGAATTACTAAAATGACACCACTTAGCTATATTGAATTAAAATTATGCCAAGCCCAGGCAAAAATATTTGAGGCATCTGTTACTGAAACCAATTATAGCTCCCCGATTTTCATAAGGCGTTTTATTTATTCTTCTATTGCCAAATCCTTTGATGATAAAGCTTATTTATATCGTTCCAACACTATGGAAGAAGTCTTTGATATCATCAATGATGAATTTGGCAAAAGCCATTACGGGAAAATAAAATATAGTTCTGACCAAATGTTTTGGATAGGTTATATTTATCGGTGTCTTTGCATAAAATATAACTTATCAAGTAAAAGCGTCTATAAGCTCTTCAACGCTAAGGAAATTATAAAATATTACAATATTTATCATACTTTTGACATAGTTGATGCGGCCGAGAGAATGATGGAAAGCATTGATTATGATAATTCGTCAATTCAGGAGAAAGCATATAAGGTTGCTAAGCGTTTGTTCTATACTGAAAAGCTCAAAGTCTTAATTGGGCAAAAAGTAAAAGTATTTATAGATCGACCAATTGGATACGACCATTATGGAATTATCTATCCATTAAACTATGGATATATTAAGGAAATTAAAGCGCTAGATGGAGAATATCAGGACGCTTATATTTTAGGAATCGATAAACCAATTAAAACGTTTGAAGGAAAAGTTTTGGCAATAATAAATAGAAAAAATGATATTGAAGATAAATTGGTAGTTTGTGGTCAAGATGAAAACTATTCTAAAGAAGAAATTAAAAAAGCTGTTAATTTTCAAGAAAAGTATTTCAAAAGCAAAATTATGCTTGCTGATCATTGCATTGAGTAACAACCGTATAATTTCCAAAAGGGTGCATTGCATCACTACGAGTTCTTTCGATGGGTTGAACTTGTGAAAGAACTTTATCAATAGTTTGATTTTCTAATCTTTTTCACGCATCAAACCTTATGTTGATTCCACTATTTGAAACCAGTATTTATAAATGTATCATTTTTCTAGTAAGGGTATCGTTTTGTATTAACGAGATAACACAAAGACAGTATTTTAATCAGTACTACACAAGATCTTGTTACCAAAAATTCTTACAACCTTTCGCAAAATACTAACAATTTTCACTGACTATTTTGAAAACAAGAGACAATTTTTTATGTGAATATTAACTATTCAATACATTTTCGTTAAGAGGAAATTCTTTCAAACTCTTGGTAACAATTCCATCATCATCTTTTTTAAGCTTGTTATTTTTTTACAATAATAATCTTTTTAATTTTTATAAAGGCTTCTATTGACTATTTTTACAAGTTTTAACATTTTTTCAGTACAATGATGAAATTATAGCTGTCAATAGTTGGCTGAAAAGAGAAGCAGAACTCTAATTATATGTTGAGGAACAATATTATTTTTTTACTAAAATTCACAGAAAAAGTTATTCAGTAAAAAGAATCGCTTTTTTAGCTCTTACTTTTGTTTCAACCACTCCAAAAAAACAAATTCTATTGTGTCATCTTTATGTACTATCGCTTTTTCTAGATTTAAGTAAAAAATAGGTTTAACACATTCATTCATTATTCTAGATTTTTTATTTTTTTAATCTAGTTTTATATTTATAAAAATTTTTCTTTGGTGTAAAATTTTATTGTTATTTGGAGGGCGTTATGAGATTAAAAAATAATGCTGTCATTTATGCACTCTCAGCTAATCAAGATTTAGCCAAAAAAGTAGCAGATTGTTTAGGTATGAGTTTAGGCGGTGTTAGATTATCCCATTTTCCATCAGGTGAAATCATGGCATGCCCGACTGAAACTGTTCGTGGTAAAGAGGTCTTTGTCATTCAATCAACTTGTCCTCCAGTCAACGAAAAACTGATGGAAACATTGATTTTTATAGATGCTTTAAGACGTTCTTCAGCTAAAGAAATAAATATTATCGTTCCTTATTTTGGATATGCTAGGCAGGATCGTAAGTCAAAACCAAGAGAACCGATCACTGCTAGATTAGTCGCAGATCTGTTTGCGACTGCAGGTGCCGATAGAATAGTTACTTTTGATTTGCATGCTGCACAAATACAAGGTTTCTTCAATTGTATCGAAGATGATTTGAGCGCTATTCCTTTATTAGGTCATGTGATCTATAACGATAAATCGATCAGCCGTGAAAACTTAGTGGTTGTTTCACCAGATCACGGTGGTGTGAATAGAGCTAGAAAGATGGCTGATAAGCTCAATACTCCGATCGCCATCATCGATAAAAGAAGAACTGCGACATATCAACCAGAAGTCATGAATATCATCGGCGAAGTCAAAGATAAAGATTGTTTGATAATTGATGATATGATCGATACCGCCGGTTCGGCTGTTGCTGCATCAGTCGCTTTGAAAAAAGCAGGTGCTAAAGATGTTTTCATCGTTTGCACTCACCCAGTGTTTTCAGATCCTGCATATGATAGATTGGTTTCATCTCGTGCATTTAAGAAGATCTATGTCACTGATTCTATCCCGTTAGATTCACGCTTCACCACTAGTGAAGATTTAGATATCACAGTTTGTTCGTTAGCGCCTTTGATCGCTAGCGCTATATCTGCAATCAATCATGATAGTTCTTTATCTGATTGTTATTTAGATTTTAAAGATTAGGAATATATAAGGAAGAGTTAGATGGAGAATCTAGTTGTTCATAATTTACCGCGAAAAGTTTTAATATTACTTGAAGAAGTGATTTTCATCACTTTAGTGTGTTTAGCGGTCACCACTATTGCTGGAGCTACTCATTATTGGTCGATACAACAAGCAAAAACAATTATCATAGGTGCTTCTTGTTGAATCGTCGGTGTGTGGGGAACAAGTATTGTTGAGCGTATATTTAAAATCAAACTAGGATTTGCAGTTGATGTTTTTATTGCGGTCGATTTGATTCTCTCAGTTGTTCTAGGTGAATCCTTAGAAGTCTTTGTTAAAATTTATGGCTATGATAAATTCTTACATTTTATCGGCACATTACAAATGGCTTTAGTCGGATATATCCTATCTAAATATTTATTGAAGAAGACCAATAAAGGTGGATCACATCATTTAGCTTATGCAATAGCATTCGGTTTCTTCTTTGCCTTAGGTGTTCAGATGATTTGGGAATTATATGAATTTACATTTGATATGCTCTCTACCACCGCTATGCAAAAATATTTACCAGATCAATTTATGAATTATGTAGATCCGATAACGGGTGAATTATTAGTCTCAGATGAACAAATTGCTGAATTCTATAAACAATTTGCTGGATATCACTATGCTGTTGAAGACACTATGTGGGATGTGGTCGCTGATATATGCGGTGCCGTAGTAGGCGTTGCAGGAGCTGCTCTTGTTTTCCATTTCAAACCCGAATTACAAGATTCTTTATTAAAAGATGCTAAAGGTGTTGTTGAAGAAGATGACAATGATTCAATTGAAGTAGTCGATAAAAAACAAAGAAAAAAACTAATAAAGAGAACGAATCTCTTTATATAAGTGATTAGTGAAAAAATGCAGCTTACGGGTTTTATTTTACTTTTAATAAACGAATGAATGTCGCCGCATGTGTCAATCCTAATGTCACTGCTATTTTTCCATTTAATAAAACTGTGCATGAGGTATTTTATTTAATTGAAAATGATAAAAAAGGAGCATTTTTTGTATAAGAAATAGTCTCTTGAAATTCAATAAATGCAAAAATAAACGCCTGATTTATCTCAATATTTTCAAATGTTTTTTGTTTTGAATGTAAAAAAACATAAAAGCTGGTAGTAAATAAAATCTTGTGTAAATAGATAACGTATATCAGAAGAAGGGTCTTTCATTGAAACCGTTTTGAGAAAAGATTACTAATTCAGATTTGTCTTAATATGATAGCAACCTATTCTTTGAGCTTTAAACAAAAATAATTTTTAATACGTCAAAAGAGTCCGTTATGACAAGAGAAAGTGAAGGTTTGTTTAACAACGAAAAAGATAGCCAAGCAAAACTTAAAGAGTTATTGATATGTACCCTCCATCAGCGGAGCGAACCTCAAGAAAGACAAACTTCGGATGTTCTTTTTTAAAAGCCTTCAATCCCTTATAAAGGCTTTTGAAATCCTCATCCGAAAGATTCCATTCATCGGAATATTTAAGAAATCTGAAAAGGAAAAGAGGTAGATGAATCACAATTTTTTTGTTTTTTTGATTAACGAGCTTAATTTTCATTTTGATAATCTACGAAAATGGAGACGTTATCTCCATCTGCTGATTTAACTTCTAAAATCTGACCGACTGTTCCGTTTCTGATCAATTCAAAAATCTGATCAAAATTGATTTGATCCAGGATTTCTTTATTCTTTACGGTAGATTTACAAATGTTTCCGATTAATGTTTCACCTAAGGCTATCGGGAAATTGATTCTAACATTATCACCATCTGAATCATCGACAACAATTCTCAATATCGCTTTCTTATAGTCGAAATTGTTCTCGACTTTAGTCACCTTATTGACTTCTCTACCCAACAATTCCTCTACGCTCACGCCCAAAATATCCGCTAATTCAAGAAGAATGCTGATATCAGGAGCGCTCAAATCGTTTTCCCATTTAGACACACTTTGTGCTGTTATGCCTATTTTGGAAGCGATGTCCTCTTGAGTTAAGTTCTTCTCTTTTCTTAATCTTTGAAATCTTTGCCCGAATGTTTCCATAATTTATTTACTCCTTTTCCATAATTGTAAGAGCAAATGATGTAATTTACTAACACGCATTTGGAGATATTTTAGTAGAATTTACAACTATTGGTTGTTTTTATATATCCTTTTGGTTGAGTCGTGAACTTTTTTAGAGTTATTTCAGGATATAAGTGTCATTTTTAAGCATTAAAATTTTTCAATTTGACGGAAATGATGTATTACATTATTAATGAAAGGTTGATGAATTATGTTTTTTAAAAGAAAGATTTATAATCGTTTATTAGAATGGAAAAAAGAATCTAATGGAACAAGATGACTATTGCTAGAAGGAGCTAGAAGAGTTGGTAAAAGTACAATTGTTAAACAATTTGCACAGCATGAATATAAGTCTTTTATCTTTGTTGATTTTAACGAGGAAGGAGAGGGTATTAAAGAATTATTTAAAGGTGGATTCAGAAATCTAGATGATTTTTTTCGTGCTTTAAGCACATACTATCACGTAGATTTATATCCTAGAGAATCTTTGATTGTATTTGATGAGATACAATAATTCCCCCGTGCTCATGAAGGCATGAAATATTTTGTTAAAGATGGAAGGTATGATTTTATTGAAACAGGTTCATTAATCACTTTAAAGCTTTTAAATAATAAATTTATTATTCCGAGTGAAGTTGAGTATTTGTCAATGTATCCGATGGATTTTGAAGAATTTCTTATGGCGTTAGGAGATACAACGACTATTTCTCAATTGCAATATCATTTTGACAATAAAAAGCCACTGGGTGATGTGATAAATAGACGAATGATGAATCTTTATATGACATATCTACGTGTTGGTGGAATGCCACAAGCTATTGAACAGTTTTTAAAAGATAATGTCAATCTTTCTAAAGTGGATAAAGTAAAAAGAGAAATCATCAAATTATATGAAGACGATTTAAAAAATTATGACAATAAATATAAGACGATCACTAGTAATATTTACTCATTTATCCCTGCTTTTTTAGCAAACAAAAATAAAGCAGTGAATTTTAACAAAATAAAGAAACATTCTGATTATTTATCTTTAGCAAATTCATTTGATGGGCTTAAAAAATCCATGGTCGGAAATATATGTTCTAACGTATTAGATCCTTCTATAGGTTTAAATTTAACTGTGGAACCAAACAATATTAAAATCTATTCACAAGATACAGGGCTATTGATCACACAAATATTGGAAAATACTGATTCTACATCAACCGATATCTACAAAAAATTGCTCTTTAATAAGCTTTCAATAAACAATGGCATGTTTTTTTGAAAATGCAGTGAGTCAAGCTTTAGTAGCTTCTGGTCATAATCTTTATTTTCATACTTTTAAAGAAGGTAAAAATAGGTATGAAGTTGATTTTTTAATCCAACATCAAAACAGAATCATACCTATAGAAGTAAAATCTTCATCTTATTCTAACCATAAATCCTTAGACGTTTTTCTAAAGAAATATAACAATCGTTCAATCGATCAAGTATATCTGATTTATTCTAAAGATCTAAGAGTTGAAAATAACATTACATATCTGCCAATTTATATGACAATGTTTATTTAATAATTGAAAGTGGTTCTTTTGTAAACAATTATTAAAATTTAAATTTTATATCCTTGGCTTAAAGCTAGTTTTTGATATTTTGCAGCCTTATCTAAATCGATATCAGTCCCGATACCTTCTTTATAACATTTTGCTAAACTAGCTTGAGCTTTTGCGATCCCAGCCTCGGCTCCTAAAGAATAATAAGTGAATGCTTTCTTTAAATCTTGTTCGACTTGTTTTCCCTCTAAATAGAAATCACCTACAAAAGCATAGGCTAATGAATAACCTTTATTACTAGCTTTTTTAATATAGGTAAAAGCCTTTGATTCGTCTTTATCAGTTCCTTCTCCATTTAAATAAAGAAGTCCTAGTCGATATTCGCTTGGTGCATAATTTTGAAGAGAAGCTTCTTGATAACACTCAAATGCTTTCTTAGCATTTTTTTCAACACCAAAACCTCTCTCATAAGCCATGCCTAAATTATTTAATGCGATACGATTATTTTGACTAGCAGCTTGTTCATACCAATGGACACTTTCAGTAAAATCCTGTTTGACACCATCACCATACTTATATGCTAAAGCTACTCTGCATTGAGCTTCATCGAACCCTTGTCTAGCAGCGCCTAAAAAGCAATTAAAGGCTTTTTGACTATCATAATAAGCGCTCTTTCTATCACTATAAATGATACCTAAAGAATATTGACTCACCGGTTGATTTAAGTTAGCTGCTTTTTGAAAATATGGTAAAGCTTTATTGATATCAGATTCCATTCCTATCCCATAGAATTGATTAATACCTAGTCTAGTTAAAGCCATCGGCTCATCATATTCAGCTGCTTTTTTATAAAATTTGATAGAAGTAGCGATGTCTTTATCAACACCTTTACCGAGTCTATAACATTCACCTAATAAATAAAAAGAAGTCGGATTATCGCGTTTGCTCAGTTCTTTTAATATGTTTAAAGCTTTATCAATGTCTATATTCTTCGATATAAGGATATAAGAAGCTAGGATTCCAGCATCATCTTGACCTTTTTCATATAAACTCAAGGCTTTTTCGATGAGCAGATCAATCTCTTTAGCATTATCTAAAATCAGCGATTCTGGGCAGTGATTGTGCTCAAAGTATAAAGATAAGTATTCTTGATGGTCTTTAACTACGATTTTGCGATAATCCATAATAATTTCCCTCTGTTAATTATACACTGAATATTGCTCTATGCTTTTAATAAAGAACAGCAATAATCACCTAATCTTTTTAAATCAGATATATCTAATTGTCTAGCACGTTTATTACTCAGATCTGCAAAGTTTTCTTTTAATGGATCTATTAGTTTTATATATTTTGGAAATTGTTTAATACAATTCAATATAGTTTTATTAGGATCTTTAAAGAAAGCTTTGTAAAGCGGATAGATTTCAAAAGAGAAATCGTTTTTATGATCTAATGTCACAAAAGAAGAATCGACTTTAGGAATAGGATCAAAACAAGCCCTATCAACAAAAGTTAAAACATTATAATCACAACAAGATGCGATGAAGGCTCCTAAAGCGGTGTTATCTTTTTTGTTCGGCGTATAGTTCAATTTATCTGCGACTTCTTTTTGTACCATCACACCAGCTCTTTTAAAACCCTTTTTTAAGAGATATTCTAATAATTCAGAAGTGATATTATATGGTAAATTTCCAACGAATAATCTCTCTTCTTTCTTAGAATAAAGATCAGGATCAAAGCGTAAAAAATCCGATTGAATCAGTGTAACTTTCTCTGGATTTGTGATATTGTTTAACACTTTGATCATATCTCTATCAGCATCGACAGCGATCAGCTTTTTAGCTTGTTCTTGAAGCTTTAATGTCAACGATCCTAAGCCAGGTCCTATTTCGATCACCGTTTCGAACTCAGGAACGTTTAAACGTTTGATGATCCTGTTAATAATCCCTTCATTGATCAGAAAGTTTTGCCCGAATGATTTTTTAGCACTCAGACCATATTCTAGTAATAAAGATTTAATTCGTTCTTTTTCAGTCATTCTGGATATCCTTTATTATTTGCTCTTTACTGATGCACAACATTAATAAAGCATCTTCAACGCTTTTTGAAGAGGTGTAAGGAATATGATATTTGTTTACTAACCGCATTCTCTTTTCTTTACTGCCAGGACCTGACAATCCTAAATCAAATAGATCATCTTCCTCTAATGTGAGGTTTTCATCGACATATAAATCGTGAGTAATAAACGATCTCAAAAGTTTTTTTAGTGGTTCGATCTGCATTTGAGCTATTCCTACTTTGCCTTTAGCTTTAGCTTCATTGATATCAGCATCGGCATGTAAACAAGGGCCGACTTGCCTTTCTATATGAGCTTTGATATCTCTACCTGGGCCATCTGGATCAAGAACTAAAACTAGTTCTCTTTCTTGATGTATCAACTTTAAAAAATCGATTATTTCTGGTCTAATGTATCTCCCACCAGTTTTAATAACAAAAAGACAACCAATCCTTTTTAATTTTTCTTCATCAGTCATACCTTCTACGACATAGGCATAGCGGCGCTGAGATTTCAATTCATTGATCTTAGTCGATTCCATAGAATTCTTCTCCATTATTAAATAATATCTTGCTAGTTTCTTCTATGTCTAGTTTTTTTATTTCACTTATCGCCTTGATGATATAAGGCAAGTAAGACGGATTGTTTCTTTGACCCCTGAACGGTGTAGGTGTTAGATAAGGAGCATCAGTTTCAGTCAGAAAAGTTTTGATATCTCCTTTTTCAACTACTTCTTTGATTGTTTTGGCATTTTTAAATGTCACAACTCCACCTATTCCAATATATGATTTGATTGGTAATTTCACATATTCTTTATATATTTCATATGAGCCTGAAAAGCAGTGTAAGTCAATGATGGGTGGCAATTCCATTTTGATGATATTCAAAGTGTCAAAATCAGCATCACGGCTATGAATGACGATAGGTAAGTCTAACCTTTTGGCTAATCTGATCTGTTCAATAAAAATTTTCTGTTGTCTTTTTTTCAATTCTTCGTCTTTGCTGTAGTGATAATCTAAACCTATTTCACCTATCGCTTTAATCTGATCTTGATGTTTTTCTATAAAAGCAAAGGCTTTTTGAAAATAATCATCGTTCTGCATGGCAAATTCAGGATGAATACCTAAAACCGTTTCGCAAAAATCTGGGTATTCATTTTGTAGATTCATGATAGTAGAAAACGATTCTAAAGAATCCGCGTTGTTGAATACTTTAATAACACCAACTTGTCGGGCTTTGTTTATAACTTGATCCAAGTCATTCTGAAATTGTTTCGCATTCAAGTGCGTATGTGTATCTATTATTTTCATTTTCCTAAACAGAATTTTGAGAATAGAGTCTCATAAATATCTTCCATGGTCTTGTTTAAATCTTCACCAGCCATCTCGTTGATCAAGGCGACTGCTGTACGTATTTTATCAGAAGCGATATCGATCATTTGAGTTTCTTCGATCGCTTTGCTTGCATCCTTAAGACTATCTCGGATATGTTTTAAATAATCTTCTTCTCTTTGGCCGAGGAAATCAGCTTCCTCTTTATGCTCTAGACTTAGCTTTTTGAATATCAGATCGATCAATGAAGACAAATCATCTTGTAGTGCTGATAGTTGAATATCAGCTTCGGTATCGATGTGACCAAGATCGCGTTTAGTCGCGACTCTGATGACTGGTTTGTCTTTTATGAGATTTAAAAGTTCAACGTTGGAATTAATGATTTTAAATCCACAATCAGAAGTCAACAAAACAATATCGGCTTCTTTAATGGTTTTATAAGATCGTTCAATACCAAGATTTTCAACTAAATCATCAGTCTTTCTAATACCAGCGGTGTCTTTGAATGTGAACAAAACCCCATTTAATTCTTTTTGACCTTCTACTACATCTCTTGTGGTACCAGGTATTGGTGAAACAATCGCTTTATCTTGACCGACTAATGCATTTAAAAGTGTTGATTTACCAACGTTTGGTTCACCTACGATAGCTACAATTATTCCTCTATACTCTTTGTTGGCTTGTTCAGTTAAATCAATTTTTTTGTCTAATAAAGCAATTTCATTTTTAATATTAGAGTTTGCTACTTCTAATTCATTATTATAATCATCTTTTTCGTCGGAATATTGATCTTCGACGTAATATTCTAAATTTGAAATTATATCTAATAGTCTATTTTTAAGAGAATGAATTATTTGTGAGTTTTTACCGTTTAATGTTAGGGCGGCTAATCGCTTAGCTCTTTGACTGTTTGCGTTTATCAGATCGTTGATGCCTTCAGCTTTTAACAAGTCCATCTTTCCGTTGTAATAAGCTTGTGCAGAAAACTCTCCTTTTTCAGCTCTTCTCGCACCATATTTGATGAGAGTTGTTATCAGTTCATCAACGATAAACATCGAACCATGCAAAGAAAAATCGACTGAATCAAAACCAGTATAAGATTTAGGTCCTTGATAAAAAGTAACCATCGCTTCATCGATGAGCTCAGGACTTTGGTCGTTCTTATCCTTATATAATTTAGCTAAAAAAGAATGATTAGGTATCAAGGTTGAGACATCTTTTTTGATGATATGAGAAAGTATCTCTTTAGATTTAGGCCCTGATAGTCTGACGATAGCTAATGCACTTTTATATGGTGGTGTGCTGAGTGCGACAATAGTTTCAAAAACAAGCATGTTAATTTTCTTTTAATCCTTTAAGTAAATCTTCATATTTAATATCGGATGGAATTCTTAAATCAGCCCTTGTAGATAGAGATAGATCTAATATTTTTGGTGAATCTGGCATTGCATTTCTTTTAAATTGATTGGTGATGAAGCGTTTGATGAAAGTCTTTAAAGTATTAAAGATTATATGTGAATCAAAGTCGTTTTTAAAAGTCATTTCAGCCATTTGATAGATATCATTTAATGGAAGACCGTTATGTAAGAAATGATATATAAAGAAGTCATGCAATATATATGGTCCGATGATTTTTTCAGTGTCCTGCATATTGGCATCAGGAATCAACTCAGGTGAGATTGGTGTATTTAATATGTCTGTTAATACTTGCGATAGTTTCTGATTTTCTTTCACATTATCGATGATGAATCTGATCAGCTTTCGTATTACAGTTTTATAAATGGAACCGTTTGGATTATACATTGCCATCTGATCACCATTATATGTTGAAAATCCAAGCGCAATCTCACTTAAATCGCTGGTACCTATGACTAAACCGTTCACTTTATTGGCGTAATTCATCAGAAATGCCGTTCTTTCTCTAGCTTGAGCATTTTCAAAAACAATGTCATAAACATCTAAAGGATGATTCAAGGCTTTTAAATGAACTTTTAAAATCTCAGTCAAATCTACTTCGCGGTATGTGAGACCTAATGCAGTGATCAAGCTCTTAGCGTTGCTTTTAGTTTTTGTACTGGTTGCAAAGGCGGGTAAAGAGAAAGCGTGTATCTTGGTAAGATCTAAACCCATTTCTTTAAAAGTGCAATAACACACTAATAAAGATAATGTGCTGTCTAGGCCTCCTGAAACACCGATGACGACATCTTTGCAGTTTAACCCAGTCAATCTTCGTTTTAAGCTTTGAATTTGTAAATCCAGTATTTTCTTAAGATTTGTATTTGTTTCTATTAAATATGGAGTTTTAGAAAAATGGCGAGTCAATGTATTTGAACAATCTTTAAATTCAAAATTGATAAACTTATAAGTCGGATCATTTTCTAATTTAAAAGTAGAATTAATCTTTCTGGCATAAGCTAGACTAGTCAAACACAAATCGGTGATCAATTGGTTATTATGATTATCATTCTTTTCAGCGATGATACTTCCCTTTTCAGCGATGATATTATGACTGACAAAACAGACGTCTTGACTCGATTCTCCAAAGCCTGCATTAGCATAGATATAACCGCAATTTAACTTTCTAGATGTTATAGCTACCAGATCTCTTCTGACTTGGTCTTTTCCTATGAGCTCATTAGAAGCCGAAGGATTTAATATCAGAGTTGCACCATTCAATGCGTGATGAACGCTGACTGATATCGGCGCCCATAGATCTTCACAAATCTCAATACCGATGATGAGGTTATCGATGTTTGCACAAGAAAATAAAAGTTTATTTCCAATTGGGATTTGTTCACCATCTAGTGTGATGTAATCAGCGCCTTTAAAACTTGGCGAAAAGAATTTATAATCAAAAAACTCTTGATAATTTGGTAAATTGGTTTTCAATTGAATTCCAATGATATGACCGTTAAACAATGCGCAAGCAGCGATATAAATATTACATTTATATTCTATTGGTAAAGACACTACAACAAAGATATCTTTATCTAAAATATAGTTTTTAATATTGAATAATACACGTAAACCTTCATCTAAAATCTCTTTATGTTTATACAAATCCATCAGACTATAACCGGTGATATTCAGTTCTTGAAAGCATAGTATTTTAACTTTATTTTTTAAAGCTAAATCGATATTTTCCTTAATGCTATCAGCATTTTTGCTCAGATCTCCAAGGTAGACATCACTAGTACAACTTGCAACTTTTATAAATGAATTTTCCATATTTTATATTATAAATTGTTCACGCTATTAATGCGAAATTAAAAGTAATGTTAGTAATTGTTTTTATATATATTTATATATAAATATTTTGTTGATTTAATTATGGTCGGTGTCTATAATAAACCTACATGCGTTTTTTGTGCGCATCACCGATTGGAGGAAGTTATCAAATGAAACGTACTTATCAGCCTAGTAAATTAAAAAGAGTTCACACTTGTGGATTTAGAGCTAGAATGGCTACCAAAGGCGGTAGACAAGTTCTTTCTAGAAGAAGAGCTAAAGGCAGAGCTCGTTTAACTCAGGCCTAAACCTGAATTTTCAGTATCTATGAAAAAGTTCTTAAGATTATTAAAATCAGAGGACTTCAAAAGGGTACTGGATCAGAGGCATGTCGCTGGAAAGAATGATTCGTTTTCGGTATTCTATGTCAAAAATCAATTGAATCATGCGCGCATTGGCATCTCTGTTTCAAATAAGATTGGAAATGCTGTAGTCAGAGCACGTATCCGAAGACAATTGAGAGCTATGGTCAATCTAGCTGATATCTTTGATCAAACATACGACATCGTTATCATCGCTAGAAGTGGATTTCAAAGCAAATCCTTTGCAGAAAATACTGTAGCATTAAAAGAATTTTTCCAACATCTACCACCTGAAAGGGATAAAGCATGAGAAAACATACAAATACATGGTTTAAGCGTATAATAATGACCTTTGTTGCCGTTATTGCGCTTTTCTCATTATCAGGATGTACTAAATCTTTTTGTACTAATCAAGATAAAGCCAATCAGATGTTTGCTGCTATTGGCAATATTTTTAATGATTCTGTTGTTGTCACTGATGAAGAAAATTATTCAGATGACTTCACTTTTAATGTTGAAACACAAAACAACAACCGTGAAGCACTTTATTCTGCGATGCAAAACGCTGGCTTCAATCTTCCATCAAAGACTTTCAATGCTTTTATGGATAAAAAAGCTAGAGAATTCGTCGAGAGTAACTATAAATACTTTACCGATGGAACAATAGATGATATCGAAGATGTTAATGCAGCCAAAGAAGTCGCTTGGCACGTCGCCATTTTTGCTGGTATTGATGAAAAAAATAACAATGTATCAGTGGCAGGTTTATGGACAAATTACAATACTTGGTACGAACAAGCTACTGAAGAATTAGGAATATTAAATGTTCCTACTCAAAATTTTGTGACAGCTTTTCAAACAAATACACAAAGTTTAATCGCTTCTAATACTGCTTGTATCACACCTGTCGATGGCACTTTTGTTCAAAATGGTTCGACCATCTATATCGAAGGTAAAACTTGGGGACAAGCTTTCAGTGAATTCGGTTTCTTAGAAGGCTTATTTGTTTATCCCTTCTCTTGGTTAGTCCATGCTATTTCTAACAGCATCGCTAATAGCAATGGCTGGGCACAGATTTTAGCGATTGTTGTTGTCACTTTAATAGCTAGAATTTTCACAGTCATCTCGACCTTTTTACAAAGTAAATCTTCTGCAAAGCAACAGTTGATCCAACCGAAGTTAAATGCTTTACAAGCCAAATATCCTAAAGCTAATGAGGGTGATAAAGAGCAGAGACAAGCATTAGCGATGGAGCAAGCTAAACTGATGAAGGCAGCCAAGATTCATCCGTTTGTCCCTATGATCTTTATGATCTTGCAGTTCCCGCTCTTCATCTGTGTTTGGTCAGCTTTACAAGGAAGTGCAGCTTTAGCTAGTGAAAGTTGGTTAGGGCTATCATTAACAACACCGGTTTCTCAATGCTTTACTAATTTTGCTAATACACCTGGTGCAGTGACTGGCATCTGTATTTTTATCTTCATGACCATCGCTAATATTCTTTCTTCTTGTACAGGCTTATGGTTCAACACTTGGAGACAGAACAAATTCGGGCATGTTGCAACGCCTGCTCAAGGTGCTCCTAATCCGAATAAGACGATGAAATATATGACTTATATCATGTTAGCAGTCATCGTTTTCATGGGTTGGTCATTACCTGCAGGTATGGGTATTTACTGGTTCACAGGTGCTTTGATTTCAATTTTACAATCATTATTGAATGAAACTATGCAAAGAAGACATCGTCATAAGATGTTGGCATCTACTGGTGATGGCACACAGTTAGCCACTTTGAGAAGAAGCGCACATCACCAGAATACGATCAAGCCAAACAAGAAATCTAAGAAATCCAAATCTGATAAAGCATTATGGAGGTGATTATATGAATAAATATGAAGGCAGAACTGAAGAAGAAGCAGTTGCTAAAGCTTGTGAAGAACTACAAATCTCAGATCCCAAAAGCTTAAACTATCAAGTTATCTCAGTTAAGAAAACTCTCTTTTCTAAAACTGTGACTATCGGCATCTATTCTATAACTGATGTTATCGTCTTTGCCGATGACTATATCCGCAGATGCTTAAAAGCCTTAGGATTAGAAGGCTCTACTGAAGCAAAATATGAAGATGGGGTCATCAAATTAAATATTGTTTGTAACCGCAATAAAAATGTCATCGGAAGAAATGGAGACACATTGCGTTCAATCAATGAATTGACTAGATCTGCTTGTTTCAATCGTTTCGGAGGTCATTATCGTATCCTCTTGAACTGCGATGGATATAAAGAAAATAAATATGATAAATTTGTTTCGATGGCTAGACATTATGCTGCTGAAGTCAGCAAGACACATGTCACCGCAGTCATGGATCCTATGACTTCTGATGAGAGAAGAATCGTTCATCAAGCCTTATCCAATTATCCACACATCAGAACCCAGTCATTAGGTACTGGTCATAAGAGACACGTCACTATTCAATACGTTGAATAGCATCATGAAATTGTAAGATTGTTCTTCATAAAGACGTCTTACAATTTTTTTATTGGCGTTTTAAATATCTAGTCGCTTTTCCTTTGCCGTATTTTTTAATCAAGTTTTTCTCTTCTAATGAATTTAATATTTAACAAGGATAAATAGTTAGTATCAAACTACCAGAAGATGTATGTGCTTGTGATGAAACATTAAACCTTTAAAAATATTTTATTAACAGTTTAATGTAAAAGAAAATTAAATTGAAGCTTTCCATGTGTATTCAGAATAAGTGGTTAAAAACAAAGTGACATTTTTTTGATCATTACTGCTGTCTACTTCAATTGGATTAGAATAATCATCAGTGGAAGAAACAAACCAAGGATCAGTATTTAAAAAATGAATTGTATTTAAATTTCTACATTTACTAAAAGCTCTCGGCTCGATATATTGAAGATTTTTATTAATGTTATTTATAGTGATGCTTTCTAAAGATTCCACTCCATAGAATGCATCTTCGCCAATGTCGATGACGGAGTCTGGAATCATTAATGTTTTATAAAAACCTTCAGAAAAGCTGAGACTTCCAATCATAAAAGCACGATAATTGATATGTTGTATACCTTCATTTAAAATCACCGATTCTAATACTTCACATTGACTAAAGGCATATCTACCTATAGTGTTTACGCCATCGATGGTTATTTTAGATAGTTCAGCATTATAAAAAGCATAATCACCTATCTCAACACAGCCCTTTGGAATGATCACTTCTTTTAGTGAACTACTATTGATGAATGCATTTGATTTAATTTTATAATTATGCCCATTAATATTATTTGGGAAAGTCAATGAGGTTGCTAGATATTGCTCAAAATCATAACCAGCAATGAAGTATTCATCTTTATCTTTATCATGAAACTTTATAAAGCCATCACCATCGTCGATAATATCAATTGTAGAAGAGGCATCGTCAGAAATCAGATGGGCTGTTTCGAATATTTTATGGATTTCTTTTTCATTAATGCTTGTCTTATTTTCTACATAAATAATAGATGAACAGTCTTCAAAAGCTGTGTTGTCGATATCTATTAATGTTGAAGGTAAGGAGACTGATAAGATGCTGGATTGATTTGAAAAAGCGTTTCGATAAAGTTTGGTGATGCCTTCTGGGATCGTTCAAATGGGGTCCGACTAATTCATTGTTAAAATAGAGCTTTGCCTTATGAATGCTATCTAATGGATAACTGTTATTTGGTAACACTATCTTACAATATTGTTCTATAGTACCTAAATAATTGATTTTATTGATCTTAGTAAAAGAAAAAGCTTCACCTATAATTTTAATAGTGCTTGGTAAAGTTAGTTCTTTAAGACTTTCGCAATTATAAAAGGCTTGATCATCGATAATTTCTACTTTAGGCATGTCAATGGTGATTAATGCTGTGCAATTTTCTAATGCGCTGTCTTTGATGTTTTTGACATTTGTCAGATGAATAGAAGCAAGATTTTTGCAATTTGAGAAGGAAAACTTTCCTATAATTTCAACGGAACTTGGCAAAGTGATTTCAGATAGATTGCTTTTTCCATAAAAAGCATAATCTCCTATCGCATTGATATCATCAGGTATTACTTGATTTGGTATTCCAAAAATCAGCGTTTTAGACTCTAGATCTATTAGATGATTATTTTCAACATAGTATTTACCATTTTTATTGTTGATGTAGAAAGATTGAATATTATTGCAATTGAGAAAAGCGTCTGATGAAATCTGTGCTGGAGAATTTTCAAAAACGACTTGCGTAAGTTTTGAACAATCACTAAAAGCATAGCTAGGAATAACTGAAATCGACAAAGGAATATTCACTTTTTCAACTGTCTCATCTCCCCGAAAAGCATTAGCCTTTATCTCCTTTACTGGAAGGCCTTTATAGGTGCTAGGTATTGTGATATCTTTGCCTACATAAGAACCTCTACCATAAAGAATGTAATATGTTTCATCATCTGATAGCTCAAACCAAAGTCTTTTATTTTCTACATATTCACCACATCGAGAACATATACCATCGACGAAACTATGACCTAATGGATCGATATTAATATCACTATAATTGAGTTTAACAGTCGCATTTGCATCAGCAAAATATTCATAGCATAAAGAACAATATCAATATTCTCTTTGTCCTTCTTCTTCACAGGTTGGTTCAATACGTTCACTATGATGTAAATCATGTTTATTGACTAGTTCTTCACTTGATACAGGTGGATTTTTTGATGTGTTATTTGTATTGATGTTAGAATTGCTATTAGCATAAGAACATAGGCTAAAAGATAATAAGCTGAGTATTATAAATTTAATATTCATATATCCTCCTGATGCAAGCATCTCATAAATAATATTAACCTATTTATAGACCGATGTAATACGTTATAATTTAAAAACATAAAAAATACTGTTTAACACAAAGAAAAAGACTTCATAAATGATATAATTTTTATTTGAGGTTTATCCATAATGAAAAAAGAAATCAGCAATGAAAAAATAGATCTATATAAATGGGTCAAAATAATCGAATATATCGTCTTGATCGTCTTAGGATTGATACTTGCCGTGACCGGCGCTTTATCTGAAGGCGTCAATGATGCTATGAGCTATGCTTTCGGTGTCGTCCTGATCGTTTTTGGAACTATGAATATCATTTCTGGTTATTTGCTTTATCGTTCGCCTATGTCACAAGAAATAGTGACTGGTATCTTGGCAATAGGTTTAGCGGTAGTTTTATTTTACACTCCAACACTTATTCAAAGCATGCTTTCAATCTTCTTGATCACTTGTGTTTTTTGTTCTGGTTTCATGTTTATTTTAAACGGTTTAGATCATTTAAGCGTCTTCAACAAGGAAGCTAAAAAGAATATTAAAATCAGTGTTTTTGAATTTGCTCTTGCTGCCATTTTATTTGCGCTAGCTGCTGTTTATTTATATTTCTATTTAACCAAGACAAATGAAGTAGAAAGAATCATGATAGTTATTATAGGCGGATTATTAGTAGTATTAGGTATAGTCTGCATCGTCAATATGATTAAAAAGGTTCGCAATACGAAACAAGCTTTGATCGAACAAGAAATGAACAAAGAGCCGACCTACAATACTAGTAATGAAGTTGTTAATCACGATGTCAAAGTTGTTGATCTAGCTGATTTGAAGAAAGAGAATCATAAACGAAATAGAAATCGTCAGAAAGCGACTCACACGATAGAAGAGACTACAGAGATCAAGGCATTACCAGCTTCTGATGATTCTTCTAAGGATAGTGATCAGAAATAATGTCATTTAACAAGATAATCAACACATGTATAAAAGAGTATCATATAAGTGTTGATGAAATAGCTAAACACACGCATGCTAGCGTTGAAGAAGTCAATTCTTGGATCGCTGGCAAGGCATTGCCTAATCATCATCAATTAGAACACTTTTCTGCGCTTTTTGCTCTACCGATGTCAGTGTTAGAAAACGCTGGTTTGGAGGAGAATTGATATGCAAAAACGTTGTTTAACAATTCAAGATTACAGTTGTTTAGGTCGTTGTTCTCTGACCGTTGCTTTACCAGTTTTATCAGCCGCTGGTATTGAAACCTGTGGTATACCGACAACGGTCTTATCAAATCATACCGCTGGTTTTAAGAGTTGGACTTATGCGGACTTGACTGAATATATAAAGCCGACTGTTGAACATTGGAAAAATTATCGACATCATTTCGATGCTATTTATACAGGGTATTTAGCCACTGAGCAAATACCGATCGTTTTAGATGTGATCAAAGAACTTAAAACTTCTGACACTGCTATCATCGTCGATCCTGCTTTTGCAGATGGTGGTAAATTATATCCAGCATTTAAAGATGAACATGTTGTCGAGATGAGAAAATTGGTTTCTCAAAGCGATATAATTTTACCTAATTTAACAGAAGCTTATTATCTTGTAGGTGACGAATATAATCCGAATTACGCAGAAAAAGATATTCAGAAGTTATTATTAAAACTAGCATCTTTAGGTCCTAAGTGTGTGATTATCTCTGGAATTTCTTTTAAAGAAGGAACTGTTGGTTGCTACTCTTATGATGGTGATGAAAAGAAGTTTGATTTTTATCAAACCACTGCTTATCCGGGAACCTATCATGGCACCGGTGATCTTTTCGCTTCTAGTTTTGTAGCTAGCCTTTTGAATGGAACGACATTTAAAAAGGCGATCAGAGTCGCCCATAATGTTGTGCATTTAGCAATTGCTAAAACGATCGAAGATGGTGAACCGGAGATTTATTATGGTGTCGAGTTTGAAAAAGCCTTACCATATCTCATCAGTTGCTTGGATAAAGAATTTAATTGATCATAGTCGGTTTATCACTATCAAAAGGATAGATAATCTTCATCTTGTGTCTTATCAAGTCATATAACTTATGCATTCTTAATATCTCTGAATGAGGTAAATAAGGAGATTCTAGCAAGCCTTTTTCGATGGCTTCTTTACATGCTAATAATTCATATTCATATCCGTTCACTTCTTCGTGAATATTGATTGTTTTGATCAGATCACTATTATTTAAGAACACTTTGATCTCTAAAGGATTATTGATGTTATCAACCTCGATATAACCTTTAGTTCCTTGGATGATTCCTTTCTTATCAGAGAAAGAACTCATTGAACAGGTGATCGAAGCGATGATATTGTTTGGATAAATGAGTGTGATCACATCACTTTCATCTAGATGTTTATCGGTAGTTATACAGCTAGCTTCAACTTTTATCGGATCGCCTTGAACAAACATTGAAACAAAATGGATCGGATATACACCTAAATCTAAAAAGACACCTCCACCTTTTATAGGATTTAACATCCGATCTTTGAATTCGATATTATAACTTAAATCTGCTCTGACAGCTTTGATGTCACCGATCACACCTAATTCTAATAATTCAGAGATGATCTTTCTTGAAGGCATGTATCTGGTCCACATAGCTTCAGCAACAAAGGTTTCATTTCTCTTTGCTAATTTTAATAGACGCTCTGCTTTTTTATAATCGGTAGTAAAAGGTTTTTCACATAAAACAGGTTTGAGGTTATAGAGTGCGAGTGTGACATACTGCTCATGATAAGAATGAGGAGTAGCGATATAAACCAAATCGACATTTCGGCGCTTGATCAAAGAATCACCACTACCGCAAGCGACTTGTGCGTGATATTTTTCTTTGAATGCTTCCGCTTTTTTTAAGTTGGTAGAAGCTACCGCATAGAGATAAATGCCTTTATCATTCAAACGATTTATCGTCTCTGCCATGGTGCTACCCATTCTACCTAAGCCGATTATTCCGATATTCATATTTTTTTCTTCTCGATAATTTTACTATAAACATAAGAGTAAAAAACATTGCTATTATTAGTTTTATTATTGATAAATTGATGAGGAAAAATATGAAAAGAAGATAAACAACTATAATCAAATTCGAATTATAGTCTGATTTATCTAAAACTAGTCCTATTAATGTTGTTCATAAGATAAACAACATATGAATTAAAAGCTGATTTATGTGTTAGTTTTTGCGTAAAAGCCAATCAAAAAATTTCTCTTTTCAGTCTCTTTATTTAACAAGTTTAGGAAAAAGCGCCCATCTGATCTTACAATTAGGATACTTGGCTTCAATCAATTTTCTTGCTTGAGTTGAATCTGCAGCAAAAACTTCTTCACGAGTTCTCATATTATTTACATAGAGCTCACCAACATATTTATTCATCATAACACCTGCCCTCCTTTTATCTCAGACGCTTTTATTGTATCACCTAAAGACAAAAATAATGAGGCTCGATAAAAATTTGTACTATTACTAATCTCTTTATAATCAAGCTAAATTGATCAGTTAGGTTTCATATTTATTATTTAGAGATCAGATCAGACAACTTATTAGAAGTTGATATCGGGCTTTGTAAAATGACTTGTGATACCTTGATTCCAAAACTCACAGCCTCTTTTAATGATGAACCTTTATGTAATTCATGAATGATACCTGCAAACAAGCCATCGCCAGAACCGCTGGTGTTGATGATGTTATCAATCTTAGGAACTGAGATAGATTCAACATGAGATGCTTCACCGATATAAATCGGATCAGAGCCTTGGCTGATGACGACCTGTTTAACACCGAGGTTTAATAGATCAGTGACTAGTTCTTCAGCATTTGCATGTTTATTTAAAAGATATCTAGCTTCGATGATATTACATTTTAACAGTTGGATTTTGTTCAGGTTGTCTTTCAAGCGAATGATTTTATTTGCAGAAACACCTTCAACATAAAATTTGGTAACAGACAACTTTTCAAATAGAAAATTCAATATTTGTTGATTGATATTTGTATCTATAACAATTTCTTTTTTGGTTGATAAAATTGGTAAAAATGGTTCTAATTGTTCAACCTTCATCTGGTCGTAGATATCAGATGCACAAATAGCGACCTTCAAATCACCATCACTATCGTGTATAGCTAAGTAAGTAGAAGTCGGAAGATCAGATTTGATATTGAGGAGATCAATTTTTAAATCGCGCAATTCTTTTTTGATCACATCTCCGTGCACGTCATTTCCGATCGCAGTTAAAAATGACACTTGGTCACCTAGATAACTTAAATCGACAGCGATGTTACGAGAGACGCCGCCAGGTGCTGAATATAATTTACCGATGTTGGAATCCTTTTCGATCAAGGGATTATAAGAAAAGGCGGTCATATCATAGTTACAACCGCCTATAATGAATATTTTATTCATTATTGATTTAAATAATTGTTTTCTTGAACCTTTTCAATCTCAGAGAATTTAGCGACGATAGAATTTGGACGACCGAAGAGAGTGATCTGAACAGTGACTTCATTGGTATCAGTGTTGACAGCTTCGATAGTTCCTTCAGCATCAGCAAAGGTACCGGAAAGAATTTTGATAGTGTCACCGACTTTATAATCAGAATACATATCAGGATCTTCGATATGCATTCTCTTCAAGACAGGTTCGATCTCCTCGCGAGGGATTGGGAAAGGCTTAGCACCTTTACCAGATGAACCGGTGATACCTGAAACACCAGGAGTGTTTCTAACGACGAACCAAGTCTCATCAGTCATGATCATTTCGACAAAGATATAACCAGGATAGTAATTCTTTACTTTAACTTTAGGAATCATTTTACCGGTCTTTTTATCTTTGGTGTATTTAGGCTTGCCGTTTTCGTCTAAAACAGGCTCTTCGTATTCAGCACAAATGACACGGAAGATTTTATCTTCCATATTCATTGATTTGGCTCTTTTCTCAAGCATGTCTTTGACTTGTCTTTCTCTCATGGCGAAAGTGTTGATGACATACCAAGCTTTTTCTGGTAATTCACCATCATCGTCTTTCTTTTCGTCAGGATTGACTTCACCGATCAATGGATTGATGGTGTATTTGTGTTGTTCAGGAGCTAAAGCTTTTTCGACTGATGTTTCTGAACCAGCATCTGTTAAAACGTTATCTTCTTTATCGATAATCATAATAAGATACCTCCACTGATATAACTAACTAAAGCAGCTACCGCCTCTCCGGTAGAACTATCTGCTGCCTCTCCGGCATTTGACGCAGATGGGAAGGCGATTTGGAAAGCTCTATTGATTTGGATAGCTAACCAATCTGATCCCCAAGTGACTAAAGCAGAGACGATGGCGATAACTAGAACTACGCCGACAGCTGTCCATAATACTTTTCTATTTGGCCAACGAATTCTTCTGGCTTCTTCTCCGACACCACGGAAGTAACGAGTGATTTTGTTCATATTTATTTACCTTCCTTGTGAAGTGTGTATTTACCGCATTTCGGACAATATTTATTGGTTCCTAGACGGGTAGCATCGCCTTTCTTTTTGGAAGCATTATAGTTTCTTGCTCCACATTCTGTACAAACCAATGCAACTTTTTCTCTCACAGTAAAACACCTCAAAAATAAGTCAAGAAAAAAACCCTTTGACGGGTTTAGAAAAATTATAGATGAAAACGAAGCAAAAATCAAAGAAATATTTATATATGTTTATATTTATATATATAGAGTTTTAAGTCGATTGAACAAAAAAATATTTCTTAGAGAGAATCAGATGCAATCATGATTTTATGTGTATTGTAGTACCATATTCAGGATTTCTTTCACTCTCAGTTATCAACCATAAAACTGGTAGGAATTTAAATTCATCAGATTTAGGAAATTCTAAATAACCATCGGTTAATACGACAAAGCATCGGATGTCATCTAATATAGAGAAAACTTTATTTAGCGGTTGTGATAAACTTGTTCCACCGCCTCCTTTAAGATCGATTTTTTCAACATCCTTCATATCAGAAAATTCAGTGAGGCTTTTTAATTCCACATCAAAAAGAGCGATATAACAATTTATAAAGTTTTTAAACTGTGACACTACACCGCTTATCTCTGAAAAGAAAGTCGTGAGGAATTTTCTAGAGATGGAACCTGAGACGTCAATAAAAAAGACGATGTTCTGTAGTTTATATTCTATTTCGTTAAAAGCGGGTAAAAAGAAGTCATAGTCTTGATATCTGCTATCCGGTGGACAAAAACTATAGTCATTTATCTCTTCTTGAATGAATTCTTGTAAAGCTATGCGCCAATTAACCTGTGGTTCGTTCAACTCGTTTATCTTTAAAGCGATAGATTTTGGAAGATTCCCAGGATATAAAGAAATATGGTTTCTCTTGTCTTTTTCTCTCTTGCTCAAGTATGTTTCTGCAGCGGATTTGATGAGAGCATCCCAGTCTTTTTCTTCATCTAAAATCGTGTTTTGATCATCATCTCCATACAAAGGCCAATAAGAATGATTATCGATGGTTAAAATTTTCTGACTCTTTTTCTTTTTTGCAGTGTTTTTATTCAACATCTCGTACACTTGTTCAGCTGTGTAGAGATATCCTTCTTTGCCGTCAGGTGCTAAATGCATCGCTTCGCTAGGATGAGAACTGTTTTTATAAAATTGAAAACTTTTCTTGTCTAAAGAATAGAGAATATTAGAGTTGACGACGATATCACAAGCGATATTAAACAGATTGGGATCAGCTTTTATTCCACGATAGCAATGTTTTAAAACAATGTGCATTATTTCGTGCAACATGACGAATTCGATTTCATCATCAAGAAGATTGCTTATAAACTCTGGATTAAAATAGATTCCTTTAGCATCAGTATAAGCTGTATCACATGAAGAAGTGAGACCTAGTTTAGTTTTCATCAAGAGGACACCGAAAAAGCCATGTTTTACTAGAATGTTTATTCTGGTCATCAACAGTCTTTTGATCTGGGCTTGCAATTGTTCTTTATTTAACGGCATTAAATAATTTTCCTTTGGTGCGTAACCAGTCTCTAAACTCGGTTAATTTTAATAATTTTTCACGATAATTATCTTCGAAGTAAAGATAATCATTGATCAATAAATATGAAAAATCTGCAGGTAAATATTCTTGTGCATAGCCGATAGAATTTGCAATCTGTTTCATATCGTCTTTATGTGAATAAGCGTATGAAGACATCGAAGATACTAGAGCATAAAGAGCATCGACTTGTTTAGGGGCTGATGTACATTTTCCATCGAAAATATCTTCTATCGTTGGCAATTGATTGTAGATTTTACAATATTGATAAAATTCAGTGGTTAGACCGACAGAGATCAAGCCTTCGATCAGAGGTCTAGCTTTCTTTAAGTCTAGGCAGATGTGATTCAAAATGTTGGAAACCATCTCCCAAGTTCTTGGCGTAGCATAAGCAAGAAAATCATTATCAGTCGAAAAGTCATTTAAATAATTAGTGTGGAAAGACAAAAAGCCGATAACTTTTTCATTGATATGATTTTTGATAGCCCAGCGTTTGAAAGAGAGAAAATCTGCTTTGATCTCTATGTGCATCAATCTGTTTGATAAGGCTTTTGGCATCTTGTTAGCAATTGATCTATCAGAAGCGCGGTTACCAGCTAAAAAGACGATACAATTATCAGGCAATTTATGTTCACCGACCGTGCGATCTAATGTTATTTGATAGGCGGATGCTTGCACAGAACTAGGAGCAGCGGTCACTTCATCTAGAAACAGAATATTGACGACATCATCACTAGTATCCATATCAAAGATCTTAGGTTTAAGCCATATCGCTAAAGTTCTATCTTTATTGAACGTTGGTATACCCCTTAAATCAACAGGATTGAAAAGAAGCAATCTCACATCAGTGATGTGAACTTTTTTCTTTGTTTTCTCTTCAATTTCTGCAGCGATTTCTCTGATCGCTTGTGATTTACCAACGCCTGGCGGACCCCATAACATTGTAGACGGGAATAATCTGAGTTCTAAATGATTTTCGATCAATTTGATATAGTTTTCAGCTAATAAATCGACTGCATCAGAAACAGATAGATTAGGAATAGTAGGATCATGTAATGTATTATTTATTTCACTCTTCATTTTCATTAACTCCTAATTTTTTATCTATTTTTTCTAGACGATCTTCTAATTGACTAATCTTTCCAATATAAGGTGATTTCTGATTGATGATCTCAGTTAATTTTGTGATTCTTGTTTGAAGATTTTTAATATTCTCTTTTTTTAATTTGATGAGTTCAGGCATGTTTTTGAAGAAAAATTCTAAGTGAACTAGTTCTCTATTTTCAGTGTGACCTAATGTGATTTTATATTCAGAAGTTTTAGAACAAGCTAAGACGAACGGATCTTCTTTTTTCATGAAGGAAGGAGACTTTATTTCAAATCCTTTATAATTAAATAACAGATCTTTATTGATTTGGAAGACATCCTTCAGTGAATGTTCGTATAAAGTCGCTCTAAATTTTTTCTTAGTTTCATCATCGTAATCTGCCTCATAACTCTTATATGTCTTATAGTCATCTTCGATGTTCTTTAATTTTTCCTGTTCATATTTGATTGTGCTTGGCAGATTATAAAGCTCTTGTTTGCTTCTTTGAATGTTCATAACATAGTTTTTTTGCAATAATTTGTTTTGATTCAGTTGATTGAATAATTCAACTCTTTCTTTGATTGTCGGATCGCCGATCGCTAATGCTTTGATCTCTGAATAATTAAGAACCACTTCATCGATATCATCGCCATCACGAACGACTATTGAATCGGAAAGGAGTTGAGAGATAAAGGATTGTTTAGTCTCTAATAATTGCCAAGAATATGAATCAAAACTGCCCTCAGTCACATAACGATATATTTCGATGTAATTATTCGTATTTCCTTCTCTTAAAATACGACCCTCGCGTTGAATCATATCTGCCGGTCTCCAAGGGACATCAAGATGATGAATAGCAAACAATTGATCTTGAACATTAACACCGATACCTAATTTAAAGGTTGAACCGATCAAGACACGAATAGTTCCTTTTCTGACAGCAGCAAATAGCTTATCTCTTTTAGAATCGGATGTCGCATCATGAACAAAAGCGATCTCTTCAGGCTTTACACCTTTTTGAACAAGTAATCTTTTCATCTCATCGTAGATATTAAATTTTGTCTTAGGTGTTGATACATCACAGAAGATGAGCTGTGCACTCTTTTTATAAGATGTATTTAAGTAAATCTTATAAACGATGTCAGCACATTTTGCTACTTTAGATTCGGGATAGAAAGAAGCGGTCGGTTTTACTAATCTTAAATCAAGAGCCGCTTTTCTTCCATCAGTTGTCAATTTCAACATGTTATCATCTTTTATATTCACATCATGATTTCTGATAGCATCAGCTCTTTCAGTGATTTCTTTTAAGAATTTTTTAAATTCATCGCTTTTTGGAGTGATGATATCTTTATAACCAGAGAAATTTGGTAAATCTTCTTTCTTTAATGAGTGTAAATCAATAATAGATGAGAAAATAGTTGCTAATTCAGGAAGATTATGGAAGCGTGAAAAACGTGATACTACTCTATATCCACTAGTATCAACATCTACTTCGAACGCAGTTCTCTTTTCAGCAAACATGCCAAGCCAATCAGCAAAGCTTTTGATTCCTAAAAGATTCAGTTCACCTGCTTGAAGATAAAATTGCATATTATAAACATCAGTTATAGAGTTGGTGATAGGTGTGCCAGTAGCAAAGACCACACGACCATCCCCATCTTGAATAAAGCGAACTTTGTTTAATAAGTCTTCGCATTTTTTAGATCTAGAGCTTGCGATACCTAAAGCTTGAGTGCTACCACAAACACTTAAATTTTTAAAATTGTGGGCTTCATCAACAAATAATGCATCAACGCCTAAATCCTGAAAACAAAGATATGATGGTTGAATGTTCTTAGCAAGCATCTGCTGCTGTGTATTTGAATCTCTAAATGGAATTAAAGTGAATGAAGAATAAGCCATGATGATAGCGTCATAATCATTATCTTTTATCAGTTTTAAAGTGGCTTGTCTTTTTGATGGACCAAATTGAGATGGTTTGATGACCAAAACGTTTACTTTTTCATACATCTTTTTGAAGAAGTCTAACCATTGGTTTTCAATGTTGTTAGGAACAATGATCATGGGCTTTTTGCTGATATGCATTCTTCTTAATTCCATACAGGCAGCGATCATTTCTAATGTCTTACCAGAACCCACATCGTGCGCTAATAGTGTATTGGGAGAAAAGATGATTCTAGCTACAGCATTTTTCTGATAATCTCTCAAGATGATATTTTTAGATAAGCCTGGTAATTTAAGAAAAGATCCATCAAATTGTCTTTTAATGATAGAACCATATTTTTCAAAATATAAATCTCTAATATAATCAGATCTATCAGTATCGTTATTGATCCAATTGTGAAATTCTTCTAAGATGATCCTTTGTTTTTCTAAAGCTAATAAGGTTTCTGTTCGGTTTATTTTATATTTCTTTTTTCCATTTTCTGAAGACACATCATAAACTTTGATATCTTGGGAATTTAATGTCTTTTGAATGATTTCTAGTGCGGTGATTCTATTGGTTCCATAAGTGCCTTTATTTTCAACATTTGAATAGTCAAAACGATATCTGTTTTTATCATAAATCTTCCATAGACCTGTTCTTGAATCACGGGTAATTTTAGCATGTCTTGTGCTATAGTTAGAGACATTGATGTTTCCTAATAAGTGATTGATAAAAGAATTGATGATTGACTCCGGAAGCCATGGCGAACCGAGAGTGACATAAATTTTGTCGATTGGGATTTTTTCAGGCATGATATTTTGTAGAGCTTTAACATTTCGTGTAAAAAGCTCTGGATATTTGAGCGCCTCTTTTTTTGCGATTCTCAATTTGTCATAGATATTTCCAGATAAATATTGCTCACTAGTTTCCCAGCCTTTATATAAATCATTATTATATTTTTCAGGATTTTGATAGATAGAACCATCTAAAACTTTAATGACATCATTTTTAGAGGTGTTCGATAATGAAGAAATATAATCCAAATCGATCTTTCCATACATATTGATAGACCTGACAAACGCGGTTTGGACATCTGTTGGCTCTGTTGTATTGACCAATTTATCATCAGATAATAAGTCATCCCAAGAAATGTCTTGTTTTGTTGTATCTTCTTGTATTGGCATGTTCTATCTCCTCACTCATTAGGATATATATAATAAAATGATTTTTAAAGGCGATATTATTAAAACATATCTGTTGTCCAATTTTTTGGACATCAGAAAATAAACTTATTTTCAATCTCTAATTTTGCTATTTCAGTGCTATATTTAAAAAATGTTCTGCTTTTAGCTTCTGAGAGAAAACTAAATGACGTAAAAATCATTCTTCACTATTTGAAAGTTTTATAATTTTGCTACCATCATCATTATATCTATCTGTAACTGCTTTATGGATGAAATAGATATATGGTAAACCTAAATTAGTCTCAACTAAAGAGTTCTGTAGTAGTGTCATAAGCTGCCTATTGAAGTCACCATTGTAATTCTGACTTCTAATACCGAATACTAATAAAGAGGCTTCCCATAAGAATTGAACCAAAAATCCGATCACGAATAGTCTAACAATCGGGATTTTCTTATTTTTTTCATTAAATATATTCATAATTATTACTATGAAATAACCGACTAACATGATCAATCCCATCACACCATGATATTTATTAGTTCCTCTTGTTGTTTGAAAACACATGATATCAGGTGATACATTGCTGATAAAATCAGAAATCAAAGGGCAACAGATCCAAAAAATAACTATTAATGCCGTGTATTCTAACGCGTGCTTATCTTTAGATAACCATAACCAAATAAAAGCAAAGTTAGTGATGCCATAGCTTAACGACATCCATAAAAGAACTAATCCAGTTCCTGTGGCATCTAATAAGTTGGTATTTGATGGATCGCTGAAAGTATACGAATAAATCATTCTTGAGCCTAAAGCACCATAGAATATGCCAAAATCTACTATAAAATATAATATACCGCCTGCTATAGACCACAATGCTGTAACGTTTTTCTTTTTGATGAACAGCAAAGTAACAAATCCAATAATAAAAATAGAATCTAAAATGATATAGGCTAAAGAGAAATTTCTAGTCGGTTGAACAAAATCAACATCCGCTAATGAATAAGTCATAGCTATAGTATAATTTTAATCAAATCGAAAATAAATTATTTTTCACTTCAACTATTACTTTACGAAAATGTTTTAGATTCAGTAACTTAACTTTTTGACAAACTGATTTAAACAATAAATTGTATTTTAAGAGAGACGAGATTGTATTGGCTATATTTCATATGAGCGTAAATCAAAAAAAGATAAATCGAAGCATTATCAATGAAAAATCAAATAATTTTTAAAAACTCAAAGCAACTTTATGATTGATAACTAAAATTGAGAAACTTATTGTTTATGAAATTTATATAAACCATTTTATTTTTATCATTCAATAATGAATTCTCAATCGCTGTCACATTTCCAGTAACGTCTTTTCCAGTTTTTAATAAGATAGACATTCTATCATTTCGAGTTATATTCCAATTTTGTAAAGCTACTTCTAATAGCCATCCTTCAGGTATCAAGCCATCAAAAAAAGGAAACAAGACATTGCTTATATATGGCACCTCAGATAATGGCATGGTTAAACTGATAGCTCTAGCATCTTTATCTAAAAGATAGTTTTTATCGTAAGTGAAAATGAATCCAAAATCATTTTGAACAAGAGTTTCTGCAAGTTTGTTATCAAAAAAATTTGCCTTTCTCATCATTCATCCTCTTTTTTGATCGGTCCAAGTTGATAGCCAAAGATTTCGAGCACATCATTAAATTTATCTGTCTTTAAAGTTTCTTTTCCACTTTCTAATTCGATGATAAATTTTGTACTCACCCCTGCATATATTTCTAAGTCTTCTTGCCTCAAATGATTTTCTTTTTTACAATTTCGCCTTTTATAACCTTTCGGTTAGGTTTTTTAAATTTTAGTAAAAATCAACACATTTATTACTCATTGGTAATATTCCCTTAATTAAAAGCCGGACATATAAAAAGGTTATGACTACAATTTTAAGATAATTGTTGATCATAACCTGGTATTTTTAATTGATGTTAGTCAGAAAGTATTTATTTGATGATATCTGTTCCCATATAAGGTCTTAAGACTTCAGGAACAGTGATGGAGCCGTCTTCGTTCTGATAATTTTCGATCACAGCAGCAACAGTTCTACCGACGGCTAAACCAGAACCGTTTAACATATGAACGTATTCGGTTTTGCTATCTTTGCTTCTCTTGAAGCGGATATTCATTCTTCTAGCTTGATAATCGGTATCATTGGAGCAAGAAGAGATCTCTTTATAATTTGATGTGGTCGGGACATAAACACCATCTTTTTCTTCGTAGTCATTATAAGATGGGAGCCAGACTTCAAGATCATAAGTTTTAGCTGATGAGAATCCGACATCACCAGTAGATAAGCACACTCTTCTATATGGTAATTTTAATAGCTCCAAAATTCTTTCAGCTTCTTCAGTCAATGACTCTAATTCATCAAATGAAGTCTCAGGTAAACAGAATTTTACTAATTCAACTTTTTGGAATTGATGCTGTCTGATGATACCTCTTGTATCTCTGCCAGCAGCGCCTGCTTCCGCTCTGAAGCAAGAAGAATATGCACAGAACCATTTAGGTAAGTCGCTAGCTTGTAATATCTCATCTCTGTAATAGTTAGTGACAGGAACTTCAGCAGTCGGAATCATCCAGAAATCACCTGGTGTGGTGTTATAAGCTTGATCAGCAAATTTCGGTAATTGACCAGAACCAGTCAAAGAAGCGGTGTTGACCATATAAGGAGGTAAAACTTCGGTGTAACCATGTTTGACATGGGTGTCTAACATCAAAGCGGCTAAAGAGCGTTCTAGTTTTGCAAATGCACCTAAATAGAAAGTAAATCTAGTGCCAGAAACTTTAGCAGCTCTATCAAAATCAAAAAGACCTAATTTATCTCCTAATTCCCAATGAGCTTTAGGTTTGAATTTAAAGGTTGTCGGTTTACCATAATATTTTTCAGGGCGATTAAAAGTATCATCGATTCCGATAGGTAAAGATTTATCTGGAAGATTTGGTGTCTTCAGCATCATCTCATGAATCTCTTCTTCAACTTTTTCTTTTTCTTTATCTAAACGAGCGATCTCTTCTTTATCAAAAGATATCTTATTCAAAAGTTCTTGGGCTTCTTTTTCTTTGTGCTCAGCCTTTAATTTTCCAATATTTTTTGATTGAGAGTTTCTTTCTGCTTTTAAAGTATCAGTTTTTAGAATTAACTCTTTTCGTTTATTTTCTAAAACAGGTAACTCTCTAAGATATGAAAAATCATCGTTTCTAGTGTTTAGTCTTTCGATGACTTCATCTAAGTGATCTATGACAAATTTGACATCAAGCATAGTATTATCTCCTATATATTTATTGCCTTTCTATTATAGCAACTTAAGTTATTTATTGATTAAGAAATCAAGTTAAATTTAATAATTAGCAAAGCGCTTAATATATTCATAAGCTTCTTGAGATTTATTTATTAAAAACAAAGAGCGGAATGAGTGATATAACTCTGCAAAACTATTAGCTATTATCGAGGTGTTTACGTTTATTAAATCGCGGTAGTTATTATTTTTATAAGCGATGATAGGTACTTTATGAGCCATGAAATCAATGACAGCTGCGGGATACATGATATTTATTTGTGGAATGAAGAAAGCATCAGCTGAAAATAATGCTGAATGATATAAAACCTCAGGGATTATCTTAAAATATTGAGTATTAGAATTAATAGCTAAACGTTGTAAGAGTTTTACTTTGACTGAATCTTTTCCTTCTTCTCCAAAGAAGAGGAAAGTATATTCTGGATTGATTCTAGCGATGCCGTTGAAGAGATCGAGTTCCTCTTGGTTCTGATATTGACCAAGACTGATGATGACTTTTTTGTTTTTTGGTATTTGATAATAGGATTTGAAGGCATTTTTAATAGTTTCAGATGGTTTTTCATCAAGAGCAAAAGTTAAAAATGGTTTAGCGATGACAACATTTTTAGTAATTCCTTGCTTTGCTAAAAATTGGGCTTGGGAATTTAATGAAACATAAATTTTATCGGCTCTTAGATAGTAATTGTATGCGTTTTGAGTAAGAGAGATTTTGTTTGGATTTCGTGAATCTATCAGATAGTCATCTTTACAAGATAAAGCAAAAATAGATATTTTTGCGTTCTTTTTTAATACCGCAGGATAAAAGAAAGATAGTTCTTCAGCAGAAGCAAAAATAGCATCAGTGAAATCGTCATGTGGATCGGTTGTAAAAGGAATATTTTTTCGTTTTAAATGATTAAAAATATTTTCTTTGACAAGATAACTATAAGTGGTATCTAAACGTCTTTTATCAAAACCTATAAATAATTTATAATCCATGCCTAAAGTATAAAGCTAACGGTTAAAATTGGCAAATATAATAAAGGAATATGAAGATTATTTCATAATTATTGATTATCTTTAGAATGCCTGTTTTAGAGTTTTATTCTGACATGAACTATTAAAAAAGAAACAAATCTTAGTTCAAATTAAAAATGCTTTGAGAATATAAAAGCTCTTCTAATCATAATAGACTAGAAGAGTAAATGTATAAATCAATTGCTTGTTAGGCTTTATTTATTGAAGCAGTAAAGCTGCCATAGAACGTTGAAGTGCCAGAAACTGAAATGTTACTATCAGCATCTAAAGTGATTGAGACTTCTGAAATGGTTGTGATGAAAGACTCTTGAGGTAATGTCAATAAATCAGCGATATAACCTAAAGTAGTGTCATCAGAAACACGATAAACTTTTTGTAAGGAATATTCAGCTTTAAATTCATCTTTATTGAAAGAAGAGAGAGTGGTGAAAACACTGTTATTCTGCATATCACCATCATAGGAATCACCGAAAACAATTTCCCCATCTTTCATCGTATATCTGGTGAGTTTACCTTCGTTCATTTTATATCCATAAGACTTAGTATCATCAGTGGTGTTTGTGACAAAATAGTTATCTTCAGAAACATCGATCTCAAGGCTGCCTACATTATATAAAGCACTAGACAAACTAGAAAATTTGTTATCGAGTACAATTTTATATGTGCCAGCACTTTTTAAAGCTTCAAAAGCGGTGATCAAAGCACTAATATCATTTTTATCAAAATCCTTATTCTCAGTAATGAACTTTTCAATTCTTTCATCTTTAGTTTGATTGATTTCAGTGATTTTGACAGTGAAATCAGCTTCTGCTTCAATATGCAATGTGAATTCTAAACTTGTTTCATCGTATTTAGTAAATATGGCATAGTCAGTTTCTGTGTTGATAGAAGGAAAGAAAGCAGTTGAATGAACTAAGTCATATAAAGAGGTTAAAACTGAAGTGTTGTTACTGAGTTTTAATCCCCCTTCGACTTCTTCTAATTGGATATCACTTAAATTTATGTTTTTGAAATTGTGAATACTAGAAACGTTATCCCAAATAGAAGTTGATGTGCTAGAGGTATAAGAAATCTCATTACCTAAAACAATTTCATTATTAGAAATAGTGAAATTATATCCAGCATTCAATAGATTGAGATAACCTTTTGAAGCAGTTGGATTATTGACGTTTTCTGAATAGTAATAATCTTTTGTAACAGTATCTATATAATGGTTGCTTGTTGATGAAACGACATCTAATTGATAATTATTATCAGCTTTTAATGTTTGCAAAACACTTAAGAGCTGTTCAGATAAATCTTCTTTAGCAGTACCACCGTCTTTCAAATAATCATCGATCAGCGGAATGGTTGTTTCATTGATCGCATGTAATGTTCCAATACAATCGCCTTGATATTGAGCAGTATCGCCATTGAAATGAACTCTTGAAATAAAACTGTTTTCACCGGTGACTTCAACACTGACAGTCACGTATTCCATGACAAAAACATCAGCATATCCAGCTAAGGCTGCAAACAGTAATTTGTTAGCATCATCAGTGATTTCATAGACGTTATGTTCAGCTGGTGTAGATGGGAATGCTTGAATATTGAAATCTGCAAAACTAAGCACTGCATTATCCCATAAACCATTGGTGATATCACCATTTTTATTTCTGTAGTATTTGCCGACGTTTAATTGATTATCTTCAATGGTAAAATTAAAGACTCTTCCTTCATTATCTTCTGCGTATCAGAATGGAATAGCTTGAGATGAATTTGCATTGATATAATCGACATAATAAGCTTTTTCGGTAAAATACATTTTTGTCGTCATATCAAAGATTTCATCTTCCAAAGTATAGGTGTAATTCTTTAATTTCGAAACATTAGTCATCACTTCTTGCAATGATGGGTATTGTTTGGAGGGGGAGGTAGTTGTTGAACTATTTCCTATGTCACTGCTGTTATTGTTATTACTGTTACTAGAGGCCTGAGTACAAGCTACTAGTGCTAGTGAACAGGTGAGTGTTAATAAACTTAAAATCTTTTTATTCATAATGGCCTCCTATATAAGACATTAAATGATATTAAAAATTATTTTAATTGGCTATATTTGTGAAAACAACTTATCAGTGGTTGAGCATAACAGGGTAATGCAATCACATATAAGTCAAAGATTAATGCACAGATTAATAATAATTAAAATTACTGTTAAATTATTAAGACACTCTAGTATTTTTTTTGATGTTGAAGAGTAGCGATAAATAACCCGTTTCCACATATTATTTTATAGTTCATGAGGTAAAAACATAGTATTTATCGACTTTTTTAAAATGATAAATAATAGTGTTGCTATATATTTAATCTCCCCTTTTTCGCAACATTTTCTGCTCTGTTTGACTAATGATAATATGAAAAAACCGCCTCGACAATAATATGTGAGGCGGCAAAAACAAAGGATGTTTGGAATTTATTTACTCCACTTTATCTAAAGAAGTCGGCATTGATGAATCCATGTATAAGCCGCTAGTATAGTCATCATCATAAGCAGCTTCGATACTATCGGAAAAGAAATATATTCTTAAAACATAGCCAGTTTCATCTTCAAAATAGTAATAGCTACCATCCGTTGAAGTGAAGGTGAAGCCGATTTCTAGATCTAAATCAGTAGATACTAATTTGGCGGTACCATCAGCATTGATTGTGATTTCTATAGAAGTGCCAGAAATATCTCCACCGCTATAAGTTCCGACATATTCATAAGGAATGATGTTGGTACTTTCAGTAATTGTCAATTTGACTTCCGCCGTTACACCACTTCCATCGGTTGCAGTGGCGGTGATTGTGACTTCACCAGCACCATTAGCACTTACGATACCAGAAGATGACACACTAGCAATATTAGAATCACTTGATGAGAATTTAGCACTCTTATAAGTAGCATCTTCAGGTTCATATGTGACTGTCAATTTTGTTGTTTCACCGACCTGCAATTCAGTCTTTTCAGCTGACAATGTCAATTTGCTGACTAGAGTAGGCTCAACAACCTGGATCTCTACTTCTCCTGATACACCATCTTCGTTTGTGGCTTTGATAATAGCAGTTCCTGTTTTTAATGCAGTAAATGTTCCATATTCAGTATCTAGGTCAATGATATCAGTATTTTCTGTTTCGTAAATCAATGAAGTAGCAGTCGCATTTTCAGGTGTAAATGCCGCATCTACATAACCTATATCACCGACGAGATATTGTTCTTTATCAGCTGTTAAAGTGATTTTGGTCGCAGGAACATAACGGTTCAAGCCTTCGTGTGTTCCGAACTTGTTGATAGTATAGGAACCGAATTCTGCATTGACTTCTAAAACGTCATCACTTTGATAAGAGATTCCACATATAGCACTATCACCATCTGTGTTTTCAAAAACAGCATCTTGACTCTCGTTGTTTTCAACATAGTTTAAAGTAAAGTTTTTTTCTAAAACAGCAATGGTGAGAACACCATCTTCAGTGATTGTAAATGTCACTTCTTCGCCTAAACCATCAGTATACCCTTTATACACACCTACCAATTTTTGATTCATCATATCTTTAGGAGTGACGACAATTGTCAAAGTGTTAGAGCGAATCGTCCCTGTCGTATCTGTAGCATATATTTCTGTAGTGCCTTCTTCCAATGCTGTGATCAAGCCTTTATCAGAGACAGTTGCTACTTTTTCATCAGACGAAGAGTAAGTCAATGTTTTATCACTGGAATTTTGAGGCTGGACATCAGCAATTATTTGTGATGTTTCACCTACTTTTAAATCTTCATTAGCGCTGATAGTGATGCTGGTGACTGGTACATTTTCAACTTCGACATGGTCATGACAGCTTTCGTCAGCCATGAGAGCGATGCTATCTAAGGCCATACTGAATGGTTTTCCGAGGAAATTACAGCTGACAACTAATCTTACTTTACTTGCCGGTGTGAATGATTTTTCTAAAAGTTTCTTATTGTTGATAGAAATATTGTCTTTAACTTCTTGAGTGATATCTAAGGTTGTCCAGTCTTGACCATTGTTAGAAGTTTCAATCGCAATTTTATCAACAAAATCCATGCCGTCAAAACCGCTTGAATAATACATAGCATAATAGAAGGAAACAGAAGAGACTTGCTGATCGTCGAAATCAAAAGCTAAATAAGCATCACCGGTTTCTCTACCTTGTTCACCAGGATTCAAGACTAATGCCTTAGCTTCGCCAAACAGATCAGAATAGCCTTGTCTCAAAGACACTTTATTAGAAGTGATGACAGCAGGTAAATCATTAGCTAACTGATTGGTGGCAGAGACAGCTCCAGTTGATTCATCGACTCTATCAAAGGTGAAATTATAAACAGCATCTTTAAGATTTTGTTCAGCTAATGGTTTAACTTTGATAGTGATCTCATTTGATTTTACACCGGTATCTTCACCATCTTTTCCTTCAGCAACAGCGTAGATTTTAGTCTCACCAGCTTTTAAGCCAGTCACTTCTACAACGCCTTCAGTGAAAGTGTAGTCCACACGACAGACAGTCGGATCTTCAACATGCCAAGTTAGAGTCTTTTTATCGGCGGTTTCAGGTAGTCTTTCATAAGAGATTTGAACTTTTTCTTCAATATCTAAGAGAACTTTATCGCCTTCTTTTTCATATTCACCAATAGGTGCTAAATTCACATCTTCAAGATAAGTATGGACGACAGGTCCATCATATCCTTTATACTCCCAATACTCCATCACATTATCTTCATTCGGAGGAGTTGGTAACAACTTATCATCAAAGTATGTTTCATTGAAGTTTCCTAATTTGATCTGGACATATTCATCATCGTTATCAATCTCTTCTAATCCGACGATCTGTGTTAAATATCCGGTTTCATAATCGACGTATAAAGCCACATATTGGATATCGTTATACCAAGCGAATTTAAAGACGGTATTATTCAATCTTGAAACGATTGTCGGATCAGAGATGATATATGCACCGGCTACATATTGAGCATCAGCAGGATCGATTTCTTCAAAGACAGTATCTAATGAGAAATAAGCATTTCCTAATGATAAATCAGCATCTTCATAACCTTTATTCAACCATGCTTCTACGGGGTTTGGATTGTCTGGATCAGGTTCAAAATACATATAATTTAGGCCATTGTAATCGTGATAATAGAGATAAGGATCAACACCCATCTCAGCGGCAGTAGCATCATAAACGATGGTATAACCTTTATAGATGAATTCAGTTGCGACTTCTTCACCTTCACCGCCATCATATACTTGAACGGTGTCAATGGTTAAATTACTATAATCTTGTTTCCAAGCATCTTCTAAAGTTTTAGGTTCAACGACTGGTTCAGTAGTTGATGAATTAGGTTTATCAGTATTGGTGTTGCTTGAAATCGGTTTATCACCAGTGATCGGATTAGGGCTTAAACTTGAAGAGGAGGTGGTATCACATGCCACTAAAAGAAGTGCCAGTTGTGTTATTGATAAAAATAATAATTTGTTTCTTTTCATAATTGTATTCCTTTCTTTAAACAGTCAGATAAGTTTGAAGGTAGAAATAATTGTATTCAGTATTGAAGTAATAAATGATTTCAACATCGTCTTTATCTGCGATATAGTAGTAATAATATTGCTCTACATAATAATCAGCATCTTGTAATTTTTCAGTATAAGCAGAGACATAACTGGAAGTGACTCCATAACAAGCTAGAACTAATGCGTAAGTGGTGGTTGTTATCTGTTGGATTTGATATTGGAAATAAGGCGCTTCGACTTCAGGTATTTCTTTACCTAAGACTTCTAGAACGAGATCTGTCGGCCAAGAAGTTAATTTGTCTTGATAGATATAGGTGTAAATCACAAAATCTTGTTTTTCTAATCCGGCTTGAATGACTAATATTTGGTATTCAGTAACCCGTTGTTGTGCGATCACTGCATTATCGACTTCACTAAGAACAAAGCTGTTGAGCCTTAAGGCAACTGTATAATCATCGAGTGCTTTATTAGCGTCGACATCTTTAAGATCAGGTACGATTCTTAAAGTTTGACTATCTTGTTGCATGAAGACTGAAAGTTCATAACTGTCAGCTGTATAGACCGGGAAAAGAGATGCGTAATCACCTAATACTTCTTCTAGTGCAAGAGTTAATTTGTCTTCCGAAGGTTCACTTGAACTTTTAGCTATTGATGAAGATATAGGAGGACCATTCGAAGCTGTTAACACATTGCAACTAGTTAAAATTGCTATCATCAAAAATAGCAGAAAACTTAATTTCTTTTTCAACATAATGTGCTCCTGATTTGGAATTTAATTGACTAATATCCTTAGCTGTTTCGCTTAGCTATATCATTGTTTAATCGCTTTTTAATTACAAGAGAAAAAACAATTTTAATTCGGTGTATCCTATATGTAATCGCTTACAAAGCGTATTAATTATTATTGTTTAGACATTTGACGTGTTTTATAAAATAAATGTTTGAATTGTCTCATGTGTTTTTAAATCCAGAAGATAATTATTCATAATGTTGATATAAGTTATCATCATTAAAAACGATATGGTGTTAAAGTGAAAAAGAATCAGATTAATAACTATGTCTGAAGCCAACAACATCTAGAGATAGTTTGCTGATTGTTGATTGTTATTCGAATCTTAAAACACTTTGACAAAAAGTGGTAATGTTACCATAAATAATCAAAGAGGCTAAAATGGAAATTGCTAGAAAGAAATATTTAAATGACTTAATTATTCACATGAACAATGGAATGATAAAGGTGATAACTGGTATCAGAAGAGCAGGAAAATCTTATTTGTTGTTTTAGTTGTTTAATGATTATCTCTTATCTCAAGGAGTTCCAGATTCACATATAATAAAAATAGAATTGGATTTAAGGGAGAATAAAGATTATAGAAATCCAGATGTGATTTTGAATTACATCAAGTCATTAATTCAGGACAATGACAAATATTTTATTTTATTAGATGAAGTTCAAATGTTAGATGACTTTGAAGAGGTATTAAATTCTTTACTTCATATTTCTAATGTTGATGTTTATGTGACAGGAAGTAATTTAAGATTCCTTTCTAAGGATATCATCACTGAATTTAGAGGTAAAGGTGATCAAATCCATGTTTATCCTTTAACTTTTAAAGAATTTATGCAAGTGTATCAAGGCGATATGTATCACGCTTGGGCTGATTATATTTTATATGGTGGCTTACCTTTTATAACAAAGCTTCAAACAGAAGAGCAAAAAATAAATTATTTAGCCAATTTATTTGAAGAGACTTATATAAAAGATATACTTGAGCATCACAACATAATGAAAACTCAAGAATTAGAAGATTTAATTAATATTTTATCTTCGCAAATCGGTTCTCTGACTAATGCATCTAAAATACAACAAACTTTTAAAAGTGCAATAAAATCGAAAATAAGTATTAATACAATTAAACAATATCTTGATTATTTAGAAGACGCCTTTGTTATATCTAAAGCCTATCGTTATGATGTAAATGGAAGAAAATATATCGGTTCCCCATTGAAATATTATTTTGAAGACATCGGACTTAGAAATGCAAGAATCGGGTTTAGACAAGTAGAAGAAAATCACATCATGAAAAACATCATTTATAACGAACTCAGATACCGGGGCTTTAATGTTGATGTCAGTGTTGTGAAAAAGAGAGAAGCCTATGCTGGAAAATCAATTCGAAAGTCTTATGAAATTGATTTTATTGCTAATTTAGGCAACAAACGATATTACATTCAATCAGTTTTTTCTTTGTCATCTACTGAAAAAGAACATCAAGAAAAACTTTCTTTAGTAAATGTAAATGATTCATTTAAAAAAATTATTTTAGTAAAAGATATCACTAACATTATTAGAGATGAGCATGGAATTGTTACAATGAATATCTATGATTTTCTTCTGAATGATAACAGCTTAGATCTGTAGTTGATTAATTTGACATACATACTCTTTTAAAGCGGTCTTCTTGTAGAAGTTAATAGCAAAAACCTTATCTGCTATTTTTTGATAAAAGGATTATTATGATGATAGAAAAAAAGGAGGGGATATTTTATTAAGCTTCAACAAAAAAGCTGTGATACACCTCTTATAGAAGTATTATCACAGCTTTATAAACAGCAGTTAGATCTTATTTTATTCGTCGTCTGATTCAGAAGCGCGTTTGAGAAGCTCTTGAAGTGCGGGATCTTCTTTTTCAGGTTCCTCTTCTTGAGGTGATTCAGTCTCTTTAGCTTCGTATTCACTATCAGAGGGTTCGATCGAACAAGAAGAGATAGATTCATTATCGCGAAGCTTGATGATTCTTACACCGATGGTGTTTCTGGATAATTGTGAAACTTGAGTGAGAGAAGTTTTAATAGTGGTACCATGATCAGTGATGATGATGATATTTTCATCACCTTTGACGGTTTTGATAGCTACTAATGAACCGTTCTTATCAGCAACTTTCATCGTCAAGACACCTTTAGAACCTCTAGAAGTGATACGGTATTCGGTTCCAGAAGTGATCTTTCCGTATCCGTTTGCAGATAAGGAGAAGATCTTATCACCTTCAAGCGAGGTGACAACGCCGACGACTTTCGCTCTTTCAGGTAATTCCATACCTTTGACACCGGTAGCTGCTCTTCCCATACAGCGGACATCAGTTTCACGGAATGTGCAGACTTTACCTTCGGAAGAGCCGAGTGAGACTAAGGCAGAACCATCTGTATGTTTGACATCCAATAATTCATCGCCTTCTCTTAAGCCTAAAGCGATCTTTCCATTAGAATTGATGTTAGCAAAATCAGTAGCTTTACATCTCTTGACGACACCCATTTTGGTGGTGAAGAAGAGATAGGAGTTTTCGTCATAAGAATCCATAGAGATGATGGCATTGATCTTTTCACCATCGACCAAGCGTAAGAAGTTGACGGCTGGTATACCTTTAGAAGTGCGGCTTCCCTCTTGAATCATATATCCTCTAGCACGATAGACTTTACCTAAGTTAGTGAAGAAGAGAACATCAGTCTTTGTGCGAGAATGAGTGAGGATCTCCACATCATCATCTTCTTTAGTCTTGATGCCTTGGATACCTACACCACCTCTGTTTTGAGTTTTGAATTCAGAAGGATCGACTCTCTTGATATAACCGCCTCTAGTCAAGATGATCAGAATCTCTTTATTAGCGATCAAATCTTCGTCATCTTCGTCATAGTCGACGTCGGAGATTTCAGTTCTTCTTGCATCACCATATTTTTGTTTGATCTCTTCAAGCTCAGAGATGAGGACATTTTCTAATGTTCCTTTATCAGAAAGAATGGCTTGATATTCTTTGCAATCAGCTTCTAAAGCAATCTTTTCATCAGCGTATTTCTGTCTTTCTAAGCCTGTCAATTTTCTGAGCTGCATATCCAAGATGTTTTTGCACTGAATATCGTCTAAATTAAAGCGAGTCTTTAATCTTTCAGTGGCTTCTTCGTTAGTGCTTGATGATCTGATGATATGAATTGTTTCATCGATAGCATCAGCGATCAATAAGATACCATCTAAGATGTGAATTCGGGCTTGGGCTTTCTTTAAATTATATTTGGTACGGTTAGTGATGACTTCCTCTTGGAATTTGATATAGATGTCTAAAGCTTGTTTCATGGTGAGCACTTTTGGTGTTCCATGATCAAGAGCTAACATGTTGACTGCAAAAGAAGATTGAAGAGCGGTATAGTGGAAAAGATGATTTAAAACCAGATCAGCGATCGCGCCTTTTTTTAGCGTGACAACGAATCTTGTTCCGACTTTATCTGAAGAGTAATCAGCGACAGCTGCGATGCCATCGATGGTTTTATTATCGGATAAGTCGACGATCTTTTTGACCAGATCGCTTTTGTTGACCATGTAAGGGAGTTCGGTGAAGACGATCTCTTGACGATCGCCTTTTTCTACGATCTCATATTTTGAACGGATTTTAACTGAGCCTCTACCGGTTTCAAAATAGCGTTTGATGCCGTTTCTTCCCATGATGATACCACCGCCAGGGAAATCAGGACCTTTGATGATGTCCATGAGCTCTAAGACGGTCATTTCAGGATTTTTGATCAAAGCTTGAACTGCAGAGATCGTCTCAGTCAGATTGTGAGGAGGGATAGAAGTCGCCATACCAACAGCGATACCAGAGGTCTCATTACATAATAAGTTTGGGAATCTTGAAGGTAAAACGGTGGGTTCTTGTCCTTCGTTATCGTAAGTATCCATGAAAGAGACGGTTTCTTTATCCATATCACGAACCATCTCTAAGGCGATTTTACTCATTCTAGCTTCGGTGTAACGGCTAGCAGCAGGTTCATCACCATCTGGAGAACCGAAGTTACCATGACCTTGAACCAGAGGATAACGCATCGAGAAGTTTTGTGCTAAACGGCACATTGCTAAATAGATAGCTGAATCACCATGAGGGTGATATTTACCCATGACATCACCGACGATTCTAGCTGATTTCTTAAACGGTTTATCGGGAGTGACGCCCATTTCAGACATCGAATAAAGAATTCTTCTTTGAACAGGTTTTAAACCATCTCTAGCATCAGGAACTGAACGGGAAGTCAAAGTGGAAACTGCATAATCAAGGAAGGCATCACGGATCTGCTGACCGAATTCAGTCGGAGATATACCGCTGACAATACCATCTTGTAAACCTTCGATACCACCAGAACTTTTTTCTTCTTTAGTATCAGCGTTAGTATCAACGTTTAATTCTTTTTCTTCATTATTATCCATAATATCCTAGTTCTCCTTTTAGATATCGAGATTCTTGACGAATTTAGCGTTAGCGGTGATGTAGTCTTTTCTCGGCTCAACATTTTCACCCATCAAATCGATCAGAGCATCATTAGCGGCTTGAGCATCTTCAATGGTGACTCTTAACATTTTACGGTGATCTTTATCCATGGTTGTGTCATGTAATTGGCTAGCGTCCATTTCACCTAAACCTTTATAACGCTGTAGACTAAAGCGAGCATTTAACGGTAATTTTGATTTGATATAAGCTAGTTCATCATCGCTGAAAGCGTAGTATTGTTTCCCTTGGTAAGTGACTTGGTAAAGAGGTGGTTGAGCGATATATAAATGACCTTCTTCGATCAAAGGTTTCATGAAACGATAGAAGAATGTCATTAATAGAATACGGATGTGAGAACCATCGACATCAGCATCAGTCATGATGATGACCTTATCATATTTGATCTTAGACACATCGAAAGCTTCACCTTGACCAGCACCGATAGCTGTAACCATATTATAGATTTCAGCATTCTTTTCTATTCTAGTAGCTTGAGCTTTTTCAACATTTAAAATCTTACCTCTTAAAGGTAAAATGGCTTGTGTATTAGCATCTCTACCGCTCTTTGCAGAACCACCTGCTGAATTACCTTCAACGATAAAGAGTTCACGTTCTTTAGGATTTTTAGAAACACAATCGGTCAATTTATCAGGAAGACCAGCGCCGACAGAGCTTCTTCCTTGGGCTTGAGCACGTGCTTTTTCAGCTGCTCTTCTACCTTTGAAAGCTGATAAAACTCTTTCGAACCAAGCGCGACCTTCTTTAGGGTTTTCTAATAGCCATTCACGTAAGTAGTCACCGACGATAGAGGAAACAACTTTTCTGACTTCGTCATTTCCTAATTTATCTTTGACCTGACCTTCGTATTGAGGATTGGAATGCTTGATAGATAAAACTACGGTGAGACCTTCTGCGCAGTCTTCAGAGCGGAAGTTATCATCGCTAGCTTTTAACCACCCTTTAGCTTTGAAATAATTGTTTAATTCACGACCTAAAGCTAATCTAAAGCCTTCCTCATGCGTACCACCGCCAGTAGTTCTGATGTTATTACAGAAGGAGTTCATGTTGAAAACACCGCCTCTTGTCGGTTGCATCGCGCATTCAACGATGATAGTGGTGGTCTCTTCAGGACCGGTGGTCACAGTCGATTCACCGCTGATATATGGTATGCTATCAAAAACAACATCCTTTTCACCGTTGATATAAGCGACATATTCTTGAATACCGCCTTGGAAGCAATAATGAGTTTTTAAAGGCTCTTCAGGATTTCTTAAGTCTTCTAATGTGATATCTAAACCTTTGGTTAAATAGGCGGTTTGACGGATGTAGGTGTTGATGGTGGAAAAATCAAAAGTGGTGGTTTCTTTAAAGATCTCCGGATCTGGAGTGAACTCAACAGTTGTACCAGTTTTTTCAATCGGACAATCTCCGATGATCTTTAAACCAGGAGCGATAGTGTGACCGCCGTTTTCAAATTCGATCTGATGGATCTTTCCATCACGATAGACGGTGACTTTGACATAAGTTGATAAAGCGTTGACAGCTTTAACACCTACGCCGTGAAGACCGCCTGACATCTTATAACCGGTTTTATCATTAAACTTACCACCAGCGTGAAGAATCGTATAAACAGTTTCGACAGTTGATAATCCGGTCTGTGCATTCGTATCACAAGGGATACCACGACCGTCATCTTCAACGCGGATGCGGTTGATAGGATTCTTATCTGTTCCTGGAAGAATGGTGACATGTATATGCTTACAATAGCCAGCGAGAGCTTCATCGATACCGTTATCGACAGCTTCTCTGACTAAATGGTGTAAACCTTTAGCAGAAGTGGTACCGATATACATGCCAGGTCTTTGTCTGACAGCTTCAAGACCAGCTAAGATCTCAATATCATCACCCGTGTAATCTTCTTTGGCTTTGAGCATTTCTTCTTCTTGCTCTTCGCTTAAAGCTTTATGCTCAACGTGCTCTTCGTCAAAGACTTCTTCGGTGACTTCTTCTTGTTTGAATTGCTGAACTGGTTGTTTGGCCTCAGCTTTGGCGACTTCTTCAACTTTTTTTAGTTGTTTTTCTAATGCCTTTTTTCTTTCTTCTTCAGTTGACATTTTATTTCCTCCGAATCAATTGTGTTCCATCTGCTTCATATACAGTATATTTTGAAAATTCATCAGTGATTCTAGTGCCTGTCACGAATGTCTGACCAGTGTGAATATGATTTAAGAGGTTTTGGCATCGCTTTGCATCTAAGTCAGAGGTGACATCATCTAATAAGAGAATCGGTTCATCTTGTAGCTTCTTAGCTAAATATTGTCTGATAGCGATTTTTAGACTTAAGGAAGCGAGTCTGTTTTCGCCTTGACTTGCATATCCGGCTAGAGCTTTGCTGTTCAGTATCGCTGCCAAATCATCTCTGTGCGGTCCGATCAAGGTCTGTTTTCTGATATTCTCAAGCGACTTATTGCTTTCGAAGAGTTTTAAGGATTTTTCGATGAATATTTTTTGCTCAGGTTCTACAGGACAGTTTGTTTTATATTTCAACTGTAATGTGCAAGTATCACCGAATAACGAGTTGTAGATCTGATTTACTGGATTAACCAAGTCTTTGATAAAGTTGATCCTTTCTGTCACGATGCGATAAGAGAGATTGATCAGTTGATTTCTTAAGACATCGATCACATCGGGATCATATTCTTGAACTAAAGCAGCATTTCGTTCTTTCAACAGTTTCTTATAACGGGAGATAGCGAAGAGATATTTAGGGCTCAGTTGTGATAGAGTCTCATCTAATAGTTTTCTTCTTTCAGCCGGCTCATCTTTGAAGAAAAAGACTTGGGCTGGTTCGTAATAGGTGACAAGTAATTTTCCTAAGATCGAAGATAAAGTTTTTACTTTTTCATCATCATAGGCGAAGATTTTATAATCTTGACCGATCTGAGCGGATAATGAATGATCTGAATCATCTTTATCAGTATGAAATACGATATAGATGCTCGCATCTTTTTCACCATATTGGATGAGTTCGCTATCAGCTGCTTTTTTAAAAGAACGACCGCAAGATAGATAATGTATAGCTTCTAAGATATTAGTTTTTCCTATAGCATTACTACCGGTGATATAGTTGTTGGAAGGGTCGAATTCTACTTCTAAGTGACTATAATTGCGAAAATGATTTAATATCAGCTTTTTGATGAACATATTTGATATAAATGATTTGATATGTTCACAATATCTCCATGACGAAGCTTTCTACCGCGGCGGATTTCTCTTTCGTCATTCACCAAAACATCATTCATAGCTAGAAAGGCTTTCTCTTCCCCACCGTATCCAACAGTCTTAGTCAGCTTGAGGAATTGCCCGAGAGTGATGTAGTCGTCAGAAATAGTCACTTTTTGAATTTCAGGTGTCATATATAGGCTCCTAGATAAATAGAACAATATATATTATATATATTTATATATATAATTACTACCATTTTTTCTCTTGAATCTTATAACTGAATAAACTCAAACACTTATAGTATTAAAATTTTCAAAGATGACTTACCAATAGAACAGATAATTGAGTTTATAAGGAAGTATAAATTTTCAGAAACACCTGAAAGGACTAATTTAATAACGGCAGTAAATTAAGTACATTAGAAGCTAAAAATCGTTATTAAAAATAGAAGATCTGATAATGAACAAAAAGTCGATAATATCTAGAATGCAGAACTATATCTTGAAGACTAACCTAGTTTAACACTATAAAATGGTGTTAAATCATAAATAATGGCATTATACTATACTTTATAGCATGGCACAATAAAAACCATAAAATGTTTTGTGCAATAAATAGAGTTGTTTTTACAAATTATAGGTTATTTTAAAATCAAAAAAAATACAACTAGCCTTGACTAATACAATATTAAAATAGCCGTTTTTAAAATATGATATTATTTTTATTAGTCACTTCTGCAGATATGGTTATTTTATCTTTGTAGAATAAGAATCCAATATTCTTTTTGGAAGCTGCCAAAATTAATGTTGGAATATTCTCGTTGTCAAAAACTTCAAATCCATTTGTCGTCATAATTGATTTGATATCCTCATCAGACGATTTGATATTTAAATCATAGACATAATAATCAGGATCAGTTATTTCAATTTTTGTGACAAAAGAACCACCACTAGAATAATCTGGATAAGCTGTAATTTCATAAATGACATGCTCTTGTGGCAATTGATACCATGTCTGATCATTTTCTTTAACTATTGTTAAATTATCGACATATCTATCACCACCAAACATACCTGGATAAAACTCTAAATCTTTTAAGTCATCTTGCGAAACTTTTTGAGTTATCCATAAAGATAAATTAGTATTATCAGGTCTTGGTAAAAAATATGCCTTTTCAGAACATGATACTAATGTCATTGCTGATAGAAACAATAAAGTTAATATTTTCTTCTTCATATAATAAAACCTTTTTCTCAGTATATTCTTTTCAAATTATAATCACAAGTTTTAAAACGATTGAGTTTTAATGCTTTTTTATCCATTTTTATTCAATTTAGAAGCTTCTGCTAAGAAATTAGTGAATTCAGTAGAAATAAGTTTTTCGGTACTTAACTGACGCTGGTTCGATATTCTTTTTATGGCGGTAGTTTCTACTTTTTACGCACTTATTGTAAGAGCATTTAATTATTCATGAATGTTAAAACAAACGGATAAAATATGTAATTTTTAAAAGAAAATATGAAAGTATGATTGAAAACCTATAGCGTCTTTTTTTAAAATCATTTTTAATTATGATTCGCATTGGGATTTTGGAAGATGAACAGCGAGATGCTGAGCGATTAACTTCTTTTTTGAAAAAGTATGCTGAAGAAAAGCAACTGTCTTTTTCGACCACATGTTTTACTAATTCCACACATTTCTTAGAAAAGTATAATTCTGATTTTGATCTATTATTTATTGATATTGAACTGCCAGATTTAAATGGTATGGATGCCATGCATAAACTACGACTCATCGATGAAAAAGTCATGATAATTTTTGTTACGAATCTAGCACAATATGCGGTCAACGGTTATGAAGTGGGCGCTTTTGACTTTATTATCAAACCGATCACTTTTTATAATCTCACTGTAAAGCTGAACAGAGCATTGGCAAGATTGGAACACAAGAAAGAAAAAACGATTTGGATCAACACCAGAACAGATAAGAAAAAAATAGATATTAATACATTAAAATATGTTGAAGTTAATAAACATAAATTAATATATCATACAACAAATGGCAATATAACAACTCTTGGAACTATGAAAGAGGTTGTTGAATTATTACAGAACTCACAATTCTCGCTATGTAATCAATGCTATCTTGTTAATTTGAGCTTTGTAACAGGAATCGAAGGGTATGATTGTGTGCTTGGCGACGAGCGGTTAAAAATATCAGCTCCCAAAAAGAAAGACTTTTTGCATGCTTTAAATGATTTTCTAGCAGGAGGCTATATCAATTAAGATGTCTTTGCTGTTCTATTATAAAATCGCATTTATCACAGAGATATTGATCGCTGAATTGATGTTCTCTTTTAAAATGGAAAGAAGAAAACTATTTCCTTTGCGCGCTATATTAAGTCTGATTGTTTGTTATTCAGTCGCTATCTTTTATCCTTTAGCATTTTATTCTGGATGGTATGCTTCTTTGATGTTTTTTGCTTTTTTCTTATGCGCCTATTTCGCATTGTTTTCTTGTTTTAAAGTCAGTTTGATAAATGCGTTTTATATTGCGATAGCTTCTTATACTGTTCAGCATTTATCGTACGAATTTTTCTCTTTGATATCAAAGCTTATTTCATCTAATTTGAACTTGTACTCAAGTGTAGAGATCGATTTCAGCAATCTGTCAGAGGAGACTTTGTTCATGCTGTTGATCTATCTTCAGATTCATATCGTCATCTATGTCGCATCTTATTTTATCTTTGGAAAGAGAATAAATAAGTCTGAAAAAATACGAATAAATAATTTTCAATTGTTCATATTAGCATGTTCTATCTTGGTCATCGATATCGTCATAAACGCTTTCGTTGTATATATAGATTCTGAAGCCAACTTCAGTTATGAAATCATCATTTCTATTTATAACATCATCTGTTGTCTCTTCGTTCTGTTTTTTCAATTCAGCGCTATTAATGCTAAAAAGATGGAACAGGAGATCAAAACGACACACAGCTTATTGATCCAAGCTAGAAGACAATATGATTTATCGAGAGAAAACATCGATGCTATCAATATGAAAGTACATAATTTGAAGCATCAGATCAATGAATTTGCTAGGAGAAAAGATATCGCAGATCAATCTATAAAAGAGATTGAAAACATGATTTCTATCTATGATGCACCGATCAAAACTGGTAACGAAGCATTAGATATCATCCTCACTGAAAAAAGTTTATTATGCCATAATAAACACATCAAGCTAACTTGTATGGCTGATGGTAAATGTCTTTCTTTCATTAACGAATCAGATCTATATGTTCTATTTGGTAATGCATTAGATAATGCGATTGAATCAGTCAGCAAAATTGATGACGAGGAAAAGAAAATCATCAGCATGTCAGTTTATCTAGCAAATTCTTTAATCTCTATCAATATCAATAATTATTATGATGGTGAATTAGAAATTGATGATAACGGGATTCCTAAAACCACAAAAACGGATAAAGATAATCATGGTTATGGTGTAAAATCCATAAAAATGATCGCTGAAAATTATGGTGGTGATTTTTCTATTGTTCTTAAAGATCATATTTTTAATATGAATATCCTTTTACCTGTTCAAAAATGAATCTATGCATTTTTATCAATAAAATATGCTAGTTTGCTTGATGTAAGCCCTTTCTTTTTTAAAATTGAAAATGAGAGAAAGGAGCCTGACTATGAAAAAACTACCTTGGGGTATTTTTGCTGGTATATCAGGAATGCTAGTTTTCTTTTTAACATTTGGTTTTGTAGCAGTGTATATCGTTTTAAGTGCGATAGCTGCTCAAACAAACAGTGATTTTTCACCATTTCAAAATTGGTGGCAAACTTTAATGTTTGTTTTTGACATCATTTTTTTCTTAATACTTGCTTTCTCTATCTTCATGTATGTCGTAAGAGAAAAATCTAAAAAGAAAGGATAAGCAAACTATGAAAAAAATATTTAAACGTTCGATTTGGTGTTTGCTCACAGTCTTTTTTGCTGTTTGTTTTGTCATAGTTTTAGTCGGCGGGAACATCGCTAAGAAAAACGATTCATTTGTTAACGGATTTTTCAATGTTCAAGACTATATTATGGAAGAGACTGATGAAGGAGAGCCCTTCAACGAGTATAAATCTGATTATGTGAATGAGGATGGTACTTTTAATGATAAGGCGATGAGAGATCATTCTCTAGATGTAGCTTTAAGAACAGCGACTGAAGGTACTGTTTTACTTGAAAACAAAAACGATGCTCTTCCGTTAGCTAAAGATTCAAAGATTTCAATCTTTGGTATCTCGTCATCCAAATATCTTTTATCACCAGCTGGTAGTGGACACTTAGGAGTCACTCTCACGACTAATATTCAAGAAGCTTGTGAAAGCAATGGATTAAAAGTGAATCCAAAACTTTCTAACGCCTATACGATTTTAGGTAGTAAATATGGTAACTATTTGACTGATTCTGGCACGACTATCTCTGGTTCTTCAATAGGAGATAAATGCTATGTCGAATATGGAATCAATGAAGCACCATATAATGAATTAGATAAAACTAGTGTCGGTTTAGTCACAAATAGTTTTAAGGAATATGGCGATGCTGCTATTTATTACATCTCTAGAAATGATGGTGAAGATGGAGATACAAATTATTACACTCCAGAAAGCATTAATGGTAATTATTTAGATTTGGCTATCGAAGAAGTCAATATCTTAAATAAATTGATGGAATTAAAAAGTGATGGCACATTTAAGAAAGTCATCTTGATGATCAACGCTGCGATGCCTCTTCAGATGAAGACCATAAAGACATATGACTTAGATGCTTTAGTTTGGTTAGGCGTTGGTGGAAATGTTTCATTTGATCAAATCGGTGCAATCCTTTCAGGAAATGCCGAGCCTAGTGGTCATTTACCAGACACTTATCTTTATGACAATTATTCTGCACCTAGCACTGTAAACTTTGGAGATTTCACTTTTGAAAATAAAAGTGGTTTACCTGCAACAGAACAATATACTCACAACGATAAATATCTCGTCTATCAAGAAGGCATCTATATCGGCTATCGCTATTTTGAAACCAGATATGAAGATACAGTATTAAAGCAAGGAAATGCGGATAGTTCAAAAGGCAGTGTCAATAAAGAAGGTGAAGCATGGAAGTATGAAAACGAAGTCGCTTATCCTTTTGGATATGGCTTATCCTACACTGAATTTGAGTATTCTGGTTATAAGATGAAAGAGACTGTTGATGCTACTGGTTATAACATCAGCTTAACAGTCACTAATATCGGTGATCGACCTGGAAAAGATGTCGTTCAGGTGTATTTGCAAAAGCCTTATACTCAATATGACATCGATAATAAAATAGAAAAAGCATCAGTTGAATTAGTTGGATATGATAAGACAAAATTATTAGATCCTAATGATAGTGAAGAAATAACAATTTTTGTTCCTAAAGAAGAGTTTAAAACCTATGATGCCTATAATAAAGGCACTTACATCTTAGAAAAAGGTGATTATTATTTAACGGTTGGTGAAGATTCTCACGATGCTATCAACAACATTCTTGCTAAGAAAGGCATGACGACTTCTGATGGTATGGATGAAGCAGGTGATAGTAATAAGGCTTCATTAATCAGAATCACGGATGATGATTTTGAACGCTATTCAACCTCGCTTGTCACCGGATATGAGATCACCAATCAATTCACAGATGCTGATCCTAATTTATATGAAGGAACCAAAGATCAATTTAAAGATTTTAAATATCTTTCTAGAAGCGATTGGGATGGCACTTATCCAGTAAAAGTTAAGATGGATGTCACCACTGATAAGATGAGACAGGATTTCCAATACACTGCTGAAATAGTTGAAGATCCTGAAGCGACTATGCCTATTTTTGGTCAGTCTAGTAGTAAAACTCTTATCTCGATGTGGGGTTTAGATTATGACGATCCGAGTTGGAATGATCTATTAAATCAAGTGACTTGGGAAGAAGCGGTAACTTTAGCCACCTATGGTGGTGGTACAGCTGGTTGTGTATCGGTTGCAGCACCATCTGGTTTAGCTAAAGATGGTCCTGGCGGTATCGGCGTTGGTAATGAAAACTTACCAAATGTCATGGCTTTCCCATCTGAATGCAACATGGCTGCTACTTTTAATGATGAATTGATCGAAGAATTAGGAAATGCCTTCGGCATGGAAATCTTACATGTCGGTTATACCGGTATTTATGGTCCTGGTGCCAATATACATCGCTCAGCTTTTTCTGGTAGAAACTGGGAATATTATTCTGAAGATCCGTTTATCTCTGGTCAGATGTTAGAACATGAAGTCAGAGGTTTACAAAACCGTGGTGTCATCGTTTTCACTAAACACTTCTTATTAAACGATCAAGAAAGAAATCGTTATGGTGTTTCTATCTGGGCTAATGAACAATCCATCAGAGAAATCTATTTGAAAGCCTTTGAAGGTGGAGTCGTCGATGGCAAGATGAATGGCATCATGTCTTCTTTCAATAGAATAGGTGCTACTTGGGCTGGTAAACATAAAGGCTTATTGACCAATGTTTTAAGAAAAGAATGGGGATTTATTGGCGTAGTTCAAACTGATGCCTATGTCGGAACACATATGCATCGCTGTTTAGCTGAATCCATTATCGCTGGTAATGATTTCACTATGGGTGGTTCTAATCCTACTGCTTTAGATAGCTATAGAGATAGTCCGACTCTCGCTTCTGCTTTAAGAGAAACTGTTCATAGAATCCTATATACAAAGCTGCATTCTAATGCTATGAACGGCATGAAGCTCACTACCAAAATCATTTATGTGACACCTTGGTGGAAGACTACTTTAGATGCTTTGGCTATCACATTCGGTGTACTAGCTATTATCTGCTTCTTAATATTTGCGGTTTCAGTCACTCTACCATTCTTAGATAAACGCAAGAAGAGATTAGAGAGTTTACCTGAATATCAAGGTAAGAAAGTGAGTTACTTCTTTGATGTCATCACTAAGAAAGCTACTGTGATCACTTCCTGTATCGCTTTAGTTTTAATCGTAGTGTCGATATCTGTTCCATTAGCTATCAATAGCGCAGGCAGATCACATTCTAATCCTAATATTTCAGCAGGCAGCAATGAACCTTATGAACCAGAGTGCGAGCATAAATGCGCTACTTGTGGTCTTTGTATTGATTATTCTAGCGAGTTAGAGGAATGCAAAGAAAAATGCGGTGGTCATTTGAAGAACACTCAAACATTCGAAGGTGAAGATAGTCATGTCTTGCTCTATGGAGGAGATAGAGGTGCATTAGGGACTGCACAAGAAGAAGGTTCTAGTGAAGTTTATATAGGTGGATTTAATGCTAATTTAGGCGCAAAGATCAAATACGTGATAACTGCACCTCAAGATTTGACTGCAACACTATTTGTCTCAGTGTGTAAGCGTAGTTCACCTCTACTCTTTACAAGCTCAGTATTAGTACAAGTCAATGGTGAAATCGTCCAATCTAAAGGTGTTGTTTCTAGTTTGGCATCCGGTGAAGCTGAGTGGGTTAATTTCATTGAAGTCTGTCTAGGTTGTATCCAATTAAATGAAGGCAGAAACACCATCACCTTCACTGTTGCTAATGACGATGCTGCCTGCGGATTTAACTTTGATTCGATCAGCATAAAATCTGATTATGAGCTTTCTTGGTATGAAGGTCCACACATCTGTGATGACATCTGCCAAATCTGTGGATTATGTATGAATGATAAATGCGAAGATCCTGTTTGCGAAGATAAATGTACTTGTAATTTACCAAAACAAACATTTGCATTAACTGATAAGAAAGCGGAAATTCTAAATGCTGAGTTAGTCGGAGATAAAGTCACTTTTGATAACGCTGATGAAGAAGTCATCTATCAATTGAAATCTGAAGCTGATACTAATGCTGTTCTCTTCTTAGATATGAATATAAATGAGGAAAAAACAGTCGATGAATTGTTTGAGATCAAAGTCAATGATAAGGTGGTGACTTTCAGTGATGTCGCCATTGAAGCAAGCGAAGAAAAAGCTCAGATCAAATTAGGACAGATCACCTTGTCATACGGTATCAACACTGTTTCAATCAAAACTAAAACTGCTAGTAAAATTGACTTCTATGGTATCACCATCGGTTGCGAAGATACTTTGACTTATCCTAATCCATATGAGTTCTCTGCTATTTCTAACTATGTCCAGATCGAAGGTAATGCCTATCGTTCTACTGAAAACTGTATCGCTATGAACGAAAATGCGATGGGTTCTATCATCACATTCCCGATCAATTCTAGTAAAGAAACAACAGCTGATTTATTCATCAACATCGCTTCAAGAGCTACGCCTGCTAAGATCTCAGATATTTTAAGAATCAAAGTCAATGATGTAGAGATCACCACTGATGCTGACTTACCCAATATCGGCAGTGAATTCTTCACCTATTCTGATGTTTTGATCAACACTATCAATTTAGTTGAAGGATACAATGAAATCACATTTGAAGTCTTAACCAATAATGAAAGCATCAATACGAACTTAAAATATATCTCATTTGAAAACACTGATGCTGAATTGAGCTTTGCTCAGATGCCTTCAGGTGCTTACCGTTTAGTTGTTGAAGCTGAAAATGTCACTATTACTCCTATCACTTATAATGGTGCACCTTATCCATATGTTGCTAGCGGGCAGAATGCTAGCGGCGATCAATATTTAGGCGGTATGAACGATGCTGGTTTATATGCACCAGGTCAAGCTAAATTATCATTTAAAGTATCGGCTAGTGAAGATATGAAATTCAAATTATATTTTGCTTGTGGTATTTCAGGTAATGCTAGCGCTAGTAGCTATACGGTTAATATCAATGGTGAAACAAATAACTCTACACAGAGTTGGTCAGCATCCGATTGGTATGATTGGAAAGAACAATATTACGGAAATTTAGATTTAAATAGTGGTGAAAACACTATCGAAATCGTCATTGAAAAGAATGAACCTATCAATCTTGATTACTTTGTTTTGGAGAGCAATGCAGAGATTACATTGTTATAAAGAAAAGGAAATAAATATGAAAAAGAAAATATATTTACCATTTATAGCTTTCTCTCTTCTAGGATTTTTGGCTGGATGCACTGATAATCAAAGTAGTCCATCCACTACAGTAGTTGAAACTCACAAACATAATTTGATAGAAACTAAAAGCAAAGAAGCCACCTGTACTGAAGATGGCAATATCACTTATTACACTTGTTCGGAATGCAAGAAAATCTTCTCAGATATTGATGGAACACAAGAGATAACATTAGAAGATACTGTGATCGGTGCTAGCGGTCATGTATTTGAAGAAGAGATCACAGATGATAATTTAGTTTCTGAAGCCACTTGTACAACTCCTGCTATATATAAGAAAGTGTGTGGTGAATGCGGTGAATTATCTGATGAAACATTCACTTATGGTGAAGCTCTTGGTCATTCATTTGTCGCTGATCAAGATAATTATAAAGATTTAACTTGTTCTGACTGTGGTGGTCATCGTTATATCTATGAATTTGAAGAAGCTGATTCTAATGGTTGGATCGGTGAAGAATATTCCGATATGTTATGGAAGATAGCTAAGACTGAAAAAGAGAATACTTCTGGTGAGTTTTATGTTGGCAGAGTCAATGATAATTCCGTTGCAGAAAGCGGCATGGTCGGTAAAATATGGCTAGAGTTTACTGCTCTTAGCGATAAAGACATGGATGCTACTTTATCTTTCAGAGGTGCTTTCAGTGCTGAATGGATCTATAAGAAAGCATTTAAAGTAACTGTAAATGGAACTGAAATCGATGTTGGAGATGCTAAGATAGAAGCCAAATATCACGATTGGAACACCTGGGAAATAGCTGAATATTCACAGATCAAATTAGTTAAAGGTTATAACAAGATTCGTTTCACAATCATGGAATCAGCAGCTTGTGATTTGGATTATGCAGCACTTGATACTGAAACACCATTAGAAAACCATCATATCGGATATGAATATGATGCTACTCACCATTGGCATGGCTGTTTAGATGAAGGATGTGATTTCACTTTAGATGATAAAGCTGAACATGTTTTTGATCAGAAAGTTATGACTGCTGAATACGCTGCTGATACACCTAATGTTTATTACTATTCTTGTGTTTGCGGTGCTAAAGGAACAGAGACATTCTCTGAACATAAACATGAATTAAAGCAAGAGACAGAAGGTTTGAATGATGTCATGGTTTGCGATTGTGGATATATGGAAAGAAAATTCGATTTAGCTGCTTCTTTCTCTAATTCTTGGTCTGAAGGCACTGAAAAGAATGACCAATTGTGGAGAAACCTCGAAAAGCGTCCAGACGTCTTAGACAGTGGTAATTATGTCAGTCATATCGGAGAAGCCGTCGATGATAAACAACATGATGATATGTTTTGGATTGAAATCGGTGTGTCTTTTGTAGGAGATGAAGATATCGAAGCTGAATTGATTCTTGGCGCTGGAATTAATAATCAAACTTCATGGAATGTGATGAATATCAGAGTCAATGGAGAAAAGATTGAAAACAACAATCTTATTGAAACTAATCAAGGATGGGATGTATTTAATGAACATGTGTTCGGAACCATCACTTTAAAAGCCAATCAAATAAATAAGATTAGAATTTCACCAAATTTCGGTTGCTTGATGAATTGGTGTTATTTGAAGTTAAACACATCTATTCCTACTATCAATTCAACACAGACTCTGATCGATGAAGCTTCTTCACAAGTACAAGCTTAAACTTCTGTCATCGTTTGACACTTATTGAGAAAATAAATCCTAAATATTTCGATAAATATTTCGATATTTAGACTTTTTAAATCGATATATAGTTGTGGGGTTTAGGAAGCTTTTCAGATATTCGCTTTGAATGAATCAGCAATATATTTAGTGAGTAATTCTTATATATGTATACTAAATCATTCTAAAAATTAAAGCTGAAAATTGCGATAAATATGCAATATCATTAACTTAAGATGGCATTGAAGCCGATGGATTCTTTCAAGACTTTTAGAAGATTTTAATTAGATATTAATAACTTCCGTTAAGTTATAATTTAGCAATGTTCTAAAAAGTTATTCTTCAAGTGCACTCTCATTTAATAAAAAATCATAAAGCCCTAAATGAAGCATACCATCTTCATCAGTCCATGCCTTCATCGGAGATTTAACAATCAGAATTTTTTTAAAGAAATCATTTGTTTTTTTAAGCGGTCTTATTTCAGCTTGAAGTTTATCCGGATCAGAAACATTTAATGCTGATTGTATATAATATTTTTTGTTTCCTTTATTAACAACAAAATCGATCTCACATTGTTTTTTTGTTTTGTGCCCTCCTTTGGTTTGGACAATTTCTATTACTCCAACATCAACAAGATAACCACGACTTAAAAGTTCATTATAGATAATATTTTCCATAATGTGTGTTTCTTCTTGCTGTCTAAAATTTAAGCGAGCATTTCTTAAACCAATATCAGTGCAATAATACTTAGAAGGATATTCAAAGTATTTTTTTCCTCTTACATCATATCTTTTGCTATTACTAAACAGAAAGGATTCAGTTAAATAATCTAAATAATTAGCAATAGTAACACTTGATATTTTGATCTTTTTAATAGAATTTAAAGTATTAGCAATCTTACTAGCATTAGTTAAAGAACCGATTGATGAACAAAGATCGTCTGTTAATTCACTTAATACATCAGGTAATTCAATGTCATATCTTTCGATGATATCTTTAAAATAGACCTCAGTAAAAAGATTTTTAAGATAATCAACTTTTTCTGCATCAGTACTTTTACTAAGAACTAAAGGCATGCCTCCATATAATGAATAATCTTCATATGCTAAAGTTCTATCACCACCAACAAAGTCATAATATTCTTTAAATGATAAAGGATATACCTTGATTTCATCGCTACGACCGCGAAAGGCAGTCAAAACATCTTTAGTTAACATCTTTGAATTAGAGCCGGTCACATAAATATCAACATTGCGAAGCCTCAGCAAACCATTTAACACGTTATAAAGTTTAATTTCTTCCGAACTTTTTAGTTCCTTTTTACTAATTGCATATTGAATTTCATCAATCAAAACATAATGCAGCTTGTCATCAACAATCTTTTCTCTTATATATTTTGACAATTTATCAGGATCACGATATTGGACATAAAGATCATCATCTAAAGCGATTGAAATAATATGGCTTTTATCTATACCACTATCAATCAAATAATCATAGAATAAATTAAATAAAAGATAACTTTTACCGCATCTTCTAATTCCAGTTATAACCTTAATTAAACCGTTCTCTTTTTTATCAATGATTTTTTGAAGATACTTATCGCGTTTAATCGAACTTGTCATATTAATCACCTTTTTAAATTTGTGGGTATTTTCCCCTAACTTTAAACTGAATATATCATAATTTAGACTATTAATCAATCTATGCTTAAAAGTTAGGGCTCTATTATCGTAAGTTTAAACTCAACTTCAAAAGAGCATAAAATTTCAGAGGACTGATTCTTTGACGAATACTTTTAAATCGATATATAGTTGTGGGGTTAAAGAGCTTTTCTAAGATCAATTTTGACTTAATCAGTATAGTTTTTTGGCATATATGTACACTAAATTTTTCTAAAAATTAAAGCTGAAAAATGCGATAAATATGGGCAAAATTAACAAAAATAGCATGCTCAAACTGCTAAAGTATAAGCTTTTTCTGATTTGATGATTTTTACCACACATTGACTTTTAACGGTGGTAGAGAGTTTTTCATTTTTAATACGTAGACATTTTATATCAATTACCGGGCGTTCTTTCTTTATTAAAAATGGCAATTTCCTGACTGAAGAAGTGTTAATAACTAATTACTGAAACTGATTTAAGGTGGTAGATATCTCAAATATCTGATTTGTATCAAAATGTTTAAACATTATTAAGAACATTATGAATTATAGGATGCTGTTGTTATTTGATATAGCTTTATTGTGAAATTGTAATCATAAAGAAAATGTAGATTTCTTGAATAAATATCAGTTCTTAAACAAAGCAAACAACTATTTTGTGCTGTGTTATAATTTATTATATGGATACAAATGATAATTTGCAGTGCAAAAAACAAGAACTATTGACTGATGAGTCTTTTGAAAAGCTCTCATCTTTTTATTCGTTATTCAGCGATCCGACCAGGCTTTCAATCATCTGCTTATTATGTAAGCATGAACTTTGCGTGAACGACATCGCAACTATTTTAGAGATTTCACAATCTCGTGTTTCACATCAATTAGCGATATTAAGAAGCGCAGATATCGTGACTTATTCTAGAAAAGGGAAACAGATTCTTTATAGCCTTACTGACAATCATATCAAAGATATCTTTAAGATGGGATTAGAACATATCTCGGAAAAAGATGAGTCGGTTTACGAAGATAGAAAGAATAAATCTTTATAGAACTAAAATACTAATGAAAAGAAAACATAGCTATTACCTTGCTGCTTAAGAGCTTAGTAATAGCTATTTTTCTTATTATTAGATCAAGCTTTTTTAGGTTCTTTTATATATTTCGGTTTATAGAATAACAGACACATCGCATATAAGACACAGATAGCCATCACACCAGTGTCAGATAAGACACCTGCGATCATTGAAAAGTTACCTAAGACTCCAATTGAAACCAGAACCATGAAGAGAACTTTGACTAATAATGCGAATATGACACCAGTATATACTGTGAACATCGTCCGCTTAGAGAATCTTTTTGCTTCAGCTAATTTCATCAGATCATCATTCATGATGACTACATCAGCAGCTTCTATAGCAGCATCGCTTCCTAATGCGCCCATTGCGATACCGACATTACTAGCTAATAGCGATGGTGAATCATTGATACCATCACCGACATAAGATAATTGCTTTGAATCAGATAACATCTTGATTTCATTCAACTTATCTTCAGGTAAAAGATTACCTTTGATGGTATCGATATTTAATTCTTGTCCTACTGCATCTGCGATCTTAGAATCATCACCAGATAGCATCACTGTCTGTTTTACGCCTTCGGTTTTTAATGCTTTTAATGCTTCTTTAGCATCATTTTTAATCTCATCTGCGACTATGAATGAAGCTAGATAGCCATCTTTATCAGAAGCGAGATATAGTGTTAAAAATGGTGTTGTTTCTTCTTTGATATCAGTGATGTTGTTTTTAGTCATCAGTTTTTTATTACCGATGTAATAGGTGACACCATCAATAGTGCCTTGGATACCATACCCTGGTTGATTTAAGAAATTTGAAACTTCTAATAATTTCTCTTTATTAGCGGAAGTGATCGCTTTGCTGATAGGATGAGTTGATTTGCTTTCTAATGAAGCAGCTATTTGAAGATATTTACTATCTACTTGATTCTTTAAAGCAAAGGTTCCTTTAGTGAGGGTACCTGTTTTATCAAAAGCGAAGATTTCACTTTTTCTTAAATTTTCGATGGCTAATGAACCTTTTACTAATATTCCTAATTTACTAGCCTTGCCGATGCTAGAGAAGAAAGCGATAGGAACAGAGATGACTAATGCGCATGGACAAGAGATGAGAAGCAGTGATAAAGCGCGGTATAACCAAGTTTGTCCTCCTAATTCGCCTTCCCAAACAAAACCGTTAACACCATAACCTATCAAAAAGACTAATACTGCTATGATAACAACGATGGGAGTATAGTATTTAGCAAAGCGAGTGATGAATTTTTCAGATTTGGCTTTCTTGCTCTCCTCTTCTTCAACTAACTTCATGATTTTAGTTAAAGTAGAATCTTTATATTTTTTGATGACTTTAGCTTTGACTGATGAAGTCAAATTGATAGCACCTGAATAGATGAGATCACCTTCTGAAACATCTTTTGGTAAAGATTCACCATTGATGGAAGATAAATCTAAAGAGGTATGACCTGTGATAAGCTGACAATCGACAGGGACTTTTTCACCAGGCTTGATCTCGATGATATCATCGATCTCTAATTCTTCAGGTGTTTTTTCAATGACAATGTTATCTTTATTTATATAATGCGCATATAAAGGCATGTTGTTGATCAGATTCTTGATCGAAGAAGAAGATTTTCTAGTCGCATAATCTTCTAACATCTCACCGATGATATTGAATAACACCACTAAGATCGCTTCAGGATATTCATTGATAGCAAAAGCGCCGATCGTCGCTATCGCCATCAGAGTATATTCGTTGATGATATTTCCTTCTTTAGTTTCAGAGACACAGTTTTTAATCAGATCTACTAATAAAAATAGATATGCGATTGTATAAATTATGAAAGCGATAAATCCTAGTGAAGAATAAAAATCATTGGCGCTGAAATAAGACCACGATATATCTCCGTAAACAGCATCAAAATGAGTCAATGTGAAACCGATAGCTAATAAAATCGCTCCGATCAAAAGTCGTGATATGTTTTTGATCAGTTCCTTTTTTTCATCGTTTTTATCATGCTGATGCATAGAACAGTGAGAATCATGACAGTGACAAGACATAAGTACCTCCAACATATGAAAAACTATTCATATGATAATATGTTCATATGTTGTAATCAATATTTATTGCCTTTTTTCTGTATAAATTTAATAAAAGATTGTTTTTGCAATAAATAGCTTTATTATTTGCAATACACGTATCAATTTTGAGAGATTAGAAGTTGATTTACTCAACTTTTTATCATAAAGCGCCTAGTGTAAGCGCTTAAAACGTTAGTTTTATCTAATTTTTGAAGAAATTATAATTCAATTGAAAACTCTTACATTTGCAATCAAAAAAATAAAAAAGTATAATTTTTACATCGCTTTGCATCGTAGGCATCAAAGTGATAAAAATGTTTAAAGGAATTGAAGTTGGAATTTGGCGGTAGAGCAGTTGTTGTGACGATCTAACCATGCTAATTTAAAAACTTCTTTATTGGGAGGCTTATTTTAATAGGCTCTTCTCTATCGAGACGTTCTATTTTATGACGGAAATTATTAAATTTTATTCGGATATGAAATCCGATTTTTTATTTTGATTGAATATTTTTCTCTTTTATGACAAAAAGCATGCTTTGATTTAAAAAATTTAGTTTTTTTAACTATATATGATTTATAATCATAAAGTGACAAATACACAATTATTGGAGGAAGTGTATGGAAAAAGAGAAATTCTCGTTCAAGTCCGTAGATGGTAATACTGCGGCTGCATTAGGCTCCTACAAGTTCAGTGAAGTCGCTGCCATTTATCCGATCACACCTTCTAGCCCGATGGCTGAACATGTCGATGAGTATGCTGCTCAAGGCATGAAAAATGTTTTCGGCGATGTGGTCAAAGTCGTTGAAATGCAATCTGAAGCTGGTGCTTCCGGTGCTGTTCACGGAGCCCTTCAAGGCGGTTCTTTAGCTACTACTTATACCGCTTCTCAAGGTTTGCTCCTCATGATTCCTAACATTTATAAATGGGTTGGTGAAGAGTTACCAGCAGTCTTACATGTCGCTGCTAGATCTTTAGCATCTCGTTCCCTTTCCATTTTTGGTGATCAAGGCGATATCTATGCCGTCAGACAGACCGGTGCAGCTATGCTTTGTTCACATTCTGTGCAAGAGGTTGCTGATTTGGCTCCTTTAGCTCATTTGATCGCTATCAAAGCTTCTGCTCCTGTCATCCATTTCTTTGATGGGTTCAGAACATCTCATGAGATTCAAAATGTTGAATTCGTTAATGATGACTTCTGGAAATCTTTATTAGATGAAGATGCTGTCGCTAGTTTCAAAGAGAGAGCTTTAAATCCTCATGGTCATGCAGTCACTAGAGGCGGCGCTGAAAATGATGATATCTGCTTCCAAGGTCGTGAAGCTCAAAACTTACACGAAGAAAGAATCATCGATGTAGCTTGCGAATATTTTGAAAAACTTTCTGCAGCTACTGGTCGTCCTTATGCACCATTCGTCTATTATGGTGATCCCGAAGCTACCAAAGTCATCATCGCTATGGGTTCTGTGACTGAAACCTGTATCGAAGTCGTTGATGATTTACTCAAGAAAGGTGAAAAGGTCGGCTTAGTCAAAGTTCACCTCTATCGTCCTTTCTCTGTTTCTCATTTGCTCAAGTCTATCCCAGCTTCTGTTAAGAAGATCGCTGTCTTAGACAGAACTAAGGAGCCCGGTGCTGATGGTGAACCTTTATATCTCGATGTCGTCGCTGCTTTAAAACAAGGACACAGAGAAGATATCACTGTCATCGGTGGTAGATATGGTATTTCTTCTAGAGATACTCAACCTAAACATATCAAGGCTGTTTATGATTTCTTAGATGCTCAAAAGATTTGGACTGGCTTCACCGTCGGTATCGATGATGATGTCACCCATCTCTCCATCCAAGTTGATAACAGCTATACTATCGCTCACAACTACACTTCTTGCTTATTCTATGGTTTAGGTTCTGATGGTACTGTTTCTGCTAACAAATCTTCAGTCAAGATCATCGGTGATGAAACTCATCAATATGCTCAAGCTTACTTCGCTTATGACTCTCGTAAGGCTGGCGGTGTCACCCGTTCTCACTTGAGATTCGGTAAATCACCTATCCATTCTACTTATTATGTAGAAAATGCTGATTTCATCTCTTGCTCACTCGATTCTTATATCTTCAAGTTCGATATGATCAAGAATTTGAAAGATGGTGGAACCTTCTTACTCAACACTGATATGACAGATGAGCAATTAGAGAAATCCTTACCTAATAGAATGAAGAAACAATTAGCCGATAAACATGCTAAATTCTATGTTATCGATGCTAATAAGATCGCTTTAAATATCGGTATGGGACGTCATACTAACACCATTCTCCAGGCTTCTTTCTTCTATCTCAATCAACAGATCATGCCTTATGAAGAAGCTAAAGATTGGATGAAGAAATTCGCTGCTAAGTCCTATGCTAAGAAGGGTCAAGATATCGTCAATATGAACTACACCGCTATTGACCAAGGCACTGAAGGCTTAAGAGAAGTCAAAGTCAATCCTGAATGGTCTTCTCTCCCTGTCAGTTCTAATGTCAAACTCACCGGTGATGATTATTGGGATTCTTACGTCGCTTTGATCAATAACCTTGAAGGTTATGATATCCCTGTTTCTACTTTCCGTGAATGGGAATTAGAAGATGGCACTATGAGAAATAATGTCACCTATCAGGAAAAGAGATCCATCGCTGATCGTGTTCCTGTCTGGAATAAAGAGAATTGTATCCAATGTAACCAATGCGCCTTCGTCTGTCCTCATGCCACCATCCGTCCTTTCTTATTAGATGAAGAAGACATCAAGAAGTTACCTGAAGATGAACAAGGCGATGTCTTACCTGCAATGGGCGGTCCTAACGTCAAAGGACTTTACTTCCGCATCCAAGTTTCACCTCAGAACTGTGTCGGTTGTGGTCTTTGCGTCAATCAATGCCCTGGCAAGATGACTCCTAAGAAGGATGAAAACGGCAACATCGTCAAAGATGAAAACGGCAAGACCGTCATGGAAGCTCATAAGGCTTTGACTTTAGCTGAAGCTAAGAGCCAATTCCATCACGAAGCTGCTGCTGAAATCCTTTATAAACATATCGAACCTAAGACTGGTTACTTCCCTGCCGGAACTCTTAAAGAAGTCGCTTTCTATAAGCCTTATCAAGAAGTCTCTGGCGCCTGTGCTGGTTGCGGTGAAACTCCTTATTATCGTTTAGCTTCTCAATTATTCGGTAAAGATATGCTCATCGCTAACGCTACTGGTTGCTCATCCATCTATAACGGTTCTACTCCTTTGACTCCTCTTGTCACTGATAAAGATAGCAATGGTATCGCTTGGGCTAACTCTTTATTCGAAGATAATGCTGAATATGGTTATGGTATGCGTATTGCTACCGATTTCAAACTCGGTCGCATCTGCTCTATCATCCATGAAAACTTAGATAAAGTCGAACCTGAACTCAAGGATGTCTTAACTGATTACACCGCTCATATCAAAGATAAGAAACACGTCAGAGAAATCTTACCTAGACTCATCGAATTAGTTGAACATTCTAGCTGTGTCGGTATCAAGGCTTTATTACCTCTCAAGAATGATTTACTTGATAAATCTGTCTGGATCGTCGGTGGTGATGGCTGGGCTTATGATATCGGATACGGAGGCTTAGATCATATCTTAGCTACTGAAGACGATGTCAATGTCTTAGTCTTAGATACCGAAGTCTATTCCAACACTGGTGGTCAAGCTTCTAAGTCTTCACAAACCGGTCAAATCGCTAAGTTTGCAGCTTCTGGTAAGAAGACTGCTAAGAAGAACTTAGCTTTGATGGCTATGACCTATGATCACGTTTATGTCGCTCAGATCGCTTTAGGTTCTAACCCGACTCAAGCTATCAAGGCGATGAAAGAAGCTGAAAGCTATCATGGTCCTTCATTAGTCATCTGCTATGCACCTTGCCAAGAACATGGTATCAAAGGCGGATTATCTAACTCCATCAAGCAAGAGAAGTTAGCTGTTGATTGCGGTTACTTCTTAACCTTCACTTATGATCCACGCTTAGCTGAAGAAGGAAAGACACCTCTCACCATGAACTGCAAACCTGATTTCAGCAAGTTCCGTGACTTCGTCATGACTCAGACCAGATATTCTCAACTCTTCAGAGTCAATCCTGATCACGCTGAAGAATTGCTCAATAAATCTGCTAAATACGCTGAAAGAAGATATCACGATATCTTAAGATACGGCGGATTAGAGAAGTAAGATTAGGTTTAACTAACATAAAAGGTTGCTCAAACGGGCAACCTTTTTTCATGGCTAAATATATTACTTTTCTTACAAGTGATAAACAATGGAATCAAGAGCTATAACGAATTGATATTCAAGTTGAAATATGATTTTGATAATCTTTGATTATGAGTATTAAAAAAGGCGTTGGCTTGATGAATATTGATTTAATTCTTGAAGAATTTTTTGTCCTTTGCTTAACTTCAATAAAAAGCTTTTGAGTCCTAGGCTTTGAGAAATTTTACAAATTAAGTATTTGTATAAAATGTTCAATTTCATAATAAAAACTTGACTTTTACTGGGGGGGGTAAAATTAAACTAACGACCAGTTAAGAAAGGGGAGGGATTGAAATATGTTTAAAGATGAATTGCAAGAATACAACAAACTATTCGATAAAGCTAAGGAAATTGAATATGAGTATGGAAAAATATATAGAGAAAAAACTAAGCCAATAGACCAAAAAATGGATCAACTAACAAAAGAATCTGATGAGACTTTAAATAAACTTTCCAATTTCAAGACTGAAATAACCGCTCTAAATTCATTATTTGATAAAAGAAAAAATGTTAAATTTTTTATGCCAATTAATATCTATAAAGAAAATTTAATCAATAATACTGGAGATATTTTAAATAAAATCAATCTTATTAATGAACAATTTCCTACAGAACAAGGCGAAACCTTGAAAGAAAAATGTACTAAATGTATCACCGCTGCAGAATCAATAAAAAAACGATTTGAAATTAAACATGCTGATATATTTTTCTGGCTAAGTTTCGTTTTAGGCGCAATTTTTATATTATGTGCTATTTCTGGTATGGGTTGGGCTTGGATTGCTGGTGGAATATTTTTTTCTCTTGCTGTTGTTTTGGTAGTCTACTCTTCTATTAGAATTAAATCCATTGATAAAAAATTAAATAGGGTAGATTTGTCTATAAATGATATACAACAATACACTTCACTTATAAAAGATCTTTTAAAAGAGAAGGCGGAAGAATCCAAAGAAGACTTTTTAAAAAAAGGAGAGAAAATTCAATCGGAACTTGAAGCAATTGGAGATGATTTACAGTCTAAACAAGATAATGACTTAGTCGGTATTAAAAAAGAAATGCACTCATATAATATCATTGATAAAGCTGTCAATAATTTAGTCTCATGCTATGGACAAGAGATTCATTGGTCATCTGATTATATGAAGTTATTCGAACAAAACTTCTATTTAGAAATTAATGATGAAAAAGATTTCCTAGATGCATGTCGTGATTTGATTGAAAAGAAAAAAAGAGACGATAATGAAAAAGCTGAACGTGAACGCGCTGAACATGAAAGAAGAATGGCACAAGCGGAAGCTGAACGTCAGGAATATGCTCAAAGGAAGCAACAAGACGAACAACGTCGCGCAGCTAGTTCATTATGTCTTTCATGTAAGCATCTTTATGGCTGTTCTTTAAAAGAAAACTTAACTTCACCTGTTTGTTCAAAATATCAAAATAAATACTAAATTGTTAGGATAAGGTGTAATTATGGACGAAATATTGAAAAATGCAGTTCTAAATATAATGAATGATTATTCTAAGAAAGGAATAATTTTCTTTAATGAAGCTCATTTCCAATCTGAGTTTGCTATTTTTTTGAGCAAAACTATTCCAATGAGTGATTATGAAATTATTTTAGAATATAGCCCAAAGTTTAAAAAATATCGTGTTGATCTTTTGATAAAAAATAAAAGAACTAATGAGAGAACAATAATTGAATTCAAATATGTTGTAAAAGAGGCTTTAGTTGAAGTTAGTAAAGGATTTTATATTAATTTAAAAAATCAATTAGCATATGATGTGAGGCGTTATCAAATTTGGCGTGATATTAGCAAATTAGAAGATTTAATCGCTAATGGAAAATGTGAGCATGGCTATTTTGTGATGATTACTAATGCAGACGATTTAATCAAGCCAGTAAATCCTAAAAATATAGATTCTGAGTTTGATATATCTTCAGGCTTAAAAAGACCTAATAACACTTCTTTATATTGGAGTTACTATAAAGAAAAAACATGGAAAAGATATCCTAAACATGTTCATATTAAAAAAACTAAAAGTTATGAATTTAATTACAAATCTTATTCTAAAGCAACGGGAATGTTAGACTTTAAATATTTGATTTTACCAATACAAGAATAAAAAATAGAGTCCAAAAATATAAGAGCTCTTAATTGAGCTCTTTTTTACATGGCGGATAGGTACTTCTTCCCTACACTTAATATTTACCGTAGTTAATAGTCTTTATCCTCAAGTTTAATAAAGTTCTTCTTATTATAAAGCCTTAGAGATATTTACTTTATCGTCTTTCCACTCGTAATTATATTCAGTGTAGCCGAATTCGGTGATTTTATCTCTGTTCCAATCAGTAGCATGGAAAACAAAATAAACAGTCTTTGTTTCGAGATCTTTTGGGAATGTGTTTTCTAAGTCTACTTCTGATTTAAACTTTAATTCACCATAAGAATCACCGCTTTTTGAAGCGTCAATATCTGTTTTATTCCATTTGAAAATTGTGGATTCAATATAAGTATCATCAGATAAGAGAGGATCATCATGCGAGTATGTGAACACATATTCATCTTTGATGACCGCATCTTTTTCTGCGGTTAAATATCCTTCAAAAACAAAGTCAGGTCCGATGGTGTTGTTTAGACCAAAGATTAGCTTAACAGCATCATTCTCAACCATGCCATCTCCGATGCTTAAAGTGAGCTCAATATCACTATTAGCACAGCCAGCTAATAATAGAGCACTCAATCCTAATACAGAAAACAGTCTTCTTTTTTTCATACTATAAAATCCCCTTCGTGATTTTATTATATCAAATTCATAATTTTTATTAATCATAACTTTTGTTCTTTAGATGGTTTGTTGAGTAAGAAATATCAGATAATTGTGATTAAACAGTCTGTGCTTAATTGAAATTTAACTGTGAATTTTAAATCATTAAGAATCCTTTAAGTTTTCAATAAAACCATATTGTTAATAGTGACATCTCCTTATTACACTATTAGATTGTATCAGAGTGATAAATTGAAAATAATTTAATATAAAAGTAAAAAAGACCCAGTTAAGCAATTCAACAATTGTTAACTGGGCCTACCCGTGTGAACTCTCATCATTAGTAGTAGTTAAAATAGTTTTATCTCCCTTCAGATTGTTTACACAATCGCTGTTAGATTAATCGTCTCAACACATATCGACAACAACATTTCTCGACAACGTCCCTTCACATCTCTACTTTCGACACGTAATTGTATTTCTTCCCATCTTCATGTTCATACGGGCTAAACGACTACTTCTCATCTCTTCACAACTACGACTTTTGGGCTTTTCCTAATAGCTATAGCGATTTATTAGGTTTCCCGTTTATCAGACATTTCACATTTATTTTTATCTCGATATCTATGACAGAAAACTTTCAACTAAATTTAATCTAGCCTTAAATCCATCTATCACATCTATTTCTATAAACCAGTTATTGAATATAGAAATTTTCTCAACTTAACTAAACGTTAATACTTTAAAGATAAAGGTGATTAAAGATAGCTTTGCTAAGAAAGCTGAGATAGAAAAATAAGATGATAAATCTGATAAATAGAATGAAATGAGAACTACACGACTATATCAATTGGCCTATGATATACAAATATTAAGAAAATAGTAATCTGTTAATGTAAGAAAATACTTACTGTAGAAAAAGAGTTAGAAGCGATATTCTTTGCAGAGTTTTTCGAAACCTTTTTGAGCTTCGACTTCATCTTCACCATCGCATTCGATAGTGATAACTTCACCCTTACTGATTGGAGAGAGAGCAAAAACATTCATAATAGATTTGAGATCGCACTCTTCGCCGTTCTCAATTTTTAAGGTGATGAGACATTTGTGGTGATTAGCTTCTTCAACTAATTCAGCACTTGATCTAGAAGTTAGACCATTCATGTCATTGATCGTAATTTTGTAACTTGTCATAGAATTTCTTAGCACCTATATTATAAAAAAATCTGTAAGCGATTACAAGAGCAAAAGATAAAAAATAATTTGTTTGTAATTTACAAATTTCCGCTATTAATTATAGCTTATCAATCCCGAAAATGTATGAAAACAATATAAAAATTACTATTTTTTTATTTTTTATAGTTCAAACACATTTGTAGAGTGGTGTTAGGACAAAATAAAAACGCTTAACTTAGAAAGTAAGCGCCTTTATTTTGATTCTCTTTTCTCTTTTATGCTGCTGCCTGGAAACCGATGGTAGTAAATACGACGACAGTGACAATGATTTCAATAATAGCCAATACTATAGCAATAATATTTAAGACCAGTGAAGCCATTGTGAGTCCCGTTTTACGACCGGATTTCATCAGACGGATAGTGACTACTAAACTAGAAATACTTGCGACTAAAGCGGCGATACCTAACCACCAGAAAATGAAGAAAGAGATGATACCAAAGATGATTGAAACAATACCGGTAGCAAAGCTTGAAGTCTCCTGCTTTTTTGCTGTTTCATCATTGGCAGTGACTTTTGGTTTGTTTGATGTCACATCAGATAACCCACTCTCGTTTTGTGATTGTACTTCTGTTGATAAATCAGCACCACATTCTGGACAGAAAAGTTGTTTACTATCCCCTAAATCCTTCCCGCACTTTGGACAAAACATGTTTAAATCCTCCGAACAATATTTTCGCTATTAGGGGGGGATAAATCAAGATTTTATTGATAAAAATAATATTGTTTCCTTAAAAACATGGCTTCGTAAAATATGGTATAATTTATAAATAAATTAATAGTGAGGTTTCAAAGTGAATAAAGTTACTAAAGCTGTTATACCAGCTGCTGGATTAGGAACAAGATTTTTGCCAGTCACCAAAGCTTTACCAAAAGAAATGCTTCCTATCATCGATATTCCAAATATTCATTTTATAGTCGAAGAAGCAGTTAGAGCCGGTATCAAAGATATTTTAATCATCGTTTCTTCAACTAAAGAAAGTATTGAAGATTATTTCGATGTCAATTATGAGTTGGAATCTAGATTGAGAAAATCTGGAAAGAATAAAGAAGCTGATGAGATGAGACAGATAGCTTCAATGGCTAATGTCATGTTTATCAGGCAACGTGAGCCAAAGGGCTTAGGGGATGCGATTTTATATGCTAAATCTTTTGTCAGTGGTGAACCTTTTGCAGTTTTGCTCGGCGATGATTTGATCGATTTTGATGAAGCTCCTGCTATCGGCGAATTGATCGACGCTTATGAGAAGACTGGAGGTACTATTTTAGGATGTAAAAGAGTTCCTCAACATCTTTTAAGAAAATATGGTGTTGTCAAACCAAAGGATAAATCAGATAGCAAACTATTTGAAGTATGTGACATGGTAGAAAAACCGAAAGATCCTTCTTTAGCACCATCTGATGTCGCTGTATTAGGAAGATATATCCTTCCACCAGAAATATTCGATGTTTTAGAAACCACTGCGCCTGGTGTAGGAGGTGAGATTCAATTGACAGATGCTATTAAATCCTCGATGGAATTAAGACCTTGCTACTCCTGTATTTTTACTGGAACTAGGTATGATATCGGTGATAAGTTTGGTTATATCAAAGCTATCATCGATTATGCTTTGAAGAGAGAAGACTTAAGGGATGAAGTTTTAGCCTATTTAAAAGAGAAAACCAAGTGAATAATTTTTTAATTAAAGTTTATTTTGAAAATTATCGTGATAAATTTTACAGAGATATCATCATCCCCGGAAGAATGACCTTAGACAAACTCGCATACAGTTTGATCGCAATTTTTAAAGCGCAGCCAGGATATTTATATTCTTTCACTTTTTCTGATCGAAGAATCGTCAGCAGAGTCGATTATAAATTCTGTAAATCACTAGATGAAAGATATGAATTAGATTCTGATATTCCTTTTGCAGCTTTGAATTTACATTCTGGAGATGCGATCAAGTTTTCTTATGGTCCTTCTTTATCCTATGAATTCACGATCGAAATTCTAGATGATAACGCTAAATGCGATGCTTTAAGCAGTGCTAAAATCGTCTCAGGCGCAGGTTATGGAATGCTCTTTAATTTAGCGACGATGAGACAGATTCTTAATGATGAAGACGATGTCATCTATATGCCTATATTAGATAGAAAAGTTGCTAAAAAAGATTGTGTTCAAATAGATTTTGATAAATTTATTGTGGATACATATCAAAATGAATTAGAAGAAGAGATGCCGTTATTAGAAGAAGGGTATTTAAACTTACCAGAAAAATTAAGCGCATATTAGGAGAGATTATGGATACTAAACCTATCATGTTATCAGCCGATCGTCCTACGGGTAAACTTCATATAGGACATTATGTCGGATCCTTGAGAAGAAGAGTTGAATTACAGAACTCAGGAGATTTTTCTGAATGTTATGTGATGATCGCTGACACTCAAGCTTTAACTGACAACTGGGAGAATCCTAATAAGATCAAAGAAAATCTGATCGAAGTCGCTTTAGATTATCTTTCTTGTGGATTAGATCCTGATAAGACCACTATCTTTGTACAGTCTCAGATTCCTGAACTATTTGAATTGACATGTTATTTCTTGGATTTAGTCACTCTTTCTAGGTTAGAACGTAATCCTACAGTCAAAAATGAATTGAAGATGCGCGCTTTTGGTGAATCTATCCCAGCTGGTTTTTTGTGCTATCCGATTTCACAAGCAGCTGATATCACCGCTTTTGATACTACGATAGTTCCAGTCGGGGAAGATCAAGCTCCGATGATCGAACAATGCCAAGAGATCGTTCATAAGTTTAATTCATTATATGGTGAAACACTTGTCTATCCTAAAATCATGCTGCCTGAAAACGGTTCTTGTAAAAGACTGCCTGGTTTAGATGGAAAGGCTAAGATGAGCAAATCGTTGAACAATTGTATCTTCTTATCTGATGATAAGAAAACAGTTGAAAAGAAAGTGATGACGATGTTTACAGATCCCACTCACTTAAGGATTGAAGACAAAGGTCACACTGAAAATAATCCAGTGTTTATCTATTTAGAAGCTTTTGTTACTGATGAACATTTTAAGAAATATTTACCTGAATATGCTAATTTAGCAAGTTTAAAGGCTAAATATGAAAATGGTGGTTTAGGAGACGTGACTATCAAGAGATTTTTAGCCTCGGTTTTAAACGATGTCTTAGATCCTATCAGAGCTCGTAGAAAAGAATATGAAAAAGATATTCCTCATGTTTATCAGGTTTTAGAAGAAGGAACTTTAAGAGCTAGAGAAAAAGCCCAAGCGACTCTTTCACGCGTTAGACGTGCTCTTAAAGTAAATTATTTTGAAGATCATAAGTTTATTGAAAAACAGAGCAAAGCTTTCAAAAAGAAATTAGCCGATGAAGAAAAATTAGCAGCTTATTTAGCAAAACAGAAACATTAATATCATGAAAAATTTAGATAAAGTATTAGATTTATTAAAAGCCTCATATTCACCTTTTCATGTTGTTTATAACCTTAAACAAGAACTGATCAAAACAGGTTTTATCGAACTGAAAGAGACGGAGACATTTGATCTAGTTTCAGGTAAAAGCTATTTTGTCACTCGTAATGACAGTTCTCTGATCGCTTTTAAATTACCAGCTAGGATCAATGATGTCAGTTTTCTGATCAGTGCTACTCATACTGATTCACCAACATTTAAGGTTAAACCTGATCCGGTTATCAAATTTAATAATCTGCTTTCTTTAAATGTCGAACCATATGGTGGAATGATCGACTCTTCTTGGATGGATAGACCACTATCTCTTGCTGGAAGAATCTTATATAGAAGGAATGGTGTTTTAAAAATTAAGCTTATTAATATCGATAAAGATTTGCTTCAGATCCCTAATGTTTGTATCCATATGAACAGGGAAGTGAATTCAGGATATAAATTTAATGCTAGCAAAGATATGATTCCTCTTTTAGGAACTATAACTGATAAAGAATTTGATTTCTTTAAGTTTTTAAAGAAAGAAGCTGATCTAGATTTGGATGATGAAATATTGTCTCATGATCTGTTCTTATATAATCGTGATAAACCTAGATTAGTTGGTCTTAATCGAGAATTTATCTCATCTCCCAAACTCGATGATTTGATGTCTACTTATTCAGCATTGCTCGGTTTCTTAGAGACTAAAACTGAAGATGCAGATGTCATACCTTTATATGCTGCTTTTGATAACGAAGAAGTAGGAAGCTTGACTAGACAAGGTGCTAATTCTACTTTCTTAAGAGATATACTTACTAGAATCACAAGAGCTTTGAAAGCAGATTATGAAGCTAGTATCGCTTCTTCATTCTTGCTCAGCATCGATAACGCTCATGCTGATCATCCTAACCATCCTGAATACACCGATAAAACCACCAAGGTCGAACTGAATAAAGGTGTGGTGATAAAATATAACGCTAATCAATCTTATACTTCTGATGCGTATTCGTCAGCCATCATCAAATCATTGCTCAAAGATTTGAATCTTAATTATCAAGAATTCACCAATCGTTCTGACTTAAGAGGAGGATCCACTTTAGGAAATCTATCTAATAGTGAGGTTTCTTTAGTGAGTTGTGATATTGGTTTACCTCAGCTTGCTATGCATTCAGCTAATGAACTGGCTGGCAGTCATGATATAGATGATTTAGTAAAATTAACTTCGTATTATTTTTCTCATAAGGTGAAAGTAGTTGATTAGTTTTTCGCAAGCTATATTAACCAATTGTTATTATTGAAGTTAAATTGCTTTATATTATAAATATAAATTTCAATTTGAACGCATTGTTTAATTTGTTTCAAATTAATCGATAACTTTAATGACTAGGCTAGATGGGTTGGTAAATCATTCTTATCTCACACATTTACTAATTGAAGAAGATAAAGAATATTTTGGCTCTAAACAGACGAAAAGCTTCGAGGCTATTTTAAAGAGTTTGAGTCCTGAAATCGAATTGTATGAAAAAACCGGAAATGATCGAATGAAAGTTCAAAATAGTGTCCTTGTTTTGATTAAAAAAGGAATTTTAATTAACTATCCACTTATTAAAGATAATCAAAGAGAGAATATAAAAAACATCTATTTTTACTACTAATTCCAAACAATTATATAACATATTAGAACAACACAAACCATTTTGTAGATACAACTGTACCAAAATAAATAGTGCCAACAAAATGCTTGTTGAGCATGGCTGTTAATGATTTTATTCCTTTGTCTAACTGGGCAAGGCTCTCTTTGTTTTCAAGGTATTCGCATTCATTACCGATGTTCATTGCTTTATTCTCCTATTATTAGTCTACTATTAGTCTACTAAATTCATTTTGTCGGCTAAATTTTGAATAAAAGTCGAAGTATAAATGCTTTGAAAATTAATGAAAGAGGAAGTAGATTAATAAAGATATTGGTGATTATTCCATACTTTTTCTAAACTTCAAAATTCATCAAATCTCACCATACGGATTCTTTGACGGCTACCATATATTAGAATATCTGATTTGTTCATTGATGAAAGCAGCTTAAGCAGATAACATAACCTTTAAATATCTGAGTGTGTATTTAGATAAAACTTAATCTCAACAAAAAAAGAACAACCCTCTCTAACAGAAGATTGTTCTTTTAGCAATTTAATTCAACAGCTTTATTAAATGTTTTCTAACAAAGCTTTGAAAGAATCGGATTTTAAGCTAGCTCCGCCGACTAAAGCACCATCGACATTCTTGCTAGCTAAATAATCGTGGATGTTATTCGGCTTGACTGAACCGCCGTAAAGGATCAACATTTTTTGGCTAGCTACTTTTCCGTATAAAGAAGCGATCAGAGAACGGATATAAGAACAGATGTCTTCAGCGATTTCTACAGAAGCGTTCTTACCAGTTCCGATCGACCATACCGGTTCATAAGCGATGACGATATGAGAGATGTCGTCTTTAGAGACATCCATCAAACCGGTCATGATCTGTTCTTTGATGATATCTTTTGTGATGCCTTCATCGTATTCTTTAGCAGTTTCACCGACGCAGTAAACAACATGGAAACCATTAGCTAATAAAGCTTTGATCTTGCGATTACAAGTGAAGGAAGTCTCACCATCATAAGTTCTTTTTTCAGAGTGACCGATGATGGACCAATTGATTCCGATCTCGCGTAACATCGGGATAGAGACTGAAGAAGTGAAAGCGCCATGATCAGCATAATGAGCATCTTGACTAGCGACGATTAAACCGTGGGAGTGTTTTCTGACTGATTGTAAAGAGAGATAGCTAGGAGCAACACCTAATAAAACATTTTTTGAGCGGGCTAATTTAAGAAGATTATCACGTTTGACATCTTCGCAGAAAGCAGCTGCTTCTGCGATAGTGTGATTCATCTTCCAGTTGCCCATCAAGAATTTTTTGCGTCGCATTTTTTATTTCTCTTCGATATCGTCAATGCCAGGTAAATGACCTTCGAATTGGATGAGCTCTAAGCTAGCACCACCTCCAGTAGAGACGTGTGAGAATTTATCAGCATAGCCGAATTGTTTAGCAGCAGAAGCGGAATCACCACCACCGATGACAGAGAAAGCACCAGCGCTGGTGGCATCAGCACAAGCCTTGCAAACAGCTTTGGTTCCGTTAGCAAATTTCTCATTTTCGAAGACGCCCATCGGACCATTCCAGAAAATGGTTTTAGCTTTTAAGATTTCATTGTGGAAGAGTTCTTCGCTCTTAGGACCGATATCTAAGCCCATATAACCATCAGGGATTTCATCTCCGACAGATTTGATATCTTGAGGATCTTCGAATTTTTCAGCGACAATGTTATCAACAGGTAAAACGATCTTACCAGTTGCTAAGCAGTTCTTAGCATATTCGACTTGATCAGCTTCGAATAGAGAAGAACCGATGTGTTTTCCTTCAGCGGCTAAGAAAGTATAAGACATACCACCACCGATGAGGATCTTGTCACACTTCTTTAATAAAGTATCGATAACTTTGATCTTATCAGAGACTTTAGAACCGCCTAAGATAGCGATATAAGGATGACCATCTGCAGGGCATTCAACACAGCGACCTAAGCCTTTGATCTCTTTTTCGACGAGATAACCGACTGCGGTTTCTTTGCCTTGTTCTTTTAAGAGGGTAGGAACACCGACTGTGGAGACGTGAGCTCTGTGAGCAGAACCAAAAGCATCCATTACATAAGCATCGGCTAAGCTAGCCCATTCAGCTGATAAAGCTGGATCATTTTTAGTTTCACCTTTTTCATAACGGGTGTTTTGAACTAATAAGACTTCACCAGGAAGCAAAGAATCAACACTAGCCTTTAAATTGGCACCATGAGTATCTTGAGAGAATTTAACAGTGACTTCATGACCTAAAGCAGCTTCTAAGTGTGCCTTTAAAGGGGCGACAGCGATCTTTAAGTCATTCTTCTTGATCTCGTTAGCTAATTCAGCATCATCGACTTTACCCCATTTGATCTTACCTAAATGAGACATCAAGATGACTTTAGCATTCTTTTTAACTAATTCAGCGATAGTGGGGATAGCAGCTCTGATACGATTATCATCAGAGATGACATCACCTTTATGAGGGACGTTGAAGTCGACTCTTACTAATACTCTCTTTCCAGAAACGTTTAAATCAGAAACTAATTTTTTCATATTTTTTCTCCTATTATTATCTGTTAAACAAAGGGCGGTAGGTCTTAGACCCACCGCCGCAAATGAATTGAGTTAAGAAATTATTAGGCTAATTTCTCGCCGAAGAGCTTGGTGAGTCTGACATATTGGCAAGTATAAGAATATTCGTTATCATACCAAGCAAAGACTTTGACGAGTTGAGTGCCATCTGGAGTGGTGAAGACTTTGGTTTGATCGCCATTGTAGATACCACCTTCGGTTCTTCCTAAGATATCTCTAGAAACAATAGGATCATCAGTATAACCTAAGACACCCTTGAGTTCATTTTCAGAAGCATGTTTCATGAGACCATTGATCTCAGCAGCATCTTTAACTTCTTTCTTGAGCTTCAAAGTGACATCGATCAAAGAACCATCTAAGACAGGAACACGGATAGCACCGCCTTGCATTCTGCCAGCTAATGAAGGAATGACTAAGTTGATAGCTTTAGCAGCACCAGTGGAAGTAGGAACGATGTTTTGAGCAGCAGCACGTCCTCTGCGGAAGTCTTTCTCTTTGATTAAATCGAGGTTGGTCTGATCATTGGTATAAGCGTGAACAGTAGTCATGAAACCGCCATCGATACCATAATGATCTTCGATGACTTTCAAAACTGGACCTAAGCAGTTGGTGGTGCAGGAAGCGCCAGAAATGACTTTATGTTCAGCAGTTAAAGAATCAGTGTTAACGCCATAGACATAAGTGAGAGTCTCTTTATCTTTGGCAGGTGCAGACATGACAACACCCTTAGCACCAGACTTGATATGCCAAGCACAAGCTTCTTGAGTGAGATAGTGACCAGAGCATTCCATGACGACATCAACACCTAAATCTTTCCAAGGGAAGAGATGTTCATCATCAGGAGTCTTGAGTTTGAAAACAGGAATCTTCTTTCCATCAACGATGATGTTAGTATCATCGTGACTGATTTCATGATGATAAGTGCCATGAGCAGAATCATACTTTAAGAGGTAAGCTAAGTTAGAAGTGGAAGAAAGATCGTTGATAGCAACAATCTCGAAATCCTTGTCTTCAAAAGCACGTCTGAAGGCTAAACGACCGATACGACCGAAACCGTTAATTGCAACTTTAATAGACATTATATGTCCTCCTTAGTTTCATACACAATTATAGTTAAAATTGAATGTTTTTTAAATAGTTTTACAAGATTTTAAGAATAATAGGGCTTTCATATTTAAAATTATGCAAATGCGAGCTCATTTCTAGTGATTGCTAAATAAAATGATTGCATAGTGCGCATATTTGCTAGGCGTTCAAACGGTTATTTTGCATATAAGAAATATATCGAAGTCTCACATGTGACAAAAGAAGGTGAAGCAGCCGAAGAACAGCTGATAGATATCAATCAAAAAGCAGTGGAAGAAACAGGTGTTATATTGGTTATAGGTAATTGAAATAAAGCCTGAAGAGAGCACGAGATGAAATGGAAAATCATTCCGAAGAAGCCGTATAATACAAGCGGCTATTACGTCACGAATCATGCCGTAAAAAGGATGAACGAGAGAAAGGTGTCGAAAGGTGAGTTAGGATATAATCTGAGGCACAAGCCAAGATTTAAGACATCGTTGACAATGGACTATGGTGATGAGCCTTTCTATGGGAGATTTAGCTGGAATAGGATATTCACTGCCATAAATCCGTTTTGTAAGCGAGTTATCACAGTTTATCCTTATGGCGAAAGAACGTTAAAGAAAGCAAAAAGAAAGGAGGAACTCAAAACATGGTCAAAGCAAGTGATTTCTTAGTCAACTTCATCAAAGAATATTATTCAAAGGACGAACTTTCTAAATTCCTGCCTTTGACAGAAGATTTTTTGTTCGATCTAGAAGACGATATCGCCCACAGGTTTGAATATTTATTGGTGAACAAACAGGAGAATGGCGAACAAATCGATACAAAGCTTCTTGATGACGCTACCAAAGCAGGAGATGAACTGAGAGACAATATCATTGATTTAAAAGATTTAAATAATCGACTCAAATAAGAAACACTACTCCATTTGATGGGAAGGATAGCAAACTAAGATGTCTTATTAAATAGATAGGTTAGCGATGAAGTCCTTAAAACTTAAATGGAGATGCATTAAGAGAAGTGAATATGAAATCATCACATAGAGAAAACACTTCTCTTTTTTTGTTGACTAGTCAGTTCAACAAATGCTTGCTACCTATTATTTTATTTATAAGGTGATGAGCTTGTTATTGCTTAACGATAACTTTTTTTGTCTATTCGCTTTTTATAATATAAACATTGAAACTCAAAATATCAGATAATTATAATGAAGAGACTATTTTAAAAAGATGCGAAGGGTATTTAATTGTCGGCTTTATATTAAATATACCCTGGGATAGTAGGAATTGTATTTGGTGCATTAGCGTTATCTAAATTAAAAAAATAGGATCAAAGTGAAAAAGTAAAAAAGTATAGAACAGCAAGTATCGTTCTGTTATCGGTTTCTATTGCAGTCCTCATAGCATTTATTATCACAATCATTTGTATTATTAAGTTTGTCTATTAAAGTTTTCCTAAATGCTTTAGTAAATATGATGGTAATAACAGACTAAAGAGTTTTTGCAAAATGTTTAATTGATTTTGTTAAAAAGGCATAGGAAAAACTTTGTCAAAAGGATCTGCAGAGCTGTTTTGATTAAAATCAGTAAAATTAGACAAGATATTTAGTTTAGCTTTTTTCTTAGTTCTTCGGCTTGTTTTCTTAAGCCTTGTAGGATGTGGAAGACACCAGATTTAGTGATAGCTATACCAGTATCAGAGATCGCTTCAGCCAGCTCACGATAATTAGCATCTTTCATCTCTAATCTTTTGTTGATAACAGCTTTAGTCTTATCATCAAAGAGATTAAGAGGTTTATATTTTAAGATAAAGTTTATCTCTTCGATGTCTTTTTTAGAAGCTGATAAGGTTTTACCATAATTAGCAGAATCACAGATCGATAAGCGGTTACTATTATTAATGTCATCTTTAAGAATCCTGACATTTTCGAACTCAAACATAGCTTCTGTAGAACCGATATAAGATAAAAAGACTGATATTTGATCGCTTTTTTTCAGATATAAAACATGTTTATCACGTCTCTTGATATACTTGAATGACATCGTTCTCTCTTCCTTGAAGGAATTAAGTTTCTTTTTGATTGCTAAACTATCGCTTTTATCTGAAAAAGCCATTTCTAAAAAATAAGAGGTCTTTTTAGATGATGGGTTATTGACTGAACCATTAGCAAGAAAAGAACCGATGATCAAATATTTCAGATTCTTTCTTTTGACACCTTCAGATGGTGGGATTCTTTCTAAACCATCTTTAAATATTTCTAAGTCTTCCATCACTTGATAAAGCCTAGCATCTTCAACTTGCACTGAATAGACTAACCCTTGATGGAAACGTTTCACTTTTTCATAGATGATATTTGGTGAAAGAGAATACACGTCTTTTAAACAGCTGAACAACAATTTGGCTACACATGCTAATTCGGTGTGAAGAGTCAAAGAAGGTCTTTTTCCAATCGAAAAAGAACCACTAGTTCTTGCAAAACCAGAGAGAATAAACTTCTTTTGCTCATCGGTATAACTGTTCAAAGCGATCTCATTTTTGACTTGCTTTGCAAACGGAAGATTGTCATTCATCGACATTTTGTAAATAATCCTGATGTATTTCAGTCGCTGCTAAGGCACCATCATTACAGGCTGAGACGACTTGACGTAACAAGGTGTTACGACAATCGCCTATCGCATAAAGATTTTTGACTTTTGTCTGCATTTTCATATCGGTGATGAGGAAGCCTTTTTCATCGACAAGATTATCGATCTTTAAAAAATCTAAAGCAGGGATAGCACCTATATATACAAATATACCATCAGTTTTAATAGTTATTGTCTCACCAGTCTCACGATTTTTTAAAGTCACTTCTTCTAAAGAGGTTGTTCCTTTACAAGATATCGCTTCATAAGGTGCATATAAAGCAGTGTTTTCATAAGATTTAAAACGTTTGATGACTTCATCTTGAGCTTTGAATTCAGTTCTTCGTGCTACTAAAGAAACCTGATTGCAGATGGTGGCTAAATAGCAAGCCTCTTCAAAAGCCGCATTTCCACCTCCGATAACAACAACATTTTTATTTTTATAAAATGGTCCATCACAAATGGCGCATGAAGAAAAACCGCGGCGATTAAAAGCTTCTTCACCTTTGATGTGATACTCCTTCTGCTTTAAGCCATTGGCGATGATGACATATTTAAAATCACGGCTCTCTTTTCCGTATTCAAGATGAAAAGTTCCGTCTTCGTTTTTAGATAGTGAGGTGATGGTTTTGTAAAGCGGTTTGATATCTAACTCCTTTAATTGCTTTTCAAAATATTGGCTTAATACTGGACCTTTTTCACCGATAAAGCCCGGATAATTTTCGATCTTTTCAGTGTAATTTGTTTTACCACCGATCAGTTCTTTTTCAAACGGAACAGGAATCATACCATATCTTTTTAAATAGATGCTGGCGCTGACACCAGCAGGGCCTAAACCGATGATAGCTACTTCTTTATCATTCATAAACAAAACTCCTTTCGATATCTTTAAAAGAAGGGAATTCTTCATCTGCTTTCACCTTTGGTTTTTTCTTTAGACCAAAGGTCACTAAGCCTGTCTTGATAGAAGCGTTGATACCAGCTTGAATATCAGATTCAGAATCGCCGATGATCATAGCCTCTTCGCCATTCAAATTTAGAGTTTTAAGAATATATTTGATGCTCTCGGGATTCGGCTTTGGTGGAAAGCCGCTATCTAGAGGGATTAAGATATCAAAATATTCTTTAATCTTAAAATAAGAGAGGTTATCATTCATCGCTTTTTCTCTTTTACTAGTTATAACAGCTAGTTTATATCCAGTTTCTTTTAATTTTATTAGCGTTTGAATCTCGCCTTCATATAGATTAGCAAATATATTGTCATATTTGTCAGCAAACGCTTGGAATTCCTCTAGCAATTCTTCTTGAGGAATCTCTGGAAAGTATCTTTTGAAGATCTCAGTCAAAGGCGGACCAGAAAAATAGACCATCGTTTCTAAAGAAGGAACCTGTTTATGATATTTATAAAAAAGATGGGTGTAATTCAAAACGATATATAAAGCCGTGTCGACTAAAGTGCCGTCTAAATCGAAGATGATGGCTTTGATGTTTTTATTTTTGCTGGTCTTGTTCATTCTTTAATTTTTCTTCAAGCTTTTTGACTGTCTCTTCATCGAATGCAGTTTCATCCTTCATATCAGAATCTGTTTTTTGTTTTTTTGATTCTGTCTTGATCATTTTTCTAGAAGCAAAGTATTTTTCAACAGAAGCTGGCAGTGTAATTATCTTTTTATCGTAGAGATATCTTAATAGATGATTAAGAACTATTAACAAAGCACCAACAGCGATAAAGACGATCGCCATGATCATTGAATTGTAGGTAGATTTATCACCATTTTCTTCGCCCATGATAAAAGCGGGATTTCTTAAAGGTTCCAGAATCAATCTGACGATTCCATAGGCGATGAAATAACAGAAAGATTGATCTCCATCTTTATAGTGCTTTCCTTCAACAGCCTTGATACCATCGGTGATGACAAAATAGAACATCAGGTTTATCAAGCCTTCTATTAAAAATAGAGGGGCTGCTATACCTGAACTTGGTATAGTGACACCTGCTGACATATTTCCGACCATATTATTTGTTATAAACCCAGGTAAGAAAGACCAAGCTTCTAAGGAGACAGCGTGTCCGAAGACTTCAGAATTGAAAAAATTACCCCATCTACCGATCGCTTGTGCGATCAAAATAGTAGGCACTGCTAAGTCAGTAGCTTTTAAAATCGGCATACCTTTTCTAGCAAAAAAGACGAATAAGACACCTGCTAAAATTCCACCTATCGCACCACCTTGAATAGCTAATCCTCCCTCCCAGATCTCAAAGACGTGATAGAAAGGAGCATTAGCAAATTCTTGTGCCCAACTAGCTATGACAAACCAGATGCGAGCACCGATTATTCCACATGGAAAAGCGACTAAGAAGACTATGTTGAAGAAGGTGGCATCATACCCTTCTTTATATGCGCGATAATTAGAAATCACTAAAGCTAATAGAGCTCCAGTAAGAATAAAGAGAGCATAGAATCTCACGACAGGTTCGTCAAAAGGAATGCCTTCTGGATAACCGCCATCAGAATAAAGGGTTAAAAAATTCATCATTCACCTCTGTTATCTGAAGATTTGTCGGATGATGAGCTTTGCATATCATCATTCTTTTGTTTCAAAAAAAGTTCAGCTTCTCTTTTTTTCATCTCTTGTTTTTCATGTAATTCTTCTAAACGTTTTTGAAATTCATAACCGGTATCATACCCGTAATCTTTAAGCTTGTAATTAGTGACAGCTGTCTCGATGATCTCAGACATCGATCTAGCGGCTGAAACAGGAAGCTTGATAAGAGGGATAGATTCACCTAATATCTCAAAACGATCGGTTTTCATACCGACTCTTTCTAACGGTTCATTTCTATTGAAAGAAACCAGATTGATGAGCAGTCTGATACGGCTGCTTTTAGATAATGAATTGATACCGAACATTCTAGAGACATCGATGATGCCGATACCTCTGACTTCCATCATGCCGTAAATAGACTCAGGACAAGTTCCGATCAGATGACCTCTGACAGCGGCGATATTGACTCGATCATCCGCGATCAAACGATGACCTTTCTTGATTAGGTCCAAAGAGATTTCCGATTTACCGATACCGGATTCACCTTGGATGAGAACACCGATATCATAGATCTCTAATAGACAAGCATGAATAGCAGTTTTTGGTGCTAAAGCTTCAGTCAGATAAACATACATATCTGATTCTAATTGAGAAGTATCAGAATCATATCCGAATATCGGACAATCATTTTCTTTAGCAGCTCTTAATAAAGGCTCTGGACAAGGATTTCCATGTGTGATGATGACAGCTGGGCATTCTGGATTACATATTTTTAAACAATTTTGATAGATATCATCATTTTTAGCATTGGTTATCAATGCCATCTCTTTATTTCCGATGAGCATGATTCTCTTCTTTTCGTGATAACTGAAAAGACCGAGCAATTCAAGACCAGGTCGGTCTAACTCTGGAACTATTATTTGGCGATTTAAAGATTTGATATCACCGTTGATGATCTTAAAGCCAAAGTGATTGGCTAAATCTAAACTTGTAAACATAGCATCATCTCCTTCTTGTTCCAACAAGGTTTATTTTATCAAATATATATAATAGATAAAACTGACTAAGTTTATGTATGTGTATAGAATTATTTGGTTTTTAGATATTTTTCTTTTTGTAATTCGCGTTTCAAATATTGACCAGTATATGAGTTTTCACATTTTATCAAATCTTCAGGAGTGCCTTCAAATAACAGGTTTCCACCTCTGTCGCCTCCTTCTGGTCCTAAGTCGATGATATAATCGGCAGATTTGATGACATCGAGATTGTGTTCGATCACAACGACAGTATTTCCGTTATCGACCAAACGATTGAGGACGTTGATGAGGCGGGAGATATCATGAGGATGCAATCCGGTTGTCGGCTCATCTAAGATATATAAAGTTTGTCCATCTGAATATCTTTCTAATTCAAAGGCGAGTTTTACTCTTTGAGCCTCACCACCTGAGATGGTCGTAGAAGATTGACCTAATTTTATATATCCTAATCCAACATCGACTAACGTCTGCAATTTTCTTCTGATCTGAGGAACAGCAGAGAAAAATGATAAAGCCTCTTCAGCTCTCATATCTAAAACATCTGCAATGTTCTTATCATGATATTTGACGCTTAGAACATCATCAGTATATCTTTTACCTTCACAGACATCACAGGTGACATAAACATCAGGTAGGAAATTCATCGATATTCGTCTCACACCAGCGCCTTGACAAGCTTCGCATCTGCCACCAGGCACATTGAATGAGAACATTGATTTGGTCAATCCTTTCATCTTCGCATCTGATGTCTGAGCAAAAACATCTCTGATATCATCAAAAACCTTTATATAAGTTGCTGGATTGCTTCTCGGCGTTCTTCCAATTGGTTCTTGTGAGACATTGATCACCTTTGAGAATAATTTAACATTATCTATCTTATCGCAATAGGTTTGTGCCAAGTCTTTAAAACCTAAAGCTTGTCTGACATTATGATAGAGAATCTCATCGATCAAAGATGATTTACCAGAGCCAGAAACACCTGTCACACATGTGAAGCAACCAGTTGGAATGTCGACATCGATATGTTTCAAGTTATGACAATAGGCATTATGGATCGTGATGAACTTATTGAACTTTCTTCTGCTTTTAGGTGTCGGGATCATCTTTCTTCCGGATAGATAATCACCGGTTAAAGAATCAGTATCGGCTATCAAACCTTTAGGAGTTCCAGCATAAATGATTTGACCGCCATGATCTCCAGCGCCTGGGCCTATATCAACAACATAATCAGCAGCAAGAATCGTATCTTCGTCATGCTCGACAACGATCAAGGAATTACCTAAGTCTCTCATCTCTTTTAAGGTGTTGATCAGTTTGTCATTATCTCTTTGATGCAAGCCGATAGAGGGCTCATCTAAAACATAAAGGACGCCTGTCAAGCGGCTTCCGATCTGTGTTGCTAAACGGATTCTTTGACTTTCACCACCAGAAAGAGTTGAAGCATTTCTTGATAATGTCAGATAATCAAGACCAACATCGATCAAAAACTTCAATCTATTTTTAACTTCATTGATGATCATGCCTGAAATGCTCTGCTGCATAGGTGTTAATGTATCGCTTAAAGAGGTGAAGAAATCATATATTTTTTGTAAGCTCATCGAACATAATTCATAAATATTAAGTCCACCGACTTTGACTGACAACACTTCTTTGGATAATCTAGCTCCATGACAGGTCGGACATTCTCTTTCAGCCATAAAAGAGCCATAGAACTCTTTCATAAATTCAGATTTAGTCGACACATATAAACGATCGATACGTGCTTTTAATCCTTCGGTCACTGTTTTCTTTATTTTAGAGCCATTCGCACTTTCATAAACGTAATTGACTGGTTCTTCTGGTCCATAGATGATGATCTTTTTTTGACGTTCAGATAATTTATTAATCGGAGTTTTACTGCTTATTTTATATTTTGCTAAGACAGCATAAAAATCAGCCCATTCGATGGTATCGTGGTTGTTTTTTGGTAAGCATCCGATAGCTCCTTCATCGATTGACAATGTGGGATCTGTGATTATTAGAGAAGGATCAGCTTCGATTTTAACACCTAATCCATTACAATCTGGGCAGCATCCTAATGGATTGTTGAAAGAAAACAATCTAGGCTCTAATGGTGGGATTGTAAATCCACAAATCGGACAAGATTGATGCTCGGAATATAATTTCTCTTTGCCATTAATATCAACGATCACATAGCCTTTAGCAAAGTCTAACGCCGTTCTTAAAGAATTGAACAGACGATCTTCTTTTCCCTTAGCTAAGAGTAATCTATCGATCGCAAAAGAAATAGTGTGCTTTTGATTTTTATCTAACATAGGTGGTTCTTCATATCTCTTCAATTCAGAACCATCTATCTTTGCTCTATTAAAGCCAGCAGTGAAGAACTTCAGCATCGTTGCTATATGAGTTCCTTTTTCGTTTTGAACTACTGGTGCATAGATAGTGACTTTACTGCCTTCCGGATTTTCTTTGATGGAATTATAGATCTGTTGTAATGAATAAGCAGTGATCGGAATGTTGTGTTCAGGGCAATAAGCAACACCGATTCTCGCGTATAACAGACGTAAATAATCGTATATTTCGGTGACAGTTCCAACAGTTGAACGAGGGTTGTGGGAAGTCGTTTTCTGATCGATTGAAATCGCAGGTGATAAACCATCGATCGAATCGACATCCGGCTTAGAAAAATCACCTAAAAATTGTCTAGCATAACTGGATAAAGATTCAACATAGCGGCGTTGACCTTCAGCAAAAATGGTATCGAAAGCTAAGGTGGATTTACCAGAGCCAGAAACACCTGAAAAAACGACCAAAGAGTTTTTAGGTATCTCTAAATTTATGTTTTTAAGATTGTTTTCTCTCGCCCCTTTGACGACTATATAATCCTTATAGTTATCTGTCATTTTTTGAAATCACTCCAATCAAGTTATTATAAACCAAATAGTGAATAAAAAAGCAATTGATGTATACGGAAATAAATAAAGTGTGTTAGTTATATATATTTTTAATGATTAAACCGATCGATAAGATTAGTGATGATCAAAAATTCAATAATAGATTATAGGCAGATTGAAATCACTCAGCTGTTTGAATGTTTTTATATATGAATCAAATTATAGTTTTTCTTATTTATCACAATATTTAGCAAATAAAATTTTATAACGAGAGCTGCGTTCCTGGTATGTTTCTAGTGCAATAAAAGTGGTGTTAATGTCAAGAGTGCTTTGTATCACATAACAACTATCGATATATTAGTATTCCAAAGTTATAAACATAGGTGTTTTTTAATGAAATTTCAAGGATCTGAAAGTGTAGAACTTAAAAGAACGTTAAATAAAGACTTTGCTATGGAAGCTGTAGATTTTTTAAATACTAGAAACGGAGCAATTTATATCGGTGTTGATGATAACGGTGATGCTATAGGTGTTTCTAATGTCGATAAAACAATGAGAGAAATAAGAGACATCATCCGTGATCAGATTCTCCCGTCTACCGAAGGCTTATGTGAAATAGGTTCATTACTTGAAGATGATAAGACAATCATTGTTGTTAAAGTGACTAAAGGAACTAAACTTTATTACATTAAGAAAGAGGGAAGAAGTGCAACTGGATGTTTTTATCGTGATGGGACTTCATCAACACCTATGAGCGAAGATGAGATTGAAAGAAGATGGAAATATTCTTTCACGAATGAAGACTTGTTGAAAGAAACGCCTGCTTCTTATAGCCCTTTGACTTTTAGACAATTAAAAATATTCTATGATGAGGTCGGAATGACGCTAAACGATGATACTTTTGCTTCTAACCTCGGTCTATTGACTAAGGACGGGGTATTTAACAAAATAGCTGAGTTGCTATCTGACAAAAACCACATCGGATTCATTTACGCTAGATACAATGGGAAAGATAAGTCTTCGTTTTCCGAGACTGTAGATTTTGGAAATCAATGTGTACTTACTGCTGTCGAGAAATTGATGTATAGACTCGAAGCTGAAAATAGAGGCGTTACGGAAATATCTTTAACCACAAGAAGTACTAGGAATCTGGTTGATATCGATTGTCTAAGAGAAGCCGTTTATAATGCTCTAGCTCATAATGATTGGTTAAATGGTGGTGTGCCATAGGCTTATGTTTATAACGATAGAATAGAGATTATTTCTTATGGAGGACTTCCCTGCGGACAAACAGAGGAAAACTTTTTCAAAGGTATCAGCAAACCTAGAAGTGAAGGTTTTATAAGAATTTTGAGGGATTTGGATTTTGCCGAAAGGACAGGACACGGAATACCTCAAATCATCGATAAGTATGGGAAGAAAGCCTTTGATATTACCGATAGTTTCATATTGGTAACCTTGCCATATAATCCCGATGTAGTTTCCAAATTAAACCAAAATGAGCACCCAGATGAGCACCTAGAAATGACGGCTATCGATAGAGAAAAATTAGTCTTTCAAATGATAAAAGATAACCCTTATATCACTTATGATGATGTAGCTTCTAAGTTAGGAGTTTCAATTGCAACTGTCAGAAGAACATTTTCAGCATTGAAGAAAAAGGCATACTTGTCGGCTCTAGAACAAATCAGCACGACAAGTGGAAATTGAAAACTAATGATTAATAGTCCGCTTTATTCAATCTGTATATAAAATCGACGGTGAGGAAATAATAAGACAAGAGATGACTTCATTTGACAATATCAAAAATAATTTTAAGAAAATCATTCTACATTATGATGCTTTATCTATTTATAGTGATGAAAAAAAGGTATGTTCATATGGGCTTACTCGACTTTTTACTAAACGAGAATAGTTTGAAATATTAAAAACTAAATCTTTTGTTTTATGGTATATATAACTGAAGGTTATAACAAATGAATGAAAAAAATACATTGAGCACAATGGCAATAGCCACCTTAAAAGCATTAGGGATCAAACATTTTGATGAAGATAATTATTATCAGATTATTAATTATCTTTTAGTCACAATAAAAGGGGTCCAAGAGGACCCCGATGAATGCGACTCGAATAAAAATCTAAAAATCAGTATGTTAGAAGCTGTAATCAAAGAAGTTTCAGATGCTGAAGAATTAGATTTTAAGAAGATCAACGAAGGATTAAACGAGTGATTTTGACGTTTTGATCACTGAACAACTTCGTAAGTCACTAAGCCTTGACCATCAACGATCTTCTCAAAGAGGATTCTTTCTCTCTCTTGATTATTGACCACATAGCAACTGATATAATTGTGACCATCTCTCTTAAAGAAAGAAAATTCTAAGTACAGATTTTGACCGATGGATTGTGAATGCAGTTCGACTTCATCATTTTCCATCTCTAAAGAATAAGAGTGGATGACACGTCTATTCTCATATACTTCATAATTGAATTCTTGTTCGTCATTTTCAATTTCTTGAGAGACCTTCACATAGTTGTTGTCATCGATGTGATAAGTGAAAGAGACTTCGAATTCATCTCTTTCTTTTTCTTTTTCACCACGCATTTTATATTCGTTTTCACCGATGACAATGATGCCATCAATGAGCGACTCTTCTTCATCCCAATCATCTTTATCACCAGTAGGTGTTTCATTGTAATACATTGTGAATGAAGTGTTTGTCAACGCAACATCTTTATAAGAGACAACTAATTTTGTTGTGTATTCTTCTCTGTCAGATTCGACTTCGAAATTAGTTAAAAGCAAGTCGTCACCACGTAAAGCAGCTTCGATCGATGGTAAATAATTTGTCACTTGATCGATCAATTGTTGACTAGCTTTGCGTTGTGTTGTTTGAGAAGTTGATGGATCGATGGTTGCTAATAAGCCGATAGAAGTAGCAGCTTCATAGGCGAAAAGGTTGCTGTTTTTAGAATTGGTGATGACCTCATCGATGTCTAAGGTGCCTTGACTACTAGAATTAGGCCCAGTGCAGCCTGCAAGGAGCACCAAAGAGAAGAGAGGCAAAAAGAACTTTGTTTTTTTCATTTTTGATCCTTTCTTTTAAGAAAACATAAGCTTTCTCAAATTTTTCCGTTCCTTGTGTGCATTAACATAACAAAAAGCACATAAAAAAGTCAACAATGATGCTCAGAGTGTTGATTAAATTATTTATTCGTTTAGATATGTAGGGCTATATTTAAGAAATCTTTTCCTAAAAGAGGTTTTAAATAATCGTAAAATTCCTTAGTTGCTCGGTATTTTTTAGAATCATAAAACTGAAGATTTAATTCAGAAGGAATTTTAGCTACCTTCGATAAGGGAACAGGAACGAATTTAATCTTATAAGGATTATTTGAGATTCTCTTGAAGGATACCATCATATCTGAAAGATTTTTGATAGCGAATTTAAAAGCATACTTACCAGCTTGATAACTCTCTTTAACATCCACGCTTGAGGTTAAGAAAAAAGCTGATCTCTGTAAAACATTCAATTCGATCCCACGTGTTTTAAATCCTTTATTAGCTAAATGATTAGCTAAATAAGAGCTCACCCCGCCCATCTGAATATTTCCAAAGGCATCTTTGGTGTGCATCGAAGAAATCAATTCACCTTTTGAATTTTTAATACCTTCAGAAACCACTACGGTGCAACGCCCTTTTTTCTCATAGATTTCAGCTGCTTTTTTAGAAAAAGCATCTAGAGAAAATGGAATTTCTGGAATATATGTCAAATCGACTTGAAAGCCGTTTATGCTGACAAGATTGCTCGCTAAAGCTAAGTATCCAGAATCTCTACCCATGACTTCGATGATATTGATTCTGCCTTTTTTATAAGAGAGATCATCGACGATGACACTGCTGACAGCATTGATGATGAATTTGCTAGCCGAACCGTATCCAGGCGTGTGATCAGTCTCTTTTAAATCGTTATCAATGGTTTTAGGTATACCGATAACTTTTAAATCATAATTTTCTTTTTTAGCTTCGTTAGATATTTTTAATGCGGAGTCCATCGTATCATTTCCACCGTTGATGAATAATAGATGGATGTCATTATCAGCTAAATTTTTGATTATTTTATCAATAGTATCTTTATCGTCTAGATGAATCCTTGCTGAACCGAAATAAGAACCTGGTCTTTTTAAAAGAAAATCATGAGCGATGTCTTTTATTTCTTTGATTTGGCCAGTTAATAAAGAAGATAAGCCATAAGGTGAGACATATACTTTGGCATCGTGTTTTTTAGCTTCATCAAAAAGACCTAAAAAAGAAGCGTTGATCACACTAGTAGGTCCACCCGCTTGGAGGTATAGGCATTTAATTTTGTGCTTCATTTGACTTAATTATAATTGGTATCACTCTTTTTTAAAACTGCTAGCTGAGGAAGCGAAGATAAACAAGCTCAGTCATCTTCGTTTACAGTGAGATCGTTTAATTTCACATGCCAAGAGACAGCATCTAAAACATGTTCTAATCGATTTTTATATGAATAGTATGCTAAGCAGATCAAAGTCACTAAGATGCCGATTCCTGTTATAGCCATAGCTATATTCAAATACGGAGTTTCATAGATCAAAACATAATCGCATGCACCGCTTTTTCCTTCAAAGCCGATAAAACCACCCTGTGCTTTATAAAGTTGAACAGGCGTCTTGACTTCATTACCATCTTTATCTTTGGTGATCTCATATAAAGAAAAACCATCTTGTAAAGGAATGTTTAATACTACAAAGCGCGGGTTTTCATATGAGGTAGAGAAATGCATTTCATCAGATGTGCGATAAGTGATTTCAGCTTGGTATTGTTTCTGAATATCCACTGCATTTTGATAGTCGGAATTATGTATCAAATAGAGATTAGGCCTATCGATCAGGCAAGGTTCTTCTTTATTACCTTCTAAAATAATACCGACTATTTTACTGACCGGTCTATCAACATAATAACCATGGGCGGTTTTATAATCGGAAAATGAATGTTGAGCTTTGGAAATGAGAACCCCATTCTCATCAAAGAAACGCCAATCGATATTATTGGTGCTATCGATTGAGATATAATATCCGCTTTCTGGATTTTCAGGATCAGCATCTTCGCATAAGAGAGTCGGACGACCAAAACTATCTTTTGGAGTGATCACTAATTTGGAATTATATAGGACTTGACGTTTATAGCTGTCTAAATGAACGCCTTCATCATCCGTCAAAGTATCATAGTTATATTTAACATCAGCTGGACCGATACCATTACAAGCCAAGAAAGGATTGTTTTGATCATATTCAGCCTTGCCAGTTGTATCATATGGGTCAAGCGGATTCATATAAGCGTATTCGCCTGATGGCACGGCTTCAGTAGCTGGCCATTGAGCTGAATAAACTTGAATATCTAAATCAGAATAACCGGAGACAAGTTCAATAGCACCAGAATTACCTTCTTTATAATCGGTAGTTAATATGGCGTTATAGAATCTATTTCTGTTGGTTGATAAGGTGTTCGTCATCGTGGTCGTGACACCGTTTATAACCACAGTATCAGCGTTAAATTTAGAATCCTCTTTAAATTTCTGATAATCTTTATCATCAAGCATCGCAAATCTTAATAAAGGATATTCATTGATATCTTCATAACGTCCATAAGTGAAATTGCCTTCATCATCGGCATAGGTGCTTAGCCAAGCGGTGTTGATGATGGTATCGAAAGAAAAGATTCCATTTAAATAATTGAGATTTACATAGAGTGATTTGGTGCAATCATCTGAGGATAGATAATCTAAAAGTTCTTTTGAATACTCAACATTCAAAGCTTTTTGTTCTTCTTCAGTGATGTCTAGGATATTTTTATAACCATAAGGAATATCATATTCTTGATTAGGTATGACATAGGGATCAGTCGGTTTGCTGACTTTAGGAACTAAATAATATTTAGTGCTTAAAAAAGTTTCTAAATTCTCGCGGTGATTATGAATGCCCATCAACCAGTTTTGATAAGTGTATGGGATTTTAGAACGATCGAGGAAGTCTTGGGCTCCGAATGGATAGACAGAATGGAAAGCTCCTAATCCGTTATATCCTTCTCTTAAGGAGATATTGATATTTCCTCTATCAGCTGTCGTGTTATATATGCGGTAAAAATCATCATTTTCGGAAGCTTTTAAAAGGTTTACGATCTCGGTTTCTGTCGCTATATTGTCAGGACCACCAGCCATCGAATCGATATCGACTGTTCCTTGGAAGATGATGCTGACATTAGCCATCACCACTATATCGATCGAGGAGAGTATCACCGAAGTTCTTGAAAAGGTCTTTTTATGGAAGAAGTGTCTTAATAGCAGATAACAGATGAACATCCAGACTATCGAAATGACCACTTCGATCAATCTCAAATCCCAATAGGTTGAACTCGGATAATAAGAAGGATGGTTGTTTACTTCATAGACGACTAAGAACATTGAAATGATCGATAATAAGATCACGATGATGAAAGAGATATCAAGATCGGTGCAAGGTATATCTTTTCGCTGTTCCATGACATGACAATCAAAAACTATCATCCATGATATCGGGATGATAAAGTATCTCGCATAGCCGACAGTGAACCCGCTGAATAAGTAAAAACCGATCGGTGAGAATAATAAGAATAAAGTGAATGCGAAGGCGAATAATTGTCCCCATTTCTTTTTCTTTAATAGATTGATGAGACCCACAAAGAAGATTAATAGCATCGGCGTTGTTGCATATAAAGAGGCTTGCATGTTGTCATACCAGCTGACATTCAATAGATTTGAATAATAACAACCTAGTGGCATAAACAAGAAGTTGACAAGTGGAGTTATCTGGTTTTGACTCGTTGACCATGGGTATGTAAACACAGCGACTAATTTATTGAAAATCCCATCTGCATTTAATATTCCATCTAACCATGTCTCTTCATTATTGACTCTCGGCATGCTTAAAGCCGTGGTGATACCTGGTAGTAAGACGAATGCGCTGAGGAAAATACCTATTAAGAATGAGAAAAATCCTATTCCAAAAACCGCCCAGTTCTGATCGTGATCACGCTCTTTAATGGTTTGGAAAAAGCGGAAGATAGCATAGAGGAAACCGCCGATCATAAAGACGACAAAGAAGAAATAAGAAGCCATCGCATTCAGCAAAAAGCCGATCAATAGAATGCGAGGATCTTTCTTTTGGATGACTCGTTCAATCCCTAAGAAGATGAGAGGTAGAAAAGCGACTGAATCTAGAAAATGAAACCAGAGGTAGCAGAATGTATATCCAGAAAAAGCAAAGCATAAAGCACCGATTCTTCGCGTTTTATATGATAGCTGTTTAAAAGAACCTAAATACCAATAAAAAAACATTCCAGCTATCACTAATTTAGGAACGAATTCTAATCCTTGTAAGACCAATAACCAATCGCGAGGAAAGATCAATAATATCAAGAAAAAGGGACTGAACAGATAATAAAAAGAATTAGCTCCGATGTTATCAACACCTAGAAAGATCGAATTATCCCAATTCGGAAAATCACCGGTTCTAAAAAACTCATGCCAGTCATCATAGCCGTTAAAAAGAAAAGTCATTTCTTGTAATGTATAGTCTCCACCTAATGGAACAGTGAAGTCATGAGTAACCCATGTATAAATGAAGCAGAGGATGCTGATGATGAATAAAAGATAAAAAGTCTTCATTCCTTCACTAGGGTGTAGAAATGTCTTTTTTAGCCATTCAAAAAAATTATCTAAGACGATGAGAGCTGTACGAGGTAAATCTTTAATATAAGATTTAAACTGTTGTAGTTTTTCCATCACTTGATAATCTTATCATAAGCTATAAATATTAGAGAAAGTTTTTAAATTGTTTATGTGTCATTCCAGTTAAGTGTTGGTGATCTTATGAAGCGTTTTATATTTGCTAAAATCTTCTAAGATCATCGCTTAAAACACACCGATATTTAGCTTTAGTGACACAATTGTTTTAATGTCTATATAATGATATAATTTTAGGAAAAATTTATGGAGGTCATAATGAAAAGAAAAGTCATATTATTATCTTTGCTTTCACTATTATTAGTCGGATGTACTGAAACCAATTCTATTCCTAATGGTTCTACTCCGTCCACCCCTTCTAGCAACACTGCTTCAAGACCAAGCATCCAACATTTCTTAGATGTTTTAACTTCTGAAGATGGTCTAGCTTTTGCTGGTACACTCACTATTGCCAATGGTACAGAAAGCCAAGTCACTAATTTACAAGGCTTTTTTAGTGATGATGAATATTACTTAAATGATGAAGCATATGGTTCAGCAGAACATTATTATAGAGGAACAGGTGAATATGAAGGCAAACTTGTCGGTAAAGATTTATTACCAGATAACACTTTAGATGAATTTGTTTACATAAATGAACTCGAGCAACCTATTGACTTTAGTGAATATACAAATCCGTTAGCTAAATTACAGCCTAGTAACTTTAAAGCTGAAGATAATCTTTATAAAGCAGTCATACCTACTAATTTGCGAACAACATTTGGTTTAGTTTTCACTGGTTACAGCAATCTGACTTTCGATGAATTTTCTTTTTTATACGATGATACAAATATCACTTCTTTATCTTTGAACGGAGAAGTTGGAACAACCACTTTTGAATTAGTCTTTACTCTCTCTACGAAAGAAAAGATCAATGTTCCAGTCATTGAGGTGAGACCGCATGAAGCCGCTCATGATCTATTACAAGAAGCTTTTGATAAATTAGCTTTAGGAAATTACACTATCACTTATGTAGATGTTGATCCGACAGGTGAATATCCTACTATGAATTATCAAGTTAAAGTTGATGATAATGCTCTTTATATGAAAAATCTTGGAGGAGGCAGTGATGAAGTGCCAACTGGTTATGTCCAGTTAGAAAGCGGATTAGTTCCTGTTAAATTCAATGATGAAACTCATGTCGCTAAAGGCACTGCTTTACCGGATAGTTCTAGGAAATTAACTGATTTAAAATCTAAATTTGATATCGCCCCTGAGCTTTTCACCATTGATAAAGATGGCAAGACTTTCAGGGTTACTCCTGGATTAGGCATGGATAATTATTATGACATGTTCTTTGTCGATAAGATTCTTGACGGTTCCAATTTCCAATTATCTGATTTCTCTACTTATTCATTCACTGTGAATGATAATGACACTTATACAGTTAAATATTCTTATGAGATTTTAGGTTATTCTGGTGATGTCACTATAACTGTTTCTGATGTAGGCACTACTGATGTCGGATATACTGAGAGTGACTATGAAGAAAAAGATCCTGATCAGAATAGCTGGGCTGACTTAAATGTTGAAGGATTAGATGCATATTTGACTAGTAAAGTCGGTTCACCTGATAATCTTCCATATCCTAATAGTATTGAAGGATTGAGAGTGGATGATATCGATGATCCAGCTTTGCTTGAGTATTACAATACTATTAACATTTCTTATGATTCTTCAGTTTATGCTGATCTTGCTACTGCTATGGCAAAATATGAAGAAGCTTTAGTTGCTGCTGGATGGGTTAATATTGGTACAACTGAGTATAAGGATGAAATCTATACACTAACAACTAAATCAGCTGTTTATAAGATCACTTTGTATGCTACTACCGCATCATATTTCCAAATTAATTTCTATGATCCTGAAGCGGTGTCTACTGCTAATCCTTTATCTGAATTTATATCTGCTAATTTCTCTAAGAGCATCAACGCTAGCTTTACAACAGAGCAGGATATAGAAACTTATCAAGCTAGTGAAGAAGATATTACTGCTAACACACATGGTAATCTGATCAATGCTCAGCATACAACTACAAAGGCAATGTTTACTGATACTGAAATGTATTCAGAAATAACCGATCTTTCTGCTACAGAAATATCATATGTGAAGGAAGAAGATGGCACAATTACTACTTATAACAAAGAAGATGGCACTTGGGATCAAGGCACAATCGCCATGGGCACTATCAAAGAAGTCTATTACACTGTTGCTGATTTAATTAACACTGCTAATTACATCATTCCTGTAAGAGATAATATATACACTATCGAAGAAAATACAGCGATAGATGCATTTGTTAATTTCTTCTTCGGATTAGGATTTTCAGATTACACAGGTGCTGAAGTTGAACTGACTTTTGATGAAAGCACTAACGTTCTCACATTTGATTTATATTTTGAAGGCTACTTTAAAGGCGAAACTGAAGGCTCTTATGTATATCGCATTTATGATTTGTCCGCAACACTTAATAATGTAGGAACCACTGTTATCACTGATAAACCAAGTTTAAATTAATCCGCTTGTTTTAATCGATATACACAACACTCGTCTTATTTATTTTACACTTCTAAATAGACGAGTGTTTTTTGTGATCAGATATTGCTTTATCTTTTGTAATTTCTTCATAAAAAGAGGATTGTTGAAATATGACAGTCAATAATTATATTCGTTATCCTTTCGGTATTTTAGAAGTGGCTACTATTATCAGATACACATTAGATTATTTTATTGATGGAGCTCATCCAGTTGATAGCTATTATTCTAGAAAGGAAATGCTGCTTCAACTCACTGGCCCCAAAAGCCTATTTTTCGACTTTTGTAAACAGAATGGACTTGGTTTTGTCAAAAATGAGAAAGGTGAAGAAGTTCCTGCTTCTGGTCAAAAAGCAGTGAATAATATGAATGCGCTTATTGATTTTTGCTACTCAGACAATTCTCATTGGCTTCGTGTGATCGATAATAAGATCATCATTGATACCTCTTATTATGTTCGAGCTTTAGAGTTGATCATTGGTGTGCGTGAAACTTTAAATGATATTATTAACAATATTATTAAAAACACTCCGGTCCACGAAATGAATTCTGAATTTATACAGCTTATTAAAGATGAAGAACGCTCGTCTCGTGCGATTGAATTGCGCGTTGTATCAACGCAATTAAATACTACGTTTTTTGCTTTTCAAAATGCTGTAAAAGATTATATAAAGCGTTTAACAACGCCCAAATGCCCAGATCCAACAAAAATACCAGGCTTTAAAATGACAAATGATCCCAAAGTGGCATTATATAATTCAGAAATGGGTCGTCTTTTCGGATATATGAATTTTCTTATATCTCATTCACAAGAGACTGATCAAGAATTCATATCTGCTTGCGAGGAGATGAAAAGAAAATCTCAAAGCTTTATCGGAAAGCCACCTATCACTAACATCAGTGAATTTATGAAAGACTTTGCTGGTATTTTTATTCCGATTATCAATGAATCAAACAAAATTGTAGCTCCCGCTTTTAACAATATTTTTAATGCGATTCGTGATTATGAAAAAGCTGCAAGATACAGTGAAAAGAATTAGATAACATTAATTTAAATAACTACTAAGATATTAAGCCTTGGTTTTGCTATACTTTTTATATGCAATTAAATCTGTTGATAGAGAGGATCAGAGCGTTCATCGATTCTTTTTTATTCCTAGTTGCTGTCGGAGTACTAGCTCTTTTGATTTGGGTGATCCCTAATGATTTAGCTTGGTTACCAGCTATAGTTTATTCCTTGATCGCTTTTTTACCGATCGTTTGTAAAGATGGAAGAGCATATATGCCGTTGATGCTTTTTGCTATCATCGTTTGTTCAAAGCCGATCAGCTTTAATTCAATACCTAGTTATTTGTATCTCTTATTAACATCCATTCTAGTATCTGAAATCGTTTATATCATCATCCAAAAACCAAAATTTACTAAAGGTGATATCCTTGTTCCTTTCGCTGTATTATTTGTCGTTTTTTTAATCTCATATTTTTATAATTCGATCCGAAATAATTATGCTTCTTCAGAAGGTATTCTCTATCTGTTATTCCTGTTTTTAGCTTTGTTATTATACGTGGTATTCTCCACTGTTTTAGGAAGAGGAGAAACCATCAATTATTTTTGTAAAACCTATGCTTTTTTAGCTATTTTCATCGGTGTTGAGATCCTTATTTATCAGGCTAACAACGGATTCGGTTTCATCGGTGAGGAGCTGAACCTGGGATGGTCATATACATCTAAAACTGCATCCACCTTGTTATGTCTATCCTTACCTTTCTTTAGCATACTTTTATCTAAGAAACAATTTTTATATATCATAGGAGAAATTTTTACTATTTATAACATAATAATCCTTTCGACAGACTCCGGTTTGCTCTGCTTGATTTTAGGTATCATTCCTTTGATATTGTTAACATTTAAAACTTATGGAAAATACTATCCATATATCTCTTTAGCGTTTATAGTTGTGATAGGAACTACTTTTGCATTGCTTTTAGCTTTTAATGAGCAATTCAACAATCGAGTCTTAACAGCGATCCAAAGTTTGAATGTTTTTGACAACAGTATCGCTAACCGCGTTGAAATGTATGATAACAGTATTCAATCATTTTTAAGCAATCCAGTGATCGGGACTTCGATCTCTTCTCTGATCACCGATACCGGAACAGTGCTATTCGCCTCAAATACGATTCTCTCGACGATGGTTCTAGGCGGATCTTTCGGATTAGTCGCATATGTCTTGTTAGAAATTAAAATTTACTACTGTTGCTTTAAAAAGCAGACTTCAGATAAATATTTATTCTTTATATTCTTATTATTATTTGAAATCATCGGATTGATAGATAACACTTTGTTTAACATCGTTATTCTGCTTCTGTTCTTGACGGCAAATAGCTGTTATCAAATGTCTAATCGCCATGATGATACTTTAGTTCATGATGAATATTTTAGAATGATCAACAATTAGAACAGATTTATAAAAATATGTATTGACAAATGCATAAAAGAGACTATACTTGTTAACGATGGTTAACAATAAGGAGGCTGATATGCTTTTAACGCAAGCTTGTCCACGCGAAGAACTTAAAATATTAGCAGTCAACACTGATTATCGTCACAAAAGGCATCTCGAAAATCTTTCAGTCATGAAAGGCGAAGATATCACTTGCTTATATAATCGCAGTGGGGATATTGTCATCAAAGTCAAAGACGGCAGATTAGCTATCAATCGGGAATTCGCTTCTTTTATCGAAGTGGAATCACTGACACCAGAAAATTATGAAGAGATTGAAATACATACTGAGTTAAAAAAATTCATCTCTAAGATTCCTCTCATCAATAAAATTAAAAATGTTCAAAGATGGTGCTCTGATGTTGAAAAGAAAAGAGTTCCTACTAAAGAAGCTTTAGCTGAGTTTAAAAAAGAAGATGAAGAAATAATCAAACAAGAACAGTTGAGAAAGAAACAGCTCAAAGAAAGAAACAAGGCTATCAAGAATTCTAATAAGGAGGCCAACTGAACATGTTCAAAGTAGCTTTATGTGGCAACCCTAATTGTGGAAAGACGACTCTATTTAATAATTTAACGGGCTCCCAGGCACACGTCGGTAATTGGCCTGGTGTCACTGTTGAAAGAAGAGAAGGATTATATAAAAGGAAAAAAGATTTTCCAGAACCGATTCAAATAGTCGATTTACCTGGTATTTATTCTTTGTCACCTTATACACCTGAAGAAGTGGTCTCTCGTAATTATTTATTGCACGGGGAACCTGATGTGGTCGTCAATCTCGTCGATGCTACTAACTTATCACGTAATCTCTTCTTGACTAGCCAAGTGCTTGAAATGGATGTTCCAGTGATCATCGCTTTAAATCTGATGGATGTGGTTGAAAAACGCGGTGATGATATCGACACCAAAGCCTTATCAGAAAAATTAGGTGTTCCAGTTGTTCCGATTTCGGCTTTAAAAGGAACGGGTATGAAAGAATTGATGAAAGTCATCTATTCTTGTAAAGGTTTAAAGAGAACTGGTTCATCCCAGTTAAAAAGTCAGGTTTTAAGAAATCATGTCGAAGAGATTCAAGCTTTAGCTAAAGAACAAGACATCAAATCACCGGTGTTTGTCGCTAGCAAATTGTTAGAAAAAGATCAGCTGATCACTCAACAATATCCGGAATTAGCTAAAAAAGCTGATGAGATGATCAAAAAAGATTCTCAGGAATCACTAGATAACATTGAAGAACAGATCGCAGATGATCGCTATGCTTATATCGAAACAGCATTATATCCGCTTTATAAACACAGCGTCTTAACTCCTAAGATTTCATTTTCTGATCGATTAGATAAAATCTTGACTAATCGTTATTTAGGCTTGCCCATCTTCGCTATCGTCATGTTTTTAGTATTCTGTATCGTTTTTAACTCTGACTTCTTATTCATGGGTTCTATGGGTCTACCATCTATTAGACCTTTTTATGAAGACGCAGAGCCTGGTATGCCATCTTTAGGAATCTTCTTACAAGATACACTTGATTATTTATTAAATGAGTTGTTATTAGGTCAAATATCGAGTGGATTAGCTAGTATCAATGCTCAACCATGGTTAGTATCTCTGATCTGTGATGGTGTTTTGGCCTCGGTGTTTGCAGTTTTGACTTTCTTACCGCTGATCGTGTTATTGACTCTTTTCATACAACTATTAGAAAACTCTGGTTATATGGCTCGTGTCGCTTTTGTCTTTGATAGATTTTTAAGAAGATTCGGTATATCTGGTAAGTGTGTTGTTCCATTGATTTCTTGTTTTGGATGTGCGGTTCCAGGAATCATGGGAGCTAGAACTATCGATAGCCAAAGAGAGAGGGTGCTAACTATTTCGCTCACTCCATTCTTTGCTTGCGGAGCTAAACTTCCGATCTTTATGGGTATCGGCACTAGCATCATTCAGGTTTTAACCGGTGGTGCTTTGCAAGGAGGCATCGTCGCTTTCATCATGTATGCTGTCGGTATTGTCGGTGCGATTATCGCTGGCTTCTTCTCTAATGAATTTATCATTCAAGGCTCTAGTTCACCATTCATTATGGAATTCCCTCCTTATATGATTCCACAAGCCAAAGCTACTGGTATCGCATTATGGGAAGAGACTAAACGTTTCTTGATCAGAGCTGGTACTATCATCGCTTTGATGTCTGCTCTTTTATGGTTCTTACAAACGTTCACTTGGGATTGGCAGATGGTCCCAACAATCACTAATGAAACTGGTGAAGTTGGTGATTTAAGTCAATCGATACTGGCCTCTTTAGGCGCCTTTGTTCAGCCGATATTTTATCCATTAGGATTTGCTCATGGCGTAGATGGTTGGAAATATGTTGTTTCTGCTTTCACAGGATTAGTAGCTAAAGAGCAGGTGGTCGGTACGATGGAAGCATTAAATATTTATAGTGCTTCAACAGCTGGTATAAATATTCCTGGTGCCTTCTCTTTCCTTGTGTTCAATCTTTTCACCTTACCTTGTGTCGCAGCTATTTCTGCTGCTAAAGCTGAATTGAAATCGAAGAAGAATTTCCGCTTTGTTTTATTCTTTTGGATTTTGACTTCTTATATCTTGTCCTTAGTGACATACGGCTTAGGATCTTTCTCGCTTATCGGAATACCTGGTCAATATGGAACATTAGAATTAGTCGATGGTATCATCTCCTTAGTTTTCATCGCCCTGCTCTTAGGATTAGTCGTTGTGAATTATTACTTCGTAAAATATAAGAAACGTCCGATTCATCTCATTCCATTTAAGGTCGAAGATAAGAATTCTGAATTCTTAGAAAATTCGCTAAATTCATCTCCTTTGAATAGTGTTTCTAACGCGAAAAAACGTGGAAAAGGATGCGATTGTTGCCATTGATAGAGCAATTTTAAAATTAAGAAAACGCTTACTTATAAAAAATGAGATTTTGTGTTTGACTTTTAAAAAATCATTGATTATATTTATTATGCCTCAAACGAGAAGCGAACTTTCGTGTGAAGGCACTTGTATTGATAATAAATTCCAACATAAAAATTCCTTTTGCTCTCTCCTATATGGCTTCGGTCATATAGGAGTTTTTTTATACTAAAGTATTGTTTATCTAAATTTGACGATAATATCGTTTGTTTTTAATATTTTTTGAAGTCAAAAGTGTTAAAATCGAGTGAGAGATGAGATAATTATTTCAAGAGGAACAATTATGAAACAAGAATATAGTTATGGTGCTGTGATTTATAAAATCATCGATGAAACTGTTTATTTTTTGATTGAAAAGATGGGGCTAGGTCATATCTCTCTACCTAAAGGACACATCGAAGAAGGGGAGACCAAGGAGGAATGTGTCAAAAGAGAGATTTTCGAAGAATTAGGTATTCATATCAATTTAGATACTTCTTTTAGCAAAACCATCACTTATTCACCATATCCTGAGATCATCAAAGATGTGACTTTCTATCTAGCTACTCCGCTTGATGAAGAAGTTCATGTCGATCATAATGAAGTCGTAGATGCTAAATGGCTTCCTTTCCTCAACGCTTTGCAAGCTTTGACATTTAAGAGTGATAAAGATGTTTTGGAAGCTGCTAAAGAAATAATTTATCAAAAAAATCCGAATATTTTATAGTTCATAATCGTCATATATATTGAAAGGAGTAAGATGTCTTTTAATGAAGCTCAGTGAAGAGGAAGCTTTATATTTTTACAAAAAATATTTTCGGCTCTTAAAGCATATCGCTTGGAGAATTCTTCACAGCAAAGAAGAGGCTGAAAATATCGCACAGGACACCTTTTTAAAAGTCTTTAATTCCGATAAGAATCCTCATTCACATAACTTTTCTGCTTATATCACTACCATCTGTAAAAATGCAGCGCTTGATAGAAAGAAAGCCTTGAGCAGAATCGTTCCCTTATCAGAGAACATTCTTCTCAAAGAAAGCGCAGATTCACCTAAAGAAAACGCGGAAGCGAATCTTTTATTAGAAAAACTTCAAAGCATCTTAACAGCAGAAGAGTTTGATATTTTAATTTTTAGAATTTATTATCAGCTTTCATTTAAAGAAATCTCACAACTCGTTTCTGGCACTTCTTCTAAATTGATTCCGAGATATCATCGGATTAAGAAGAAAGTAGAAAAAGCTCTTGGAGGTAGATTGTGAAACTAAAAAAACAGATTAGATCAGATTATGAAGACGCGATGAAAGTCGAACATGATTTAAGTTCGTTGTCCTCTTCATTAGATATTTCATCAACATCAAAAAAGAAATCTAAATTATTTGTCATCATCCCAGCATCTTTAGCGGGTGTATTAGTCATAGGCGGCATTGTCGGGGTATCCTTAGCTTTGTCTAATCGTTCAAGTTTAGCAGGCATCTTAATAAATGACGGCAAATATCTATTGAATAAAGAAGTCACAAGATTTCAGGAAGATGATATCAGTCTGAATAATATCGCGAATGCTTCGTTAGACTTTTTAGATGACTACCTTTTAGAAGAAGGAAACAGTGTTGTTTCACCTGCTAGTTTAGCATTAGCTAATGGAGCTTTATTGACAGTTAGTTCTCAGGTTGAACAATTGTCAGAACAGACTGGCTTTGAAATTGAAAGAGTCCAGAATCAACTGATCGATTTATTAAATGGTCTGAATTGGGAGATGATAATAAAAAGCGATGACCCTTATGTACCAGAACAAAATTCATATATAAAATCGTTGGTTTTGGTTCAAAATGTCGGTGATGTATTAGAATACGACAACGATAAAATTAAAAATTTTGAAGATACCTATATTCAATTTGCTAAAAGCAAAGGAGCCAAAGCAGCGTCTGATGCTCAAAAGATTTTTAAAGAGCGTATCGGCTTGAGCATCAATGTTCCGTTTGAAAATGGAAACGATGATGATTTTGGAATAAATATCAGCGGTGCTCTTACGATGGCTGATAGCCTTGCTAATCCTTTTGGCACTACAGATAGACCATTCACATTGAACGATGGAACTACTATTCAAGTGCCGACGACTTCATTATATGAAAGAGAAGATTATTTATATTATGAAGGAGCAAATTATACGGCTTTAGTTCAACAAATAGAATACACCTCCTTGTTATTTGTGCTGCCAAATGAAGGATATGAACTTTCTGACATCGATTTAACTGATGCTTATAAAGATACTATGGAGAACGGAAAATATTATGGAGCTGAAGGCTATATTCCGTATTTCAGTGTTGAAGAAAGTAAAAATCTCACTGAAAAATACTACAAGATGCTAACAAAAGAAGAAAAATTATGCGAAAAGATATTAAAATATAAACCTATTAACGATAATTTGTACATAAGTGCAGTTTTACAAAATAGTAAATTTGAATTCAATAAATATGGTGTGAAAGGTGAGAGTATAACTACTATTCAAGTTGCTGGTGATAGTGCTGAAGACCCTGTAAAAGAAATAAAGACATTTGAATGTGATAGACCGTTTTATGCAGTATCTATATATGATAATTTCCCTCTATTTGCTATGAGAATTGATAACCCACTTTTACAGGCTTAATATAAAGCGTTAAATCAGAATATTATAATTATCAATTGAAATATTTTTTGTTTGAAAATATCAAAAATTGAATAACTTTGGTTGTATTTCTATGTTAGATGGAGTAGTAATGCCATGTTTAGTTATTAGAATTGTTGGTTGCTTAAAATGTATTTTTTCAGATATTACAGGTCTGTTCATTTTAAATGGTGGACAGGCTATTTATATTCTGTATTGTTTTCTTATTCACAAATCATATTGAAACAAATTTCTATTTTCGTAATAAGTGTTTAGTGGAGAAACATATGAAAATAATTTCTAGAAACGATTATTTAGACAAAATCATTGTTTTAAGAAAATAATAGTTTGTAAAGAAACTTTAAGACATTGGACGACTGAGGAAGGTGTTTTAGTTATGGGTATCCAAAAAAATCTATTAAATAAAAATAGTTTAGATCTTTGAACAGGATTAAAAAGAAAGACTGATATATGTATGAATCAATATTAGTAATTTGATTTGTTTTCTTAATATATAATTACAACATTAAATTATTATCTTGTTCAGATAAAGAATGATAGAATAGTAAAGGTCATTTATTAAAAAGGAGATTTAAAACATGGCTAAGATTTGTTATGTACATGGTCGTGAAGTTCTCGATTCTCGTGGAAACCCTACTGTTGAAGTAGAAGTCCATCTCGAAGATGGCACTGTCAGCAGAGCTATTGTTCCTTCTGGTGCTTCTACAGGTGAAAATGAAGCCTTAGAATTGAGAGATGGTGATAAAAAGAGATATGGTGGTAAAGGCGTTTTAAAGGCTGTTAAAAATGTTAACGAAATCATCGCTCCTAAAGTTATTGGCTTAGAAGCTACTGATCAAGTTTTAGTTGATGAAACTATGCTTAAACTCGATGGCACACCTTTCAAGAAGAATTTAGGTGCTAATGCTATCTTAGGCGTTTCTTTAGCTGTCGCTAGAGCTGCTGCTACTAGCTTAGGCTTACCCTTATATAGATATATCGGTGGCACCAATGCTAAAGTGCTTCCTACACCTTGCATGAATGTTATTAACGGTGGTGCTCACGCTGAATCCACAGTTGATTTCCAAGAATTCTTCATCATTCCTGCTGGCTTTGATTCCTTCCATGAAGCTTTAAGAGCCGGTGTTGAATGCTTCCACGCTTTAAAGAAAGTTGTTAAAGAGAGCGGATATGAAACAGGTGTTGGTGATGAAGGCGGCTTTGCTCCTTCTTGCAAGAAGGGTAATGAAGAACCTTTAGCTTTAATCGCTAAAGCTGTTGAAAATGCTGGTTATAAATTAGGTGAACAAATCTTCTTAGGTATGGACGTCGCTTCTTCTGAATTCTATGATGCAAGCACTGGTAAATATACTCTCAAGAGATCTGGAGAAGGAACTTTCGATTCTGATGGCATGATCGCTTATCTTGAAAAATTAGTCAAAGATTATCCTTCTATCATCACTATCGAAGATGGTTTAGCTGAATCCGATTGGGAAGGTTGGAAGAAATTAACAGAAAAATTAGGTGATAAGATTCAACTTGTCGGCGATGATCTTTTCGTCACCAATACCACTTTCTTACAAAAAGGTATAGTGAATCATGTCGCTAATTCTATCTTGATCAAAGTCAATCAAATCGGTACTTTAACTGAAACATTAGATGCTATCAGATTAGCCCATACTAACGGATATACCACCATGGTCAGTCATCGTTCTGGTGAAACTGAAGATGCTACTATCGCTGATTTATCTGTTGCTGTTAACGCTGGTCAAATCAAGACTGGTTCTGCTTCTAGAACCGATCGTATGGCTAAATATAACCAACTCTTAAGAATTGAAGAAGAGTTAGGTGATGAAGCTGTATATCTCGGTTTGAGAGCATTTAAAAAATATCAATTCACTAAATAAATCAGTTATTAAAGCGATTGATTTTAAGGTCATCTCTTAAATAGGGATGACCTTTTTCAGTATATATTCTTAAGAAGATAGACTTTAAATTTTAAGCTGAAATTAAAGAGAGTGAAGTAGCATTGAAGTTTACTTCACTCCTACTTCACTCCTAACTTCACTCTTGAGTGAAGTGGTGTTAAAAGTTATTTTTAGCAAACTAATATAGATTGTAAATATAACGATTGTAGAGAAAGCCAGTTAACAATGGTGTTATGAATTAAAAGTTATTTTTGTGATATGTTTTTGCATAAACTATTTATCAATAAAATTGCAACTATATATACATTTTCATTGCAAGTGTTTATGTCATCTATTGAGCTTTGAACTTTCATAGCTATACTTTAAGTAATAAGCGCTATCTACTTGCGAGAATTGGAGGTTTTAAACAAATGAAGAAGATAGTTAGTGCATTAGCAGTTCCTATGTTTTTCTTATTATCATCATTTACATCGGCAAATAAGTTATATTCACCCATTGCAGAAACCAATATTAACTCACAAACACTAATTAACAGTGGATCAGAATACGGAGAAGCAATAACAACTGGCAAAAAAACAAGTTGCTGCCTCAGTCACATTTAATTATGAATTCTATAAGATGGAAGATTCCACTGCTCTTATTACAAAATATGTTCCAGGATATGCATTAATTTATAGGATTGATATCTATTTAAATAATGCAGTTCAATATAAAGGCGGTGTTTTTAATTGGTTTGATGGTGAAAACCCCTGCTATTTACAAAATATAAATATTGATGCGGACTTTGCTGGGTCAAATATAAAGAATTATTTTCAGACGCCCGAAACTATTTCAGGCTCCGAATGGCGCTGCTTAGAAGAGGTTAACGCTTATGACGGTGCAAAAAAAACTACATATAATTCTATAGGCTTATATACTCATGATATACATGTAAATTTATTTGAAACAGCGAGTAGATTGGATTCTACCTCTTATGGTCTGAGTCTCACTGATCTTTGTTATGATTATGTAAAAGGTAAGACCCATGATTTTAATGAAAAATTAGGTGCTCAAACAAACAACGACATTAAAGTTAATAATAGTTCATCTATAACTTTTAATCAACGTTATACTTATGGCTATAAGACTTATAAGACTGGATATAATTATATAGATGATAAACATGCCCCTTATGATTACGTTAAGGATAGCAATGGAAATATCGTTAAAAGTAAATATTATGCAGGACCTACAAAGTCTGATTCACCATTTCGCTTTTCTTTTTATGGAGCTATGGACTTTGAATCTGACACCACTCCTACACTTTCAAAGTTATCTGTAGATGTTAATGTTACATATGGTTCATCTGTTGCTTTAGATAGTTTTGATAGAAATATACATTTTGACTTTTAATGATTACTATAACTGATTTAACAAAATCCTTTGGTGATCACACTGTTCTAAATTCGCTTTCTCTTAAGCTTCCAGATCATGGATTGGTCATTATCAAAGGCGAAAATGGCTCTGGTAAGAGCACACTTTTAAACATATTAGCGGGTTTAGATAGAGATTATGTCGGGCATATCGATATTGATGGCAAGAATTTTGCCTCTTTTACTAGTAAACAAATATGTGACTACCAAAGGCATTATGTTTCCTACGTTTTTCAGAAGGACAATCTAATTTCATTTTTGAGCCAAAAAGACAATCTGAATCTTAATCATATTTTAGAAGGAAAGAAAGGTAGTTTTAACAAGGATAAAAATAGAATATCCTCGTTATCTCAAGGACAACAAAAAATGCTTTCTATCGATAGATGTTTGAAAAGAGATAGCAAAATATATTTGTTAGATGAGGTGACTTCTTCACTTGATGATATTAATACTGAAAATTTCTTTAAAAGGATAAAAAAGCTGTCTGAAATAAAACTTGTCATATTAGTGAGTCATGATATCAGACTTGCTCAAGAGGCTGATTTAATTCTATCGATTAATAAAGGCAATCTAATTATTCAAAAAGGAAATGTAAATAATTATTCTTCTAATATTGCTCATCAAACAACAGATAATATTTCAAGTAAAGCTAAAATAACAGCTAAATTTTTTCTCAAATCACAAAGGCAAACTTGTTTTGTATCTTTCATTTGCTTTATTCTCACCTTTATTTTAAGCTTTCTTTCTTATTTAGGCTCTATGGTTTCATATATGGATCCTTATCCGTACCTCAAGTCATATATTAATAGCCTTGATCAAGCACCTCAGTATGTTTTTACAACATATAGAAAGAAGGAAGACCAAGTGCTTCTAGATCAATTCCCGGATGAAGTTTATCAAAGCCAACGCATACGACTTTCTAGTGAAAAAGAAAATGAAGACTCAGTGGGCTTTCTTGTTTTAGAACCAACAGTAAAAAACGATGGCACAGTTCATGTTAACTCAGCAACTTATGAAAAAATGTCAGGAGATATTCGTGAAACTTTTTCTATAATCATAAAAGATAAGAGATACAGTCTGAAGTATACAATAGATGATTCTGTAATTAATAATTTTCTTGAACTTAACTATGATTTTATTAATGTCGTAGAAGGAAATGATATCAGCTATGATGCGGCAATTGACTTGCCGAACAGTTTCTGGAACACCACCCTTCATACTGGTGCTTACTTTAATTCTAAAGGGACAGAAGATGATGACATAAAAACCTCGATGATTTATTTGACCAAAGAGAAATACGAAGAATTATATGATGATAAACTTGATTTTGAAGTTGGTGATGATGAAATATATACAAATAAAGAAGTCTTAATAACTGAAGGCAAAACGTATTATCCAGAACTTTATTATAAATATGATGACTATTATATCTGTAACATGCAAGACTTGTTTCCTCATGGTTTTTATACCAAGTTTTTTTCTAGCAACACGGTAAGAAATAATATTGCTATCATATCTAATAATTCAATGAAAAGATTATTATCTATATTCCCTAGATATGATTTTTTAACTATTAAAATAGATGCTAGGAAAAATAATATTTTGAAATCATTAGCCGAGAATGGTTATGAGTATATCGGAGCATTAAATGTTCAAGGGAAAGATATTATAGATGATAACTATCTTATTGATGGTTATGGTTTATATCTTATGGCTTTAAATATATCCTATAATTCACAAAATAAAGCTGCTTATATGAACTTGGCTATCTATTGTCCGATTTGCACTTGCTTATTAGAAGTCTGCTTTTCTTTTTTACTTGTATCAATGCAGATTAAAAATCTTCGTATTTTGAAGTCTTTTGGAGTAGATAAAAAGAGACTACTAGCAATTATTTTTATACCTGCTCTGTTAGTTTCATTGTTCGCTAATATAGTTGGTTATTTTGCTAGCGGATTATACCTGCTTACTGCTGATTCTAGTTTTATTGCAATTCCATACCCCAGCATAATTTCTTACTTAATTCTTATTTCGACTATTATTATCTCTATATTAAGTTCTTATGTTGCTTATCTGATGGTGAAGAAAAATGAAAAAATTAGTTTTTAAAACTTTATTTAGGTATTTAAAAGAATTATCCCTCTTCTTGATTGTTTATGTTCTCTTTCTTTTATTGATATCAGTGATGTTATCGTATTCAAATATTTCAACCGATGAGGTTGATGCGCTTTATGGAAATTATGTTTATGCTCCAGCGGACATTTATGAAGTCTATGATTCTATTCATCCTTGGGGCTCTCAGTATATATTAGTTTTTTTAACCCCAATTTTACCTATTTTAATATTCTTTCAGGATTATTTTTTGATAAAGCTTAACATCAAAGAATTAGTACTGCTTAGTTTGAAAGGCGTTAATTCCAGAGCTTTATATTTCAGTCTCACTTCTTTTATTATGCTGTTAACTTCTTTTACTATCTATCCGCTGTATATGCTAGTGTGTCTCATTATCAATAACAATTACGATATAGGTTTTGAGGTGATTAAGCCTGATTTAACTGCTTTTATTTATATTGGGGCTTGTTATTTCGTAACTATTTTTATTAATTTTTGTTTACTGACTCATTATTTTTCTGATAAGAAAGTAATCGCTATTTTGAGGGATAATGACTGATGATAAAAGTAGAACACATTTATAAAAAATTTGGAAATAATATTGTTTTCAATAACTTGAATTATCAGTTTGAAGACAAAACCTTTTACATTCTTACAGGTGAAAATGGCTCAGGCAAGTCATGTCTTCTTTATATATTAGGGCTTATAGATACTAAATTTTCAGGAAAAATATATTTTAAAGATAAACAAATTCTTTTTTCATCTAGACATCTTGTAGGGAAAAAGAGAAAAGGAATATCTTTCTTAATGCCAAAAGGAAATTTAATTTCTTATCTTTCTTGCAAAGATAATTTGATGTTAGGTGTCCATAATAAAATAATTAATCTCTGTCCTGAGTTAAATCTGAATCAAGACATAAAGTCTCTTTCTGGTGGCGAGGAATTACTATTAGCTTTGTCACGAGACATTTCGCTTAAAAAAGATATTTACCTTTTAGATGAGGTGACATCCAGCCTTGATGATAAGCATGTAGAACAGATCACAAATGCATTACAAGAATTATCCAAAGAGAAGTTAATCATAATGGCAAGCCATGATCAAAGAGTCTTTAATATAGGAAAAAGATTAATCTTGAAAGACGGTCTACTAAAAGACTATTGATCCTGTAACATCACATAATCATTTAATTCTTATTCTAAACAAAGTTGTTAAGAAAACAGAGATGTGTGGGGTGATTATATGGTAATTCTATATTTATTGGTGTTGATAATAGGTCTTTACTATCTAATGGTATAACTAGGTTACAAAAGTGTAATTATAAAAGTTTATTATCCTTTGATAAATGATAAGGTTTTATCCAAAGCAATCTTTCCATCTCCTCGTTTAACATGAATGCCACCAGAATGTAGAGACGAGAAGAAAGTTGCACAATAATAAAACTCATGCTCAATATTTTTTGATTGAAGCACTTTATTTAAAGAGATAGAACATGCTTGCAATGGATCGCGTTTTCCAGTGATGATAAATGTTTTAGGATAAGTGGATTTCATCTTATCATATATCGAATAAATATCTCTTTCTCTTGAACGCAATGCCATTCTGACATCTCTTGGCTCATCACCTGTGAAAACAGCATACATCAACTTATAGAATGGAAATTTAGTTTCTAATGTTTCTTTCAAATCAAAGAGGCCGCTAATTAAAATCAAAGCTTTTATGTTTAGTTGCTGTCGATATTTAAATTCAATATTTAATGCATCATAAAGGGTGGGCATTTGTTCTAGTATCGGAATATAACTAGCAAAATAAGCCCCTGCTGAATCACCAGCTAAAATGATATTGTTTAAATCTAGATTATATTTTGTGCTTTTATCTAGGATGAAGTCGATCGCTTTTAATAATTGTTTGATGTGTGATGGAAACGGATATTTAGTTCCATAGTCATAATCGATATTGACGACAAAATATCCAGCTCTTGCTAAATGATAGCAGTAATATTTCTTAGTTTCTTTCCTGCCTTCGACAAATCCACCGCCATGAAAGAAAAAGACGACTGGCTTCTTTTTCTCAGAATCTAAAAAATATAAATCCAATACACTTCTTTTGCTTTTAGTATCAGGTGCATAATTGATATTTTTGATAACTGTTAAGTCTTTTTTTCTTTCAAATAGAAAAGGTTGAATGAAACAAAGCTCAGCAAAATTACCAGCAAGCTCTAAAAATTTGACAGCTCCTCTTTGAAAAATATTCATATAGATATGATAACAAAGAGAAGATGTTTAAGCTAATTTTGAGATGAAAATACCACCTGTTAAGTCTTTGGCTAATCGTATTTCGACATTACCTTTAGTGTATATTTCTGCTCCTGGTAAGTCAGGTGTTAAATCTAATTCATAACCTTGTGAAACCAATAGTTCTTTATATGCGGTATAGAATTTATCATCATCGACTGTTTCAGAAGATGAAGAAATCGTGATCATGTCATATAAATAGATTGATTCAAACTGACAATAAGTTTCTTCATCATAAATATATGGAATAGTATCAGCGATTGCTTCACCGAAGAGATCGACTAATTTTTCATATATCTCTACTGATTCGTCCTTCCAAGAAACAGGCTCTATAAAGTCAGGCATCTGATCAATTTTAGTTAAGATGTCTTGAGGTATTTCAAGATTTTCATAACTATAATTGACGATTTCACTTCCTTGTTGGAATAGGCCATCATCATAATCATAAGTGATCTGCGTGATATGCTTACCATCCACTTTCATCTTTAGACTATCAGTCACCAAATTGTCTGATTCATTTCCAAGTATCAAGGAATCAGAGACTGTTTTAAGCACTAGTGGGTCTAATTCATAAGTCATATCATCTGTTTTATTAAATATGCTGGGTGAAACATTCATCCCTACATAATCTGATAAAGAAACATCAGATTTTATCTGACCATTTTTCTTAGCTATACCGTCTTTATCTATCAAAAAACGTTGGATTCCATCAGATTCTTTCTTATATCCAGTGATATAAGAACTGACTGTTCCTGAAAAAGTTAATTCTTTCTGTTCAAAGATCAATAAGTTATCTATCAAATAAGTGTTCTTTTCTCTTTCATTTGTCCTTGTATCATAAGCATTAGCGATGAAATTATGTGTTCCATTTAATGCATCAATTTTAGGTTGGAGTTCAGAATTAGATTCTTCTAAAGGTGTTAACACAGGAATTTTTCTATCTGAAACAAGAGTGGATACGATTTGGATTTTAAAGTATTGAATAGTGTTTCCACTTTGCATTCCCATCTCAGGGAAGGTTGCAGTTAAAGTCAAATCATTGTCAGTTGCAGTCAAATATATGCTTTCAGGTGTGCTATTCACATCGATATAGGAAAAGTTTTTATAGATTTCTTCGCCATTAAAACCGAAATATTGATATTGGCCTTTTTGTTCATCGACCAATCTAAATGCTGTTAATTCTTTTAGTAATGTTTCATAGGATAGCGGATATTCCTGATCAAAAACATAGTATTCTCCTAACGGCATTGTCGAAACTTTATTCAGAGCATCGATGCCTTCTTTGATCACTTTCCCGTCTTGGTTTTGGTAATATTGTTCACCATCCTCATCAGTGATCTTAACTCTTGATAAGCTTCTATCATAACTGAGTGAATCTGAAAGCACTCTTTGGCCACCAGTGTAGGCGATATATGCTTTACTGTCTATAGATAAAATATCGTTTGCGTCAATTAAATTTAAATTAGCGATTTTAGTTTCTGATAGTGAAAGTGTTGGTAATTTAAAGCTTTTAAGATATTTGTCACATTCAGTGAGTGATGTTTGACCGATATCGAATATTGTGCCGCTAGCGTCTACTACATCAACATATTCAAAAGAATCATAATCGATAGTTTGGAGTGTGAATGTGAAGGAATTATCTTTATCACTAGATAGTTTTACTCTAGTGAAGGTGCCGTTTTCAGCATCTTCATAATAACCGAGAGTATTAGCTAAACTATTGATGAGGTTTTTGTTATCAGAATAATAATGATCATTGTCTTGCTTTAAAGTTGAAGGAATCGCTTTAAGATTTGCAATGTAATTAAACGACTGACATGATGCTATTTTATCTTCATGTGCATACGCTAGTGTGAAGTTGTTTTGTGAATCAAAGTAATAGTTATAAACTATTGTCTCACCAAGAGATGTATCATAGCTTTCAAGGTTGATATAACCTAAATTTGTCTCAGAATAATAGACATAGTCATTTGTGTAATAGGATGTATAGTTTTGATCTTGATATTGATATGAAATAGTGTAGTTAGAAGTGTTTTTGATATTTTTTAAAGCAGCTACTATTCTTTCTTCTTCGTTTAAAAGACTTGAAGAATTAGTTGAACTATTGTTAGAGCTATTAGAACTATCTGAAGTGATCGGCGCAGTTATCAAATCGGAACTGAGAGCGCTTTTACAGCTTACTAATAATAAACTTAGTAAAACAAAAGAAACTATTTTTTTCATAATTTATTGTAATGCTTCAGGTAAAACATTGAATGAAAGACCGACACCACCATACATAAATGAATTGTATCCGTTGAAGACTTCCATATAGTAACCATTATGTAAATTGAATAGTAAAAGGTTCACTTCATCATATGGGAAAATATCATAAGAATCTATGTAAGGCTGAAGTTCTTCTTGACTCAATTTTGTGAATTCAGTGTTCATTATTTGTGCTAAGTAAGACTGGATTACTCCATCAGCTTTATTTGATGGAACATCTTCGGATACAAGATCTAAATAATCAGTATCTTGATCGCCAATTATCCAAGTATAACCAGTGTCAAAATATGGAATGTCGATTTCAGTACCTAATAGAGTTTGCATTGCTTCTAATATACTAGGATCTTGGCTGGTCCAATCTTCTTTTACAATATAACTATCAAGGTCGACTTGGATTTCAGTTGATCCGATATCTTTGAATAAAAAAGTATATTCATCAGATCTAATAGTGAGTTCATTATCGGTTATAGAAAACACAAGAGAACTATTGGTCAAATGATCACAGTTGATCAATTCAAAAGAGGTATCGATATCACTGATCTCTGGCAAAGGCACATAACCGTTAGCACCTTGTTTAAGTATTCTACCATCGACTTCAAAATCAGCTTGCAGAGTTGAATAGTCTTCTTCAACAGTTGAGCTTAGTGTTGATTCAGTTTCATCATCAGAAACAGTAAGAACTAAATAACCAGTATCTTGCTTTAAGTAACCTCTTCTGTTTTCTTTGAAATACAATCTATCGTTCATAGATTGAATTGTTTGAATTATATCCTTATTTTCTCTTATTTCTAAAGTGTAATTCTGTTCTTTTAATTTTGTCATTAATGAGTTGAAAGTTTTTGAGAATTCATTTTCAGATGGTATAGAAATCTTTTCAACCTTTTCATCATTCTTGGCAGTAAAAGTCGTATCTAAAGTTAAAATGATACCATTGCTTACATATTTAGCATTGTAGGTTAAACCATCTTCAGTTCTAATAAATTCAGCTGTTTCAATAGTGTCTAATGCGCCTGTTAAAGCTCCTGATAATTGGTAATTTAAAATCATCAAATCATCGAGATGTTCTATGATGTCGATCTTATATGAACCATCTTCGATGATTTCTAAATCAAAATTAGGAATTATATTCTTTAAATAGTTAAAATTCGTGACTTCTTCTGAGACTATGGTTGCTTTTTTAGTCAGTGATTTTTTAACGATTTTATCATTATCTTTTTCGTAATATTGTGTTCTGAATATATCTCCATCTTCATCCACAGCATACATTGTTAGATAATCATCATCTAAGAATGTTTGATAATTGCTGGAGATGATATCGTTTTGACCTTCTGTTTGTGTTGACAAAGTAGTAGTTGCATTAAATGAAGATTCGTAGTCTTTTAAAATATCAGTTCTAGGTTTTACTGTTGAGGGGGGGTAATTGAGGAACTAGTCTCAGCACAAGAAACTAGTGGTAAAATCGATAATAGCAAAAATAAATTTTTCTTCTTCATATCTGTATCCTTTCTTTTTTAAAATTATTTTAACATTCATAGAAATTGAACCGCAAATATCAGTTTTTCTTAAAAAGATAGAGAAATAATCGAATTTACATATATATTTGAGAGAAAGCAGAATTAATCGCAATCCTCATTATGTTATAATTATCAAAAAAGAAAGGAAACATTAACCATGACAAAATTATCTAAAAAAATGGTTAAAGCTATTAATGAACAAGTCATCGCTGAATTAGAAAGTTCATATATTTATTTGAACATCGCTAATTATTATGTTGAAAAAGGACTATGTGGTTTTGGCTCTTGGTTTAAGAAACAGGCTTCTGAAGAAGTTGAACATGCTGAAAAGTTTATCGATTATCTTCATTCTAATGGTGAAAAAGTTGTCTTGGCAGATATTTCTGCACCAAAAGATAAATTTAAAGATGATAGATCTCCGTTATTGAAACAAATTGAACATGAAGAATTAGTCACTTCTTTAATTTATAAGTTGATGGACTTAGCTATTGAAGATAAAGATTATCGCACTCAAGAGATGCTCAGATGGTTTGTCAGTGAACAAGCTGAAGAGGAAGAACATTCTCATGAATTATTAGATAAATATGATAGATATGGCAAAGATTTAACTGCTTTGATGCATTTAGATAAAGAATTAGCTCAAAGAAAATAAGATAGTTATCAGTTCATATTCAAAAGTTAAAATATAAAATCGTATTTAAAATGGAATTATTTAATAACATTCTTTGGTGGTTGAATATCGCCGTCATTATTATTGTTGGTGGATGCTTTATTTTCCAGTTGTTGTTCATGCTTCTTTGCTTTTTAAAACCGCGCCAATATAAAAAGTCAAAAACTTATCATCGTTTTACAATTGTCATTCGTGCTCGAAATGAAGAAGATGTCATCGGAGATTGTGTTGATTCCTGCTTCAAAGTTGATTATCCAAAAGATAAATATCAAGTCGTAGTCTATTGCCACAACTGCACCGATGATACTGCACGAATAGCTAAAGAACATGGTGCACGGGTTATAGAGATCGTTGATACTGATCCTGATCATCAAAAGCTTTCATATAATGTTTTTCATGGTATGGAAGTTTTAAGAAAAGATCCTGAAGGAACACATGAATATATTCTTTCTATCGATGCCGATAATCAATTAGATAAAAATTATCTCAACGCTTGTAATGATGCTGCCGATGCTGGTGTCATCATCGGAAGAACATTTGAAAACAGTAAGAATCTAACTGACAATATCATTTCTTGTATGTCTGGTCTTTGGTATGCAAGAGATGATAGATTTGCTTGTAGAGGTCGTTCAGCATTAAAGTTTGGTTGTGTCATGAACGGATGTTCTTCCTTCATCAGAGCAGATTATTATTTTAAATGGGATGCTTTCTCAGCTAGTGAAGATATTGAATTCACCATCAATCGTTTGCTTAAAGATGGTGTTAAAGTTGAGTTCATTGATAAAGCTGTAGTCTATGCTGATCAACCAGCGACAATGGATGATATCTTCAAAAGAAACACCAGAATGGGAAATGGTCTTAATAAGTTGTTTTGGTCAACAGGTATTAAGTTGTTACCTGCCTTTTTTAAGAATTTATTCAGAAAAGATTTAGATTTAGGTACTAAATTTACATATCTTGATCAATTCTTTAATATCGCTACTATTCCAGTCGCATTCTTAGCAGTTGCTTGGTTTCCTCTCTACTATATTTATTCTTTGATTTATACAGGTATCACTGGTCCTATTTATATTTATGGGCTTGGATACTTTTCATGGATGTGGTTTTTGATGTTCATCGTCATCGTGCTAATAGCAGTTTATTTTATTCCTTTCTGGTTACAACCATTAGTCTCTTATATCGCTGAAAAAGATCGCTTAGTGATCACGAATAAGAAGACTATGTATTTATCGATTCTTTTCTTCCCATCATTTATGATCATCAACGCTATCGCGATCATCAAAGGCATTTTATCGAAGCCCAAGTGGGAGAAGATTAAGAGAAGTAAGACTAAAATCAATCAATAATCGTAGTTGAAGTCACGAATAAAATTAGATACTAATATCTATTTGTTTAATTTTAATTGCAAAAACGTGCAATTAATGAAGTAGTAACGCCTTAGAATTGTTTAGAAAAATCATTTGATACTAGCTTTTAGTTCAAACAGTTCATCACGAAGAGAAGCAGCTTTTTCAAAGTCTAATTCTTTTGCAGCTTTTTGCATCTCTTTGGTCAATTGTTGGATGAGCTTTTCAGTTTCTTTCTTGGTTAATTTTTCTTCTTTATCAACTTTTCTCTTTGTATCATCGACCATATGAATAGGAGGTTGAATCGGCTTGATGATGGTTTTAGGTGTGATACCATGCTCCTTGTTATAAGTTTCCTGTATGCTTCTGCGACGCGCAGTCTCTTTTATCGTTTCATTCATGGCATCCGATATCTTGTCACAATACATGATGACTTTGCCTTGACTGTTTCTAGCTGCTCTTCCGACGATCTGAGTCAAAGAACGAGTAGAACGTAAAAAACCTTCTCTATCAGCATCTAAAATGGCGATTAATGAAACTTCAGGTATATCAAGTCCTTCTCTGAGCAAGTTAATACCTACGATAACATCGATGATACCTTTTCTTAATTTATAGATGATCTCGGTTCTTTCTAAAGTTAATATCTCATGTTGCAAATAAGCGACTTTGATATCATGTGATTTGAAAAAATCAGTTAAGTTTTCAGCATCTTTAACTGTCAGAGTGACGACTAGTGTTCTCTCATTTTTAGCGATGCGATCTTTGATCTCTTTCATCAGATCATAGACGGGATTATTGGTGTTATATCTGACTTCAATAACGGGATCTAATAGACCAGTAGGTCTGATTATCTGTTCGACTGGTTTATTGTCAACCTGCTTTAATTCATAATCGCCAGGTGTTGCTGAAGTGCAGATGACATTGTTGATTTTCTTTTCGAATTCCTCAAATCTTAAAGGTCTATTATCTAATGCGCTTGGTAATCTAAAACCATATTCCACCAAAGTTAATTTTCTTTGTCTATCACCGTTATACATGCCGCCTATCTGAGGAATAGTGACATGAGATTCATCGATAAATAACAAGAAATCTTTTGGGAAATAATCTAATAATGTATACGGTGTCTCGCCTTCTTTTCTGCCATCGAAATGGCGAGCATAATTTTCAATACCTGCACACATTCCAAATTCGGATAAGGCATCTAAATCATGTTCAGTGCGCATTTTTAATCTTTCAGCTTCAAGGAATTTTTGTTGTGAATCATAAAATTTTAATCTTTCAGTTAATTCTTCTTTGATCGTTTTACAGGCTCTTTTGATGCGGTCAGTAGAAGAGGCGTGTTCATGAGCTGGGAAGATCGGGAAATAATCAACAGTATGTAATACCTCACCAGTAGTAGGTTTGATCTGATCGATCTCAGATATCTCATCAAAATCTGAGTAGACTCTGATGAAATAATCATCGCCTGAAGGAGGATAAATCTCTAAGATATCACCTCTGATTCTGAATGTGCCCGGCGTTAAAGAAATATCATTTCTTTTGTATTGAGCGATGACTAATTTTCTAGCTATATCAGCAGGATCAAATGGCTCGTGCACATGTAACGTGAATGCTAAATCACGATATTCATCAGGATCTGATAAACCATAGATCGAGGCGACAGAGCAGACGACGATCGTATCTTTTCTCTCTAATAAGGAATTGACAGCGCTAGCTCTCATCATCTCGATTTCGTCATTCATCACCACTTGTTTATCAATATAAGTGTCGGTTTTAGGAATATAGGCTTCTGGTTGATAGAAATCAAAATTAGAGATGAAATATTCGACACGGTTATAAGGAAATAATTCTTTGAATTCACCATATAATTGGGCGGCTAATGTTTTATTGTGAACTAAGACCATCGTAGTTCTTTGAGCTGCTTGAATGATATTAGCCATGGTAAAAGTCTTACCGGTACCAGTAGCACCTAATAACACTTGCCATTTTTTATTTTCGTTTAAACCAGCGACTAATTTTTCGATCGCTTGCGGTTGATCACCTGTAGGTTTATAAGGTGATACTATTTGAAATCTATGTTCAGGATCAGTCATATTTAAAGTATAAACTATAAATCAGTTTAATGATGAATAATAATCATCTTATTTTTATAAAATTGATTCAGTCAGAAGATCATAATGCTGAAGATAAGCGTCATAGCTTTCTTTTATGAGTTTATCATTGATGTCTTTAGTGACTTTTCCATCAGCAGTAAACGGCTGATAATCCTGCTGATATTTTTCATTGATGATATCTGTGAAGTCTTGAATCGCGTCTTCAAATCTAAAAGCATTTGTATATTGAGTAGGAAAGTTTTTATCTGTATAAACATCATTTAAAAACTTTAATAAATACTCGCCTTCTTGTTTTGTGATATAAATGCTATCTGTATAGTCTACGATGTTTTGTAAATATGTGTAATCCAAAGTATAAGCGACATCTGGGATGATGCCTTTATTATGTATACACATCACATCATCATCGTCTTCATTCTCTTCATACATGGTTTCGTTTTCTCTTTCAGGACCATAGACATAGCTTGATGTGTATTTAACAACCGAGCCATCCGAAAAAGTTTTGAACTCTTGGGCGATACCTTTTCCGAAAGACTTTAAGCCATAAACAGTACAATCAGTACCAGCTCTCATAGCTAGCGTGAAGGTTTCAGATGCTGATGCCGAACGATCATCGATTATCAAACTGTAATGAGGAATAGTGAAAGTCGGATCTTTTGTCTGATATGATTCTTTAGTGACTTTATTATTCTTGTCTCGAAATTGATAGATGAGAGTACCCTTTTTTACAAACAGTTTTGATAAAGCATCAGCTTGTGAGACTAAGCCGCCGGTATTTTGCCTCAAGTCGATGACGAGATTAGATATTTTGATCTCTGAATAGTGATTGATGATATCTATCACATCCGAGACAGGATCTCCGAGAAACGTGTTGATTTTGATGACTAGTGACAGATTGTTTTCATTAGTCGGTTCTTGCAATATATCCACGTATTTTTCTGTATATTGTCCTCTTTTTAATTCGGCAGTCATTCTCTCATCACCGCGTAAAATATCCATTTTAAAACGGCTTTGTTCATCAACATCAGTTCTTAAATATTCGTTTATTTCATCTGATGAGTGACTTTTAAAATCAAAATATTCTTCATCATTTTTATAACAACCATAGATCACATCACCGACTCGCAATTTATCTTGATTGACACCATTATGAACTTCAACCACATATAAACCACCATCATAGCTATGACTTGTAAATCCTAGTCCTAAATGATCAGTGCTCAATCCTTGTTCTTCATAGGTATCAGTGTAGATAGTATAGGGATCATCTAAGGCTTCAGCTGGACCAGATATGATACCTTCTGAAACCAAATCGTCTAAATAATCTTGTTCGTTACCAAAAAGCCAGTCATCTTTTAATAAATGATATTGTTCTAACAGTTTTTCTTCTTCTGGTGATAAATGATTGATGCTTTGGTTTACAAAATATCCGATCGCAAAACCTATGCCGATAGTTATCACGCTTAAGCTCACATATTTAATCCATTTAGGCATGTTATTGTCTTGTTCACCTCGTGTAAAACTTTAAATATTTTACCATAAAGCTAAAATTCAACCTTTAATATCTAAAACTTGTAATTCAGGATCATTTCTTATTTAATTTTGATGTGAATAAAAATAGTTTTTTAGGAATGAAATATACATCGCCTCTAGGCGAGATGTTGATAGTCAGCGATGAAGAGTCAGTCATCGGCATCTATTTTGTTGATCAGAGATATTTCAAGTATCACATCACTTCTCCTATCACTATGAAAAAAAATCAGATAGGTGCACAAGCTATCGAGTGGTTAAAGAGATATTTTAGAGGTGAAAAACCTGATCACAACATTCTAAAATTAAATCCTATCGGAAGCCCATTTCAAAAAGATGTTTGGCAGGAATTATTAAAGATACCATATGGTAAGACCACCACATATGGAACTATCGCTAAAACTCTCGCTATGAAATATAAAATAGACAAAATGGCTCCACGAGCTATTGGCTTTGCGATAGGTCATAATCCTTTGACCATTGTTATACCATGTCATCGTGTCATCGCTAGTGATGGTAAACTCACCGGTTATGCAGGTGGATTAGAACGTAAAAGATGGTTATTAGCTTTTGAAAAAGAACATATTTGATGAAGAAGTGCACTTATCATCAAGATGACTCCTCAATGCTGATATAATTAAGAAGGTTTAAATCAAAAAAAGAAAATTTAAAATATGAATCAACAAGAAATAATAACTAAAGCTACTTTATTTGTTAAAGAACTCTTTCAAAAAGATTCTACTGGTCATGATTTTGATCATGCTATCAGAGTCAAAGAAAAAGCTATGTATTTACAGAGACATGAAGGCGGTGATGTATTCATCATCTCTTTAGCTAGTCTTTTACACGACGTAGATGATCATAAATTATTTCCAGATCATCAACATCAAGAAAATGCACGTGCATTATTAGATTCTACAGATATTTCAGAGACAGATAAAAATAAAATTTTGAAGATCATTCAAGAGGTCTCTTTTAAAGGAAAAGACAGTCAGATTCCAACATCTTTAGAAGGCAAGATTGTTCAAGATGCGGATAGATTAGATGCTATCGGTGCTATAGGAATAGCTAGGACTTTTGCTTTCGGTGGTGCAAGAGGAAGAAAACTTTATGATTTTACAGAAAGACCTAGGAGCGATATGACTAAAGATGAATATTTAAAGAATACATCTTCATCATTGACTCATTTTTATGAGAAATTATTACTTTTAAAAGATATGATGAATACTGATACTGCTAAAAAGATGGCGATGAAAAGACATCGCTTTATGCAGTTATATCTAAAAGAATTCTTGGATGAATTAAATTTGAATGAGGATGAATGATATGGCTAAAGAAATAATCTTGATCTCTGCTTGTTTACTAGGTCAAAACTGTCGTTATGATGGTAAGTCTAAACCGGTATCTGAGCTCTTTAAGTTAAAAGAATTTTATGATCTCATCCCTGTTTGTCCTGAAGTGTTAGGAAGCCTAAAGACTCCTCGAATACCTGCGGAGATACAGGGCGATAAAGTCATCACACAAAATAATAAAGATGTGACAGAAAACTATCGTAATGGTGCATATTGGGCTAGTTCTGTATGTCGAATGAAAAATATCAAATTAGCAGTTTTAAAGGAGAAGTCACCATCTTGTGGTGTACATTTAATTCATGACGGCAGCTTTTCAGGCAAGACGATTCCTGGACAAGGTATCACAACACAGAAACTTCTCAAGCAAGGTATAAAAGTCATCAATGAGGAAGAAGCTGTCGAACTCTATCATCGACTAAAAAACGGAGAATCAGCATGAGAGGGTTCGAAATTGCTGGTATCAAGATTCCTTCTAGATATGTTCTAGCACCTCTAGCAGGTTTCAGTGATTATTCACTGAGAAAAATGACTAGCGATTATGGTGCTGGTTTAGTCTATACCGAGATGGAATCATGTGAAGCTATCTGTTATCACAGTCAAGCTACTATCGATGATGCAAAAGCCACTTTATTAGACAAAAAAACAGAAAATAGCACTAAATTAGCATTACAAATCTTTGGTGGTAAACAAGAAAGTGTTTTAAGATCAATCCCGATATTTGAATCTTTGGGTTCATATGATTTCTTGGATTTTAACGTCGGATGCCCAGTTCCTAAAGTGATGAAACAAAGGGCGGGTTCTTTTTGGTTAAACCGTCAAGATGAACTGATTTCTTTATTAAAAGACATGGTTAAGATCTCATCTAAACCAGTGATAGTTAAGATCCGCATCGGTTTTGATACTATCACCAATGTTGTTCACCTCTCTAAAGAGATCGAACAAGCAGGAGTGAAGGCGATCGCGGTGCATGGAAGAACGAGAAAAGAAGGCTTTGTCGGTAAAGTTCATTATGATGTGATCAAAGAGATCAAACATAGTGTTAGTATACCTGTCATCGCTAATGGCGGTATCGATGAACATAATTTCCAAGACGTGTTTTCAGAAACTGACGCTGATGCTTTGATGATCGGTCAAAGAACTATCGGTTATCCGAAAGTTTTCGCCGATATGATCGCTTTAGAAGAAGGAAAAGAGATACAAGAAACGACACTTTTCAGTCAATTAGAAGACTTAAAAAAGCATTTGAAACTGATCTTCAGCTTTAAAGATGAAAGACAAGCTAGTGATATCATGCGCGGCATATCCGTTCGCTATATAAAAGGCTTTGAAAATTCTAGTAAATATCGTCAGCAATTAGTGCATGCACATTCTTTAAAACAATATTTAGATATCATCGAAGATATCGAAAAATCTTGTTGATCAATTTTCGAATGAATCTTTAGGATTAGTATAAAAATCTAATCCTTGAAACTTGATCTTTTCAATCTTCCCAGGTATTGATGTTGATAAAGAGATAGTATCGATTGATGTGAATCCTAAACGATGGTAAAGCTTTAAAGCTCGGATATTATTTGGTGATACTTCTATTTGAACACGCGGATTGCTAGCAGCCAAGATTTTGTTTTTGATCTCTGTCAAAGCAAAAACTGCTAATCCTTTACCTCTATAATTCTCTTTGATAAAGAGATATTCGATATTGTTGATGTATCCGTATTTTTCATTAGCGAAGATGAAACCTGCGATGCTGTCTTTAAACATGATCAGATAGCCGAAGCATTTCGGCGATAAGATTCTTCGGATATCTTCTAATATTTCATCATTAGAAGCATCGTAGAGTTGGGTTTTCCAGAATTTCTTAAGCATCACTGATAATTCACCGATATCTTGTAATTCGACTTCTTTTAAATATTTTTCTTGGTTCATAGTGCTTTCACTTTATCAAAGTTGCTATTTTCTGCCAAGTCAGTTATCTTTTTGCAATATATTGCAAAAAGACGAGGAATATAAGATAAAAATGTCATTTTTTTGATTGTGTCATATTAAAAATGAACCTCTTATAAGCGTTAAATTTTAATGATTTATATATTTTACGGCGAGTGACGCAATAGTAATAATTGACTTAGAATAAGATGGTATCGTGGTTTGGCCGAAAGGAATTAATATGAAATATATTAAAAGAGACATGGAAAAAAGTGATACAAGAATTAGCAGATGAATATGCTTGTATTCTTGCTATTGGTCCAAGGCAAGTTGGAAAAAGTACAATGCTAGCCCATATTGATGGTAAACAGAATAGAGTCACATTAGATGATTTATAAGAATGAAATCTTGCAAAAATCGATCCAGAGATGTTCTTAAAACTACATAAAACTCCGTTGTTTATTGATGAAGTTCAATATGCTTCAGAACTCTTTTTATTCCTGTTTGGTATATTTAAATTTTCTTAGATTTTTAGCATTGTTACAGTTGATATTTTAAGCGTTTAAAATGGGCAGGTATTTGTCTGATTAAAATTTATTAGCTTTGTGAAGAAGCTATCAGATAGTAATTTAGGCATATATTTTTATCTTCAAGAGTGTAATAATAAGTATAAATGCGCAGTTCGAGCAAAAATATGCTCATTTTGGTTGAATTTTATTAAACGCTTTAGCTAAAATAATAAAGTTATGAGTACTAAAGAACGTGATGAAGAAATCATCAAACTTTTAGAGGAGAGTCCCTCTCAATTCGTGTCAGTTCCTTCGCTGGCTGAATATTTCAAGACCTCGGAATCTACTATTAGAAGAGATTTGCAGCGCATGGCTAATCAGCATCTGTTGATGAGAGTCCATGGCGGTGCTGCTTCTCTTCATTTTTCAGGTAATTTCCGTTTTGAAAGATTAGATAGAGAATATTTAGAAAGAGAAAGAACTGAGCCTGAAGTCAAGAAGATGATTGCTAAAGAAGCCTGTCGTTATGTGAAAGAAGGTTCATGTATCTATTTAGATGCCTCTACTACTGTTGCTAGCATGATCAGTTTCTTACCAGTCTATAAAAGCACTTATTACATCACCAATTCACCATCTCTAGCTCAAAAATTAGCTGAACGAGCTTTGGTTTGTTATGTGACTGGTGGGGAATTAAAACTGACAACAAACGCCTTTATCGGTCCATATGTTTTAGAGTTCATCAACAAGTTTAATTTTGATGTTGGCTTTTTTGGAACTAATGGTATTCATCCGCAATCCAAATTCACAACACCAGATCCGCAGGAATGTGCTATTAAATCTGCGGCTATTTCTAAATGCTATGATTCGTTTATTCTAGCCGATCACAGCAAATTCGATAATATTTCTACAGCGACTTTTTCTGATTTCACCAGACCGACTTTAATCACTGATAAAGCTGATGATAAATATAAATCATTATTGAAAATTATCGAAGTCAACAAATAAAAGGAGAGTATTTTTTATGATTTATTCTTTAACTATTGCACCATGTATTGATTATAACTTGGATTTAGAAGGTAAAGAATTGCGTGTTGGTGGTACTAATAGACCTCGTTCTGATGGCTTTTCATTAGGTGGAAAAGGTATCACTGTATCTAGGATGTTAAATAATTTAAGAGTGAAAAATATCCCATTAGTAGCAGTCGGCGGTGATATGGGCGAAGATATCAAGAAGATCATCGATAAAGAATTCGATCACCCTATTTATTTAAAAACAGAAGGCAATTCTCGTCTCAATGTCATGATCACTGGACCGAATGAGGATACTCGTTTTAATCCTTCAGCTCCAAAAGTCACTGAAGCAGGATTGAATAAGATGTATAACTTCTTCAAAAAGAATTTGAAGAAAGATGACATCGTCATCTTATCTGGTTCATTAGGACAAGAGAGAAAAGATCTATACGCCCAATTGATCGACGAATATTGTAATCCTGTCGGCGCCTATGTGTTCTTAGATGCGACTGATAAAGCATTGACCTTAGCATTAGACTCTCATCCTTTCATGATCAAACCTAATGATGAAGAATTAGCTGATCTAGTCGGAAGAAAGATCAATAACGACGAAGAATTATTTGAAGCTGCTGAAGAATTAAAGTCTAAAGGACCTCGTTCTGTGATGGTCACTTTAGGAAGAAGAGGTGCTTACTACTTTGCTGAAGATGGTCATATCTATCACTGTTCTAATGCAGTTGGTACTCAGGTGTCAGCAGTCGGAGCTGGTGATTCTTCTATCGCTGGTTTCATCAAAGGTTTAGCCGAGAAGAAATCGATGGAAGAGACTCTTAAGTATTCGATGGCTGCTGGTGGTGCAACTGCTTTTTCACCGCATTTAGGTTCATATAAATTGTGGAAGTCTTTATTACCTCAAATCAAAGTGACTGTTGTTAAGTGATCAGATATAAATATATTGATAGATGGTTGAATTATGAAATGTGTACGCTGTGGAACTGAAAATATCGAAGAAGCTAAATTTTGTAAGAAATGTGGTAAACGCTTGGACGGCAAAGCTGTTTGTCCTAATTGTGGAAGAATGATTCCTGACGATGGTGAATTCTGCATTTATTGCGGCGCTAATAGAAATGCGACTTATGAAGAAAATCATCCTGAAGGAAGCAAGACTCTAGCCTCAGAAACAAACATATCAAATTCAGGTATTTATGTTCCTACAAGAAAACCGGTTGAAAAAGCTGTAAGTGAAAAGCCAGTTATTGCTGATACTAAGAGAAAGCATTTCCTTCATCTCTTCTCTTCTATTTTTGCTAGTTTAACAATTTTAGTATGTTTTATCTTTGCATTTCTTTTAGGTGTAACAACTAGTGTTGGAACTGCTAGCAGTGCTGGTGTTTCTGACCAAATTTATAATATTTATTACTTCTTTAGTGATGCTTTTAAAGCTATTCCAGATTCTTCACCTGTTTATTCTTATGGTTTAATCGGACCTGTTTTAGGATTGATGTCTGTGATTTTAGGCTTAGGTGGAACAGTTATTGTCACAATCTTTGGCGTCAGAGAATTCGTTAGATTCCTTCAAAAGAAAGAACACAATCTTCAAAAGTATAGTGTGATTTCCCTTTTCACTTATTTAAGTTTTATTGTCTTATATATGATGAATATGGCTACTAGCATGTCTTCAAGTGGTGTGACTATATCTATCATCCTTAATGGTGCAACTATCGCCGGTATTGTCTTAGGTTCAGTGTTTATGTTAGCTTCAATCGTATTAAATTTGATTGTTAGAGGTGGTATCAAACAGAACATCAAAGCCTATCTGATAAATGCTATTTCCACTGCTGTATTTACAATACTCACTATCGTTTCTATTCCTTTAATAGGAAAAGGTATCATCACCATATCAAGTGCTACGGGATCACCTTATACGTTAACAACTTCAATTGGCATTAATGGTTATTCTAGCTCGATGTTTAATTTTGCAACTTCAATTTACTATGGTTCTGATGATTTATGGGATGAATTTGTTATGAATTTTGTAAGTAATACAATATTTATCGTAGTTTTATTTATGTTAGTCATATTATTTGTTTATTCTTTGATTCAATGCTTAAAAAATACAATAACCAACTTTGGATTTGAAACGAAAAAGCAAAGTATTATTTACGGTGTGATCAGCGGTAGTTCCATCACTTTGTTCGGTGTATTTGATTTAGTTTTTGCTACTGCAATTTCTCCTTATTTTGTATCTGGTGATAGAAATTTAGTTATTCCTATCGTTTTGATGTTTTTAGGCTTATTGATGGATGTTTGTATGATTGCTTCTTATTTCTTACAGAATAAATACAAAAATTATTCAACAGTAAGTGAATGATTAGTCGTTATACTTTAAATATTGATCTATAAAGAAAAAGCCACTGTGCCTTAAGCATAGTGGTTTTTTCTACTCCATTTAAGGGTTGTTTCCGAGCCCTGCAAGAGTTTGTAGTGTTTTGATTGCTTTCTAGCATTATTTTTCAGCATATTTGTTAAGCGGAGATTGACTTTAAACCTGTAAACAAACAATAATAATTATTAGAATGAGTCCAAACAAAGACAACTTATACATAGCCATAGTTGAAGATTCAAAGCAAGAGGCTGATATCATCATCTCATATCTTAAAAGATATGAAAAAGAAAAGGACGAACATTTTACTATTGCTCATTATTTAGATTCAGCTTCTTTTTTAGAGAACTTTAAGCCATCTATCGATTTGGTTTTGATGGATATTGAACTTCCGGGTTTAAACGGAATGGAAACAGTCAAAAAATTAAGAGAATTAAACAGTGATGTATTAGTCATATTCATTACTAACATGGCTCAATATGCGGTTAAAGGTTATGAAGTTCACGCTTTTGATTTTGTGGTTAAACCTGTGAATTATATTAATTTTGCACTCAAGCTAGATACGGCGCTTTTAGCAGTGAGACAAAAGCAAAATTTTGATATTTGGATCTCTAATAAAGAAGGAAAGAATAGATTACAGGTTTCACATATAACTTATATAGAAGTTATGCAACATATGCTGATTTATCATACGATAGATGGCGATTATAAAGCCACAGGTTCATTAGATAAACTAACTGAATATTTGAAAGACCAATCTTTTTCGTTATGTAATAGATGCTATTTAGTCAATTTAAAATATGTGACTGCAGTCAAACAGAATTCGATCATTGTTAACGGAGATGAGCTGCAGGTTTCCAGAATGAAAAAAGCCTCTTTTCTCAAAGAATTGAATAACTTTCTAGCACTGAAATCATGACTTATTTTGACATTTATAAAGTTTTATTCGTAGTCGAGTTATTAGCAGCTGAATTCTTATTCACTTTTCGTTTGAAAAAAAGGAAATATTATCCTATCCGATTCGCTGCTTCTTGTTTAGCCTTGATCGGATTATCTTTCGCTTTTCCGAGCAATATCAATGCAGCTTGGTATTCATGCGTTGTTTTCTTCACTCTTTTTGCTGTCTCTTTACCTCTATTGTTATTGTGCTATAAAGAAAAATTTGAAAATATCTTTTTCTGCGGCTTAGCTTCTTATACTACTCAGCATTTCGCTTATGAAGTCGCTAATCTTTTATTATCAGCGATCCTTCAAACTCGTTCACCGATTTTAGGAATGTATGGTGATGAGAAGATTATTTTAACGTTTAGTGATGAGACCTTTTTGCTCGCTTTAGTTTATCTTTTATGTTATTTCACCTCTTATTGGGTGATGTTTCTTTGCTTTGCAAGGAAAGTCAAAAAAGGACAGGATCTGCATATCAAAAGCCGTTCATTGCTTTCATTATTAGGCGTTGGTTTATTAGTGAATATCGTGTTGAATTCATTAGTCGTTTATTATGATTTTGAATTCGTCAGCAATCTGATTCACTATATGGCTAATATCCTTTGCTGTGTGTTACTTCTCTATGCGCAATTCACCCTTATTCATAATGAAGAATTGCAGAACAGAATCAATGTCATTCAGCAATTATGGTCTAAAGAGAAGAAACAATATGAGATATCTAAGGATAATATCGATACCATCAATCGCAAATGCCATGATATGAGATATCAAATCCGTGAAATAGGAAAGCACAATAATATCTCATCAAATGTCGTCAATGAGATCGAACAATCGATCAAACTTTATGACACCACTATCAAAACTGGAAATGAACCTTTAGATATCATCTTGACTGAAAAGAATCTGACTTGTTCTAATGAACATATCTCTTTAACTGCTATAGCTGATGGCAAACTTCTTTCTTTTATTGAAGAAGCAGATTTATATTCGCTTTTTGGAAATGCGATAGATAACGCTATCGAAGCTGTTAAAAAAGTTGAGAACTATGATGAAAGAATCATAAGTTTAAAGATCAAAGAGATCGGAGAAATCATCTCTATCAGTATCAGCAACACTTATGCAGGTGAAATAAAGTTTGATGAACAAGGTTTTCCTGTGACTAGCAAAGGTGATTCTAATTATCATGGCTTTGGTGTTAGAAGCATTCAATACGTGGTTGATAAATATCATGGTGATTTGAGCATCATGACTAATAACCATCTGTTTTATTTAAATATCATAATTCCAAAGCCAGTATCAAAGTAGTGTAAAAAAATACTTCTAATTTCTAGTTGTTCTTGTTTAAAGGGCTTTCATTTTCTACCGAATAAGCGGTAGTAAGTGCCGTTTAAGCGCTTTCTATTGTCTAAAATTTTAGTTTTTATAAAATTTTGGCAATTATTACTAGAAAGGAGCAAGTATGATCGAACACTTAAAAAAGTGGCCATTTGGTATCATCGCTGGTGCTAGTTTTATCATCTTTTTTTATTCAACATTAGCATTCGTAGCTTTCTATCTCGTTTTCAGCGGTGTCGCTAATCAGACTGGTGAAGTCGTCTCACCTTTCGCCAGTTGGTGGCAAATATTACTCTTCATACTAGCTATCATTTCCTTCATTTGTATGATCGCTAGTTTTGTTTTCTTCGTTCTAAAGAAACTGAAGCATAAGGAGGACGACAATGAAAAAGAAGACGCTTAAAAGTATATTTTCTCGTTCTGTATGGACGATGTTCTCTATCTTCTTTTTGATCTTAATGCTCATCGCTATCGTCGGAGGTAACATCGCTTTCAGCCATCAAGCTGCTATCAATGGTGTTTTAAACTTGACTCCATATGAGCAGATCAACACTGACGAAGATTCCGAAGAAGACACCGAATATTTCAAATCAGACTATACCAAAGCTGATGGCAGTTATGACGATGAAGCTATGAGAGCTAACTCGGAAGAAGTAGCTTTACAAGCAGCTGTCGAAGGCTCTGTTCTTTTATGGAATGACGATAACGCCTTACCTTTACAAGAAAGTGCAGGTGTTTCTTTATTCGGCGTATCACAGATCAATTACGGATACTTAGGTGATGGTTCTGGCTCTATGTCAGTCACACCACCTGAGAGTTTAAGAACAGTTTTCCAAGAGTATAAATTGAATTTAAACTCTGAACTCTATTTACATTATTCAACCTTAAGCGGCAAATATAGCCGCGTTCATCGCAAAGCAGCTAATGAAGCTCCTTATTCAGAGATCTCTAGCGTTGTTGATTCCACTATTTCTAATTATGGTGATGCAGCAGTCATGATCGTTTCCAGAGTCGCTGGTGAACATTATGATATTTTGCCGACTGGTGATGATGATTTCTTAGATGAAAAGAATTATCTTGATCTATCTCAAAATGAAGCTGATGTTTTAAATAATCTCATCAGATTAAGAAAAGAAGGAAAAGTCAAGAAAGTCGTCTTATTGATCAACTCTGCTAACCCGATGCAATTCGAACATATCGCTAAAGATTTCGATATCGATTCTTGTGTTTGGGTCGGTATGGGTGGCACGATGTCATTCGAACAGATCGCATCTGTCTTGTCCAACCGTGGTAAATATACTATCTCTGGTCATTTACCTGACACCTTTGTTTACAATAACTATTCACATCCTTCGCAACAGAACTTCGGTGATTTCACTTGGAATCAATATTCGAATCAGTTACCTGATTTAAATAACCAAGGCAAAGAAACTTATGCTTCTTTCAACATCAAGTATATCGTTTATCAAGAGGGTATCTATGTCGGTTATAGATATTATGAAACCAGATATGAAGATACCATCGTCAATCCTGATAGCAATGCTTCTAGTACTAAAGGTGCAATAGCTAGTAGCTCAGGTTGGAAATACGATGAAGAAGTCGCTTTCCCATTCGGATATGGACTTTCCTATACTGAGTTTGAATATTCTGATATATCTTATAAAACTTTAAATAACGGCGATTATCAAGTTTCATTAACCGTTAATAATATCGGTGATTTACCTGGTAAAGATGCTGTCCAAGTCTATATTCAAAAACCATATACTGAATACGATAAAGAAAACGGAATTGAAAAAGCTTCTGTTGAATTAGTCGGTTTTGAAAAGACTGGTTTGATCGCTAGCGGTGGTCACGAAGATGTCACCATCACTATTCCTGCCAGTGAATTAAAAACTTATGATTCTAATAATAAGAAGACTTATATTCTAGAAAAAGGTGATTATTATCTCACTGTCGGAACCGATTCTCATGATGCTATCAACAACATTTTAACTGCTAAAGGTTATGATGAATCTGATGGCATGGATGCTAGAGGTGATGCTTCTTTTACTCATAAGATCACTGTTGATAAAGATGATTTCACCACTTATTCCACCTCTGATGTGACCGATAACCCGATCACTAATCATTTCGATGAAGCTGATTTGAATAAATATGAAGGCACTGCTGATCAAAAGATCACTTATTTATCACGTTCTGATTGGGATGGCACTTATCCGACTCCAGTCGAATTAGACTGCCTTGATGAAAAGATGGTTTATGACATGCAATACGGTCATGAACATCCAGCTGATCCTGAAGATGAAATGCCTATTTATAATACTGTCACCTCTTCTTTAGGCAAACTCAGTTTAATCCAGCTCATCGATATGGAATATGATGATCCGTTATGGCAAGACTTATTGAACCAGATGACTGTTGAAGAACAACAATATCTTATCTCTTATGGTTTACATCATATCGCCGGTGCTGCAAACGTTGACGCTCCTGGATGTGAATCAAAAGATGGTCCTGCTGGATTAAAAGCCAATAACCCTACGTTGGGTACTACTTTCTCTTATCCTAGTGAAGTCTTATTAGCAGCTACTTTCGATGTTGATCTGATCGAAAAAGTCGGTGTGGCTTTCGGTCATGAAATCTTACATGCTAACTACACTGCTATCTATGCTCCGGGTGGTTGTATCCATCGTTCACCATATGGTGGTAGAAACTGGGAATACTTCTCTGAGGATGGTTTCTTATCTGGAAAGATGCTCTCTGCTGAAGTTAAAGGACTTCAATCCAAAGGTGTCATCGTCTTTACTAAGCACTTCGCTTTAAACGATCAAGAAACAAATCGTTATGGTGTCGCTACTTGGGCGAACGAACAATCCATTCGTGAAATTTATCTCAAGCCGTTTGAACTCGCAGTTGTCGAAGGTAAGATGAATGGTGTCATGTCCTCTTTCAACCGTATAGGTTGCACATGGGCTGGTGCTCATAAAGGCTTGCTCACTGATATCTTAAGAGATGAATGGGGATTTGTAGGAATCGTCGAAACCGACTCTTGTACAGGTACTAGCGACTCTGTCCATCACATGACTAATCCTTATGCTAAAGAAGCTGGTTTATTAGCTGGTAATGATCTCTGGATGGATGGCGGAGGTAATACTGAATACTTAAAAGATAGTTTAGATAATCCAACTATCATGTTAGCTTTAAGAGAAGCCTGTCATCGCATCTTATACGTCATGCTTCATTCTAACGCTATGAACGGTGTCAGCACTTCCACCAGAATCATCAAAGTTAAATTATGGTGGGAAACTGCTATCGACACCATCAGAATCTGTTCCATCGTCGTCTTCACTTTCTGTTTGGTGATGGCTGTCTTAAGCTTCTTCATCGCTACTAAATGGTTTGATAAGAAATACGATCAGTTAGTCTTTGCTTATGGTGAAAGAAAGAATAAGAAAGCCCAGATGAATCTGATGGGTGGTTTATCCACAGGCTCCGATAATGGTCAACCTGATGGAAATGAACCTCCTCGCTCAGATAAGACTAAGAAGATTATCATCATCGTTTCTTCTGTTGTTGTATTGATCGGAATCATCTTAGGCGTCACTCTACCTCTCACTTTAAATCGCGGTTCTCATAATTCTTCTGATAGCAGTCATATCGGTGGTTCTAGCACCCAACAACCTGAAGTTCATGTCTGTGAACATAAGTGCCCTGTTTGCGGCGGTTGCTTAGATATGGACTGTGATGACCCGGCTTGTGCAGTCAAATGCGGTCATGATAAGAAAGAGCAATCTTTTGAAGCTGAAGATTGTAAGCTCACCGATGGTCAGTCTGCTCTAGTTGTCGGTAGCAATGAAGGCAACACTTATGTCGGTAAATTAAATAACAATCTCGGTGCCTCTGTTGAACTCACAGTCAATTCAAAAGTCGACACTGTCGCAACCTTAGTTGTCAGAGTCAACACGAGAAGAGTGGAAACTGTCTTCACTAATAACCTCTTAGTCACTATCAACGGCACTGAGTTCACAAGCCCGGCTGTTGTTCCTAGCACCGGTACTGGTGAAGAAGCTTGGTATACTTTTGTCGATGTGAGACTCGGTTGTATCAGCTTAAACGAAGGTGATAACAGCATCAAGTTCGTTCAAATCGCACAAGGCGATATCAGCGGCTATAACTTTGATAAGATCAAACTCTTAACCAATGATGAGCTGACTTTCGTTGAACCTGTCTATGAATGTAACATCATCTGCCCGATCTGCGGAAAGTGCATGGATCCTGATTGTCACAATCCTGATCACGCTGATAAATGTTCTGTTAATGGAACTAGATATAAATTCGAAGCTGAAGAAGCTACTTTAGGAGCTGGTGCTAAAGGTATGCCGAAGAACAATGACCGTAATAGCAACTATCCAGATACAACTTTTGTTGGAAATCTATCTGAAAATAAAGGAGCTTCCTTAAGCTTTAAAGTCAATGTCAAAGAAGCTACAACTGCTAATTTGACAGCTGCTGTCAGCCGTCGTAATGCTAAGAAATCTTTCACTGGAGCTTTCACTATCACCAATAATGGTGAAGCTGTCGAAAGAGCTTCGATGATCCCAGCTTCTGATCCTGATTCACCTAGCCGTCAAGACTATGGTAATGACTGGTATGATTCCACCGAAGTCAATCTCGGTTGTCTTAAACTTCAAAAAGGTTGGAATACGATCGTCTTCACAGTCGCATCTTCAGATCCTTCAAGCTGTGTGAACTTCGACTATATCGTTTTGACTAGCACAGTTGAAATATCCGATTCCGCTTTTGAATCTGCTAAGAAAGTCGGTATCAGAATTGCCACTATGCCTGGTCAGCTCACCTACTATGTCGGTGATACTTTCAATCCTGCTGGATTAGTCGTCAACGCTGTTTATGACGATGAGACTGAAGTCCCTCTCACATCTACTGAATACACTTATTCACCTATGACTCCTCTGACTGCTGATGACACTAAGATCACTGTCACTCATGAAACCTTCACTGCTGAAATCCCGATCACTGTCAAAGAATTACCTAAGAACAAATATCGTGTAGAAGCCGAATATGGTGATATCACTAACGGCATTAAAAATGTTAATGTCAACACCACTTTAGGATTGCTCGGACAATTGAACGGCAATAACGGTGCTACTGTCACCTTGACTATTAATGCTGATAAAGCTACTAAGGCGACTCTCTATGCGGCTGTCAATGAAAGAAGCTCTGAATATCGTTTCAGTGACTTCATGAAGACGGAGATCAATGGTGTTGAATTACAAACTGAAGCTGTTTCTAAATCCACATATGGAACTGATATGTGGTATCTATACAACGAATTGCAATTAGGTGAGATCGACTTAGTGCAAGGCGAAAATAAGATCAAGTTTACTGTCATCACAACTAAAGATACGATCGGTGGTAACTTCGATTACATCTCATTAGTCACTGATGGTGTGATCACCACTTCTTATCCTGAACATATCTGTGATCATAAGTGTCCTGTCTGCGGTAAATGTACTGATATTTATTGCGATGGCTATGCGGCTTGCGAAGAAAAATGCGGTGAAACTTTAGCTTATGAATATCGCTATGAAGCAGAAGAAGCTGAGCTCAAGAATCCGGCTCCAGCTATCCAAGGAAAGAATATTCAAGTCAACGCTATATCTGGTTCTATGGTTGAAGGAACTAATGGTAATCTTGGTGCTACTTTAACCTTCACAGTCAATAGTTCTGTTCCTCAAACCGGCACTTTGATCGCAGCAGTTTCTACAAAGAAAGAAAAGACACCATTATTCACGGATGTCTTTAAAGTCAGTGTTAACGGAACTGAAATTGTCACTCCTAGCACCTTGCCGATGTCTCCTACAAATACTGATCTCTGGTTCAGCTTCATGGAAGTAAATCTCGGATGCATTCAACTTGTTGAAGGTGAAAATAAGATCGTTCTCACTGCTACTAATGATGCTACCAATGTCGATTACATATCTGTTAAAGTCGATGAAGAACTAACTGATATTAAGACCTGTGAACATAAGTGCCCTATCTGTGGTAAATGTGTCGATCCTGACTGCACTGCTACTACTTGTAAAGATAAATGCGTCGCTACTGGTGCTGATCATAAGTTCATGGCTGCTGATGCTGAATTAGTGAATGGTACTAAAGAATTTAAGAAAGAAGCAAATGGTGCTGTAGGAAATATTGATGAAAACAAAGGAGGAACGATCACCTTTAAGATCAACGCTGATGAAGCTACTGATGCTGGCATGATTCTGAATTTTGCTTATCGTCGTATCAGTAAAAAGATCACTGATGGTATCGGAATCACTATCAATGGTGAAGAATATCAAAGCGGTGCTAGAAGACCAGCTTCTCTAACTAATGATGAAGTTTGGAATTACTTCGTAGATACCTACTTAGGTCATATTCATTTGAATAAAGGAGAAAACACCATCGTCTTAACTGTTCTTACAGCGGATGCTTATGGTGCTAGTAACTTGATGTATATGAATCTAGTGACTGATGTCAATCTCACTTCTTTGAACTGATCACTTCTTTCTTTCGTTATTTAAGGCAATAGTTGATTCATCATTAAGGTGAAAAGGCTATTGCCTTTTTCAATGCCTATTTTGAATAAAATGATGGATTCTAAAAAATATATGACGAGTGGTTCATATAAAAGAATTTAGGTTTATTTGTAGTTAACATAAGATCTGAAATCAATATATAGTTATCACAAAAAAGACATAGTTGCCAAAAAAAACATAATGTTTGTTATAATATCAATACCAACGGCAACAATCCATAATAATTGGGAGATTGAATCATGTCAGACGGTGTCAAAAGGAAAATGGCTTCTACCTTCTTTTTCGAATATGTCTTTTTTATCCTATTCTTTTAGTAATTTTACCAGTTTACGTTGCTTGAATTTTTAGTGTAAGTGAAGGAGATAAGTTTATGACAATTGATATTAGTTTAAATGATAAAGCGAAACTTCCAACTCATGGAATAGTCTTACTCACAGGCAAAGAAGAAAAAAACAGAGATAGTTGGCTCAAGTCTAAATTTAATTATGAAAATTATGTAATTTCTAAAGAATCTAAATTAGTCAATCAGCTAAGCGTAAAAGATAATATTTCGTTTCCATATCATATAGAAAAAGAGAAGATATCCAAGGTGATTAATCTATTGTCTTTTAATGGCGTTAAGGACTTTAAAATCACACGTCTTTCTAAATTAAATAAATTAAAGCTTTTGATCGGTAAAGAGATTGCAAGAGATAGTAACGTTATTGTTATAAAGGATTTAGCTGAATTAATACCTCTTGAAAATTATAAAGAGTTCACTGATTTTATAACTGAAATAAGCAAAGATAGATTAATTATTATATCGACAGATAAGCCTGAAATAATTGCTGATTTTAATGAATGTGCAATAAATAATGTTTCGAATAGTAAATTTGAAAATTCAAAATTTTCAAATCAAAAATTAAGAGTTAATTATTTATATTCATTAAAAACATTCTTTTATAACTATATAAGCATGTTAGTTTCTATTATATTGCTTGCTATTTCATTTGTCGGTCTTTGGAAAATGGCTGATGATTTATCCTATAACCCAAATGATGAAGTTTTTAAGCAAATTAAACAGCAAGATATTTCCAATATTCAGGTTTCGACAGCTTATTATAATACATTGTTAGATGATGAAGAATTTGCTTCGATTGTCAAAGATAATAATCTTTACGGCACGAAAACACTTGAATACGGAGTTTCTATTCACCCGGATTTTCCTAGTGGGATTTCGAATAAGTTAACTCATTTTACTAACCTAGCAGTGGGGGCTTATGATAAAGAATTTTGTTCACAATTCGAATTGATTGCTGGTGATTATCCGTCAGATGAAAATGATGTTTTGTTGACAGATATTCAACTCACTTTATTTGAAATGTTTGGATATGTGAATCCATTGACTAAAGAAGTCATACCATCTGCTGATGTAACTGCTGATAAATTATTAGAGTTACCGATAGATTTTAAGGAACCTAATTTTTGTTATAAGATATGTGGCTTTGTAAAAAGTGATGTCGATCTCAGCGAATATCAGAAATTTTTCCAAGATTACTTGAATGATAGTGAAGTCAATCATTCCTTTGTAGAAGGTATAGATAATATATGCTTTATTTCAAATACTCGTTTTGATCAAATCAAAAAGAGATTTAAAAATGCTATCAGCAAGGATTTTAGATCTTTTAAAGTTGAAGATGTTGAAGCATTTATAAGCCGTGTTTCATATTTTGTGCCTGATGATGTTGAAAATGATGTTTTGTTTTTTAACGATGGTAAGAAAGAATTAGCTGATGAAGAAACAATTATTCCTCTCGATACATATTTGATGAATTCAGAAGAGCTTTATCTCAAAAATAAACAATATGTTTTAGATAAACAATATGTTTTCAGTGGGGAAGATAAGAGTTATTTTACAAGCGGATATAACTTTTTTGTCAACAGCCTAAAACAAGCAGCTGTCGATTATGTTTGTGAGGAGCACTATGCAGATGCTTTTAACAATATAAGTTCTACCTTAAAATCATATGCTTATCTCTATTTTAATGGTCAAATACCAGATGTGATTTCTGTTGAAGATCAGAAAAAGATTTTTAGTGATTATTTATATAGCGCTTATTCTTTAGAACAAATGGAACATGAATATCTATCAGAAGTCATTTCTTTATACAGAACGATGGTCAGAGATTATATAAGCAGATATTTAAGCAATACAATTGATAAAACAGCAACGATTCAGTTAGCAGATGAAACTAGAAAATTTAAAGTTGTTGGATTTACTATCGGAGTTAAGAGGTATTTTAGCTCAGTCACATTCACTGAAAAGGTGGCTGAAGAGTTTTGTGGACCGCGATATGATGGCAAATATGGTAGTTTTCTTATTAAAACTGATGATAGTACAGACTTTAAAAAATGTCTTGAGATCATCAATTCTGATAAACAAAAACCTGGAATTAATGATTATAAATTCTTGAATGTCAATGTGGATGAAATAAAGCGCATCCAATCAGATATCAACTCTAGACTTCCAGGTTTAGTATCATTGATTGTCATTATCTTTAGTTTAGGTATCATTACATTATTTGTTTATTATAAAAAGAATATTTTACTTTTAAATATTGATAAAAGCACTAAAACCATTTCTTATGTTAATACAGCTATTGTTTTATTATTATCATTGATCATCGGATCGATAGGGATTGTGACCTTTGTGTTGATTTAGACATATCTATATAATCTTTTTTATAATTCTAAACTGTTTGGATTAAGTAAAAAGTCTAAGATATTGATGATCAAATACCCTTTTTCAGTATGCCAAGGAGCGATATTATCCTGAACAACAATAACCTTTTTAAAGGAATCTTTTATCCTATCTAATGGTTCCTGCTCTTGCTTCATTTTGTTCATATCGGGAATCGAATATGCTGATTGAACATAATAGCGTTGACTACCTTTGTTACATATAAAATCAACTTCTAATAATGCAATAGTGTTTTGCCCATTCTTAGTTTTGGTATATTTTTCAACAGCACCTATATCAACATCAAATCCTCGCAAAATTAGTTCGTTATATAAAATATTTTCCATCGCATGAGTCGGTTCAATTTGTCTAAAATTGAGTCTTGCATTACGTAATCCGATATCTTCAAAATAGTATTTAAAAGGCGAACCGATATATTTTTTGCCGCGTATATCATACCTTTTTGCTTTTGAAATTATAAAAGCATCGATGAGATAGTCGATATATGAAGAAATTGTATTTGCATTAGTTTTTATTGAATTAGACATGAAACTATTAGCTAATTTAGTAGGATTTGTAAGAGTAGCAGTATCTGAAGCCAATATGTCAACTAAATAATCAATGACCATATCACCTCTTAAATGGTATCTTTCTAGAATATCGTTAAGATAAGTGCTTTTAAAAATAGTATCCAAATATTTGCTTTTTTCTTCAGGGCTTTTAATTTTTGTAATGTATGGTAATCCACCATATAGTGAATACTCACGATAGCCATCATAAGAGTTTCCTTGATATACAGACATGAATTCAGCAAAAGAAAGCGGATGGACTCTTATTTCATCACCTCTTCCTCTAAACTCGGTTAGAATGTCCGATGATAAAAATTTTGAATTGCTACCTGTGATGTAGATGTCGACATTGTTGTGTCTTAAAAGACTATTTAAAATCCCATATAATTTTATTCTGCTTTTATGTTTATATTCATCTTCAGTGATAGCTAGCTGAGCTTCATCTAAAAAGATATAAAACATATCTTCATCATTGATAATTCTTGATTTTAAATATTGTGACAAGTTTTGTGGATTCAAGTATTGTTCGTTTTCATCCTCGTCTAAAGATAATGATATGATTTGCTTTTTACTCACACCAGTTTTTAATAAATGATTACGAAATAAGTCAAAAAGCAAATAACTCTTACCGCATCTTCTGATTCCAGTGATGATTTTGACCATGCCATTACCTTGCTTTTCTATCAGTTGCTTTAAATATAAATCCCTTTTAATTTCAATCATGTTAAGCTCCAATTAGAATTTTTACGGTAAACCGACTTGTTATTAAATAAATATAACACATATTTTAATAAAAAGCGATTTTTTAATCATTTGTTTTAGATAAAGAACCATTTTAATTTCAATCACGTTCTACTCCAATTAGAAATTTTACGGTAAACCGACTTTCTACTAAATAGAAGTAGGTTTATTTTACTGATTTATTAAGAAATCTAATAGACACGTCTTTATAAAGCCTTCATCTATAGAAAATTGTTTGCTTTATTAAATCATTAACGATATTTTCTTTCAAACTAAGCTTTTTTGTGAGGTTCATATATTAGATTTAATACAAATGTGTGAATAAATACTAATCAAATGTTACACATTGTGATAAGCTATTTTAGATAGTTCGTGATAAAGGAAAAAATATAATGGAAAATGAAATTAAATTTCATCAGGTTGATGTTATAAAAGATTTAGACCAAATCATTTATTTGACAAAGCAATCAGCTAAGCTTGAAAGATTTGTGAAAGCTGAAGATCTCGACGAATATGCTACTTATTTTGCTTTGCGCAGCTTTTTGAGTGCGAGCTTTTGTTTAGGAGCTTATTTAGATGATAAATTGATCGGGTTTATCACCTGTTCTTTTAGAAATAAAGATAAAATTTATATAGACAGTAATATAGTCGGTCTTAATTTGAATCTTAAAAACAAATTCAGCCGGTATCATTTTTTAGCTGATACTGCCATCTATGGAGATACCTGTCAAAAATTGTTAGAAGAAGAGGATGTTGATACAGATGGTGAAATCACATTATTTGTGGTTGATAAAGAATATCGCCGTTTAAGTATTGGTAAAAAATTGATGCTCAGTGCTTTAGACTATTATCAAAAAAATAAGGCATGGATCATTTATTTGGCCAGTGATACTGAATGTAATTATATGTATTACTTGAATTATGGCTTCAAAATCAAACAGAGAGGTGTAGTTTCTTATCCCGATAAAGATGTAGGAATATTTATCGAATATAAAACGTTTTAACGAAGAAATATAAATTGCTTATCCTAAAGATATCAGAAGAAAAATAACTCGAGTGGGATTTTGTGTTCTTTTAAATCTTTGTAAAACGGAACACATTTGATTTTATTATTGACTAAGAAAACTGGATATGCTGGATATAAAAAAGCAGGAACCTGTTGTTTCTTTAAAAAGTCATAAACAATTTTAGTCGGTAAATCAGTATCGATGATATCATCTTTATTAGCGTTTCTGATAGTTACAGGTAGAGCTTTTAAATTGAATTTTGATAAATCAGATAAATCGATCATAAAGTATTTAGTTTTATATATTTTCTTTCGATGATAGGTAAAAGAATATGAGATTTTAGAAAAATCTTTGTAGAAGAAAAAGTAATTTTTTGTTCTATATAAAGATATGTTTTTATCTATTTCTAAAGCCTTATTTGTGTTACTTTTTAGGAATTCATAGATTTCTTTAGAGATTCCATCCCGCCTTTTTTTGGAACTCAATTGTTTATCAAATAAATAAAAAATAAATCTTTGTTTTTCCTCTTCATTTAATGAATTGTAAAAAGCAAATTGATATGGTGCTTTCTGCTCATCAAATGATTTGTACAATTTATCTAAGCGTTTATTTTCGCTATTCTTTTCGATCAAAAGTTTTTCTTTTTCTTGCTCGTTTAATCCTCGTCTGATCACGTTTCTTTTAGTGTGATCATCATGATTAGTAATGTCTTCATAATAAGTGATATTCTGACTGCTTAAAGCATCATAAATCTCCTGTTTACTGATGTTTAATAGTGGTCTAATCAATTTAATTCCATGTAAGATTGTTATTTTATTTAGCCCGTAATGTAAAGGTAAATTTTTTCTTTCTTTTTGTAAAATGTATGTTTCGATATCATCATCTTTTTGATGTGCAGTTAATAAACCTGTCAGATTTTCTTGTTTGATAACAGTTTTGAATTTTTGATATCGATACTTTCTAGCCCAATCTTCAAAATTACCCTTCTTATACTTGGTGTCAAATCGATATAATTTCAAATGGTATTTATTGACATAGTGATTAACGATCTTCTCTTCTTCATCGACTAGAGGAGAGTCATGATAATTTATGTAACAGAGATGAATGATATCAGGTAATCTATCTCCCAAATACTTTTTTAAGGCTTCTAAAAGATACACAGAATCTGGGCCACCAGAAAAAGCTAATAAATAAGTTCCAGAATCGAGTCCTAATTCATCAAATTCTTTTATTAATTTAGAAGGTATTTTCATTCAAATTCTTTTGCGATTAATTTCAATAAGTCGCGGATCTGCAAATGTTGTGGACAAGCTTTTTCACAGAGTCCACAGCGGATACACTCAGAAGCTTTCCCATAATCTTTAGTAAGATTTTCATAGTACATCTGTTGAGTCGAAAAGCCTTGTGCAGGAAACATTTTTTCATTGTTATATAAAGAGAAATATTTAGGTATAGCGATATGTTTAGGGCAGCCTTTTAAGCAATAGCCACAGCTAGTACAAGGTATAGCAATGCTATCATTGATGATGGAGACTATCGAATCTAATGTTTGATGTTCTTCAACTGTTAGAGGTATGAAGTTTTCCATATAAGAAGTGTTATCTTCAACTTGTTTTAAAGTGCTCATACCGCTTAAAACCATGAAGACATCATCTAAAGAAGCTGCGAATCTAATCGCCCAAGATGCGAGTGAAGCATCGGGATTTTTTCTTTTGAGTATATCAGCTGCTTTTGGAGGTAAGTTCACTAAAGTCCCACCTTTAATTGGTTCCATAACCACAACTGGCTTATGATATTTCTTAGCTATTTCGTAACAAGCTTTTGATTCGACTACTGGATTTAACCAATCGATATAATTTATTTGCAATTGAACAAAATCTGTTTCAGGATGTTTCTTTAAGACTTCTTCTAATAGTTCTGGCTTATCATGAAAGGAAAAACCGAGATGTTTGATTTTGCCTTCAGCTTTTTTTTGCTTTAAAAAATTAAAACTATCTAATTTATCAATGAGCGGAACACGTTCTTTATTGATGTTGTGAATCAAATAATAATCGATATAAGAAACACCTAAATTATTCAATTGTTCGTTAAACATCGCTTCTTGTTTAACTTTATCGACATTGGGATTAAACAAGGCTAACTTTGTTGCTACTGTAAAAGAATCACGCGGATATCTTTCTACTAATGCTTGTTTAAGAAAGTTTTCGCTTTGCCCATTATGATAAACATATGCAGTATCAAAATAAGTGAAGCCCTTCTTCATAAAAACATCAACCATCTGTTTAACTTGATCTAAATCAACATGAGTCGCATCTTCGTCTAACAAAGGTAACCTCATGAATCCAAAACCTAATTTTTTCATAATTCTATCCACCTGTAATTATTATACAAAAGTAGAAAAAGTTTTAATTATCAAAAAAGATCGATAGCTCAAAAATTCCTAGTACATATAAGCAAGATGCAGATAAAGACCTAGCCATCTTTTGGGGTACTAGATGCACTAACAATAAAAATCCTCATTTTTTAAGTTGATCTTACGTATAAATGACATATCTACCATTAATTTTATGTCTGCTTAAATTGCTGAAATTGGTATAACATAACAATCATTACCAATCGGATAAATTGTATGAGATGTACAAATGATGACGCCTTTATTTAGTGTATATCTGGTGTTTTTTAACTTAGTGAAAGCTTTAATATCATCTTTGCTATATTCTTCCCCTGCTTTACATTCAATCAATGATAATTTCCCATCACCTAAAATTAATAAGTCTATTTCTTCTTTTTCAAAAGCCCGATAATAGTAGAATGATACGTTTACATCTTTATGATTATTCTTATAACTTTTGATTATTTCGCTGATGATATAAGTTTCAACCATGTGAGCTTTTAAATATGAATTTTTTAAAGTCTCAGCAGAATGAACTCTTGCTAAATAGCAGGCTAGTCCCGTATCAGAAAAATATATTTTCTGGCGTTCAGTAATAGTTTTTGTCACGCTGTTTTCATTAAATGGCTCTAACAGATGAATAATATTGCTAGCGATGAGTACACTAATCCAAGATTGGATTGTTTTTTATCCGCGCCAATTTCTTTTGCAAGGCTTTCGTATATCATTTCTTGACCAGTGAGTGAAGCAAGGATGGTCATCAAATTCATAAAGTTATGTTTATCTTTCAAATTTATAAAATCAGAAACATCTCTTTCAATGTAAGTAGAGACATAATCAGCGTAAAATGATGATGAATCTAATTCGAGATTATCGTATAAATCAGGATAAAATCCTCTAACGATATATTCGTAAAACTTATTAGTGTTGATCATGTATTCTTTACAACGCTTGTTAATCACTTCTAAATTGATTTCACAAGGATTTTCTTCTACTTTATTAATTCCACTTAACGAAAGTGGCCATCGAAATTAAACCGACTCTTCCTGACATCGATTCGCTTATGCCTTTCATCAAGCGATAAGCTTGTGATCCAGTTAACACATAGAGACTTCTTTTATTGCCTTTTAATATTTGCATCCACGATGCCTTCTATATAATCTAATAGTTCTGGCGCCTTTTGAATTTCATCAATACTGCAAGGAGAAGGATGTAATGCTAAAAACTATGCAGGATCTTTTTTAGCAGCATTACGCATTAAAGGATCAGCAAGAGAAACATAGCTAAAGCCTAAATCTTTTTCTATTAAAGAACAAAGAGCAGTTTTTCCAACTCGCCTTGCTCCAGATATAACTGTGACAGGTTTATTTTAATAGTCTTGATAATCTTTTTATAAATCGTTCTTTCTATCACCCTTAAACCTCCTCTTAATTATATTTCAGAGAAAACGGGAGGCTAACTCCCTTTTTTCCAATTTTATATTGCTTTTGATTGATGCTTAAATATTTTTTCTTCTAGTAAGAACTTTCTTTTTCCATCCAGCGTTTAGTGTTTATTCTTATGGTTGGTACAATATTTCCTTTCAACTCACTTAGAAAAATTATATACACTTTTTTCAAAATATATAAAAGTGGCATATATATAAATGAATAAACAGTCCTCAAGTTGCATTTCATTATATAGCACATAAGAGATTACTCTTAAAACAGATGAATCTATATCTTTGTATCTACAAAGTTAAGGCACTTAAAAGTGTGAGCTATGCCTGATTGATATCCATTTATTTGATTCACTTGTCTTTAAATTAAGATTGAATCTTAATAGTTATGTTGACCGTTTTTTACTCTGATTCTATTTAGAGCACGCTTTAGTTTGATTTCAGCATCGTTATACTCTCTAACCGATTTAGCACTTAATAAGAGCTTCTCAGCTTCAGCTTTTTCGGCGATTGCGCGTTGTAAATCTATCTGGTCATAAGCTTCGATCGACCTGACGATCAGTTGCACGGTATTGGTCTTTTGAATGACATTTAAAACACCGCCGCTTAAAGCATAATGAAAAGTGTGATTTCCGATCTTGATCTTCATCGGAGAAATCTCAACATTAGCGATGTAATCTATATGATGAGCGTAGATGGAAATTTGACCGTAATGAGTGTTGACTGATAAGACATCAACATCCATCTCACCATATTTTTTCTGCGGTGTGATAATCTGTAATTTAAAAGAATCCATTTTTATTTATTGTTGATCTGTTTATTTAAAAGTTCAGCTTTTTGCTTGGCTTCTTCAAAGGTTCCTACATATGTAAAAGCTTCTTCAGGAAGAGCATCGCCCTCACCGTTTAAGATAGCTTTAAATGAAGCGATAGTATCATTGATGTGAACGAACTTTCCTTTTCTACCTGAGAATTTTTCAGCTACGAAGAAGGGCTGTGAGAGGAAATTACGAATTCTTCTCGCACGAGAAACTGTTAATTTATCTTCTTCTGATAATTCATCGATACCTAATATTGCGATGATATCTTGTAAATCTTTATAGCGTTGTAAAATAGATTGAACTTGTCTAGCGACTTGATAGTGCTCTTTGCCGACGACATTCGGATCCAAGAAGTTGGATGAAGAAGCTAAAGGATCAACAGCTGGATATAGACCTAAAGAAGCGATGGAACGATCAAGAACTGTCTTAGCATCTAAGTGAGAGAAAGTCGTTGCAGGAGCAGGGTCGGTCAAATCATCAGCTGGTACATAAACCGCCTGTATAGAAGTGATCGATCCGTTTTTAGTAGAAGCGATTCTCTCTTGTAATTGACCCATTTCAGTAGCCAGGGTTGGCTGATATCCGACCGCTGATGGCATACGACCTAAAAGGGCGGAGACTTCACTTCCAGCTTGAGTGAATCTAAAAATATTATCGATGAAAAGCAAAACATCTTGATGTGCTACATCACGGAAGTATTCAGCCATCGTCAGGGCGCTTAAAGTGACTCGCATTCTGATACCAGGAGTCTCATTCATCTGACCGAAGACTAAGGCGGTGTTTTTTAAGACTCCGCTATCTTTCATCTCATTATATAAATCGTTACCTTCACGGCTTCTTTCACCGACGCCAGCAAAGATAGAGATGCCGTGTTTTTGCATCGCGATGTTGTTGATCAATTCCTGGATGAGAACAGTTTTACCGACACCTGCACCTCCGAAGAGACCGACTTTTCCACCTTTGATATAAGGGCAGAGAAGATCGATGACTTTGATACCTGTTTCATAGATTTCAGTCTTGGTCGACTGATCTTTAAATTGCGGAGCATCATTATATATCGAGTGATATTCATCACATTTAAAAGGTCCAGCATCATCGATAGTCTCGCCAAGAACGTTGAACATTCTTCCTAGAACTTTTTCACCGACAGGGACTTTGATCGTCTCTCCAGTATCTAAGACTCTGAGTTTTCTTTGGATGCCTTCTGTCGGACCCATCGAAATACATCTGACGACATCATCACCGATATGTTCGACTACTTCTAGAGTTAAATATTTGTTATCTGATAGTTCCACCTTTAAGGCTGTTAATAAAGGTGGAATATGATTTTCTGGAAATCTTACATCGATGACTGGCCCGATAGCTTGAATCAACACACCGTAGTTTTTCATATCATTTCCCCCTTAATTATTGTTATTAGCACCTGCGACTACCTCAGTTATTTCTTGAGTGATGGACGCTTGTCTCAAACGATTATATTTAAGTTTTAAATCAGCGATGATCTTATTAGCGGAATCAGTGGCAGTTTCCATGGCGTTTCTTCTAGACGCTTGCTCAGCAACTGTTGACATGATGAGCTTATTATATAAAGAAGAATCGATATAATGAGGCAGTATCAGTTGTAACACCTCTTTGACATTCGGATCGAATAAAGGTGGATAAGCAGGTTTATTTTCTTCTAATTGTAATTTGGTTAAATCAAACGGTAACAGCTGTTTAACAGCAGGAGTGTACATGATACTGTTTTTATATATCGTATAAATCAAGCTCACAGAATGATAAGTTTTTGTTCTATAGAGTCTGAAGCAAAAATGTCGGAGGTTTTTGACGGCATCAAAAGAGAAATCATTCATCAGATTGAGATAATCGTCATAGCGTTTATTCGGATAATTTTTATAGTGCAAATAAGCTTTTTGACCTATTAGTATCAGTTCGTCTTCAGGCTTGATCAAACTGTCAGCAAGATTGAAAAGGTTGTAATTATAACTTCCGCATAAGCCTAATGAAGAAGAGACGATGATATAAAGATCTTTTTTATCAGAAAAATGATTCAAACAAGGTATCGCTTTAATGTCTTTTTGTGCGACTGATTGCAGAGTTCTCTTCATCGTGTCATGCATCGCTTTCTCATAATCTTTGTCATCGTCAAAATATCGTTTCCATTTTTGGAACTTGACAGAAGCGACTAATTTCATAGCTTTAGTCAATTTTTCAGTCGCTTGAATAGTGCTGATACGATGACGGATTTCTAATAATGATTCTGACATTATTTAATAGCGAGAATGCTTCGCACCTCTTTACACGCCAAGACGATTTTGTCTTTGATCTCTTGAGATAATTCTTTAGTCTCTTTGATGGTTTGATAGATTTCAGGATAGTGATCATGGATATAACCATCCAGTTTAGCTAAGAGAGGATGAATTTTCTCAAGCGGTACATCATCGATCAATTTGCTTTGAGCGATATAGATATCAACGATTTCATCCTCCATGGCTAAAGGATGATATTGTTTTTGTTTCAACACTTCCATCAAGACTGAACCGTGTTTGATAGTGGCTTTAGTCACGGGATCTAAGTCAGAGCCGAAACGGGAAAAGTCTAATAATTCCGAATAGTTAGCTAGCTCGATCTTAATTGAATTAGCGACGCTTTTCATGGCTTTAGTCTGAGCGGCTGATCCGACACGAGATACCGATAGACCAGAATCGATAGCCGGTCTTTGACTGGAGTTAAATAAATCAGTGGATAAGAAGATCTGCCCATCGGTGATCGAGATCACATTAGTCGGAATATAAGCGGAGATATCACCAGCTTGTGTCTCGACGATCGGTAAAGCAGTGATAGAACCACCACCTAATCTGTCGGATAGATGACAGGCTCTTTCTAAAAGACGTGAATGCAAATAGAAAATATCACCAGGATATGCTTCACGGCCTGGACTGCGTTTTAATAATAACGAAATGGTTCGATAGGCGACGGCGTGTTTAGATAAATCATCGTAAACTATCAGAACATCACGTCCTTTCTTTTCAAAATATTCACCGATAGTCGTCGCTGAGTATGGAGCTATATATAAGAGCGGAGCTGACTCGCTAGCTGAAGCGTTGACGACGATGGTGTACTTGTGAGCATCATATTCTTTTAATTTTGAAACTATTTGCATTATTGTGGAATTCTTTTGTCCGATAGCACAATAAATACAAATAACATTTTTGCCTTTTTGATTGATGATGGTGTCGATTGCGATCGCAGTTTTACCTGTTTGTCGATCGCCGATGATCAACTCTCTTTGGCCTTTTCCTATCGGTATCATCGAATCGATAGCTTTGATTCCAGTCTCTAGTGGCTGGTCGACTGGTTGGCGGTCCATGATCTTAGGAGCTGGTGCTTCTATCGGCATATAGCTTTCAGCTTCGATCTCACCTAAGCCATCGATCGGATGACCTAAGGCGTTTACAACTCTTCCTAATAAAGCTTCGCCGACATTGACAGAGACGACTTTACCGGTGCGTTTGACGATATCTCCTTCATAGATATCATTATCTTTTCCTAAGATGACAGCACCGATTGAATCCTCGTTTAGATTCATCACCATTCCATAGCTGTTATTTGGAAAGGAAAGCAGTTCACCATACATAGCTTTATCTAAGCCATAGATAGTGCAGATACCATCGCCGACAGTTAAAACATAACCGACATCACTGGTATCGATTTTATTTTCATAGTTCTTGATTTCAGCTTTGATCAAATCGCTGATCAAGTCGATATTCTTGTTTTCAGCCATGGTAACTATTTCACTCCTTTATTCATGAGAACAGTTTGAATAGTCTCTAGTTTGCTGCTGAGAGAGTAGTCGAAGACTTTGTCTTTAACAAAGATTTTCACTCCACCGATCACGCTTTTATCGATGACGACATCCAATAAAATTTGGGAATTCAACTCATCAGAGATCGCTTTTTCGATTAATTTAACTTTTTCAGGAGAGATCATAAATGGAGTGTGAATCTTTCCCCGATAGATGCCTTGTTCCTCTTCTAAAAGCCTTTGGTAGTGTTCGACGATACTATTGAAACCATTCAAGAGCTTCTTCCTTGTCAGGATCACTAAAAAGATATAAGTGGCTGGAGATAAAGATTTAGAAAATATTTTTTCTAATGTCGTGACTTTATCGCTGTTATCGACGATCGGTGAGTCAAGAAATAAAATGAATTGAGGATTTTTATCTAAGACAGATTTGATAAAGATCAGATCGTTTAGATATTCCTTTTGCTTTTGATCGTTTTGAGCTACTTCAAAGAAAGCTTTGGCATAGTGAAATAAAACAAATTCAGTCATGTCATTTATCCTGTTTGTTCATTTCAGATAAGAAGTCATCGACCAGTTTGTCATTGTCTTCTTGAGTGAGCTCACGTCCTAAAATCTCTTTTGAAGTATCGATCGCAGCTTTCAAAATGTGATTGTGCGCTTGCTTTTCAAGCCTTTCTTTTCGCTGTTGAAGCTCGACTTCATTTTGTTTCTTCTTCAGCTCGATTTCTTTTAGAGCATCGTCTTTGATTTTTTGACTCGCTTGTAAAGCAGTATCTTTTGCTTCTTCGATGATCTTATTCGCTTCTACTTTACTAGCTAAGATATTAGCTTCTGCACTCTTTTTAGCTTCTTCAGCGTCGTTTAATCTTTTTTCTGTCTCTTTGATCTCGTTTTCAACATGCTGTTTTCTCGCTTCTAGTTTCTTTTTGATCGGTTTATAACCTAAAAAGATGACGACTAAAACCATCACGATAAAAGCACCTAATTGTGCTAAAGTCACATAAAGGTTAGGAATGGAATTGCTGATGGTTTCTGAAATATCTTCTTGGGCATCACAAGAGGTGAGAAATAAAGGGACAGATGCTAAGAGGAAAGCTAATAATTTTTTCTTCATGAAGGTCAAGCGACAAAAATCAATAAGATCGATAAGACCAAAATGTAAATAGCAACGGTTTCTACTAAAGCCACACCGATGATCATCGAAGATCTCAACTTGGAAGCAGCTTCGGGATTTCTTGACATACCGTTGATGGTGAAGATGACGATCAAGCCTTCCATGACGCTGATGATAGCCATCGCAATAGCCATGATGGCAATCGCCCAATATTGAGTTGAAACATCAGTATAGGCAGCTTCTAAAAATAAAGTATTTGGCATATGTGCCCTCCTTCTCTAGTCCTTCTTTAAACTGACAGCCTTTAAAACTTCTTCGTCTTCAGGTGCTTCTTGAGCGATGTTCAACATCGTTATCATCAAAAAGACGATAGTTTGTATTAGACCATCAAAAACATCGAAGTAAGCATGGGCGATTGGCATTAAGATGGGACCAAGAGCTAAAGAAGCGCTGGCAGCATTCATAGCACTATAGGCGAGTGTGATGAGGCAATATCCAGCAAAGGCATTTCCGAAAAGACGAAGAGTTAATGATAGCATCGGAATCCACATGGTGATCGCTCCTAAAACAGGTATAGGAGAAACAAATTTCATCAGATACTTAGCCCGTTTGAATTTGATGCTATATATCTGGATGAGAATGATCGTTAAAAAAGCTATCGATAAAGGGAAGGCGAGATTAGTGAACGGATTAGGTAAAGGCTTAAAAAGACTTGATGAGTTGATGACAGCAGTATCAGAGATCACTATCGGATTGGGAATTCCGATCAGACCGATTATAAAGCCTAAAAATATATAGAGAGCTAAGGCGATGACATAACCACCGAAACCGTTGAATCTCTTACCCATCAGTTCATTCACTTGTTTATCAGCAAATTCGACGATCATCTCAGCGATATTAACGATGCCTTTCGGTTTATCTAAAGGCGAGATCTTTTTATTTTTAAAATAAACGATCAAAACCAAGATGATGATAGTTATCATCACTAACATCGATGAGATGAACTCTAATGGTATGACTTCTAAGAAGTCACGATTGAGTAAATTATCAAATCTCAACCCGTTCATAGTTTATTTCTTTGCGCTTATAATCGTCTTTACTATTATTAATAAATATACAATTAAAAATATGCTCGGCGGTATAAAAAGGGAAAAAGCGGTTACAGATTCTTTGACTGCAGGAAGGAAGAAATAGAGCAGTAAAGGGGTTAAAACACCGACTAAAACAGTGAAAAGCCTCGATACAGTCAAGATGATTATTCTAGAGGTATTATTAGTCATATCTTGTGGAAAGAAATAAAATGTTAAGTATAAAGGAATTGCTAGAACTGCTGGAATCAATATAAAAAGTCCATACCAAAGATATGATAAAGACATCAATATTATAGCGGTGATAATCAAAGCTATACAGAGGATGAATAAAGGTATAAAAGTTTTACTTTTTTTCATAATGTGATTTTAAATCAATTCATACATATCTGCAGCGTCTTTAATTGTGGAAATCATTCTGACTTCTTTGACTTTAGCCGAGATAGATTTCCCTAATGGTGTGCTGATCGCTATTGTGTCTTCCACTTTAACATCAGTGCTAGGTTTAGCGATTTTGCCATTGACTTTGACGAATCCTTTTTCAATAAATTCCTTAGCAGCTTCTCTTCGCTTGATCAATCTAGACACTTTTAAATATTTATCTAATCTCATCTGTATCACCTGTATATATATTTTAGCTTAAAACCAGAGTTATTTACTATTATTTTGCAAAAAGGATAAAAAGTAAAAGAAAACCCTCGATTCGGAACAATCGAGGGCTCTTTCTTTTGGTTGATAAGGCTTGAAGATTAACGTTTGGAGAATTGAGGGGCTTTTCTAGCTTTTCTAAGACCGTACTTCTTACGTTCGACAACACGGCTATCAACAGTTAATAGACCGCGTGCTCTTAAGAGAGGACGATTATCAGCATTAGCTTTTAATAAGGCTCTTGCGATACCTAATCTCAAAGCACCTGCTTGACCAGAATAACCACCACCGACGATATTTGCTACCACATTGTATTTGTTTTCGGTGCTAGTAGCAGCAAAAGGCTGAGTAGCATCAAGAACTAAGACTTTGTGTGGGAAGTATTCGTCGACTTTTCTGCCGTTGACGATGATCTCACCAGTTCCAGGAGTTAAGAAAACTCTGGCGACTGAAGACTTTCTTCTGCCAACTGCAGCATAGATTAGCTTTTCAGTTTTTGTTGCCATAGTTAGTTCTCCCTCTTCTTAGTAAGCTCGATTTCGATCGGCTTTTTATCCTGCTTCTGATGTTCGCTTCCAGCATAGACGAAGAGCTTTTTGATCATCTCTTTGCCTAATGAGCCTTTAGGGAGCATTCCCCAAACAGCACGACGGACCATCTCAGTAGGATAGTTCTCCTTCATCACCTTAGCGCTTCTCACTCTGAGGCCGCCATAAGTCTGAGACTTATTGTCGTAGTAGTTCTTTCTAGTAAGTTTGTTACCAGAGAGATAAACCTTGGAGCAATTAACGACGATGACGAAATCTCCGCAATCAAAGTTAGGGGTGTATTGTGGTTTGTTCTTACCCATAAGGATGACTGCGATCTCGGAGGCTAATCGACCAAGAGGTTTATCGGCAGCATCGACGACGTACCATTTTTTGGCTACGTCAATTTTTTTGTAAATAGTTGTCTGACGTTGCATTTTATTTTCCTTTCATTGATCATTGAGCAAACTATAAACCTTACCGGGGTGTAGTTCACAATTAGCCAACGGATATTTTATCATTTTAAAGAGATAAAACAAGTTATTTTTATATATAATTTATATAAATATATCGGCTTTGTTTTTGATTTGATATTAAAACGAGTAGATGATCGTATCATAAATAAAAAAACGCTACTTTAAACTATATAAGTTGTTAATCAATAATTTAATTTTATATTTAATCTGACTTAATTTTATTCAATATTAATGAAACATTGTTTGCATTGCTATGAATCACATTCTTTTCGAGGTAGTTATCGATGATGAAGGAAATCGTTAATGAAATCAACATCGGAAGTGCTAATACATAGAATGGTCCAAAAGAAAATGATAGGAAAAAGGATGTGAAATAAGCTTTTGCAACAACTGCATAAAAAGTCAGCATCACCGTGATGATGATCGATATTCTCATCGAAGCTGACAGATCATAAGCTGATAACATCGCGATCAACAGGTTTCCAAATAGAGCCCCTAATGAGATAGTCGGTATCACTTTTCCACCAGCATAGAAGAGATTAAAAGTGATTCCGGTGAAGAGAAAACGAATGATTAAAAAGCTGAATATGTCAGTTATATTAAACTCCCCTAAGTCTTGTAATAATTCAATGCCAGAGCCTAGTAATTGTGTTTTTCCAGCATATTTGATCATGAGGACGAATGTCAAAGCGATGATCGTTGATATAACATAATAAGCTTTGGTATTCAAGACGTTTTCTCTTCTCATTGAAGAGACGAAAACTTTGAATAAATAGGCGCCTGCAAGTGCAAAAAATGGAATTATCAAACACAAATAGAACTCCTTAACATCATTAAAGAAGGTGATTGAAGAGTCAAAAGCTTCATAGCGATAAAACAAAGTTTCACCTGCTAAATAGCGCCATAATAAGAGAAATCCGAATGATAAAAGCAATAAATAAACCGGTTTATAGATATCTTTTAACTTCAATGACATTTGTTCTTCTTCTAAATAGTATGAAAATCCAGCTAGAGGATTTAAAAAAGCTAAACTATAACCTAATCCAGCTCCCAAGTAACATCCTTCTAATTCGTTCTGCTTATTGTTGAACAGATGAAAGATTCCGTCTCCTAATAAAGCCACCATAAAAATAGAAGGAGCTTCTCCACCTAATGGTAAACCGATCAAAAAGCTTAAAAGGCATCCGATAAAAACGACGATTAATCCTTTTAACCAGTGGATTCGATTGTCTGAATCTATATAGTTTTTTAACGTGTTCAGATCACCTTTTATAAATGGTGGTCTTAACAATTGACTCTCTAAGACACTGATGGCAATGATGAAAATGAAATAAACTGCGAAATAAATCGGTGAATCTACTTTTTCTAAATTTAAAAAGCTATTGATCATTCTGATCAGATATTGAAAGCAGAATAATAGACTGCTAGCGATGAATGCTAGAACAGTCAATGCTAGAATGATTTTTAAATGTTTATTTTTCATTCAAATCACCTTTAGACAAATAATTATATATCGTTATATTAAATTCCAGAAAACTAAACCGCTTTGATATCATATAATATATCTAATACTTCGGAGGCCAACATGAAAGAAAATTTCCTAGTAGTTGATATGGGAACTCAATCTTTGAGAGTTTCTATTGTTTCACGCAAGGGAGAGATTCTTGCAATGGTTAGTCAACATTATGACACACCATATTTCTCACCTAAAAAAGGATATTGTGAACAAAGGCCTGAATATTATTTAGAAGAACTCGCTAAAGCTACTAAAGAAATCGAAAAGAAATATCCTGAGTATTTTGATTCAGTGATGGGTTTAGTCTTTGTCTGCTTTAGAGATACTGCTATTATTTTAGATGAGAATAAAGAACCTATCAGACCAAGCATTCTCTGGTTAGATCAAAGAACTGCTAAGTTACCAAATATGCACAATTTGCGATTCTATGAAAAAATACTTTTTAAGATTATAGGTATGAGGGATGCTGTTAAATACAATTCTCAGAGAACAGTCTCTTTCTGGTTACAAGAAAATGAACCTGAGAACTGGAAGAAGATGAAATACTATGTCCCACTGACTGCTTATATCAATTATTGTATGACTGGAAATCTTGCTGTCTGCAGCGCTGATTGTGTCGGACATTATCCGATCAATTTCAAAAAAGGTAAATGGTATTCTAAGATTCATCCTAAGATCAATGTTTTCGGTATACCTATGTCGGCTTTGCCAAAATTGGTCAAGCAAGGTGAGATCATCGGCTATATCACAGAAGAATTTTCAAAGAAAACACATATTCCTGCTGGATTGCCTTTATATGCATCGGCATCCGATAAATCTTGTGAGACTCTCGGAGATGGCGTCATCGATGAGACCACTGGTTGTATCTCCTTAGGGACTGCTTGCTCAATCGATGTAGTCAGTTCAAAATATAAAGAGCCTGAAAGATTTTTACCTTCTTATCCAGCTCCTTATGTCGGAGCTTACGATTACGAAGTTCAAGTTTATCGCGGATTATGGATGATCAGTTGGTTTGCCCAACAGTTCGGCTTAGAAGATGTAAAACGCGCCCAAGATGAGAACATTTCTTTAGAAGATTATTTGAATAAAAAAATATCAGAGATCCCTGCTGGTTGTGATGGCCTAGTTCTACAACCTTATTGGGGACCTGGTTTAAAACGTCCTAATGCGAAAGGTTCTATCATCGGATTTTCCGGTGTTCATACCAGATTTTATTTCTATCGTGCGATGATAGAAGGAATCGGCTTTGCCTTAAGAGAAGGATTAGACGAGATCATGAAGAAAACAAAAGTCAAGCCGAAATATTTAGTCATCTCCGGTGGAGGCAGTGCTTCTGATGTCTTCTTACAGGTCATGTCTGATATTTTTGATCTTCCTGTTTATCGTCCGACTGTGAGAGAAACTGCGACTTTGGGTGGTGCTATCAGCGGTTTCTTATCTGTTGGTGTTTATAAAAATCCACAAGAAGCTGTTAAGAATATGTGTCATTTAGGACAGAGATTTGATCCGATAGCTAAAAATGCAGAGATTTATAATAAACTTTATCAAAGCGTCTATCTGAAGATTTATCCATCATTAAGAAAAGTTTATCAGAGTTGCAAAGACTTTTTCTTAGAGACTAATAATGAGTAGAGCGTTTTATATACCAGATTTTAAAGTCATCGGCATCGGTTTTAATGCTCTTAATAAATCAAGAGATGATCTGCACCATATTTATCAAGATTTAGGTTTTTCACCTCTTTATGATAAAGAGATAATTCTTAATGATGAGAAAGTAAAATATTTTGCTAGCAATACTAAAACTTTAGGTGATTATGTCACTCAAATTCTCAACCTCATAGAAAATAAATGTCAAAAAGGCGATTATCTCTTCATGGATTTTCCTTTTTCAATCAAATTTGCTGGCTATGCTAAGATTGTCTCTTATGCGAAAGCACAAGGGGTGAAAGTCATTTGCTTCATCCATGATCTAGATGGCGTGAGATTTCAAAACCCTTTGATGAACATGTTTGATTCTAGTTCATTAGATATGGCATATTCGTTAATCTCAGCTAGCGATAATATGAATATTGTGCTTAAAGAAACATTCAAATTATCTAAATCTGTTAAGATTGTTAATTATGAATATTGGGATTATTTAGTTCCAGATTTCAATAATCATTTAAATGATAGTTTGATATGTTTTGCTGGTAATTTGCAAAAGTCTTCATTTTTATCTAAAATTCCCAAAGAGTTATTAGTCTACGGATTTAATCTGTATGGCAAGGGTTTGCAAAAAAACTACTTAGGACGTTTTATGGGTGAATATGATCCAGAGACTTTAGTCACTGTTTTAGATGGCAAATTCGGGTTGGTTTGGGATGGTAAAACCAGCGACACTTGTTCTGGAAATTTCGGCAAGTATTTAAGGATCAATACTTCTCATAAATTCGGATTGTATGTAGCTTCTTCTAAACCGGTGATCGTTTGGGCAGAAAGCCCTTTGAGTCAAATCGTTGAAAAATACAAAATCGGGTTTGCAGTTTCTTCATTAAAAGAAATACTGCCCACTCTCTCTAATATGAATTTAGAGACTTACATGGATTATCGAAAGAATATCTCTGAGTTAAAAAAAGAAGTTATCACTGGCAATCATTTGAAAAAAGTCATCGCAAAAGCTATGCAATAGAGCTTAGTCTCTAGCGTTTAAATCATACGCTTTATCGTTATAATGAGGTTCGATCTCTCTATTTTTAGCGATTCTTCTGCTGAAGATTAACAAGTCATTTTGTAAGTCGATAAAAGTATCTCTGATGGCTAAAAGATCACATGATTTATCATAATCAGATAAAGAAGGATCTTGACCTTCAAGTATCTCATGATATTCATCGATATTATCTTTGATGTCGTCGATAAAAGTTAAAGGCAATATCGCAAAGAAAGCTAATTGATAGCTGAATTCTTGTCCGTCAGCATTCTTAAGTTTTTTAAAAGCGATATCGTAAATACGTTGAAATGTTTCATCAACCATCTTTCCTTTGTTTGTCGTCTCAGAATAAAAGGTGGCTAAAGCATAAAACTTGCTCGCACAATCAACAAAGGCCAAGTGAGTTTGAATGAGTTTATTTTTGGCTATTTCCGGTGTTTCAATTCTTGGCAAAGTTTTTTCTTCGTTCATGATTTTTCCTCCTATTAGTCGTGATTTAAGTAATTCATCATGTCATTAGTCTCTTCAGGATCAAATAGACAATTAAGATGTGAATAATAGATTTTCAATTCATCTTTTAAATAAGCATCAGATAGTGGTTTGATAAAATCTTCAGCAAATAAATTATAAGCATTTTTCCTTTCTTTAGAACTTAATTCATAGAATTGTAAATCTCCTGAAAGAATGCCATCGATCATCTCTTCTATTGTTGAACGAAATCTGATTTGCTTGATGGCTAAAACTAAAAACTGATGTTCTTGCTCGATTCCATCATCAGAGATAAATGTTTCTGGAAATTTAAATAGTTTCAAAGCCTCGTTTATTAAAGATTCATATTGATCAGTCAACAATTTACTTTCTTCTATGATCATGTTCGGTAATTTATCTAATAAAATCAAACATGAAATCATATATTCACCATTTTTTAAGAAGCTATCTACAAACTCGTCATCATCTAAATCAATGCTTTTGAAATTGAGCGCTAAACTTGAAGCGGTCAGCAGATGAGCGACGGAGGTGATGGTGGAGAAGGCTATCTGTGATAATAAATCGGTATAATCATCTTTTGAATAATGTTCGATAAAGTTTTTCATATTATTTATTATAAACCAATAACGGCTGACATAAGGTTGAATTTTTCAAGCGATTATAGTCTCTAGAGCAAAAACATTATATATGTTAAAAATAGTTCTCAAAAGACCAGTCTTAAAGTTTAATTAATCTGATTTTCTTAAAAATAGAAAGCGTTACTTTGAACATAAATTAAGTTCCATATCCTTAAATAAAAATTGTTTTAAAAGTGCTTGAAATCATCTTGGAATTGATAGAACAGAACATTGAAGATAAAATATGTTTGATAGTATAAAAGAAAGAAAAATATGAACTACACAAAAGGATGGATGACTCTAAATAGATCTTGCAACTTACGTTGCAATTATTGCTATGCTAAAAATACTGGTTACAAAGCTAGCGATAATTTAGATCTTGGCCTTGCCAAACAAATAATAGATATTTTCAGTGATTTGAAAGTGTGACATGTTACTGTGGTGAACCGACTGTTTATCCTCATTTGTTTACAGTGCTAAATATGTTGAATAAAAAAAGGCTTACAAATTGGCTTTCTATCAAATGGAATATTATATTCAAAGATGGACTTTGTTAAAAAACTCTATGAACATAATATTAAGATGTTTTCAATTTCTTTAAAAGGTACTAACTGCAAAACATTTTATGATACAACAGGAATTGATGGCTTCAATACAGTGATTGATGGTCTCAAAAACTGCTTGAAATTCACAACATATGTAACATTTTTGTTGTTTCACAAGCTATAATAAATGATTTATTGTCGTGCTTAGAGCTATTAAAATCAATAGGCGTCAATAAATTTCATTTTTCTTTTATTTATAATTTTGACACGATGCCTGGATATAAAGGCTTTTTAGAAAAAGACCATCCTAAAAATATCGTCTATCAATTCAAAAATATATATGATTGATCAATGTCATCACATCCGGTAATTTTAAAGTATTTCCAACTTTTCCTGCTTGTATATGGGGGAAAGATTTTATTCAATTATTAAATGATAGAAAACAATTATCCTTTAGTTGCCAATTGAAAGAACAAGATGATTTAATTTTTGATAGTGAAGTAAATATCATCCCTTGTAATGCTATGTATCCGATAAAATTAGGTAAATTAAATAAAGATTTCTTTGACTCAAAATCTCTTATAAAACATAGTGAAACAATTAAAGGTACCTCTATTTACCAAAAATATAGTACACGACCATCTTCGATATGTAAAACTTGTTCTGTTAATCAGTTTTGTGATGTATGCGCTTGTCAATGGAGCAATACCGTTTGCTCTAGTTCAATAACAGATCCTTTTTTGTGTTCCAAATGACAACCTTATCTGCACTTTTTTGAACTACAATGTTATAAAAAGATAATTTAAATTCCATAGTTTTATTTTTTTATAGATTGAATAGATTAATAAGTCCAGAATTTCATTTAAAATTGTCCAAATAATAATTATTAATAAGGCATTCGTGTAAACCTATATAAAACAATGAATTCGATGTTCTGAAACATCTATCAGAAATCAATTAACACTAGGGTTAAATCGATTCATTAAGCAGAATATCAGAGCTACATAAATCGTTTGATATCATTTTTATCACATTAAATATACCTATTTAAATGTAAGCTAAATCGGTGACCAAATTATTATTTAAGTAGAATGTTTATATCATAATAAGAGATAGTAGACGGCCTAACTTCATATTTATCGTAATCACTAATTTTTAATTATTTGTTATGTAAGCGCTTATAAGATTACGTATGAAAAAGTTAAGATTAAGTAAAAAACAACAAAACTGTAAGCGGTTACTGAAAAATAAAGGCAAAGTTCTATCAACGTTTTTATGGTTTAAGATAGACACAAAACCCAAGTTTCAATTTAGGAGGGGATAAAAATGAAACGTAAAAAGACTTTGTTAGTTGCTTTATTATCCACTACATTGCTAGGGGCACCGATGCTTACTGCTTGTACTGACACGAGTAGTAATTCTTCTCAGACTCAAGCACAGAAGATTTTAGAGAGCATCGAGATCACCAAAATGCCGAATAAGACCGAATATGAGATAGGTGATGTGTTTGATCCTACTGGTATGGAAGTCACAGCCCATTACAAAGATCAAAGCACTGAAGTTGTTGACAATTATATCTACAAGAAGACACCTCTTTCCACGAGTGATACTTATATCAGAATCACTTATAGAGGAAAATCAGTAGATGTTCCGATCACTGTCGAATTCGTTTTAAAAGTTACAAGTATTGAAGTTGAGCAGATGCCAACTAAGACTACCTATGTTGAAGGTGAGACGTTTGATCCGACCGGTTTAAAAATCACAGGTAGATGGACTGATAATTCTAAAAGAGTCGTTCCTACTTATTCTTATTCCAAAGAACCTTTAAAGTTAGGCACAACTTCTATTGAAATAAGTTATAACGACCTTAAGACTAATGTTCCGATTCAGGTTGTCAAAGAAGAAGTGAATGGCATTGTCGTCACTAAGAAACCGAGTAAATTAGCTTACTTAGTAGGAGAAACTTTTGATCCAGCTGGTATGGAAGTTTCTACGATCACTAATAAAGGGACTTTAGTAAAACTTGATACAGCTGACTATGTGATTGATAAAACTGAAGCATTGACCGCAGAAGATACTGAAGTCACCATCACATATGATGAAACCTTATCTACTACATTGACGATTTCAGTCACTGAGAGTGCTTTGACAAAGATTGAAATCACGACAAATCCGACCAAAACCACTTACAAAGAAAAAGAGACTTTTGACCCAGCTGGTATGGTCGTTACTGCTTCTTATGAGGATGGTTCTACTAAAGCAATCACCGATTACACTTATGATAAAACTAATAAATTAACATTGGATGATACCACTGTCACTATCGATTATGTCGGATTTACAGCGACACTTGATATCGTGGTCAATGAATTAAAAGATGATGTTGTAGTAACAGGTTTAGATACATATAGAGTTGAAGCTGAGGATCTCGATACCTCTATGGCTACTTTGAGAGACGACTTCATTCAAGCAGGAAGAACCTTTATTGAAAATGGACAAGGAGCAAGTGGAGGAGCTAATATCTGTGGTTATAATCCTGGATCTATTTTCCAAATCCCTGTCACTTCCGATAAAGATTTTGAAGTTGTTGTCTTAGCTAATATGTCAGATACTGAGCTCAATTATAAAATTAATGATGGTGTTCAATTCTGGATGGATGAGCAATTGCTTCAAGCTGATGATGTTAAATTCACTTATGCAGGCCAAGGCGATTACTGGAACTGGAAGTATTTTAAGATTGGTAAGATCAAACTCCCAGCTGGCACACATAACTTTTCGATAACTGCTGTCAGCCAAAGACCTAATTTGGATTGCTTTGATTTCATGGTCACACAGTATGGTGAGGAGACAATGGAAACCGAAATCACTGAGTTGGTCATGGAAACAGCACCGACTAAAACCACTTATGAACCAGGTGAAGAATTTGATCCAACAGGAATGAAAATCGTTGCAAAGTACAACGATTATTCTGAAAAAGAAGTCACTGACTATGTGATTGATAAAACTGGGCCATTAAGTGAAGCTGATGATAAAGTCACGATATCTTACGAAGGCAAAGAAGTCGTCATCCCGATTCAAGTCGGTAAAGAATATCAATTGAAGATCAATGAGACTGGAAATGAAAGATTTGAAGCTGAAAATTTCAACACTGATAACTTTATTTATAGAACTGATTTTGAAGGAACAGGTTATGTGATTGAGAATGCTAATGCAAGCGGTGGCAAATCGATTGAACGTTATGATGTCGGATCCAAAACTGAATTGAAATTCTTTGTTGGCGAAGATAGTAAAGTTCACTTGACAATGGGTGTTTCTCTTTATGACGACAATGTATTAGATGAAGTTATGAAAGTCACTTTAGATGGCGAAGTGATCAATAGTGATAATCCTACTTTAGGCCATCGTTATGATAATGATTTTTACAATTGGGTTGCCGCTGATTATGATTCGCTTGATTTGACACCAGGTGAGCATACCTTAGGGATTGAGTTTATCAAAGGAGTTCCTAACTTAGATTATCTCGATTTCTTCGTCTATGAATACGCTGACACGACCGTTCCACATGAACTGACCTCATTAGCGATTTCTAAAATGCCGAATAAAACAAATTATATCGCCGGAGATACCTTTGATTCCACTGGATTAGAATTAGTCGCTCAGTATAAAGATTCTTTCAATCAAAAAGTTACCGAATTCACAGTTGTTGATCAAGACAAACCACTGACGGTTGAAGATGAGAGCGTCACCGTCAAATTTGGTGAGTTAACGGTGGAAGTCCCTATCACAGTTAAGGCACCTATGTTTATTGCAGAAGAAACGAAAGCTTATAGAGTAGAAGCTGAGAACTGTGATACCTCAAACATCGTTCATGATGGTAAGCCGAATCATATTGAGAGTTCTCCTGGATATTCGAGCAACGATCATAATTTAGGACATATCGCGAGTGGGTATATCGATATACCCTTTACTGCAACCAAGGCGATGAAACTGACTGTGACAGTCAAATTTGCAATTAATCAAGAAATTTTAGCTAGTACGAAAATAGGTAGTTTTGCTTTTGATTCGACAGTATACAAATTTGGTGAACAAGTTGAAGACGTCACATTAGGCTCCGCTCCTGGAAATGAGTTTTGGAATTATAAAGATATCGTGATTAACGTCGGAGATATCACTGCAGGTAACCATACTTTTAGAATCACTTTCATCGGTGGTGGAAACGTTGATTGCATCGATTTCGCTTTTACGGAATAAAACCTGATTTATAGAAAGGACACTTATGAAAAGAACTACAACAGTAATTTCTATTTCGGCCATGCTGCTATTCGCTTCGGTTCTAGCAATCGGCAATAGTGTTGCATTTACTTATGGTGGACAGATTGATACCTTTTTGCAGTCCAACAATATCGATGGCACTGGAAATGTCCAAGATGCTTTAGTCACCGGTAAAGAATTAGCACAAAAAGTCACATTAGAAGGTAGTGTTTTGTTAAAGAATCAAAATAATACTTTACCGCTGAGCAGTGATATCACCAATATCAATATCTTTGGCTGGGGCGGTTGTGATAATGGCTTTATGTACCAAGGAGGTGGCTCCTCAGAAGGCGGATATACTGCGGATAGAATCTCGCTTTATGATGCGTTCAGAGGGTATTTCTACATCAATGAAGATTTAGCTACAGCTTATAATTCTTTACCATATCGTCGTGAAGGCGGCCCTGATCAAAACAATCATAGCCTTTATTATCGAACTTATGAACCAGGACAGGATTTTTACGATCAATATTTAGCTGATGCAGTGAACTTTTCTGATACTGCTGTCGTCGTACTATCTAGAAGAGCGACTGAAGGTGATGATTTACCCAAAGTTAGCTATGATGAAAATGGTGTTGCTGATGAAACTAGAACCTATTTATCATTGACTGCTAAAGAAGAATTGATGATGGAAAAAGTCACTGAAAATTTTGAAAACGTCATCGTCTTGATCAATTCTTCGGCCCCGATGGAGATGGGATTCTTGGAAGATTCTAATATCGATGCTGCATTCTATATCGGATATCCTGGTTTTTATGGGGCGTCATCAATACCCGAATTGCTCTTAGGAGCTTCAACTCCAAGCGGACACTTGACTGATACTGCGGCTTATAGCATCAAATCTGCCCCTAGCTATGTCAATTCTGGTCCGGATGCAACAATCACTTATACTGGACAACCAACAGGTCGTTATAAAGACTATGCTGAAGATATCTATGTCGGATATAAATGGTATGAAACAGCTGATGAAGAAGGATTCTTCGCTGATGAAACCAGGGATGAATACGGTCAGACAAAAACTGGTTATGATGCTGTTGTTCAATATCCATTCGGATATGGACTAAGCTATACAACATTTAATTGGGTGAATACTAATTTAACGGTCACTGATGAAGATGGCTCATCACATTCCGTTCCTGCTGTCGTCAATCAAGATGGCAAAGAGATCACTGACTTATCAGATCTTAATATAAACGATACATTGACTTTTAATATTTGGGTTGAAAACACGGGTTCTTATCCTGGTAAAGAGGTCGTTCAATTATATGTGCACACACCATATTACAAAGGCGAGATTGAAAAAGCTTCCCAAGTTTTAGTCGGATTTGCTAAAACAGTCTCATTAGATCCCGGACAAGGCCAATTATTGTCAATCGACGTCAAGGTCACTGATTTAGCTTCTTATGATACTTACGATAAGAATAACAACGGCTTCATGGGATATGAATTAGACCGCGGCGATTATACATTTTCATTCAGAACCGATTCTCACAATGTTAAAGTCGGTGAAGATGGAAAAAATTTAGAATACACTTTTAGAGTTCCTGAATCCGGATATAAAGTCGAAAATGATCCAGTCACTGGAACAAAGGTTGAAAATTTATTCACCAACTACACAAATCCTACTAGTGGTGCCTCTTCTACTATCAAAGAACCATTAGTGAAATATGGGCTTTCTATAGATGGTAACGACCTGAGCCCTGATTATAATCAAGGTGTTACTTATCTCTCAAGAGCTGATTTTAAAGGCACTTATCCAGAAAGAACTGCGACTAGAAGCGCTTCGATGAGTTTCTATCAAAATGTTTATAAAGTCAGCAGCCCAACTGATTCCAATATGGTCAATCCTGATGATGTGATGCCTGAATATGCTAAAGATGACAGCTATACTCCAGTCACTTTAGACGATGTCAAAGGTTTGCCATATGATGATCCGAAATGGGACGAATTGATCAGCAGTTTGACCATCGATGAGATGACTAGATTATGTGCTAACGGTGGATTCAGCACTCAAGCTATCACTCGTATTAAAAAAGGTTATTGTAATGATAGTGATGGCGGTACTGGATTTACTAATGGTGTTTCTGGAGATGGCAAATTGCATGCTACAAAGTATCCTGCTGCCAACGTTTTAGGCTCCACATGGGACTATCGTTGTGCTTATGAATGGGGAACTGCTATCGGTAAAGAAGGACAAGCTATCAATAAGCAAGGATGGTATGCTCCTGGATGCAATGTTCACAGATCTCCATTAGGCGGACGTAATTTTGAATACTTTGCTGAAGATGGTTATATGTGTGGTATGTTCGTCGCTTATACTGTCAAAGGTTGCACTGAAAATGGTGTCTATGCTTATATGAAGCACTTTGCTGCTAATGATACTGATGAAGGTAGAAATGGTCAGTTTATTTGGATGACTGAACAATCATTGAGAGAGATTTGGGCTAAACCAGGTGAGATTGCTACTAAGGTCGGTGGAGCCAATGCTATGATGGTCTCTGTTGATAGAATCGGTGCTACTAGAGCTACTGGAAGCCATGCTTTATTAACAGGATTGTTAAGAGATGAATGGGGCTTTAGAGGAAGTTGTATCACAGACTATTATCAAAGTGGTGATGTCAATGATTTAGACGAAGGAATCAGAGCTGGTAATGATATCGCCTTAAAACCTGGTGATAATGTCGCACAAGCATTTGATGAAAACTGGAATAATCCTTCTGCTACCGCTGTCATCGCTTTGCAAAAATCAGCTAAAAATATTCTTTATACTTATATTGATACGATTTATAGAACTGAAAATGCTACTGGTATTGATATGAACGTCATTCTTGGAAACAGAGAGAACAATACTTCTGGTAAGTGGTGGAGACCAACACTCATCGCTATTGATTCAGTCCTTGGTGTCGGTATGCTAGGTGGAGCTGGAACGATGGTTTATTTCACTTGGTTTAAGAAAAAGAGAAAAGAGGCCTAATTATGAAATCATTAGCTGAAAATATTAGATATGCCATCTGGCAAGCTGTCGCTAGTCTATTCGGTATCTTAGCCTTTATCTTCTTATTTATTCCTGCTATTTGGAACGATAAGATGGGAGATGATAGTCCGGCTATTTCTTTGATGCAGTTGACTTCTGATTCAGGTGGAATCATGTATTTAGGAATCATCTGTATTATCTTGGGTACAGTAGCTTCTTTAGCTTTAACCGTTCTCTTATTTATAAACAAGTCTAATGAGAAATTGACAACCGGCTTAGCTATCGGAAGCATAGTCACAATCTTGATTGGTGCGGTCATCTTGGCTTGCTCATTCTTATATGCGAAAGGCTTCACTGATTATACTGCACTATCGCTAAATCAAGGTGTGATCAAATTCGAAGCTGCTTATTTCTTGGTCCCTGTCTTCGGTCTTCTAACTATTGTCGCGTCTTATCCATCAGCTATGATCATTCTCCATCATCAAGACCTTGTAGATAAAGAAGCTTCTAAATCTGCAAATGAATGAGATTTTAAGAAAAGGGTGCGTAAAAATTAACGGATATTAATACCTCTTTCTTTCTAACTATGTACTGAACCTTTAATATAAAGAAAGTATAATAAATATTTATTGTACTGATTGAAAATAAGGTTCAGTACATTTTTGCTATATTACTACTTCAAGTTCTATATAATTAATGCTAAATTCAAGGAGATTTTAATGATAAGAGCAGCAATTGTTGATGATGATTTATCTGAACAAGATAATGTTCGTAAAATGATAGATGCTTTTTCAAATGAGAATAATCATAAGTTTTCTATTGATAAGTTCAATAACGGGGACCAATTGCTCTTTGATTTTTGTTATGGAAAATATGATTTGATTTTTTTGGATATCGATTTGACATCTAATGACAATGGAATAATAGTCGCAAATAAAATACGTGAAATTGATAAAGATGTGATCATTGTTTTTATAACTAATCTAGTTCAATACGCTTTAGATGGATATAAAGTAAATGCTTTTGACTATATGGTCAAGCCGATTAATTATATTGATTTTGCATCAAGAATGAATGTCATAGTAGATATCATTTCCAAAAAAATGACTGAAAAAGTATTGATTCAAACCAACGGCTCTAAAATCGTTTTGCTGGTTAAAGATATCTATTATGTAGAGATCGCTAATCATCAAATTATCTATCACACTTCCTCTGGAAACTTTAAAACTTATGGCGCTTTAAAAGATATTGTAAAAGAACTGCAGCCATATCATTTTTCACTATGTAATTCCTGTTTTTTAGTAAATTTAGAATATGTAGAAAAGATTGAGGGGTTTGATCTTTATATCAAAGGAAACAAGATACTCATATCTCATCCGAAAAAGAGAGCTTTTTTACAAGAGTTAAATAAATTTTTAGGGATGTGAACATGGAAAAATTATATCCGATTAATGGGTTATTCTTTTATCGTTTGATTTTCATGCTTCTGCTCATTTTAGGTGAAGCTCTATTCTGCTATAAATTAGAGAAAAAAGAAAAGTTTACACTCAAATTGATTTTAGGAGTTTTAGCATGTTTTGTATTCGCACTCATCTTTCCGATTCCGACAAGCAATGCTTTTTATTCGATGATGATGTTTTTCTTATTTTTTATCTTCACATTTTTCATAAGTCTCACTCTCTTCAAAGCTGATACCAAAATGATATTCTTCTGTTTGGTTTGTGGATATACAATCGAACATACGGCATATGAGCTATATAGCACCTTAAATTGCTTTTTAGTGGCTACGGAAGTACGCTCTGGAGGATTATATAATTATGATGAATTATCATTATTTGCCAATCCTATCGATTTCGTTCTTTGGATAGTGTCTTATATAAACGTGTATTGGATAATGTTTTTGTTATTTGCTAGAAGGATTAAAAAAGGTCAAATATTTGAAAATCTAGGAAGTGGTAAGATATTGATCATAGGTGCTGTATTTATTGTATTAGATATCATTTTTAATAGTTTGATATCATATTATAGCTCTATTCATTATGAACCAACTTATATTGGATTAGCAAGTTTGGTTAATATGATTGCATGTGTTATCGGTATATCATTTTTATTTGAAATGTATTATTCTAGTAACCTTAAAAGAGAATACCTGATTTTATCAGAGATCAGAAACGAAGAAAAAAACCAATACTATTTATCTAAAGAAACAATCGACATGATCAATATCAAATGCCATGATTTTCGTCATCAGATCAGGCGCTTTGGTAAAGAGCAAAATGTTAATGAAGAGGCGATTAATAATATCAATAAATTGATCAATATCTATGATTCTACAGTCAAAACTTCAAACGCTGCATTAAATGTCATTTTGAGTGAAAAAACGTTATTGTGTAACAAATATAATATTATTTTCTCATGCATCGCTGATGGGGAAGCGATATCTTTTATGCTTGAGGAAGATATTTATTCTTTGTTCGGCAACATATTAGATAACGCGATAGAAGCGGTTAAGAAATTACCGATAGAAAAAAGAAACATTCGATTAAAAATAAAATCTATCGGCAACATTATTTCTGTATCTGCAAAAAACTTTTATAGCGGCGAATTAAAACTTGTCAACGGATTTCCGCTAACTTCTAAGGCTGACAATCGTAATCATGGTTTTGGATTAAAGTCGATTAAATTGATCACAGAAAAATATAATGGGGAAATGAAGATATCATGCCAAGATCAAATGTTTGAAATCGACTTGATGTTTATCCATGATTCGAAAGATGTCAAACAATCTGATGGCATCGATACTAAAAGTCCAAAAAATTAATGTGTTAGATGTAAAACTAGATTGCTATTTGGTGTTGTTCTCACATATTTTGTGTGCTAAATAAAGATTATTCTAATCCTTTTAATTTTTTTAATTCTTCATATTAAAAGCATAGATTTAATATATGTGATCAGGTTTTTTATTAAAAACGAAGACTAAATACAGCTATAAAATTGCAAAGAGAATTGAAATATTAACAAATATTGCAAAATTAAAATGATACCCTATTGCAAGTTAGTGAGCAAAGATAAATCAGGCGCTTTATTTTTCATTGATATCAGTAGATGACTTTTCGATATCTTCGCTTTGAAGATCGGCGACAACAGCATAAACTTCATGATTATCTTCGAATAGATGGTCGAGAAGGTAATTGATAAAATCACCATAGTATGAAGAAGAATTGATCAGATTTGGCTCATTTTCATCGTAATACTCTTCCATATCGTTGAGATGAGAGATAAAGAAATCTTTGAAATCTTTTTTTGTGATATTTTCATTTTTGGAAAGTTTTCGAACCAAAGATCTTTCTAAATTCTCTACTTCATCTAAATATGGTGAATCTTTTGAATCATAAACAGATAACAAATTGTAATCGATAAAAAGCTTATGGACTTTTGCGTAGATCTCATCATATTTTTCACCAGAGTAACCAAAGATATTGTCTATTTTAGATAGTTCCTCGTCATTTATTTTCTCAATGAAATAGAAGTTATGAACTTCAGTATCGGATTTTATAGAAAACCAAAAGCGGCTATATTCTAATTTTTCACGGTTATTGATTGGAATATCAATGCGCAGGATCTTGATCGCTTTTTTATAAAAGATTATCGCTTTATCTGCTTTTAATGATAGAAGAGCATTCCATGCTTTTAATTTGAAAAGACCTTTAGTTGATATTTTATAATAAACACCTAAAAAGCCATTTTCTATTTCAGCTTCTTTAGCTTTATTTTCAAGCTTTTGGTATAGTTTTGGTTTCTTCTTCTTATTATATATATTCCTAGTTGAAAAATACTCAGATAGCTCCATAAATAGACCATATAGAAGAGCAAATGCTAATCCTGAACCAACAGAAAGCCATATGCTTAATGTAGAGTTTTCACCATTAAGAGTGGTAAAGAAAGTGATGATACCAAAAACAACACCGCCAAGGAGGTAGAGAAGCCATCGTATTATAGTGCCTTGAGATATATGGAGAGCTTCTCTTCTCATTTCTTTTTCAGATAATGTTTGTTGCAATAGAATATATAACTCGTTCTCGTTTTGATATCCGCTGACATTTTGTTTTTCTTTATGATAATCAATCTTGTTTATTGCAGTTGTATGATTGAAACTATCTGATTGTAGTTCGAAATTTAATGCTATCAATTCATCTCTTAAAGCACAAAGTGCTTCTTTTGAATAGGCATAATCTTTTGTGCTAAAAGTGATATTGTTAAGTATAGAATTAAAGAATATAAAATGTGGAGTTAATTTGACTCCATACAAAACAATTTCAGGCGTGGTATAGATATAAGGCGATTTATCTCGCTGTGGTTTTTGTCCATCTTTTTCTAAGATATCGAACACTTCTTTTTTCTTTTTGCCCAATAGGTTAAGCCATTTCTCAATCATATTGTAAATTATAAAGAAAATGCATATTTATAACAAGGAATAATCTTGCTGAATATCTTGACTTGAACTTAAATGTTGTGAATATTAGAGTAACCGTCAAATCAGTGTATTGATAATTGTAAAGTTTTAAAGGTGAGTTTAAAGCGATGAGGGGTTAGTCCCTTTTTTAGTTAATAATGTACATACTTCGTTTTCACAAATAGCACCTTTATAAAAGCTCGGGTTACCTGACAACTGTAAGTCTTGAATCACTTTTCCATATGATGGCAAAAGAAGACCGGTATCTGCAAAATAAAGTTTAAATTGATTTTCTTTTTGGTAGTAATTAAAAGGAATATCTATAGTTTTAATATTTTGCACTTTGTAAACTAATCCCGCACCTATCAATCATTCGATCGCATCATAAAATGCGCTTGCTCTAGCCTCATTATTTATTGATGAATATTGAAATTTATTGTTTCCTTTTGCTAATTGTGTCTGCTTAATTTACATTTTATATGGTGAATAATTCTTTATATTGTATCTTTTTATTTCGTTAGATGTAGACCGTATACATTGCTTTAACTCGAAAAGAAAAAACAAATCTCATTTTAAATTGTAGATTGGCATTTCATGTAACCATTTAAATAATACACACAATTAATTATAAAAGTAACAAAATATAAATTATTTTATAGATACAAGATAAAAACATTAAACAATATACGTCTTGAATTAAGCATATTGGTTGCAGTATCATCTAATTTAGATAGTTGATATGTCAACTAAATAGAGGCGCTGATATGGATGGATTAAATCTTTGTATTGCACAAATATTAAGCAATTTATTCAAAATCAGTTCATCGTTTTTTACGCTTTTCTTTTGGATGATAAAAATTTTAGATGAGAATGATAGCCCTATTATTCTCTCCAATATTCTTTTACTAAAGCATGTCATTAGAAACAACCGATCTTTTATTGATGAACAAAGTAACTATCATATCTTCAGGCTTGATACTTGTAGTTTTGTAGCTGTAAAGAATTCTTTATCAAACTGACATCATATCAGTAATTACTTTTTTATTTCATCATCGTTAAAAAACTGAAAGTTAAAGTCATTTGTAATTCCTTAATGGAAAGTAATAAAGAAAAAAGGAGAAACTAAGATGGACATCACTAAAGCACAAATCACTAAGATCGCAAGAGAAGTTAACAAATTTGTTGTCAGGAGGTTGAAGAAAGATGGCATCGGAAGTTCGGAATTTGATCTTATTCATGTTGTCAGAAAACATGATGGGATCAGTCAGGCTGGCATCTGTAAGATTTTAGGAACCGATAAAGGTGCAGTCGCTAGGCAAGTAGCTAGTCTTGTGAAAAGAGGCTACATAAGAAAACTGGATGATCCAAATGATAAAAGAGCATCTCTTATTTATCCGACTGCAAAAGCTGAAGAACTAAAGATCTCTAAAAGACATGTTGAAACTATTTATTATGAATATATTCTCAGAGTTTTAAATGAAGATGAGAAAAAGATATTTGCCTCACTTCTTGAAAAGGTTTATTTGTGCTCAAAAGAAGAGAGCAAATCTGAATTTCAAAATTTAAACAAGATTGTAGAAGGCGATAGTAATGAATAAACAAAATAAAAAGAAAATATCTAATGCGATGATCTTTTTGCTCCTTTTTGGAGTGGTCAGTCTTCTATCTGACATGACTCATGAAGGGGCTGCAAGCATTCAAGGCACTTATCTATCTCTGATAGGTGCATCTGCTGGTGTCATCGGTTTTATTTCTGGTTTTAGTGAGCTATTAGGATATTCGCTCAGATATGTGTTCGGAAGAATAACTGATAAAACAAAGAAGTATTGGCCGATGGTGATACTCGGTTATTTAATAGATATTTTAGCTGTTCCATTTCTAGCGTTTGTTGGTCCTAATGGTTGGATCTGGGCTTGTATCATTTTAAGCATTCAAAGGATTGGAAAAGCTATAAAAAAACCTGCAAAGGATACCATCATGTCATTTGCTGCTACTCAAGAACAGGTAGGGCGAAGTTTTGGCATTCAAGAGATGTTAGATCAAATCGGTGCTTTTTTAGGACCGATATTCCTTTATCTTGTCATGCTATTTCAAACAGATGGTGAGACTTTTAAAAATTATTCGATCTGTTTTCTCTTCTTGTCGATACCTGCTTTATTAACTATCGTGATGCTATTTTTTACAAAACATAAATTTCCGAATCCAGATAAGTTTGAACCAGAGCCGAAGAAACATAAAAAATTCAAAATGAAACCGAGCTTTATTTTCTATATCATCGGTATCAGCATCTTTGCGTTTGGCTTTGTTGATTATTCATTAGTCGGTATGCATATAAGTAATGTTTATGTAGGGAATAATAATATTATTACTTCTGAAACGTTACCACTAGTTTATTCTGGTGCGATGATCGTCGATGCTATAGCAGCTGTTATTTTTGGAAAATTATATGATAAATTTGGAATGTTTTCTTTAGTTGGTGCGACGGCTTGTTCTTGTTTATTTTCATTATTTATTTTTGAATTAAACTCTCTAACTGTCCTCTTTGTTGGTGTTGTGATGTGGGGTATTGGGATGGGTGCTCAAGAGTCGATTTTAAAAGCGGCTGTCACCTCGATTGTCCCTAAGGATAGCAGAGCTACTGGATATGGCTTATTCGAATTTTCATTCGGTATATTTTGGTTTTTAGGCAGTTGGTTATTAGGCACTTTATATGATATTTCTGTATTAGCTATGGTGATAGTGTCTATAAGTGCACAGGTGTTATCGATACCTTGTTATATTCTTTCTTATTTGAAATCTAAAAAAGAAAAACAACTCGTGGATGAAAGCGATGAACAAAAAAAATAATTAAGCGCTTTGATATTGTTTTTTAGCAATCCATATATAAACTTCTTATAATAATTTGGTTATTAAAAATTATGACAAACTTATTATTAAAATTATTCGTTAAAGATTATCGCAATACTAAAGATGTCAAAGTTAGAGAAAAATATGGTTTATTAGGATCCTTCTTTGGATTGATAACCAATTTTTTGCTATTTTTAGCAAAGATAATCATCGGTTTGATGATGAATTTATTCTCAATCGTTGCTGATTCTGTCAATAACCTTTCTGATTTTGGAAATAATGGACTTTCAATATTAGGATTTAAAGTTTCATCTAAAAAAGCGGATAGCGATCATCCTTTCGGTCATCAACGAATGGAATATATCATTTCTCTGGTGATCTCTTGCGTTATCATCGCATTAGGTTTTGTGATGTTTTATCAAGGCATCGTTGACTTGATAGCTTTTATCAATTCGATGATGGAATTTCATCATCCAGTGATTCAAGAACTTTCGAATATAGAATTTATAGCGACTATTGTTATATTAGCATTGGCTGTTTTAGCTAAAGTCGCTCAAGCTTCATTGTATTTTTCTTTAGCAAAAAGAATAGATTCATTACAGCTTAAGGCAGTTGGAAGAGATTCTTTGAATGATGTTATAGGCACTACACTTGTTATTGTCGGTGTTCTTATCACTAAATTCACAACTTATTCTGTCGATTGCTTCTTCACTTTGGTAGTAGCAGGATTAGTCATTTATTCTGGTATAGGAATATTAAAGCAAGCAGCAGATATTTTAATAGGTAAAAAAGCGGATAAAGAAATAATCGTTGCGTTAATCAATTTGATTAAATCTCATAAGGGTGCTTTAGGTATTCACGATTTGACTATGCATTATTATGGCAATAATATCTTCGCAGTCATCCATGTGGAAGTCGATGCTAGCAAAAATATTTTAGAGTCACATTCATTATGCGATGATATTGAAAAAGAAGCATATGAAAAATTACATATTCATTTGACCATTCATATGGATCCTGTTCTTCTTAATGATCCTGATACTGAAAAATATAAAAATGAAGTTTCTTTAGCTATCAAGAAACTGCCTTATCCGATAACATTCCATGATTTTAGAATCGTTTCTGGTGTCGAACATGTGAATCTGGTGTTTGATGTCGTCATGCCTTCTGAACACGATGATGAAAAAGGTAGAAAAGAAGTTTATGACACTATTTTAAAAGAATGCGATATGAAATATGGTAAGAAAGTCTATCCAGTCATCAATTTTGATGATTCTTCAACTGACTTTTTATATGGCACAGAAGTCGAGCAATAGTTTTTTAAGCAATTGTTAAATTTTACTAATCTTGGGCAAAAAGTTGTGTCTATCAGTTAAAATAATTGTATGAATACAATAAAAGTGAAGCTGCCCAAAGTTAAGTTGAATGGGAAAAATTATATCAATCGTGATGTCTCTTGGATGTATTTTAATCATCGAATTTTAAAAGAGGCTGAAAAGAAGACTATTCCGCTTTATGAAAGATTGAATTTTTTAGGTATTTATTCTAATAATCTAGATGAATTTTATAAAGTTAGAGTAGCCTCTTTTAAACGTATCGCCGAAAATGATTTGAAAGATTTTTCAAGCGAGCGCAAGCAAGCCAAAGAAAATCTTAAAATCATAACCAAACTCACTAGAGAATATGGTGAGGAATTTGAAACCTGCCGTGATGAGATTTTTTCTGCATTAGCCAAAGTAGGAATCTTATTGATTGATGAGCAACATTTAAATGCTAAGCAGCAAGAATGGATCAAAGATTTTTTCTTAAGAAAAGCATTAGGTTATATCAATCCGATCATTCTCAGCAAAAAAGCGAATGTAGATTCGGTTAATGATTCACATATTTATTTAGCGGTAAAGATGACCGCTGAGGATAAAAAAGCAGAATATGCATTAGTTCCTCTTCCTGTCACATTTACCGGTCGTTTTGTAGACTTAGGTCAAGAAGATGGTAAGAACTATATCATGTATATCGATGATATAGTTCGTTATAACTTGCCTCTTATATTCAATGGCTTAGGATACAAAAATTTTGAAGCCTATGCTTTTAAATTCACAAAAGATGCTGAAATGGAAGTCGAATCTGATCCAGAAGAAGGATTATTAAAGAGCATCTCTGAGGCCGTTAAAGAAAGAAAACGTGGAAGCCCTGTGCGTGTCCTCTTTGGCGAAGGAATGCCTAAGGACTTAAGAAAAGTATTGATGAAGAGATTAGATATCGATACTGATGATCTGATCTCAATCGGAGGTAGGTATCATAACAATCGTGATCTGATGTCTTTCCCGAGAGTAAAAAATAGTTCTCAACTTTCTTATCCTGATTGGAAACAGACTGAAATCATTGAGATGAAACAACAGAAGTCTCTTTTGGAGACCATTCGCAAACATGATTTATTCATTCATGTTCCATATGAATCATTCGATGCTTTTATCCGTGTTTTACAAGAAGCAGCGATATCTTCAGATGTCACTGAAATCAAAGCTACTATTTATCGCGCTGCTAAGAACTCACAAGTGGTGAGAGCTTTATCATCAGCGAGTCAAAATGGAAAGAAAGTCACTGCCGTAGTGGAATTAATGGCGAGATTTGATGAATCATCTAACATTTCAATTTCACAAAAGTTGAAAGAGGATGGCTGCAATGTTTTAACAGGAGAAGAAGGATTTAAAATACATGGCAAAATAGTATATATCAAAACTAAAAGCAATGAAGATATCGCTATTATTTCCACTGGTAATTTCCATGAAGGCAACGCCAAGTTATATACTGATTGTCTTTTATTTACGACCGATAAAAAAATCGTTAAAGACGTCGCTAATCTCTTTGAATATATCGCACAACCTTTCAGAAGAATCAACTTCCCGACTCTCTTAGTTTCTCCTAATCATATGCAGTCAGTCTTTAAGAGACTCATCAAAAATGAGATCAAAAATCATCTGTTAGGATTACCATCTGGAATCAAAATCAAGATCAATCATATCACTGATGTGGAGATGGTTAAGCTATTATATGAAGCCTCTTCTTCCGGTGTGGACACTAAATTGTTAGTCCGTGGTAATTGCTCTTTAGTCGGTGGATTACCTGATCTTTCTGAGCATATGCAGATCCATTCACTTATCGACAGATATTTAGAGCATTCTCGCATCTTTATTTTTTCTAATGGTGGTGAAGAATTATGTTTTATGGGATCAGCCGATTGGATGCCTAGAAACTTATATAACCGCATTGAAGTGGTCACTCCAGTTTATGATCCTGATGTCAAAAAAGAATTGAATTTGATATTCGATTATGGTTTTAAAGACAATACGAAGAGCAGTTTTGTCAATATCAATGGCGATTATATACCAGTAGCTAAAACTAATAACCGATCATTTAGAAGCCAAGAAGAATTGTTTAAATACTATCAAAAAAAGAACTCTTAACCTTGAAAATATTCATCGATCAATTCTTTTCCGCCCACTTTTTTGATTCGATGATCTTCGATCCAAATAGCTTCATCACCAAGACTACTTGCACACCTGATATCATGAGTGATAGTGATCATGGTGTTTTTAGTGGCTAAATGAATCTCATTCAGATTATTGATCAGTTTTAATAAAAAGTTGTAATCCTGTCCGACTGTCGGTTCATCTAACAGAACGACCTCAGGTTTAGTAGCTAAAACACAGGCGATCGATAATCTTCTCTTTTGCCCTTCAGATAGTGATTGAGGATGTTTATCTAAAAAATCTAAAAGCTCAAATCTTTTTGCAATCTCAAAAGCATATTCATCGCTTTCACTAGCAAAATATAACTCTTTTTTGACTGTCGGCATAAATAATTGATAGTCAGGATTTTGATAGATGACACCGACTTTTTTAAACTACTTATGATCGCCATGTTTTCTCTGCTTTAACTTTTCATCTATATTCTGAATGATATTTCCTTCAGTAGGAGTGATCAATTTAGCAAGAAGACTTAAAAGAGTGGTTTTTCCACAACTGTTTTCACCTAATATGACGGTTCTATGTCCTTTTATGAAAGAATGATTCAAATCTTTTAATATCGGATGTTTCTTAATTTCATACGAGACATTATTCAAAGTCAGAACAGGTTCATTCGAGTTTGTTTTCGGGCAGATATCCGTTATTTTTTTACTCTGTTCTTGTAAGAAAAATTCTTTGTTTGAGATCTTTTGAATCTTTTTATTTTCAAGGTGTAAAACTGTATCTGCGAAAGGTAAAACAACATCGATTCGATGCTCGACGATGATTACTGCATAACCTGCATTTGTCAATTTCTTTAATGTGGTCATCAATTGTAAGCTGGAATCTTTATCTAGATTAGCTAATGGTTCATCTAAAATGATGATCTTTTGTCCCATCGCTAAGGTAGAAGCGATGATGAGTCTCTGTTTTGACCACCGGATAATTTTCGGCATTCAGCATTTTTATCTAAGTCAAGAAGCTTGCATACTAAATCGACTTGTCTTTTTATTTTATCGGTATTAAAACCTAAATTTTCACATCCGAAAGCCACTTCATCTTCGACGTATTTTTGAACTATTTGTTCATCAGCATTTTGCAAGACAACGCCGACTTGTCTACAGATCTGACTCACTTTTTGTTCTTTGATGTCTTTATCATTTAAAAACACTTCACCTTTTAAGATGCCATAATTGATATTAGGAATGATTCCGCTGATGATGCTTAAAAAGGTGCTTTTTCCACATCCAGAATGACCTGCTAAAAGTGTCAGTTTTTGATATTCGATCTCACAATTGACATCATCTAAAATCAGATTCTTGTCATCATAACTGAAACTGACGTTTTTAAATTCTATGGCTTTATTCATAAGACTATAACTAATATGGCTCCTGTTATCACGGCTATTAAGGAGAAGAGATCACTGAGGACAAAATATTCTTTTTTATAGACGGTGTTTTTGCTTTTTTCTAAAGAAAATCCTCTGGTTTCAATCGATAATGAAAGCGTATCTGAGATATTGATCAATCTGGTTATAAAAGGGATGAGAAGCGCTCGATAAAATATCTTTGGATTGAAGATGTTATAAACACCTCTTGTTTTCATAGCATCTTTAACCCTTTTTATCTCTTGTCTTAATAACGGCATAAAAGACATAGCGATGAGCATTCCTAAGGTGATGGTTTTCTGAGTATTGATCGAGTTGAGGTTTCTTGTCATTCTAGTCGGAGAGGTGCCCATGCTTGGGATGATAGCTACAAAAAGAGCAGCAAAGCGATTCGTCATCGCCCAACCGGGTGTCAATTCATTTGTTGCTAAATAATAAAAGAGAAAAAAGATACCAGAGATTATGATGAAAACCGGTAATATTTTTAAGCATTCTTTATAATAGCCATAAATAGCAAAGAACAGGAAAAGAGCACTGCAAAAAAGTGAGCATGGTAGCAAATCTTTAGCTATAACTAGACCGATAACAGTGATAAAAACACTGGTAAAAATAGCTAATAGCGGATATATTTTCGCGTGTATAGAGAGAAATTTCATTTCTTTAAGATGCCAGATTTTTTAAGTTCTTTAGTGATGATGACACCGATGAATGCGCCTACTAAACAGATGGCTAGAACAGCGACGCTCATGCCGATGCTCATACCGATAGAAGAATTGATAAAAGCAGTTACAGCTTGACCGGTTTCAGTGGTAACTTGATATAAAAACTTATAATAAAGATAAAGGAATGGCAGTGTTAAAGGAAAGTAAATAGTACCAGCTATTAAGCAAGAAAGATTCTTTTTATATCCTCTAAATATAAGAATTATCAAACCTTCAGTTATAAGTGCACAAATCAAAAGACAAGCGAACATGATAGGGTTCATGAAAACTAAAACTACGCCGCAGAATAAAGACTTGAATAATAAGGCGCCAGGCTTTCGAACTTTCATCATGCCTATAGTAGGGAAAATAGAAAATTGAAGTCCTAAGCACACTTGAATGATACCGAAGATCGGAATTTGTGAAACTAGGGGCATGATAGCGCCAGTTATCAACATGCAAGCCGACATGATAGCTAAGAAGCTGATATCTTTTATCTTATATTTTTGAAAAATCTTATTTTTTTTAGTTCAGTTTCATTTTTCTTTTGTGCTTCTATGCTTTCATTTTTGTTTTCTTCTGAATTGTTGATCAATTCATCGGTGAGATTCTGTTTATCATCTGGCATCAGTGATTTCTTCCATGTGTCCGTTTTTGATCTGATATTTTCTATCGGCGATCGCCATTGTGGATTGGCGATGAGAAACTAAAATAATGCTCTTTTTATGTTTTTGCTCGATCAATGATTTGAGAATGATACCTTCATTGATACTATCGACATTGCTAGTAGGTTCATCTAAAAGGATAAGTGGACTATCTCTTAAGAAAGCACGAGCTAAACCGATTCTCTGTTTTTCACCTGCTGAAAGGTTATCTCCCATGGTTTGAACCTTTGTTTGATAACCGTTTGGAAGATTGTGGATGAATTCGTGAATTGAAGCTGCTTTACAGGCGTTTATCACTTCTTCATGAGTGGCACTTGGATTCGCGATCAAAAGGTTATCTTCGATAGTTTCATCAAATAAATATGTGCATTGAAAAACCATAGTCACATTGTTTAAAAGACTAGTTGTATTGATCTCATCTATATCTATACCATCATATTTGATACTTCCAGAATCTTTTTGGAAGAATCTTAATAGAAGTTTTAAAAATGTCGATTTTCCATTTCCGCTTTCTCCGATGATACCGATTATTTCACCTTGCTTTGCATGGAAACAGATGTCAGAAAGAATTTTTTTGTCTTTTTCATAGGAAAAGTTGAGGTCGTTTACATTTAGGTCTTTATATTCAAAATTGTTCTTGTTCTTAATCTCTTTTACTTCTGGCTCTTCCTTTAATAATTTGATCACACGATCTCCGCTTGCAAAGGTTTGGTTTAGATTGCCAGGCAGATTAGAAATAGCGATGACTGGACCGAAACTGGAAAACACAGTCACAACACCGATGATCATATGTCCGATCGATAACTGATGATAACTGACTAATAAAATACCTGTTATCAGAGTCAAAGCTATGAATATAGAAACTAAAATCTCAGTCAACGCTGAATTTTTCGATGTGGCTTTTTTAATCTTCTTTGTTTCATCTAATAACAGATTCGATCGATGATTTACTTCTTGTTCACGGCTTTTTTCACCATTGTGAAGGATGATATCTTTTATACCCATGATGCTGTCTAAAAAATAAGCGTTGAATGATGAAAATTCTTGTCGATAAGTAACCCCTGGTTTCTTAAGGCGCTTAAAGGCGATATATGGTAATAAAATACCGATCACTAAATAGCCGATCAAAGCTACAGCAGCGAGATAAAAGCTCGATATGAATCCGACGAAGAAGAATGTTGCTGTTGAAACTAATATAGCGATACAAATCGGAGAGATCGTGTGGGCATAAAAGACCTCTAAGGTTTCGATATCAGAAGTCAGCATCGAGATGAGACTTCCTTTTTGTTTAGTCTCTAATTTTGCTGGTGCTAAAATTCTTAGCGCTTTAAAAATCTTATCTCTTAAAACTGCGAGCAATTTAAAAGCGATATAGTGATTGCTGTATTGTTCAAAGTACTTAAGGATTCCGCGCAATAGACCACATCCGATAGTTAGATTGATAATCCATCCCCAAGAGAGAGCAATCGTCTCTCCTAAGGCTTTGGCTACGGCGACGCTTCCAAAAACAGTGACTGACATAGCAGCGATAAAGCCTAGACTGCCATTTATAACAGCTAAGAGCATGATTAAAGATAGAGAGCCGAGCAATACTATCAATGTCGCCATCACTTTGGCACCACTCATGCGTAATTGTTCTTTCATGCTTGCGCCTCCACTGTCTTTAAATAACCTGTTTCTAATTCTTTTTGGGCAGTATAGAGAGAATGATATTCACTTTTTCTATCCATGAGCATTTGATGGTTACCTTCTTCTATGACTTTTCCATCTTTTAAATAATAGATATTATTAGCTTTAACAACATTTTCTAAACGATGCGATATCAAAATCACACATTTAGTTTTTGCTAATTCTTCGATGTTGTTCATGATGATCTTTTCACTCTCGATATCGATGTTTGAAGTGGCTTCATCGAAGATATAGATATCTTTATCAGCGACTAGGTTGATCGCTAATGCTAAACGTTGCTTTTGACCGCCTGACATATTGCTTCCATTTTCAGCAATTTTTTTATCTAATCCGAAAGTGTTGATGATGAAATCTTTCAGATTTACTTTTTCTAATGCATTTATAATTTCTTCTTTTGTGACATCTGATTTAGCTAATTTGAAATTATCTAGAACTGTTTCATTAAAGATATAAGTGTTATAGCTGATCAATGCTAAGTGAGAATAATAAGACTCTCTTGAATATTCGGTGATATCCTTATCACCGATCAAGACTTGACCTTTTTGCGGATGATATGAACCGATCAGAAGAGAGACGATAGTGCTCTTTCCACTTCCGCTTTCACCAACGATGGCTGTAATACCTGTGTTGGGGATGAAGATGTTGATATCGTTTAATATTGTTCTTTTATCATCATATGAAAATGTGACATTTTTTATAGTCAAAGTGGTGTTTTTGACTTCTTCTTTTCCCCAAATAGGATCGGGTAAATTTAAGAGATTGAGGATTTTCTTTCCAGCGCTAGCTCCATTCATAGCTACATGGAAAGCGCTTCCTAATGCTCGTAATGGTAAGAAAAATTCTACAGCTATCAAAATCAAGAATAACGCGTAAGCAGGTGTTAGTGTTGAATCAGCTAAATCCATGATCGTAAGGGCGATACTTATTCCAGCACCGCCGTAGGCAACAATATCCATGATCGTAGTAGAGGCTAATTGCATCACCAATACTTTCATAGTTATTTTTCTAAAGCTTTCGGCGTGTTTATCGATCAATTCATTTTGCTTTTTATCAGCTTCATAAACCTTTAATTCTGTTAAGCCTTGGATGCTATCAAGGAATTTATCACCCATTGATATATAGATTCCCCAGTATTTTGCAAAGATTTTTTTAGCATATTTAGAGACTGCTACAATCGATATAGGTATTAGTGGAACACATGCTAATAAAACTAAGGCGACTTTATAATCTATAAATACTGTGATGATAAAAAGAATGATCGGTGCGATCATCGAAAAGAAAAATTGTGGTAAATATGTCGAATAATAAAGATCTAATTGTTCAACACCTTCAATAGATATCTGTGTCAGACCAGCGAGTGAGACATTCTTCGCTGGCAATAAATACCAATTGTGATGCACTTGCGACCCCTTGTTTATTTTTGCAACCCCATTACCAACTTTGCGACCCCTACATAAGGTGTAAGTTACATCTATAGTTCTACCTATATTTGCCAAAGTACTCTTCTTCACCAGCTAGTCTTGCTTTCACTGCTTCTCTTTTAGTTTTGAATCTACCAAGAATATGAGCTTTTCTTTGAAACATAATCTGAGCCACCCATAGTCCTCTATCTTTATCAAAGTGAACTCCTCGTACTCCAGAA
>CASDVP010000002.1 GCA_949284445.1 uncultured Bacillota bacterium
AGGTTGTTAAATAATTATGAATAAAATTGTTGGATATTGTGGTATAGATTGTAGCAAATGCAACGCCTATATCGCTACAATCACTAATGACAATGAATTAAAGGAAAAAACAGCAAGACTTTGGTCTAAACTAAATAATGCAAAAATATTGCCCGAGAATATTAATTGCAATGGGTGCAAGTCTGAAGGCATTAAAACAACATTTTGCACAAATTTATGTTTTATTAGAAAATGTGCGATAAAGAATAATGTTGATAATTGTAAACAATGCGCGAAATTCAACACATGTGCCGATATTCAAAAATTCGTGAAAATAAATAATCTATAATTCCAATAATATTTTGCCTTTTTTAAAGGTATCGTTTTTCTAGTAAAGGTATCATTTTGCTAGTAGGGGTCGCGTTTTGTATTAAAGTGATAGCACAAAGACATCGAAAGCTCAGTCGTACCCGAGAGATATTGTTTGCTTGGCTCCTACTATTGGGAACCAATAACTATCAATACACTGTTTCTTTGACGTTTACGATTTATCCCAGTTAATTTCATTGATAGAATCGATTATAACCAAAAGACTGGAGTTTTAGACATCACCTATAAATGAAAAAAATCAAGTAAGTGTTGAACCAGCCTTAAAAACATGCAATTAGTGAGATTAGCAAATGATAGACTGCTTTTTCGTTATATCAGAAATCAAAACTTGGTCAATCTTATAAATTGGCCAAGTTTTTTAAAAAAAATCACTTTAGAAAGGTTACTCTTTGATGCTAGTGTTGACTTTTGTCGGGGGGGGGCAGTAAAATTTTAAAAATGGAGGATTTTAAAATGTCTAGTTCGACCAAAGTCACAAAAAGTTTAGCCGAGTTTGAAAGCGTCATTGATGTCTATGAAAGAAATGGCTTCAAAGTCAAATCTAAAACTGAAACTGAAGCAGTTTTGCTCAAAAAGACCAGAACTAAAAAATGGCATATGTTTAAGCCAGCAGGATGGATTTTATTCAAGTTAGTGGTCTCTTTCTGCACGCTCTTCGTAGTTCCGATTCTTTATAATGTTTTACATACTAAAAAGGAAACTGTCACTGTTAAGCTTGAACAACAATAATTGAATCGTAACAATTAAAAAGCCTGATTCGCATCGTGTGCGATCAGGCTTTTTGAATGCTTAAAAACCTAACGATTATTTGTTGCTGAATCTGCCTTTATTCTTTCCCTTAGAAGGATGAATCAAGACTCCAGCATCTTGGTTATTAGCCATGCTTTCAGTATAAGCTACGGCCTCTGCTTTAGTATCAAATAATTTGATCGCCTTAGCACCACCTGCAAATTTGACTTGCCATTTACCATCTTCTCTCTTAGCGATATGGTACATCTTTTTACTTGCTTTCTTCTTTTCTTCCACAATAACTTCTGCCATTTTTCCACCTCTTTTAGTTAATTGTAGCATAAAAAGCTGCTATTTTTATATTTTTATTTGTAATATCAAGGCTATAAATTAGGAAATTTAGCTGATTTAATATCTGACTGCTGACTGAAGAGGTGAAATTGAAAGAAAAATCTTCTTATTTAAAAGATGATTTGACTTGCGTTGCAGAAAGAAATGTATATAATATTAACCGTGGTTAACATTTCTTTGTCTATACTGGCAAGTATTGCCACCTCCAAGAGCTAGTGATGGATTGACCTCAAGTCACTAGCTATTTTTTATCCTTTTAATCCTCTGGATTGTCTGTCCATATCTTCGACGACAATATCATATATTTCGCCGAGACTTCGGCAGTATTCTAATACTTTCCAAGGTTCATTGGTGTGATAGTGAATCTTGATCAAGCGATCATCTCCGACGGCTAAAAGGCAATCACCTTTGAAGTTTTTCGTGATGTAGTCATTGATGGCTTCTTCATCTAAATTTTCACCATCGATGAGTAACTGTGTGTCATAACGATATTCGAGCATAGGAACCTCCGTTTTTTTCTTATTATAGCAAAGTTTTTAAAATTGAGATAATTTGAATTTTTACAACTAAAACCATGAGTTATATAAATGGTTAACATATTCATTTGCTAGTATAAAATCTATTATTTTTCGTCTTTTAATCTAATTTGAACTTTATCACAAAAAATAACAAAAAATCTATTTTTCATGTCTGAATTTTACAATTTATGCTTTCAAAACCTTAATTCACGACATATATATTGAATAGACGGGGGCAATAAAATATTAAGTGATTTGATGAGGTGACATTATTGTCTAAAATGAGTAAAGTATTATTACTTTCTGCGGCAATTGTTACATTAGTCATAGGCGGAGTATCTGGATATGCTCTCTATAGAGTGGTCCAAGGTGATTCTTTTGGCGTTGAATTAAATTCAGATGATAATATGACATCTCTAGATGTTTCCTTGACGGAAATGATTCCTGGCAAAGAGGAATCTTTTACTTATGATGTAAAAAACACTTCTATCACCAGCGACTTAGTGGTGGAATTTGTCTATAAAGATGAACAGGGTTTGCTTCCTTATTTGAGCACTAAAATCTCATTTGATGATGAGACTGAATATGATGGTTTATTAAAAGATTTGACTGATAATCAAGTGAAAACTGTTATCGAAGATGAATTAAAGGTTTCTATCTCTTATTCATTACCTTTAGAAACCGATAATAGTGCGATGGGTAAAGCGTTAGACTTCGCTTTAGTTTTTAAATTGGAGTGAGTATGACACAGATTGCGATCATTTATTTATCCATCCTTTTAGCTATCTTGTTAGCGGTGTTTATTTGGGTGCTAGTCATTCTGTTTAAAGCTTTTAAAGAGAGTGATTTATTTAAAATTTTGACACATAAATTAGTGCATCATAGAAAGGAGAAAAAATGAAAAAGAAACTCATCCTTGGAATTGTGACTTCTGTTTTGGTTTTGGGTGCGAGTGCTGGTGGACTAGTCTTAGCTACTTATGCGTTATTCAATTCTCAGACAGAAACCAACAACCACTTAGTCGCTGGTAAATTAAAGGCTGAACTTTATGAGACTAAAGTCAGTGGTTTAAAGTACGAAAATAATGCCTTTGTTCCCTACACTGAAGGAGTGAATGTCGATTTGACAAAAGACAAATCCAGCATCTTTGATATCAGCGGCTATTTACCTGGCATGTATCAAGAATCTACACTTCTTTTGAAAAATACTGGTGATATCGCCTTCACTTATTCCATCAGCTTTTTAGATATTGTGCTCGGTGAAGATGAGGCTAGTTCTCAAGCTTTACAAGAACAGATCGAGATCACTCTCACTGTTGGTGAAGAGGTTGAGACCTTTGCCTTAGATGAGAAGGATTTCTCATTTGAAACTCCTGTTGCACCTAATAGTGAACAAGAATTTGTTATCAAAGCCGAGTTCATCAATGATTCTTCCAATAATTTAGCTATGAATGGTGAAGTCAGTTTTGATATCAGCGTCACCGCTGTTCAGGTTATCCCTGAATAAGAGGAGGTAAGTGAATAGAGTAAGAAAACTCATTATATTGCTTATCAAACTTGATATGTTTGTCTATTGTTCGTGCTGTTAAATAAAAAGAGGTAAATAAAATGAAAAGTAAAAAGTTTAGTCTTATCGCTTGTGCTGCTTCTATCGTCTTAAGCGCCGGTGCTTTGATCGGCACTTCTTATGCATGGTTTTCTGATTCTGCTTCTAACAAAGGAAACATCATCCAAGCTGGCACATTCGGTATTGAATTAGAGATGTATGATGCTGAACAAGATAAATATGTTCCTGCTGAAAATGCTGATGGTTCTGTTGATGGTGTTCATCTTTTTGAAGGAACCAATTGGCAAGGCGACGACTATCAAGTCGCTTATTTATCATTAGTCAACACCGGTTCTATCGATTTAGATTTCCGTTTAGATTTCAATATCACCGAACCTAGTGATGATGGTGATGCATATCATTTAAGTGATATCTTAGAGTCTTTCATCAATATGGATTACACTTATGATCTCACTGCTGATGGTAATTATCGTAAAAGTAGTTGGTCTTCCTTTACAAGGCAAGAAGGTTCTACTGATCCTTTCCAATTACCTTATGGTCACGTTTTCCAAAATGGTTCTTATGAGCCCAGTGCTGGAGACCGTCTTTTCTTTGCTATCGCACTTCACTTACCAGGCGAGAAATTGACTGCTGAATATTCTGGCGAAGCTATTCAAATCGATTTGAATGTCGCTGCTAAATAAAAGAAAGGTGAGTTTCCACCTGTCACTGATGATTCTTTGATCGGAAGCCAAGAAGAACTCACTGCTGCTCTTGCCTCATTAGAAGATGGTGGTGTCTTAACCTTATCTCCTGATATTGAAGTGACTGAACAAGTGAGAATTGATAAGAAGAATGTCACTATTGTAGGTAATGGTGCTACTTTTGATGTCGGGCTTGATAATGCTATTTATATTGTTGCCGGAAGTAGTCTCACTATCACTGGCGCCAACTTTAAAGGCACAGCTAGTGGCAAGAAATATGGTATTACCACTGAAGGAAATATTGCTGGTTTGATAGTTGATAGTTGTACGTTTACGGGTAATAAATATAATATGGGACACTCCATTTGGATCAATGGTGGTAATAGTAGATCTATCGTTATTCAAAATTCCACTATTCAACGTCCCATCAATGTTCATGGAAGTGGTTCTGTATTAAGTGATATTGTAATTCAAAATAACAAATTTACTAATTTTGGTTCGGGGGTTTTTGGCTTGACCATCACAGGTTCTTTGAAGAACGTCAGCATTCTTAATAACGTGTATAATCAAAGTTCATCTGCTGGTTTAGCAAGATTTAGTACTGATTTTGCGTTGAGCTTTGAAAATGTTGTCATAGATGGAAATAAACCTTCTAGTGAAGGCGCTTCTGGAGAAATGCTTTATTTCTATAATGATGATGCTAAGACTGCGGTTGTCGCTGCTGTTGATGAAAAATATATTGAGACTGTAGATGGAAATCTTAGATTCACTGGTGAATTTCATGATTTACTTGTTGATATAGGAGCTGATAAAAATATAGGTCATTCTACTACAGCATTTGATATAAAAGCTGTGATGGAAGAATATTGTAAAAGAATAGGTATAAACGCCGATCATTTTGCAATGCTTCTCTCCACACCATTTAATATTGATATGTGTATCGAAGATAATAAACCGATTGCATTGTTTGGAAGTTTTACAGACCCAAAAGATAGAAAGAAGGTCAATCATGCTGTTACATGTTATGGTATGAAGTATGAACCATTAGGTGCAGGACAAATCCAACGCTATTTTATTGTTAATTTTGGTTGGTCTTCATCAAAAGAACAAGATTATAGTCGTGTTTATTTAATAGATAATATTTTTTCTAATCCAGTTGGTAGTATGTATAATATGAATTATTAGAAAGGTCAGTTATGAATAAAGCAAGAAGTTTAGTTTGGCTTTCTTCAACTTTAACAGCTGCTATGTTGTTGAGTTCATGTGGTGGTGGAACAAAGAAAAATTATATTTCCTGTCCAACTTTAAATTCGAAAGGCGAGTATAGAATCAACAATATAAAAGTGATTGAGGCTAACTTGCCTGTTGAAGATAATTTTCACAATTTTACATTTAGAGAAGGATATGATATAAGCTCTGTTCTTTTGGCGTTAAAAAAGCAAAACGATTGGTATGAATTATATGAAGATAATGTATTTATCACCACAATAATCGATGATAAAATTCATTATTTTCTTATCAAATATAGCAATACTTCTGTCAAAGATACCAATACTATTTGGAACTTGTCTGTCAATTATTATGAATCCGAAAATAGTAAAAGACAATCTCTTTTACTTCCGTATATTGCTTTAAAAAATAAATCTCAAATCAGAGAGATGAAAGATTTTTTTTACTATACTGATGATACAACAATACCGATATATTTTGAAACATCACTAGAATATAAAGATATAAAGCTTTATTACTATTTGACTGCTCAAACTGAAATTGAATATGATGATGAAAATAATGAGATAATCTTTTTTGATAAGATGCATTTAAAAATCGAAAATGGTAGATTTTCACTATTTGAGTCATTATAACTTACTTTACATGATAATATGACGCTAAAAAATATATGTATAAATTTACGAGTTAAAAAGAGTGATGTATTGAATACATCTTTAAATTTCCATATAAAATGTTAGGCATTTATATTTAGAGAAGAAACCAGATCATTATATGCAGTAACAACAAAGTGAAATAAATAAGAAAGATAGACAAATACTAATCTTTTTTTATATCAATTTAGTTTCTTCCCTAACTCATATGCTTGTTTTAAATAATTATTTATCAATCATTGATGGTGCTTCAGCATATCTAGCCATCACTTTTCTTAGTTCTAAAAACATTCTAAAATAAGAATTTAGAGTTGCTAACACTAGACTAATGCAGTTTAATATTTTGTTGCAAATTAATATCAGGTTAATATGATGAGTTTGTTTTAAGATATAAATTGATATTAATATGCCTCTTTCAAAATTTCATATATTTCTTCGTGAGATAGTTTTTTATAGCCGCCAGATTCAATAGTGCTATAAGCGATATCTTTTAACATCTCTTCAGTGGCACCCAAGTCTTTGATATGACTGACCATATGTGATTCTTTGATGAAGTTCTCTAAAGCTTCGATGCCTTCTAATGCCACTTCATCCTTTGTTTTATTTTTATCATCTATATTCCAGATGTTTTTTGCAAATCTCACAAATTTATCTAAACCATATTTATAAATGTGACGATAATAAGGGCCGCTGATAGCTGCTAATCCCATACCATGCGCACAATCTGTATAGGCGCCGAGCTGATGCTCGATGTTATGAACTTCCCAATCTTGTGTTTTGCTTTCACCGACTAAAGTGTTCAAAGCTAAACTCGCTGCCCACATGATATTTGATCTTGCTTCGTAGTCTTCTCTATTAACTAATGCTTTTTTAGTAGAAACTATCAAGCTTTTCATCAACCCCTCTATTAAATAGTCGCTGACATTATCATCTTGCCCAGAAAAGTATTGTTCCATCAAGTGTGAGAAAATATCAAAAATTCCGCTGACCATTTGATATTCACTGACAGTATAGGTTAATTCAGGATTTAAAATTGAAAACTTAGGATAAACATGGCTTGGGAATACACGTCCCATCTTTATCTTGTGTTCTTCATCAGTGATGACACTTCCACCATTAAATTCACTTCCTGTACCAACCATGGTTAGGATAGAACCTACAGAAATATTGTTTTTAGTGACTTCTTTTTGTTCGAGCCATAAGGTTTTAAATGGATCTTTAACACCTACAGAGACACTCATTCCTTTAGCGCAATCAATGACTGAACCACCTCCAACAGCTAATATCAAATCGATGTGATGTTCTTCAATCATTTTAACGCCTCTGAGCATATCTTTGAGTTTAGGATTTGGAGTGATACCACCACATTCAAAGACGTTTTTCTTTTCATCGTTAAGGATTTTGATGACTTTGTCATAAAGACCGATTCTTTTGATTGAACCACCGCCATAGACAAGTAAAACGTTTGGACCATAGTTTTTTAATTCTTCATGCAAGGCGTCAAGACTGTTTCGACCAAAGTGAATTCTAGTAGGATTGTAAAATGTAAAATCAAAATTCATATTTTATTTCAGTGCACTATTTTTGCACTCCTCCTTATTAAACATTCTATATTCTAAACCTAACTTTAGGTCAATTGAAATTTACTTTTTTGAATAAATCTACTTCAACACATTTTATTTGATACTATATTCAAAAGAATATAGAGCCATAAATATTAGTTAAATAAGAACCTTGTCAGTCTTTATGATGCATCAAATTTTAATATTGAAGACTTTGTCATTTGCATATTCTGGCAATAGTCTAACTATTCAAATGCATATGTTGTATTTATCTATAAGAACGAAAAATCAGCTTCATATAACCATAACGTTCAGACGATTGAATCTCTCATTCTTTAAATCAAATAAAACTTGAAAACATAAGAAAACACTTGCAATTTTAGTGTGAATTTTGTAGTATATCTTTTGCGTTATTTGGCTGTGTAGCTCAGTTGGCTAGAGCGGTCGGTTCATACCCGATATGTCAAGAGTTCGAATCTCCTCACAGCCATTAATATTTGGATCAATAGCTCAATTGGTTAGAGTACACGGCCCATAACCGTGGCGTTACAGGTTCAAGTCCTGTTTGATCCAATTGACAAGATAAGATGCTCGACTTTGTCGAGCTTTTTTGCTACCTTAAAATTATGAGTAAACATCGCTTAGAAATACCTATCTTATATGAAGATAGAGATATCATCGTCATTTATAAGCCTTATCATCTTTTGACTATCAGAACTGATGATAAAAAGACTTTTACATACAATGCTTATCATTTTTTAAAAGAAAGGCAACTAACACGTCATGAAGGCTTGTTCATCGTTCATCGCTTAGATTTTGATACTTCAGGTATATTAGTTTTTGCTAAGTCTGCTGCTGTCAAGGAACGATTACAATCTATCTTTGAAGCTAGACAAGTGAAGAGATATTATGAAGCGGTTATCAAAGAAAAAATCCCGCTCGGAAAAGAATATTTAGTCAAGCAATACTTAGCTATGAACAAAAGTCATCAAGTATATGTGACTAAAGATAAAACACTCGGTAAAGAAGCTATCACCAGTATAAAATCTAATAATTACATTAACATCGGTACTGCGTTAGATATCGAAATCTTTACTGGTAGAAGGAATCAGATCAGAATCGCTATCAGTTCTTTAAAACTGACTCTGATCGGAGATAAAAAGTATAGCGATGATGTCGCTAAACGAATGTATCTAAACGCCTATAAACTAGTTTTTCCAGAGGAAGCTAAACTGAAGAAAACCACTTTTGAAGTCAAGCCGTTATGGTTAGTTAAAACTCCTCTTCTTCATCAGTGATATGATGAACTTCAACATTTTTGACGCAATCTAAAATCATCTTTTGATAATCAAACTTGCTCTCGATCTCTTTTACTTTGTCAGAGTTTGGATGTGTGACAGGATCTTTTAAAGTGAAAATTGTGCAACAATCTTCAAATGGTCTGATAGAAATGTCATAAGTACCGATCTTTTTAGCTACCGCTATGATTTCGGTTTTATCATATGTAGCTAATGGCCTTATAAAAGGTAAAGTACCGACTTCTTCGATGACTTTCATCGAATATAAAGTTTGGGAAGCGACTTGACCGATCGATTCACCGCCAGAAACGACTAAACAATTATGTTGATAAGCTAGTCTTTCAGCGATTCTTAACATCATTCGACGCATGATAGTCACGCAATAGCTGGGACCTGCGATCTCATAAATGGTCTTTTCTAATTCAGTAAAAGGAACGATATATAATTTGATGCTCGGTTGATAATCAGTTAATACTTTTAATAGATCATGAATTTTATCGATGACTTTTTGAGAAGTATAAGGTGGAGCTGCGAAGTGCACACATTCTAATTTGACACCTCTTTTCAACATCAGATAAGCAGCGACTGGTGAGTCAATACCACCGGAGATCATCAGCATGGATTTACCAGCTATACCGACTGGATATCCACCGATGCCAGGCTCTTTTTTAGCATAGACATAGGCGCTTTCTTCTCTGATCATGATATGAATGATAGTCTCTGGATGATGAACATCAACCTTGCTATCTTTAGCATTGTCTAATATATAAGCGCCGATCTCTCGATTGATAACATCAGAGTGAATCTCAAAGGTTTTATCGATTCTTTTAGTATCGACTTTAAAAGTGGTCATACCGGTATCGGAATAAACATTTAAAGCTTCTTCTTTTAAGCTATTCAAATCTTTATTGACGGCTTTAGCTAACGCACAAGAAAGGAGTCCAGGAACTTTCAGCAATTTAGATTTCACGCTTTCATAATCACATCCATTCAAGAGAATATAGATATGATCTTTTTTAATCTCATATTCTAATGAAGTGAATTCTCTCAGTGCATGTTTGATGTTTTTGCCTAATAGGCGTATAAAATCCATGATGTTTTTGCCTTTGGTTGATAATTCACCAAAGAAAACAATGATCATATCAGTTGACATTTGGTTTGATCTCCTTAAGTAATCGTTTTAATGTTTCAACGAAGATTCTAGCTTTTTCGATGGTTTCAAAGCCTGAAAAAGAGAGTCGGATGCTGTTTTTATATATCACCGGATCAAAACCAGCTTCTTTTAAGACATAAGATTCACCTGCTTGACGACTTGAACAGGCACTGGTTGTTGAAACATAGATATTATTATTCGATAAAGCTTCGGCTATGATAGAGCCTTTATGTTCAGTCAGTGCAAAATTTAGGATGAAAGGTGTTGCAGATTTAGGAGAGGTGATGACGACTTCTTTGATCAGAGACAGTTCATTTCTCAGATAGTTATTGATCTCTTTGACTTTTGAGGTTCTCTCATCAAGTGTTGACATGGTGATTCTTAAAGCAGTTGCTAAAGAACAATCTAGTCCGAGCGATGAAGTACCAGAGCGATATCCGCTTTCTTGACCACCGCCATCGATCAATGGATCCAGATAGACTTTTCTTTTTTTGACCAAGACGCCAGAACCTTTTAAACCACCTATTTTATGACCAGAAAAGGTCATCAGATCATAAGAATCGGATGGCAATATTTCTTTGCCGATCGCCTGTGTAGCATCAACATGTAAATAGGCATCTGAATTCTCTTTGACTAGCTTATAGATTTTATCAATTGGAAAAATATAACCAACCTCATTATTGATAGCCATGATTGATACAAGAGAAACATCGTCATTCAAAGCCTGTTTCAACTGATTGAGATCTAATTGCCCATCTTTATTATAATCGAGATAAACAGTTTTGAAACCATCTGTTTCTAGCGCGTGAAAAACTTCTAAAACCGATGGGTGTTCGGCTTTGGTAGTGATGATGGTTTTCTTATGCTTCTTTTCTCGATGACAGACACCTTTGATAGCTAGATTATTTCCTTCAGTAGCACCGGAGGTAAATATGATCTCATCCGGTTGCACATTCAAATATTTAGCGACTTGTTTTCTAGCTTTTTCTAAGATGGTTAATGATTTATAGCCTAGCCCATGATTAGAGGCAGAGTTAGCAAAATCATCAAGAGAAACAGTTTCAAACGTTTTTAAAACTTCAGAATAAGGCTTGATAGTCGCTGAACAATCAAAATAGATTTCCATAATTATTTATCAGTAGCAGTGAGGCTGTCTTGCCCGAAAGTCTTGATGACTTGTAGAGCGATGGCTTGAGCTCTGGTGAAATCAGCTTCGACAAAAGCAGCTTCAGCTGAATCTAGCAATTGGCGACTATCTTGGAAGTCAACTCTAAAGGCATTCGCGTAAACGATGGCTTGTTCGGCTTTATCAGCATCACTAGCGTGTTTGTTGATTTCAACCAATAAGAGATCAGCATCATTTTTAAAATCTTGATATAAAGATTGACATGTCGGAACATCGACTGGGGTCGTGATGATCAATGCGTTGAGCTGAGCTAATCTTTCATATAAATCTTTAAAGCGTGGAACTAAAACAGCATGATAGGAGTTGACACCGATCATTCTCACTTGATATTCAGCTTTTTTAAGACGGTAATAGTAATTTCTGATGGAGGTAAAGATATCTTGACTGATAGATTTTAAAGAATCGAGATAGTCAGAATAATCGGTGATGGTGCGTTTGATCTTATCCATCTCAGATTGCATATCATGGATTTTCTGAGTGATGACAGTATAAGGCTGTTTAGCTGAGGTATCCAAATAGCTATCTAGTTCTCTTTTTAAATATCCGACAGCTTCGATATCGTTTTTTAAAGTGATCATTTGATCGACATATTTTTGATCGAGTTTATAAGTGATCTGATATTGAGGAAGCTCATTCATCAATTGACTATATCTCTTCTCTAATTCAAAGGAAGAATCTGAGACTTTGTTCTGTAAATTTTCAAAATCGCTTTTAGCTTGTTTTTCTTCTTGGAATTTAGTCATGAGATCATTGATGTGAGTTTGCATCTCGTCCAATTCTTCTTTGATGCCTTTGACATCTAATAATTTTAATCTTTCAGTGATGGTGTTAAGTTTTTGATTGATCTCTCTGATCTCCTCAGGGATGTTTAAATAATCAAGGATATAATTTTGTGATAACATCTCTTGATAGACAGCATTTAGTTTATCTAATTTTTCTGGAATGACTGAGATAGTTCTAGTGACAAGCATCGGTAAATCATCCATTATCTCCAGAATAGCATCTAAGATTGTGGTGATCTGTGGTAATAATGTCTGAGCTTCTTTGAATTTGGCTTCGTTAGTCAAATCATCAAATTTTGCAAAGTTGTCTTCAGCATTTTTGAAGATCAATTCGAAGCTGTTGCTCAATAATTTCAATTCTGATTGATGATTGCTGTAAAAAGATTTGATCTTACGGAACTTTTCTTTTGCGACGATCGAGCTTTCTCTAGTATCGGAATCATCTCTTAAAAGATTGGTCAGCTCATCATTAAAACTGGTGATGGCTTTGATATAAGCTTCTAATGAAGATTCACATTGCTTAGTGACAGTTTTCGCATTTTTATAATCTTTATCGCTCAATAAAGTATCAAGAGAATCTAAAGCGGTTAACATGTCTTTATCGCGCTTGTTGAAAATGTTTTCGTATTGTTTGTTTCTCTCCTCATACATCGCTGAGTATTCTAAAGAACTTTTACCTAAGACGCCTAAACGATTCACCATCACTTTGCAATCGCTGGTTAACATCGTGTGATAGTAATCATAATCTTTTCTCATATTTTGAGCTTGTTTAAAGAATCTTCTTTTCCAGAAGAGAATGAAAAATATCACACAGCAGGCCACAAAGAGTGGAATGAGAACACTTAATAAAACGATAGAAACAGTGTTCATAAGAGTGAATAGCATAATGATATTACTCCAAATAAATTATTATTCAGTAGTGGATCTTTTATTGAATTTAGCACGGAATTTAAAAGTCTTATCTTTTAGAGGTGAAGTGGTATCTAATAATTTGGTCAACATTCTGACTGCGACAGAACCGACTCTGAACATGTCGATTGAGAAAGAGGAGATCTGAGGTCTGAGAATATAAGAATATTTTGAACCGATCTCAGCTAAGACTTGAACATCTTCAGGAATTCTTAATCCGCTTTCGGCAGCGGCGTTGACGATAGCAGCTGCTAAAGAATCACGAGGAGCGATGAAATAACCGGATTTGTGAGTTCTGAAGAAATCCTTCATTCCCGCATAGACCAAGCCATAAGAATCATTGAATTTTAAGACTTCGATGTGCTTGTTATTTTCTTTTGCAAAGTCGATTAAACCTTCTTTGATTTCATCGATCATCTTACCTTCATTGACGATATCTAAGAGATAGATATCATCGTTTCCAGCCAACATGTGTTCTTTGACGACATCCATGACTGGATCTTTATATTCGAGGATGATGGAACCTAATGCATCGCCTTGCATATCATGACCGATGACGATCAATGGAATATGGTAATTCTGGATGGAACGGATCTCATCAGTACCTAATTCATCATCAAAAATAACAGCGCCATCGACATGAGATTTGATGAGAGATTCGATGACATTAGCAGCATCTTCCTTAGTTCTCTTGGTGATAAAGATAGAAGAGATATAGCCATAAATTTTAGCGACATCGATCATGCCGTCTAACATATTAGAGACATATGAATAACCTGTTGAAGGGATCATGATACCGATATTGGTGCTGCGGGAATTTGCTAAGCCTTGTGCTAAAGCTGAAGGCTTATAGCCTAATCGTTGAATCGCTTCTTCAACAGCTTGCTTGGTCTTTTCAGTGACATTATCGTGATGGTTGATGACACGAGATACTGTAGCTAAAGAAACACCGGCAACTTTAGCGACCTCGTAAATGGTAACACGGTCTTTGCGCATTATCTTTTTGTTTTCCATCTTCGTTCCTCCTAAACAACAAAATAACAATTAACTAGATTATACTTATAAATCTATTTATATGTCAAAGAAATTAAAGCGCTTACTGAAAATATTTTCATAGATTTTTTCCGATGAAATTCAACTTTTCTTTCTAAGATATAAGAAACAGCTAAAAAGTGTGAAAGTTTTATATTTTAAAATGAACTTTTGCAACAAAAAACTGCAGCTGATATCAGCTGCAGCGGTGCTCATTTAAGTTAATTTTAATCAGAGCTTGAAGTCATACCAAACGGCTTCAGGAAGGAAAGAATTCTTGTGACCGCAGACGGGGCAAACCGGTAAAGCGGTAGGACCGACATGAATATGACCGCAGACTTGGCACTTCCAGACGACTAAGGTGCCTTCTTTGATGACAGCTTTTCCTTCTTTGAGATTAGCTAACATCTTCTTATATCTAGCTTCGTGACGTTCTTCAATCTTGCCAACCATTCTGAATTTAGCAGCGATTTCAGGGAAGCCTTCTTCTTCAGCTACCTTGGCGAATTCAGGATACATCTCTGTCCATTCATAATTTTCACCGCCAGCTGCATCTTCGATGTTTTTTTCAGTGGTAGGCATCTCGCCGCCGTGAAGATACTTGAACCATAATTCAGCATGTTCGTTCTCATTTCTAGCGGTTTCAGCAAACAATTCAGAAAATTCAGTGAATCCTTCTTTCTTAGCGACAGAAGCATAGTAGCGATATTTGGTGTGAGCTTGGCTTTCACCAGCAAAAGCAGCTTTTAAATTAGCTTCAGTTCTGGTTCCTTTTAAATCTTTCATCTATTTTTGACCTCCGATGTTAATAGTATACTTGTTTTTTTAAAACTGTGAAAGTGAAACGCTTTAATGTAGTTTTATTTGTAAAAATCTTTTACAATATTCCTGTATGCAGCGTTTCAATCTTTGGCACTTCTTAAAGCCATATAAATCGGCATTTATCATCGCTTGTTTAGCTATTATTTTAGAAACAGGATTAGAGATATCTATTCCTTTTTTGATGAATCTGATGCTTGATAATGGCATGAGAGAATTACCTACTTCACCAGCTACTTATGAGATCAATTTGGGATATACATTGATGATGGGTGGGGTGATGATCGCTTTTGCACTTGTCTCTTTGGGCCTTGGTATTTTGACTGCTAAATACACAGCTAAAGCCGGAAGAGGACTAGGATATGAACTTAGAAGACAAGAATATTTAAAAATACAATCTTTTTCGTTCAGCAACCTTGATAATTTTCGTATCAATTCCTTAGTCACCAGAATGACGAATGATATTCAAATAATATCAGATACTTTTTGTCAGAGTTTAAGGCCGGTTTTACGAAGCCCGATCTCTTTGATATTTTCGCTGGTTTTGGCAATTATCATGTCACCAGAACTATCTGTTGTCTTCGGGATCATCGTCCCATTGTTAGCCGCTGTTTTAATAGTTATGGCCATCTTGGTCAGACCGAAATTCGTCAGGATGCAAGGCGCATTAGACCGCGTCAATCGGACTGTTCAAGAATCGCTAGTCGCTATGAAACTGATCAGAGCTAATGCTAAAAAAGACTTTGAAATCCAGAAATTTTCTTTGGTCAATCAAGAAGTTAAAAGATTAGGAACTGCTTCTTCCTCACTAATCGTTTCTAATATGGCTATCATGCAATTTATGACTTATGCCTGTATCATCGGTATTTTATATGTCGGCGGTAATTCAGCGCTAAAGTTGACACCTGATCAAGCAGATGTTGTCAATGATATGGCCACTTTTCTTAATTATGTCACTCAGACATTAGCTGCATTAAACATGCTTTCTAATGTTTTTATGTCTTTATCTCGTGCTGAAGCTTCTTATACACGTATTAAGGAAGTATTTAAGTCTACTAATGAAATAATTGATAATCCCAACTCTACTCTTAAAATGAAAGACGGGTCTATTAAATTCCAAGATGTCACATTCAGCTATAGCAAGGATTTAGATAAAGCTGTTCTTCAAGATGTCAATTTTGAAATCGCTGATGGTGAGTTCGTGGGTATTCTCGGTCAAACCGGCAGTTCTAAGTCGACTCTAGTTTATCTATTAGAACGTTTTTATGATGTGAATAAAGGCGCTATTTATATTTCTGGAAACAATGTCAAAGATTATTCTTTAAAAGAATTGAGAAAGAATATCGCAATTTCTTTCCAAAGTCCAAGACTCTTTACTGGGACCGTTAAAGATAATCTTTTATGGGGAGATTTGAATGCCACCGATGAAGAAGTGATAGAAGCTTGTAAAATAGCTTGTTGTTATGATTTTATCGTCAATAAGTTACCGGATGGCTTCAACACTCAAATAGGACAGACAGGCTCTAACGTTTCCGGTGGTCAAAGACAAAGGCTTTGTATTGCAAGAGCTATTCTAAGAAAACCGAAAATTTTGATTTTAGATGATTCCTTTTCAGCCTTAGATCGGGTGACTGAAGGAGAAGTTAAAAAGAATTTGCGCGAGAAGTTACCGCATATGACTAAGATAGTCATCGCTCAAAAAGTATCGACTATTCAAGATGCTGATAAGATCATCGTTTTGAATGAAGGTAAGATCAATTCGATAGGAACGAGCGAAGAACTTTTGAAGACGGATCAAATCTATCAGGATATCTATAACTTGCAAAACGAGGGACTGAAAGATGCCTGCAGCAACTAGTGGTGGTAAACCAGAGAACTTTTTTAAAACGATGAAGCGTCTTTTCGGCTATTTTCGCGGAAGGAGATGGCTGATTTGTCTCGTCGTTGTTTTAGTCATCTATTCCAGTTTAGCCAATATTTTAGGCACTTATATCAGCGGTGTTGTCGTCATTAACGGATTGATCGAAGATCCGAATTCAAGCACTCTAGTGAATCAGGTTTTAATGCTAGGCGGTATCTATTTAGCTGGTGTGATCGCTAACTTTATATATTGTCAATCAATGGTCAGAATCACTCAATATGTCATCTATAAAGTCAGAATGGATTTAGTAAAAAAGATTCAAGAACTACCGATCGCTTACTACGATACTCATACTCATGGTGAAATCATGTCATACTTCACTAATGATATCGAAACACTATTTATGGCTTTGAATGATTCTTTTGCGAATATTGTTTTATCTTTTGCCAATATCGTCGGTACGATCGTGATGCTATTCATCATCAATGTTCCATTGACGTTAATCGTTATTTTCTTCATCATTTTGATGTTTGTCTATATGTTTTTAAATTCAAAACGCGCCCAAAAATTCTTTAAAGTTCAACAGAAAGCATTGGCAGATGTCAATTCAGTTGTTGAAGAAGAATTATCTGGTATGAAAGTAGAAAAAGCTTTTAATCATGAAGAAGAATCATATAAAAAATTTACTGCAGCTAATACGAATTGGAGAAATGCAGCCGAAAATGCTTTCTTCTGCACCCAGATGAATATCCCGTTTTTTGTCTCACTTAGTTATTTTAATTTTTCAATCTCAGCAGTGGTCGGTATCATCTTTTTATGCAATGGGTATTTAGGAGCTGCTGGTTTTGGCGGTTTGACATCATATCTAGTCTATGTCAGACAATCTGCACAACCTTTCAATTTCTTCACCATGCATCTCAATGCGATTTTATCTGCAGCAGCTGGTGCTGAAAGAATCTTTAAATTCTTAGATGAGAAAGTTGAAGAAGATGCTGGTTATGTATCTTTAGTTAAAGTTTCTGATGCTGATACTTTTGAAAACCGTTATGCTTGGTCATATCAAGATGAAAATGGCAAGAGCATAGATATCCCGTTAAGAGGTGTGATTAAGTTTGATGATGTCTGGTTCTCATATGTGCCAGGCAAACCAATACTAAAACACATTTCATTTGAAGCATATCCAGGAAAGAAAGTTGCTTTTGTCGGTTCCACTGGAGCGGGAAAAACGACGATCATCTCTTTATTAGCAAGATTCTATCCGATCGATTCTGGAGCTATCACCTACGATGGAATCGATATCAGAAATATTAAATTAGAATCTTTAAGACGAGCGATATCGATGGTCACTCAAGACACTCATCTTTTCTCTGGGACTATCGCTGATAATATCCGCTATGTTAGATGGCATTCGACAAAAGAAGAAATTTTAGCTGCTAGTAAGAATTCTCATGCAGATTCATTCATCAGAAAACTGCCTCAAGGATACGAAACAGTTTTACATGATGATGGTGCTAATCTCTCTGAAGGCCAAAGGCAGTTGTTAGGCTTGACAAGAGCTTCTTTAAACAAACCGCCAGTGATGATCTTAGATGAAGCGACATCTAACATCGATACGAGATCGGAAGTTTTGATACATAAAGGCTTAGAGAGTTTGATGAAGCAAAGAACAGTTCTTGTTATCGCGCATAGATTATCGACTATTAAAGATGCTGATGAAATCATCGTTCTAGATTCTGGAAGCATCATTGAACGCGGTACACAAACTGAATTATTAGCTAAAAAAGGAGCTTATTACGATTTATATACAGGTAAAAGAGAATTACAGTGAGTTAGGATTAGTATTAAAAACACATCTGAAAACTATACGAACTCTGTACGTCACTCGTACAGGGTTCATTTTAATTTGCGTCCTTCCTGAATATGCCGAAAAGTGCCGTAAATATCGAAAAAAATGGCAAGGCTCGAAAAAGAGAAGTCGCAGGGTGGATAAAAGCCGGATTCGTATAGAAACCGCATTGCCCCTGCCACGGCAAAAAGAGAGCACATGAACACCGAGAATGAATCGAGAGTCCAAAGAAGTAAGGCTTGTTCCAAAATCCGACTACTGTTGTCCTCGTTTCTTCATCGGCAAATTCCAAAAACTTGGATTTGATAGGCGTGGTCTCGACTGATTTGGCATCGTCAAGCAGCACAAGAGAAAGCTTTCTTATGGCCTCCAGCTTTTCACCCTGTAAATTCATGCTGCTGAAGGAGTAGTGGCCTTGCACAATGGATTGGTTTATTCCATCAACTTCGTCTTGGCTAAGCATAAGCGTCAATCGCCTACCCTACCACCATATTCCCATAGTTCTGGGAATTTTGACATTTGAAAATTATTTTTCTTCGGTTGCTTCTTGATTGACGTTTGCGACTGCTTGTTCTATTTCTGCTTGGCTGAATTTCAAATCTTCTGGTAACTCTTCTGACCAAGGTAAATACTTATCGATATTTTTCTTCAACTTTGATTTGTTATTGAGCAGATACTCGACATATCTGTCTGGTTTCAGTTTGTAGTTGAAGCTGTTCCTACTATCGAGAGCAATCGACAGGTGCTTTCAGCTCCTTCTTTCGATGCTGAAAACAGTGAGTTCCCCCTCTTCATAACTACCTTTCTGCAGGTTCGCTCAGCTTTGTTATTTGTGATATCTACATTGTCGTCAGTTAAAAAGTAACGGGACTTTTCTTCGTTATTGATCCCATAGGCGATAGCTTAATTTTTCAGATTGTCCTTATCTTTATCATAATATTTTTTGCTTTTTTAAAGTAGCTTATTATCTACTTGATGAAGAGGTGATTAGAAGAGAGTTTGATGCTTTTAACTGCATCAAAGATGCCTCTCCAAAGTTTGTTTTAAGCCTGGATAAGTTAGATATGTCTAAAGACGGAATCAAGCACATCAATATTGAGGATTTCTTGCTTCATAAGGTAGATATTTTTCTAACTTAGTGTTGAAGAACTAGCAATTAAGATTGCTATTTTTGAATTGATTATAAAGCTAAAATAGCTTTTTTCGTAAAAGCCAAAGTTTAAACAATTTTAATTAGATTTACAAACTCTTGTTTTAATTTGAAAATGCTTATTGCCGTTCAGCCTAGTAGCCTGTAACAACTAAAACTCTCATTTCCCTTCGGTCTTGATGACGGGGTAGAGGTGTCTCAACCTCGTCCTTGCGTCGGAGGTCGTGAATTGCCAGTCGATTTCCTTCGCCCAGTTGACCTTGGTCCGTCTCTCCCTCGCGTGCGCCTCTCTCCAGCCTCCCAGGAGCTCGGTGAACATGAACAGGCGGCATGTGCCTTCCCGGACGTATTCGTGGTCCTCCTTGGCCTCGCTTCTGGGACTGGCCGGCAGGGGCCTTCTCGTTTCGGAAAGAAGCTGCATCGGCTTCTCGTCCATGCAGACCACGGGCCTCTTCGAGTCGTATGGCCTCAATAGACCTCCAGTGCGTCCTTTATCTTGGCGACGAAGTCCGCGTTTTGCTGCGGAGGGATGAACCACTCGGACTTCAGGTGAGGCTTGAGTTCGTTTTTTTCAGCCTCCTCGAAATGGTCATGTTGGATATCGAGTCGGCGTATCCGAGCTCGACGTACTTCCCTGCTATCATCCTGAGGGTCCACCTCTTGGAGGGTCGTAGCAGGCTATGGCGATGATCCTGGCCTCGGCCTCTCCGTCTACCTTCGCCGGGACGAGCGGCTTCTCACTTTTCTTCCTCGACAGTCAGGCGTCGAGTCCTTCCCTGTCGTATTTTGCCTTGATATTTCGCACCGTTGACCGGGACACCACGAAGGCCTTGGTGCATTCCGCCATGGTTAGCGACTCTCTTCCACCTGAGGTGTCCAGGGCAAGCAGGACGTTGGCTGCCCTGATGGTCCTCGCCTTCGACGGCTTCGTCGAGACGATCTTCCTGAGCCTTTTCCTCTCTTCCTCAGAAAGGCGGATGACGTGAACGATTTTCGGCATATCCAAAACCCCCTGCCCATAGGAAAGGACAAGGGGGGGGATTAATAGGCAGTTTAGATGTTACAAACTACTAGATTAGACTAAATCCCCATAGTCAACATCATCGTCATCGACAATATCGCCGATATCGTATTCAGGTGGTTCATCTATCGGACCAGTGGGACTTGATGAAGAAGAGGAACTATCTGACGAATCCGAAGACACAGGTGAACTTGAAGAATCAGAAGATATAGGAGTGTTGGATGAATCTGATGATATAGGTTCACTAGGAGTCGATACACCGGTATTATCATTAGGAATGGTAGAAGAAGTGTTACTACAAGCTGCTAAAGAGAAGACTAAGAGTCCTAATACGAATAGATGCTTTGCTTTCATGATCATTCCTCCTTTGCTGTTTTTTTCTTAGGTTTGAAAGTAAAGAACAAGCCGGTTGCTATACCACCGACAATAAGTACATCAACAACTACTAATAAAGGTATCCACCACTCGAATAAGTCCTCTTTCTTAGCGGTGGTTATAGAGGCGTTTTCATCATAATTTTTGGCATAATATTGAGTTTCACAATAAGTGAAGAGAGAGTTTTTAACTGCCTGTAAGGCGCAGTAAACTGCCGCTTTATCATCTGCGCTTAACCAAGAGGTAGTCCCTTCATTAGGATTGAGGTGAAGGTCGTTTCCTGCTCTCACATGCTGATAAATCTGACCCATGTTGTAATCGGTGATGACTGAGCCTTTGAATCCCCATTCCTTCCTCAAGATATCAGTGAGTAGTGAATACGAGTTACAGCATCTGACTGCACCGATGCAGTTAAAGGCGGACATGATAGCGTTAGCTTTCCCTTTCTTGACTGCTATCTCAAATGGCTTAAGATAGTTCTCTCTCAGATTCTGCTCGGTCAGCCACGTAGCTAAGTCGTTAGGATTCCAGCCCGGCTCTGATAAGACTAGATGCTTAAGATAACAGCTTAATCCTTGGCTCTTAGCACCTAGAATCAAGTTAGCAGCCATATATCCAGATAAGACACCATCCTCAGAATAAGCTTCATAATTTCTGGTGTTGAAGGGAGTCCTTTGAAGGTTGACAGTCGGTGCATAGATACCGGTCATATTACCAGTCACCTTAGCTTCTTTTCCTAAAGCTTGCCCGACTTGGAAAGCTAGTTCATCACTATATGTCTGCGCTAATAAGAACTCGGATCCATAACCGGTCCAAGCGTTGTTTTCTCTCTCGCCTGATGCCATCTTGTGATTGAAACCAGAGGAGCCATCATAATCTAAGAGGTTAGGTTTACCGATGCTTTCTACAGGTTTAGTTCCAAAGCCCGCACCAGCGATGAAATTGTTGAGTTCAGATACAGACATTTGAGATAAGAGCTGTTCCCACTTCTTTGAGTCGTAATTAGAGCCTAACTCCATGATCAGCTCTTCATTTGCAACTACAGCTCTACCTTTATTTTCTAAATCTTTGTATGAAGGTTTAGATCCGTCCTCAAGAGTGAACATCAATAGACCACTATCTTGTTTAAGAGATGGTATCTCTAGACTATCTTCTCTCTCATCAAATCCTTGGTAGTACCAATTAGCGAAAGTATCAGCTACTATCTTCTCATTCCTATTGACTAACTTAGTCTTAGGAAAGGTGCCCATGAAGTCACTTCTTGAAAGATAAGTGATCTTAGGATCTTCCTCAAAAGAGTTACCATCTATAGGTATACCGGCTTCTGCCTTCTCACCAGTGAACCTATTTCTCACATATCCGTTAGTATCTTTATCAAAGCGGTAGATATAACCTCTTCTACCGGATACTGTCTCTGATTCTGGAACTGTTATTTCAATATCTTCTATCTCACTAGGCTGGTGAGCAGATTTCATAATCTTGATGTTATAGAAACCGGGATCTAACTCCCAACCAGAAAAGCCGTTGTTATTCTTATCATAGCAATCGTAAGAAGCGAAATCATAAGCATCAAAAGTCAATGTGACATCCTTGCTCTGATGCGGTTCTATCATCTCGCTTTTACCATAGGAGACTAATCTCAGATACGGCTTTTCAATCTCGCCATCGTAATAAGGAGCTTCAATGTAACACTGAAGCGATTCTTTACCAGCGACTTCGCTGTTGTTGGTGATTGTGACTATAACTTCTAAAGAAGCTTCTGAATCCTTGATGGTATTATCATCACCTATATCCGTCTTAGTATCTCCATCTATGATATAAGCATCCTTCAAACTATAGGAAAAATCTGAATAGGATAGTCCGTATCCGAAAGGATACTGGACTACTCCCTCATATCCTTGCCCGTATTCATTATTCACATCATTGAAGTACCCTTCATGATCAGCTGTCTCATACCACTTGTATCCTAAGTAGATGTCTTCAGCGTAATTTATCTGGTTACGACCATTTCCTCCGCCTTCTCTTATAGCATTGACATAAGTAGGATCCTTAGTGACATCATAGGCGAAAGTAGCTGTCGTCTTTCCTGAAGGGTTGACTTCACCTTTGATGATCCTAGCTAGTGACTTAACTCCTGATTGACCAGGAACACCGATATAGAGGCAAGCATCGATGCTATCATCATCGACGAATCCTAGCTCCATCGTGTTAGTAGAGTTGATCACAACTATCGTCTTCTCGAAGTTAGATTTTACATAATCGATCATCGCTCGTTCTGATTCATTGATGCGGATACCATTATCCTTCTCATCATAGAGTTCAGTGGTCTTATAGTTCTCACCTGTCGCTCTTGTTATGAAGATAACAGCGGTATCGGAATACTTCTTAGCATTATCTAAAACGCTACTAGAGGAATAGAAGGAGCTGTTAGGATTGCCATCTTTATAAGCCTCTAGAAGTTCTTTGTTGACTTCAAAACCAGCAGCTTCAAAGCCCTCTTGGGGAGTGACTCTGTTCTTCTTGTAGAGGACATTACCATCGCTATCCAAGATATCATCTTTGATGATAGTAGCAACACCAGAGCCCCCTACACCGGTGTAGGCAAAACCATCAGCAGTAGCTCCTACACCGAAGAGATTGATCTTATACTTGCTATCCTTGCTGAATGATAGAGGTAAACACTTTTCATTTTTGAGTAAGACTATTCCTTCATCAGCAATCTTTTGGACTAGTTCATCACCGCTTAGTAAAGCTTCCTGAGCTTTGTCAGCATCGATGACCACACCGGTTCCAACTAAGTGAGTAGTTATCTCAGTCCTATGGATATAACACATGTAGTTTCCATAGATTGCTCCGCCTAAGATACCAGCTGAAAGAAGGGAGATCCCTACTTGTAAAAACAATTTAGGTTTCACTTTCATAATTCACTCCTTGACGATATCAGCTAGTTGGCACTCTAAATAGAAAGAGGTGTTGACACTGATAGCTTCATTGAATTCCATGACGAATGATTTAGAAACATCCATCCTCAGATAATCGTTGTAGGTGAGATACTCATAAGAGGGATTATCTTGAGAGATCATGATGTTATCTTTTCTCAATAATTGATTGCCGTTATCATCGATATAAAAGTTGAAATCCAGTGGGTCACCTTCTGCAAATGTGAATTTGAACTTTACAAAGAAAGTAGCATTATTCTTTAGGTGGATGCCGTTATTACCGACAATACCATTTCCGCTAGCGATAGGAAAGACAGTGTATTTTACTCTGTTGTCTGAAAGACCTTCAGAGGTGTTATCAAAGTCACCGGCTTGAACCGGCCCTCCCTCCTTTCTAGAGTATACTGGATACCAAGTATTGTTAGAGGAGAAGCGAGGTAAGCAGCTCATCTGTTGATCGAAGATGATGGGATAGAGAGTTATCGAATAAGAAGGCATGACAAACTCACTATCCTCATAGAAGTAATGAATCTCCCCTTTTTCATCGAAGAAATACCAGCCTTCTTTTCCTTCTAGCTTAATAGAAGGAAGAGAATCTCCTTCATTCATCTTCATCGTCTTAGTCCCGTCAAAGAATTCACCGTCAGCTAAGGTCAAGAAGATATCACCGACCTCTTTAGTCTGAACCGTGATATCGAAAGAGAAGTTAAAGCCACCGATAGTACAGACTAGTTCTTTATCGCTAGCTTTTAATTCCCCGCTAGGTGAATAAGAATCTAGGTCATCACCGATCATATCGGTGATGAGCTCCTTTTCACCGTTTATTATCCATGTAGCATCGAATCTAAGACCAGTGAGATCTATTTTCTCACCCTCAAAATAACTGAGCTTATCAGGACTCGACTTGACATCTACTTTCGTCACAAAAGGATCAGCATCAGGATCGTAGTTAGAGGTAGGTTTATCAACAGTTGTTCCGGATTGAGCAGGTTCATCATTACAGCTTGTCAATGAGGTGAGAGACAAAGCGAATAATATTGGAAGTATCACTTTCTTATTCATACTTAACCTCCTCATTCACTCAAAGGGCTGAAGAGAGCCAGGTAGTCGTAGTTAACAGCGATAGAGGTGGAGATGATCTTGATCTGGTTCTCACCAGCTTTTAGATGGATCTCTCCAGCTATGAATTCCTCATAAAGAGTCCAGGTATTACCAGTAGGAGAATAAGGAGTCTTGCTGTAATTGATAGAGCTCTTATCGCTACCGGCAGTGACTTCTACAGTCATGATAGAGGAGATAGGATAATTGCCCTTCTCGTATTTAGCGCCTGATAAGAGCATGATGACATCAGTTTCAACTGACGAGTTGATAGTGAATTCCATGCTTCTTCCATCTTTAAGACTAGTGACAGCTTTACCACCTGAGAAGGCGCTATTCTCTTCAATCCTAGCTCCTTCATCAAGGAGAGCTGATTCAGCTTCATAGTAGTATCCTCTCGCTTCAGCATCGAAAGTTTTGGATTCAGTCCCATCAGTGCAGAGCTCTTTAGAGACTTCACCGTATTTTTCAGTGAACTCGTTATCGAGATCAGGTTCTTCACCTGAATAAGGAGAAGCTAGAGCGATATAATCGACATTCAAAGAATCGTTGAAGCTGATAGAGATGGTGTTCTTGCCTTCATTCAGATGCAGTTCACCAGCTTTAAACTCCTTGAAAGCAGTCCAAGAATTAGGAAGAGGAGTGAAGGTATCACTAGCAGGAGTCATGTTCTGACTCTCCTCTCCTTCAGCTTGGTAAGAGACACTTATCAACTGCTCCACTCTGAAGGGACCGGATGCCCACTTAGAGCCGGAGACAAGTAAGAGGACATCAGTATCGACTGTTGAGGTTATCTCATATTGAAGGGTATCACCTTTGCCGGTGTTCTTGATGAGCATTCCACCAGAAGCGGAACTGTTCTCTTCTGTATCGATGCTTCCGATGAAAGTTCCATTTTCAGCTTCATAGAAGTATCCTCTCTCCTCAGCATCGAAGGTCATAGTTGAGGTAGCATCCTTTAAGACCTCCTTAGAAGGAGAACCATACTTCTCCTCTAAATCGACAGTCGGCTCAGGGTCACTAGGCTCAGGATCTGGAGTCCCATCCCAGATGTTGACTAATTTCAAGTAATCGTAGTTGAGATCCATCAAAGAGGTGATCATGATGATGTTCTTGCCTTTGACTAGATGGATCTGACCATAGATGGATTCTTTGAAGTTAGTCCACTGATTACCAGGTGTCACCTGATGAGTATAAGGGTTGAGATCTACTAATTCAGTGGTCCCATACTTGACTAAAGCTGCATCCTCTAAGTTGACAGGTGCTCCTTCCCAAGTGGAAGTAGCAGCTTGAAGCATGACATCAGCTTCACCATCAGAAGTTATCTCTAAAGTCAAAGTATCACCGACGCTGAAGCTACCGATGTTGCTTCCACCGGAGGAGTTAGCGTTGTTTTCAATCTTCACTCCGTTAGATAAGGCCGCAGATTCAGCTTCGTAATAGTATCCTCTCTTTGATACTGAGAATTCCTTGCTAGTAGAGCCGTCGACTAAGATGCGCTTATCAGGATCACCATATTTAGTCTCATAGTCGATAGGGTCATCGCTAGGAGCAGGAAGGTTGAATCCAGCTCCTTCCTTGACTAAGCACATATAATCGATATTGAAGGATTCATAAGCAGAGATGCGGATCTCATTAGTTCCTTCATAGAGACTGACTTCCGCGATGTAGTTCTCAGAGTAGCTGTCCCAATTGTTTCTAGATGTCATGACTCGGTCAGCAAAGTCCATAGATAAGGTGGTTTTAGAACTATCTAAGTTAGTTCCGAATTCACCGAACATGACTTCACTTAAAGGCAAAGAGGAAGCGTTGAACCAACTGGAAGTCGATAAGATGAGCAGTGCAGTAGTTGTCACTGAGGATTCGATAGTGAAGGTGATAGTATCACCGGCTCCGAAGTTCTTGACGAATTCACCACCGGAGAGAGCGATGTTAGTATCGACTTCTGGATGATCGGATAAAGTTCCGTCCTCTGCTTCATAGTAATATCCTAAAGCCTCTGTATCATACTTCATAGAAGCGACAGATCCGTCTTCGTTATAGGAAGTTCCAGGAGTCAGATACTTCTTAGAAATCTGACCGTATTTAGCTTCTAAGTCAGTATTAGGATCGACTAGGTTAGATAAAGGCGGAGTAGTATCAACAGGTAATTCCTCCGGCTTCTTGATCGTCAAGGAGATAGATAAGGCGGAAGAGAGGATGATGACAAAAGCTAAGCTACCAGCTACTATCGAGACTTTAGCTGAGATTTTGGTCTTGTTCTCAGCTTCTTCGATAGTCATACCTTCAGCAGTCACTAATCTCTTCTGCTTATAGATAGCAAAGATTGAGTAACCCATGACAGATAAACAGAGAGCTAAGATAGTTCCTAAGCAGATGTTGATGAAGAGCATGTAGCGGTGGAAGAGTGGTGTTCCTCCAGTGACGATGGAGTTAGCATCGATACCGTTCATGCCGTTAGAGTTGACGAAGGAATAAAGCATATGATGAGCTGCTCTTCGCATATAAGTCTGTGCTTGAGCACCATCAGTGGTGACATATCTATTCTCTAAGCAGAGAGCGGCATCTCCGCCAGCTGCTAACATCTGGTCGCAGTTTTCATAATCGCCGTCCATGTAATCGGTGATGACAAAGCCGTTGAATCCCCACTCTTTTCTGAGGACGTTAGTGATCAGATTATAAGAGCCACCAGTCCAGGTTGTTCCTACTCTTGGATAAGCGGTCATGACACCTAAGGAGCCACCTTCTTTGATCGACATCTCGAAGGGAACTAGATAAGTCTCTCTCAATGCCTGCTCAGTCGACCAGGTGACGTTGTTAGTCATTCGGTTAGTCTCCTGCTCGTTGAAGGCGAAGTGTTTGATGTAAGTGATGACGCCTTTATCAGTTGCACCTTTGACTACTGATGAACCGATAAGACCTGAAAGATAAGGATCCTCGGAGTAGTATTCGAAGTTTCTACCTCCGAAAGGAGTGCGGTGTAAATTCATAGCTGGTGCATACCAACCGGTCAAGTTAGTAGCTGTTCCAGCGTTGATCTTAGCCCAGAGAGCTAATTCGCCCATAATCTTACCGACTTCGTATTCTAGCTCCTTATTGAAGGTGGAAGCCTGAACGGTCTCATTAGGCATACCGCCGGCGTTGACACCATCACCGATGAAGGACTTCCAAGCGGAAGTTCCATCCGAATCAGTCGCATAAGGTTTGCTTACTGAGTCCATGCCATAGGTCTTATGACCAGAGCTAGTGACCATCTGTTTGAGCTCATGAATCCTGAGTTGATCTAAGAGAGGATCCCAGTCAGGATCATCGAAAGATTTGCCTTTCATGTCGATTAGGACTCTATCGTTATTGGCATTGAAAGTAGGAGAGGTGAACTCTTCCTCAGGTGCACCAGCTGCTTCGTATCCAGTCGTCTCTAAAGTCTTCTTGAGTTCAGGAGTGATGTCGGTCTCATAGATGTAACCATCAGAATCATAACGTCCAGTGGAGATACCATCTCTAAGGCCGTTATTGTTCATGAGCGACCAATCATTTCTAGAGAGGTACTTCTTACCGCAGTCAGCGTCCTCGAACTGATTGACTATCTCAGTTTCAGTGGTCGTATCTTTATCGTAGAGCTTCTCCTTAAATTCATCCTGTTTGACAAAGTTGGTGTCTCCATCAACATTTGCTCCTTTGGCTTTCAGGATGTTATCGATTGCTTCATGCGAATTATCCGCAACTGTGAAATAATAGTCACCACTTTCTAGGATATAAGTTCCTTTACCATGTTCATCATAAGACTTAAGTCTTTCAAGAGGTATAGTCATAGTCAAGTCCTGGTCATCACCAGGATCGAGTTCCTCAGTCTTAGCGAAGTCAACGAGGTTGACAGCTGCTTTTTCAACCATGTTGTCGATATCGTATTGAGTATAGGGAGATTGGGCATAGAACTGCACGACCTCTTTACCGGAGACATCACCAGTGTTCTTGACGTTGACTGAGACGGTTATCGTTTCCTCTTTCTCATCGAAATCATACTGGAAATCAGACCAGGTGAAATCGGTGTAACTCAATCCGTATCCGAAGGGGAATTGAACCACCTCATCATAGTTATAATCGCCAGCGTTTCCGCGGTTTAGGACCTTATCTTCGTATCTAGTCTCATAATACTTGTAACCGACATAGATACCTTCAGCATAAGTTACATAGTGGTGACCGATCTCGCTTCCGTTTTCCATGAAGGCGAAGTTACCCCAGTTCTGCATCGCCGGCGAAGAGAAGACATCGTAGGCGTAAGTGTCTGCTAGTCTTCCTGAAGGGTTAGCTTCACCAGCTATGAGTCTAGCTATCGCGTTGAGTCCGTATTGACCAGCTCCACCGACCCATAAGCAAGCATCGACACCGTATTCATTTAAGAATCCGCATTCGAAGGCGTTGGTGGTATTGAGGACGACTATCACTTTATCGAAGTTCTCACTGACATGTTTGAGAAGATCCTTCTCGTTATGATCTAACTCTAGAATGGAAGTGGTTCCTCTGGTGACTGACTTATCGGCAGAAGCCATATCGGTAGGTAAGTCCGCATTCTCAGCACCAGTTCTAGAGATGACGACTATAGCCGCATCATGATAAGAGGAGTAAGTATCAGTTACTTCCTTAGTGTATTCATTTATCGGTACTTCATTGATGCCCCAAAGGTAGGGATCCTTGCTGGTTCCTTGAGCTAATCCACCGACCTTGCGCCTATACTTGCTTTTGTTCTTATAGAAGTTAGTGAGAGTCGGATTAGCCTCTATTCCGACGTTCTTAAGAGCTGTCTGAAGAGTCAAGTCAGAAGCTGAGATAGCACCAGATCCTCCAGTTGAGCCGATGACAAAGTCGACTGAAGACTGAGAGAAGATGCTGACTTTGTTTCCGCTCTTAAGAGGTAGAGCTTTATCGTTGTTAGTTAGCAAAACAGCACCTTCCTCCTCAACAGCTTCACAGATCTCCTGCGACTTTTTAGAAGCTTCCTCAGCTGAGGATAGTTCTCTAGGAAAGTACTGATTGTTCTCACTATCCTGCAGAGTGGTTCCTTCCATGCCAAAGAAGGTGGTCAAAGCTCCTGAATAAGTGTGAAAAGCGAGGATGTTACCTACTACTATCACTGCTAATACGAGACCGGATGCTATACCGGTGATGGTCGCCAAAATCTTTTTCTTCATAATCAGCTCCTTACAATTACAGGTTCATCATAGAGCTATAAAAGCGCTATCATCAGCTTATTACGTAACTGAAAAAGATTATTTCGTATCACTGCTATAGATTTCTAGATAGTCCAGATTGAAGGTTGAAGAAGCCAAGCAGGTGACAGTTATCGAGTTGATGCCTTCCTTCAGTTCAATAACTCCTATCTCACAGGGAGAGAACCTCGTCCAAGAGCTAGTAGCGACCATCATCTTATTAGCTAAGGATAGCTGTTCACTATTGATAGTGATAGCTAGATATGGGGATAGTGGCTCATTGCTAGAGAGGTAGTTGCTGACTGCTAACCTCAAAAAGAAGTCGGTATCTTCGCTGGTTAAAACAGTGAAGGTTATCGTGCTTCCTTCTTGGATATAACCGACATTGCGACCGCTAGAAGCTGAGGAGTTATATTCGACGCTGCAAGAAGAAAGGTAGGCGTTCTCAGCTTCATACCTCTGACTGAAAGTATCGGAGTTGACCATCTCTCTAGTGAAGATGAAAGAATCCAAATAAAGATCATCAGCAATAGATGAGACTAATAACGTGTTGCTTTCACTATTCAAATTGACTCTAGTTATAAATATCTCTTGATAACTATCTGATCCTTTGAACTCAAGATTGTTTAAATGTATATCTTCACCATTGAGAGACAAGGTTAAAAGCGAGGTCAGTTTTGAAGCTTGCTGATACTTCATCCTCAATATGAGGTGATTGTGATCAAAGGCGGAAGAGACGATATTGAGTGAGAGCCTATCTCCTCTATTTAAAAGGACTGCTTCTTCTGAATAGGCATCTTCATCAGATATGAGAGAGCCGGTGAAGTAAGCCTCCTCCGCTTCATAGTGCTGCGTATCATCGGTAAGGGAATAATTGATACCGCTGTTGAAAGTAAGATAATCGACGAAGAAGACACCGCTATTATTGTCGATAGATAATACGTTATGTCCTTCAGAGAGAAGGACGCTACCGAGATTATACTCAGCAAAAGAATCAGAAGTGACTTGTAGACGATGCCCAGTCATCTCATCATTCAAAGTCAGATTGAAGTTGATATCAGAGGAGCTATCACCTCTGATGCTGATAGCTAACTCAGTCTCGTATTCCCTGTCGGTATCGATATAAAAGGAGAGCTTATCACCATCTTGGGAGAAGAGGACATGATAGCCTTGTGACGATAAAGAGGAGCTGAATATGACTGGTCCTTCTCTCTCACCGCTCTCCGCTTCGATCCTGCTCTTATCTCCCTGCCCGTAGAAAGGTAAATAGTCATGACCGATAGTGAGCAAGTTTCCACTTCTCACCTCTTTAGGATTCAAGACGAAGTAATCTAACTTATAGTGTGCATTGTAAGAGACTAAGGAAAGCAGGTTGTTGCCTTGATTGAGCTTGATAACGCCTAAGGAATTCTCCTTGAAATCATATTCACTAGCTGAGGAGATGATACTGATATTATTTGTCACAACCTCCTCTTGATTGACTGAGATGGTAAAGAGATTATCTAAATCAGTAGGTATGCTGTATTCAGATTGATAATTGATAGAGAGGATGAGTTCAACATCGATATCACTGTCGCTTAAGATAGTGTAGGAAACCGCTGAATAGTTAGAGAGGTTCTCGACGCAGGTATTATCAGAAGCGCCTATATTAGGTGAGACTATGCCAGTACCAGTTATCGAGCCCACCTCCGCTTCATAGAGCTGTCCACCTCCGCTTCTGGTGAAGACCATGTTGTCGCTCCTATCGACATAATCGCTATAAGAGTAGGAAGGATAATTCTTATCCCTATTATCAGAAGCAAAAGCTAGGACCATGATAGTAGTAGCTAAAAAGAGGGTGATGACTGATGAGAGAATGGAGAAAAGGATATAGGTCTTATTCTTTTCCTTGTTCATCTTTTTCACCTCTTAGTGGTATGTAGATATCGACCTGAAACATTTTATCAGCGATCTCATAGCTGAACTTGCCACCGTATCTAGTGACTATCTGCTGCATGGAGATCATGCCAAAACCATGCACTGATTTATCTTTCTTAGTTGAGATGATACGACCATTAGCACAATTTAAATCCCCACCTTCATAATAGTTCTCACAGTGGATATGAACTAACTTTCCCTCCTGAAAGATAGTCAAAGAGATGAAACGCTTCTCTTTGTCTAACTTCCAAACATATTCAAAAGCGTTGCTGAGCATGTTTCCAAAGAGAGAATAGAGATCGACTTGATTGATGAAATCTAGAAGCTTTCCATCAGCCATGCAAGTTAGCTGTATTTCATTATTTGTCGCTCTCAGCTGATAGTTAGTCAAGATGATATCCAATGCTTCATTCTCGGTCTTGATAGCGGAGTTATAGATATCGATTGACTTTTCAATCTCAGCTACTTCCTTCTGCTTCAATCCCTGGTTATCCTTTAACCTCATGAACTGGTGCTTGAGATCGTGGCATCTGATATTGATAGTCTCAATGTTCTCCTTGATCAATGAATACTGTTTCTTGTCTTCATCCCAGAGCTTCTTCAAGATAGTCAGTTCTACTGCTGATTCTGCTTTTTGGATGATGCTGTAGGCGATAGATAGAGTGAATATCGCATATAAAACTTGAATCAGATCGATAAAGATGAAATAGTTCGTTCTCCTATCTTGCAAAAGCAATCGGAAGATAGAAAGAATTATCAAAACTGCAATGAAAATAAAGAAGATGATAGGTGAATACTTATTAGTAGCTATTAGGTTCTTAACTATGTATCCTCTTATCACAAAGAAGTAGATACAGATGATGAGAAGAGTCGCAACAAGAGCATCTATCACCGCTAAAAGATAGCTGTTGATATTGAAAGCATCAGTGATGAGGGAATTGATGATATTGACCAAGGCGTATTGGATATTGAAGGATGCTAGAGCTACTAAAAGATAGCAGAAGATGCTTTTGATATCTCCGCTATAAGTGATGAAGATGAAGAATAGTGATAGTAGATATAGAGAAAGAAGAAAGATGAAATCCAAGATCTCTTCCGAAGCGACGATGATGAAGCAATTCAAAAGGCTGAAAACAATGACTAAAACCAGAGTTAAAGCACCTAAAACGACAGATTTTAAAGTGTAGTTTCTCTTCTTCATCAGCGGCTGAAATGATAAAAAAGTGACCGCAAAGAAAGCGATCGCTTTTATAGTATCGGTAAGGAAAGTCGAAAAGAATAAATTGAGCATTTGACGGTTCACTTCAAGAAGTAGTTGAGCTTATCTATAAAGCCAGCTTTCTTCTTTTGAGAGACCACTAGTATCTTACCATCGGACATAGTGATCTCATTCTTATTCAAGCTAACCACCTTCTTCAGATTGACGATTGTGGAGTGATTGCATCTTTCGAAGTATTCTTCAGGAAGCTTATCATCAGCATCCTTCAAAGAACCCCACGTGGTATATTCACCCTTTTCAGTTATATAGACTAAGAGGTGGTCATGTATCTCAACATAGAGGATCTGACTAGCTAACAGCTTCACTAGTCCTTTGTCGCTCTTGATGGTGACGCTATCGTTTTGATTCTTGATGATCTTTTTAGCGACTTTAGATAGCAAGGCTGAAAACCTCGCATACTGAAGAGGTTTTAGGACGTAATCAGTAGCATTGACTGAATATCCTTTTATCGCATATTGGACGTAGTTAGTGATGAAGATGAGAAAGCAGTTTTCATCCTTTTTCCTCAGCTTTTCAGCCGTCTCTATCCCGTTTAGATGCGGCATATCGATATCCATCAAAACGAGGTCTGAAACGGCGTATTCATCTAGAAAACTTAAGGGGTCACTGAAGAAATGAATATCAAAATCAATTTTGGTTTCATCTTGAAAACGCAAAATGTACTCTTTGATTAAATCACGTGATGTCTGTTCATCGTCCAGGACGGATACTCTGATCATATTCATCAACCATATGATAACAGTTATCAGGAAAAGTATACAAGTACAAATGCTTACTCAGCGTCAGGAGAGATGGTTATACTCTCGAGGTTATATCCGCCTTTAACATAATCTATGGAGATGCTGTTGATGCCTTTCTTCAAGGATATTTTAACCATGTTAGCGTCTTTATATGTTGTCCATCCACCAGTTTTAACTAGGTCGAATTTAACAGGGCTAGCATCATTTACAATCAGATTGAAAGCCTCAGCTGTATCATTGTTAGCTGCATACTTGATAGTTAAATTGAAATCCCCTTCAACTGAAGAATCAACATAGAAGACAGTATTGTCTTTATCTTGTAAATTCTCTAAATGATGTATATCATCACTAGTTGTAATCTTGCCGAAGAAATGGGCTTTATCGACGTTGATAATAGTGGTATCATTCCCTGAAAATGCAGGTAAACTAGATAAGACCACTCTATCTATATTGAACTTATTTTCTTGGGTGGGTCTTATAAGTAGGGTGTTAGCTCCTTTATTAGTTAAGAGCGTAGATACTGAGTTAGATAGATGGACTGTATCCCAGTTTTTCATATTGAAGAGAAAAGCACTATCAATTTTTTGATTATTCAGATAAGCCTCATAAGAGACATTGTCGTTATAGATTGAGTGATACATAGTAGCGATGAAGGGGTTAGCAGCTGAAGCATCGAAAGAGAAAGCAGCGAAGGAGGCGAAGTTCTTAACTGCGATACCATCTGAATATTGAGATTTGCATTCAGTGTTGCCTACATAGATACCTTTCTCAGCATCCATACTCAAGTCACTACCATCATAAGTGCCTTGTGAATAAAGATTGAGTAGTTGTATAGAGGAGATAGTCAATGCTTCATCCGTTCCGCTAGAGAGAACGATTGTGTTGAGACCAGGCTTCAAATTCAAAACGCCATAAGAACCAGTAGAGGTTTTAGAAAAGGCTGGCAATACATCACCATTTACACTTGCTACTATCTTGCTCTCGTTATCTATGGTTAGTTTAAGTTCAACGTTAGTGTAGTCTAGGGCATAGACCTCATAAGTATTATTAGAATTCGGTTCTAAAGTCAGCATAGAGCTGAGGGAGATATAGTCAACGTTAGCATCTTCATTCTTAGTGACTTTGATCTTTCTTTCACCAGCATCTAAAGCTATACCTCCAGCATAGTATTCTCTAAATCTCTGATTCCAACTTTTATGATCGTCCACAGTGATTCCGCCAACTTCAGTTTCATCTACCGATACAGTGTAGGCATTCTTTACCTGAGTATTGTTTCTAGTAGCGGCAACACGAAAAGCATATTCACCAGAATATTGTAAATTGTAATCAAATTCCATAGCCTGACCAGCACTCATACTCTGAACGAAATGACCATTTGAGGCTGCTTCACTATCACCGATTTTACCGACAGCTATCCCTCCTTCATCATCCCTATTAGACATATCTTCAGCTTCAATTTTATAGTAGCGATTCTGCATCAGCTTATCACCGCTTAAGCTTATTACATCTTCAAGCGATACCGACCTAGTGATAGCAGTCGCTTCATCGTCATTGAAATAGACGCTGATATTGATATCATCTGAGACTAGTGAAATGTCGTTATACTGAATCGAATAGCATGCCCAATAAAATTCTTCCTTATGAATTTCATCAGTAGAGAGTTCACTGCCATCGTAATAATAAACAGTGTCATCAGCAGTTATACCAGTATAGACAGTTTCCACTTGATAGCTTTCAGTCGAAACATCATCGCCTGCTTGAATGCTTCTAGTGAAATTGATAGCATCAACATCACCCCTGAAAGCGACAGCAAAACGCAGATAATATATACTTTCGCTCTCTTTAAAGCCAAACTGAGCAAACAGTTTGCTCGTCTGAACATCATCTGTTGAAGCCACCTCTTTCAAAGAGGAACCACCATTGAGATTCAAGATATCATTAGGAGCCTCTTCAAGCCTATCTCCGATGATATCTTTATTATCATCAACCTTATTATCATTCGTGTTACAAGAAGCTAAGGTCACTATCGTCAAAAGTGACAATAAGACACCGATTCTTTTACTTTTCATAGTTGTTCTTCCCCTCTCAATGTTTATTAAGAGTGATTTTATAGAGGTTGAAAAACAGCGAAAGGATTATTACGCAATTGCCGTCCTTTTATTTCGTAAGCGCTTACTTAGTTTTAGAGAACAACCACTCTGACAAGGCTGGATGCTCACTATCTCCTTTGTAGACGATAGCTTGATTCCAGATTCCGTGCCCTTGACCCGAGAAGGTCACAAACTCCATCTTATCTCCGCCTGCTGCTTTGATGAGCTCATACATTTCAATGGTGGAGGTCGCATAGGGAACAGTGGTGTCTTTATCTCCGTGGAAAGCGTAGATAGGAATATCTTTAAGCCTAGAAACACAATCTTCAGGACCGCATCCGCAGATAGGAACACCGGCAGCGAATAGTTCTTCGTGCCTTGCTAATAAATCCCAAGTAGCCTCTCCGCCCATAGATAAGCCTATGACATAGATTCTGCTGCTATCGATATAAGGGAGGTCCTTATATTCTTCTAATAGCTCAACTACTGAAGCTAGCATGTTGCTTTCTTCAACTTGGCTGAGTTCATAATTACCTAAGCTCCAGTCACAATCGACCCATCTAGTCGGATCTGGTAAACACTGAGGTGCTAAGACCACCGAATTGAAGAAGTTTTGATCACCTTTTTTAAAAGGTTCTTTGATCGCATTCTTGAGTTGTGAGATATTATCAGTTCCTCTTTCACCAGAACCATGAAGGAAGAGGATAAGAGGATACTTCTCTCTCTCTGTTTCAAATGGAATATAGACTCGGTAATTGACATCGATATCTAAAGATGAGGTAAACCTTTGGCTTTCAAACATCGGCACGTTGAGATAACTGTATTTATGATAACAGTACTGGCAGGTACCATTCTTAGTTCCACCTTCTTCATCATCGTAGAACTTCCAAGTATAAATATGCTCTAAATCCTTACTGGTTATCTCTTCTTTTGCTTCTTCATCTAAGAAGAGCTTTTGGCAGGTTTCACACTTGTAATACTCTTCAATGCGCTTCTGACATTCAGTGTTGGTAATTTTTACCAGGTCATGTCGATGCTCAATTGATTGATTGCAGGCTGAGAGAAAGAAAACGGATACCAAAATAATAGCTTTTGCTGTCTTCATAATAATGAGCCCTCTTTTTCTTCAATATAGCTAACAAGAAAAAGCATCCATATCTCTTTTCGTAAGCTATTGTTTTTATTTCGCTGAATCGTCAAATATCAACGAACCTTCTAAAGTGAATGTGAAAAAGCTATGAGAGTCATCTGACTGCAAACATCGTCTTTAAGTCGATAAGATGAAGCTTATTATCTTTCAAATCAATTAAAACTTTCCGAAAAAATACACTATATACCTAAAATAGCTAAAACTTCTTTACCTTTTTTTGATTTATACCCCCAACAAAATGACCTCCAAATCTTCATATGGTGAGAAGGGTAGTGTGTTCGCTTTTCTCTAGAAACTATAAGGAATAGCAATATATCAAATGCAGTATTTAGGTGGATCTTTTATCAAATTTCAACTTTAACTAATTTTGCTTGGACTAAAGATAAAAGATAACAGGATATCGGCTTATTTGGGAAAAGACGTGAAATATTAGTTTTATAAGTTAAAAGTTGGTTTTTATAAGCCTCATCAACCACTTCATTGAGCTTGTAATCAATAATCAAAATCTGGTCTTTTTTGACTAATAATAAATCGATACTACCAGTAGTTTGATTCTGTTCATCAAAATATTCGTATTCTTGATAGATATCAGTATCTGATGTCAAATGTTTGAAGATATCTAAATCAAGAACTCGCTGCAATACTTTTTTGATATTGGTATCTTTGACGAATGATAAATCAGGATGACGCAAGTCTAATATCTCTAAAATCTTATGGTATTTGGTACCTAATTTTAACACCTCAGCATCTTTATCGATATCGATGATAGCTTTTGAAGCCCTCTTTTTCTCTTTGACTTCATGATATTGAATCGGATCATCATTCAGTGTTAAATCTGGTTTTTGAATTAGTGTAGTGTTAACAGCTGTGAATGGCTGTTTTAGGTCAACGAATAATTGATTAAAGTTAAGATAATTTACATATGTGATATTTTTGAGATTCTTATTGAAGAGATAGATGACGTAATTTGGGAAGTCTTGATAAAACTTATCCGCTTTGTCATACATGAAAAAGGTGTGATCAATCTTTGTAGAAGTCAAAGCTTTTTTCATATTATTCAAGATATCAGCTAGATTGATATCAACTTTAGATTTTTGATAAAATTTGATTAAATCATCATAAGTTGTAATACAAGTTTTATTTAAAAAATATAAAGCATATAATTCAGAATATTTATCAACATCTAAAACTTGGATAAGTTTAAAGAAAATATCTTTTTTGATATTGACGATGCTATCATTTACACGTTTATTTGTTGGTTTAATCACTAAATCTTCATATAAGGTTTTCATCACTTTACTATCTAGTGAATTCAAATTAGATAATAATTGTTTTTGTCTATTTTGTTCGTCTATATAATTATTGATTGCACTCTTATATTCTTCTAGATGAGTCAAACTGATATCATTCTTATATTTATCTAGTAAGCTTTGTTCTAGTTTTAAATAATGTGGTGTGTAATTTAACATGTCATAAAGATTTTCGTTTCCAGGTCGCTGTGAGAGATTGCCGACAATATAAATGCTTTCTTTAGCTCTAGTTAAAGCAACGTAGAAAAGTCTGACGTGTTCGTTTATGTTTTCATCTTTATCGCCTTCAGTATTTGTATATAGGTAGTCTAAGAAGGTTTTTGGGTAAACATTGATTTGATTATTAGGCAATAAGAAACCATATTTTTTGGAAAACTGATATTTGGGTTTATCTACATTGCTCTCACCACCAAGATTATTTCCCTTAACGGGCAGATAGACAATCGGATATTCGAGACCTTTGGAGGAATGGATAGTCTCAAATGAAACAGCATTTTCAATGTCATAAACAGTCACATCTTCAATTTGAATGCTATAACGATCGAAAGCTTTGAATAAAGCAGTGAAGTCTTCGATGCTTTCACCGAGGTTTTCTTGCGCTTTTAATATCTGATAGAAAGACTCGATCTTAGAGATTAAGGTTGAAGCATCTCCGACTTTTTCTAAGTCACTGATGATATGATAATCAATCAAAAGTTTGGTAAAGATTTCAGAAGGTGTTAAGCCTTTGCATTCTTCGATGAATTTTTGCATATCTGTGATGATTGATGAAGATTTAAAAGTTTTGTTGATGATGTGATTATAAATGGTTTCATCATCGTATGAAGCATCTGATCCATAGATATAACTTCTAGCTATGGATGCGAAAAGATGCGGAATATTATCTTTAACTTTTGAAGGGTATTTTAAAGCTACATATAACTTTAATAATGATTCTAATAATAAAATCGGATCGCGATCTTTCAAAAAATTCTTTTCTTCCATGTTTACTGGAATGCCATATTTAGTGAAAAGATCTTTATAAGTTTGAAAATCAGTTTTCTTTCGACAGATTATGCAAAAATCTTTGAATGTGCAGTCATGTAATTTTTGAGATTTATCCAGAACTTGATAATGGTTATTAATCTTTTTAGTGATATCAGCTATGATGGCTAAGCATTCATTTTTTACACATTCACCAGCGGATATATCTTTTTCTAAAACATTAGGAAAACGGATGATGTTCACACCATACTGGCCATTTTGATAAAGCTTTTTCTCATCATAAAGGTTCACTTCATCATCATAGTGCAATTTTTCTTTTTCGACATAATCTAATCCACCATGAGAGGCGTTCATATAGTTTTCAAAGATGATGTTCACATCTTTTAAGATCTGCGGTACTGAACGATAATTTGTGCACATCTCTAAAACTTTTTTGTGAGGATCATTTGAAGAGCGATAACTTTCACGACGATTCAAAAAGAGCTGAAGATTAGCATTTCTAAACCCATAAATCGCCTGTTTAGCGTCACCGACTGTAAAGATGGTGGCTTTCTGACTCAAAATGGTTAAAAACTCTTCTTGAATATCATTGGTATCTTGATATTCATCGACCAGAATAAATTGAAAACGATCAACTATCTCTTGCTTGATATCTTCAAATTCTTTTTCTTCTAAGAGTTTGATAACCATGGAGGAGATATCTGAAAAAGTGAAGCAATTATTGATAGTTTTAAAATCATCTAATTTTTTAGTGGTTTTCTTGACGATATCTATGATGAGATGTATATCATCTTTTCGGCTAGTGATTCTATCTAACTGTTCTTGATAAGAGCCTAAATTTAGAACGCTGGTTAATAATTGATTACATTTTTTGATAGAACTCTTGATATTTTGAGTCAAAGGATTAGATTCTTTTTTAACACCATCAATCTTTTTAAAATATTCTGTATCGCTTAATAAATTATTTATTTCTTGATAAGTATTTTCGCTTTCACTATCTAAGATGGTTTTAAGTTTTGCACAATAAGAATCACCAAAATTTCCATCATTCAATTCATTTTGCTCATTGATATCAGCTATGCTAGCAAAATATGATTGATCATTTATGATATCGATATTTTTGTTCTTCAAAAGAATGTCTGATACTTTGATGTTAGGTTGATCAGTGATGATCACATGAGAATAAAAATAGATCAGTTTCAGATAATAAGAGATATCTTCTTTGATTATTGAGATATAAGTGTTGTAGGACGCTTTTAAGTTCTTTTCATTTAAAAACACCTCATCATAATGATTTAAAAAGACATCTCGATCTTTAGGCGCTAAACCATTTAATTTATGACAGATGTCGTTGATGATATTTTTGAGATTATTATCTTTAAAAGCATCGAAATTAGTTAAAGACTTTTTGATTCTTTCAGGCTCATTTTCGTAGCATTCATCGAGTGTTTCATTGAGATATTCATTGAGTTTTTCCTTGATGACAGTATCATCGGCTATGGAAATATTATTTGGGAGGTTCAACTGTTTGCAGTATTTTTTAGCGAGATACATGGAAAAGGCATCGAAGGTTTGAATATGACATGACAAAATGCTGTCTTTAAGTTCAGGTGAGATATCTTCATTGGTCTTTTTGAATAATTCGATGATTCTTTCTTTCATCTCATGAGCAGCGTTATTAGTAAAAGTCAAAACCAAGATTCTAGAAGGATCGATATTATGTTTAGTTATCAAAGTGAAGACTTTTTGCGACAAAGTGCTGGTTTTACCACTTCCAGCTCCTGCTGAAATGACGACATTGATATCAGGACCAGCATTGATAGCTTCTAACTGTTCTTTATTGAAGGGCATCTTCATCCTCCTCATTTGCATTATTAAAATGTTTACGAATTTCTGGAGCTAGATCGTGATAATCATTACCGCTTCGATAACAGATATCACGGAAATTACAGCTTTTACAAGCATCATTAGTTCCCTGCTTAGCCGGCTTTATTGAGAAATCTCCAGAATATATTCTATCTAGCATTTTAGCAGTTGCTTCTTTAACGTCTGTGAATAAGTCATTATATGTGTAACTGATTTTTTTATTTAAATTACTGGTATCATTTAAAAAGTTTAAATTGAACTTTAAATAGGTCGCTTTTTTTATATCTCCAGCATTGGTCAGTTTATAAGTGTTATCAAAGCTTTTTAAATAATCTTCGCCTATATAAGCTAAGCCCATGATACTGACGTTATTCAAATATGTTTCTTCAGTGATCGGATTGTCTTTCTGATATAAGATCTTTTTATAGTAGGGATGTTGAATTCCAAAGCCAGCGAATCTTGCACCTTCTGTGATCGCTGAGTTCTCAGGATTTTGTAAGGCTAAGGCATAAAGAGGTAGTTGCAGACTAGAACCTAAAAATACTTTTTTATAATCGAATGCTGTGGAGCCTGTCTTATAGTCGACGATAGTATAGTAAGTGCTTTGCTCACCTTGTGAAAAGATGATCTTATCGATTCGAGCGTTGAGAGTATAAGAAATATCCTTTTTGGTTGAAGGAATCGTTAAGTGCATCGGTTCTTCGTTTTTAGTTTTGACTATCTTAGAATGTGAAAGCTGAGAACGGATTGCATCGACATAATATTTCAAAAAATATTTAACAGTGTTGATCCAAATATCTTCTTTATCTTTGTTTAAAGAATCATCAAATTTAGCACTTTTTACAAAATTATCGTATGCTTTTAAAAAGATATTTTCAAAATTGAAATCAGCTTTATAGATATCTTCAAATATTTCATGGATAAATGTGCCAAATCGCATATTCAAATCGTCAAATTCAGCATCATAATTATTCAATTTTAAAACTTTATCCAGCAAATATTTAAATGGGCAATCAGCGTATGTATCAAGAGATGAAATGTTGAATTTTGCATCAGTGCTGTAACTGTTTATGCCTTGGAATCGGTTGCTATATGAACGATATTTTCCTTGTGGTTTTGAGTTGATCGAATCAAAATAAATGGTGTTTAATAATTCTGATGCTTTCTCAGTATATAAACCATCTTTATTGTATGACATAGCAATTGGCATAGGCCAAGACTTTGCAAATTCTTTTACGAAAGCCGAATCATATATCTTATCCTTTAGATGAAGCTTCACACGTGAAACAAATTCGATTTTATTATATAGAAGAAAATTGAGCTTTAATCTTCGATCTAGTTTAGTCAAAGTATAACTAGTGTTGATGCCTAGTTCTTTTAGTTCAGCATCAATAAAGATATTGTTGTCATCGTAGATTTTATAAAAATCATCTGAAGTGTAATTTGTGATATAGAAAATCAGTGATGGGTCAAAGATGATTTTGGTCAAGATTCTGACACCACCGTTGTTTTCTTTTGTTTGCTCAGATAATGAGCTGAGCATTTCTTGTAATGATATAAAAGCAAAGTCGAAATCTTGATAGCTGTTTAAATCATATTTTTTAATGACTTCATAGACAGTTTTAAGAGATAGGTCTGTTTCGTTATCGTCGATTTCTAACTTTTTATTTTGATATGAAGTTAATAGATATTGTTTCACCTGTGGCTTAGAAATTAACGGGATAGTTTTAGTTTTTTCTATTTTGATATCATAAAGATCAGACATCAAATCCAAATAATAATAGTCATTTTCGTCTTTGACTAAGATCGCTATATCATGTGGTGAAATGTTGTCTTTAAGAATCTTTTTTCTGATATCTGAAAAGATGAAATTGAATTGATCTAATTTATTTCCGAAAAGGTAATTTTTTGGTCCATTGAATCTTTGCGAATCTAAATCAGCAAAACCGATTTCCTGATATGAATATCCTTTCGAATTCAAAACAATTTTTAATTGTTGATCTTCTTGGGATTCAAAAAGATAAATCTCAGTATTTTTTAATTCTTCATTGATCAAATCATCGTAAATAATTGCGTTTTCTTTTTTTAGAATTTCAAGAAAACCTGCTGATTTCTGTTTTCTTTCTTTGATATTTTCACTATCTTTAGCCTTGATAGTCAGATCAGCTATTTTTAGAATCTCAGTCAATTTTCTTGTTGCAGAGTAATCGTATTGTTCTGCTTTTAATAATATCTTTAAAGCATCATCTGAATAGGAAAAGCATAATGAATCATATAATTCATTTTTGGTCATGATTTTGTATGTAAATTCATGACTAGCTTTGTACTTTAATAAATAACGCTTGTAGATATAATCACAAATAATCAGTTTTTTCATGTCAATATGGTAATGGGAAACGCTTATTTAATTCGATAACTTTTTCTTTCAGTGAACTTAAATATTTTAAATCTTCTCTATGCTTGATAGCATCATCGATATAATGCGCGATGGTGATAAATTCTTTCTCTTTATAACCTCTAGTCGTCATAGCTGGTGTTCCGATTCTGATTCCTGAAGAGATATAAGGTTTTTGAGTGTCAAAAGGAATTGAGTTTCTATTAGCAGTGATATTGATGCTCTCTAGTAACTTTTGAGCTTCCATGCCAGTTATGTTTTTGGATTTTAAAATATCGATCATGAATAGGTGATTATCAGTGCCACCGGTTAAAACATCATATTTTAATTTGATGAACTCATCAGCCATAGCTTTTGCATTTTTGATGACTTGGCCTATATAGGATTTAAATTCAGGTGCTAAATCTTCTTTAAAAGCGACAGCTTTAGCAGCGATGACGTGTTCTAAAGGACCGCCTTGAAGACCTGGGAAAACATTTTTATCTATTTTTTTAGCTAGTTCTTCATTATTAGTCATGATGATACCGCCGCGAGGACCTCTTAATGTTTTATGCGTGGTTGATGTGACGATATCACAATATTCAATAGGTGAATTATGATAACCAGTAGCTACTAATCCAGCGATATGGGCGATATCAGCGATCAAATAAGCGTTCACTTTGTCAGCGATTTCTTTAAATTTTTTAAAATCTATTTCTCTTGAATAAGCACTGGCACCACAGATGATCAGTTTAGGTTTTAATTTTATAGCTAGATCTCTGATCTCTTCATAATCTAAGCGATAGGTGGTTGGATTTACATCATATCCATAAGCCTCATAATCTTTACCAGAAAAAGATAAAGAATAGCCATGAGACAAATGACCGCCAGCATTGATGCTCATGCCTAATAATCTATCACCATGATTTATCAGTGAGCGGATAGCTGCACAATTAGCTATCGAACCTGAATAAGGTTGAACATTGACATATTTAACGTTGAATAATTGCTTTAAACGTTCTCTAGCTAAATTTTCAACATCATCTACATTTTCACAGCCGCCATAATAGCGATGGTGCGGATATCCTTCCGCATATTTATTAGTCAAAATGCTTCCTTGCGCTTGTAATACCATCGGTGAAACAAAATTTTCGCTCGCGATAAGTTCTGTACTGTCTTGTTGTCTTCTAGTTTCACACTCCAATATTTTGAATACTTGATAATCGTTTTCTTTTAAATCATATGACATACATAATTCTTGCACTGATATTGATTATCAGTGCTTCCTCCTGGTGATTAAATATTACAACAATTGTTTCTTGCATTACTAGGCTTCTTTATTCAATGCCCTATTTTTTACCTATCAGATAAGAAATTTGGAACATGCAATGACTTTCGGCAAGTTGAAAAAGCCAAAAATCAACTCTATAATAATATTAAATGGAGGGAATTGAAATGCGATTAGTAAAAAAGTTTTTGGCTCTTTTCTTGACTTTTTTATTTTGCATAAATTTTTCTTCGAATAATGGATTACAAAACAAATCAAGTTCAGTTAGTAATTTTACTTTGGTAAGAACATCAAAGCTAGATAATAAAATGGAGAATGTTTATCATGCGAAATTAAGAAAATATTATGTTGAGCTCTATAATGAAACTATTATGAAAGGATTTCCATTGTGTAGTTATGAACAATTTTGCTCTATGTATGACACAATGCAATTGACTGATTCTGAATTTATTAAATATATACTTAGCAAATCTCATAATGCTGTTAATGATAACTTTATTTTGAAGACAGCTAGCTCAAGTGAAGATGCAAAATATATTTTATTAAATCAAAATAATACTATTATTACGCCAAATAGTGCATTTAATAATAATTATATTCCAACATATTATGCTTTTGATTATTCTCATATTCACGAGGGAGATGTTATCATCGAATTTGATGATAGTGGCTCTATTGGTACATATGTGGGTCATGCAGCTATTGTTTATGATATTGATAAAAAAATGGAAAATGGTAATACGTATATTCAAACAATTAAAGCAGTTGCTGGCGGCGTTAAATTTGGATATTTAGACGATTCAAGGATTCTAGAATTTAAAGTTGAAGTTTATTCATTACCATCTCTTTTATCTAATGAAGAAATAAATGATATTAAGTATTTTGCAGAAAGACAATTAGGTAAAAATTATAGTTATGACTATGGCAGTAAAAATTTAGATATTGATACTGATTCCTGGTATTGTTCTGAATTAGTTTATGCCGCTTATAAATATGCTGGGGCTGATATTGGTGAATTGTCCAGAGCATGGCCGACTGATTTAAAGAATTCTTCTAACTTAAAGCTTGCAAATGTTCCTGTTTTGAGAGGACTAGAAATAACTAACAATGGGGGAAGCTTTGCTTGCTGGCACATAGCTGTGACTAATATTGGGTCTCAGCCAATAACGGTGAATTATAATACAAAGATGTGTTTTAAAAATAATGCTAAAGATTGGAAAAATTTATCTGATATAAAGCAATTTTCTCTTGCTGGCAAAACAAAAAAAGTAGTTGATGTGTATTTTAATTTTTTTGCAGATGCAGTGGCCTTTTCATTTATGCATGAAGAATATATTTATGTTTCTTATGGATTCCTTTTGGAAGCGCAATACTCTTCTATGGTATCTTTTAATGAAGTTATTGGACCTAACAAAACATGAAGCGATCTAAAAATAGCAAAAAGCAGTTGATCGATTTGTCTAACTTTCAACTAAAGAATGATTTGTATCTTTTAAGATTTGCCAGTGATAATGAATACTGGTCATTTTCTTTTTGTTTATCTCACAATTTATATTGTTGTAAAGTTGAAAATTCTGATAAGTTTTCATCAAAAAGCAACATCGGATATTTGCTGAAAAATAACGAATGCTTATTTGAATTATCGATTAGAGAAAATTTTAAAATTTGTTCGGATGCAATAGGCACATCAATATCTGATCAAATGATTGTCAAACTGCTAAATGAAGTTAATTTTGATTGTGGTGCATTATCTAATTTTCTTGACGAATCCTGTTTGTCGCTAGAGCGAATGAATTTGATCAAACTAGGATTAGCACTGCTTCTATTAAAGAAACCTACTCTTATTTTTATCGACAATATTTTTCAAGATTTTGATAGCATTGAATGTGCGCAATTATTAGCAATATTACAAAAATTAAGTGAGGCTCAAACAATAATCATAGTTGATAAAAACACAAATGATCATATCTTTAATAATATAAAGGTTATTGAGTTTAAAAGATGCTTTATAGTCATGCCCAATGATAAAAGTATCAGAATAAATGATGATGGTTTGTCAATAAACACAAATGTATCATTTTTTAAATCAGTATTAAAAGTGATTAATCGCATCATTTCTGGTTGTAAAATAAAGAGCGTTTTATCAAGTTTGTTTTTATCATTCATTGTTGCCATTCTAGGCTTTTTTATGATTTACAAATGGACGAATTATGATCCAACTCTGCTTGATCTTTGTTATTCTAATGATATCAATTATGTGATGCTGACTTCTAGAAGAATGACTTATTATAATCATGGTGGATTTGATGATTCGGCCATTAATTTTTCTGAAGAGCAATTAAAAACAATTGGTGAATACTGTGAGCAAGATTATCAGTTTATCAGTCGGTCGATGAACTTTTACAAGAATAGTATTGGTGATGAATATGAATTTATGTCTAATGCTACAGATCTAATCGATTCTATTGGATATAATACATTCGAACTAGCACTGAGCACCGGATCAACTCTTGATTTAAAAAGGGATCCGCGTATTAGTCTTGATATCAATATGCGATTGCCAAGCTCTGAAAATGAGATTGCTTTGACATGGCTTCAGGCAGATTTTTTGATGAAATATGGATTGATTTATCATGGCAATCATGTCTTTTTGGATAGCTTAGATGAGCTCATCGGTTTAGAAATCAATAATAAAAAAATAACAGGAATCTACTCGACTGAAGATGAAGACTTTTTTTCTGAACGGGTGTCTTTGACTGATTCTCATGATAAATATTCATCATATTTCAATCATACTTTTGCTTTAGCTAGAAGCACAATTTCATTTAGCAAAATAGATTCAGGTCCCAATATCTTAGTAAGATTGTCTGGAGACATACATAAAGATGCGAATTTTATTAAAAGTTTAGATAAGCGCGTCTTTGGCATCGGACATTATGTTTCATTATCAACACCTTTCGATGCTTTCCCATTATCACAAAATATCTTTTCGATTGAATCACCTGGTTATGGGTATTTTTTAGGAATTTGTTGGACTGTTTTATTGCTTATCTCTTATTTTATTAAAAGAAATACAATGCGCTTATATACATCATCTCTTTTTTATCGATACCGTTATTTGAAGTCTTATGGTTTTAGTAAACCAAAAGCAGAAATATTTGTTTGGTTTGTGATGTTAGTGCGCATCATTTTTGAATTTTTATCATCACTTGTATTTATTGGTTTAACATGTTTTGTATTCAATCGACTATCTTATTATTCTTTTTTAAGTCTAGGAGTTCTATCATCAGTATTAGTGCTGTTCATACTAGTCTTCATAGAAGAATTCATCTATTTTAGGCAATATCGAAAGTGATTCAAATCAGTAGAAATTTCTAAATGGAATTATGAGCAAAGTATAAAAATCATTCCTTTATGGTTTAATGAAAAGCGTTTTGATAAAATCAATATGTTATGAAAAAGCTAGCTTTAATCTTTGATTTTGATGGAACCATCACCGATAGTTATCATCTTGAAAATCATTTCATGGCTGAGACGATCAGAAAATTTGCAAATCCAAATTTTCAAGATTTTGAGGTGCTTAAATATTATGGTCCGACTGAAGATGGGATAGTAGCTAAGATTGTGTCCGATGATAAGCTTGAAGAAGCTAGACGCTTTTTATTTAAATTTTATGATGAGTATCAAAAAAGCATCGGATTGAAACCATTTCCAGGAATTAAAGAATTGATGCTAGAGTATCGGCATAAACTCAAGATTTTTATTTTGACAGGGCGCAGTAGAAAGACCCTTGACTTGTCTTTAGAATATTTCGCTTTTCCTAGTATTTTTTCCGAAATATACACAGGCAGTCAGTCGGGCATCAATAAGACAGAAAACATACTGAAATTATGTGCTAACAATAACTTGAAGAGAGAGGAAGTAGTTTATATAGGTGACACATTAGAAGATATAAAATCAATGCATCAAGCTGGTGTCGACATCATCTCTTTCGGATTAGCACATAGCCATAGCTATCAGGTCGAATTAGAAAAAAATAATCCGAACATGTTAGCTAATGACATTCACGAATTAAAAGACTTAATCGATAGATTGATTTGATTATCAATCATAAAGAGGTGCGTTCTATGACTGAAAATAATGAAAAATATCCTGTTCTAGAAGAATCTCTTCATAATACTGATACAGTTGACTCTAATAATAATTTTGTCGCTTTAAAATTGCATCGCTTTTTGATCACTAATGACCATGGCGAGCTTTTGAATTTAATCGATAAAACTAGCTCTGTCAGTTTAGCTGAAGCTTTGAATTTATTATCGAGCGATGAAACTGTTCTTTTCTTCTCTACCGTATTAGATCAGCAAGTGTTAGGTGAAGTGTTCTCATATATCCGTGTTGAGTTAAAAGAAAAAATTATTAGAAATATATCTAAGAAAAAAGTTGCTGGATTTCTTCAATTTGTTCAAAATGACGATTTAGCAGATTTTGTTGAAGATTTGCCTAAATCATTACGCGTCTTAACCCTAAGTTACCTACCTGCTAAAAGGAGACAGATAATCGAAAATCTCGCTAAATTCTCAGATGATACTATCGGGTCTATCATGACTACTGAATATTTAGCGGTTTCACCTATGGTTAAAGTGAAAGATATCTTTTCTAAAATCAAGCATATAGGTGATACTTTAGAAACTGTCAGACATATTTTTATAGTCGATAGCAATAACAAATTGATCGGTATCGAGGCTTTAGAGGATATGATGTTTGTCGATGAAGAAACAGAGATAAAAGATATCATGTCAAAAGATTTCGCTTATATTTCACCTATTGCTGATAAAGAAGAAGCCATTCCTATTTGCAAAAAATATGATTTACCTGTTTTACCTGTTTTATCTAAAAATGGTGAGATGTTAGGCATCATCACGTTTGATGATGTGATGGATGTTGTCGAAGAAGAAAATACTGAAGATGTTTATAAACAAGCTGGTATCGCTCCTGCTGAAACACCATATTTAGAAACTAAAGCATTTAAAATGGCTCGTTCATACGTTGTTTGGCTCATCATTTTGCTGATCATAAACACTTTTTCAGGAATGATTATCTCTCGATTTGAAGCAGCGTTATTAACTCTTCCGATTTTGACTTGCTTCATACCTGCTTTGAACGATTCTTGCGGAGATGCTGGCGATCAGACGTCTTCGATGGTTATCAGAGCATTAGCGACAGGCGAAATAAAAAATAAAGATTATTTGAAAGTCGCTTTAAAAGAGCTGTTAGCAGGATTTATAACGGCTATTATCATCGCTATTTTTAATTTTGGCTGGGTGATGTTAGAGATGAATATTAACTTGATAAATACTGATAATGCCTTCACTCCTGAGTTCATCCAACAAGCAGGCGGCATTTATAACGCCCAAATGATCATAGCGGCAGTTGTTTCTCTCGCTTTTTTATTCGGTATCACTTGTGCGAAACTTTTGGCATCTATTTTACCGATAATCGCGAAAGCATGCCATCTTGACCCGGCTGTGATGTCTGGGCCTTTGATCGCATCGGTGATGGACATCTTAACTCTTTTAGTCTATTTTGCTGTTGCCCTGGTTTTGATAGATAGCATCATGCCGGGAGAATTAGTCGTCTCGTATTTGAGCATGCTATAGAAAGGAGTCAGAATATGAATCAAGAATTGAATGAATTCGAGAATCAAGAAGAGATTCAGGCTGATAACTCTATAGCTAGGGTTCATGATAAGATGACTATTTCACAATTGGAAAAATTGCTCGATAGTCATAATAATGCGGCGTTAGAAAAAGAAGTTGCTGAGTCTGACCCACATAATGTCGCTGATGCCTTAATAGAATTATCAGAAGAAAAGATTTTAATCTTCTTTAAGTCTTTGCCTTCTGATATCTCAGCTGATGTCTTCACTTGTCTCTCACAAGATGATAAAGAAAAGGTAGCAAGAGCTTTTTCTTCGGAAGAACTACAAAAATTATTGGAAGAGATGTCCACAGATAATATCGTAGATTTTTTAGATGATTTACCAGCTAATCTGGTCACTAAGGTTTTGCGGTATACATCAAGTGAAGATCGCAAAAGGATAAGCGCCTATTTAAAGTTTAAAGATGACAGCGCTGGAACTTTGATGACACCAGAATATTTAGCGATTAAAGATAGCTATACTGTCGAAGAAACAATTCAAAAAATCCGTCAAGTCGGTAAAAATTTAGAGACGATTTGGCGCATCTTTGTTGTTGATAACACCCGTCGTCTGATCGGTTCTATTAGATTGGATCATCTTTTAGAAGCCGATGCTAATGACGTGATCAAATCTGTGATGGATTATAACAATTTAGCAGTGAAAGTCGATACTGATGAAGAAGTGGTCATCAAAACTTTCCGCAAATATGATATCTCTATTTTGCCAGTCACTGATAATAATGGCCGAATGGTTGGCATCATCACCTTCGATGATGTCATGGATGTCGCAGAAGAAGAAAATACTGAGGATATTCAAATATCAGCAGCTATTGTTCCTAATGATAAACCATATTTAAAAACAAGTGTTTTGAAGCTGGTGAAAAGTTATGCGCCTTGGATCTTATTTTTGCTGGTTTTGAACACTTTTACTTCGATGGTTTTGTCATATTTGAACGCACCATTAGCAGTCATACCATTATTGACCGCCTTCTTACCAGCTATCATGGGGACTAATGGAAATGCTTCGGATCAAACCTGTACTGTTATAACAAGAGAATTAGCTTTAGATAATATATCTCCTAAAACTTATTGGAAAACTGTTTTAAAAGAGTTTAAAGCTTCGGTTGTGACTTCCTGCATCATGTCTGTTTTCTCTTTTGTGTGGGTATTAATAGAACTATATTCTGGAATTATTTCTTTGACTGCTACTGATACTAATGTGATAAGCAATTTATATAATGGCAACCAACATGTTTTATTTGTCAGCGTTGCTTTTGTCATTTCTTTAACATTCTTTGTCGTCATTGTCATCGCTAAGTTCTTAGGTGTGTCTTTGCCGATGCTCGCTAAAAAGATTCATCTCGATCCAGCAGTGATGAGTCAACCGGTGATTTCTAATATCCTAGATATCATTTCTATATGTGTCTATTTCGCTTTTGTAGTATTAATAATTAGAGGTGTTTAAACATGTGCAAACGTTTTTCTCTTAAGTGCCAAGATGCTGAGCAGTTTTTGAAATCTTATGATTGTGATTTTAAGCTCGATCATGATCTTGAAACCAACCCAAATGATAAAGCATTGGCTCTTTATATGAGTGATAATCACTTGAAAGTTAATCTCTTTGATTTTGGTATCATGGCTAAAGAGCATTTGCTTCTCAATGCACGTATTGAGACGCTTGATACTAAGCCGATTTTTGCGACTTCGTTTGAGACTCGAAGATGTATTTTATTAGCATCTGTTTTTTATGAAGCTGATAAAAGAAAGGTCGATCAAGGCTTTGTATCCAAAGATGATATTTTATTTTTAGCTGGTATATATCAATACAATCATTTTGTTCTGTTAACACAAAAAGCGAATGAAGTGGTTGACTTTTATCATTCGAGAATGCCGGTTTTGTTACACAGAAAAAGCATCGAGCAATATTTGATGTTACCACCCACTAGAGATTTAAAGGAGAAGATTTTATCATTAGAAAAAGCTGAGATTGAAGCCATAAATTCTTCGACACAGATATTATTATTTTAAAAGATAAGTGATGGTGATATTTTCGTAAATGTCGATCATTTCTGGTTCGATATTTTTGTTTAAAGCACGCGCGCTTAATAATTGTGGGTGATTTTGTCCAGCATAGCTTATATTTTTGATACCGATGATTTTCTTATTTGCTAAAGAAGCGATGTATTGAGCTTTTTTCTCAGCTTCTTTAAAGCATTCTTTCAGCACTTTTTGAGAAGCTTTCTCGCTGTCATTTAATGCGAATGATGTGAATAAATCTTTTTCACAATCAATCTTTTCAAGGAGCTTTAAAATATTTTGATAATTTTCGTAATTCAATTTTGATTTGATCTGATAAGAGAGAGTGGAGACTAGAATACTTATCTTATTTTCATCGATTGATTTATTTATAAAATTATTTTTTAAGACTATTGCGAACTCTTTTTTATTTTTAAAAAGTTTATCGATGTTTTGAATCATAATGTCCTGTTTAGCTAATAAGGATTGATATTCTTTATCTTTTATTTTTAAGGATAGATTGATGTTTAAAACATCTGGTTGGAATTGTAGACTTTTGCTGATTGTTAATACTAATTCTTCGCTCATTCAATTTAATCCTTTCTGTTTTTTTAATTCATATAAACCGATCGCGATAGATGTTGTTAAATTCAGAGAATCGACTTCATCCGATTGTTCGATTCGCACATTGTTTCTATTATAGATTGCTGGTGGAAGACCAGTTGCCTCATTTCCAAAGACTAAGGCGCAATGAGAGGCGAATTTTATTTTGCTTAATGGGGTAGATTCAGATAAGACGAATGGGTAATAGGGTCTTGGATATTTTGCTAAATAATCTGCAAAAGATGTGAAGCATTCGATATTGATATGAAATATCGCACCCATGCTCGCACGGACGGTTTTGGGATTGAAATGATCAGCCGCTGGTTCGATGATGGCTAAGTCATGATAACCAAAAGCTAAAAGTGTTCGCATCGCATTACCCAAGTTTCCTTGATCAGATGGGTTGACTAAAACCAAATGATCGGCATTCGTATTTAAGATAGTTTGATATTTATTAAAGACGGCGAGAACATGAGCATTTTCTTTGATATCTAATTTGCTGAATATCTTATCTGAAACAACAATTTGCTGAAAACTCAACATTTTTTCCAGTTTTAAATAGCCATCAGAATCGATGGCGTTATTAGAAACATATAATTGTTTAAATTGTTCTTTTTGATATTTTAATAGTTCGAAAGTAGGAAAGAATCCTATCGTGTAAGAATAATTTGCGGTTTTGGTATATTTTTTAATCATGTTTATATACTAACATAAAACAAACAGGGTGGTAGAAAAAGGAAAGAAAAAACCTCGGTTGATGCCTTCCGAGGTTTAATATTTTCTTTTTATTAATCAGCTACGTAAGGAAGAAGAGCCATATATCTAGCACGTTTGATAGCGACAGCTAACATTCTTTGATGTTTGGCGCAGGTGCCAGTGATTCTTCTAGTAGTGATCTTTCCAGAAGGAGAGATGTATTTCTTTAATAATTCAACATCTTTGTAATCGATGTGATTGATGTGATTCTTTGAGAAATAACAAATCTTCTTACGAGGTTTAATTCTACGGAACATTTGCATTTATCCTTTCTGCTTAATGATTAATTAAGCTTAGAATGGCAAGTCATCATCAGATGAATCGATGCCTTCATGGGTTATTGAGCTTTTTTCAAAGCTGTTATCATCTAGCTGATCATCTGTGCTTTCAGCAGCGCCTTTCTTCTCAAGGAACTGAACGGATTCAGCAACCACTTCGACAACAGAACGTTTTTGACCGCTCTTGTCTTCATAGCTTCTTTGATTAAGACGACCATCGACGCCGACTAAGGAGCCTTTGTTGCAATATTTAGCAACGTTTTCAGCAGTTTTGTTCCAGCTTGTGCAAGGAATAAAACTGGTGCTTCTTTCTCCACCCACTTTGGTGAGGTTGTCAACGGCAATAGTGAATGAAGTGACAGAAGCTCCAGAATTGGTTTTCTTTAATTCGGGATCTCTGACCATTCTTCCCACTAAAATAACACGATTAAGTCCAGCCATTTTTATTCTCCTTTACTGTTTACTTAGTAGCAGTTACAAGGAATCTCATGACCTTTGGATCAAGACGGACAATTCTGTCGAACTCACTGAGAGCAGTGTTGTCACAGCTGATTTCAGTGATGACATAGTAGCCCTTAGTCTGTTTCTTGATCTCATAGGCTAAGTCTCTCATACCCCATTCTTTAACGCCGGTGATTTTACCGCCGTTATCAGTGATGATCTTGTGCAAAGCATCAATTTCAGCTTTGATGCTATCAGCATCAAGATTAGGCATGAGGATGTACATGATTTCATAATTCTTCATGTCTTTATACCTCCCTATGGTCTTTCGGCTAGTCCTACATCAGGGAATAGCAAGAAAGTATATGGCTTTAAAGCCACCGCATAGTATATATAATTAATTATATTAAGTAAAGAATTATTTTCTTATAACTAATACTAGCTAAAATATAATCAATTCAACAATACAAAAAGATAAATGCAATATTAACAATTAAAAGCAAAAAACAAAAAGATTGATTAATCACTAAAAATCTAAAACATGATAATATAGCGATTTATAGATACTAAAAGAAAACGTTTAGATATTTATAAACATCTACAACGTTATTATAGATAAAAAAATCGAATAAAAAAGGGCAACGTATAAAATAGGGACTAAATTTGTATAAAACAGGGATACAATCAAAGAAATGAAGGATATGGGCTTTGAGATGGAAAAGATAAGGCAAGGCGTTTATACACTTGCTGAACCAATGAAACAGCTGCTACGATTATTGCCTATACAACGCTTACTAGATATAAGTTAGATTATGAAGCAATGGCTAAAAAGTGTGCATTTTATCGAAACTCTTGACTTTTGTCAGGGGGGGGTATACTTAAATTGAACAATTTTGATTTGAGGTGCAACAATGAGCAAATATGGAGAAAAATTGGATAAAGCCTTGGACAAGGTTTTGAAAATTAAATTTAGGACAAGACTAATAGCTATAATAATTTCTTTAGCTATCCTTGCCTTAGATTTAATCCTCACTTTTTCATTAATGTTTATTGAAAATGATAACGGGCAAGCAATAATTAACGATCTAATTGGCGAATCAGAAGCAATCATTTATGTTTTAGGCGCTTTAATGCTTATCGGAATATTTGTTCCTTTAGGAATTATATTATATTGTTCATTAAATAAAATTCGTGTTAGATCAATCTTTAATAAAGTAAGAAATAGAACTTGTGACATTGCTTTTTACCTTGAAGGAAAAGAAGCAAGTAAGTCTCTTAAAAAAGAGTTTAAAATCAAATTAAAAGCAAAAGATAGAGATTGGATTATTAAGACTACGGATGCATATTACGATAAGTGTGAAGAACTTAAGAAAAAATATGAAATGAATCCTAATGAATCAGAAAATGAAAGAAGTGGTAAGGGTGGATTTGATGGTTGGTTACTTCAAGAAATCGGATGGTTCTTACTTGGTCTTTTAGTCACTATTATAACCATAGGAATTTGCTTCCCAGTTGCTTATTGTTGGATGCTTAAATGGAATTACAAACATACCTTATACGATGGAAAAAGATTAACTTTTGATGGTAAAGCTAGCCAATTAATCGGTAAGTGGATATGCTGGCTATTATTATGCATTCCTACTGTTGGAATATTTGCATTGTTTATTCCAAAAAAGTTAATGAATTGGAAAGTATCGCATCTTCATCTTGCTGGTGAGCAACCTTATCTTGGTGGTATCTTTAAAGCTAATCCAATTGTTTATGTTTTGGTTATATTAGGATGTTCATTACTTGATCTTTTAACTCTAACACTGTTGAAACCAATATTCGTTACTTGGAAAAATAGATACATTCAAAATAGACTTGTTATTGATGGAAGAAGAATGGAATTCGATGGAAATGGTATACAACTATTAGGAAGGTACATACTTTGGTCCTTGTTGAAAATTATTACTATTGGTATTTATGGTTTCTTCGTTCATATCAGAATGAAAAAGTGGGTTTCTAAGCACACTCATATGAAACTTGGATACGTTCAAATAAAGGTTATTTAACTAAGAATTTATACAATTTGAGGGCTCCTAGTTGAGCCCTTTCTTTTACTAATTCAATAAAAGGAGGAGTTTTGATACTATTTTTAAAAGTAAAAGAAGAAATCAATAAGAGAATTTATCATGAATTTATTTGTCCATGTTGTGATAAATACGTAAAGATATATGGAAACCCAATCAAAAACATTACTCTTTAAGTTGTTATTTTAAAGATAGATATGGATGTAGTAGTAACGATGGTTGATTCATCTTGATATAAAACCAATTTAGATAATTATCTAATAAGCGTTTTCATAGTAACAACTATGTAATACAAATTAATTTTATTTAAAGATGATCTAGAAAAACAGATAAGATTTTGCTCAAAAAATATTGTATCAAAGAATCATAAATATTACCGAACAGATGACTTGATATAAATGATTAACAGAGCGATGTATATAATATGAAAAATAAGTAAAATGGAAGAAAAAGTATAGAAGAATTAGCTAATATTCCTAAATTAAAACATCTATCAGAAGATAAAATTCAGTTGCTTTATTCGATATCTAATAGTTTCTCTAAATCTAAATTAAAATCTTTAAAATATATTTTCTTCTTCAGAGGATCAGTTGTTTGGTAGCAAAGTTTTTTAGTTAAAATATGTCCATCAGAAAAATAAGTGATTTTGACCATGTCACCAGTGTTTAGTGTTGTGAGTCTTTCATTTATCTGCTCTTGTTTATCACTGGATAGTTCAGGCATAGTCACTTTATTTTTTTCTTCAATGTAATCGTTAAGAATTTCATATTGGCTATTCAATGATTTAAATGGTAACCATTTTTTCATACCTCTCATGCTTTATGACCTCCTATTTGATGCTTGCGTGTTAAATAATTAGACGAAGATGATAGAGCAGAACCAGGCATTGCTTTATCAGCACCATAACGCTTGCGAATCGCTATCAGAGTCTTTTGAAGATTTCTAGCATCTATGTTCTTTTGATGATCTTCGAATAATGTTCCTTGATAACAATAGACATCGGATAGTTTGCTAGCTACTAAAGTTATTCGTCGATAAGGCTTTGATATCTTATCAATGGCGTTAAATTGCCTGATTAAGTTATTAGAAATCAGTGTGCTTGAATCAGTAGGTGTATAGAAGGTCGCTTTTAATCCATAACCGGTATTATCAAAATAACCGAGATATAAAATGATTTCTTGAACTAATACATTTTGATTAAAAAGTCGTTCAGCTAATTCATAAGACATATCATTGATCAGCGTTGGTATTTCTTTTTCATCATAGTCATGCAGCAAGACCTGACCACAGGTGACAGAATGTTCTTTCGTTTGATAATTCTCTCTGATTATCGCATCGTCATAGCCTAAGGAATGATAATAGATTTCTTCACCGATCACACCTAGTTCTTTTTTTAGATAATCAGCATCAGAACAGGCGATATCACCAATGGTGTAAAAGCCAAGAGCATGCAAACGTTTAGCCATTTGTGTTCCGATACCCCACATTTTTGTGAGATCATCTATCGGCCAGAGCTCGTTAGGTATGTCTTTATAAGACCATTCTGATAAAAATTCTGGACTTTTTTTAGCTCTTATATCCATACAAGCTTTAGCCATGAAAATGTTAGCACCTATTCCGACAGTGACAGTCAAACCTGTTCTTTCTTTGATATCTCTGATGATCTTTCGAGCATAGCTTTTTGCACTATCATGATTTCGTTCTAAATAATGAGTCACATCTAAAAAGGATTCATCGATAGAATAAACATATAGATCCTCTTGAGATACATAATCTAAATAGATGCAGTTTATCAAAGCGCTCATCTTTAGATAACGGTTCATTCTAGGAGTAGCGATGATAAGACCTTTAATGTCTTTAGGAACTTCATATAACCGACATCTTGAAGGCACATGATATTTGCTTTTTATATATGGTGAAGCAGCTAAAACAATGGTCCCATCACCACGTGATTGATCAGCTACAACTAGCGGTGTTTTAAAAGGATCTAAGCCTCTGTCAACACATTCAACAGACGCATAGAAAGACTTTAAATCGATAGATAAAATACGATGGTTTTCTTCAAACATACGACAATTATAAACTGGTAAAACAGTCATGCAAATAGCCCTGAGAAACAACTTATAAAATAATAAAATTAGCTCTTATTTTATTTTTAGTCTTAGATATGGCTAGACAATTTGAATGCTTTTTAAAGTTGTTAATTAAAAGATTTGATAATAAAAAAATCATCAGTTTTACTTTTAAGAAGATTTGTGAATATTTTCAGGATGTATAAAGAGGAAAGACAGAATTTTAAAGAGGATAAAAAAGCGATTTGAAAAGCGCTTTTCTTCTAGACTTTAAAAGAGTTTTCAGTAAAATAGGATGGATGATTAAAACTTACAAAGAAATAGCTAAAAAGCTTGAAGTCAGCGAGATCGACGATTCCCAACAGAATTTTTCTATTGAGAAAGGTTCTTGGCTTTCTTTGAAAGAACTCACTTCTGAAAGAATGGAATTAGTCGCACAAAAAACTGGTATTCCTCAGCACTTGCTCATCAGTGCTTTCGATGAGGAGGAAACCGCTCGTATCGATAACGAAAGCGGATCTGTTTTGATCGTTATCGATGTGCCTTGCTTGGCCAAACCAGGTGATGGTGAAGAAGAGGGCACTTATGAAACAGAGCCTTTTATCATCGCTTATAATGAAGATTATTTTGTGACTATCTGTCAAACTGATGATAAGTTGATTAAAGATTTATTATGTAGAAACAATTCAATCGAGCCACAAAAACATGTCAGATTAGCTCTGCAATTGATATATCAAATGTCAAAGGAGTTTATCTTCTATTTGAGACAGATTGATGCTCATACTAAAGATATTGAAAAACGTCTTCATTCTTCAATGAAGAACAAAGAGCTCTTTGAACTGATGGCGATCAACAAATCTTTGGTTTACTTCTCAACTGCTTTACACGCTGATAGAAAAGTTTTAAATCGTCTGTTGAATTCCCCTGCTTATAAGAAATTCGACAATGATTTAGATTTGATGGAAGATACAGCTGTTGAATTGGATCAAGCTTTAGAGATGTGTCAGATTTATACTGGCTTGTTATCAGGTATGATGGATGCCTTCCCTTCTATAATCAATAATAATTTGAACATAGTCATGAAGACTTTAGCAGTCATCACTATCGTCATCTCTATTCCGACATTAGTAGCTTCTTTCTATGGTATGAACTTTAAGGACATACCTTTAAATTCACATCCATATGGTTTTTGGATTATCATTATCATCGCTATTTTATTAGCTTTGATAGGTGGCGCTATTCTGTTGTTCTTGACTAGAAACGGTCATAGTAAAAAGTAAAGGATTTATTTGAAATGATAAAAGCATTTTTCTTTGATTTAGATGGCACATTATTACCGATTAATGAAAAAACTTTTACTGAAGTTTATTTTAAATTGTTATGTAAAAGAGTTGCGCCTTTAGGTTATGATCCTAAAAAATTGATCGAGGTTGTCTGGAAAGGTACTGAGCTCATGTATAAAAACGATGGCTCGATGACTAATAAGCAAGCTTTCTGGAACTACTTTGCTGAAGTTTATGGCCGTGAAAGACTGAAAGACATATCAGTTTTTGATGATTTTTATGCTACTGATTTTAAACAGTTGAAAGAATATTCCAAGCCAAATCCGTATGCTAAAGAAATCATAAAAACTGCTGACAGATTAGTTGATAAAGTGATCTTGTCAACCAATCCTATTTTCCCGTTAGTAGCCACTAAAACTAGAATGGGATTTGTCGGTTTAGTTCCTGAAGATTTTACTTATGTCACCACATATGAAAACTCTGCCTATTCTAAGCCTAATCCTAAGTACTTTTCTGAATTATTAAAGATGTTTAATCTCAAGCCTGAAGAAGTCATCTTATTCGGAAATAATACCTATGAAGATGGTGAGTGCGCCTATCAAGTCGGTATAAAAACTTATATGGTTGGCGATTTTATCATTCATAATTCTAAGGCAAAACATGAATTTGAAACCATTCAATTAAAAGATATCTGTTCGGTGATGAAAAAAGAATGCCAAAAGCATTGCGCTGAATGATCTGCTTTTGCTAGTGATTGAACGTTAAATAAATTTAACCATGTATAAGGGGATGGTGTTGATGACATCATCTTTATTGATATTATCATGGATAAGCTTGAAATTAGAATTTACATCATAATGTTTTGTTGGTAATCACCTCTTTGAATTATTTGGCTCTACCATCATTAGACGTTACTTCTAATGCGGTCAACTTACCTTTATAAGTGGTGATGAAGTCGATTTCTAATCCGCTTGATTTGCTGAAATAATATAATTCTTTTTGACGCTTTATAAGTTAATCAGCAACAAAAATCTTAAAGCTGTCTTCGATTTTATTCCTGGACAGAGGCAATTCTAGATTATGCAAGTTATAGCATTTTTATTAGCCCAAATTCTTCTAGTAAAATGATTGCTTCGTCATATTTTCTAGAAGAAGTATATTTAGATATATGACTACAAGTGATTTTTTGCTTTCTTTTGCTAGTTAATAAAGTATTGAGTTAAAACAATCTGTAATTTCCACTAATAAATTGTAATCCTTCTGTTGCTTTTTGTTGCTAGTGGCTTTAAATCATCTGAATCAAAGACAATGTTATATTCTATCAAGTGTATGATTTCTGTTGTAATCAGCTGGTCGTATCTTTCTAATAACTCTTTAGCAATCTTTCTGATATCTGCTTCCGTATGCATGATTATAATGTCTCTTCGCTAGTTTTGAATTTTCTAAAATTATTTCGGATAACATCTATAGAGACCATTTCACCATTACGGACTACATATAAGCAATCAAAAGCATTGACTCTTCTAGTTTGTCCAAGCATTTCACCAGCAATCTCATGCATAGATCTAGTCTCGTCTTTGTATCTAAGCTTACCACTATCATCTGCTAAAATGGCTTTTTTACCATTTTTATTATAGAAATATTCACCAACAGTAAAATATCCAGCATCAACCATTTCTTTTACAGATACTTTTAATGGCTTGATATCAAATGTTGCATTTTCAACATCACCTATTTTAGGAATTACGTTATCTAATCGCTTTTGACCATATTTAATATATGTTTGGTCACGTTCGATCATAGTATAATTTCTACCCATTTTTTTGGCAACTGCACCAGTTGTCATAGTTCCACCAAACGGGTCAAGAACCAAATCATCTTTTTTAGTAAACAAAGCTAACACTCTATATAAAAGAGCTTCTGGTTTTTGTGTATTGTGAAGTTTTTTATCATTATCGTCTTTTAGTCTTTCATTACCAGCACAGACTGGAAACTCCCAAATCGAGCCCATCTGCTTTCCACCATTAAGATACTTTCCAGTTTTATAATTAAAGGTAAATTTAGACTTCTTGCTTTTAGCAGCCCAGATTAATGTTTCGTGACTATTATTTAATCTAGTGCCACCAAAATTAGGTGTAGGATTTGATTTTTTCCAAATGATATCATTGATAACCCAATAGCCCAATTCTCGGAGGATCGATCCTATTTCATATATGGATTGCATACCTGAAATGACACAGACAGCACCATTGTCCTTGAGCAATCTTCTGACTTCAGTAAGCCATTTTTTGGTGAAATCTTTGTAAGCATCCATCGATGAAAATTTATCCCAATCATCATCACATCCATCAAACTCTGTACCTTCGACTCTAAATAACTTTTTGCCTTCTTCTATTTGCATAAAATACGGAGGATCTGCAAAGCAAAAATCAAATGATTTATCAGGAAGATTTTTCATCGTTTCAATCGTATCGCCTTGTAATATTTTATTCATATATTCCATATTTTTATACCTCATGATCAATCCGTAAGAATAATGGGTAATAACTTATTTTTTACGGTATAATTTTGCTTTTTCTAAGTTATTTCCTGTAGAGAATAATTCTTTTCTTAAAAGACAATATATTTCTTTATCAGACATTAATTTTTTCCACAAATTTTCGGGAAGCCGTAAGAGAGCCTTGTATATTTCTTCGCTAGTACCAAAATTAGGGATGGTGATATCATCATTTGCATGTTCTTGACGATATTTTATCAAAATAGAAATAAATTCGTCCCAAGCTTGCTTACCATTTTTTAAAGATTCAAAGAATTGACTTCCGTAATAGAGATGTAAAGTGACGTTATCTAACTTCTCATCTTTCATTTGTTGAAAATAATAATTTTTGTTTTTATGTAATGAACTATCCATAAACCACATGCTTGCATCAATGTGTTTATCAGGATATTTTTTTCTTATTAAATCAATCTTTTTATGAAAATTTTGATACTGGCCTCTCTTTTTTGTGCTGTCATGATCATCTCTGACTTTCATTTCTACTAAATATAGGATAGTACCATCAGTAAAAAATTGATCAACATTCAATTCATCACCATTTTCATCTTGTCCAAGATCCTTATCAAAATTGATATATCCTAGTCTAACTATGTATTCGGTTGCTAATTCTTCGATGAAATCACCAAATTTAATTTCTCTGCTTTGTGTGATATTTTGAATAAGTTTGTTTCTAGCATTTGAAAGTCTAAATAATCCGCAATAGCGTTCAGGTTGTTCTATTATTGTAATTAAAAGAGTAAGGTAAAAATCATCTCCAGCTTGAATATGTTTTGTTAATGAATTGTAGAACTCATCATATGTAATTATCATTTGTTTCACGACCTGTTTTCAATAATAAAATTTTACCATAAAAATAGGTTGTTTACAATCAGGATACTCTTGTGTAAAGCTTGGTTTAGAAGGCAAAATATATAGAGTTTAAACGACAAAATTTCAAGAAAAAAGCGATGCCGAAGCATCGCTCAATGATTTTAACTTTAGCGGGGGCAAGATTTGAACTTACGACCTTCAGGTTATGAGCCTGACGAGCTACCACTGCTCCACCCCGCGATTTATGTAGCACAAAATACTATACTCTATATATATCAATTTTGCAACTCTTAATTTAATTTCACTACAAATTCATGAAAAAATATAAATAAGAGGCTTAATCTATAAGGAAATCTATTTACATTGTTCCACCAGAGAGCAGTCTCTTGCTGCTTAGATTTTATCGACGATTAAAAGCATCAAAAATGAATTGACTGATAAAGGTTTTCTAGAATTTTTTAAGGAATTTTGATCAACTTCCGTTTTTTAAGATCATCGATGAAGATTATATTCTTTCAAAAGCTGATTCAAGATTACCATTAGCGAGAAGAAAAGCTAACGTAGTGAAGAAAAACTATATGTACTTCTTACAAGATCGAATCTGAAATATCTTTTGATAAACTTATTGTATTTTTATCATTCTTATTTAAAATTATTAGCATGAAATGTTTGATCGTTATCAATTCTTTTTCAGTCAGCGATAGCTGCTTAAAAAAAGCCCAGCGAATAAAAGAAGAATTATCGCATTATTTTATCGATGCTGTGATCAAAGAAGCGATCGATTTACCAGTCATGACTGATGGTGATGTTATCGACTTGAATCTTAACGAATATCGCTTTTGTTTCTATTTAGATAAAGACGCTTACTTAGCTAAAGCCATCGCAAGTAAGATTCCGATGTTTAATTCATATGAATCTCTGCTCCTTTCAGATGATAAAATGCAGACTCTGTTAGCGTTAGAAAATAGTGGTGTGCATGCGCCTAAAACTATTTCCTCTCCTCTTTGCTACGTCGATGATATCGATGAAACCACAGTCTCTAAATTTCTTTCACATGTGAGATCATCCTTAGGTTTTCCTCTCATTTTTAAAGAATGTCATGGCTCATTAGGAAAACAAGTAAAACTGATCAGAGATGAACAACAACTGAAAGAAGTTTATCTCACTTATAAAAAAATACCGCATTTATACGAAGAATATATCTATAAAAAACCAGCTACTGATTATCGTTTGATAGTGGTTGGTGATAAGGTCATCGCTAGTATGAAGCGTGTCAATGAAAATGAATTCAGATCGAATATCGCTTTAGGTGGTAAAGGATATGATGTCACAGCTGAGATACCTGCTTCCTTTAAACAGGTGGCGATTAAAACCGCGCAGTTTTTAAAATTAGACTATGCGGGTATCGATATCATCGAACGCGATAAAAAACCATTAGTATTAGAAGCTAACGGAAATGCTTTTTTCAGTGAAATAGAAAAAGTGACTAAGGTCAATGTTGCTAAAGCCTTAGTCACTCATGTTTTAACAAAATTAGGAATTATTAGTTAGAAGTTGATTGGTGAGAGTCTTATAAAGCATATTTGAATATTTTTCGTATTCAGCTCTCTTCATCTTTCTCATACGACGACGTTTGACCAAATTATAACGATAGATCTTATATCCGATGATAAATCCGATCAAAAGGATGGCGATGACTAATATCAAGATGTATGCCCAAAGTGGTAAAGTGGTGTTTTTAACTGCTTCCCACATCAGTAATACAGAAGCGTTTTGAGGTCCAAAGTCTTCCATAACTGCTAAAGATGGTATTACAGAAGCATCCGGATACTGGGTATCAAACTGTCTGTCTTTCATATCAGCAGTCAGGCAGAAAATCGCATTATCGATGCTCATGTCATCTTCTAATGTCCCATCGAAGAAATAACTGATATCTTTAGTGTAATAATAGTTTTCTTTCTCTTCTTCAGGTAAATCGATGATCTTTTCACTATCGATTTTAGTCAAACCATCTAAGTAGTCGTTATTGATAGTCTCACTTTCTTCATCGTATCTCAAATCATACCAAGATTGAACTAATTTCAAGATATCGTTTCCAGCGATGACAGGTGTATAACCGATATACTCCATGTTTTGAGCAGCATTTTCTGGCATCGATAAGAAATCTACAAAGCGTTCTGCAAGATCTTTGTTGTGGTTAGTCTCAACACTTTTAGGCATGACCCAGCCATCAAACCAGATATTAGCACCCTTCTTTGGAAGAGCAAATTTTAAGATGGTCGGCTTAAATCCTGGCTTATCAGTTCCTTCTTCATTGAATTCATCAGCGTTATCCATCGCGTAAGCAGCATCACCAGACCAAGCGACATTGATAGCAAACATGCTGCCTTTAGCCATGTCAGTCTTGCCAGAGTCGACTTCGAATCCGAAGGCGTTTTCCTTTAAGTCTTGTAAGTCTTTTTCAACCGCATCTAAAGTTTCATTATCAGAACGGTTGAAGATCTCTGTGAGCTGGGCGTTATATTCATCAGCAGTGAGTTCACCGTTATTATATTTTTCATATAATTCAGTGAATTCTTTATCATAAGTTTTCATGATACCGACTGCATAGGTATCACGCATCGAATCTTTGATAGCTAAGAGGTTGTAATACTTTTTATCCCAAAGAGATAACCAATCGTTCATATCTTCTTGCATCTCTTTGGCCGAGATACCACGCTCTTTTACTGTTGAGAAACCATCGTTGTATAGAATGCCTAAAGTTCCCCACATGTATCCTCTGGCATATTGACCGACTAATCCTTCTTTACCATCGACAGTGATTCCGTTTATTTTATTTAAAACGAAAGGAGATACATATTTATCGTAATTCGGTGTCGAACCTTCATCGAATGGAACTATCAGATCATCAGTGATCATCTTTTGGATGACATAATCTGAAGGACAGATCAGATCATAGTTTCCTTTTCCAGTCTTCAGCTCAGCTAACATCGTTTCATTCGTATCGAAAGCTGAATACTGGACGGTGACTTTTTCACCATATTCTTCTAAACAATAATCTTCAAACTTGCTCACTAAACCTTTGATGGTAGTTTTATTACCATTCTCATCTTCGACGGTTTCATCAGGAGCGATATAATCTTCCCAGTTATAAACGTTTAAGGTGCGAGTGACAGCGTTCTTTTCTGCAAAATATCGTCTGCTAGCTTGGGAAGAAGTTTCAGCTATTCCGCCAGTCTGAGAAACGGTTGTGAGCAGTGCACCTAATAAGAAAATGATTCTACCTGCTCGCATTTTTCAACTCCTTTCTTCTTCCTTTATTTTTTCTCTTCATATTCACTCTGATCGAATAGATGATGACGATGATAAGGACGATCAAGAAGATGATCGTTGTCAAAGCGCGCATTTCAGGCGGGACGGCACCTTTTTTAATTTTAGCTTGCACTAGAGTGGAAAGAGTCTCGATCTGAGCTTGACCGTTTAATAAGCCAGGTCCACGAGTGAAAGCAGTGACTATGAAGTCATCGAGAGAAAGTGTGAACGATAATAACAAACCGGAGAAAATACCAGGAAGGATTTGTGGAATGACCACTTTGTGAAGAGCTTTTGATGGGCTAGCGCCTAAGTCCATAGCGGCTTCATACAAAGCGGGATCCATCTGTTGTAATTTCGGCTTGACGTTGAGATAAACAAAAGGAATCGCTAAGCAGCAATGACCGATGAGAAGCGTCCAAAAGCTGAACAGTGAGTTGTTTCCAAAGAATCTTTGACCTAAAAAGACGAACATGACTGTTAAAGACATGGCTATGACGATCTCAGCGTTGACGACTGGTATCTGATTCAGATTTTCAGTCAAACGTTTGATACCCTTTTTACAATAGTAGACACCGATCGCACCTAAAGTTCCGATGACAGTAGAGACCAAAGCGGAGATACAAGCTAAGATCAAAGTGTTACCTAAGGCGGACATGACTTCTTTGTTAGCAAACAATTGAGAATATAGATCAAAGGAGAAATTTTGCCATTGACCTAAGAAAGTCGCATCGGTGAAGGAAAAAGCGATCAAATATAAAACAGGTAGATAAAGAATAGCTAAAATCAAATAGACATAACTGTAAGCAAAAATCTTTTTTACCATGAGCCATTCCCCCTATCAGCATCTTTATCACCCTGGAATTTACGGGTGAATAACATGACTAAGAAAATGATGACGAGCATGATGAGCGACATGAAGGAACCACCATTCCAGTCAGAGTTAGAGAATGAGAGATAAATCGAATTGCCGAAGAGCATGATTTTGCCTTCTGATAAGGTATCAGAGATGACATAGGAAGAGATAGTCGGCATAAAGACCATCATGCTAGCTGAGACGATACCGGGCATCGCTTGAGGGATGATCGACTTAGTGAATGTCTTAAAAGGATTGCATCCCAAGTCTTGGGCAGCTTCGATTTGATTTTTATCTAACTTTAACATTGTTGAATATAAAGGTAGTATAGTGAAAGGCAAATAGTTAAGAACCATACCGATCATCGTACAAAGAAGTGGATGCTCACCAGTTGTCGTGCCACAAGCGTTTAAGATGATGGATAACAGATCTCTTAAAGCACCGGTTCTCAAAACAAAGTTGATCCACATCGGCATGACAAACAGCATCACTAAGATATAGTTTTTATTAAATTTAGGATTGGATAAGATGTAAGCAAGTGGAAATCCGATCAAGAGGCATAAGAAGGTGTTGAAGAGTCCGATCAAGATGGAGATGAGCAAAACATTCAATTTAACTGGTGAAGTGAAAAAAGAGCGAAAGGCTTCTAAAGTGAAGTTGCCGTTGACATCCGTAAATGCGTAAAAGATGATGAAGAGAATCGGAAAGACGACAAACATGATGAGAAAAAGCCAAAAAGGAATGGCTAAGCATTTCCTGAAAGCTTTATATTTCATAGTCTTCAATGCTTCCTTTTAAGCGTAAACCGATCTTATCTTTATCAACTTTAAGACCGACGATATCACCTTGGTTGAAGGTGTAGGGAGTAGCTACAAAGAAATCTTCGTCTTCTTTAGAACGGACTAGGACGACATAGTGATCACCTTTATAAACTGCAGAGATGACTTCACCGATGACTTCAGCATCAGAAGTATCATCAGAGATCAAGAATGATTCCGGAGCGATAGTAGCTACGACATCAGCATCTTTGAAATCATATTGTTTCTTCTCAAAAGTGACGATGCCATCTTCATCGACTTGTGAATTAGGAATGAGCTTGGATAAATCGCAGGCGAATGGCTTATCGTCGATATAGACACAATGATCTTTACCGATATATGAATCAGTATAGATGTTTGTGTTATCGCTCTTATGCATGAGATGAATGCCATCAGGTTCGATGCCGATAAAAATAGGTTTATCGGCAGGATAATCTTTGATGGATTGAGCTAAGACTTCATCATGTCCGATCATGATGACATACTGGTAATGAATACCTTTGAAGACTTTAGAGACCATTCTACCTTGAACATAATCAGGCTTTTCTTCGTTGGAAAGATGTATATCTTCAGGTCTGACCACCACTTCAACACGTTCATTGATGTCAAAATCATCGACGCAATCGAAGACGTGATTCAAGAAACGAACTTTTTTCTTAGCGATGACAGTCGCGTTATAAATATTAGAAGAGCCGATGAAATCAGCGACAAAGGCGTTTTTCGGTTCATTATAGATCTCTTCAGGAGTACCTATCTGTTGGATGACACCATCATTCATAACGACGATTGTATCTGACATCGTCAAGGCTTCTTCTTGATCGTGAGTGACATAGATGAAAGTGATACCTAAGCGTTTATGCATCTCTTTTAATTCGAGCTGCATATCTTTTCTCATCTTTAAGTCAAGGGCACCTAAAGGTTCATCTAAGAGTAAGATCTGTGGTTCACAGATGATGGCTCTTGCGATAGCAACACGTTGTTGCTGGCCGCCAGAGAGAGTGCTGATATCTCTTTCTTCAAGCTCATCTAAGTCTACGATCGATAAAGCTTTGACTACTTTTTCATCGATTTCAGTTTCGCTGAGATGTTTATATTTATAAGCTGGAACTGGTGTCGATAGAGCTTTATCTAGCTTATCGTTTAAGACAGCTAATCTCTGCTCTTTTTCTTCGATGGCTAGAAGCTTATCTTTCTTGATTCTTTTGATCTGCTTTTTCAGATCTTTCACTCGGGCTTTATCGATGTGTAAGACCTGCTTTCCATCTTTATCGACTTTAACGACAGGGATTTTTTTGTTTCTCAAACCGAAAGCGACATTGTCGTAAACATTGAGATTTGGAAATAAGGCATAATGTTGAAAAACAGTGTTGACTGGTCTTTGGTAAGGGGGCATAGAGGTGATATCTTTTTGATTTAAAAGAATGTCACCAGAAGTGGGAGTTTCAAAACCAGCAATCATTCTCAAAGTGGTTGATTTACCACATCCAGATGGACCTAATAAAGTGACGAATTCGCCTTTTTTGATATTGAGGTTCATCTTGTCAATGACCGTTACATCATCATAGATTTTAGTGACGTTTTTTAGCTGGATGATGTAGGCGGAAGAATCAGTCAAATTTGTTTCCATATTTACCTCCTAATTTAATGATTGAAATATTAGAGTATTTTTATCAAAAAAACAATAAAAATTTTTTCAAAAAAATCTCTTTGAAGCTTCAAAGTGAAGTTGTGAAATAAACTAACTAAATCAATTTTTAAAATAATATGAACAAATATTGAAATCATTGCTGAAAATAACTATGAAAAAACTTTAAAATTATAAATAAGTTGTATATATAAAAATATTTAAAAAAATTTGTAAAAAATATTACAAAAATCAATGCGATTTTTCACTTGAAAAACAGTTAAAAATTTCAGCGTGATTTCTAATCGATTTTTGTGCTATTATTTATAGCATGAAAAACAGTTATTTTTATCAGAATTTTATCTTTGATTTAGATGGCACTTTAGTCGATTCGATTGCCGATATCGCTGATGCTGTCAACTATGCTTTTTATTATTTTGGTTTACCTGAAAGAGACTTGAAGGAGTTTCCTTCTTTTATCGGTAATGGATCAGTGACTTTAATCAAAAGAGCTCTCAAAGACATTCGCTTGTCAGATGCTGAATTTCAAAAAGTATTTGATGTTTATTACCAATACTATATGAAGCACTTCGTTGTTAAAACAAAGGCTTATCCAGGTATACAAGATGCATTGAACTTTGCTAAAGAGAAAGGTATCCGTTTATTTGTTTATAGCAATAAGCCTGCTGAAATAGCTAAAATCGTCATCGCTCATTGCTTCGGTAACAATCTTTTTGAAAAAGTAGTTGGCATACCTTTAAATGGTAAAGTCAAACCTGCTCCAGATGTTTTTCATGCCGCTACTTTACGATACGACATAGATTACTCTCATACTGCTTATTTCGGGGATTCGGGAACCGATATATTAACCGCATTAAATTTAGGAATTAAAAATATCTACTCAGTTTTATGGGGATACAAAGATGAAGCGTTTTTCAATAGCTTTGAGCAGAAGCCGAAGGGTTTTATAAAAGAACCTTCTGAAATCAAAAACATCGCTAAAACGGAGTTATAAGCGTAATATAATAGTCAAAAGGTTGCTAAACAATTCTTCTATATTGCAATAATCTTTGTTTAAAATTAGAATAATGTTTATATTTTTCAGGAGAAGCCAAGATGATTATATTAACTGGTCCATCAGCTTCTGGCAAAACAGCTACTTGTTTATATTTACAGGAGCATTATCACATTAAAAAAGTCATCACCCATACAACTCGAGTCATCCGTACCGGGGAAAAAGATGGTGTTGATTACCATTTCGTCAGTGTCGAAGAGTTTTTAAAATTAAAAGAAGCTGGCACGTTTATTGAGACTGTTTTTTATAACGGCAATTATTATGGCACTTCTAAAGCTGAAGTCAAGCTCGATAAATGTATGGCTGTTGAACTAGAAGGTGCTAAGACATACAAAAGTTTAAACGATCCTAATATCGTTCTTTTCTATATGAAAGTTGATGAGAAGATCAGAACTCTAAGAATGAGGGAAAGAGGCGATGATGAACAGAAGATTCAATCGAGATTGATCAACGATCGCACGGCTTTTGCTTTAAACGACGAGATGAATAAATTGATCGATGTCGTCGTCGATACTGAGCATCATGACATCGTCAGCGTTTCTAAATTTATTTACGATAAATACATCAGTATATTAAAAGAAAGAAATATTCAATTCATTCCCTCGAATGATTGATTTATAAATCGTGTTCTATTATAAAATGGCGCGCTTCAATTCAACTTTAATATGCTTAAATAATATCAATACCGATAATCATTTGATGAAACAGTTTGGCATATCTTGTATTAAACTTGACTAGGCTAGACAGTTTTATCACATCAAAAAAGCCAGTGTATTTGAAACAATAATCATTAAGTGTTTTTCAAACAACCACTGGCTATCTTTCTTGCATAGAAGTATCAAAGAAAATTTATTTATTTAATTTTTATTCTAATTCAGCTTTACCAGTCCAAAGTTCGTAATAGCGTCCTTTTAAAGCGAGAAGCTGTTCATGATTTCCTCTTTCGATGATCTGACCATGATCCATAACCATGATGCAATCCGCATATCTGATAGTGGATAAACGGTGGGCGATAACGAACGTTGTTTTGTTCTTCATGATGTTATCCATACCATGTGATATCAAACGTTCAGTTCTGGTATCGATAGAAGAAGTGGCTTCATCAAGTATCAAAATAGGCGGATTTGATACTGCGCATCGAGCAATTGATAATAGCTGTTTTTGGCCTTGAGATAAAGAGGCGTTAGCAGCGTCGATATAGGTTTTATATCCGTATGGTAATTTTTTAATAAAGGCATCTGCACAAGCAACTTTAGCAGCTTCTTCACACTCTTTATCTGTCGCTTTTAATCTTCCGAATCGAATGTTGTCATAAATTGTTCCAGAGAAAAGATGAGTGTCCTGCAAGACTAAAGTCATCGAACGACGCATGGAGACTCTATCGATGTCTTTTAAGTCGATGCCATCGATAGTGATTTTACCGCTATCGATATCATAGAAGCGGGTCAACATGTTTGTGATAGTGGTTTTACCAGCACCGGTTGAACCGACTAAAGCGATTCTCTGACCTGGATGAGCATATAGTGTCACATCTTTTAAAACTGGCTGACCAGTCACATAAGAGAAGTAAACGTGCTCCATTCTGACATCACCTAAAACCGGTTTTGTCTCGATGCCGTTTGTCCAATAATATTTACCATCTTCTGCTTTGAATGATTTCCAACTGGCTTTTTGTAAGCTGGGTTCTGGTTCATGGTCCATCATCTGGAAGATTCTTTCAGCACCGGCCAAAGAAGCTTGGATCATTGTGAGCATGTTCGATATCGAGTTGAATGGTCTTGCTAACATTCTTAAGAAGACGATGTATGACATCAATGAACCGATCGAAACTATGAAACCCCAACGAGTATCTGTAGCGACCAAAATTGAACCGATGATAGCAACTAAAGCCGTTCCTATGTTGTTGATATTATTGATGATAGGAATGTTGATGGACGAGAGATAGACCGAGCGGCGGTTATGAAGAGTGTGTCTATAGTCGATCGATTTGAATAATTCAGACATATCTTCTTCTTTAGAGAAGCATTTGACGACTTTTAAGCCAGATAAAACTTCTTCAGCTACACCGTTGAATTCACCCATAGAGACTTGTGTCTCTGAGAAGGCAGAGACAGAGCGATGTACGTTGAAAGCGACGATACCTACTCCTATGAGCTCTAAGACGATACAGAACAAAGCTAAAAACCAATTCAAAATAAATATGAAGATGAGAATACCGGTCAAGAGAATGATAGAAGTGAAGATTTCCATGATGCCAGTATTGAATAATTGAGCCAAATTATCGACATCGTTTGTGAATCTTGACATGATATCTCCGTGAGGAGTGTTATCAAAATAGCGCAGAGGAAGCGTCTGTAATTTGTCAAACATATCGTTTCTCAGTCTCATCAAAGAAGAAGTGCCGATCTTAGTCATCAAGTAAACTTGGCTCGCTGAGAGCAAAAAACCAATGACATAACAAGCCATAGTGATCAAGATGATGATTCCTAAGATTCCTAAGGCTTGTTCGCTAGCGTTACTACTAGTCCATTCAACCTGATCAAAAATGAATTTGTATAAGCCCATCTGATCATTGATATACTTGTCAGCATAACCAGAAACAGATCCGCCAAGCAACCAATTACCAGTCGCAGCATAGACAGCAGGCTGTAATAATGCATCGACTAAAGGAGCAGCCATGAATCCGCCTAACAGATTGATCAAAACCATTAAGATTGTGATAAAAGTGACTAATAATAAACGCCATTTATCAGGACCTATATAATGGAAAACACGAAGAAGGGAGTGCCAGGAATGCTTAGGCTTACCATAGCCTTTTCTTCTTCTCGAATAAGAAGAGGTGATTTCTTTATAACCTTCTGGTCCGCAGGAATATTGGATTTGAACGCCATTGATAGTCGGACCTACACCGCTAGCGTTAAAGCCATCATAGTTATATTTCTTTTCTTTCATCATTCGACTCCTTTGGATTGAATAGCATCAATCTCACGATAGATCACACAGTTTTGTAGAAGTTCTTCATGGGTGCCAACACCAGCAGGTTTGCCGTTATCTAAAACTAATATCTGATCACAATGTTTCACAGAATCTATTCTTTGAGCGATGATAAAAATCGTCGTGTCTTTAAGCTTGGTAGCGAATTGTTCGCGAATGCGTCTAGAAGTTTCCATATCGCAAGCCGAAGTGGAATCATCAAGGATTAAAATCTTTGGCTTTTTGATGACTGCTCTTGCTATACAAAGACGTTGCTTTTGACCACCGGATACTGATTTTCCACCTTGAACAACCGGAGTATCTAAACCATCTTTAAAGTTTTTAACAAAATCAGCCGCTTGCGCGATCTCTAATGCTTCCCAGATCTCTTCATCAGTCGCATCTTTTTTACCCCAAAGGATATTTGATCTGATGGTACCTGTGAATAAAATGTTGTTCTGTAAAACCACACCGATATCATGACGTAAGGCGGTGACTGAATAATCTTTGACATCATGTCCAGCGATTTTGACTTCACCACAGAGCGGATCATATAGACGTGGTATCAGATTCACTAAGGATGATTTACCAGAGCCAGTTCCACCGACGATACCGATCGTCTTTCCTGATGGGATATCTAAAGAAATAGGACCGACAGCTGCTTTTTCTTTATCACCGATATATGAAAAGAGAACATCTCTGAATTCGACATGACCATCTTTAAGAACATCAGGATCAAAATCATCAGTCTTCGGCTTTGGATCATAGGAGATATCTATTTTTTCTACCAAGACTCGATCGATTCTCTCTTTGCTCGCTTCCGCACGTCCGTAGAACTGGAACAGCGTTGACAAAAATGAAAAAGCCATCGTCAAAACAGCAGTGAAAGAAGTGAGAATGGATAATTCGCCAGCATCAAATAGGTCAACACCGTTGTTCATGATCTGCCAGATCTCATTACCAGTTGCAGTATTGATCATTGAAAAACCACCGAAATATTGAATCAGAGCGATAGTCACATTGATCGCTAAAGTGGTGATGGCAGCTGATAAACCCATTTTGGAGACGGCTGAATAACTGATGATCGTCAAATCATCATTTGAACGAGCAAATCTTTGATCCATATAGGTTTCACGACAGAAAGCCTTAACCTCTCTGATACCATCAGTATCTTCTTCAACATTGCGGTTGACATTATCAAGAGCGGTCTGAGTCATGATGAACTCAGGTCTAGTCTTCTTGATGATGAAAAGGATGACTATAAAAGCTATCAAACTTAAGGGTAAAGTGATGAGACCGATAGCCCAGTTCAAGGAAAAGATGAAGCCAAAGCAGAAAATGACGACTAATGTTTGCTTAAATCCCATTCTGATGAGCATCAAGACGAAGAAACGGATATTATTGCAATCGTTGGAAAGCATGGTTGTCAATTTAGAAACTGGGAAATGAGAGATGTTTGAAAAAGAGAATTGCTCAGCTTTCCAGAAGATAGTATTTCTCAGTCTTTCAACGAAATCACTGGAGATCTTAGCAGATAGTTTCATACCGATGACCTGGAAGATGATGGCGATGAGACCACATCCGATCATCAAACCGCCATAGAGCCAGACATAATACATAGCTGGTTGATCAAATCCGCTGCCGTTGATGATCGGCTGCGGTTGACCAAGACTATCTAAAGCCCCATATCCTTCTAGACCATTTCTTATCAACATACCGCTGAGATAAGGAATCATCAATTCACAAAACGCATCGACGAGGATGACTAGAAAGTCGATGATGATTAATTTGTAGGATGGCTTTAAGCATTCCCAATAAATCTTCAATGTTTCTTTCGCATCTTTTTTATCAATGGCGGCGTCTTGTTTGTTATAGTGAAGATCGGTATTAGCTTGTGCCTTCATTTCTTTGATTCTTTGGTTCATAATTAACGCCTCTTATTTTTTAAATCAAATCATTATTTTATTATTGAAATTAATAAAATCAATAGATTATAAAGATGTAAGCGCTATTTAATTTATATTATTTATATAAATAGAAAAAAATATTAGCATTAGCTTACATTTCTAATTATGTTCTTAAAATTGCTTTCTTCTTTATCAATTACAATATCGCATTATTACTTAAATTTATAATTGATGACAGCTTCGCTGACATTTGCTGTGCATATAAAAAGGTGAGGATTGATAAACCCTCACCTTGAAACTCGATTTTATTTTCTGACTTATTTGCTAGCTTTATCAGCGATAGCTTTGTTAGCCATTTCGACTAAAGCGTGGAAGTCAGCAGGATTGGTTCCAGCTAATTCGCTTAACATCTTTCTGTTTAAGACGATATCAGCTAATTTAAGTCCATACATGAATTGAGAATAGGAGATACCTTCAGCTTTGCAAGCAGCAGAGATTCTTCTGATCCAAAGTTTACGATAATCTTGTTTTCTTTCTTTACGTCCGTTGAATGCATAGGCATCAGCTCTCATGACTGACTCTTTGGCAGTCTTGTAGAGTCTATGTCTAGAACTGAAGTAACCTTCAGCTCTCTTTAAAATACGCTTACGATTTGCGTGTCTGACGTTTCCGCCCTTAACTCTCATTTGTCCTATCCTCCATTACTTGCTGATCAAACCGGCAACAATCTTGGTTTGAGTCGGCTTAAGATATCTAGCTTTACGATTGTGTCTGATCAATTTGTGTGTTTTGTTGTGTGAAAGGTGGGATGTGTTTTGGTTCCACTTCTTGATACCACCATTAGCGGTGAATTTGAATCTTTTAACAGCACCGCGCTTACTCTTCATTTTTGGCATGTACTTTTTCCTCCTATTTCTTTGGATTTAAAACGACATAGTAGTCTTTGCCTAATAATTCAGGCTGTTTTTCAATAACGGAATAATCTTTCACCAAGTCTAAGAAGTAGGTCAAGGTCTGTTTGACGATGTCCATTCTTTGCATCATTCTGCCTTTGATGAACACGGCTACTTTGACCTTCATACCGTCTTGTAAGAACTTGATCGAAGCTTTAGCCTTAGTTTCTAAGTCATGCTTATCCGTAGTAGCAGTGAAACGAATCTCTTTGACTACAGTCTTCTTTTGATTCTTCTTAGCTTCTCTTTCTTTCTTAGCTTTGTCGAATTTGAATTTGCCGTAGTTAAGAATCTTACAGACAGGTGGATGAGCTTGTGGTGAAACACAATAGAGATCTAATTGCATTTCCATGGATTTCTGTTGAGCCACTTTAAGCGGAACAACACCATAGCTTTCTCCTTCTGGACCGATCAAAAGAACTTCTTTGAAATGGATGCGTTCATTGACTAAATCACGGTCATAATTGCTTCTAGGACGGACATTATTAGATTGTCCTTGCTGATAACCTTTAAATATAAGACTTTTCCTCCGTTATAAACAAAAACGGGTTTCTGATCGAGGAAACCCGTTAAATGCACGTTTTATTTTAAAGAAATAAATCAGGCATTTGACCTACCAGAACTTTATCCAGTCAGGTGAGAACGGGCGTTCTTCTTTCCTATCTCGTTTTTGACAAAGAGAAGTTTATTCTTTTTTCTATTCTTTGTCAAGAAATTTTTATCGTTATTTGATCGTTCCAAAGATGCGATCGCCAGCATCTCCTAATCCAGGGCAGATGTAGGCTTTTGAATTTAAGCATCTGTCTAAACAACCGATGAACAATTTGACATCGGGATGAGCTTCTGAGAAAGCTTTAACTCCTTCAGGAGCGGCTATGATGCAAAGAAAATGAATGTTTTTAGCGCCTTTATTCTTTAATAAGGACACAGCATCGATAGCAGAGCCACCAGTAGCTAGCATCGGATCGAGGACATAAATCTCTCTTTCAGAAATGTTGAATGGAAGCTTGCAATAATATTCATGAGGTTTATGGGTGATTTCATCACGATAGAGACCGATGTGACCGACTTTAGCAGATGGCACTAATTCTAGTAAGCCATCGACCATTCCTAATCCGGCTCTTAAAATAGGGACAAAGCATAATTTTTTTCCTGAGATCATGGGTTGTTCAGTCTCTTCGATCGGTGTTTGTATTTTCACTAATTCAGTGGGTAAATGTCTGAGTGCTTCATAACCTTCCATAACAGCGATCTCTTTTACTAAATGACGGAATTCATTTGTACCGGTCTCAACTTTCCTCAACAAAGTGATCTTGTGTTGTAAAAGAGGATGATTCAGTAAAACGATGTTGTTATTGTTTTCTTCAGTGCTCATTTCGTTCCTCCAGAATTTCTTTTTATTATATCATTTTTAGTCTTTTCTTAACACTTTACGTTTATGGATAAAAATAAAAACGGTCACAAATATTTGCTTATTTAGATATTTTTTTTTATACTTTCATAAGAAAGAAAACACTATGGTTATAACTTTTGTATTAGATATGTTCGGTTCCAGTAACAACGGAACGACTGTTACCTGTATGCGAACCGCTCGCATATTGAGAGAACGTGGAAACGAAGTGCGTATCATCGCTTATATACCAAAAGACCATGAGGACTTATCGATGTATAAAGTTTTACCATGTGATAGATTTGTGGTTCCTTTTTTTGATAAATTGATTTTAGACAATGGAATGGTGATTGCAAAAGGCGATTATAAAACGATCGCTGAATTCATCAAAGGCTCTGATATCGTCCATTGTATGCTACCATTTTATTTAGCAAAACAAGTCAGAAGAGTTGCGACTATAATGGGCATTCCAGTAACTTCTGCTTTTCATGTTCAACCAGAAAATGTTTCTTATAATCTCAATATGGGCAAGATAAAGCCGCTGAATTCTTTCATCTATTTTTTATTTAAAAAATGGCTTTATAGATATACTCGTTTAGTTCATACACCATCAGAAATGATGAAGGATCAGATGATCAAACATCATTATAAAAATGAGATCTGTGCGATTTCAAATGGTGTATCTAATCGCTTTAAGCCTTTTTTCACTGGCAAACCTGACCAATACAAAGACAAATATATCATCTTGATGATCGGAAGATATTCTCGTGAAAAAAGACAAGATTTGATTTTTAAAGCCATAGGACATAGTAAATATAATTCCAAGATTCAATTGATTCTCTGCGGTCAAGGCCCATTGCTTAATAAATATCAAAAATTATCTAAGAAATATTTAGTCAATCCTTGCAAATTCGGATTTATGTCGCAAGAAGCATTAGCCAAGACTATCAATTTTGCTGATTTATATATTCATTCTTCAGATGCGGAAAGCGAAGCTATCTCCTGCATTGAGGCTTTCAGTTGTGGTCTTGTACCTGTCATTTCCGATTCCAAACTCTCTGCTACTAATCATTTTGCAATAGATAAGCGCTGTTTGTTTAAAGCTGGCGATTATAAATCATTGAAAGATAGAATCGAATATTTTATTGAACACCCAGAAGTTAAAAATGAATTATCAGCAAAATATATCGAATACGGACGTTCATTTGCACTTGATAAATGCGTTGGACAGTTAGAAGAGATGTTCAATAGAGAGATCGTTTTATATAAAGAAGATCAAAAATACGAACGCTGTTATTTCACCAGCTATCACGAGAGAAGAAAACTGCGCAAAGTAGCTAATATCATTGGAAATAAAAAGCCTTGTATTTATAAGAAAACTATCAAGCACTGAGTTTTTCTTCGATCTCAGTAACGATCTTTTTCACTTCTTGATATAGATGTTCTTTGCTATAGTCAGTTTTGATGATGAAATCCAAGCGATGACGATTCTTATCATAGGAGTTTAAATCATTGAAGAGCAGCTTTTCTTCAATGTTTTTTTCACCTCGTTCTTTTAGGTGATCTTTTTGATTTTCGCTCTCTGTACCTAATAAAAATGTCATCTCTTTATCTATTTTGCTTTCAAATAATAACGGGACTTCTAAGGCTTTGTTCACACCATCATGCTTTATGATGAATTCACGCGCTTTTGTCTTGATGATTGGATATAAAAAGTTTTGATACCTGATACGAAATGTTTTATCTTCTAATAGCAGTGAAGATAATATATCTTTATTGAATTTTGGTGTGAATAATTGCGGAAATATAACCTGTAATTGCTCTAAAAAGGCCTCGTTCTGATAAAGCTTTTTGACTTCTTCATCAGCGGAAAAGATGACATACCCGAAGTCTTGGAAGTACGAAGTGACGAGACTTTTTCCAGTCGCTATCTTTCCAGTTATGCCGATTGAGATTCCAGTGTGTTGACATTTTGGGCAGAAGGAAGTTCCACGACCGTTTAACTTTGTTTTTTGAATTTTAAAGGTGTGACATTTATGACAGATTTTACCCTCGCGAGAATAGACTTGTAAGAAGTCTTGGAAATTACCATGCACGTTCTCAGCAGGCTTATAACTTTTAACTGTTGATCCTTGATTTAAAATAGCAAGTTCAAGAATACGTTTGGATTCTAATAAGATTCTATCTGTTTCATCTTTGCTCAGATCAGCCCCTTTTTTAAAAGGCGATATCTGGGCTGCAAACAGGACTTCATCAGCATAGATATTGCCTAATCCTGACATGATGGTCTGATCCAAAAGCAATTCTTTGATCGGCTTATTATAGTGATTATATCTTTCTTTTAAGTGTTCGCTATCCTCGATTTCAAAGGGCTCTGGTCCTAACTTATCAACTGGACTTTCAGAATTTTCTTTCAAATAATAACTGACACCGAATTTTCTCGTGTCGTAAAATGCTAAGCCTTTTTCACTATCTTTAAAAGGAATGAACAATGATAAATGTTTTGTGGAGTGTTCTTTTTTATCAACGACAAATAGTTTACCTTCCATCCGCAAATGAAAAAGCAATTGATGATCATTACTGAGATGAATCATCAAAAATTTTCCTCTGCGAGATAAAGAGTTGATCCTTGTTCCGATGACTCCTTTTCTATATTCATCTAAATCGGTTTTGATAAGCGGTGAATAATAGATAGTAGGTTCGAGTAAGATTTTTCCGATGATTTCTTTTTCTAAAGTTCGTTTTACTGTTTCTACTTCTGGTAATTCTGGCATTTTAATGCGCCTCATACCATGTTTCAGCAGCGGCACCGTCAACTTTTAAAGGGACGGTTAATGGCATCGCTGTTTCCATGGCCTTTCTTAATAATGGCTCGACCGTATTTAATTCTTCCTTTGGAACTGAAAATAATAATTCATCATGGATCTGTAAGATGATTTTGGTTTTATAAGATTTTAAGATATCGAAACATTTGATCATTGCTACTTTTATCAAGTCAGCAGCAGATCCTTGGATGACTGAATTGACTGCGGCTCTTTCTGAAAAAGCGCGTAAAGCTTTGTTAGAAGAATTGATATCTTTGAGATAACGTCGGCGATTCAAGATGGTTGTTACATATCCGTTAGTCCTAGCAAAATTGATACATTGCTTTTGAAATTCGTCGATTCCTGTGAATGTATCTTTGAATGATTCGATCAATTCTTTAGCTTCTTCACGTGAGATTTCTAATTGTTGTGATAATCCATAACTAGAGATTCCATAAATGATACCAAAATTGACCGCTTTAGCTTTTCTTCTCATATCAGGAGTCACTTCTTCAATCGGAACTTTAAACACACGGCCAGCAGTCGCAGTATGAATATCTAATCCTTCATTAAAAATCTCTTTGAGAATCTTGATATCACCTAAATGGGCGAGCATTCTCAGTTCGATCTGAGAATAATCTAAGGAGAGAATCAGATGATCTTTATCAGGATAGAAGAAGGCTTTGCGAATATTTTTTCCTTCAGCAGAACGGATCGAAATGTTTTGAAGATTTGGTTCACTCATCGATAAACGACCAGTAGCAGTCAAAGCTTGGTTATATATCGCATGTATTTTGTGATCGGCCTGTAAATGCTTTGGTAAAGCAGATGTATAGGTTGAAACCAATTTGCTGAAGAGGCGGTATTTGATGATCAACGGGATCACAGGATGATCATTTATATGAGACATGAGAACTTCCGAAGAGGTCCCTTTTTCATTCTTAAATCTTTTGATGCCTAAATCAGTGAAGAGGACTTGGTCTAGCTGCTTAGGTGAATTAAGATTGAACTTTTTACCGATCAATTGATAGATATCTTGTTTAGTATCTTCGACGATCTGACTGTATTCGTTGTTGATTTTTTCTAAGGTATCTTTATCTAACGGAAAACCTTCGATTTCCATGTTAGCGATGACTCTTGCTAAAGGTAACTCAACATTCTTAAAGAGCTCTAAAGATTCATTTTCTTTTAACTTGCTGATGACATCATCTTTTAATAAGAGAGTATTAGCGATGATCTGATCAGAAAGCCTTTCATCAGCTTTCAAATCTATATCATATGAGATGAAGAGATCCTTGACTTTTTGACCGGAATTCGGATTGACTAAATAAGTCGCTAATAATAAGTCAAAATCGATTCCTTCAATAGCATCAAAGCCATTTCTATTGAGCAGTACTAATAAACTTTTGTAATCGTAACATGCAATATGTTTCTCTTTTTTTAAGAATGATTTAAAATCTTTATCTTTTAAAGCATCTTCTTTGCTTAAATAAAAAATAGTATCTTTTGTAGCTAATGAAAAGCCTCTTAATTCATCGACATTTTCATTGACATAATCAGAGTCATATGAGATTCCGATGATATCATCTTTAATCTCTGAGAAAGCATGGATATCTTTCTTTGTAAATTTATGAACATCATTTTTAACATCCTCTGTTTCATCGATATCAAACAGCCTCATCTGCAGAGCGAAATCATCAACTAAGCCGGTGAGCGTATCGATTTTTTTCAAAAAAGAATGCATTTCATATTTCTGATAGAAAGCTGCTAATTTGCTCTTAATATACGGCTTATATTCCGCTTTTTCATAATCTTCTTTCATGTCGATATCAGTGTCGATCGTAGCTAAATGCTTAAAAAAGAGGGCTTCTTTTTCACCAGCTACTATTTTTTGATTGATTTTAGAATCTTGATGTTCTTTACAATATTGAATCAATTCTTCTAAATGACCATGTTCATTTAAGAGTTTCTTAGCGGTTTTCTCTCCTACACCTGCGATTCCTTTATAATTGTCTGAAGGATCACCAGCGATACCTTTGAAATCAGTTATCTGATCTGGATTTAATCCGAAAAGTTCATGCAAATTGCTTTGAGTATAGAGGATAGTTTCTTTCAATCCTTTTTTGGGAACTTCAATGATAACATTATCTTTGATCGATAAAAGCTGTAAAAAATCTTTATCCGATGAGAAAAGACGGACTTCTTGATCGGTGTTACTAGCGTATCTAGCCATTGACCCAGCTAGGTCATCAGCTTCATATCCAGGAACTTCTTTCCAGTAGATATTCATCGCATCTAATAATTCTCTCGCCATGCTGAATTGCATTATCAGCTCGACCGGGCAAGGTGCTCTTTGGGCTTTATACTCATCAAATTCTTGACTGCGCTTAGTCGGTTTATCAGTATCAAAAGCGACGAATAAATGATCACCGCTCTTCACTTCAGCTTTGATCTTTTTGATCAGGTTATGAAATGCAAAAACCGCATTAGTCGGTGTCCCAAAACTGGTTTTCATGAAGTTACCAGTATAGGCGGTGGAATAATATGCTCTGAATAATAAAGAGTTTCCGTCAACAATATAAGTTTTACTCATGTTTTAATACCTTTCTTCCTAAGACTATGATATCGATTGGAAAGACACGTTTCTTTTTGAAGTCACCTTTGACAGCGATGAAATAATTTTTTTCTATCTTTAACGGTTTAGATATTTCTACCATATAATCTCTATTACCATCAGTGACGCTCAACAAGTGATCTAACTCATATCTTGAATCGTCGATGACCAGAAGCGTTTTATAATTATTTTTTTGATAAATAGATGATAATTTTACCGAGAGAATAGCGCCTAGGACATCTTTTTCTAAATATAATCTTTCGCCTAAATCTTCCTCATCATTTATCGGTGGTAATTTGTTTTCATCAAATCCCATGCGTGCAAATCCGAAGTATTCATAGATATGATTATTCAGTCCTTTTCTCGAAGGACAAATAGAATCGAATATGCCAGCTTGAATAAGAGGATTGATCTTTTTTTGTTTATCGCTAGTCATAAAATGATAAGTTCGTAAACAGAAGTTATAAATTGATGTATAAGGACCGTTCTTATCTCTTTCAAGAGAGATCATTTTGAGATTATCATAATCGTTTCCGCTTATCGAATTGAGAGGTAAATATATTATTTTATCTTTTGTGAAGTTATAGCTTGATATATTTGAATGATTGATATCCGGAACAGAGATTTTATAATTCAACATCTCTAATTCAGTCTGTAAATTCTTCATTTCCTCTGTATTTAAGGAAGTGGTTTCCATCGCCGCAGAATAGAATTCTTCTGGATAATGTGTTTTGTAATAAAGCAAGGAATATGTGATCAAAGCGTAGGAGTAAGCATGGGATTTGTTGAAACCGTATCCAGCAAATCTTTCGATCATGCCATATATTTTTGTCGCTGTTTTTTCATCTGTTTTCTTGCAGGCAGAAGTTAAGAATTTTTGTTTATAACTATTGATCAAATTCAATTCCTTCTTTGATATAGCTCGTCTGAACAAGTCAGCATCAGAAGCTGAAAAATCTGCCATCACTTGAACGGCTTGAATGACCTGCTCTTGATAAATCATGATACCATAGGTGTCTTTTAAAACCGGTTCTAATAGTTCCGAGACATAATCGATTTTTTCTTCACCGTTTTTTCTTCTAGCAAATAATGGTATGTAATCTTTAGGACCAGGTCGATATAAAGCGAGAATAGCCGCTAAGTCGGTGAACTTTTCAGGCTTTACTGATTGTATCGTATAACTCATGCCTTTACTTTCTAATTGGAATATATCTGCTAAAAGCAATTTATTTAAAGTGATATAGGTTTCTTTATCGTCTAAATTGTTGATTATATCAGGTAATTCTTTCTGTTTACTTTTGATTTTATTTTCGATGCTTTTGACTAAAGTCAAATTCGATAAAGCCAAGATATCAAACTTTAAGAAGCCCAGTCTTTCCATCGTGCTATATTCGTATTCGACAATGCCTTTTTCCCCATCGCTCATCGGACAAGTTTTATAAATATCATCTTCAGAGATGATGATGCCAACGGCATGCTGAGAAGTGTTTGATGGTAGACCTAAAAGACTGTCAGCCTTTTTAGCTATATCAAGGTAATATGGATCCTTTAATAGTTTTTCTAGCATCGGTCCATAATATCTATCTTTTAATGCATCATGAAAGTTTGTGACTTTATCTGATATAGAGACAGTCAAGTTTTTCAATCGGCTCGCATTAAATGATAAGGCAGGTCCTATGAAGTTTAAGGCGCTTTTAGGTTTTAATCTTGTGAATGTGATGATTGGGCAGACTTTGCTAGTGCCATACTTCGCTATCAAATATTGAACCACCTCATCACGTCTTTCATCTTCAAAGTCGATATCGATATCAGGCATCGAACTGCGCTTTGGATTTAAAAAACGTTCAAACGAAAGATTGAATTTTATCGGATCTAAATCGGTTATTTTTAAGGCAAAAGAAACTAATGATCCAGCTGCTGAACCTCTTCCAGGACCGACTTTTATATCGTTTCTTTTAGCGTATTGCACATAATCAGAAACCAGCAGAAAATAAGATGAAAAATGCATCTGTTTGATGATGTTCAACTCGTAATTTAAACGTGATAGATATTCTGGCTTAGCTTCATTGTTCAAACGTTCTAATAGACCTTCCATTGCTAATTTAGAAAGTATCACATCATCGTTTTCAAATGTTTTTAATGCTCCTCTCTTTTGAAAGAAAATAAACTTGCACTTGTTAGCTAGAACATTTGTTTGCCTGATATCTTCTGGTCGATATAGTGTTAATAAAACTTTTAGTGATAATAAAAAATAAGGTCCTGTTTCAGGAATATCAGATGCGACTTCTTTCCTCAGGCTTCTTTTATATAACTCAGTTTTATAATTGTCAGTCTTTTTTAAATAACAAGCTTTTGGAAAAGCTATGGTTTGATATTCACATCTCTCACAGTATTCATAAAGAGTTTTAACTGATTCTTGGTCATCTTGGCTATATATTGAAATTCCTAAGTAAAAATCATCTTTAAAAATTTTGCTGTAATTCAACAATACTGGTGAGATTGTTGTTAAGAAAGTTTCATCATAAAAATCTATGTCATCACAATCGATGATCAAGGCAAGACCTTCATGCAATGGATTTATATGATTAGTTCCTAAAACAGGTGTTTTTGTTGAAATTAATTTGCAGAGATTTCGATAGCCTTTTTCGTTTAGCACATATAAAACAGCATTGAGAGTTCTCAGTGGTAAGCAAGCTAATTTTATGCGGTAGCCATATATAGGCTTGATATCATTATTGAGACAAGCATCTGCTAGATATGGATAAGCATAAAGTTTGCTATCTGCAATTCCGATCGCTTGATAAGTCAATTTTTTTGCTCGCTTAGCATAGTCGTCCAATTCGATAGTTGATTCGCCGATTTCAAAGCAACTCTGTGTGTTTAACTGACAATAAAACATATAAATATTATAAACTAGCAAACTTTTATCTCCTATAAATTTGCTATTTCTTTTATTCGATATTAAGAAAAATAAAACGCATTAATTTGTGTTTTCTCACGATTGTTCAAGCATACTAAAACACGTTCAAAAAAAATCAGTCCTAAAATCGATGCTTAATAGTCTCTTTTTTAACTGCGTTTTGTCCCAGAACAGTCTATATGTTGAAAATCAGAGCTATAAATATCATTTTTGACTTTTTTCTAACTTTACTAATGACATTGTTTCGCTTAATATTTTATCGAATATATTAGCGAGGTCGATATCATGGACGATAACATCATATATGGACGCATTCCAGTCATAAATGCATTGTTGAGTAAAAGCAAACCCGTTCGTATCTTTTTAAAAGCTTCAGATGAAAGAATAGAATCTCTTGCGAGAGAGAAAAATGTTGCTATCAAAAGAGTAACTCAAGCTGAGCTAGATAAATTGACTGATAAGAGCAACCATCAAGGTGTTTGTTGTTCACTTCCTCGTTTTGAATATGCGGATCTTAAAGCTGAATTATCAAAAATAGATGCTAAAAAAGAAAGCACTGTTCTGATATTAGATGGTATTGAAGATCCTGTTAATTTTGGTTCTATGATACGCACCTCAGTCGCTTTCAGCGTAGATATGATCATCATCGGAAAGAATCGCCAAGTTCAAGTGAATGGTACTGTTGCGAAAGTTGCGACTGGTTCACAAGTGTTTATACCTATCGTTCAAGTCGCTAATATTTCTCAAGCGATCGCTGAATTAAAAAAGCATCAATTTTGGATGGTAGCCGCTGCTGGAGAAGGTGATTCAGTCTACGATGAAATAGACTATTCAGGAAAGATCGGATTGATCATCGGTTCAGAAGGCTTTGGTATTTCTAAGCTTGTAAGAAAAAATTCTGATTTTATCGCCTCTATTCCTATGAATAATAACGTGACTGCTTTAAACGCCTCTATCGCTTGCAGTATTTTTCTAGCTCAAATTTCTTCTTATAGAAGACATAAATAAAAATCAAACATCGGAGGTACAAAGCATATGAATGATACCAAATTTTTTGGTGTATCTTTAAAGACCTCTTTTATTCCGTTTTATGATGAAGTTGTTGCTAGGAGCAAAGAATGCGATGGGACAGCTGACCCTGAAGATCTGAACTATGTCGGATTATCGATAGGCGAGATGTGTGAATGCGATAAAGATAATAATGAGATCATTGACGAATATTTTGCTAGAGTGAAACTGAGTTTGAACGGTGTCTGTAGATATTACATAAGAAAATATCCGTATTTATCTATGGATAACTTATATAATTATTTACAGAATACAGCATTGATAGCATTCAAAAAATTTCAAAATAGAAGAGGAGCATTTGATAATTTTTTCTTTAAGATGCTTCAACTGGGCTCCGCATATTATCGCATCAAAGAAGGCAAAGATTTTTTGTCTGAGACTAAACGTTATGGGGTTAAAATGGGCTTTGATGAAAGCATGTTTTTCAACCACTCATATGATATGGCTCACGACACAAATTATGGAAAAAATATCAGGATAAAACTTGATTTAGAAGAATATTGCTCACGTTTTACTAAAAGAGAGCAACAGATTTTACAGATGTATCTTTATTCATATACTTTTAGGCAGATAGCTGCTTATAACAAAATTCCTTTATCAACCGCTTCCAATTTCGTTAGACGAGCCATGACTAATTTCGTTGATCATTATTTCAGTGATGGAACATTACCTAATAGTGACATCTGATTTATAGATAAAAGGATATTTTTAGACAATTTCTATTATTTTTAATGTCCTAGCAAAGTATAATTAATAGCGATGAGTAATTTATTTTTAGTAAACAGTTCAACCACTAGCGCCAACATCTCTTCTAGCGGAAGCGCACAAAATATCACTGATAGTAATTTTTGGGCGGAGTTTTGGGATAAGATAGTCAACTTTTTCAAAGTTGATATGGTTAATTTTAGCTTTAGACTAATTTTAGCTTTTATTTTATTAGTAGTTGGTATTTATATAATAAAACTTGTCTGTTTCCTTTTACGCAAATGGTTGACTAGAGCAAGAGACTACACTAACAAGAAGAGCAAAAAATCTGATCGCAAACAGATGGATCCTTCGATTGTCACTTTTACTGTTTCGACAGTGCGATTCATTTTAGCCATTATCTTAGCCGTATCGTTTATAGCTACTTTAGGTTTAGCTTTGGATGGTATTGTCAGTATTCTTTCATCTGCTTTTTTAGCTATCGGTATCGGTTTACAAGATGTCATCACCAATTTTGCAGATGGTGTTATCTTGATATCTGAAGGCAATATTAAAACTGGTGATTATATAATTGTTGGTGACCTAGAAGGAACAGTTAAAAAAATATCGATGATGAGAACGACTCTAGCGACTGTTGATGGAAAAACTGTTCTGTTACCAAACTCAGCCTTGAGTGCTGGCAATGTTATCAATTGCTCCACCGAAGAATATCGTCGTATCGTCTTATATTATTCATTTCCGTATGGAACCGATATCGATAAAATGTCGAGCATAATTTTAGAAGTCATCAATTCTTTAGAAATGACTTGTAAAGATGAAGAGCATAAAGCTTTCATGACTGTAGACGATTTTTCTCAAACTCGTGTTGATGTCGTTAAACTTCGTGTCGCTTTTTATTGCCATAACAAAGACTATTGGGACTTATTATCTATCGCCCAAAAAGCGGTTTATGAGCGCTTTGTGAAAGATAATATCAAAGGCGCAGAATTCAAAAATGAGATTTATCTCCCGACAAATCAATGACATATAACAATATTAAAATTTCAGTCATCATTCCCGTTTATCAGGTCGAAAAATACTTGTCTAATTGTTTAGATTCACTTTTAAATCAGGATTATAAAGAAAGATATCAGATAGTGTTAGTCGATTTAGGTAGCACTGATAATTCTTCGGAGATCTGTCATCAGTATGAGATGAGATATCCTGATAAGATTTTTCGGATATATACCTTTCCTAATCTCGGTGTTTCATGCTCAAGAAATATAGGTCTGTTTGTCTCTAATAGTGAATACATCACCTTTGTGGACGGCGATGATTTTGTTAAACAAAATTATTTGTCTTATCTATATGAAACTATCAAAAAAAGTGATGCGGATATAGTTACAATCGGAAATTACCTTTACACAAATAGAGCTGTTAAAGATTATTCTAGAATCGATTTAACAACTTCTGGCAAATCAGCTTTATTAAAATTATATAAGAGTCCCTTTTTTAAATTACGAACTTTTGTTTGGGCAAGATTATATAAAACATCTTTCTTAAAAGATAACAATCTGCACTTTGATTTTGACTTGAACAGGTTTGAGGATTGGCCTTTTATCTCAAAAGCTTTATTTCATGCTAAAAAAGTTAAATATTGTTCAAAACCTCTTTATTATTATCGACAACAGGATGATTCATCTATGCACCAAGCAGCCGATATGATAACTCCTTATTTGAAAGCTTTAAAAGTCACGAAAGAATATCTTGAGTCACAAGACTCTAAATTCGCAAACGAGCTGTATTCTCGTCCTAGTTTTAACATCAAATCACAGCTTTATCACACTTGTTCTTTATCTTCATCTTGGTTTAAAATTAAAGCGAAAGATCTCTATAGAAATGCTTTAGAAAAACTGTTGAAAATTTATATGGAGGACTAAAAATGAATTTTTCTCAGATTATTAAAGATCTCTATATTGAACGTGATGATAAAAGCAATAAATCAGACAATGGTCGAGTTCTAATAATCGGTGGTTCTAAATCCTTTCCAAACGCCGTTTCACTAGCTTCGTCTTTTGCAGCTTTAGCTGGTCCTGGGTTTGTCAGTTTGGCTGTTCCTGAAAATATATATTCGATAATTGCAACACGAAATCCAGCGCCTTTTATCTATGATAATTTTAAGACAAAAGATGATGAGTTTTTATTGGAAGAAAATAAAGAATTACTAGATAAAGCGCTCTTGAAATATGATGCTATTCTATTCGGAAATGGTATTTTTGATTCATCAGTAAATTATCAGTTTTTGTCTTATATTGTTAAAAATTATTCCGGAAATCTGATCATCGATGCGACAGGATTAAAATTGCTAGCCGATAATAATTCTGAATGTTTCAAAGAAAAGAGACCAGTATCACGAATCCTATTGACTCCGCATTTAGGAGAGGCAAAAAGATTATTCCACTGTGACGTGACTTCACGTGAAGCAGCCGATTATTTATCTCTTGCTAAAGAGTATGTGGCTCAAAATCAAGTATATATGTTATTAAAAAGTTATTCTTCTATTCTTATCACTCCTGAAAAAGAGATCATAACTTCTAATTATGTTCCGACTCCTTCCCTTAGCAAAGCGGGTTCTGGTGATGGCTTAGCCGGCTATCTAGCTGGTTTATTGGCTTATGGCTTGAGTAAAGAAAAGCTTACTGATCTGATAGTTTTTGGGGATCAATTGATACATTTAGCTGCTTATCAAGCTCAACAGCAACTCTCAGCTGGAATAGCTTCGATTTTAGATGTTCCTTCATATATTCAGAAGATCATTTCTGAAGAAATGGATGATGAATTAGTCATTTAAGAATCGATTTTGTTTAAATCAAAGGAATCAAGATATTTCATAATACTGCTAGCGACTTCTTTTAAAGTATCACCATCGAAGGGATTAGCGATATCAGCAGCTTTCAATAAACTTCTGAATGGTAATGTACCACCTAATTTGCAGAAATTAATATATTTTTCAAAGGTTTTTTGTTGATCTTTTAAACTCTCAATAAAGAACTCTAAAGCGACTACTTGAGCTATTGAATAGTCTAAATAGTAAAGTGGAACTTCAAAAATATGTGATTGTTTCAACCAATAACCACCAGATGCTAAAAATTCATTATCTTCGTAAGTCAGGTGTGGTAAATACGTTTTTTCTAACTGACGCCAATAGGCTTTTCTTTCTTTATGGCTGATATCTGGATGTTCATAAACGTATGCTTGGAAAGCATCTACAATGACGATATATGGGATGATGGTGATAGCATCGCAAGTGTGAGAATACAAATATTTTTCAGTGTCTTTACCGAAGAAATTTTGCATGTATGGATATGTTAAAAATTCCATAGACATCGAATGCATTTCACAGCATTCCATGCCTGGTGAACGATAGTCGGGAACCATGTAATCTGCGCCTAAAAATCCTTGTAAGGAATGACCGAATTCATGGGTTAAAACATCAACATCTCCAGATGTGCCGTTGAAGTTTGAAAAGATAAAAGCAGTTTTTAAATCTGGAATATATGTCATATAACCACCAGATGCTTTTCCTGGTTTAGATAAGACGTCCATGCAGTTATGTTTGACCATGAAGTCAAAATATTTACTCGCTATAGGCGATAGGTTTTTGTACATATCTTCAGCCGCTTGTATCAAACCATTTGCGTCTTTACAAGGAAGCGGATTTCCAGTTTTATAAAAGACTTTGTAGTCATAGTATTTAGTATCATCTTTATATCCGAGACGGTCTTTTTGCTGTTGGAATATCTTGTTAGAGAGCGGCACTATATCTTCTAAAACTTTTCTGCGATAGATTTCAGCATCTCTAGGATTCCAATCTAAACGACGCATGCGGTCATATCCTAATTGCAAGAAATTTTGGTATCCGAGTTTTTTAGCAATTTTTGTTCTAATCTTGACTAAGCGATCATAGATATCACCGATAGTCTCATCATTATCAGCATAAAATTTCCAAACGGCTTTTGAGGCATTCTTTCTTGTTTCGCGATCGATTGAGGTGGTGAATTTTCCCATTTCGGAAAGCGTATATTTTTGCCCGTTGAATTCGATCAATGACTGAGCGATCAATTTGACGTATTCTGCAACAGTTTTATTTTCTTCGATAAGATCAGGGATGATTTCATTTGATATGGTCTTCAACGATATCTTTTGTAAATCGAAGAAATATTTTCCAAATTCTTTTTCTAAATCATTGATAAATGGAGAAGCTAATAAAGCTTTTATAAATTCATTAGACTTCACATTGATCTCAGGTCCAATCTCATCAACTAATGAACTCAATTCATCGTATTTTTTGTTTCTAGTATCACAGGTGTGACGTATATAAATCAAATTAAAAATAGTTGAAATCGTATCTGATATTCGAAAGTATTCTTTTAATACCTCGCTTGCTGCTTTAGCGGAAGCAGCACTTTTGATCTTCTGAATCAACTCATCATGAAGAGCGATGATCTCTAGTTTATCAGGGCATTCTATCTCGATTTTTTCTAAATCATCAAAAGCAGTTGAAAAATGTTGCATAGTTTATTACCTCTTTTATAAGTTTAACATAATTGACCGATTACCTTCTTTTATTAGATAGAATAAAGATATTTTTTGTGCTAAATTAATGTGGTTTAAATTATGGCTACTCTCTTATTGCTGATCATTTATTTAACATTTATCGCGTTGGGCTTACCTGATTCTATCTTAGGTTCTTCCTTCCCAGCGATCGCTGATAATTTGCAGATAAGTGAAAATATGGCTGGATATATTTCACCTATCATTTCGATAGGCACTATTATCTCTTCAATATTTTCGGCTAAGTTGGTTGAACTATTTAAAACTAAATGGGTCACTGCTGTATCAGTGTTTTTGACAGGAGTCGCTTTGATCTGTTTTTCGTTCGTTCAAAGAGGATTCACATGGGCGTTTTTTGTAGCCGCTATTCCGTTAGGACTCGGTGCTGGAAGTATAGATGCTGCTTTAAATAATTATGTTGCACTGCATTATAAAGCTATTCACATGAACTGGCTTCATTGCTCGTGGGGTATCGGTGCTTCCATCGGTCCGATGATTATAGGTTCATTTATTGATGCTGAGAATAATTCCAGAGGTTGGAATTATGGCGTTTTGACTATCGGCATCATCCTCTTTGCTATTTCAGTAATTTTATTTTTAAGTCTACCATTATGGAATAAGATGGCATCAAAAGAAAAGCAAGAGGAAAGAATAGAAAAAACTCTTTTGCATCCATATAAGTCGCTACTTACAAATCCAGTGTTATATTTTTCAGTCATCGGGTTCTTCTGCTATAGTGCTTTAGAGAGTACAGCTGGCTTATGGATCGCAACTTTTTTCAATCAAACACAAAATATAGATACGGCCTTATCGGCAACATTTGCCTCTTCTTTTTATCTAGGCATCACGATCGGTCGTTTTATTTGTGGACCTTTCTCATTAAAGATCAAAGAGAAAAACATGATCAGAATCGGAGAAGGAATTTTATTTATCGGAGTGATATTAGCATTGATACCGATGCATTATCTGTTTGCTTTGATCGGTTTTATCATCCTCGGGTTAGGATGTGCACCGATTTATCCAGCTATTATTCGTTCGACACCATATCGCTTTTCTAAGCAATTATCTGGAAAAGTGATCGGTTTAGAAATGGCTTTTGCTTATTGTGGAAATTTAGCTATTCCACCTCTTTTTGCATTTACAGCTAATTCATTAAACAATTATCGTATCTTACCTTACTTTTTATTGATTTTAGCCTTGTTGATGATATTCTGTCATGAATCTGTTAATTTTATATTATCAAAAAGAGATAAGCGTTTATCATCAGAAGAAATGAAAGACTATCTAACAGTATGAATAAAACAACTATTGATGTGTTATCAGCTGCGACTAGCGCACCTGCTCAAGGAGTCGGTTCGGCATATTTAGAACAGACTGAGTTATTGAAGGAATTCGGCAAAGAAGATTTTGAACTATCTTTAAACAAGCATTCCTCAAAGTTTGATCTTTATCATGTTCACTCTATCAATCCTACTTTTTATTTGATGATGAAAAAGAAACGCACCACGATCTGCTATGTGCATTTTCTTCCTGAAACATTGAAAGGGTCGATCAAATTACCTGAGCCCATATTTTCTTTATTTTGTCGTTATGTCATCTCTTTTTATAAGAGAGCCAAAGAGATCGTAGTTGTAAATCCCTCTTTTATTGAACCTTTAGTAAAGCTTGGAATCAAAAAAGATAACATAACTTATATTCCTAATTTTGTCTCTGAAAAAACTTTTTATCCACAAACTGAAGAACAAAAACAAGAAACTAGAAAGAGATATGGCTTACCTTTAAATAAGAAAATCGTGATTTCAGTCGGTCAGATTCAGACGAGAAAAGGAGTTAAAGACTTTTTAAAAACTAGTGAGCTATGTCCAGATCTGTTTTTTATTTGGGTCGGAGGATTTTCCTTTAAAGGTATTACAGATGGCTATCAAGAATTAAAGAAAGAGATGAGTGTTAGACGTGATAATGTCAAGTTTTTAGGAATCATCGATCGTGAAGATATGAATTCTATTTATAATGCTAGCGACATCTTTTTCCTACCGTCTTTTAATGAGTTATTTCCTATGTCGTTATTAGAAGCTTGCTCAGTTGGATTACCTTATTTGATCAGAGATTTATCATTATATAAAGATATTTTGTTGGGAGATTATTTAACTGGTAATACTGCTGAGGAGTTTGCAAAAGAATTAAACAGATTAGCTACTGATGATGATTATTATGCTGCTGCTAAAAGTTTAAGCCGAATGATCAAGGAAAAATATTCTAGAAATAATATTTATTTGCTTTGGAAACAATATTATTTTAGAATATTAAATAAATACCATAAATATTTTTAAAAAAAAAGATAATACAACTTATATCTTTTAAAATAAAATTTTAAATATATTAGCTTTTGATTCTCTTTTAGTCAGCATTTTATTTTTTCTCAAGCAAAAATAATATTCAACAGATGGCTATCTGATCACTAAAAATGCCAATCAAATATCTTTCCTAATAATATAAGAGCGATATAAAAATATTTTATATATATAAACTAGTATGCTAAAATAACTCGGTATTATTTATAAAAAGAGGTATTAAAATGGCAAAAGAAGTATTCTCACTTGACTTCTATGGAAAGAAATTAGTAGTCGAGACTGGTGAGATTGCTAAACAAGCAGATGGTTCTTGTTTAGTGAGGCTTAATGACACCGCAGTCTTATGTGCTGCATGCGGTGCTAAAGAAGCTAAATTAGGTCAGGACTTTTTCCCGTTGACTGTCAATTACTTTGAAAGACAGTATGCTGCTGGAAAGATTCCTGGTTCTTTTTTGAGAAGAGAAGGTAGACAAAGCACAAGAGAAACATTGAATTCCCGTCTTATCGATCGCCCTATCCGTCCGATGTTTCCAGAAGGTTATGTCAATGAAACACAAGTGAGTGCGATTGTCATGTCAGCTGATCCTGATTCTCCTAGCGATATGGCAGCTATGTTCGGCTCTTCCTTAGCTCTTTGTATTTCCGACATCCCATTTGAAGGACCTATCGCTGGTGTCTGGGTTGGAAGAGTCGATGGTAAATTCATCATCAATCCTACATTAGAAGAAAAAGCTAAATCCGATATTTCTCTAGCTGTCGCTGGTACTGAAGAAGCGATCAATATGGTTGAAGCTGGCGCTGATGAAGTATCTGAAGAAGATATGTTAGAAGCTTTGATGTTCGGTCATGAAGCTATCAAACAATTATGCCGTTTCCAAAAAGAGATTGTCGCTAAAGTTGGCAAAGAAAAGAGACCTCTCAACATTTATAAGATCGATGAAGACTTTGCAAACGCTTGCCGTAATTATGTCTCTGAAGGTCAAACTGAAACTCAAGAACAAAGACTTATCAAAGCTGTTTCTATCTATGATAAGCTTGAAAGACAAAACACGATCGATGCTTTAGAAAAAGAAGTCATCGATATTTATGATGCGAAAGAATATAAGACACAACAGCTTCATGACATCACTGTAAACGAAGCTAAAGAAGTTCTTGAAGATGTTGTAAGAAAAGAAGTCCGTCGTCTTATCACTGAAGATAAAGTTAGACCTGATGGTCGTAAGATCGATGAGATCAGACCGTTAGATGCTCAAGTTCATCTCCTGCCTAGAGCTCATGGTTCGGCTATGTTTACAAGAGGACAAACACAAGTCATCTCCGCTTGTACATTAGGTTCCTTAGATGATGCTCAAATCATCGATGATTTATCAGGTGAAACTTCAAAGAGATGGATGCACCATTATAATTTCCCACCTTTCTCAGTCGGTGAATTAGGCAGAATGGGTACTCCTGGAAGAAGAGAGATCGGACATGGTGCTTTAGGCGAAAGAGCTTTATCATATGTCATTCCTTCTGAGGAAGAGTTCCCTTACACCATCCGCTGTGTAGCTGATGTTTGTGAGTCTAACGGTTCTTCTTCTCAAGCTTCTATCTGTGCTTCTTGTATGGCCCTTATGGATGCAGGTGTTCCGATCAAAGCTCCTGTTTCCGGTATCGCTATGGGTCTTATCACTTCTGGTCCATTAGATGGCAAACATCCATATACTATCCTCACTGATATTCAAGGTATGGAAGATCATTTAGGTGATATGGACTTCAAAGTTGCTGGAACTCCTAATGGTATCACCGCTTTACAGATGGATATCAAAATCAGAGGTATCACTAAAGAGATTCTCGCCGAGGCTTTAGCTCAAGCTAAACCAGCTAGAAAACAGATTCTTGATGTCATGTTAAAGGCGATTCCAGAACCTAGAAAAGAATTATCAGAATATGCCTTAAAGATGAAACGTTTCAACATCATCCCCGATAAGATCAGAGATGTTATAGGATCTCAAGGTAAGGTCATCAACGGCATCATTGCTGATTGCAATAATGAGATCAAGATCGACATCAACGATGATGGTCGTGTCATCATCTATTCCGTCAAGAAAGAATTGATCGAAAAAGCTTATGATGAGATTATGGCGATCGCTAAAGTTCCTCAGGTCGGCGAAGTCTATGAAGGAAAAGTTGTCAGAATCGAACCTTATGGTTGCTTCGTCAATCTCTTCGGAAGCACTGATGCTTTGTGTCATATCTCTAAATTAGCTTGGACTCGTGTCGACAAGGTCGAAGATGTCTGTCATATCGGAGATACTTTGAAAGTCATCATCACCGCTATCGATGCTCAAGGCAGAATTGACATCTCTCATCGTGAATTCTTACCTAAACCTGAGAATTATGTCGAGAAACCCGAAAGACCTAAACACTCTTTCCACAATAACAAACACTGATTTTACTAGGCACTATATCAAACTATAGTGCCTTTCTTCGCAATAATAACGATAAATATCATGTTAAAAAAATTACCGATTCTATTATCGATCGCTTTATTAGCACCTCTCACTTCTTGTAACCAGTACGTGGAAGGAACCATCTACTTTGATCTAGATGGTGGTTCTTTTACTGATCCGACTTTTAATACGACTTCTTTGGTCGGTGAAGCAGGGACTAGAATCAATATTCGGATACCGGATGCCTATAAAGAAGGTTACTATTTTGTCGGTTGGAGAGAAAAAGATAGCGCTGGTAACTATCGCGAGATCACTCCTAAGATCGATGAGAAGACTGGTGAATTTTATTATGTTTATCCTTATGGTACTGATACTTTTTACGCCTACTTTGAGCCATTAGTAGAGATCGTTTTTGATTTGACCTCAGCGACTTCTCGAAATGGTCAGTTAATTGAACCATTCCTCGATCCTGATGATAGCTTTTTCGACAATGTCTTTTATGGATATGCTAATAAAACTATTCCTTCCGAAGATTATTTGCCGACAGCTTCTGGCGATAATCTCTATTTTTTACAATGGTATACTGACTATCCTTTAGTCAAAAGAGATGATGGCAATAATTCTCACTATTATTTAGATACCACACAACCATTAGGTGAATATCCGTTTGCTGAACAATTTGACAGTGGAATGGTTTTTCCTGTCTCTCCTGAAGGTGAGCAAATAGTTTTGAAAGCCAGTTGGCAAGAATATCCGAAAGTCACTGTTCATTTCAATATGGATGATATCAGTGATGAAAGCTTTCAAGTAGAAAGAAACGCTACTATCTCTGATGAATTAGAAGAATTGATGATGAACAAATTGAATTTAGATATCACTGCTCCTGAAGATTTTTACCTTTACACCTCTCAAGATGGAAGCATCTATCGCTTCGATGGTTTCTTCTTCGATAGCAGTCTGACACAACAATTCAATCTCAACAGCTCTTTATCGATCAGTGATATCGATTTGTATCTCAAATGGAGCCGACAGATCAAAGTGACTTTGGATTATGACGGTGGTTCATATAATGGCTCATCTTCGATGAGTGTGACCGCTTATGAAGGAGATACTTTAGGAGATAGTTATGATGAGATCAGTCCGGTTAAAGAAAACGCTGATTTCAACGGCTTTTATAATGGTGATGTGAAATTTAATTTTGTCAGAGATCGCTTGCCATCAGCAGATTTAACTTTAATAGCAAGATATGATGACTATCCGACTTTGACATTGTCTTATAGTTATCCTGCTGATTATACTGGTGATAAAGCTTCTGATTTAACTTTTATTTTTAAAGAGAATAGTGATATCACTTCTGCATTAGAACAAGCCCGTGCTTTTAATAAAGATGACACTTTGGTTGTAGGTGAGCTATATACATTGGTCTCTGGAAACAGAACCTCGTTCACTTCTACGATCATGCCTGAAGAAGATACGACTGTTTATGTAGAGCTACTTTATAAACCGCTGATAACTCTAGTCACGTTATATGGTAAAGAGGGTTCTTATCAAGCAGGAGAAGAAGGACATGCTTATTTAAGCAAAGGCGAAAATCACGACTCTTATCTAGATTATGAGACTGTTTTCACTTCTACCACTTTTTCTTTTAACATTAAAAATGAATATGTTATTGAAGATAAGACGTATCTCTTTGATGGGTTATATGCGGATGATAGCTTCACTTCTTCAATCGAATTACCATATGCTTTACCTTTGTCTAGCGATAAGAGAAATGAAGCGACCATTTATCGCAAGATGACCGAATCTATCAGATTAAATTTCTTCGTTCAGAATGGGTCTGAGATCGTATCATTGAATAAATATCTTCATGTTTTGCCTAATAAATATCTTTCTGATTACTCAGAAGAATTAAAAAATCTATTAGGAGAGTTCGATCATTTGGAGATCAGAGTTGGTGATGTTTATCAGAAACTGACTTCTTTCTTACCAAATGTCGATTCTGATGTTTTAGTCGTTTATTAAAATTTATTTATATAGAATTTGAGGTATTAATATGAGTTTAACTGCTGGCATTGTCGGATTACCTAACGTCGGAAAATCTACTCTGTTTAACGCTATCACAAACAATAATGTTTTAGCGGAAAATTATCCTTTTGCAACGATCAATCCTAACACCGGAGTCGTCGAAGTTAAAGATCCGCGATTCGATGAATTAGTCGATATTTTTAAGCCTAAAAAACAAGTGAGAGCGACATTTGAATTCACTGATATCGCTGGATTAGTAAAAGGTGCATCCAAAGGTGAAGGCTTAGGAAACCAATTTTTAGGTAACATCAGAAATACTGATGCTATTATCCATGTTGTCAGATGCTTTGATGATCCTTCTATCATCTCTTATAACGGTCGACAAGTCGATCCGGTCATGGATGCAACTGAAGTTAATCTAGAGCTTATCTTATCCGATTTAGATGTCTTAGAGAAGAGACTTGAAAAACTAGGTCGTAAAGCTCAAATGACTAAGGATAAACAAGAGCTCTTAGAAGTTTCTGCTATCAATAAAATCATCGATGCTTTAAAGCATGAACAGATGGCTAGTGATGTTCCATTAACTATCGCTGAAAAAGAAGTCGCTAAGAATTTCAATCTGATCACAATGAAACCGGTCATCTACGTCGGAAACGTAGATGAAGATTCTTATGCGGAGCCTTTAAAGAATCCCTACTTCAAGGCCTTAAGCGATTTTGCTAGCAGTCATCATGCTGAATGTATTCCGATCTCGGCTCTGATCGAAGAAGAGTTATCTAAAGTCACTGAAGAAGAGAGAAAAGAATATCTAGATTCATTAGGCACTTCTTTGACTGGCTTAGATAAGATCACCATGGCTAGTTATCATATCTTAGGCTTAAGAACTTTCTTCACTTGTGGTGAAGATGAAGTTCGCGCTTGGACTTTCCATGAAGGGATGACCACTCCTGAATGCGCTGGTATCATTCACTCTGATTTCCAAAAGTATTTCTTAAAGGCTGAAGTTTATAAATATGAAGACATCCATGAGCTCAGAAGCGAAGCAGCGATCAAAGCAGCTGGCAAGATGCTTCTAGTTGGCAAAGATTATGTCGTTCAAGATGGTGATTGTCTCTATATCAGATCAGCAGCGGTTAAAAAATAATCATGTCGATACTCACTGGTTTAGGATATGATATCCATCGTCTAGAGGATGGCGATCACCTTCTATTAGCTGGTGTTAAAGTGCCGGCTGATAAAAGAATCGTCGCTCATTCTGATGGAGATATCGTGTATCATTGTTTGGCTCAAGCGTTATTTTCAGCTTTAGGATCAGATGATATCGGAAGTCATTTTCCGGATAGCTCTTCTGAAACATCTGGTTTATCTTCCTCATTGATCGTCAAGAAAGCCTTAGAAGAGATGAGAAATTCCGGCTATCAAGTGAACAATGTCGTAGTCGCTATCATCTTAGAAAAGCCGAAGTTAAAGCAATATAAAATGATGATCAAAGAAGAGATAGCTAAGATATTAGATATTAAAATTGATAGGGTTGCTGTTCATGCTAACACTTCGGAAATGGTCGGTCCTGTCGGTGAAGGTAGTGCGATAGCTTGTTTATGTAATATATTATTAAAGAAAGATTGAGGCAGTTATTATGGATATTCAAGAACAGATCAAAGAAAAAATAGAAGAGATATTCAAAAAGTATCAAGTAGAGGTAAAAAAAGAAGAGATCATACTCTCTCCCTCTGATAATCGTTCGCATGGCGATTATGCGTCTAATATCGCTTTAAGAAAAGCTAAATCATTAGGCAAAAAGCCGATCGATTTAGCAGAAGAGATAGCTGCTGATTTCTCTTTGGATGGCGTTGAAAAAGTCGAAGCTAAGATGCCTGGCTTTTTAAACTTCTTTTTGAAAGCTGATGAACTAGGTTCAGTCATCAAAACAGTCATCTCAGAAGGTGAACATTACGGCGATCTGACCTTTGGTCAAAACAAGAAGGTCGATATCGAATATGTTTCTGCTAATCCGACCGGTTATCTTCATCTAGGACATGCTAGAGGCGCAGCTATCGGCGATTCTCTCTCACGCCTTTATAAGAAGGCTGGTTATCAAGTGACCAGAGAATATTATGTCAATGATGCTGGAAATCAAATCACTAATCTCGGAAAATCATTGATGGTCAGATATCTGGAATTATTCGGAGTTGAAAGAGAGTTTCCTGAAGACGGATACCATGGTCAAGAAATCATCACTATTGCTAAAAAATTAAAAGATGAAATTCAAGATGCTTATCTTGCAAATCCTGATGAGCATTTAGAAGATTTCAAAAATTATGGTTCAAAAGAATTATTAGAACAGATCAAAAAAGATCTTCATGAATTCCGTGTTGATCACGATGTTTACACTTCTGAAAAAGCGATCAAAGCTCGTGGAAGCGTTGAAGAAGTGCTCAAAAAATTAAAGCCTTATTGCTATCAACAAGAAGGCGCTTTATTCTTAAACACCACTAAAGATGGCGATGATAAAGACCGTGTTTTAGTCAAATCAGATGGTTCTTACACATATCTTTTACCTGATATCGCTTATCATGCTGATAAATACCAACGCGGTTTTGATTACTTGATCGATTTATTCGGCGCTGATCATCACGGCTATATCACTAGATTGAAAGCCTCTATATCTGATTTAGGTTATGATTCAAGTCGATTAACTGTTTCCCTTGTTCAGATGGTCAGACTGTTTAAAGACGGACAAGAGTTTAAGATGTCAAAAAGAACTGGCAATGCGATATCGATGAAAGAATTGGTCGAAGAAGTCGGCGTGGATGCTGCTAGATACTTCTTCGTTTCTCGTTCTAACAATTCACATCTTGATTTCGATATCGATTTAGCTAAAAAACTAGGATCTGAAAACCCGGTTTATTACGCTCAATACACCCATGCTCGTTTATGCGGCATCTTAAATAATGGTGCTTCTTTCTTCCCTCTCAATTATGATTCTGATCGCTTGACTAGCGATAGCGAAAAGAACCTGTTGTTATTGATCAAAGATTTCGACAAAAATATCTTAGCTAGCGTGGAAGAAAACGAGCCTTATAAGATGACTAATTATGTCCACTCTTTAGCTAAATCTATCAATGAATTCTATACTAAGAATCGTGTCCTAGATGATAAAGATCCTGAATTATCTAATCAGCGTTTAGGACTTGTTAAAGCCTGTGAAATCGTCTTGAAGAGTGCTTTATCTTTGATCGGTGTTTCTGCACCTGAAAGAATGGTATCTTTAGAGAAAGAAAATCAATCTCTTTAAAGAGACGGCTTGAAAGTGTATACTTGTAGAGATTTTAAATTTAAATATAAGGAGAATTATTAATATGGCAGAAAGCAAATCTTTAGTCGACATCGCTTATGACGTTTTAAAAAAGGAATACGAAGAGAAAAATGCTAGTGTTCCGATGCCTTTTGGTGAACTTTTGATCGCTGTTGGTAAAGTCTTGGGAACCACTGATGAGAATCATCTCATCGACTTGGCTTCTCGTTTCTATACCGCTTTGACCACCGATGGACGTTTTGTCATCAAAGAAAACAACACCTGGGTTTTAAGAGAACACGAACTTTATGAAAATGTTCATATCGATATGAACGATGTCTACTCTGATGAACCTGCTGAAGATGAATTAGGCAGTGAAAGCGAAGATAAGGAACTCGATGAAGAGGAAGAGAGTGATGAAGAAGATGATGAAGATAATGAAGAGCCTAACATCATCACTGCTGAATTGGATGAAGACGAAGAATAAACTTATTTCTTTGAATTGATTAAACTGCAGTTTTATCTTAAACTGCAGTTTTTTCACTATAATTAAATTATTAGAGGTACTATTTTATGAATGAAATTGCAAAGCAGATATTTGAAAAGATTGAACAAGCGGATTCTATCGTCATCTTCGGTCATAAGAGCCCTGATGGTGATTGCGTCGGATCCGTCATGGGAATGAAATATGCGCTTTCAGATTATTTTCCGAACAAACATATTTATGCTGTCGGCACTCATCCTGAGTATTTAGGTAGAGATTTAGATCAAAGTGATGAAGTGTCCGATGAAACTATCGCTTCTTCTTTAGCATTATTAGTCGACTTAAGCGATTTAAAAAGAGTCGAAGATCAGCGAATAACTCTTGCTAAAGAGATCGTTTGTGTTGATCACCATGTTCCTGATAAAGATGAATATGAATTTTTAGTCTATCGTGAAGTCGATGCACCCAGTGCTACTTATATCTTAGCTAAACTCTTATTTGAAAGATACGGACATATCTGTGCTAAAGCTAGCAAATATCTATTTTTAGGATTGGTGACTGATACTGGAAGATTTCAATTTGATTGTGAAGAAAGAACCTTAGATATCGCTGGTAAATTGATTTCAAACGGTGTTGATTATAAAGGCTTATATCGTGAATTATATCGTCAGAACAGCAAAGATTTGAGATATCGTGCCTTTATTTATAATCATTTTGCTTTTTCTGGTCTTGTCACTTATTGCTGCGTCAGCAAAAAAGAATATGAGGCTTTAGGATTAGAGCAGAATGAAGCCAGTGGAAAAGTTAATCTGTTATCGCTGCTTGATGATCATCCTATCTGGGCGTTTTTCACTGAACAAAATGATGGTTCTATCCGTGTGGAATTGAGAAGTGATGGTCGTTATAACATGCAAAAAGTTGCTAAACAATTTAATGGTGGTGGCCATATTCCAGCAAGCGGATGCACCATCTCTTCTTTCGAACAAGTCAAAGACGTGTTAGAAGCTTTAAACAAAGCGGAGATGATCGCTTGATGAAAAGACTTCTTCAAGAGATGATACTAGCTGTTAAAGAAGCTAGTGAAGCGGTGATGAATGTCTATCAAAGAAACTTTGAAGTCAAGATCAAAGAAGATGATTCGCCGGTGACAGAAGCTGATATCACTTCTGATAGAATCATCAGATCAAGGCTTGAAAAGTTTTCCGATATCGCTTTTCTTTCCGAAGAAGAACAAGATGATTTATCAAGGCTGAATAAAGAAGCAATTTTTGTTGTTGATCCTTTAGATGGAACTCAAGATTTTGTTAATAAAGATGGCTCTTTTGGTATCAATTTAGCATTAGTTATTAATCACCAACCAGTTTTAAGCGTCATCGGATTACCGACTGAAAAAAATATCGCTTATGCTCAAAAAGAACACGGCGCATTCTTGATTGATCAAAACGGTGATGAGAGAAGATTACATGTATCAGATAGGACTAAGGATCTGATTTTATTAGCTTCTAAGACGCATGAGATGGAAGAAGAAAAACAGGTTTATATCAAACATGCTGATCTCGTAAAAGAAGTTAGAAGATATGGTGCTTCAATGAAAGCTGTGAAACTTGCAAGCGGGGAAGCTGATGCTTCTATCAGATTCACTAAGCATACTAAAGAGTGGGATATCTGTGCTCCAGATCTGTTAGTCAGAGAATCTGGCGGTATTTTTGTAGATACTAAATTACAGCCTTTCACCTACAACCGTCGTGATGTTTATAACCATAATGGTTATTGTATGTTTAATCGAAAAGAGAACATAGTTCTATTAAAGTGAGTCGATTTCAGTTTTAGTTCTTATATTGAAAACATGTCTGCTTGAATGTGGGCGTGTTTTTTTAATAGCTCATTACAGCCTTAAACAAATTCAATAACTATTAGTGAAGAAAGATTAAGTATTTTTATATTTCCCATGAATTAGTTTTACAGTTGATACTTAAATAATGCGATATTTCTTGATATTTTGAAATTGAAATCAATTTTTTTGTGGTAAATGATTTTCAGTTTATTTAGTTTTTTCTTTCTATACACTCCTATATATTCATAACTGTTCGAATTCGAATCATCTAACGAAATTGTGATTATTCTTTTAGGGAAGATACCTCTTTGTAATAAATATTGATAAAAAGATTAAATGGCAAGAAGGCCTACATCTTCTGATTCTGGTGCACACCATGCAAAAATTTAAATGATTTTCATATTCCTTTAGAAAAACTGAATAGCAAATTTTATGAAATTAATGATTTAGATTTCCACTATTTAAATTCATCATCGTTCTATCTCTATATTAAAAAGTATTGTTTAAAGAATAATCATGAAATCAACCCCATTTTAGATGATTTGTTTAAGAGAAGAGGTTCTGATTTATATAAATTTATTTTTGAACATTATCACGATGGTTCCTCAACAAAAATATTCAGTGCTGAAGAACATATCAGATGGATGATCAGAACGATACTATTTGATCGAGACGATATTTATGAGCGTAAGAATAAATTGTTCACTTTTTTTGATGAGTTATATCGTGAACTAACTTCTGAAACTAAAAAACTTGAAGAGTATTATCAACAAGATATTCTGATCTATGATACCTTAAACTTTATCGCTAATTGTGTGATACTCGATAGTGAAAAATAACAAAAGTTAAGCTGAATTTTATTTGTTGAGTTGAGCAGTTTTTAAAGCGTCTTTTTCAAAAGTGACTAATCCGCTATCAGTCAAATGATGCTGTTTCAGTTTTAATAAAATCTTATAAGGAACAGTTGCGATATCAGCACCTAAAACAGCAGAATTCTTCACATGTAGTGGATTTCTGATCGAGGCACAAATGATTTTGGTCTGATATTGATAATTTCGTTTGATCGCTACAATCTCTTGAATCAATTGAAAACTGTTTTCTCCGATATCATCTAATCTTCCTAAGAAAGGTGATACATAAGTAGCACCGGCTTCCATAGCCAATAATGCTTGATTGGCTGAAAAACATAAGGTGAGATTAGTTGGGATGTTCTCTTTAGATAGCTGATGACAAATTTTTAATCCTTCTTCGTTGATCGGAAGTTTGATGACGATGTTTTTCTTGTTGATCTCATATAACTTATGAGCTTGTTCAAGCATTAAATCAACATCATTGTTGCAAGTGACCTCAGCTGAGATAGGACCATCGATGAGTTTGACGATTTTATTGATGACTTCTTCCTGAGTCAATCCTTCTTTAGCAATCAAAGAAGGGTTGGTGGTCACACCTTTTATATAGCCCCAGGTACTAGCTTCTTCGATCTCATTTAAATTTGCGGTATCAATAAATAATTCCATTTTGTACACCTCTTTTTATTTTTTAAGAAATCTTTTTTGCGACTCTGATGATACCAGTACCATCATCTTCTAATGGTTCGTATCCTCTGAATTTTCCATCCATATAATCTTGATAAGCTTGGATATCTTTCTTGATGACCTCAATAGCTGCAGCTCTGCCTTCGATTGAAGTTACTGATGTCTCTTTACCTTCGAGTGATTTATACACTTTGAAAAAGTGACGGATTTCATCTCCGACATAATCTGGTAATTCTTTTAGTTCCTTGAAAGAAGAATAGAAAGGATCAGAAGTGCAGACAGCGATGATCTTCTCATCGATATAGCCTTGATCTACCATCCTGATGATACCGATCGGTCGTGATTCTACTAAGGTTAATGGCACTAATGATTCTTCGCAGAGAACTAAGACATCAAGTGGATCATTATCTTCGGCATAAGTCAAAGGGATGAAGCCATAATTAGCGGGATAGTAAGTAGCTGTATATAAAACTCTGTCTAATTTGATCAAACCAGTCGATTTATCTAATTCGTATTTGCAATGGCTTCCTTTAGGTATTTCAACGACTGAAGTGAACTTTTCACAAGTTATCCTTTTGTGGTCTATATCGTGCCAAATATTCATACAGCACCTCCATCAATTAATATTATTTTAACTAAAACTGAACCTAAAGCCGAAAATAAAATGCTTACAATTTATAAAAACGGTGCGCTCTCACGATTTTTGCGTTTTATGAATGGTGAAAAAAGAATCAAACCGTGGAAGGCATTGTAATGACTGGCGACTTTATTGTATTGGCTATATGGATTATCTTTCACTTTATTGTCTAAAAAGAGATGATTTTTGATCTCATTGAGATAATCAGCAAAAATAGTCTGACTAGTAAGCCTTTTTTCAGTCAGATATTTTTGAAAATAGATCAACAAAAAGTCATCATTTCCTTTGGCTTTAGCAATGTCGATAGGACGAGTGTTCATGATCTCATCCGTCTCATCGATCAGTTCACTGAATTGCTTTGGAAATCCATAATTTCTTTCTTTTAAAGCTGAAGCTACTTTCTTGATCAATTCTAATCTCTCTTTTTCATAAGGGGCAATTTTAGCCATCTCATCATAGACTTTATTTTCAGCTCTTTTCGTCAATTGCCCAACTATCAGTCCGCTTATCACATAAACAGCGATCAGAGAGACGACGATGATGACGACTATTATCCATTGTTCCATTTTTTCACCTGATACTATTTTTCATCTAATAGTATGCTCCTATTTTATCTAGTGGCTATCTAAGCCATAATTTATTATAAGACAAAACAAGATTATGCTAGAATTATTACGTGAATAATAAGAAAAAAACTGCATTTATTTTGCTATTATCTGGTAAAGGTGAAAGATTGTTTTCAGAGATTCATGTCAAGAAACAATTTTATCTTTTAGATGATCAAAAGATGTATCTTTATCCGCTAAAAACCGCATTGAACTCCTCTCTGTTTGATGAGATAGTCATCGTGGTTGACAAAGAAGATTTTCAGAGCGTTAAACTGGAGATCTCCTCTTTGTTTCCTGATGAACACATATTGATAACTTGTGGTGGAAACACTAGAAATGGCTCTGTTTATAGTGGCTTAAAAGAATTAGAAAAATATCATGTTGATAAAGTTATCATTCATGATGCTGCTAGACCATTTCTATACGAGAGCATTTTAAAAGAGATGATTCTAAAATTGGATTCGTTTTCGTCTGTCTCTTGCTATATTCCTGTCTATGATTCTCTTTTTGATAAATCTGAAGAAAAATATCTTAACAGAGATGAAAAAGTTCTGATTTATACTCCGCAAGGCTTTGATTATCCGCAGATCAAAAAGATATTCGACGATGGTTTTGACGTGAAAAGCACCGATGATTTTAGCAAAGCTTTGAAGGCAGATCTAAGCCATGACTTATTACGTGCAAAGCCCCTTTTGTTCAAGGTTACAGATGCTGATTCATTAGAAATGGCTGTGTTATTTGTGAAAGCATTTAAGAAATATATTGCAAAGAAATTTTTATAAAAGCGGTTTTATGATATTTTTTATTTATTCACTTGTTAAAAGTATTATATTTTAGTGGTTTATCTATTTTGAAAAGGAGAGTTCAAGATATGGTGAAATTTGCAACTAAAGGGGCTTTTTTCGAAAAACTAGATTACAGTTCAATCGAAGAAAAAGCACGAGCGGTCAGTAAAATGATCGCTGATAGAAGCGGTGAAGGCAATGCCTTTTTGGGTTGGTTAGATTTTGCGTCTAAAATTCCTGAAGAAGAGCTTGAAAGAATCATTAAAACTGCTGAACGCATCAGAAAAAATTATGAGGCTTTAGTCATAGTTGGTATCGGTGGTTCTTATTTAGGAACTAAAGCAGTCATCGAAGCGATGAATGGCTTATATCCTCAAGACGGCTTTGAAATAATCTATTTAGGAAATACTTTATCTTCTTACTACACTGCACAGATCATGCAGCATTTGAGAAATAAAAGATTTGCTATCAATGTCGTCTCCAAATCTGGAACTACCACTGAACCAGCTGTCGCTTTTCGTATTTTGAAGTGCTACTTGGAAGAAAAATATGGACATGAATATTTAAAAGATGCCATCGTAGCTACCACTGATAAATCTCGAGGTGCTTTAGTTAAAGAAGCCCAGACTGAAGGATACGAGACATTCGTTATCCCGAATAATATCGGTGGTCGTTTCTCAGTATTGACACCAGTCGGATTATTACCTATCGCTTGTGCCGGTATCGATATCCGTGAGTTCATCCGTGGTATCAGAGATGGTGAAGTCGCTTATGCTGAACCTGATTATCGAAAGAATCCTGCCTATTTCTATGCGACTAATAGATATTTCCTCAATAAAGTAGGCAAGTATCCAGTTGAGATGTTTGTGACTTATGAACCTCAAAACAAGAGCATTCTTGAATGGTTAAAACAACTCTTAGATGAATCAGAAGGTAAAGATGGCCAGGGTCTTTTGTGCACCGCTGCTTCTTTCACTACTGACCTTCATTCAATGGGTCAATTCATTCAACAAGGAAGCCCTTGTTTATTTGAAACGATCTTGCATGTTGATGAGCCGGTTTTAGATATCACAGTTCCGTTTGATAAAGAGAATTTGGATAATCTCAACTATCTATCTGGTAGAAAACTTTCTGAGATCAATCAAAAAGCATACTTAGCAACTCTCGAGGCTCACACTTCTTCTCACACTCCAGCAACTATTATTTCTATCGATGCGATGACTCCTTATAACATCGGAAACTTGATGTATTTCTTCTTTAAAGCTACAGCTTTCTCAGCGTATCTATTAGATGTGAATCCGTTCAATCAACCAGGTGTCGAAGTTTATAAGACCAATATGTTTAAACTTTTAGGCAAACCTGGTTACGAAAATAAGTAAAAGTTGTAAAATAGTGATATGCTAAAATCTTCTTAATTAATTCTTGCAACTAGCATATCACTTTGATAGAATAACAAAGCGCCGATTTTTTGTCGGATGCTTAGCTCAGCTGGAAGAGCATCGCCTTTACACGGCGGAGGTCAGGAGTTCGAACCTCTTAGCATCCATTGTTTAAAGGTTAAATGGGCGAGTAGCGAAGCGGCCAAACGCGGCAGACTGTAAATCTGTTCCTTCGGGTTCGGTGGTTCGAATCCACCCCCGCCCATACTTCATATACTTTCCTAGCTAAACTACATTGGGGTGTAGCCAAGTGGTAAGGCAGCAGACTTTGACTCTGTTATGCGGTGGTTCGAATCCACCTACCCCAGCATACTTCTTCTATACTTGTCTCGTTAGCTCAGTTGGCAGAGCACTTGACTTTTAATCAAGGGGCCGCGGGTTCAAATCCCGCACGAGACACGTTCGCTTAGTTGCCCAGGTGGCGAAATCGGTAGACGCACAGGATTTAAAATCCTGCGGACTAATAATCCATGCCGGTTCGATTCCGGCCCTGGGCACTTGTTCGCAATAGATGACTGATACTTCTCGGTATCAGTTTTTTTCTTATAAAAACAAAGTTTTGATGTTTAATCGCTTAAACTTTTCTTAAAGAAGATCTCAGCCGGTTGATCAAATGGTGTGTTTTCAAAAAACAGAGCACCGCAATCTTTATATCCTAAACGTCGATATAAAAACTGGGCTTTTTGATCGGCTTGTGTCGATAGAAGGACCATTTTATAACCTTGCTTTTTCATTTTATCTTTGTAGTCTTGTAAGGCTTTTGAACCATAGCCTCTATTCCTTTTTGATTCATCGATGATCAGATGCTGAATGAACGGCAGTTTCTCCCATAATAGAGTGGTCAAAAGCAAACCACACTCCTTTGCTTCTTCATCTAAAATTATATAATTGCTAGTTTGTTTTAGATCTTCAGCAAATATCTCTTCTGTCATCCTCGGCAAGAGTTTTTTGACGAATTCATAATCTTTTTCTAATAATGGTCTTAACATTTTATATCTCAAAATCAATGCTTTATTATTATATTTGTTTGACTCAGAAAACAGAAATCATGAGTTTATAAGTCGGTCATAAAATCAGCTTATTATTTTTTATGATATGGTAAAATTATTGATGTTGAAAACAAAGTTTTAGTTAGAGGTGAATCAAAATGGGCGTCATTTTTAAACGGGCTATCAACTATTATGAGACTGACAAAATGGGTATTGTGCACCATGCTAATTATTTACATTATCTAGAGGAAGCCCGACTCTGTTTTTTAAACACCAATTTGTTATCATATGCTTCATTAGAACATAAAGGGATTTATTCTCCGACTTCAAAAATTTCGATCACATATAAAAAGCCTGTCACTTATGGAGATACAATCGAGGTAGACACCGTTTTATCAGAGGTGACACCAGTTCGCTTTATCTTCTCTTATGTGATCAAAGAACAAAAGACGGGTGCTTTAGTTGCTGAAGCTACCAGCGAACATTGCTTTGCTGATAAAAACGGTCATCTTCTCATACTCAGCAGAATCGATAAAGGATTATTTGATAAATTGACTTCATTAGTTGAAAAGAGAGGTGAATAAATGGAAGAAATAGATTTAAAAAGCTATCCTAAGCGAAATCAATACGAATGGTTTCATACTTTTCCAGATTCGACATATGGTTTTGATGTCGATATCGATGTGACTGAAGTGGTCAAGATCACTAAAGCTCGAAAAGAATCTTTTTTTCCAGCTTTCTTATATTTAGTAACTTTAGGTGTCAATCAGATAAAAGAGATGCGCTTAAGAGAAGTAGCTGGTCATGTCTATCTTTATGATGTGATTCATCCGACATTCACTGTGATGAATGATGAAGGCATCTATCAAAACGCCGGTGTTAAAATGACTTCTGACTATTCTTCTTTTTATCGAACTGTCAGAGAAAAAGTAGAACAGACCAAGCACTTAAAAGCATCAGCTGAATTGGATAGAGATCCTTTATGTCAAGCGGCTGATGTCATCTTTGCAACCTGTATTCCTATTCTCTCCATTAAAGGTATGAGACATCCAACTCCCGCATATAATTATGATTCGATGTCAGTGCCAAGAATTTTATGGGATAAATATCATCAAGAAAGCGATGGCTCTTATCATCTGACACTGAATATCACTGTATCACATACACTTGTCGATGGTTTTCCTTTAGCAAACTGTTTTAATACGATAAAAACTTTATGTTTAAACGCTAATCAATATATAATATGATATATACATTTTTTGGAGGTGCTATCTAAATGTCAACAAACTATGTTTTGAGTTGCGAATCGACAACTGATTTGACAAAAAAGTATTTTGAAGATCGTGATATTAAAGTCATCTGTTTTCACTATTCATTAGATAATGTGGAACATATCGATGATTTCGGTGAAACAATTTCTTATCATGATTTCTATCAAGCGATGGCAGATGGAAAGATGACTAAGACATCTCAGATTTCTGTAGGCGAATTTATCGAATATTTCACTCCGATTTTAGAAAGCGGAAAAGATATTTTACATCTCACCTTATCCTCTGGTATTTCTGGTGTCTATAATTCAGCTTGCACTGCTGCTGAATTGTTAAAAGAAAAATATCCGGAAAGAAAGATCTACATCGTTGATTCTTTAGCTGCTTCTTCTGGTTTTGGTCTGCTTGTTGATAAATTAGCTGATATCAGAGATGGCGGAGCTACTTTAGATGAATTACACGATTATGCTGAGCAGCATAAATTAGAGTTACAACATTGGTTTTTCTCCACTGATCTGAAATATTATGTCCGTGGTGGTCGTATCTCTAAAGCTTCTGGTTTCATCGGAGGCATTTTGAATATTTGCCCGGTTTTACATGTTGATGAAAATGGTAGATTGATCCCTATGGAAAAGAAGTTCGGTCCTAAACAGGCTGAGAAATCATTGGTTGAAAAGATGAAATTATACGCTGCTAACGGATTGGATTATAGCGATAAAGTTTATATCTCCTGTTCCGATTGCTACGATTATGCTAATGCAGTCGCCAAGATGGTTGAAGCTGCTTTCCCGAAGATGAAAGGAAAAGTAGAAATCTTTTCAATCGGTACGACAATCGGTGCTCATACAGGTCCAGGAACTGTCGCCTTATTCTTCTGGGGCAAGAAGAGAGCTGCTGAATAAATCTGATTTAAAAGTTAGAGAAACTGATCTTACAAGGTCAGTTTTTTGATGCTCTAAAAAAGTTGATGATTGAGTTTTAGTGTTGTTTATAATCGATGCTAATTTATTTAAAAATATTGTTTTTTGAAAATCTCTTTTGCACTGATTTCAAATCTCACGCAAGTGGGCTTAAAAATGTATTTTGAAGATGACCCGATATCAGTTCTAAAAAAAGATACAACCATTCTTAAGAAGAAAGAATTTAATAAAGTAATAGAAAAAAGGCTTAAAAATGTAAAAAAGCACGATAATATCGAAGAAAAGTCCAAATCATTTGTCTTTCTTTAAAAATTATTAGGTAAAACAGCTGAGAAAAGCGCATACATTCTAAAAAAATGTAAAATTTAATCTACGTTGATGATTGCTATTTTAAATTTGCGTTGTATAGTTATAATAAATACTTATTATATATCAGAGGCAAATTGGATGAAAAAAGCAAAAGTATTAACTTTGTTACTCGGATCTTTATTTTTGGTAGGTTGTGGAGAAACCGAATCTGCTAGTACTAATTCTGGTACAGGTGGTAGTGGAACTGTAGTTGAACAAAAGAAAGCCTTTAAATTACCTGCAGAAATAGAATTAGTTTTAGGAGAAAAAGTTGATCTAAGCGATTATTTCAACACTGAAGTTATTAAAGACACATCTAAAGTAACGATTGAAGTCAGTGATGGAGATAAGGTTGATTTAGATGATACTACTATTGAAGCTTTGGAAGTGACTGGTGAAGAGTCAGTCACAGTCACTTTAAAATATGAAGAGCAAGAAGCGACCGCTGATTTAATAGTTGTATCTGCTAAGACCAAATTATCTAAGAAATTAGACGAGTCTATGAAGTTAGAATCAGGAAAAATTAATTCATTAGATTTCTCTTATACTGATACTACCTCTACTAGGAACACTCAACATACGATTTATAACTTTTATAAAAATAATCAGGTCAGTATCGATGATTCCAAAAAGTATTGCACATGGTCTTTAATAGATGAGAGCACCATGATTTATACAGAGCAAAGTCATGATTCTACTTCTGTCAGTTATAAGGCTTTAACTTTAGTAGATGATGATTCTGCTGTGACTAAGATTAATAGAGATGAAGCCCATAATCGTTTAGTTCTGCCTTATATCGTCACTAAATCAGCTTCTAATCCTCTTTCAATCTTTGGCTTTGCTGATTGGACTTACAATAATTATTTTAAGACAACTGAGCATTTCGGCGATGATAACCTGCAAGCTGATATCGAATATGACTCAAGAGATAATACTTATAATTTAACGACTTATCGTTTTCCTTACTTTGGAGCAACTCAAGGCATCAGAGATGAGTTGAGTTTAGAATTCCAAGATAGTGGTGAGCTGACTAAAATAAGTTCTACGACTAGTTATTATTCTAATATTAACAACGTATCTCAAATTCCAGAAAAAAGCGATGGAAGTGAAAGCAAAGTAGAAACAGTAGAAGCTGTTGCTACTTATAATGAAAAACAAGAAGCTACTGATTTCCCCGATTATAAAGAAGCTATGTATAAAGATTACACCCCATATTTCTATGATTCTACTGACTACCTTGGAAAGAAAGAAATAACTGAGGGTACTGTTGGTATGAAAATCTCATTAGATAAGAAGGATTGTACCCCGAGTTCAGTTTCTAGCAACTTAGATAATATTGAAATTGTCAAGGTGGAAGGCGAAGGTGAAGCTATTATAAATTCCTCTAAGAATAGTTTAACTTTAGATAAAGCAGGAGATATCGTTATCACAACTACAACCACTTTAAGTAAAATAACTAAAATTGTTAATTTTAAGATTAAAAATACTGGATATTCTAGTATTACTCTAGATGAAAGAACAAATAGTACTAGCAAGTATCTACCTTCTAAATTGATCACAAATCAAAATTACCCTTTGACTGCTTATTATGATGGAAATACTAATACTAAGCCTGTTATTACTCCTTCTGTAGTCGGTGAGAATACTGCTAATGTCACTTTCACTAAAAAGGATGATAATCAATACATTCTCAAAGCTACTAACGAAGGTAAAGTTACAATACAGATCGTTGATAGTGTCTTAGGAGAGGAAAAGAAAATTGAAAAAGAATTAACTTTCTTTAAAGATACTGATGAAGGTATAGCTAGCTATTTGGCTTCTATTGATGAATTTGATAACGCTAATAATGTATATTCTCTTAAATTCACTTTAGATGAGGCTAATAAGACCAGTGGAACTGTAACATTCTCTACAGTTGGACTAAGCAGTGACTACGATGTGACTACTACTTGGTCAGTCACTAATAAAAAGCTTACTGTCGCTTTACCTGAAGATGATGAAACACCAGCTTCTTATATTAAATCTTTATCATTCTATTCTTCATATCCCACCACTTATTACAATATTCTTTCTATCACAGTAGCTACCTTAGGCGAAGATAATACAAGCGTCTTTTTCTATACAAAATAGTTGATGTCAGCTAGTAATTAGCACCAAGATTTTCAATTTTTATCTTGCTTTGTGAGAGCCCACATCTTTATTACCTAGGTTTTATTTTCGAGTCTATTGACGATGTTGAGAATTAAAAAACTTTTATTTCAGGGATTTCAAAGCATTTATTGAATTGTTTTTTCTGTAAATCTTTGAAGTCGATATCATTTTACTTAACTTACTGCCATCTTTTGTGACATCATCAAAAAGTTTTGTGATGTGAACGCCTCTTCCTACAATTTAAAATTTTGAATAACAGACAAGAAGATTCGCTTATCTTTTAATAACCAAGATAAGCGATCTTCTTTTTTAGATGTGGAATCAATTCGCTATCCATGAAACTGATTGAAGAGTTTAAGCTAAATCCTTTTGATAAATGTCTTTATATCTTTATGTCTAAAAGTTAGAGACAAGACGAAGCACCTTTGGCGTTTACGAATCATAAATAAATATGTTATATATTGTATTGAATTAATGACTGAAAAGAGCCGGAGGTGATCGGAGTGACAAGAACTATTTTTCAAGATCAACTACATTTTAAATGGTGGTACTAATAATGCAAGCAACCCAACTTATTTTAGTATTGATGACAATGGGCTTGTGCTTTCTAATCCAACTAGAAACGGTAAAGACTTCGTAGGATGGAAATATAATGGTGGATTTATCGATAAAATAGATTCATCTATTATTAATAGTGGCAAAGATATAACATTAGAAGCTATTTGGAGTAATTATACATATAGTGTTCTTGAAGATGATACTGGTGATAAATATATAAGTATCACTGGTTGGGACAATTTAAGTGAAGATATAGTTATTCCAGATAAGATTAATGTTAATGATGAAGATTTACCTGTCAAAGAGATCGGAGATAGTGCATTTAATAACAATCGACAATCAAAATCAGTAACTATTCCAGATAGTGTTGCTAAGATTGGCGATTATGCTTTTGAAAATTGTTCAAAGATAACAACAATTTCGATTAGTGAAAGCAGTCGATTGACTACAATTGGTTATGCTGCCTTTTTTAACTGCGCTTCATTGTCATCAATCTATATACCGAGTGGTGTAACAAAAATTAGGTCTAAAGCTTTAGAAGGCTGCAGTTCTTTCACATCAATCTTTATTTCTGAAAATGTCACTACAATTGAAGAATATGCTTTTCGCGGCTGTGCCTCATTAACATCAATCTTTATTCCAAATAGTGTCACTACAATTTCTAGTCATGCTTTCCAAAATTGTTTTGATTTAACTATTTATTGTGAAGCTTCATCGCCATTGAGCGGCTGGTCTTCCTCGTGGAATTATTCTGATAGACCTGTCGTATGGAGCTGCAAGGGTGGAGGAATTTATGGTGATTTCAGATACACTATTTATATTGATGAAAATAGTGAATTATATGTAGAGTTAGTGGATTATTTTGGAACTGATTCAAATGTTGTTATTCCTGAATTTATAGATGCAAAAGATCAAAGAGTTCCTGTTAAAGTGATTAATGAGGTCTTATTTGGTAGTAATGAATCAATGATATCTATTTTTATTCCCGAAAGTGTTACTACGATTGAAAGTTATGCTTTCTCTGATTGTACCGAGTTAACCGCAATCACCTTTGGTGAAAATAGTTGACTGACTACCATTGAGAGCTATGCTTTTTCTGGATGTTCGTCATTAGCTTCAATCAGTTTTCCGGATAATGTTACTAAATTAGGAAATGATGCCTTTAATGGATGCTCAAGCTTAACAACAGTCACTTTTGGCAAAGATAGCAGATTAACTTTGATAGAAAAGAATGCTTTTAGAGGGTGTATCAAGTTAAAGTCAGTCGCCATTGGTGATAATAGTCAGTTAACAACAATTGGAGACTATGCTTTCTATGAATGCTCATCTCTGGCATCGATTATTATTCCAAATAGTGTTATTACGATAGGAATTTATGCTTTTTCTGACTGCTCAAGCTTAAAAGAAGTCATCTTTAGTGAAGATAGTAAATTAACTTTGATAGATTTTCGCGTTTTTTCTGGCTGCTCATCACTGACAACAATTGTTATTCCCAATAGTGTCACTGAAATAGGAGATTACGCTTTTTTTGGCTGCACTGCTTTATCATCAATCATAATTCCAGAAAGTGTCACCACAATGGGATCTAAGGTTTTTCAAAAATGTACTTCCTTAACAATTTATTGTGAGGCTTTATCTCAACCGAGCGGATGGATGTATGATTGGAATTATTCTAATTGTCCAGTTGAATGGGGGATACAAAATCTAGAAATAAGCAAATAAAGTTCTGCATTTTATGCAATCTCAAACAGGCTTCACCAGTTTCTCTCATCAAGCCGATGTCATTTGAAAAGAAGATTTTAACAAAATAAAATTTCTAACTAGCTTTTCCAAAAAATGTGCCTATGAAATAGCTTTAGCAAATGCTTGTTTTTAGCTTATAATATTTAAAAAGTAATATTTGAATTACTGTTATTGCTTTTCTATATTCTTAATGACATCTATAAATAAAAATGTGAGGTGTTAAGCATGAAAAAGAAAAAATCTATTGTCTCATTGAGTTTATTATCTCTCTGTTTATTAGCTAGTTGCTCTGAAACTTCTAGCAGCGGCCCATCCACTGGTACTGGTACAGGAAATTCTTCTAGCACTGGTGGACAGGTGATCGAGCCTGCAGATGTCACCAACTTACAAAGAGCTGGTGATATGAGCTTGAGAGTTGATTTAGGTGAAGATAATCCGATTGTCAGTTATAATTCACCTCTAACCTATTCTTATCAAGCTAGCGATGAAAATATAGATACTGCTGCTGAGATCAAGCTTTTACCGAATGAGATGACTAAGGATGATGAAGCTGATATCGAAGCGATCAAAGACAACTATAATGCATTAGGCCTCATCATGAGTTTAGTCGGCGAATATGCTGAACAGAGTTCTGTTAATTTGGCTAGCGCATATTACAACGACATGGCTTCTAAATTAACAGCTGAAAACTTAAGAACCGAAGAACTGACTCTTGATTTTATAGGAGATAAAGTTGCTTTTGTTAACACTAGCACTTTAAATGATATCACTTCATTAAGAAGCTATGCAGAAACCACCCTGCCACAAGCTGATATGTCTATGTTGACAACGTTGATCACTTTGATCAGCTCTATCAGCGAACAGGCTTCTAATGATTTGATCGCTCTTTTAAAAACTATCGACATTTTATTACCTGATGAATCCACTTTAAGACCGATTCTTTCGATTATCGGAGATGCTGTTGATCTGATCGGTAATGGAATATCTATCAACCTTGAAGGTGATCCTGAAAATGATGATATTTATTATGTCAGCGTTTATTTGAATGAAGATGGTGTTCCGTTAGCTAATGAGTTATTAGGTAAACTTTTAGGCGAATCTGCTAGTTCACTTTCTTTGAATGATTTTACACTCGATTTAACATTACAAAATAGTGACACCAGAAATGGGCTTTTGACCGATTTGACTTTGAATCTTGATTTAGCTTTTAACACGCTTAGCTTGCCTGTTCAAGTAGATTTCAACTTAGGTACTGATGAAAAAGAGATTTCTAAAACCTACTTCTCCGATGCTAAATTTGCTCTTGACGACTATGCTACCATCAATACGGCTGTAGATTCATTCTATTCACCTATTAAAAATTATGTTCAGCTACCTGAAAATAGTTTAATAACACTTATAAAAATGTTTGGTCCGTTGATGGGACTGGATTTCGAATTCGGATTCATGACTACTGATGTGTCACTGACATCAGAAGTCGGTGAAACACTTAAAACAGCCTCAGAACAAATCGATAACTTAGACAATGATGTAAAATTTATTATAGGTGACTATATCACTAAAGATAATATTATGACCGAATACAATAAAGGTCTTGATATAGTTAAAAAGGCTGTGTCTGATTATGCCTCTGCCTCTAGTCCTTCTATCTCTTCTAGCAATGTCAAAATCTACTTCTCTTCTTTGGTTGAATATGCTGATTGGGATATCGCATTGAGTGAAAATAACGGTGCTGACTTACTCTCATCATTAGGTGAATATTTAGATGGAGTACTGACTTCAGCTGATACTTCATTAACAGATTTACAAAATGCTTTGTCAGCAGAAACTATTGCTGAAAAAGACATTATATCTAAATACGGCGCTTTTAATGAAGCTGATAAAGATGTCACAAACAATGTTCAATATTTCTATGGTGATAAATCAACTGAATTAGAAACATATAACGAGAATAAATCAACTGTTCTAGAAGCAGTTACTCAATATCAAAGCAGTAGTATTAACACAAAAGTCAGTTCTTTGACTGATTATGCAAGTTTACAGAATTTATATTCTTCTGAGTTTTATACCACCTTTTTCTCTGATGGCTCTTCAAATTTATTGAGCGCTGATTCAGCATCTAAAGTCACCTCTATTTTAGAAGCTGAAGCCACTTCATTAAAAACTGATTTGTTATCAGCGTTTAAAGCTAGCGCCGATAAAGAAAGTTTTTCCTCCGCATTAAACACTTTTAAAGGTGATATCAGCGCCTTAAAAAACATCGAACAATCTTTTTTATCCACGGATGAGATTTATTCTGATTTGAATGCTTTTTGCACATTATTAAATGATGCCTTACCAGCTGCTTAGTAAATCCTGGCTGCAAAATTTATCTTCTATCAAATAGAATAGTGTATAATTTTCTGGTTGCTTTTAGCGGTGATATATGGAACAAAATAAAACTATTGAAAACAGAATCGATGAGAGTTTAGAAAAGATCAGACCTTTTCTTCAAAGAGAAGGCGGTGATATCAGATTAGATCATTTTGACAAGGATACAGGTGTTTGCTATGTCGATATGATCGGTGCTTGTGCGGGCTGTGTTTTAGCAGCCAGCGATGTTTCTGATTCTATCGAAGTCATGTTGATGGATGAGATACCTGAGATCAAAAAAGTCGAGTTGATCGCTCCGACAGTTGAGCAGAGCTTTGATGATCTGATCAAAAGGTTACAAGAAGAACAACAAGCTTCTCTTGAACTCGATGAAATCAATAAACATCGTCAAACTGAAGTGAAAGATGAATCCTCTAAGTGAATTAAAAATCCTGCAAAAAGCTGAGATAGCGATATCAGCTATACGACCTTTTATCGAACGTGATGGCTCGACTATTTCAGTGAAAGATTTTAAAGATGGCGTTTTATATGTCGTTGTGACTGGTGCCTGTGTAGGATGTGCTTTAGCTAATGATGAATTTCCTGAAATCATCGAAGCTTTAGAAAGCGAAATTCCAGAAATAAAAAAAGTCGAACTACTAAAAGAGAACGGAATGCCATTATTTTGAATAAAAAACTAATATTAGTAATACTTATTAAATATAATCTGTGCTAAAATTTTTAAGCGAGGTAAATAACAATGGCTGAAAATAAATTTATTGTCGAAACTTCTGCTCATCACATCCATGTCTGTAAAGAAACTTTAGAAAAATTATTCGGTGAAGGTTTTGAACTTGAAGTGAAGAAGATGCTTTCACAACCCGGCATGTTCGCGTCTAATCAAAGACTCGATGTCGTCTATCATGCTACTGTTAAGAATAGAGTCACTGGTGAATTAGAACATAAAGACTTCACTTTAAAGAATCTTTCTATCTTAGGTCCTTGCCGTAAGGCTGATCAGGTTGAGATCTCTATGACTGAAGCTAGATCTCTTAAAGCTGATGTTCCGATCCGTGAATCTGGTGATACAAAAGGTTCTTGTCCTTGCACATTAGTCAATCCTAAGAATGGTAAATCCGTCGATATTCCTGAGGGTATGATCATCGCTAAGAGACATATTCATATGACTCCGAAAGATGCCGAGAACTTCCATGTTCAAAATGGTCAAATCGTCTCTGTTAAGATCGTTTCTTCTAATGGAAGAAGTGCTGTTTTAGGTGATGTCGTCATCCGTGTTTCTGATTCTTATGCTTTAGCTATGCATATTGATACCGATGAATCAAATGCTGTTGGCGGCGCTAGTACTAGTGTCTTTGGCGAAATCGTCCCTGAGGATTTTTAATGCCAAATTTGTTGGCTCATACTCTTCTTGTAAAAAGATTTTACATCAAGGAAGATGAGGAGAATTTAGATACTGTATCTAATTCTTTTATAAAAGGAAATTATGAATTTTTAGCCCTTGGAACTCAAGGACCCGACCCGCTCTTTTATGTCGGCGTCATACCATTTCACGCCCCTCATTTATTGACTGCTAAAAAGCGTTTAGGAAATAAGATTCATAAAACCGATGGAAAAAAGTTTTTTAAATTATTAGTCGATCGTTGCTATATCATCGAAGACGATATCGAAAGAGCTAAATTTCAATCGTTTGTCCTTGGTCAGTTTGCTCATTATCTTTTAGATCGTGAAGCTCACCCATATGTTCTTTATCAATCAGGATTTGATGAGAATGGCAAAATCAAAGGTAAATATCATTATGAGCACGCTCATTTTGAGGCTCAGATCGATGTGTTATTAGCTAAGAAATTTAAGATGACTTATTTTCTTAGCAATCCTAGTGACGTTCTTTCTCTCAATGCTGAATATCTCAATCTAATAGATAAAAATTTTGTTCCAGTTATCAAAAAGTTTTTCAATGATTCTAAGATCCCTAACAAACTTTATACATGCGCTATAAAAAACATGCATGCTGCTATCTCTTTCATGAACCATCACGGAAAAATCAAGTCAAAAATAGTTGGCAAAAATAACTTGGGTGCTCTATATCTCTCGCCTGACACAGCTGATCCTAAGGTGCTGAACTCTGAAAATGAGACATGGTTAGATTCGATAACAGGAGCTATGCGAAAAGAATCGTTTTTAGAGCTTCATACCAAGGCGTTCCAACTTCTTTGTCAATGCTATCACGATTTGTTAAAGAACGGCTTCAATTATGAGGTATTTTCAAAATATCTAAACGGTTTAGATTATTATGGCTCACCTTCTGGTGCTAAATGGCAGTATAAAAAGAAGAATTGAAAAATAAATATTAACTATTAAAACTTGTTCAGTTGAAATCTAAAAAGATAAAATTGAACAAGTTTTTATTTTTGTTATATTAAATTTATTTATAATTATATATAATTATTTGAGAGGAAATTAGCGATGGGTTTTCATTTATTTAAATCTTCAGAAAAGCTGACCATTCCTGACAATAAAGAGGAGTTGCTGAAAAAGCCATACACAAAATTCGATCCGGAATTTGTTTATGTGCCTCTCAGCAGAAATGGTAAGCCTTTAAGAGAGATTCGTGGTGTTGGTGATTATGTTGCTAGGGGAACATTATTAGCATTAGATGATGATAATTTCCCGATCTACTCTTCAGTCTCTGGTTATATTAAAGACAAAAAAGAGATGGATTTTGCTAATGGTCATATGATGGCTTTAGTCATTCAAAATGATCATAAGCATACCTTTGAACTTCGCAAACCATTAGGGAAAGTTGCTGATGTTAGCAAAGAAGAAATCTATAAAACGATCAAATATTCAGGCTGCATCGGCTTTGGTGGTGCTGGCTTTCCAACTTATAAGAAATATCAAAAACCTGCCCAATATCTTTTCATCAATGCTGTGGAGTGCGAACCTTACTTAGCATGTGATTATTTGATGGGGATCTCTCATATCAACTTAGTATTTGCGGCTATCCCTTATCTTTTAAAATTAACAGGTGCTAAAAAAGTTTATTTTGTCGCTAAAGAACGTCATGAATTATTGATCGAAGAAGCTATCAATGAGAGCAAAAAACATCCTTCTTATCATGTTGAAGTGGTCAAAGTTCCTGATGTTTATCCGATGGGTTATGAAAGAAGTATCATCTCGTATGTCTTGCATAAAAAATACGATAAATTACCGATTGAAGTCGGTGCGATCGTCAATAATATCTACACTTATATGATGCTCGGTGAACGCTTCATTTATGGAACAGTTCCTGTCAGCAGATGTATAACTGTTGCTGGATTAGTCAAAAAGCCGCAATCAGTTTTGACACCAGCCTGGACCTTAGCTTCAGACCTCATCAAATTCTGCGGTGGTCGTTCCACAAAAAGACCGACTATGGTCGTCGATGGTGGTCCGATGGCTGGTAAGGCTCATCGCAATGACTTTGTCACTTGCTTAGAGACAAATGGTGTTCTAGTCTTCAGAGACAAATATGTACGCCCTGAACCCTGCTGGCATTGCGGTGATTGCTGCTCTAATTGCCCGATGGATTTACAGCCTGTTCAAATTCAGATGGCGTTGAAGAGCAAAGATATCGATCGCCTCATCACTTTAGAGGCTGATAAGTGTATCAATTGTGGATTATGCTCTTATGTGTGCCCTGCCCATATCGATGTTTCAAATAATGTTCAGATTGCTAAAGCCTTGGTTATCAAGGCAAAGAGAGGAGAGAAAAAATGATGATGCAAATAGCTAAAGCTCCTCACATGCGTAAAAAAAGAACGACTTTTTCCATGATGATGGAACTGTTCGTCTGTCTGTTGATACTGTATGCTGTTTCTTTGACTTTTTATTTCTTAAAAGGTGGTCCTCATTTCTCTAATGTTCAATACGGACTTTATGCTTTACAGAATTTAGGTATCGGTTTATTATTTGCTGTTTTACCTGATTTACTGTGGTATCTTTCGATTTTTGTTCAGATGAGACCTGATTATTTCGAAGTCAAAATCAAAGAATATTTCTATAAAGTCATTCATTCATATTCCTATATAACCGGTCTGATTTTAGTCTTGCTTTTACCTATCGGTTTAGAATGGTATGAGATAGCTATTTCTGCCTTCTTCGCTACCTTTGTAGCCAAGTTAGTCTTTGGTGGTTTTGGTTCTAACATCTTTAATCCAGCGATCGTTGGAAGGGTCTTCGCTCAGATCGCTTTCCCTGCCCATATGACCACTTATCTCGGTGATTTCGGTCCATCTCTATCAAATGATGTCTCCTATAACATCACTGTTGGTGCTACTATTCCTAGACAAGTAGCTTCTCATGGCTTCTCCAGTCTTTTCGATATTCCGCTTTGGAAAATGTTCATCGGTGATTACTATGGTGCATTAGGTGAAACTTTTGCCTATATCATCATCATTCTCGCTATTTATTTGGCTATCAGAAAGATCATCGATTTGCGTTTGACAATCACTTATTTAGTTGCTATCTATCTTTCTTCTCTATTGATGTTTGTCGGATTCGGAGCTGGTTTGACCGCTTTTGAAGGTGCTTTCCGTTATGTTTTGATGGGCGGTGTTCTCTTCGGAGCTGTCTTCTGCTTGACAGATCCGGTCACTTCACCTACTTCTAAATTTGGAAAAGTTCTTTTCGCTCTAATCGCTGCTTTCTTCACAATGGTCATCAGACTTTATACTCCTGCACCTGAAGGTGTCGCTTATTCGATTTTGATCGCTAATATTTTCACACCTCTCATCGATAAATGCATCAAAGGAAAGACTGATAAAGTGTTGGTGCCTTACTTAGTCAGTTTCGTCTTCCTCTTAGCTGTTTTATCTGTCGGCTTAGCCTATGGTTATACCAATACGGGGGTGAGCTTATGAAAGTAGGAAAAGCATTTTTGTTGATCTTTGCTGCTCTTATCGCAACTGGAGCATCTGTCGGTACTTATTATGGCGTTAAAGATATCATCGAAGATAATGTTGATAGTAAAACACCTCTAAGTCTTACTGCTATGTATGGTAAAGATGTCAAAATCAATCGTTTTTCTGATTTTGATTCACCTCTTATCGATTACGGTGCTGCTATCAATAATGGCGAGGCTTACTTCTATGAAGTCCATTCTCCCAGCAACAGATATGGAAGCATTAAATTCGCTTTAGGAATCGAAGATGGTATCATCGCTAAATATCATTATATTGACGGTATAGATACAGAAGGTAAAGGCTCTGTAGGCGATAGTATGGCCATGAATAATGAGTTATTTTTAGATTATAGTTTAGATAATCCTTATACTAAACCTGATGAATTTGCCGGCACTACTATCACTTATTCGGCGATGGAAGAAGCAGTAAAAGCTGCTCTTACTGATTGTCGGGAAAGGAGTAGAGCATGAAAAAATTAGGAAGAATTTTTGCTGATGGATTCCATTTTAAAAATCCTGGGCTCGGTCTTTTTATCGGATTGACTCTGTCGGTATTAGCGACGACTTCTCTCTTCAATGCTGTCGTCATCGGTATCATCACAGCGATCGCGCTGATCATCAGTGAGACTTTTGTTTCGATTTTCCGCAAGCATTTAGATTTCTTTGTGACCTCTTTGATCGTCGGATTATTAGCAGCGGCTACTAGCACTGTTGCTTCACTTCTCTTAGCAGCTTATTATCCTTCGATCGGTTTAGAAGGCTATTCTGAATTTTCTAATAACCTTTTGACAACTTTCATCCCATTCACTTCTTGCACTTTCATCTATCTTTGCAAGGCAAAACATGCCTTAAATATGAAGCCGGTTGAAGCGCTTGTCGATTCCGTTTCTTCTGGTTTAGGATTTATTGTTGCTCTCGCATTGATCGGTGTCATCAGAGAGATCATCTCTACCGGTGAGATCGTCTTTACTTTTTCTAACAATGTACAAGGTTTCATCCATCTCTGGGATTTTAAATTACCGATATTCGGTCAACCTTTCGGCGGATTATTAGTGACCGCTCTTCTAGCTGGACTTCATCAATGCATCGATAATCGCCTGGCTGAAAATCGCTTCAAAGTCATAGTCAAGGAGTGAGATTATGGAATTTCTAACTGGTTTTTTAACTTCATTATTCGCTCATAATTTGTTATTGATGGGCAAAGGTGTCAATGCTATCGTCTCGTTGAGCGTCGATAATAAGAAGAGTCATAAATATGTGATCATCTATTATTTCTTATCGGCCTTGATCTTAGGATTTGTCGCTTACGGTTTAAATTTTGCTGAGCAAGTATTAAGTGAAATCAAATATTTTTATATTTTGATTTTAGTCGGCGCTTTAGTTCTCATCTCCATCCTCTTTTATGTGATCACTATTCCTATTAAGAAAGCACATCAAGCTTTAAAAGATGAATGTGTGGCTATCATCTTATCCACTGCTACTTTTGCAGTCGGATTAGCTGTTTTAACTCTTGTTCAAGAACAAGCTTCTTTACTTCTCATCTTAGCTAATATAATCGGCTTACCATTAGGATATGTCTTTTCGATCTTAGTCTTTAGACCGATCACGGAACGCATCACTATTTCAAATGCTCCTAAGGGTTTTAAAGGTGGTCCTTTGATCCTCATCACTTCTTGTATCATCGTTCTAGCTTTTTCAGCTTTGTCATTCTAAATAATAAAACATGTTTAAAAAAGAATTCACTGATGATTCTTTTCAAGATAAGCGTTTAACTTTTAAGCCTTTGAAAGATATCATCGTGGTTCTTTTTTCGTTTATAGTGGTTGTCGTTATCATATTATTAACTTATTTCTCTTTGCCGCAATCAACTGCGACTTATGTTCAGATCAGATATGCAGATACTCTTTTATATGATTTGAATGATCCTGAGAAAAGGACTAATATCTCGTTTCCTGAAGAAGGCAAAAAGGTCATCTCTTATAAGCGAGAAGATGGGGAAATATTTTTAGGACCCGGTAACCGATTTCAATTTTATGGAGAAGAGATGGAAGTCACTATCTATTCCGACAAGTCTGTTGAGATCACGAAAGAAGATTCTCCGCGTCATATATGTTCTTCTCTAGGAAGAAGCTATTCACCTTATGCTTCACTAGTCTGCTTACCGAATTATTTTCAAGTGAGCATCGTCATGGGAGGCTTACCAGAATGGGACGCATAAAGACCTACCATATTGTACTGTTTGCTCTCCTTTTAGCATTATCGGTTCTATTGCATTATTTAGAAGGACTCATACCAGTAATCGTTCCTGTGCCTGGCTTTCGTTTGGGATTAGCAAATATACCAATCCTTTTTGCTTTGTATTATTTTGGTTATATAGCATACTTAGTTTTGATGCTTTTAAAATTGCTCTTTGTCGGACTTCTTTTCAGTGGCTTTGGACCATCTTTTTATTTAGCGCTCGGTGGAACTATTTTAAGCATAGTGATGACATTGATCTCTTATCAAATCATCAAAACCTCTATCTATGCGACATCTATCTCTTCTTCTATTTTTCATGCTATAGGTCAACTGATCGCTTATCATCTCTTCTTTCAAACCCCAACGGTTTACTTTTATTTATCAGTTTTAGGGCCTATAAGTGCATTAACCGGGTATTTCATCGCTCTTTTTGATAAAATAATCATCACTCGTTTGCCTTATAGTTTTAAAGAAAATGAGGAAAAGCGGAGATTTTAAAGCTATGCTTTAATCTTTATGTTATATTAATAGCTCAGGAGAAAATTATGGATAAAACTTTTGTTTATTTACCTAAAGGAACATGTTCCAGAAAGATGACTATCACTCTAGATGAAAATGACATCATCAAAGACTTCAATGTTGAAGGCGGTTGTAATGGCAACTTAAAAGGTATTCGAGCTTTGATAATCGGTAATAAAGCAGATGAGGTCATCAAAAGATTAAAAGGTATCAAATGTGGTTATAAACCTACATCTTGTCCAGATCAACTAGCATGCGGCTTAGAAGAGATGTTAAAAGGGGTTAAATGATATGCTAAATATTAAAAGATTATTCACTTCTGAAAGTGTTTCTGAAGGACATCCTGATAAAGTTTGTGACCGTATTTCTGATGCGATATTAGATGAATGCTTAAAAGTTGATCCTAATAGTCGAACCGCTGTCGAAGTGATGGCTACTAGGGAAAAGGTCATCATCTCTGGTGAGGTCACAACTAAAGCTCATCCGGATTATGAAAAGATCGCTAGAAAAGTTGTTCGTGATATCGGTTATACATCTAGTGATATCGGCTTAGGTGCGGATAGCATGGATGTTGAAGTTTATATCCGTGAGCAGAGTCCAGATATCGCTCTAGGCGTTGATGAGATGGAAAATAAATCTTTAGGAGCTGGCGATCAAGGCATCATGTTTGGTTATGCTACTGATGAGACTAAAAATTATATGCCTCTTCCGATCGTTGTCGCTCATAAATTAGTTCGTTTTGCCACCCAGTTAAGAAAAACTGGTGAATTATCTTTTGCTCGACCTGATATGAAGTCTCAGGTCACAATTGATTACACTGGCAAAGTCCCAACTTTAAATGCGATTGTCATGTCAGTTCAACATAATCCAGATATCGATATATCTGAACTTAGAGAGACGCTATTAAATAAAGTCATTTATCCAGTCGTCGATTCTTTCGGCTTGAATAGAGATAAAGCCGAATACTATATCAACCCCACTGGACGTTTTGTCATCGGTGGTCCTTTAGGCGATACCGGTATGACTGGTAGAAAGATCATCGTCGATACTTATGGTGGAGCTGCTCCGCATGGCGGCGGTGCATTCTCTGGAAAGGATCCGACTAAAGTCGATCGTTCAGCTACTTATGCTGCAAGATATGCTGCAAAGAATATCGTCGCTGCTTCATTGGCTTCAAAATGTTTGATTCAATTATCTTATGCGATCGGTGTATCAGAACCTGTTTCTATTTATATAGATACTTTTAATACTGAGACAGTTGATAAAAATAAGATCTTAGAATGCTTATTAAATCCTGAGGTTTTCGATTTTACACCTCAAGGTATCATTGATAAGTTTTCTTTAAGACATCCGACGTTCCGCTATCAGGATTTAAGCGCTTATGGTCACTTTGGTAGACCTGATTTAGATTTGCCTTACGAAAAATTAGATAAAGTTGATATTTTAAGGAAACTCTGTAAATAACATGAACAAAGTTGATGAGGAGCAAAAAAAGACTCCTTTCTTAGATGCTTTGTGTGAATATGTTTCATCATCACCGACGCCTTTTGATGTGCCTGGTCATAAACTAGGTTCTTTTGTCACTGATCTCTCTAGAAAAATAGCGCCTGAAATTCTAGCCTTCGATGCTAATGCACCGATCGGTTTAGACAATCTTTATCATGCCAAAACAGTGATCAAAGAAGCTGAACAATTAGCTGCAAAAGCTTGTCAAGCTGAGCATTGTTTATTTTCAGTCAACGGCACAACCGGTGGTATCTTAACTATTTTTCTTTCTTGCCTAGATAACAAAGACAAAATCATCCTTCCTAGAAATGTTCACAAGTCGGTCATCAATGGTCTCATCATCTCAGGAGCGGTACCGATCTTTGTCAATCCACAGATCGATGAACGATTGGGAATAGCTAACGCAGTTAAAACAAGCGATTATATTAAAGCTATGGATGAACATCCAGAAGCAAAAGCCGTGTTTGCCATCAATCCCACTTATTTTGGTATCTGCGCTGATTTAAAGACGATCGTCACTGAGGCTCATAAACGAAATATGATCGTCATCTGCGATGAAGCTCATGGGTCTAATTTCTATTTTTCAAGAAAATTGCCGCGTTCTGCTATGACTGCTGATGCCGATATCACCGCTATCAGCATGCATAAAGGTTCTGGTGCTTTAACCCAGGCTTCCTTTATTTTGACTAAAGGTAGCAGGATTAATTTTTATGAAGTAAAACGGGCTTTTGCTATGCTCTCATCCACATCTCCAAATCCGCTTTTGATCGCTTCTTTGGATGCTTCTAGAAAAGAGATGGTTATTCACGGAAAAGAAACTTTAGATAAGTGTTTAGCCTTAGCTGAGTATGCTAGACGCATTTTAAATACCATTCCTGGTATCAAAGTCTTCGGAAAAGAATATAAAGATCAGAATCCGGATGGAGTATATGATATCGATTTGACAAAACTCGTCATCTCTGTCAGAGGTTTAGGACTCTATGGATATGATGTGTATAAAAAAATCAGAGCGGAAAGCAATGTTCAATTAGAGCTTGGAGAAATCTATGTGGTTTTAGCTTTAATAGGCCCTGGAACAACCAAAGCACATATTGATGCTTTATATGATGGCTTGAAAAAAATCTCTGATGAATGCTATGGTACTCGAAGACCGAAAAAAGCGATCAAATATCATTATTCATTCCCACAGAGTGTCGTCCCTCCACGAGAAGGATATGATGCACCATCTAAACTTGTGAATCTCAAAGAATCGATCGGTGAGATATCTTCTGAGACCATCATGGCTTATCCGCCAGGTATACCTCTTATCATACCTGGAGAAATCATCACTTCTGATCTGATCAAGACCATCGATTTCTATTATCGGGAAGGCGGCCAAGTTTTAAAGGATTCTCAACAGAGTAAAATCAAAGTTATCGATAAGGAAAAATGGTACTTAGCAGATGCCTTATTTAATTCTTTAAAATCTTGAATTTAGACTGGATATTATAGAAAAATCTTCTTATTAAATTTTAAAAACGCTTTGAATATCGATCACTTCATCGCTTTCATCATATGCGATCATATATCCGTAAGATATTATTGGTTCATTGAACTTTTTTGATTCGATATCATAGGTTAAGAATTGATCATAGAGAAGGAGAAATGTGGAAATATCTTCTAGACTATCTCTCACTTCACTATTCAAATCTGTTTGAAAAGGTAAAGAGTTTACGACTTGTTCTAAGTCATTTTTGTTATCGTATTTGATCATCATTTCAAAATTATCTTTTTTATCTAAAATGACATAATTTATGATGGGATTATTCGGGAAATCATAATTCATATTTTCTTCAACTTTTAATAAATATGAATCATCATATCGCACCTGATATTGATTGGACATGAGTGAGAATAAACCTAAAAATATGGCGATTATGATTCCGCTGATCAAGTTTTTCTTGCATCGATATTTCTTTCTGAAAATAAAATAACAAATGATAGAAGCGATAGGAATTATTAAAAAGATTGCAAAAATGTATGAATATTTAAAAGTGAGATATGTAAATTGAGGAATATCAGAAAAAGCGCATGCTAAGGCTATAAAAATGACGGAAATGATTGGTGATATAAGAGTCAACATAAACAGACATATCAAAGAGTAATAGGATATATTTTTTTGCTTGTGAAACTGCTTTTTATTAAGTAAAGACAAGAGGACTTGATATTGATTATCAGCAAGCAATGCTTTATCGATAGCGATGGAGATCACATCAAAGAAAATATAGATATATTTCTTATTTTCTAAAACCTTTTTTATTTCATCATATTTTTTATCGAAAGTCAGTTTTGAATTACTCGATACTGCCTCTCCATAAAAATGTTCAATAGTGAAATGATAAGATACTTCTTGATCAGATTGACTTTTTAAAGCCTCATCGGCAAGCTTTGTTAGTTTAAAATAATAGACGAGTCCTCCGACTATTAAAAAGATGATAATAGCTATTGGAAAAGCTAAGAAATAATAATTTTTGCTGATGCAGATTCCGATCAGTAGAAAGATAGAGATGATAAAACTTATCAGCCATGGAATGATGATGCTTGAAAACTGGATTTTAATTGTTTCTTTATAAAAAGCTTCATCACACTTAGTTTTGCCTTCAAAGAAAACGTTGTTATTCTCCATGTGTTAAATCCTCATATTTATTATAGTATTTTTTTATATTGTACAAATGAAAAAAGGATACCTCAAGGAAGGGAGTGAGATATCCTTTTTTGACATTTTAATATTTGGGATTAATTAGCTTTTTTCTTCTTGTAATCTAAGATGGTAGTGACAACAACCCAAGCGATTGAACCACCGAAGAGAACACCGAACACTGAATTTCCAGCGATCATCAGTTTCTGCCAAGTCGGAGTGATTCTGACGATGCGAATGTTAGATGACATACCATTCATCGCATTAGTAGTCAAAGTCGCATAACAGATGCGTTTTGCAGCTTCTCTCATCGCTTGGCCGAGATTACCATATTCTCCACTGCCTCCAGCACTAGTCGGTGCGAAGTCGGCATAGGTGTATTTGCTTCCAGTATAATCAGGAGCATCTACTGCATAGTTGTATTCGTTCAAATCAGTAGCACCAGTATAGACGTTGCAGATTCTAGAAACATATGCTTCACCGTGAGCGCCATCAGTCATATCACCGGCACAGTCGGTTTCTACGATACCGGGAAGTCCGCATTCATTTCTTAAGAAAGATTTAGTGAAGACATCTGAGTTGGCAACAGCGATATTGCCGATACGGCTGAAAGAAGTCATGACGTTATATGCACCACCTTCTTCGATTCCGATTTCGAAAGCGCGCAGATAATTCTCTCTCATAGTCTGCTCGGATAACCAAGTATTGACACCATGTCTTGCGGTTTCACATTCATTTAAGGCGCAGTGCTTGATGAAGCAATGAACACCACGTTTTTCAATCTCTTGAATCTCAGGTACGCAGATGAGACCGGTCAACATCGCATCTTCAGAATAATATTCAGATGTTCTACCAGCATAAGGCGAACGGATGATGTTCATACCTAAGCCTAACAAGCCGGACATACCGCCCCAAATACCTTCATTACCGATCTGTTTACCGACTTTAGCAGCTAATTCACGATTGAAGCTAGCAGCTAAGACACCATTTGATGAGAAGCCAGTCAATGTGAATCCGCTTTCGATATCAGGATCTGGTTTGTATATACGATTGCCGTTTTCATCTCTCTTATCGCCATCATATCCTAATGCTCTTTCAGCAAAGGGGTTTGTCGGACCAGACCAACGTGAACCGGCAGCAGCATAATTGTAATTAGTGGAGTTAAAACCATTCGGACCATTTTCATCACCAGTACCAGGCTTATTGATGGAAGCGATCGGTTGAGTCTTATGACGACCATTAGACAAGAGGTCGACAGTCTCATCCCAAGTCATCTGATCTAATAAGTCATCCCAGAGAGCATTCTCGTAAGAGAGACCGCGTAAATCTAGGAGGGATAAACCGTTATCCGCACCGTATGTCGGATATTCACCACCCTTTTTAATGACTTTAGAAGCATCCATCTGGTCACGCATCGTATCAGCCATTTGTTGTGTCAATTCGAGCTTAGCATTATGTTTGACTAATGTGCCATCAGCATTTCTAGAAGGTAAAGTGACTGTTCCACTCCAATCATCACGTGAATAATAAGTAACCTTATTATCGCCTCTACCTTCGTAAGTGTTGATGTCGACGAAGTCAAAGGCGTTGGTGATCGGGTTGTTAGTCTTGCTTGATAAGGAGTAAGTGGCATCATCAAAAGCGAGATGAGTGCTATAGGTCAAATCAGCATCACCAGCACCGAAGACATCATCCATTTTGTTTTCATCAATAGAGATACCTTTCTTTGCCTTAGCTTTAAGTAAACTGTTTACGGCTTCGTGGGCGTTTTGTGCTGCGATAAGATAGTAATCACCTTCTAAAATGACATATGTTTCTGCTCCAAAGGTATCATAAGAAGTGAAGTATTTTTCATTCACATCAATAGTGACTGTTTCGCTATCATCAGGATCCAGTTCAGAAGTTTTTCCGAAATCGATGAGTTCGATTGAAGGAACTTGAATTTGATTATCACGGGCATAGTTAGTATATGGTTTAGCTACATAGATCTGAACAGGAGCTTTACCAGGTTTATCACCCGTGTTTTTAACAGTCACTTCAACTTTATAAGACTTGTTACCTTTGCTGACTTTCAAATTAGTGAATTCGAAATCGGTGTATGACAATCCATATCCGAAAGGATAAGCGACAACGGTATCATAATCATACTCACCAACGTTTTCAGTTCCTAAAACATAGTCTTCGTATCTGGTTTCAGTATATTTATAACCGAGATACATACCTTCTTGATAGACGGTATATGTGGTGAATGTTGATTGGTACTGATTATCTAGTGCAGGATTCATAAATCCAAAGTCATCATAATTTTCGTAAGTGAAGAAATAGTTCTGATCCATAAAGTTATTATTGACCGGATTCTTTAAGTTATCAGACCATAATGTGGTAGAAGCCCCACCGCTGAAGTTATATTCACCAGTTAACAATTTAGCAACAGCAACAGTACCGACTTCACCTACAGCACCAGTCCATACACAGGCATCGATATCATATCGATCATCTTGTAAGAAGTTGAGTTGAATAGTGCTAGCCATATTCAAGATCAAAACAATCTTTTTGATCTTACCTTCACTTTTGAGCTGCTTAAGACCATTTAAGACGGTGATCTCAGTCGGATTCAATTGTAAGTAGTCACCATCTGTACCATCATTTGTAGAGGCAACCGCATTATTTTCATTTCCATATTGAGCATTTTTGCCAGAAGTAGCAGGTAAGTCATAACCTTCACCTCCAGTTCTTTTGATGATGTAAATCGCAGCATCACCATAGGTTGGTATTTCAGCATAACCATCACCGGTGCTGACTGTTGTCCAAGGAACATCACCGATGTTAACTTTAGAAGCTGAGCTAGCTGGTTTATAGTCATCCTGATTTGCCCATTCGGTATAATCAGCAGCTAATTGTTCGTTGATATTTAATAATGTATCACCTTTGACATTAGCGGTTGGATTATTCGGGTCAGAATGAGAGATTCCTCTGAAAGCATCATACCATCCGATAGCTTCTTTGGTGTTGATACCACCAGAACCAGAGGCTCCATAAAATGGTAATGCACCAGTGACACCGAAGACTGAAACTTTGCTGCCTTTTACTAATGGTAAAGCATTATTATCATTTTTTAATAAAACGGTGCCTTCTTTTTGTTCTTCTTCTTGAACTTGGAAACCGTTATAAACAACCTCTTTTAATGTTTTATAATCGCTTTTAAAGTATTCGAGTTCTTCAGCTGTTGGATCTTCATCACTTTCAATGGTTTGCTTGATAGAATTTGGCTGATTCAAAGCGGCAGAGATAGTATCCGCATTTGCCCAGGTGATATTAGTAGCAGTGACAAGAATGCCTAAAATATAACCGGTGCTGATAAAAGCAGCACGTTGTAATTTTTTCCTTAAATTCATTGTTTTGCACCCTCTTCTTTTAGCGTCTTTACATCCTCATCTCGAGTCTGTTTGAAGAAAACATTGGCTGTGCTGATGAGCACATTGATAGCGAATAATGTAGTACAAGTGATGAATGCGGGACTGAAAGAAGCTAAATCGATACCGACTAAAACGACGACTACATAATTGTAAATTTTTAAAATATAAAACAATAATCCGAAGAAATTTGTGATTGCTAAAACGATCGTTGCCCATGAGAATTTTTTAAATACCATTATGATCAGAGCTAAAACTAGTCCACCGATCATGATATAAAAGCCTTCCCAAGACATATAGCTGTCATATTTGCTGTAGTTTCCAGCATAGACAGAAAAAGTGATAATAGTGAAGATGATGGAAGCTATGGTTACATAAAACCCATAACTTTTATCCTTAAAAAAGTTAATTATTTTTTCCATACTTTTTTCCTTATTTGCGTCAAAGATAATTAAGCTTAATTTTGACACTTATAAGCATAATCAAAAATGTAAGCGGTTTACAAAATTATCGCGAATTGTTAAAATTTAGCGCCAATTGCAAAAATATAATTAGTTTTTTGTTGGTGTTAATATGAACGCTGAACTACAAAATTCCTACATAATTTATATGCCTTGATTTCAGAGAGCTGATTTACTAGAACTTAAAATCTCAATACAATGATCCTAGAACGAATACAATTTCAGTGTTTAAAAATAAAATACCCTAACGCAAAAAAGAAAATATAAGCTTAAAGATATGATCTGAGGTGTGTATTTGTAATGTTCCATGATATTTATTAACTAGGTACTTGATGCTTTTAATGCCATATCCGTGATAACCTTCTTCGAAAAGCTTAGATGTCACAATTTCATTGTTTTTAAATTTTATGTCACCAGTGTAATAATTTAAAATAGTGACGACGATCAGATCACCTTTTTCTTCTAGAGTGATATTGATGATTTTTTTATTTATATCTTGAACTTTATCTAAAGCTTCAATCGCATTGTCTACAGCATTACCAAATAATGAATAGATATCTGTGTCATTGATCCAATTCAATAATTGTCCATCACCTATGAAATTTATTTTTATCTTCTTGTCATACATGATTTTTAATTTTTCATTCAAGGTTACATCTAAAACATCTAAATTGGTTTTGACGGGGTTGTCATAGATATCGATGATTTTCGCAATTTCTTTCTTTTCTTCTTGAGGCAATGAGTGTAATTGGTGTTTCAAATCATGACATTTGATATTCAGCAAATCCATATTTTGTTTGCTGATTTTGTATTGTTGTTCTTTCTGACTGATGATATTTTGTAGTGTCTTATTTGAAACTTGTAAGGATATGAATGAATAGGCAAAATATTGAATAGTCAAAGATAATAAACAGCAAGTCATCGAATAGATTGCGATACAGACTGTGGTGATATCATCAGTCGCACTCATTCTGGCAAAACGATAGATGATGACGCAAATGAAAACGATTATTGCTGAGATGATAATAAATTTATCATCGTAATTTTCATAATAATTATGTTTGCTGATGAATCTGCCTAATGTGAAGAAAAAGATCACGTAAACGATGAAAAATGTTAAAACTTCAGTCACAGAAATATTCTGTTGGGCGATGCTAGATAAAGAGACTAATTTAAATATTTGGTATGTGAAATGTTGAACTGCATAACCTGCGATACAGCCTGAAAGAATAGCACCATTTTTACAATCAAAGCAGAATAGCATGCCTAAAATTGATAAACCTAATAAAATGATAAATCTTAAAAAACCGAGAAGAGGATCGGTGAGAACTATTTGTGGGAGCGGTAAGAAAAAGGCGATTGTTATCACACATGCGAGTGAGATCAATAGTCTCAGCCAATAATATTTTTTCTTAGGGTAATTAAATAATAAGATTAACTGGGCTATTAATAGTTCAGTAATAAAAGCGAAGTTACCCATTTATTCACCACCTAAAAATTCAACGTATGCATTGATGAAATTATTCTTTTGAGGTCGTGAAATCGGTATGCTCTCATCATTGATAAGACACATATCTTTTTTGATGGACTTCACATAACTCAAATTTACTAAAGTGCCTCTATTGCAATATACAAAAGTTTTCTCAGGCAATTGATTTTTAATCTGCTTTAAAGATTGGTATTCTTTAAAAATACCATCCGTAGTGTGAAAAATGACATAATGATCATCTACTTCTACATACATTATTCGTTCAATAGATAGCTTGATGACTTCATCCTGAATACTCTTGATTATAATCGTATCAGATTTGGTTTTATGAAGTCGTGAAATGATTCGAGACATCTTTAGTTTTAATGCGCTTTTATTAACAGGCTTGACAATAAAATCTAAAGCGTCTACTTCATATCCTTCAGCGGCATATTTTGCAACATTTGTCACAAATATGATGATGACTGTTTTATCAATTTTTCTTAAATCACGTGCGATTTGTATACCGTTTTCATTGACTAGTTCGATATCTAGAAAAATCAGATCATATTTTGATTCATAATTTAAAAGCAAAGAAGTTCCACTTTGAAATTGAAAGATATTGAATTCAACTGAAAAATCATTCTGTAAAGTCAGTAAAGCTTCCTTTAATGTTTCGATATCAGTTTGACAATCATCAACAATTGCAACATTGATCATACCTTTATATTAAAGGTTTTTGTGGGGATTTAAAAGTGTTTTATTTGTCTTCTCCTGTGTGTTAATGTTAGGAAATGGTCGGTTGATATGGCAATTCACATTCTCCAATTTCGGCAAATTGGAACGCTGCTGTGATAGTCGCAGTGGTTGCTGTGGCTTTTAGCACAGCTTTATATTCGAAATTGATTGTAGTTTCATCAACCAAAGTGACTTTCAGCTCATTTGTCGCATATCTAAGTTCTTCATAACTGGATAAATTTAAAGCATCATATATTCCCGGAATTATATGTTCACCAATGCGACTAATTGCGCTTTCTTCAGGAACATAGGTGTATGTATCAGTCTTTTTAAATACTGCTGCAGATAGATTTTGAATATCTGAAACCAGATAGTCATAACTTGCTTTTTCGTAATACATATCCATTTCTTCAGGATCGTTTAATATAAATCCAGTGCTCTCATCCATATACACATATAAGTCCATTGTATCTTCATCATTAGCTACAAGATACATATCAAGCATTGATGGTGATGTCGCACCTGGACTCATCATTTGGAATAAAGCTTCAGTTCCATTAAAGAAAGTCGACATAGTGACTTCGCCATCAGAAAGATTATTAAATCTGAATCCATCTTTTAGTCCGTCTAATGCTGATTGAAGCTCAGGATTTTCATTTGTAGCTGCTGTGACTGAATCAGCGATGGGCGTTATTGTACTGTTAAATGTGTATTCAAAACTGAGAGTAATTTTTAATGGTGTATAGCTTTGCGTTGAAACGAAGAAAGTATCATTAGTGAGATTCTCAGCAGTGATTTTTGTGAAATTGCCATCTGTATAAGTAAGTTTGACTTCACCTTTCACATCCTCTCCTAATAATTTATGACAGAATGTTAAGACTTTATCTTCTGCAATTTTATAAACATTGTCAGATTCTTTTTCTAAGTCATCTATTGTCAGATCTAAAAATGGATTTCCATATTCGTTATCATAAATCATTTTATCGCCCATACCATCAACAATAGGCTTAAGAGCTACTTTATTTTGATAAGTCAAATATTGTTCAGCGACAAAGCCATCTTCATCTTTATATCCTTTACGAGTGGTTGTTTCACCATCATTTCTTTCAGAAACTAACTCATATTTATCTTCTAAAATGGTCAGTTTATCTTCACTTGTAAATTCAGTATTGTTTTGTGAATAGGCTGGACTAGAGAATTCTCTCTTTTTGGTTGAGCTACCAGTCAAGCAGATATCACTTTGTAATTTGCTTAGCGCCTCATCTAATGGCACAGACGCTGATGAAGAAGCATCTAAATGTTCGCATCCGGTTAATAGAAGAAGAGGTAATAGCAAAAATAATCTTTTTTTATAACAATTGTTCTCCTTTGTTGTTTGCTAAATAATAGATTAAGCCTAAATTTTTGTCTAGCTAAACTCCTTTATAATAGCAAAAACTAAAAAGAAACCCCTTACAAATTATTACTGTTTTTGACATATTATTAGTTTTGAATTGTGATAATTAAATTAGTAAATGATTTAGTCTATTTCTATATATCTTAAAACTTTTGCTAATATACTGAGATTGTTCATACAAATATCATTTATAAATACGGATTTAACACAAATAATGTAAGATATTTTGAATATGAAATAAAATAAGTCAATAACCGTGTAGACATTTTGCATTTTAAATTTATTCTTCTCTGTTAACGTGATATTGCTTAAATAATACCGCTTACATTTTCTGGTCATTTTTCTTTAAAGTGGTATAGTTTTCAACTATAATATAGTTGAGGAAAAAGAAAGGAAAAAGCAAACTATGAAATTCCAGTATGTATGTAAAGATGTGCCTCTCACCGATGCCATGCAACAAGCTTGTGAGACGAAGTTGAGCAGATTTGATCGCTACTTCCGTTCCTCAGATGAAGTGAAGTGTGTTGTGACTGTCACTATCTATCATCAACAGCAAAAAGCTATCGAAGTAGCTATCTCTTCTTTATCAGGCTTCACCCTTAGAGCTAAAGTGATGGATGAAGATTTCTATGTTGCTCTAGATGAAGTCATCGATAAACTTGAAGGTCAGATGCGTAAATTAAAAACACAACTAAAGAGAGCTAAAGATCCACGTAAAAGTGTATTTGATGCCTTACAAATGGATGAAGTTGCTGAAGATGATGACCTAGATTTAGACATCATAAGAAAGAAAAAATTGAGTTTAGCACCTATGGATGCTGAAGAAGCTCTAGCTAGAATGGATGCTCTTGGTCATTCATTCTTCATCTATCTAGATTCTTCCACTGGTCTTGTGAATGTTCTCTATGAAAGAGAAGACAAAGGCTATGGTGTCATCGAAGTAGAAAAATAAATATTATTCTTTGGAAGGATGGTGACATCCTTCCTTTTTTTGTTTTTATCCATGCTTTATAATTGAAGCTATGAAAAAAGTTTCATTCCTTGTTTTTAGTTATTTATTCACTCTAATAAGCTCTTGTTCTTTTAGGTCGAATCTTATTTCATATCAGGAGATCAAATTATCTTCTTCTTTCATTTATTCTGATTCAGGAAGATTGCAATTCCAACCTGATTCACTTGATGATATCATCGTGACACCATTTAATACTGTGATCAACGGAACTATCTATTTACCTGAAAACACTTTAGATTCTGAAAAGGTGAAAGAGGTTCAAAAAGAATTTCAATTCCTGCTTCAATATTATTATGCGTTGACTGATAGGCATCATGAATATTATTTAGATGGTGTGAAGATCAATAATTTAAAGACTATCAATGATAATTATGGAACGGATGCTAACATCAAAGTTGATGATTTTCTATACCAGGCAATAAAAAGCAGTTTTGAATTTACAATTAATTCTTCAGGACTATTCAATATTTTCATCGGAACTTTAAATGATTTATACGAATTGAGTATCGAAAAGGCTCAGAATGGAGAACAATCCAGCTTGAATAAAGCATTGACTTTAGCAAATGATGTTTTGTTTTATGATGATATAAGTTCAGAAGCTGCTTTGATTGCTAAAACGCTACCAACAACAAAAGAAGAAATAGAAAATCTTTTGATATTTAACGATGAAAATCAAACTATCAAATTTAATAAATTAACTAAAGATGGTATATTGATTGATGATTTATCTATCAGTTTAAGCGGGATGTCTAAAGGATTAGCTACTGAGGTTATATCTGATTATTTCAGTCAAAAGATCCCTGGAGCGAATATCATCATTGATTCTGGTTCCTCTAGTGTTAAAGCTACTGGTTCAAGACCGGATGGTCGAGCTTGGAAAATCGCCTATATGAATCCGCTTTATGGTGAGGCTATCAATAAATCTCAATTTAATAGAGCCGAAGTAGCATTTGATGTACCAACCGGTTTTACAATGTCTACCTCTGGATATTATCAGAACTATTTCTATGTTTATGATGGTGAAGACGAGTTCAAAAGAAGAAGCCATATAATCGATCCGCGCACGGGACTTTCTGTCAATTTCATGGATCAAGTCACAGTATTTTTAAATGATGCGATGTTAGCGGACATGTATACGACTGCATTGATGAATACTTCTTCACTCGATGAAGCTATAAATTTATTCAATGATTTAAATGAAAAATATAATCAAGAAGATGCAGAGATAGTCTTCTGCATCAAAGAGAAAAATGACAGGTTATATACTTATCACATGTCAGATTTAGATAGTTTATCTGGATATGGTTTACCTATCACGAAATTAACAGATGGAAGCGTTTATGAAGGCGATTATTCAGAACTGTCTTCATCGATGATTGAAAGCAGTATTTCTGTTCCTAAAAGAGAGTTTAATCTTATATACTATATGTCTAGTGGAGTCAAAGATAAATCTTCACTGATCACGGATGAAACAATCGTTTCACCTGATAAAAAAAGATATGCAGTTATCGAGGAGATCATTTGATGATTAAGCTGATCGCTACTGATTTAGATGGCACTTTGTTCTATCCAAAAGATCGCATTTTTGGCATGCCACAAAGCAATGCTTCTTTTATCAAAAATTATCTAAAAAAAGGATTAAATTTTCTGTTTATTTCAGGTAGAAGCACGATGGTTCTTCCTAAATTGCATCGAAAATTTAAGACCGACATACCTTTTTTAGGCTGCAATGGATCATATCTTTTAAAAAATGGAAAATTAAGTCAATGTAATCCTTTAAATAGGAAAGCTCTTTTCGATTTTTATTGTTGGGCGAAATCTTATTATTCAGTTTTGATCTTCTTTTTGTTTGATGAACATATTCCTCTTTACTTGCACATGGATAAGTTGAGTAGACCTTTACAGAAAAGTTTTGTGCTCGGGAATGATTTATTCTATGGCTTTTATAGAGAAAAACTGATCATCGGTGAAGACACATTTGTTAAAAAACTTACTGAAACTGATAATTACAAGATGATGCTTTCTTTTGGCTTTGGACAATCACAAGCCAGTAAAGCTCACCAGGTAGCTTATGACTGCCAAGAGAGATTTGGTCAATATTTCAGTTTCGCAGTTTCTGATTCTTCGATTGAAATCACTGCTAAAAACATCAATAAAGGTTATGGGCTTAAAAACTATTGCTTGAGTCATAATATTTCATTCAATGATGTCTTTGTGATCGGTGATTCCGGAAATGATCTGTTCATGTTCCAAGATTTTCCTCATACTTTCAGTATGAACCATGCTCCAGATTTTGTGAAAAGCCAGGCTAATCATCACGTGGATAAGGTTTCTGATTTAGAAAAATATATCATAGACCCCACCTTGATTGAAAAAGATCAAATAAAACCCATCATCTTTGATAAAGAATTGGCAAAATAGTATAGATGCTAGTATAATTTATAAGAATGTGCTTATAACAATGAGGTATTCAAAATGAATAAAGAAGAATTTGGTGTTCTAGAGTTTCTCAATATCGGACGTGTCTTATCCGATTGTTTAGATTATTGTTTGTCACAAGGCGATGATGGTAGATTCAGCTTAGAAATCAGAACTAATCTCGGTAATCGTCTTAAACAATTGACACGCGAAAAGAGCAATTTCGATATCAATTGTGATAATAACGGTGATAACGGCAAGCAATTTAAAGAAGAGATGTCCTATTTTATCGATGATGTCTTCTCAGATAATGGTCGTATCGTCTCTATCACTCTTGATAAGAAGGTTCATGTCGAACAGTCATTAGTCATCGAATTGTTGACATCGATTGTTAAACTCCGTGTTTATACTGAATCATTCATCAACGCTGGTTTGAAATTATTAAGAGAACGTAATTTATTAGATGCCGACTTTGAAAATCTCATCAAAGCAGATATGTTGAACTACCATTCTAAAGCCAGTAAGGCAGCTAGCATTATGCTTTCTAATAAGTTCTTTGAGTATCGTAAGAATGTTCAACAGGTCATCCAAGATTATTCGCGTACTCATGGTGGTGCTGATCCTAGAAAGGATCCTGAATTCAAATTGGATGATGATCCTTCTATCAGAATGCTCAGAAATGAATTTGAAGAGATCTCAAAAGATTTGAATACTGCTATGCATTTCGGTGATGATATCGAAGAGTTCAAATTGACAAGACAAAAAGTTTATGATGATTTCTCATTCTTCTCCGGTAAAAAACGTCCTACTGATGTGAGAGTGTTCATCAACATCTTCTGTTCATATTTTGATAGACTTATAGCAGTCAGCCAGGCTGAATTACAAAAATATAGTGCTATAGTCAATTCTGAAACTAAACAATTTGTTGAAGAATTAAAGAAAGAATCAGCTGATAAAGAGACTGTAAAAGAAGAAACTAAGGAGAACTAAACGATGGAAAAGAAACAAAAGCGTATCATCTATAAATCAGAAATAGTTTGGTATTCTATTTTTGGTGCTATTTGGCTATTAGGACTGATCTTAGGAATCTTAGGAATCTGCGCTTTTAATGTTGGAAAGCTTTCCACCAATCCTTTATATCAAGCTCAAAAAGATTTAGCTTCCTTCTTCGGTATCGAAGGTATTGTTGATTTCCGCTTAGTCGGTACAATCATCATGTTGATAGCGATGGTCTTGTTGTTGATCGTCATCTATGTCTATTCAACAAAGGTCAATGAAAAGATCGCTGCTGATAGAAGAGCTGAAGAGAGAAGAAGAATCTTATTCGGCGAGCTCTCCGAAGATAAGACCGCAGAAAAGAAATAATTAATTTGAGGTTTGGCTTCAAGCTGAACCTTTTTTTGACTGATAAATCAAGTATGAAAAAAGCCTGACTTTTTGATGGGTCAGGCTTTTTATGAGTTATTTTAGGCTTAAGGAAGAGAAATTATTGAGCAGCTTTTTCAGCAGCTCTCTTAGCTTTAGCTTTGCTTTCAGATTTCTTTTCTCTAGCTAAACGAGCTTCTCTTCTTTCTTTCCATTGTTGAGCAAAATTTCTTGCTTCAAATCTCTTTTTTCCCATGTTGACACCTCACAAATTAATCACGCATAGAAAATTATACAAAAAAGTAGTCTTTTTGCAAGGATTATTGACGGAAACTATAATACTCTTCATCTTTTTTGGGATCGACTTCATCTTCGATTTCTTCATTTATAATCATAAACTCTTCATTTGAAAACAGATCCAAAAATTCATATTGTGAAAGGATATAGCTTTCATTTTCAGAGGTTATATATATTTTGTCATTCAGACATCGAAAAATTCTTTCAACAGATCCACTGATCGATTTGAATTTAAATCCGCTTTTTAATAATTTTAGGGCTGCTTTGCAGCTGTATTTACTATTTGACATAAGACTCAGTTTATCAATACACTAAAATTATAATAAGAAGACTTGTTTTTTCAAAATTACTCATTTGGTTTTAAAAAACAATTACAAGAGAATAAAATAATTGAGAGGTAAATTGAATATGGACAAAATTTCTTTTTCTGAATATCAGAAACAAGCAGGCAGTTTGATTTCTGAAGCTGGTAGAAAAGATATGATTTTAAATGGTGTGATGGGGCTAGCAGGTGAAGCTGGTGAATGCGTAGATCTAGTAAAAAAAGAACGTTTTCAGGGACATGATTTAAACAGAGAGAAATTGGTTGAAGAATTAGGTGATGTTTTATGGTATATCGCTGTGACGGCTTCGGGTTTAGGTGTTTCATTAGATGAGATTGCAGACAAGAATCTTGAAAAATTACACAAGCGATACCATGGTGACAAATTCAATGCTTTTGATTCGATCAATCGCAAAGAATGATTACGACTAGTTTATTTGTTGATATTTTTCAAATTCAAAAGCTCTAGCTAAACCTTTGATAGTTAAATTTTGATCATAGATAAAATCATTGTCACTGAGTCCATTGAGCTTTCCTTTGATCAAGATAGAGCCACCACCGGTTAAATAGATGAAAGGTTTTTTAGCTTTATATTTTTGTAGGATTAATTTGATGATATTGATGATGGCACCTGCTGTTCCAAAAATAGCACCAGAAGATAAGCATTCCTCGGTTTTTAAAGATAATAATGGAGTATCAGACTGAAGAATACCCTCACCTTTTATATCAGTGTCATTATAAATCGCTTTTAAAAAGGCATAAGGTCCTGGTAAGATGCTGCCACCTAAAAATAGATTTTCTTCAGTGATCACTAATATTTTAGTTGCAGTTCCGATATCAACAATGATCCTAAAAGTTTTATCTTTGGTGGCTATTAAATCACAAAATAAATCTTGACCTAAGATGTCGATATTTGAGATTTGATATTCATTTTTATTTGCGAAAGCTTTCATCTCATTTTGATTCAGGCATTCGGTAGGAACCTTTCGTTTGTCTAAAGCATCACGCAGCATTTTTAATCCCACTGCATTAACCGAAGAAATATAGGCATTGATATGTCCTTCATCATTTTGTAGTAGTTCATCAAGTGTCATGTCAAGCACAGAACCAGTCTTAGCTCTTGTTCTGATACTTCGTGCAAAATCAGTGAGAACGAAATCGATATATGAATTGCCAATGTCACAAAATAAATATTTATTTTTTGTCATGATTTAATTATAAAATCTTACTTTTTTAAAAACAATTGACCAGATAAGATAGATCTCAACTAGATTTTAATACTTATAGTTCCTTCAAGATCGGTGCGACGATAGGGGATATTTAATCTATATAAAGTATCTAATGTTTCTAAGCTAGGATGGTTATAGATATTATTATACCCGCAAGAAATGATCGCTAAGTCTGGGCTTATCGCCTTGAGAAATTTATAGCTGCTAGAGGTGTTAGATCCGTGGTGACCCAGTTTGATGATATCAACATCCAGGTCGGGATTGTCAGTGATGATTTGGTTTTCAATCTCTTTTGGTGCATCACCCACGATCAAAAGTTTAGTATCATCTAGTTCGAGATAATATACGCCGCTGTTTTTATTGGTATCGTTTCCTTCAGAATAGTGATTTAGATTTCGGATACTTATACTATCTATTGAGATTGTTTCATCAGGTTCCTTTATAAAGTCTTCAGGATAATAGATTTTATCGATGAGGAAATTATTATTTAAGTCATTTAAAGCACCATAATGGTCATAATCTAAATGAGTGATGATAACAGCATCTAGTTCACTCATTTTTTTAGAATGGAAATAAGGTATTAAACACTCATTTGCTAAATCGATATTTATGTTACCACCAGTATCGATCAAAATATCCGTTTTGTTATATCTGATTAAAGTTGCATCTCCTTGTCCAACGTCTATAAAATCTATTTCTTTGTGAGATGTAAAGTCTGGAATGAATATTGGTATCGTTAAAATGATCACACTGCAAGCTAAAATTTTAGCCTGTTTTAGATACCTATATGTTCTTAAGATGAAAAAAACAATAATGAAAACATATAAGAGCAGCGCAATAATAATGGATACATGTCCATTGATCAGATATGGAGATTTTTTATAAGCGAATTCAATGATGGTCAAGTAAAAATTATTGAGTGGGTTTAGTATATAGCCGATTTGTGGAATGACTAGCACTGGTAGTGAAAGAAGAAAGATAAAATGACTAAAAGGCAATAATATTATCTGTGATAATGGACTAAGGATATAAAATTCAGGGCTATTGAGGATTCTGATCGGAAAATAAAAACATAACAGTAAGAGAAAGAAACTAGATCGTTTGTTTCTAAATCTCGGTTGAATTATTCGTAGAAAAAATAAGAATGGAAACGAATAATAAAAAGAAGATGAGATCAAACTATACGGTTCAAAAATTAGCATCATCAAGCAGACTAGTGAAAGAACTTCTAAAGAACTGATTTGAGTTTTGAGTTTTTTATTGATCAAAGCAGCTGATTTTAATAAGAAGATACGCCTGATCGCATATTTAAATGAAGATAGAAACAGAAATGTAAAGAGAACTATTAGTTCTAAATAGTCATATCCATTTTTGAGTTTCTTTGAAAACAGTTTTTTCATGATGCTAAGAAAGAATGAAAGGTGAAAGCCTGTCACAGCAAATGCGCTTGTTAAACCAAGAGCTTGAAGTGAATTTTGCTCTTTCAATTCCGATAAGCTGTTAGAAAATAACAGCGAATCTACGATCAGATAAGTCTTATCATCAAGATAAGAAAAGGAATATGATTTTAAAAAATCTAAATTATAGTGACTATCGAATATCAAATCACACTTATTTGCTTTCAGTTTATAGAAAATGCCCTGTGTTTCTAGATATGAAGAAAAATTAAACCCGGATTCATAATGACTAAACATTGCTTTTTCGGCATTTCCAGTGACCTTTACGATTGAAAATAAAGCGGTTTGACCATCGTCATAAACAAGATATTTGCCTTCTATCGTCAATAAAAAGATATAATTTTCTTTTCTTGTCACACAAAGACCTATCAGATCTTTCTCCCCTGAGGAACCATGAGGTAAATACATCAGACAAATTCCAAGAATCAAAGAGATTAACGAAGCGATAAGGTATTTTTTTCCTTTTTTTCTTATCACTAAAAAGATGAACAAAGGGAGTATTAAAAGTAGCAAAAAGAATGAGTATATTTTTGCAAGAATAGCGACGATGAAGCTGATTAAGATGCAAAAAAACATCAGGATATAGTGATTTTATTTTTTACTTTATTAAAGGTTGCTTCACCGATACCTTTCACTTTTAAAATATCTTCGATCGCTTGAAAAGCGCCGTTTTCATTACGATAAGTGATGATATTGCTAGCTTGGGAAGAATTAAAACCGACATCTTGTAATTCCTCAGCTGAAGCATTGTTGATATTGACTTTTTCAATCTCAGTATCAACGCATACCGCGGGCATTTCGCTTATGGGTGCGATATAAAATGATGTGTAAGTGCCGATTAAGATAGATGAATTATAGGCGTCTGGATCCGCTTTTGTTGTAACACCTCCAGCCATAGTGATCAAATCACCTAATGTTTCACTGGGGTAGATAGAATATTCGCCAGGATGATTGATTTCACCGCTGATATCCACTTTTACTTTGTCACCATCCTCTTCTACTTCATGAGTGGGATTATCAGCGTTAGTAGTACTTTTGTTCATGTTACCAACAAAAGTAAAAGCGACTAAAGAGACGACTGTGATGACTAAACCGATAATGATAGTTTTAAACATATAAATAAAAAACCTCCTTCAACTATCATTAGTTAGAAAGAGGACTTTTGTCTAAAATATTTGATGAAAATTAATCAGAAACTTTTTCAATCAAGAGAGGATAGCTAGTTTTAGCATTGATGATGACTGTATCGCCGATTTGATGACCTAAAACAGCTTGTGCCACTGGGCAAGTATTAGAGATTTTGCCATTAGCAGGATCGGCTTCAGCGGAACCGACGATCGTGAAGACATAGGTTTGATTTGTGGATAAATTCTTGGCTGTGATTTCACCACCACCTAAACGGCAAGTTTTACCACCAGTAGTATTTTCAACGATTGTGCAGTGATCTAGAGTGTATTGAATGTTAGTGATTTCACTTTCGATCTGTTGACATTTTTCTCTAGCAGCATCATAATCAGCGTTTTCGCTTAAATCACCTTGTGAACGAGCTAAGTTTAAGTCAGCTAAAGCCTTTGGCTTTTCATTCTCTTTTAAGTTTAAAAGCTTTGCTTCTAATTCTTCTTTACCTTTTCTAGTTAAGACAATTGAGTTATCTGCCATTTTTATCACCTCATTTAGCGGTGACATTATATCACAAAAACGCATTGGATTTACACTAGATTATATATATAATAATATAGCTTAATTGTAAGGGCTTTCTAGAAGGAGAACATTATGGAAATAACAAGCCATTTTTTGAAAGGTGAAACACCTTTATCAAAACTTAAAGAAGAAGATAGAAAAAAATATTTTTGTGTTGAGATCAACGGACATATCCAAGAGCTCAATTACGAATTCCCTTATGAGATGGATGCGACATTAAAGTTTTTAGATCTGACGGATAGCACAGCAGCTAGAATATATGAGACTTCCATAAGATATGTGGTCTCATTGGCTGTTAAATCGTTAGATAATAGATTGGATTGTAAATTCTTTTATAACATTTCTAGATCGACTTTTTGCAAAATTATCGGAAAGAAAAAAGTGCATGTGACTCCATCGATTGTTAATACAATTGTTAATAGAGTTAAAGAAATTGTTGCTGCTGATATTCCCTTTACTCGCATTAAAATCAGTAAAGAAGAAGCTTTGAAACTTTATCATAAACAAGGATTTTTTGACAAGTTAAATGTGTTGAAATATCGACCTGAAAATTATGTCCATTTATATCAAAGTAAGTTTGCTGACCTTGAGTATTATGATTATTTATACTCGCCGATGGTACCTTCTAGCGGCTATCTGAAAGATTTCATCTTACGCTTTTATGAGCCAGGATTTCTCATTCAAACCCCGCGCTCAGAGTGTGATGGTATCATCCCTGCTTTTGAAGATGAAATCAAGTTTGCATCGACACTGGCAAATGTGAGCAAGTGGTCTGAAAGCAATGGTTTAGATACAGCATTTAATGTCAATCGTTTCATAAAGAAATATGGTGCTTTAGCCTTGATCAATCTCTGTGAAAGCCGAATTAATGACATGTTATCTGAACTCGGTAAAGATATTGTCAGTGATGGAGATGTCGCACGTCTTATTTGTATTGCAGGTCCTTCTTCTTCTGGAAAAACTTCATTTGCTAACCGTTTGACATTTGAATTGATGTCTAAAGGTTTAAGACCTATTCGTATTTCAATCGACGATTTTTACATTCCAAAAGGTCAATTGAAAGAGGGAACAGATATCGAGAGTCTCGATGCTATCGATGTCGAGTTATATAACAAAACTATTTCTTCTCTTTTATATGGAGAAGCGGTAAGCCTTCCTCATTACGCTTTTAAAGAAGGGATCAGAACCTTCAATAAACCGATCGTACTAGCACCTAATCAACCTATCATTATCGAAGGTATACATGCTCTTAATAATAAGTTAGGTTCCAGTATTCCCGAGCATCAAAAATATCGAATCTATATTGCTCCCCAACCTCAGATAAACATCGATAATCATACTCCTATGAGCATGAGTGATTTGCGTTTATTACGAAGGATAACTAGAGATGCAAGGACTAGAGGTGCAGATGCCAAAACCACTATCGGCATGTGGCCGAGTGTTAGAAACGGTGAATTTAAATATATTTATCCCACTGAGGAAAATGCCGATTTTATCTTTGATACTTTTATGCCGTATGAACCTTGTGCGCTCAGAAGCTTTATCATGCCTTTATTGAATAAAGTATCGCCTGACGATAATGAGTATCCGACTGCCAATAGGTTAAAAGCCTTGATGAAATATTTCTTACCGATAAAAATTGATGATATCCCGTGCAATTCACTGATAAGAGAATTCGTCGGTGGGTCTTCATTTAAAGATGCTCGATGAGAGCCATTGATTTCCTATTTATTATAACAGAAAAAGCCACCCGGTCAGGGTGGCTTATTTAGTCTCGACTATATTAAAGATTAGTCAACAAAATGGATGTTGTTAGCTCTGAGACCTTTTTCAGTGGTGGTCGCATCGTATTCAACGTGTTGACCAACTTCGGCGGTCTTGAAGCCATCCATCATGAGTTGGCTATAATGGAAGAAATAATCTTTTCCATCTTCACCAGTGATGAATCCATAACCCTTTTCTTTGTCGAACTTCTTAACGGTACCCTTCATTGTCTAAATAACCCTTTCTTTAAAAGCGCAATACACGCGTTAAAAAATATAGCATAAAGCAGATAAAAATGGTAAATTTTTTTCTAATAATTTTATGTAAGCGGTTATACTATTTTTGATTAAAAGCTTCTTTAGGTGTCAATTTATTGAGTTTGATAACTATTGCTAAAGAAACGATTGACGTTATTGCTAGACATGTTAAAAGGCTGATTAAATATGGTAGCAGTGATACTGAATAGTCGTTTAAAATATCCATCAATGTTTGTTTTAATACCAGCTCAGTAAAAATCGAAATGATCGTCGATAGCATGTAGGCTATCAAGTTGATTGTCAAAATCAAAAGAAAATAAAACCGGTTGATTTCTTTTTTGTAATAGCCAAATGCTAAAAGTATTCCTAACGATTTTCTATCTTTATTATAGAAGAGATAAAGAGATAAAAATAAAATAAATCCTGAAGTGATGACACCTAAAATGCTAAAAATCAAAAAGAGATTCGATAACATATTGAGTGTTTTATCAATCTCAGTGATTATTTCATTGATGGGAAAATCGCCGACGAGATTATAGCTCTCAGCTTTTTGAAGATAATATTCGCTCGTCGCATTCTTTAAGTCAACGTCTAGTATCGCTTCGGTGATTCTGACTTCTTCCGGTTTTAATTCTAAATGGCTAAATGCATAACAGAGCGGGAAAAGCGCATCTTGATAAATCGAAATGTTTTCATCTTTGATCACTCCTACCACTTTTAAAACACCTTCAGCAAAGACGTTTTTATAATTTTCACCTTCTTTGGTAGTCTCTGATAATGTCAAGGCATAGAGATTATTGTTTATCGCTTTTTGAGAAGAGGTGAATAATTTTTCAGCAAGTTTAGAAGATACAACTATTTCTGAATCATCGATAGGATACCTTCCTATGACATCTGCTTCTGAATCGAGAACTTTAAAACTCATCCCTTCTTCTTCTAATGCAGATAAGAGATCTGCTTTGATGACTTTTTCATCAACCTCAAACAGAGAACCTTGAAACTGACCTAAGTCGACTTCGGAATATAAATAATTATCTTGAATATAATTCAATTCTTCTCGGTTGGCTGAGAAGAAAAATGGTTTATTAAAACCAGCGATATAACCGCTTGTCGTATAGGAATAGATCGATGAAGAATATCTGATGTTAGAAGATTGATAATCTAATGAACGTTGTAAGCTATCGACATCATTGATATTTAATTTCGGTAGGTAATCTTTATAAATAATTATTCTATTATGTGTATTTATATCTTTTATATCATAATAATTAAATTTAGTTAATACTGATGGTACATAGCTATTACAATCTTTATCATGTAAGAAAAGATTTAGGAACTGACCAGTTTTGTTTAATCTCAATCTTAATCCCGGAATGTATTTTAATGTCCACGGTTTATCTTCTGGTATCTGTTCTTCTAATAAAGCCTCATCAAAATGTAAGATCTCATCCACAAAGTAGGAATTGAAGGAATTATCAGTCTGCAAAACACATTCTTTATCAGTTAAAAAGAAGCCTTTGAGACGAAATGAATGATCTAGATAGTATTGCCAATCTCCTTTGCTGAATGTAGTGCGCACTGTGATGATAGTTTTTTGAAGCCTATCGCCTAACAACTCTAAATTTTCTTCATTTAAGTCCTCTGGAGGAGAGACATAGCATAATAAGAATAGTCCTAATATATCTTCTTCATTGAGACCTAAAATTATGTCATCTTGTAGTAGCGATAAATCTCCGTAAATCTTTTTAGATGCAGGCAATTCATCAGGTGTTAGTGCCTCTAAAAAGCTATTGCTTGATAGTCGTGGTAGTCTATAGGTTTTATTATTATAAAGAAGTGAGATATCTTGGCTGTTTCCAAAAATCTCATCTGTTGAAGTCAGATAAAATTTTGAAACATCAGATATGACATCCGGATATCTATTTTTTAATGTCTGTAAGAAATATACATCTGAGCTTTCAAATAATGAGGTGTGATAGCGATAGCGGCAAAAAGCTAATAAAATCAATGGTTTTGCGGACAGCGGATAGACAGGGAATGTGTTAAAAACTGAATAC
>CASDVP010000003.1 GCA_949284445.1 uncultured Bacillota bacterium
CATATCAAAGATATCAAGTGGTATTCAGCGTATTATTTCAGAGACTTGCTACCTAATATTCCAAGCTTACCTACCAACACTTAACTGGAATAACATTAATCAGTTATAAATCTTTTTAAATATAAGTCTTCGGTTAAAGCTTTGATATTGTTGACAAAAAACAAAATGTCAACTAATTTAAATATCAGTCATGCCTGATGAATTAGAAGATTTCTTCATCGGTCTTATCCTAGTGATAGTTGATGAAATCCCATGTGTAAAATCTCTACCTAGATGGTATTGCTAAAAAGAAGGAAAATAATAGCCGTTTAGTCATGGAAACTTAGCATACTCGATACCTTATGATGAGCATCCCTATCATCAATCATCAAGAACACTCAGGTCCTACCTTCAAAGAATTAAGATAACTTCATAAAAGAAAATATGAATTAAATGAACATTCTGAAAGGATTAAAACAGATGAATAAAAAAAGATGCTCATGGTGCAATTTAAATAATCCAAAATATGTAAAATACCATGACGAAGAATGGTGTAAACTGAATTTAGATGAAGACTACTTATATGAAATGCTCTTGTTAGAATGTTTTCAAGCTGGTTTATCATGGGAATGTATCTTAAATAAAAGAGAGCATTTCAAAAAAGCCTTTGATAATTTTGATCCTAATAAAGTGTCGAAATATGATGAGACTAAAATAAATGAACTCTTAACCGATAAAAATATAATCCGAAACAGATTAAAAATTAAAACTGCGATCACTAATGCCATAATATTTTTAGAGATTGAAAAAGAATACAAGAGTTTTAAAAACTATCTATTGAGTTTTACTGATGAAAATATTATTTATGAGACTGGTAAAACAACGAATGAGTTATCAGATAAAATTTCGGCTGATTTATATAAAAGAGGGATGAGATTTGTCGGTAGCACAACCATATATTCATATTTACAAGCTATCGGCTTGATAAGCTCACATGATAAAGAGTGTTTTCTTCATATTTCAAAATAGTTTTTCATTTACCAACTTATATTAAGCTATATCACGTCTATATTTTACTGAGGCTTTAAGCCATTAAAAATGTATTTTTTGTGTATCGGCACTATAAAGTGCCAATATTATTTTGTTTTTATAAAAAATACCGCTTACATATTAAGAAAATAGTGACAGTTCACGGGACTTTCTTGTTTATTCCCGTATTATCAATTGATTAAAAAAACTCAATAGTAAAAAATAAAAACACCGAAGCTGATGTTTTAACTTTTAGGACGAAAGGAGATTCTTATGAAACTGAAATCGTTTTGGAAAACCAAAGGCTTCAAAAGTTGGTTTTTTACTACTATTCCTATCACAATCATCGCTTTGACTGTCGGGTCTGTGATGACTGCAAACGACTTCCTCTATAACACTGTCGTCCAAGTGTTCGGCGGTGAGAGAAGAAAAGTCAAAAGCGGTGATCCATCTAAATACCAATATTTTGAAGGCGATTATGATTCTAAAAAAGATGTTTTAAAAGCCGCAAATGAATTGAATGAAGAGATCGTATCAGAAGGTATCACGCTATTAAAGAATGATGACTCTTTACCATTAGCCTCCACATCAAAAGTAACTGTCTTTGGAAAGAACTCTTCTGATTTAGTCTTAGGCGGTTCCGGTTCTAATGCCACTGGTTCTTCCAACGATGTCAGAACGATCTATAACAGTTTAGAAGAAGCTGGTTTCACTTATAACCCGGTGATGAAAAGCTTCTATGACGGTTCTAGTTCAGGTGGTGGACGTCCGTCCTCTCCTGATATGAATGCTACTACCACTGGTTTGACCGGTTTTCCGACTGGTGAAACACCGCTCAGTTCATATACTGATAAGGTCAAAAATAGTTTTGCTGAATATAGTGATGCCGCTATCGTCGTCTTATCCCGTATCGGCGGTGAAGGCTTTGATTTACCTCGCTCAATGTTCTATGACGGAAGCGGATATCAAAATTGGAGCGGTGACAAACTCATCCCTGGTGCTAGAAGCAAAGATGATCACTACCTGCAATTAGATCAGAATGAAACTGACATGTTAAATTTAGCATGTGAAAATTTTGATAACGTCATCGTCGTTTTAAATTCGCCAACTCCATTAGAATTAGGCTTTTTAGATGATCCTTCTCATTATGCTTATCACGAAAATATCAAAGGTGCTGTATGGTTGGGATTACCTGGCAATTCGGGTGTTATGGCGCTCGGCAAAGTTTTAAACGGTGAAGTTAATCCATCAGGTAGAACCGTTGATATTTATCCTCGCAATTTTAAAAACGATCCGACTTGGAATAACTTCAGCAACAATTTAGTCGCCGATGGCAATCGTTATCAAGATGAAGGAGGCAAGAAAAGAAACGCCTATTTCGTTGATTATGATGAAGGTATCTATATCGGTTATCGCTATTATGAAACTAGAGGATATACGGATGGTGAAGATTGGTATGATGATAATGTCATTTATCCGTTCGGATATGGTTTAAGCTATTCAGATTTCACTTGGGAGATAACTGATGTGTCTCCAGCCACTATCGAAGATCTGCAAGCCGACGATGAGATTCAAATAACTGTCGAAGTCTATAATGAAAGCGATAGGCCAGGTAAAGATGTTGTCGAACTCTATTATTCTGCTCCATATACGGATGGTGAAATTGAAAAATCGCATGTCGTTTTAGGTGATTTTGCTAAAACTGAGTTGATTCCTGCTCATGATAGCAGAACTGTGACTCTATCTTTAAAAGCTAGAGATATGGCATCATACGATTATAATGATGCTAACAAAAATGGTTTCAAAGGATACGAATTAGAAGCCGGTGATTACAATCTGTATATCGCCAAAAACTCACATGATTATTCAAACTCTTTAACTTATCACATCGCTGATGATATCCGTTATGAAACTGATGATGCGACTGGTGAAGAAATCACTAATCTCTTCGATGATGTCAGCTCTAGAATAAACCAATACCTTTCAAGAAGTGATTGGGAAGGCACTTGGCCTAGCAAACCGACAGCTGAAGAGATGACTTTATCAAAAGCTGATTTAGAGCAACTTGGTTCTTATAAGATCGAAGATGATGAGAATGATCCTTGGTTTTCATTTGAAACTCCTACTCAAAGTCAAAACGTTTTGTCATATGAAGAGACGGAGATCAAATTATGGAACCTGATCGGTAAAAATTACGATGATCCGTTATGGGATCAGTTATTAGATCAATTGACAGTCGGCCAAATGGCTCGTCTCATCCAAATCGGAAACTATCACACAGAAGCTATCGAAAACATCGACAAACCTTTAACCACTGATCCTGATGGTCCGATGGGATATTCAGTCTTCATGGGTAACCCTTCCGTTTATGACACTTGTTATTATGCTTGTGAATCTTTAGCTGGTTCTACATGGAACGAGGAATTGATGAAACGCTTTGGTCAGATGATCGGTAATGAATCTATCATCGGTAATGAAAAAGGCGATCAAGTTCCTTATTCTGGTTGGTATGCACCAGCTGCTAATTTGCATCGTTCACAATTCTCAGGAAGAAACTTCGAATATTATTCTGAAGATCCTGTTCTCTCAGGAAAATTAGCTTCCGCTGTTATTCAAGGCGCTAAAGAAAAAGGTGTTTACACCTACATGAAGCATTTTGCCTTAAATGAACAAGAGACTAATCGTGATACCTCTGGCTTAGTCGTCTGGGCTAATGAGCAAGCGATGAGAGAGATGTATTTTGTCCCGTTTGAAGAAGCTGTTAAAGTCGGTGGAACCACAGCTATGATGTCTTCTTTCACCCGTGTAGGCTTCACTTGGGCTGGTGGAAATTATAATCTTTTGACTAGACTATTAAGAAAAGAATGGGGATTTAAAGGTATGGTCGTCACCGACTATAACTTAAAAACCTATATGAATCTCGATCAGATGATCAGAGCAGGCGGTGATTTAAACTTATCGCAAAGTAAATATTTGACTGATACGAGTTCTTCAACCGCCATCACTTGCATCCGTAAATCTTGTAAGAACATCTTATATACAGTCGCTAATTCCAATGCTATGAACGGCTTTGGTGAAGGCGTCAGATATTATTATGCACGTCCTATTTGGTTCATCATCATGTGGAGCTGCATAGCTACTATCATCGGTGGTCTTCTAGTTTGGGGTGTCTTCATCTTCATCAGAGTGAACAAGACTAACAGAGCAGCAAGGCTCAGCGGTTTCTATCCAGATGGAAGTCCATATACCAAAGAAAGAGCTAAAAAACTCATCACCTATCGTTTCACCGTACCATCTATCGTTTATGGTTGTTTAGCCATACTCCTATTAGCAGGAACTACTTCATTATCTATTTACATGATGGCATCGCCGGATCTGATACCGAGCATCAAACCTGTCGCTGATCAATACTTAGGTAATATTTCTATCCTTTATAACCATGCGCCGATCACCACAGATGTCATCGAATTACGCGTCGGTCAAGAAGATCAGTTCTTCACAGTATCAATCGATTCTTACAACATGTCAGCTGGTGGTTACACGTTAGAAAGCTCTGATATTTCAATATTAGAAATTTCTGAAAGCGGTGAAGCTATCGCCAAGAAAGCTGGTGAAGTCATCTTGACTGCGACAGCTAAAAATGACAAATCATTGACCACTTCTATCGCAGTTAGAGTCATCGATGATACCACACCTGAAAAAGAAATGCATTCGATCACGGTCATCGGTGGATACGCTGATTATAGTGAAGCCGAAGAAGGAACCATCGTAACATTAAAAGCTGATGCTCGCGATGATGCTACCTTCACCAGTTGGTCAACTGATGTTCCTGATGTCTGGTTCAATGGTAATATCTTTAAAATGCCTGATTGTGATATCACTATCACCGCTAATTACAAATATAAAGAATTCACTTTAACCTTAGAAGGAGCGACCTTCTCTGATGGTTCTACTTCTAAAGATATCGAAGCATTTACAGAAGTCAGTGATATCATCCCCGAGCCGAGCACTAACTATTATGATAGCGACGAATTATTAGGCTATCGTGATCCGGAAGGCAATGTTTACTCATTACCATTAGTCATGCCGACTGAAGATCTAACTCTAAGCCCATATTATCGCATGGCTGGAACTAATCAAACATTAGCTACTGGAACTAGAAATTATGTCACTGGTGCAGTAGGAGCTAAGAGAGAAGAATTTAACGGCGTCATCTCAACCAGTTACACCATTCCACAAGGTCAAGCAGGTTACTACTTTGACATCATGAATCTGAAAGAAGGAACAGATGGTTTCTATCTGAATCCTGGTGATACTAGAAACTTGATCTATACCTTCACTAATAAAGGCGATTATGACATCTCCTTCAATTATTCAGTCGAATATGGTTCAGTCGATGTCACTGTCAAAGCACACTCCTATGAGATCGTCGAGTTTAAGGCGACATTAGCTGATGATCAAGCAGGTATCAGACCATATCACCATCTCACTTTGAATGCTGATTTAGCCGGCAAAACCGAATTAGTCATCACCGCCTATGAATATGATTATTATCATCTCAATTTAGTCGATGCGACTTTCGAAGATGGCACCACATCCAAAACATTAAAAGCCGGTGAAGAAATTCCTGAAGTCATCTTTGATGAAGATAAATTCGATCTGCAAGATTATGAAACTTTAGTCCTGAGAGATGAACAAAATCGTGCTGTCACTACTATGCCATACCGCGATGTCACCTTATCTCCTAATAAGCAGATCAACGGCACCAGCTATTATCTAGCGACTAAGATCAGAAAATATGATGGCGCTAGTGCTAAACGCGATCTCTTAAACGGTGATCAAGCAGTGAGATATACACTCCCTAGCAACAGTTCTGGTTCACTGTTCGATATCCAAAACGAGAAGACATCAACTGATGGTTTCTTCATCAACTATCAAGAGACTTTAAAATTATTCTTCCGCTTCCAAAATGATGGTGATTATGAAATCAGTTTCACTTATTCGGTCGAATATGGTGAAGTCGATGTGACTTTAGCACCGCATGAGACTAAAGATGTCATTCTTGAGATCACTAACAATACAGATACAGGCGGTTTAAGACCTTATCACCATGTGACGTTGACTCAAGACTTAGCTGGTCAAACCGATCTAGTCATCGCTTGTTTCATCTTAAACACTAATGCATAAGGAGGTGGGATATGAGTGTACTAAAATCATTATTAGTTCTTTCCTTAGCTGGTCTCTTACCCGGTGGAATGAGATATGCGCCTTCAAGAGAAGGAGCCAAAGAAAATTATTATTTCACAAACTATGACACCAAAGCTGAATCCTTAGAAGCAGGTGAAGCTTTAAACAATCAGATCTTAGAAGAAGGTATCACCCTCTTAAAGAATGAGGATAACGCTTTACCTATCGTTAGCGGTTCGAAAGTTTCGATATTCGGTAATTTCTCCACTGATCTGATCTATAACGGCGCTGGATCAGGTTCTGGTTCAGCTGGTACCCAGATCCCTCTTCAAGATGTCTTCGCTAATGCGGGTTTAGAAGTGAATCCCGCCTTAACTTCCTTCTACTCGAATGATAGTTTGTCTCCGAAACCAGGCAGTTTGACTGGTTACACGATCAATGCTGGTTATAATTTAAAAGAAACACCAGTTTCAACATTAGAGCAAAACGTTTCAACTAGCACTTATAACGAATATAACGATGCTGCGTTCATCGTCATCTCTCGTTCCGGTATGGAAGCTGCTGATCTTCCTAAGGGTATGTCAACCGGCTTCACAGGTTCTGGTTTAAACGGTACTAAAGTCGATGGTGCAAGATATTTTGATGACCACAGTCTTCAACCGACTCAAGCTGAAGCTGATCTCATCCATTATGTCGAGCAATATTTCGATAAAATAGTAATTCTCTTAAATACCGGTTCTTCGTTTGAAGCCGGATTCTTAGATGATCCTGGTCACTACGCCTACTCACCAAACATAAAAGCTGCTTTATGGTTCGGCTTCCCTGGAAAAGGTGAAGGCTTAAACGCTTTAGGTAAAATCATCACCGGTGAAGTTAATCCATCCGGTCACACCGTCGATACTTATGCCCGTGATTTTAAAAACGATCCGACCTGGCACAACATGCCGACTTATAGTAATAGCCTTGTTAAATACACCAATCTCAACAAGAGCTTAGTCAACTATAAAGAAGGCATTTATGTCGGTTATAGATATTATGAAACCAGAGGATTCACTGAAGGAGATTCTCCTTATAACAGTGAATCAGATAACGGTCAAAATTCGCTTCATAACACCACTACTACTTCTTGGGAAAATTGGTATGAGTCCGCAGTCGTTTACCCGCTCGGATATGGTTTAAGCTATACGACTTTTGATTGGAAATTAGTCAGCACTAGCTTAGAAGAAGATGCTGTCCTAGGGCAGGAAGATGAAGTCACTCTCAATGTAAAAGTCACTAACACCGGCGAAAAAGCTGGTAAAGATGTCGTTCAACTTTATTACACGGCTCCTTATACAAAAGGTGAGATCGCTAAGGCTCATGTCAATCTAGCCGATTATGTAAAGACTAAAACCTTAGCACCTGGTGAAAGTCAGACCTTATCTCTTTCCATCAAAGTTCGCGACATGGCATCATACGACTATAACGATGCCAATAACAACGAGTTCATAGGTTATGAATTGGATGGTGGGAATTACGTCTTAAAACTTTCTAAAAACGCACATGAACCTGTATTAACAGTCAACTATTCAATACCAGAAGAAGGTTATCAATATAAGACTAGTTCGACTGGTAAAGAGATTAACAACCTTTTCTCTGACGCTGAAATGCCTAACACCGTCTATCTTTCAAGAGATGATTGGGAAAACACTTTCCCTAAGCAGATCACCGCTGAAGAAAGAGTGGCTCCTCAATCAGTCATCGATGAAGTCAATGCTACTTCTAATTCCAATCAGATCCTCGCTAATGATGATCCTAGCGATCCTTGGTATAGTGAAACTATGCCGACGACCGGTGATAACACCGGCTCAGTCCAACTGACTGATCTATACGGATTAGATTATGATGATCCTTTATGGGAGACCTACTTAGATCAATTCGCCGTCGGTGATAAAACGCATTCCGGTATGGCATATACCATTTGGAATGCAGGTTGGTATATCTATGGCATCGACGCTTTAGGATTTAAAACCACTCACCAAGAGGATGGCCCTTCCGGATTAGATGGTCGTCATGAAGGCGGCACTTATACTAACTTCGCTTCTGAAACTGTTTTAGCTTCCACGTATAATAAAGATTTAGCCTATCAAAAAGGTCTCATCATCGGTAACCAAGGCCTCTTCGGTAATAACATGAGTGTCTCTGGTTTATACGCTCCTAGTGTCAACTTACACCGTTCTCAATTCGGCGGTAGAAACTTTGAATACTATTCCGAAGATCCTTATATCTCAGGTGAGATGGCTGGTCATATCATCAAAGGCTGCAATGAGAAAGGTATGATCACTTTCTTGAAACACTTCGCAGTCAACGAACAGGAATCCAATCGTGAAAACTTACTGACCTGGGCTAACGAACAATCCATCCGTGAACTCTATCTAAAACCATTCCAAATCTGCGTTGAAGAATATAACACCCATGGCATCATGTCCGCTCTTAACAACTTAGGAGCTACATGGGTCGGCGGTAATTATAACTTGTTAACGACTCTCTTACGTGAAGAATGGGGCTTTGAAGGTATGGTCATCACTGACTATATCCAAGGCCGTGCACAATTAAACGGCAACTTAGCTATCAGAGCCGGTGGAGATATCCTCTTAGCTACTAGCGGCAGTCAACAAAACCCAGTCGGTTTAGATTCTGCTACTACTGTCGCTTCCTTGAGAAGAGCGATGCATAACATCTGTTACACCACGGTGAATTACACCGCTATCTACAATAACAGCATTGAAAATATCTTAGGTCAATATCAAGGCACTAACCTCACACCTGCTATCGCTGGTTATGATTATGAAGCTGAGATCAACACTTGCTTGACTAATGATGGGAGCGATAGCAAACGAGTTGTCAAATACGAACTCAAAGATGGTGAACAATTACCAGAAGGTTTAAAACTGAGCTCCGATGGTATCATCACCGGTGTCCCAGCAGCTAATTATCAGAGCTACACTTTCACGGTCGTCGCTTCTTATGAGCATTCTAAACGAGAAGCAGAATTCACCCTACCTGTCGTCAACAAAGAATTGTCGGTCATCTATACCAAACCTGTCGATGTGAATATAAACACCGGTTATGTCGGTGAAGCTTATCGCCAAGACGTCAACTGGGCATCGATCGCTAGCGGTGAAAGCTTAGAAATCAGTTATGGTTTAGCAGATGGCAGTTTATTACCTGAAGGTTTGTCCTTATCACAAGAAGGTGTTATCAGCGGTACTCCGACTAAGACTTGTTTCAACTATGAAGTCACGATCGAAGCTAGTGCTGAAGGCAAACTTCCGATGTCAGTGACTTTACAGATCACGATCGGTAATCGTATCATACCGAACGATAAAGTCTTAAAAACCGGCAAAGTCAATCAACAATATGCGGAATCGATCGCTAATGGTCAGAATGGTCTTTCTTATCAGCTAGACGAGAATAGCACCTTGCCTGATGGCTTACGACTGACTGAATCTGGAACCATAGTCGGTACACCGACTGCGGCAGTCAGTGAACATTCCTTCACAATCATCATCAGCGGTGACGACTATATCACCACCACTAAGACCTATACCATCAGCATCGCTATCAGTTATCCGGACTTTTCTTTAGATGAGATGACAGTCAACACCTCTGTCGAAGTCCCAGTCAATTTCGCTATCGGTGGAAACAATATCATCTATGAGATCAGCGATGGCAGATTGCCTGATGGTCTTGAGCTCACCTCGGACGGTGTTTTAAAAGGCACACCGACGAGAGCTGGCAATTTCACTTTCACCATCAGAGCTAAACTAGGCGAAAACATCCAAGACGAAGTGACTGTTTCCTTAACAGTCAATCCTAGCCAAACTAACAACAATTACATCATCGGTATGTCTATCGGTATCGGAACTATCGTGCTTGGTGCTCTAGCGATTCTCATCTTCTTCCTCTATTTCGATAAGAGGAATCGCATCGATGATTCAGATGAGGATAAAGATGATTCAGATGAAAACAAAGTCAATCCTGACGACTATTACGGATTAGATGAAAAGGTGAAGAAAGAACAAAAAGCTATAGAAGAAAAGAAGACTAAAAAGAAAAGAAAAGTCAATTTTAAAGTGATGATCCCTACTCTCACCGGTTTCTTAGCTTTAGGAACAGGCATCGTCTTATGCATCCACTTTTTAACCCCTTCTTCTTTAGCAGGAGGTGGAAGTCAGACTTTCACCTTCGAAGCTGAATACGTCTATCTGGATGATTTTAATGGAGCTGGCCTCTCTAACTCCGCTGATGGGGTTGATAACATCTATGGTGATGGAACTGAAGCCGATATTGCAAACGGTTATTCCAATGGTTATTTCTTAGGAAATACTTATGCCGAAAATCAGATCGATTTCAATTTTGAAGCCGATAAGGCTTCAAATGCTAAACTGACTCTTCGCTTAGCATCTGAACTCGGTAATATCACTTTGAACAATGATGTTTTCGGAGTTGAATTAAACGGACAGGCGATCGATTATTCGATAGTCGTCAGCAATTCCACCTCTTCAGGAAAATACGATTTTGCTGATTATCCTATCAATACCACATTGAATTTGAGCGCAGGTGAAAACACCGTGTCATTGATCATCAAAAACAATAAATTGTTAAATGGTAATAGAACTGGTGCTCCATTTATCGATTGCATCAAAATAACGACAGAAGCCGATCTGACTTGGGAACCTCTCACCGACAATCCATCTAGACGCGGTTCTATCTGAGGAGGTGTCATATGAAAAAGAATAAAGTTTTAAGCATTTTCACCTCATTATTATGCCTAACATCATTAGCCTCTTGTGCTAACGCTGGTAAACACATCATCTCTATCGCTGTTTATAACGGTGATAACAGCTATGTCGTAGGTGAAGAATTCGCAGATACCCAACTAGCTGTGACCTATGATAACGGCGATAAGGAATTAGTCGATATCACCTTGAATATGGTCGAAGGATTCGACACTTCAGTAGCGGGAACAAAAACGCTCATCATCTCATACGGTGGCTTGACAACCGAGTTTGAAATCACTGTCAGCAATCTTTACATCACTGAATTAGTGATGAAAGATGGTTATAAAGATCAATATTTCAAAAACGACGACTATCAAGCAAATGATGCGACTATCATCGCTAGATATACTGATGAACATGAAGAAGAAGTCAGCGTGACTATAGATATGATCAGAGCGTTTGATACCAGCAAAGTAGGAACGAGCAATGTCATCGTCTATTATGAGGGTTTGACTATCAGCTATCCCATCACGATCACTAATCCTAAAGTTGTTGATTATTCCTTATCCGCAGATACTTCAACCGTTTACTTCATGCATGATGAATTCAAAGGCATCACTGTGAATGTCACTTATGAAAACGGTGTATCAGAAGTGCTCACTTTTGATGATGCGAATGAGATCGAAGGCTTTGATACCAGCACTTATGGTATTAAAACTATCTACTTACCCATCAATGATGAAAAGATTGAGGTTGAGATCGAAGTCAAGAAAGAAGTCAAATCTTTATCACTCAAACCAGGTCAAAATCTGATCTTTGAAAGAGACGAAGAATTAGAATCCTTAGTCATCGTAGTCACCAATTATGATGATACAACTGAAGAGATCACTTTAAATAGTGATGATATCACTGACTTTGATACTTCAAAAGCTGGTGTGACCACCATCAATTATTCTTATGGTGGTAAATCATTGAGCTTTGATATCATAGTTCCTCTGATAAATCTTAAAGATTATGAAGAAAGCACTGATAAACGTTTTGTCGTCCAAGCCGAAGACGAAGATTATGTCGACTTATCAGAAGTCAGCACTTATTCACCTGGTTTAGAAAAATATGAAGATGCTAATGGTGAAGGATCTACTGGAAAGTGCACTGCTAATTTCGGTCAAGTAGCTAATCAAACCTTCTATCTCAGATTCTATTCCAGTTATGAAGGTACATATTCCTTAGAGATGAACAGTCAATCCGCAAGTAATAAAGGCGGATCTGATCAAGTCCTAAAGGATGTCTTGAGCGTTGAAGTCGATGGTGTTGATACACCAGCACAAGGCACTTCTTTGAAAGCTGGCACTGGAAATTGGGCTAATATGACCAATTGGAACTGGGCTACTATCGCTACTGACTTAACACTTCATAAAGGCTTAAATACGATCACCCTTCATTCTTTAAATGTTGACAGCAATAAACGTCTTCCTAATATCGATGCGTTTGCTATCACTATTAACAGTGTGAAGTGAGTTTGTATCTTTCATCGATATCAAGCTTCTAAAGTTATTTGAACTTTAGAAGCTTTTTGTAAGAAGCTACAACTATAGTTTTAGATGCCGTTAAATGTGTCTTTCAAACCTACGTTGAGGTCTTAAGAAAGAAGGAAGCTTCAATAAAGATGCTCAACTTATAGCTCTTAACAAGGCAAAGATATTGTTCTTGCTCAGCTTAGTGATGACATCAAAGACTACATCAATAAGAACTTTGGCGATGTCGATACCTGGATTACCACTCAGATAGAAGCAAGTATAAATACACTTAAGAACTTATCTACCAAAGCATAATAAAAGATCGTTTGATCCTATTAGTGATGGTGGGGTTGGGCGGTCATTTTTATGATGAATATATTGGAAAATGAGGTGTTTTCGGTTATAAAATTTACACAGCTAAGAAAGTAGGTGTTTTAATAATGAAAGAACTTAAGAAAGTAGATAATTATTCCGATGATATTTTTTAGTTGATTCAAAATATTTCAAAAATCATTGTCGAGTCTAAAAAGAAAGTAATAACTACTGTTAATACAACGCTTCTTGATGCTTATTGGAATATTGGTAAATTGATAGTCGAGCAGGAGCAAAACGGTAATAACAAGTCTCAATACGGGTCAAACACGCTAGGGACAATATCCAAAGAACTTTCAAAAAGTTATGGCAAAGGATTTTCCGTGTCTAATCTTCAAATGATGAGAAGATTTTATTTGGTTTATCGAAATCAACAGACAGTGTCTGTTAAATTGAGTTGGTCGCATTATATCGAAATTCTTTCAGTAGCTGATGACAAAGCTAGAAGCTTTTATCAACATGAATGCGAGAATTCTAATTGGTCCGTTAGGGAGTTGCGAAGACAAATAGCATCATCATTTTACGAAAGACTTTTATTATCTAAAGGTGATGTGAACAAAGAGAAGTTAATTGAGTTATCGAAAAAAGGTATCACTTATTCTTCGCCTAATGATTTTGTGAAGGATCCGATGGTCCTTGAATTCTTGGGATTGCCAGAGGAAAAACCGCTGTTGGAAAGCGACTTGGAGCGCTCTTTGATAGAACATATAGAAAATTTTTTGCTTGAATTAGGCAGAGGATTCATGTTCGTTGGCTCTCAATACCGCATATCAATTGATGGCGTCAACTACTATGTGGACATGGTCTTCTATAACAAAATTTTGCATGCATATCTTTTAATCGATTTAAAATGGGTAAATTGCGACCTGAGAATTATGGACAAATGAATATGTATCTGAACTATTTTAAAAATGAGATAAATGATGATGGAGACAAAGATCCCGTCGGCATTATTCTTTGCGCCGAGAAAAACAATATCGTTGCCCAATATTCTATGGAAGTATTAAAAACAAACATTTATGCCTCAAAATATACTTATGTGATTCCAAATAAGGAACAACTTGAGATGGAATTGCAAAAAGTATTAGAAAGCAAAAAATCTGATTAGGCAATAAGAAGATTATAGTTTAAAAATAGATATCTATTCACGCCCTACTGGAGAAATCTGGTGGGGCTTTTTATGTTGCTATTTAAAAGTTTATGAGAAAAACGTAAGCGTCAAAGAATCAGTGCATTGAGATTTGATATCTTTTGAAGTTAAGTTTAAAAAAGGGCTGCAACAAAACCTCAAGATTACAATTAAGGATTGATTTAGCTCTTTTTTCTTCTAAGCATTTTTCATCTTATTATGATAAGATTATTAAGATTGTTTTAGGAGGTTATATGAATTACAATTGGGACTTATCGACGTTATATAAAAACGAAGAAGATTATCAGAAAGATCTAGCCGAATTTAAATCTCTAATACCACAATTCAGTGAATTTAAAGGTCAACTGCACGATGATGAAAAAATGATGGCTTATTTTGATTTACAGATCAAGTTAGAGCTATTAGTGAACAGATTATATAGTTATGCTTCTTCAATCGCTGATTTAGATAGAAGAAATGTGGAAGCCGTAGCAAAAGAAAATGAATTACAGAATCTTTTAAGAGAGTTATCCTCAATCACTTCATATGCTGATCCAGAAATCTTATCTTTAGGTGAAGAAAGAATGAAAAAGTTCTTCTCTTCTCATCCTGAATATGAGCAATTTGATTTCATCATCGCTAAATTATTCGCTAGTCAAAAACACGTTCTCTCCTCTGATAAAGAAAAGATTATCGCTGATTTCAGCGCTTTTGGTTCAGTCGGAAGAAATCTCTATTCAACATTGAGTGTCGGCGATTATGCACCTAAGAAATGCACCTTAACAGATGGTAGAGAAATAACTGTCTCAACTGCTAATTGGACTAATCTCATCGCTAAAGAGAAAAATACTGAAGACCGCAAGAGAATCTTTGATTCACTTTATTCTTATTTTGATAAACACAAGAATACTTATGCAGAAATCTATAACCTTTCCATGCAAGAACAATTAGGTGAGATGAAAGCACGCGGATACTCATCTATCTTAGAAGAACACTTAGATAACAATAAAATTCCAACTGCCGTCTTTTTAAATCTCATCAAAGTCGCTCATGAAGGAAGCGCACCGTTAAAGAAATACTATGAAATCCGCAGAAAATATCTAGGTCTTGAAAAGCATCGCTCTTATGATCGCTTCTTACAATTAGCAAATAGCGAAACCAAAGTCGAATATGATGAAGCTAGAGAGATGTTCTTTGATTCCATCAAAAAATTCCCTCAAGATTTCCAGGATAAAGCCCATGAAGTTTCTGCTAGCGGCATGGTTGATGTCTATCCTAAGGATGGCAAAAGAACAGGTGCATATTCAAGAGGTGGTGGTAACCTCAAACCGATGATCCTTCTAAACTATCAAAACACCTTAGAAGATGTCTTCACCCTCGCTCACGAATCCGGTCACTCTATCCACACCTTGTATTCTGAAGAAACACAACCTTTGATGAAGCAAGATTATACGATTTTCGTCGCTGAAATCGCCTCGACTTTCAACGAACACAATCTATTAGATTATCTTTTAAACAAAGGTGAGCTCAGCAAAGAAGATAAGATCTCATTATTACAGAAAGCTATCGATGAAATAGCAGCGACTTTCTATCGTCAAACTCTCTTTGGAGAATACGAATATCGCGCTAGCCAAATCGTTGAAAAAGGTGGAAATCTCGACTATCAAGTCTTATCTGATATCATGTCTACCTTATACTTTGATTACTATGGAATCGATATCAAAGAAGAGGTCTATAAACCATTAGTCTGGTGTTATATACCTCATCTTTTCTACACTCCTTTCTATGTCTATCAATATGCGACCAGTTTCTCAGCTTCCTTAGAGCTCTATAGAAAGGTGAAAGAAAACGAACCACAAGCTTTTGAAAATTATGTGTCTTTACTGAAGATGGGCGGAAGCGATTATCCGATCAATGAAGTGAAAAAAGCTGGTGTTGATCTCACTAGCACCGAACCATTTGAAGCCGTCGTCAAGAGAATGACTACCTTAGTCGATGAATTAGAAAAATTGTTGAACGAGTAATCATTCAAAATAAGAAAAGTTGTAACTGTTTCACTAAAAGAGAAGGCGAAGATAGTTACAACTTTTTTTGATGTTATTTTCTCTTTATAAGATAATCAGTACTAAAATACTCGCTGAGAGTATTGCTGACTTGGAAGTCATCAGATAAGAGAGTCCTAGCTATTCCAGCTAGTAAATACGGGTTATATTTATAGTCTAATTTAGGTAGACTATCAAAATTATGTATTGTAGATACATATAAACCATCATCTTTAACTTTATTTAATAAGAATTCTTTGATCTGTGCTAATTGCTCGTCTGTAATAGCGAAAACATCTTTTCTCACAAATTTAAATTTATCAACTTGAATATAATCTTCATAACACTTGCTGACCAGCTGCAAATAATTGATGATCTTCACACCTGTTTGTTCAGAATAGTGATTCAAATCTTTTTTATCAAAGCTTTCTTTGGAATAGATGTAGTCAAGCATATGATCGCCATGAGCGTTATCATTGAGACAGATATACGGTCTTCTGAAATATAATTTATCACTGAAGAACTGCTCAGCCAGTGAAAATAGAACATAACCGTCTTTGACGATTTTAAATGTTTCTAACAGTGAAGGCTTTTCAGCTTTCAAACATCTGTACACTTTACTAGAAGTCAAAAGTTCGACGTTATAACGCTTGAATAAAGAGAGTAAATACTGATGATATTCATCTATAGCCTGTTGAGGTATTTGTAACTTATCGATATATAAAAATTGATAGCTAGGCAAGAATAAAAGACCTTTTTTTCTTTCCATATAAGCGTATTGCATAAACGTATAGGTCTTAACGCCTTTATAGGCCGATTGTAAATCACTCAAAGAGAAGACACCATCAAAATGTCTCATAAAGTTGACGACATCATCGATAGCAGTCACTTTTTCATCACCGACCTGGATGTAATTACGTCGGCTGTGGAAATCGCTCGGTAAATGCAAGTCGATCAAACCTTTCAAGTAGAAATAATTGTTGATCCCTAAAGCTTTAAGTCGATCTTCAAAATGTGTAAAAATGGAGATGTAATAAACGATTTGACCTTGAGATCTGATATATTCTAATATTTCGTTTAACAGATCAGATGGAATAACCGCACATCTCTTTTTTAATTGATATATGCCTTTATCAATTGGAATGCAGCTATCATTTCTTTCAAAGAGTGCAGAGACATTTCTCGGAGTCCACATCGACTTCATACTTCCAAAATCTTCTTTCAGATGGTCCATCAATTGAATGAAATCTTGATTAACATTCAATTGATTGATGTGATATCCATCTGGAAAATATCTTTCAACTAACACGTTTAAAATATCGATTGAAGTCAATCCTTTTTTTAGATAACTGGTTCCATTTTTTGTAGTATAAAAATTCTGTAATACAGCCTTTTCAAACATGTTCACCTTCCTTTTTTCCAGGTTCACTAGCGGAGAAAGACTATCAATTGTTCTAGCTACTAAAGTATCGATATCGACCAGAGTGGCATCATAGATAATACCGAATTGACTAGAGATCTTATACTCAGAATCTGGAGCATAGCAACCTAACAAAAGAATCGTTGCATAATCATCACAATTGATCAATTTATAAAAATTATCGATAAAAGCATAAGTGAAATTATCCAGAACGATTTCATTAAAACAGAAATCAAAAATAATTTTATCTAAAGATTCCTGCTGGAAAAATTTGCAAATTTTCTTAATAGCAAGTTTTTCGATCTGTCTGATTCTCTCTCTAGTAACATTGTACTTTGATCCTAATTCATCCAAAGTTACCTTCTGTGATTCATAGATATAACCACGTCCCTTTAAGGTATCCAGATAATTAGGTTTAAGTTTGATACGGGTTAAAAGATAACTGATATGTTTTTGATTAGCAAAAGACTTTAAAGCTTCAGGAATAAAATCTTTTTTAACAGGCGTCCCTGAATATTTAAAAAGATAAGGTAAAGCAATCTTTGCATCTTTTAAAACTAAAAGACGTTTAGCTTCTGCTGATAGGTGCAAGTACTGATTGAATGTAGTGATATTAGCATCTTTAGCTATCTTTAACATCATCTTATCCTGAATGAGGTTTTCGATTGGAAAATCATCATCGATCACTTCAGGTAATGAAGAAAAAAGACGGGGATAATGCGTGAAAAGATTCGCATAAAAAATGAAATATTCAAACATTGATTCATGATATATCTTTTCATTTAAAGCTTGTATAACTAAGCAGCAATCACGAAAGTTAAATTTGAATTCAGTGATATATTTTTGTATTAATTTATACAGTTCATCAGCACTTAAATTTGAGAGATTCTCCGTATAATACCTGGAATTTAAATCCCTCACCAACTCTCTCCTTTTAGTAGAAATTTCATCTGTTCTCATCAAGACTTTTTCTAATGAAGGATTAAACCACTCAAACATTTCACCACCTCGTTTTTAAAATAATACTATCACTTTAGCAATAATATTTCAATCATGTCTATAAATCTAATTAGATAGCTTAACAATAATGTAAAAAGAAACTGCAAATTAAGCGCAATTAAGTATAATCCATTTGTCTTCTGCGCAATTAATCCGTTGGTTAAAGAAATTCAAAAGTGTAAAAGTTTCAATAATTAACGCTCACTTTTTCTTAAGCTTACAAAACAACTGATAAATCAATTCCTATTTTTATAATATTCTTCCCCTGATTTCTTGATCATCATCTAATAATCTATTCAAGAAACTCACTTTAATCTAAAAATCCCACCCTGAACAGGGTGGGAGATAAGACTTTTTTGATTAAATATTAACTATTAGCAGCTTGTGAGAAAGCAGAAGCGACAGCTTGATCAACTAAAGTTTTGATCTGTTCATCAGTTTTAGCGCTGTGATCATTTAAGATTGTATTGACCAAGGCGCCAACAGCATCTCTACAACCAGCTGAAGAACCAGTTTTATTATCAAATACAGGAGCAGAGAAATAACAACCTTCTGTTAAATATTCCTGGTTCAATTTATATGATTGACCAAGATATGTATCTTTCTTAGCTTGTTGAGTTTCAGCAGTAGTAGAAGTTTCACTGACTTCATTATCAGCAGCTTTGATCAGATTTTGAACTGCAGGTGTGCTATTAGAGGATTGACGGATTGGGAAGTAACCAGTAGTAGCAGCTAAACCAGCGCTGTTATCAGTGTTGGTCAAGAATTTATAGAAATCAAATGTATATTTCTCAACTTCAGTTTTAGCATTTCTGAATAAAACTAAGGAAGGTCCTTGAGCGATGGCTTGATGAGTACCAGCATCAGTAGAATTGAAAATCGGGAAGTCTTTCTTGCCAGCAGTAGCAGTAGGATGGACTGACGCTTTATAACCATCAGCAAATAAATACATACCAGATGTAGAAGAAGAGATGAGCATGAACACTGAGCCATAGTTGACCATGGAAGTTGAATAGGCGTGATATTCTGGACTAGTTTTACTCCAAGTCAATTGATTTTTTGTGCAAATCAAGCCCTCATTATTCCATTTCTTCAATTGGATAAGCATGTTTTTAACATCATCATTATTAAAAGTAGGAGCAGTTAATGAGGTGTAGTCGATATTCATCATCTTACATAAGGAGATGAAAAGATTATCAGCAGAATCATAACAGATCGGAACTGCCTTAAAATTACCATCTTCATCATATCTGTTTTCTTCAGAAAAAGTATCAGGGAAGTCGACCATCATCTGTCTAGCTAAGTCGATCATCTCTGTCCAATCAGTAGGAACTTCATAAGCGGATTTGCTACTAGCAGCAACAGGGGCGATATATTGTTCACCGCCGTTTAATGCAGGATCTTCACTAGCTGTATGACCAGCGGCACCTTCACCAACTTTTTCAAAGACACTGTCATTGATGAATAAACCTTCAGTCGAACGTGAATAAGGTAAGGTTAAAAAGTCTTTTTCATCACCATAAGAGGTTTTTTCAGAATTGAAATCGATATCGGATTTCAAGCTCTTTTCATCATCGATAATCTTGCCACTAGCATCAACGGTTTTACCGAATCCGACTTCAGCATCATCAAAATATTTAGAAGCATGTAAAACAGCATCGCCAAACGTGACAGCATCATCAGGATAAACAGAAGCGATGTTAGGGAGAACGTGGCTGCTTAATCCATTTCTGACTTGTTCAGCAATTGCATCATAATCGTCATATGCTTGTTGAACAATTTTGACATTTGGATGTAGTGCTTCATAATCTTCAATAACACCTTCGACATACTCATAACGACTGAAATCACCAGTTGGATTTTTTTCTGTCGGTTGAGCATAATCGTTCCACCAAACAATTTCAATTTTGTCTGTTTTAGTACAGCTGTTTAAGACTAATACACCTGTAGCTAAGGCTAATAACGAACAAAGAGTCTTTTTCATAACTCTCCCCCTTTTTTGATATTTAAAGTAACTATAAAGTTGCTTTAACCTATTTAGTTTACCCTTTTATTCCTGCTCTAGCAACACCATGCATGATATATTTTCTAAAGAGTATGAAAAGAACTAGTAAAGGAAGTGTTGTTAAAAAGGTTGCAGCCATTTGCCAAGTGTATTGTGGTCTCCAAACTTCGTGCTCAAACACTTGGAAGGTTGTGCTTCTTAAAGCCACCGAAATGACATCAAAATCAGGATTGAGAATGACTAAGCTCGGCCAGACATATGAATTCCAGGAATCGATCAGGTTCATGATAAAGATAGTGATCAATGTTGGCATAGCTAAAGGAACCATCACTTTCCATAAGAATTGCCAGTCGCTTTTGCCATCGACTCGGCTAGCTAAGTACAATTCATCAGGTATCTGTTTAAAATTCTGTCTCAACAAGTAAATGTAAAACACATTAGCTAAAAACGGAAGGATCAAAATCAGATAAGCTTGCCAAGCGTCCTGATTTAAAGATATAAGACCGAGATTAGCCATGGTCGAAAAATTGGTGATGACCATCGTTTCGCCCGGTATCATCATCGTCGCTAAAAGGATTGTGAACAAAACTTCACGGCCCTTAAAATGAAGCTTAGAAAAGGCAAAGGCCGCTAAAATGGTCACTAAAAGACTTCCACAAGTCGTCGATAAACCGACTATGAGAGTATTGGTGATCAGAGCTGGAAAATCAAAGCCATCCGAAGCGATAGTGTGAGAATAATTATAAATGATATTATCGATGATATTTCCTTCAGTCGGGAAGAAGTCACCTCTACCTAATTGAGATTCAGTCATACAGGAAGCAGCTAACATATAATAAAAAGGTAAAAAGAGAACTAAAACAGCGGCTATCAAAATCAGATAGGTCACAACTAAACCTATGATATGAAGGATTTTGCTAGTTTTTTCGGTGTCTTTGATACTGCGCTTTTTATTAGGAATGACCAGAACTAAGCGCGTCGTAGTTTTCACTGTCTTTTCCATCAATAATAAACCCTCTTCTTAGAAATTTGTAATTGGATGATCGTAAACACAAGGATGATGGCGAATAAGACCACGCATCCAGCAGCGGCATATTCAAGATGAGGAGTGCCGTTAGTACCTTTTAATTGATCATAGATATAGTAGACGACAGTGTAGAGATTATGAGTGTTGCCATCGCTTGTAAAAGAGCGGTTGAACAGACCGACCACTGCAGAATATTCCTTAAAACCTGAAATAAAAGAAGTGATAGAAATATACAGTATTTGAGGAGATAATAGAGGTAAAACAACTTTTAAATCAGTTTTAAATTTAGAAGCACCATCAACCTTGGCAGCATCATAATATTGCTGGTCGATATTCTGTAGACCGGATGAAAAGATCAAGATCTTAAACGGCAAAGCAGTCCAGATCACATATAGACATAAAACAAACATGCTCTTAGCATAATCAGCACCGGGTTCCACCCAATTCACCTCTCCTAAGCCAAGGATGTGATTGAATATGCCTGTTTTATCAAAAATGATAGCAAAGACCATACCGACCGCGATGACATTAGTCACATAAGGTAAAAAGAAAATAGTTTGGAAAAAATGATGTAAAAATTTGACTCTGTTCAGTAACAAAGAGATGACAAGAGCAATTATGACTGAGATAGGAACGGTGATAAAAGTGATGATCAATGTGTTAGGTAAAGCATAACGGATAAAATCCGTCATACGAGAAGCCGGCTCACCAGGTATTTTTTCTGTGATGCCTAAGACAGTCCCGTAATTATCAAAAGTGAATCCGGAATTCGAACCAGTCACATAATTGTAATCATCAAGAAAGGAGATGACAAAAGTATTGATGATAGGAAAGAAAGTAAATACCGCTAATAAGATTAAAACCGGCGCTAGATAAAGCCAGGCTTTATAATTATTCTTTGTCTCTTCCATCTAGATAGATTCTCTTTTCAGTTTTGATATCAAACAGGTATACTTTGCTCTTTTTGATCGCAAACGTGACTGGACCTTCTTTAACTTCAGCATCGCTATCTAATAGCACTTTAAACTGTTCTTCACCGACAAAATCAGGATGTGAACAAGTTAAAGAGATATCTTTACCGCTCGGTTGAATCAGTTCTACATCTGCATGGAACAATAAAGAATCAGAAGAGATTTCAGAACCATATAAGAAACCTTCAGGTCGGATAGCGATATAGACTTCTCGCTTCTCTTTTTCAGGAGATAGCAAACCATCTGTCAAGTCATCTTCTATTGTTTGATGTTTTTGATCAACTTCTAAGATAGGTTCATCGCCGATATATACAAACCCACCTTGAATATATCCTTTAAAAACATTGATAGGCGGATTACCTAAAAATTTAGCAACAAAAAGATCATGCGGATCTTTATAAACGCTCTGAGGAGCACCTATCTGTCTGACACATCCTTCGTTCATAACGACGATGCGATCACAGATAGCCATCGCCTCATCCTGATCGTGAGTGACAAAAACAGTAGTGATTCCAACTTCTCTTTGTATCCTCTTGATCTCTTCTCTGGTCTGTAATCTTAAACGGGCATCCAAGTTGGATAAAGGCTCATCTAATAATAAGACTTTCGGTTTCTTAACAAGAGCTCTAGCGATGGCGACACGCTGTTGTTGACCACCTGATAATTCAGCCGGCTTTCTATCTAAATACTGACTGATTTGAACAAGCTTACTCGCTTCAGTCACAAGGCAATCAATCTCATCCTTAGTCAGATTGCGTGTCACTTTGACGACATTATTGTTCTCATCTAAAATCTCGTAATCTTCATTGATACGAATATTTTTAGCTTGGAGCTTTTCTTTTTCTTTATCGAGTTTTTGACGATATTTATCAATGACTTTGTCTTTGACCTGTTTTAAATCTTTATATGTATGCAGATTTAAAGAAAACACTTCAGCAGCGACTGAAGAAGCTACGTTATAAACATCCTGTATCTTTCTCATAGCAGCCGCTTTCTTGATGCGATCATTGACTGCACTATCGTTGATGACAGCGATCAATTTATCAGTGTCTTTTAAGATATCTAAAATGGTTTGATATCTTAAAGCTTTATAGGCTTTCTTTGAAGAATACACTTTCATATTAGTTAATGGGAAAGCGATGTTTTTATAAACATTCATATGCGGATATAAAGCATAGTTTTGGAAAACCAAACCAATCCCGCGCTTTTGAGGTTCTAATTGTGTGACTTCTTCATCATCAAACCAAATTTCACCTTCAGTCGGTTCTTTCAAGCCAGCTAGCATATAAAGCGTAGTTGATTTACCACAGCCAGAAGGTCCTAAAAGACCTAATAATTCACCATCTTGGATATCGATGTTCAGGTGATCTACTGCAACGGTGTCCGGAATGTTTTTTTTAGCATCACCTGGAAAGGACTTAGTCAAGTTTACTAATTTAATTTGCATAATCTATTAAAACCACTTTAATTATATAAAAACAATTGAAAATTATTATCATTTTTTGATGGCTGGTTGATAATTTTTATCTTCGATGCGTATCATCTGACGCTTTTTCTCTTCTGAAAGATACTCATCATAATCAAAAAAGATTTTATCATTAGAAGTATCTACTGAATAAGTATTAAAAACATAATCCACAAATGTCTGATGGCTCTTGCTGATGACTAAAAAACCGATGTTCAGCATCAGCGGCAAAAGAAAAGCAAAGATGCTTAAAACAATTATGATCAAATAAAAGAAAAACATTCTCCCGACATATTTTCCAGTTTTGACTGCAAAGCCGTCCACATTTATCAATGATATTTTGACTAATTTCATACCAAAAGTTTGCCTTGTTCTTTTGAAAAATAGCGGTATTATGCAGTAAAAAATAAATAGTGGAATCAAAAAAGTGATGACGATAGCTAAAATATAGGTCAACATGATTTCCCGACTTGCTAATGAATACTCCAGATCATTAGCAAGATGACTCAGAGCGGAATCATATATATCAAGATAAAAATTATAATACTCGTCATCATAATCATCATTGTTCAAAGCTCGGTTATGGTAGATATCAAACATATTTTTACCATCACTAGAAAGAGCATCATTCTTAAATTGTAAATATTTATTTAAACCATCCAGAACAAAATCATCGTCACTATAAAAATAGAATAAAACTTCATCCAGTTTCAATGATTTTTCATCAACAGTCAGACTTTCTCCATCTAAATAATCCGTATAACGGACTAAATCATCACCATCTTTTACATACAAACCAGATCTCAAAGAAACAGTCTCCCTGACCATATAGTCGTGTTGGATAAATGAAAAATTAGGCACCAAATAAAAAGTCAAAATCAATATCAAAAGCCCTACGACTAAAGAGACAAATAAATCGAAAAGAGCAGCTGAAATCCTTTTAAAAATACCGACTCTCTCATAGTGAATATCGATAGTCTGTTGATCACTACTTTCCATTTTTAAAGTGCCTGACTTCATCACTATAGAACTCCTTTGCATTCTTCAAATATGTAATAGATAAAATATCTGTTAAGGATTGTTTCTGGACTTTTCGAGGTATCAATGAAACGATACCTGAGGAAAACAGATAAACGATCGATATGATAAAAGCAGTAAAAAGATTAAAGAATCCTAAAACGTTTATCTGCATAAAATAGGTTCCTTCGGTACCGAATGCTAATAACATGATCAAAAATAAAGAAAAGCAGTTTGCGATAAAGGAAAACAATGTTCTTAAACAAATATTCACCCACGAAACCTCATAGCCTCTGACATCACAATAAGCTAATCCTAAAACTTTCATCGAAATGGTCTTCCCATCTCTAAAGATGAAAGGTAAAACCAGATATAGGATCAAAACAGATAGTAAAAAAGTGACTAAAACCACGATAACATGAAGGTTCAATTGCTTTTTTGTACAATCTTCAAAATGTGAATTGGTTTCTATATACGGTTTATAACTGGTGGTAAACTCATCGATACTATCGTTCAAAACGCTGAGATAATCAGTGTGAATAGTATCATAAATCTTTTTGCCTTCAGAAGAATTGTTTACTAAATAATCATCTAATAATAAAGCGCTATTATCATTTAAAATAGGAAATTCATCACTTTTAACATAATACATATTAACATCTTCTGTCACAAAAAAATCAAAATAGGAATCAACATCTTTATAGCTGGAATTTATAAAATTATCGCTTTCAGCTTTTTTAAATATGACATGATAATAATAGAGTCTATCAGTATCAGATGTTAAAGGTTTAATATTTTTATAAGTATTCTCAGAGATCTCATCTATAGGCTTGATTTTTTGTAATGACAGAAGTGTTAAAGAATAAATATAGTCATCACAGATATCATCCAAATGTTTTAAAGAACCATTTTCTCTTGTTGATAAATGACTATCTTCCACTAATTCATATAGTTTTTCTTGATATGTACTGCTCTCTTCAGCATTCGCCTTAAATGTCGAAGTATTAGTCAAGATCAGATCACCGATTGAAAATAGCGATAAAGAAAGAATAAAAGCTATTAAAATATCAAAAAAAGTCGCCAAAAAGCGTTTGGAATTACTTGCAGAAACTGCAGTTCGATATCGACTTAGTTCAGCATTATTTCTTCGCATTATTTTTGATTTTATCTAATATTTCTTCGTTAAACTTTTTACGACTTCTGTTATAAAAAAATTTGATGCAAAATAAAGTCAATAGACCAAGAGAAACCGCTAAAGTAATCATAGAAACAATAAATTCCATCGATGTAGGAGTAAAGACTCTAAGACCGATGACATCAAATCTGAAAGACAATCCTAGAAAAACACTGCCGATGACTAATAAGATTAATCCGACGATTAAAAATGAATAAGCATAATTCAAATCAGACTTGATCTGCTTCAATTGAAGATAGCAAAGACGTTTGATCTCATGCTCAGAAAGAGAATCTAAATTTTCTTTAGAATTATCAAAAGAACATTTTTCACAGATATCTGTTTTCAACCGATGCTGACAATTTAAACAATAATGCTTTTTCATAAGACATTAAAATTATATCAAAAACGCATCGCTGATAGACTATCAGAAAAGACGAATCACAAATACTTATTCAAAAAGTCAAAAGCGGTTGAAAAATAAGTCTGAGGATCTCTTAAATAGGCTTCTGCATGTCCAGCGTCTTTAATGACTAATTTTTCTTTTTCCCCTTGAGTTTTAGCAGCATAGACTTTATCTAACATTTCAAAAGGCACAAAGGAATCGTTCTCGCCATGAATAAATAACATAGGTTCTGTTGATTTTGCTAATCTTTTTAAGGAAGAAGCTTCTTTAAATGAATAAGAAGCCTTCATATCACAGACAGTGCTAGCAACATCTAACACTGGGAAAGTCGGTAATCCGAATAAGAAATCTAATTCATGGGCAAAGATGTCCCAAACTGAAGTATATCCGCAATCTTCGATGAAGCATTTAACATTGTCTTTTAGTTCTAGTCCGCTGACCATCATCGTCGTGGCACCGCCCATAGAAACACCTGAGATAAAAATGTTAGCTTCGGGATCTTTTTCAACGATCAAGTCTACCCATTTGACCACATCTAAGCTATCTAAATATCCCATGCCGAGATATGTTCCTTCACTCTCACCACAAGCGCGCATGTCGGGTAATAAACAATTAATATTTAATTCTTGATTATAAACGGCAGCAAAATTTCTCATCGAGGCTGATGAATCACGATAGCCGTGTAATAAAAGTGCCCAATCATGACTGGTCTCATCAGAATAATAGATATTACCTTTCAGTTTTAAGTCATCATTAGTGATAGAGACCTGTTCAGTATCTACTTTTTCTAGCCATGAATCTGTATAAGCTTTGAAAGCTTCTCGATTTTCTTCGATGATCTTTTCTCCTTCAGTCTGAGTATGTTCACCATCATTAGAAGGATCAAGATTGACATTAAAGTCATCGTTTCTTTTGACTGCAAAATCCACCAAATAATTTCCGACCCCAAACAAAACACCGATAAAAGCGATTATCAAAATCAGCACAACAGTTAAGACTATAATGATTATTTTCTTAACTTTTTTCTTTCTTTTATCATCGTTTATAACTTGTTCTTTAGCCATTTTCGATACCTCTATTTGATAAAAAGTAAAATCAACAATAAAAAAGTATATTCACTAAAGATAATGATGTCGATTGTTTTTTTATAAGATAGTTAATACAAAAGTTTTTGATTAGACGATTGATGTAAAAAGTATAAAATTCTTATACATTTGTTCATTTATTGTGCTTTTTTTGTCAAATATTTTTATTTCAACTATCAATTTTTGTTACATATTTTATTTACATTATAAGTTCAAATACTTATGATAAAACAAGAAGCAAAGTGGCTTTGTGTTTACTTATTGAAAGGATAAATCATGCAGAATTTTACATTATTTGCTGATACCGATTGCGATATCACACCAGTACTAGCCGAAAAATTAGGTTTCAAACTGATTTCTATGCCTTATCTATTAGATGACAAAGAAGTTTTTCCTTATGAATCATTTCAAGAATTTGATTCTCATTCTTTCTATGAAATTTTAAGACATGGAACTATTCCTAAAACCTTTGGTCTATCACCTGAAAAATATATTTCTTATTTCGAGCCAGAATTACAAGCTGGAAAAGACATTCTCTATGCTCATTTTTCTAGTGCATTAAGCGGCACTTTTAACAGTATGAAGATAGCTATTGATATGCTTGAAGAAAAATATCCAGAAAGAAGAATTCATATTCTAGATACCAAAGCTATCACTGGTTTAGCCTACATCATATTATTAGATATCTCTAAATTATATAAAGAGGGTAAATCACCAGAAGAAATAATAGCTTATGTAAACGAAGAGTCGCTCAAGCACTATGCTTTCTTCGGCTTTGCAGATGATTTACAGTTCTTTAAAAAGTCTGGTCGTGTTTCCGGACTATCAGCAACTTTAGGTTCTATTTTAAATATCAAGCCGATCATTTCCATCGATGATGATGGCAAAATGGGAGCGATTGCTAAAGCGCAAGGCAGAAACGGTGCTACCAATACTTTATTCAAATATATGGAAAAAATCGGTTCTGATATTCAGAATCACCCGATCATCATCGTTCATTCAGATGCGCCAAAATTAGTCAATAATTTGCTCACATCTATCAAGAAAAAATACGGTGAGAATTTAGACATCACTATTTTGGATATCAATCCGACTGCTGGTGTTCATTGTGGACCTAATTGTTTAGGTATCTCCTTCCATTCAAAAGGTCGCTGCTTATGATTGAAGTAAGAGAAGTTAAAACCAAAAAAGAGCAAAAAGATTTTTTAAATTTTCCTTTACGATTGTATAAGAACAATCAATATTTTGTTCCACCATTATATATGGATGAGAAAAAAATATTTGATAAAAATTATTTTTACTATCAAACATCAAAGGCGATTTATTTTAACGCCTATAAAGATGGAAAAATGGTCGGTAGAATATCTGCTATTCTACAAATGGCTAGCAATGAGAAATGGAATAAGAAACAAGTCCGTTTCACCAGATTTGATTCTATCGATGATCAAGAAGTAGCTGATCTATTGTTTAAACATGCTGAAGATTGGGCTCGAAAACAAGGGATGGAAGAGATCATTGGCCCATTAGGCTTTTCTGATTTTGAAAGAGAAGGGCTTCTGATCGAAGGCTTCAACGAATTATCAACCTTTGAAGAACAATACAATTATGATTATTACCAGAGATTGATCGAGAATAACGGTTATCAAAAAGAAGTCGATTGGGTTGAAAGAAAGATCTATTCCGCTAGTGAAGAAGATGAGAAAAGAGTCGAAAGAATCGTCAATATCATCATGAAAAGAGATGGCTTTAAGCTTCTCACTTTCAAAAATACAGATGAGATCATTAAAAATTATGGTGATCAATTCTTCGATTTAGTCGATAAAACCTATACTAAGCTTTTCGGTACTGTTCCTTTTATCGAAGATCAAAGAAAAGATATCATCAAAGGTTTCAAGCTTCTTCTTTCTCCATTCTATATTCGTTTGATCGTGGATAAAAATAACGAACTAGCGGCTTTTGGTTTATGTTTTCCTTCTATCAGCAAAGCGGTTCAAAAAAGCGGTGGTCATCTGACTATCCCGACAATAATCAAAATTTTAAAAGCCAAAAAGCATCCTGAAATTATTGATTTAGGCTTAATCGGTGTGAGTGAGAAGTATCTTCATAGCGGTGTCGCTTGGGGAATCTTCTTAGAAATCATGCGATATTTACACACTGGAAATATTAAATATTGTGAGACAAATCTCAACTTAGAGGATAATGAAGCTATCCAAAACAATTGGGGTAGATTTAAAAACGTCTTACACAAGAGAAGAAGATGCTATATTAAAAAATTGTGATATATCAAATGGTTTTTAAAATAATATTATCAATGATTGTCAACTAAAGTATAAATGAAAAACTTGCTACCTAGCGGTAGCAAGTTATTTTATTTATAACAATGGGCCTTAGTAGGATCGAACTACCGACCTTGCGCTTATCAAGCGCACGCTCTAACCAGCTGAGCTAAAGGCCCAAATCAACGGCGAAAGATATATTAACTCTTTATGTATTTTGTGTCAATAGTTTTTTCTAATAAATTCTATATGATATATATTTAACCTTGATAATAAGTCTATAAAGCACTAAAATAATTTTTGTTGGAGGTAACCACATATGGCAAAGAAAGTTACTGTTGATAAGGATTTATGCATCGGTTGCGGCGCTTGCACTGGCATTTGCAGCAACATCTTCGCTATCGGAGATGACGGCAAAGCTGAAGTTGTCGCTGAAGTCACTGATGCCGATCAAGAGTCTGTTCAGGCTGCCGCTGATAGCTGCCCTGTTCAAGCTATCAAAATCGACTAATAACTTATTGACTTGCCTGGCTTGGTCAGCCAGGTTTTTTATTTGCTTATTTTTTTGAATTATAACGATTTTAGGCTATTTTCCTGTTGTTCACATGTTAGCCTGATAAATAGGATTTTTAGTCAGCTTGCTTTTTGAAAGCTTTTTAATTTTATGAAAAGGAAACAAATAGCCGACTGATAATCGTGACTTTAATTGACCAAGCTTTATAAGCGGTGTTAGTGCCCTAAAACAAAGCACTTCATATAGAGTTAAAATCAAAGCTGCTTTTAAAAGATTAAACGGAATGTAGATGGCAAATATCGCACCTGCATAACTGGTTTTAAGTGCTCCAAAATACTGATTAAAAGCACCGATGATTCCTGAATCATTAGAAGCATTAAAGATATCAAAACAGGTTAAGAATTCTGAACCGAATGTTAAAAAGGTTGGAGTTATAAATAAAAAATTCAATATAGATAAAACAAAGCTATCAAAAATACCTATAAAGATATAAATAATTATTCGACCAATAGTTCTTTTACTAGCTAAATAAAAGAATTTATCTGCTATAAATAAAAGGCTCAAAGCAAGAAAAGAAGATATCAAAGCAGTTATTTGACCGATAGGTATCGGAACACCGACAAAGCCAAAGGTCAAAGCTGCTAGAAGAGTTTTGATGATAGCCACTAATAAACTGGGAAAATATCCGACAAAGGTATAGGCCATCAAAACTGTCAGATCTGATATCTCGACTTCTAAGAAGGAAAAAGGTCCGAAAGGAATGACTTTTCCTAAAATCATTAAGACATATCCACAAGCAGAGAAAATAGCCATCAAAACAACTTGATAGATATGTTGTTTTACTTTTGCTCTACTGTTAATTTTTATTGAATTCATTATGCTTTTTTCTGTTCAGACACTCGGATTTTATTTTTTGAATCAGCGATTCATCGATCACACGAAATTCACCTCTTTTTAATTGACCGAGTTCAAGAGAAGCTATTCGCACTCTGACAAGTGAATAAACAGGATGGTCTAAGGTTTCCATCATATGACGGACTTCTCTTTTTTTGCCTTCATGAATGATGATAGACATCACGATGCTATCCGCATCAGATTTTAAGACTTTTGCTTTTGCTGGACAGGCTTTATAGCCTTCGCTTTTGATATAGATGCCTTTTTCTAATTTTTCAACCTCATCACCTCTTAAAGGATTTTTGCAAGTAACGATATATTCTTTTTCAGGAGCCGATGAAGGATGTGAAACCAGATTAGCGAATTCACCATCATCAGTCATGATGATCAGACCTGCAGAATTAAAATCCAATCTGCCGACTGGAAAAAGACGTCCATATTTTGCAGGGATCAACTCCTTCACTGTCTTTCGTCCTTGCGGATCCGATAGGGTTGAAACATAACCTAAAGGTTTATTTAAAGCTAGATAAGTGAAATGCGCTTTTTCCTGAGGTAAAGGCTTATCATCAATAGTGATTTCATCAGTTGAAAAACATTTAAATCCGAGCTCGGAAACGATTCTTCCATAGAACTTAACACGACCTTCTTGAATCAATTCTTCAGCTTTACGCCTTGAACAATATCCGCTATCAGCGATAATTTTTTGAATTCTCAATTTTTCCATACACCATAATTTTATAGCATATCGAGTCATTTTAAGGAGATATTTTTAAAATAACCATTTCTTATTATTAGAACTGGATATTTTTAAAGCCTTCAACTGCTAATTCATATCTTATATTATTCAGTTTTGCTATAATTAAGCGAGGTTCAAAACATGATTAAAATCGAACATCTTTCAAAAAAATTCGGTGATTTCGTCGCTGTTGATGATATCGACTTAACTATACCTAATGGAAAGATTTACGGCCTTTTAGGTCCTAATGGAGCTGGCAAATCAACAACGCTTAAAATGATGACAGGTATATTGAATCCGACTTCCGGAGATGTCTATTACGATTCTTTCTCGATCAAATCTCAGCCTCTTGAAGCTAAGAAACACTTTGCCTTCGTACCTGATTCACCAGATATGTTCTTAGGTATGAAAGGAGTCGATTATCTCATCTTTATCGGATCATTGTTTGATATGAATAAAGAAAAAGCCTTAAAATCGGCTGAATATTTTGCTAAAGAACTGAATATTTATGATGCACTAAATGACTATATTCTTAATTATTCACATGGTATGCGTCAAAAAATATTCTTAACTGGTGCTTTGATGCATAATCCAGATGCTTGGATATTAGATGAACCATTGACTGGTTTAGATCCAGAATCAGCATTTAAGATCAAAAATCTGATGCGCGAGCATGCTAATCGCGGACATGTGGTCTTATTATCAACACATATTTTGGAAGTCGCTGAAAAACTCGTCGATGAGATCGGAATCATCAATAAAGGCAAATTGATTTTCTCAGGAACTATCCAAGAATTGAAGGATAAGAGAAATGAGAATGATTCTACTTTAGAAGAACTATTCTTAGAATTGACCAAAAAATGAAAAACTATTTCTTATTAGTCAAAGCAGTTTTTGCTTCATCAGTCACCGCAAGGAAAAATCGCAAAAACAAGTTAAAAAAAGGTTCACGCATCCCTCAACTTCTCGCTGCTCTTTTGATCACTGTGATTTTTAGCATCAATTTCTATTTCAACATCTTTCAATATGCTTCATTAGGTTTATCGATCAATGATATCAGCAATTATCTCATACCGGCTATTTCTTTCGGTATCCTTTACTCTTTCTTTTTCTCTCTCACTCTTTCTTTCAATGTGTTCTTCTTATCAAATAATGAAGCTTTTCTCTCTTTACCGATATCTGGAAACCGCTTGTTGAGCGCCAGATTCATCTTACATTTCTTCAACTCTTTTTGTTACGGATCCGCTTTGATTTTAGTAGAACTAATGATGATACCCATCATGTTCAATTTAGGAGCATTAGCGATCTTTTATAGCATCGTAATAGGGATTTTGATGGCTTTAGGTATCTGCTTTACTAGCTTCATAATTGCCTGTGCTCTATTTTATTTATTAAACTTAAAGAACAATAACTTACTTTATACAGTCTTGTCGATCGTCCTATCATTATTAGGCGCTCTCTGTTTAGCTAGCACATCTTCTTTTGCACCAAGTTTAGACTTATCTATTCCGATAAATGATGGTATTTTAAAATTACAAAATGATTTGACATCTTTTTACAGTTATACTAAGTTTTGTAACTTCCTAGGATATCTACCAACACGTGGAACGCTGTTAGAAAATACAAATGATCATCTTTCTTTACTATACTTGTTTTTGATCATTTCAGCATTATTTGCTCTGACATATCTTTTCTCTAAGCGCCTATATTTAAAAGCGATTTCTAAAAACAAAGGCAAAAAGAAAAAGAAGATTAAGGATGAGAGTTCCCTTTCAAAGAAATTCAATCTTTTAAACAAAGGAACTTTCTATATTTATCTCAAACGAGAATTGAATCTTTTAAAATCACATCCGAGTCTGATAATCAGTTCTTTAATCTCAACCATATCTATCGCGGTATCTTTGATCATCACCGGTATCTTTACTGCTGAAGGGCTGAATCAAACCGGAAGCAACTTAGAACAACAAAACCTGTTTTATTTAATAATACATATTATTGCCCTTGAAACTATCTTCAACCCTTTTATCGGTTTTGCGTCTATTTCGTTAGAAGGTAGGAATTTCTTGATCTTAAAAACAGTACCATTAAAAAAGAATCAATATTTAGCTGCTAAAGAATTACCATCACTGACATTATCAACATTCTTGAGTTTGCTGGTTTCAACAGTATTCAGCATCTCTTATAACTTAAGCGCACCATATATCATTGCTTTATTTTTATCAACTATCGCCTCTAGTCTTATAAACACTCTCTTTTCACTTCTTTATGGGATTCTCTTTGCACGTTTTAGCTATGATAATTCCTTAGAGCTTTTAAATCGTGGACTCGGTCCTTTTTTATCGACGTTGACCACTTTCTTGTCCCCTATCATTTATGTAGCTATAAATCTCATCTTCTTCTATTTTACCAATGGTTTGATGTGGGTCAGCATGTTGATAGGCGCTATCATATATTTGCTCAGTGCTATACCACTTTTCCTTCTCATCAAAAAAAGATTCAATAAGCTTCTAGTATCAGATTTAAATATTTTCTAATCTTGATAAGTTCTTTATTAAAGAGTTAAATTTTAGTAAGCTATTTCAGTGTGAGGTGTGATTATGCCAAGAATCATTTTAGTAGGTGGAGGTTCTTCTTCTGGTAAAAGTTATGTGACGAGAGCAGTCATCAACAATATCGGGCAAGAATATATCACTAGAATAACCATTGACGATTATTATAAAGACCAATCCGATATACCATTTGAAGAAAGAGTTAAGGTCAATTATGATCATCCTAAAGCCTTTGATTGGCCTTTGATCAGAAGTCAAATCTCAGCTCTTAAAGAAGGAAAGACTATCGAAAAACCGATTTATGATTTCACTATTCACAATCGAAAAAAAGAGACTGAAACTATCGTCCCTAAAAAGATTGTTGTCGTTGAAGGAATCATGGCACTTGTCGACAAGAGGTTAAGAGATTTAGGCGATTTAAAAGTGTTCATTTACGCATCACATGAACGAAGATTTTTAAGAAGAATCATCCGTGATCACAAAGAAAGAAAAAGAACTTTTGAAAATATCGTTAATCAATATTTCACCACTGTTCAACCGATGTTTGATGAAATAGTCTCCCCGAGTTCAAACTACGCGGATGTCATCGTCAATAATGATGGCGTTAAAAATTTAGCCATCGATGTTCTGACTTGCACATTCAAAGAAGAATTAGAAAAAGCTATGTCTACTGACACACAAGAACCCCAACTCGAAGAAGAATTCACTGAAGAAATTTTAGAAAAAGTCTTTATCGACAGTAATAAACATTAATTTTTTGTTGACTATTTAACTTCCTTAATTTAAAATATCCTTTGCTTGTAAACAGACAAGCAATTGGGGCTGTAGCTCAACTGGGAGAGCGCATCCATGGCATGGATGAGGTCGCGAGTTCGATCCTCGTCAGCTCCACAAGAATGAATTATAGTCTGATATTCCTTAAAAATAGGATTAATCAGACTTTTTTATTACTCATGAGAAATAGTCAGTGGATTAAAAATAATCTTGCTACCAACAATATTTTTAGCAATTTTTAAATCAACAGAATTTTCTATCTTTTGAATGAAGGCGATGTCAACAGATTCCCAGATGAAAACCCATGCCACAACATCGATGACTTCTTTCCACATACCTAATGTATCTGAAAAGTAAAAGTCTAAAATAAACATCAAGCAGAATATCAAAACACCTATGATAAATAAAATAATAGATAACAGATAATTGCTCTTTTGCTTTCCTCTTTGATGAGTTAATGAATGCTGAAAATAGCTTTTGATCGCATTTTGAAAAATCGGCTTTTCTTTTTCATCTATGACATCACTTATCAAGTTGATAGTAACACCATATTTCCACAAAAGAATGCGTTTATTAATCGTTATATATTCAGCCACATCATTACTAATGACTGGTTCATCATAGTAAAAAGGAGATAAGAAATTACTGTCGTCAGTTATTTTCAAATTCAACACAGCTCGATTGTTTTCGTCTAAAACAATCTTCATTTTCTTTGCTAATTTATTAATTTTTTCTTGTTCCATAATTAAATTATATACTAGTTATTAATAAAAAAACTATACTTGCCTCCTTTAACTTACCAAATCGTTTGGTCAATTAATACGAAGAACGTCATGCTAAAAATGAACATTTACGAATGTAACATAATTAATAATCTTGTAGAGTCGAATCTTTAACTTTATAAACCATCTCATTGCTACGATCATCGAAAATACCAAAGCATTTAAACATGTCTTCAATCAAGCCAAGCTAATTCTATTTCTACTTCCCAAAAACTTTTTCCATCCCAAATCTTCGATTTTAGAAACTTCTCTCTTAGAGCTCCCTCGCTTGGGCCTTCCATCTCGATTTGGCTAAAGTCTATTTTTCTTCCTTTTTCATCAAGAACGTCTTCATAATATTTGTTGTCGATATTTCTAGCTTTCCACTTCATGATTCTTAGATGCATTGTGTGGTCATCGTCAAAGTAACTATCAAAGAAATAAATATACCCATTATAATAGATAGTTGCATCAGCATTCCACCATCCAGTATCCAAAAATTGACTGAGATTACCATTGATCATATCCTATATCCTCCAAATAATCTTTATATTTCTTCTTCACTTCATCACTAATAAACATGGCAGCTTTATGTTCTAGATTATCCTTTTCATAGACATGCATGTGCCAAATACTATGATCTCTATCCCCATGATTTAGTTTCGGCTCAGGATGATAAGCAATTTCGATGATTGGCATGTGATCAGCACCATAAATTCGCATAGCATGGAAAACACCTTTTTTGTAGATAACATAGATGGTATCTGGCGAGTGGGAATAATCTGGCATTGAATGATTTCTACCTATGCCCTCTATCACTTTTTCGCCATGTGAAAGAATGTATTTGGTCTCATATTCGTCGTCCATATAATGACCATTTTTAGCAACAGATCCTCGTGATGACATGTCAGTTCTCCTCCTTTGATATCGTACCATCCCAGTTGAATAATCGTATCTGATTTCGTTGAGACAATTGCATCTTACCACCAAAAGTATTTTCATATGGTATAACACATACATCATCCGGAATACCTTCTATTTTTTGACCCACACATATTTGTTTTGAGTTAGGAAATCTTGTTCTCAACTTTTGAAGACCTTTTAAGAATAGTGGTTTGCATTGTTCATTATTAACGCCGAGTGTAGATATAAATAAAATGGAACCATCTCGAAGACCAGCAAAACAGATATTATAGGTATCCTCATCTACCCATCCTACAGTCGGGTAGACTTTTATCCCATAACTTTGAAGATATCTTTCAAACCAACGAGATTTTGCTATTTTAATATCTTTTTCGGCAATTAACTTATTGTATTCTTCTTCCTTATTTTTATATTTTTCCTCGAGTTCTGCGTACTTTTTCTTCCAAATGTCCTGGTCTTGGATGGTTTTGGTATTTGCATCGATCAATAGCCTGAACTCCTTTGCGTATTCTTCTAAAGTTTCTTTAGTACTGTTGATTTTAGCTTCCAATTTCGATGTATCAGTAAGAAGAGTTTTGACGTTTTCAAGATTCATCAATATCTCTTCTTTATTCGAATACATCCTGTTATAAGCGATGAGGAACCTTCTTTTTACATCATCTTCCATCAAATGAGGCGTCTTGCAATGGTGCTTAAACTTATTGTTGCATTGAAATATCTCTTTTCTATTCGTTGTCGAATGCCATATCTTCTTTCCGTATGAAGAACCACAATCTTCGCATACCAGTTTCGCGCAGAATGGATTCTTATACGAATACGAATATTTGAGCTCTTTCCTTCTTCTTAGCTCGATTTGAACCAGTTCCCACTCCTCTTCGCTTATTATCCAAGGATGGGAATTCTTGACGTAGTATTGGGGAATCTCTCCTTCGTTCTTTTTCTTCTTATGGTCGAGGAAATTGACTACGAAGGTCTTTTGAAGAAGAGCATCGCCTTTGTATTTCTCGTTGCTTAAAATAGCAAGAACGGATGCCTTTCCCCATTTGTCTTTGCCTGCTGGCGTCTTGATACCGTCCCTAGTGAGTTCCCTAGCAATGTTCTCTGCGCTTTTACCAATCATGAAATCGAAGTATATTCTTTTTACAACCTTCGCCTCTTCTTCATCAATTGCGATTTCGCCATTAGGTCCTTTCTTATATCCAAGAAACTGAATATCTAATATTATGAAAAGAATTCTAGTTGAGATAATGCAGTTTGTTACCACAATTTATTATCTATTATCTCAAAATGAGCATAAAAAAACGGGGGAAGAAAGAATCGAACTCTCAATAACGGTTTTGGAGACCGCTGTTATGCCATTTAACTATTCCCCCAAAAACAGCGCTTATTAGTTTAAGAAAAGCGCCATTAAAAGTCAAATATCTAAAGATTATTTTTGAAATTCTTTAGCGATTCTGTTGACTAAAGACATGTCGGCTTTGCCAGCATACTTAGTTTTGAATTCGATCATGACTGCTTTGATAGATTTATCAGCTAAAGAATTGATGACATTACGGATTTCATCTTCAGACATCATTTGAGGCAAATAACCTTTGATGATATCGATCTGAATCTGAGAATTCTCAGCTTCAACAGGTTTACCACCGTTAGCATACATCTCTTTTTCATCTTCTAATTCTTTTAAAGCTTTATTCAATAAAGAAACGATATCAGCATCAGTCAGTTCTTGACATTTTGCCTTCTTTTCAATCTCAGCTTTCTGGAAATTAGCGATGAGAACACCTAGAACATTTTGTTTGTTGACATCATGTTCTTTTAAAGCAGCCATTTTGGCTTTTTTCAATTCTAATAATGTGACCATAATCATTGACCTCACTTTTTCTCTAACATATGTGCAAAAACTTTTAAACCTCTACCGATAGCTTCAGCAGGTTTATCAATAACTTGAACAGGAATCGATAATTGGGCTTGGAAGTATTCTTTGATACCGCCTAATAAAGCACCACCACCTGATAAGAGCAATCCATTTTTGGTGATATCAGCGACTAATTCTGGCTGACACATCGAAATGACATCCGTGATCTTTAAGATGATAAAATCTAACAAAGGTTTTATCACATTTTTTAGTTCATAAGAAGAAACAACGATCGAAGATGGTAAAGAGGTGATGGTATCTCTGCCTTTCACTTCCACCAATTGATTTTCCGCTAGTGCTGAGACATTACCTAAACGCTGTTTGATATACTCAGCGCTTTTCAATCCGATCGCTAAGTGCTGTTTCTGTAATAAGTAACGGCGTATCGCTTCATCTAATGACGAAGAAGATATAAAGGTATTAGCAGCATGAACGATCTCTCCCATCGATAGAAGAGCGATATCAGTGATACCAGAACCTAAATCACAAATCAAAGTGGCCGATGGTGAGAAGACAGTGTCACTAGCGCCTAAAGCTGCTAATTTTGCTTGGCTTTCAACATATATTTCTTTAGCAGATAGTGACTTGCCTAAGCTTATCAAAGCGTCAGTATTGACTTGCGTCGAGAGACTCGGATTAGAAAAAATATAAGTCGCACCTCTATAACTACGGCTGAGATTGACGCTTTCTAAAGCATGAGTCAAAAAGAGATTACAAGCATCTAAATCTGCGATATAGCCGTTAGAAACAGGCGAGATGACTTGATAATTATACGGTGATTTATCTTTGATACGATTCGCTAAAAAACCGATTTCTTTAACCTGTCTAGTGCTCTTATCTAAAGCGATGACAGATGGTTCGTAAAAAACGATTTCATCATTGATAGAAGAATAGATAGAAGTATTTGAACTACCTAAATCAATTCCTATGACAACTTTTTTCATAACTGCTATATTTTACAACATTTCATATCAGACTTACTAACGTTTATATTCTTCTGGATGATGAGCCTCATATTTCTTTCTTTCTTCAGTGTTGAGGATTCTCTTTCTCATACGAATAGACTTAGGAGTGACTTCCACCAATTCATCACTGTTGACATAATCAAGACAGTCTTCCAAAGACATACGTCGAGGAGATTTCAAAACGACAGTGACATCTTTATTAGAACTTCTTTGGTTACCTAAAGACTTAGCTTTTATCACATTGACGGCTAAATCCATTTGATATTTATTTTCGCCGACGATCATACCTTCATAAACATCGACGCCTGGACCGATGAACATCGTTCCTCTCTCTTCAGCAGATTTTAAAGCATATGCTGTCGACATACCGGTATCAGTTGCGACTAAAACACCTAATGATCTCTGACCGATAGCCCTATCGATCTTCGGTCTGAATTCTCTAAAAGAGTGGTTGATGATACCGTATCCTTTAGTCAAGGTCATAAACGGATTCATGAAGGAGATAAGTCCTCGAGAAGGGATGATATAGACTAACCTGGTCTGACCATTTTCACTGGTCATATTGACAGTCTCTGCCTGTCTACCACCGACTAATTGCATAACGTTACCAGCGAATTCATCAGGGACATCGATCTGTAAATCTTCAAAAGGTTCACACTCAACACCATCGATGACTTTAGTGATAACCATCGGCTTAGAGACTTGTAACTCAAAGCCTTCACGGCGCATAGTTTCGATCAAAACTGAAAGATGTAATTCACCACGACCGGTGACCATGAATGATTCGTTAGCGGATTGAACTTCAAAACGCATAGAAACATCTTTTTGACTTTCTTCATATAGACGATCACGTATCTTTTGAGCAGTCAATAATTTACCTTCTTTTCCAGCAAAAGGAGAGGTGTTGGCTGAAAAAGACATCTTCATCGTCGGCTCATCGATTCTCAGAGGAGGTAAAGCCTCTAAGCAATCATTAGAACAGACAGTCTCACCGACCATGATGTCAGGTAAGCCAGCGATACCACAGATATCACCAGCTTCGACTTCTTCAGCTTCGATTCTGCTCAAGCCATGGAAGGTGAAGAGCTTTGCAACCTTGAATTTAGATGTTGAACCATCTAAACGGATACAAGTGACATCCTGACCGATTTTAATGGTTCCTCGATCCACTCTACCGATACCGATTCTTCCGACATAACGATTGTAATCGAGTAAGGAAGGCTGAAATTGAAGCGGCTTAGTGCGGTCAGCATTAGGTGCAGGAATAGTTTTGATGATGGTATCAAATAATGCATCCATATCTGGCTTTTGAGTAGAGATATCTTTGTCCAAAGAAGAAGTCATATTCAAAGCTGATGTATAAACAACAGGGAATTCTAACTGTTCATCATCAGCGCCTAAATCCATAAACAATTCTAAAACTTCATTGAGAGCTCTCTCTGGATCAGCACCAGGTCTATCGACTTTATTGATGACGACCACTGTCTTTAAATGATAAGAAATAGCTTGCTTTAAGACAAAACGTGTTTGAGGCATCGGTCCATCAAAAGCATCGACTAAAAGACAGACACCATCGACCATATTCATGATTCTTTCGACTTCACCAGAGAAATCAGCGTGTCCAGGAGTATCGACGATATTGATCTTATAGCCCTTATAGTTGACACCAGTAGTCTTGGCTAAAATAGTGATGCCTCTTTCATGCTCGAGAGGATTCGAATCCATGCAACAGGTATCGACATGTTCATTATCTCTAAACGTTCCACTCTTCTTCAAAAGAGCATCGACAAGAGTAGTTTTGCCGTGATCGACGTGAGCGATAATAGCAACGTTTCTGATCTTTTCGTTCATATAAAAACCTCCAACGAGCATAATTAATGCAAAAAGTATTATATATATACTTAAGTTATAAGAAAATATTTTTTTATATGTAAACGTTTCCGCAGAATAAAAATTGATGTTTTAAATATTAAAACACATTCAACTGAATTGATGATACTTTGAATAATAGATAAGCAACTTTAACTGCTTTTAAAGCGTTGTTTATCAATTAAATACAGTAAAGAATAAACAATTATAACGATTTTTCTAATTCTTCGTACAATAATTTAAGCTTATCGTTATTCTTTTGCTTCTCTTCATCGATCATTTTCATCTTTTCTTTATCGGTATAGTTTTCTTCCAGATAGCAAGATTCATCTAATTCTTGATTTCTCTTTTCTAATCTATCGATCTTTTCCATTATTTTTTCAGGGGGTTCACGTGTTGTTCTAGTTTTCTTAACAGGATTAGAAATAGTTGATTTGGTTTTAGGAGTCTTAGTTTCTAACGCTATTTTAGCCTTTTCTTCATCCATGATTTCTTTCAAACGTTTTAAGCGGAACTCTGAATAAGGACCGTCAAAATAATACCCGATATTGTTGTATAGATATAATAGTTTATTACACGTTTTATCAATGAAATCACGATCGTGAGAGATGATGAGCAAAGTTCCTTCATATTGGTTTAAAGCATCGACCAAAACTGATGTCGATAAGATATCTAAATGATTGGTCGGCTCATCTAACACGAGGAGATCATAGTCCTCAAGCGATAATTGTAGAAGCTCAATACGCATCAATTCACCGCCTGATAAATCACATAATTGCTTTTCATTCGCTTCATTATAAGCGAAGCCATATCTTCCTAGACCATTATAGATGTCCTGATTTTCTAATCTAGGATAAAGATTTCTAAAATGTTGAAATAAAGTCTCATCTGATTGATATGATCTGATATCTTGTCTAAGAACACCAGCATGGACGTGAAAATACTTACGGATATTTCCATCTAAAGGTTTCAGTTCTCCTAAAATCGTTTTACAAAAAGTCGACTTTCCTGTGCCGTTAGCACCCATGATAGCAAGATGATCTCTTCCGAATAAAGTAAAATTTATATCTTTGACAAGAGGCTTATCATAGCCGATAGAAAGATTATTGAAATCGAATAGCTTCTTACCTTCTCTCACTTCACCTTTTAACCCGATCGATAATTTTTTATCTTTATGTCTAGGATCAGAAATGCTGTTCTGTTCTAGCCTTGCTAATTTTTTAACACGATCTTGCGCACGAGATGAGAAGCGAGGTTTAGGCATATAAAAAGTGATGAATTTTTGATATTTTTCTTTTAAAGCTTCTTGTGCTTGATATTGAGCTAAAAGATTTTCATAATGATTTTTCTTCTCTTTAGAAAAATTATCATAATCGCAATTATACATGGTCCACTGTTTATCTTCGATATCTAATATGCGATTAGCTAGACTTTTGACAAATGCGATATCATGAGAGACAAACAAGACAGCACCTTGGTATTGAGATAGGAATTCTTCTAGCCACTCTATTGAAATAATATCAAGATGGTTAGTAGGTTCATCAAGTATTAACAAATCAGGATTCAAAAGTAAAAGCTTAGCAAAGGCAACACGGACTTTTTCTCCACCAGAAAAAGTAGTTATCTTTCTTTGATAATCTTTAGAAGAAAAAGAAAACATGTTTAAAATCATGGCGATCTTATATTGATAATCATAACCGCCATGGCTTTCAAACATCATCTCTTTAGTAGAATAGTCATTTAATAATTCACTATCTTCAGGATGAAGTGCGATCTGATTCGCAAGTTCATGAATTTTCTTTTCTTCATCAATCAATGGTTTAAAAACTGTTAAAGCTTCTTCATATAAGGTGTTATTCGGATCTTCGATGACATCTTGAGATAAATAACCGACAGTCACATTTTTAGAAATGATAACTTGGCCTGAAGTGATCTCTTCTTGTCCTAAAATCATTTTGATAAGGGTGGATTTACCAGCACCATTAGGACCTAAAATAGCGACACGGTCATGATCTTTAACCATAAATGAAACAGGTGAAAACAAGCGCTCACCCGAAAATTCTTTAGTGAGATTTACAACAGATAAGAGAGTCATAGTTATTCTTCAGTGATTATGAATTCTTTCGTGTTTCGATCATAACTGACTAAAGCTTCAACAACTTTAGGAACAGTCACTTCATCATTGGAAAAATCAAAAGCATTCAAAGATTCAGATATGAGTTCAGAAGTGTTCGGATGCTCGGTATAAATCGTCAATAAAACATCACCTTTAGCGACTTTATCACCTAACTTTTTAGATAAAACGATGCCAGCAGTCGGATCGATCAGATCGCTTTTCTTTTCTCTTCCAGCACCTAATTGCATAGAAATCATTCCTAATCCCATCGTATCGATGTGTGAGATATAACCAGATTTCAAAGATTTGACTTCATGGATATACATCGCCTGTGGGAATTTGTCTAAGTCATCGATGTAAGAGACATCACCGCCTTGAGCGATGACAAATTGACGGAAAGTAGCTAAGGCTTTACCATTTGCGATGGTCTCTTTTAATTTCTCAATCGCTTCTTCTCTCGTCTTACTAATGCGTGCTTGTAATAGCATCGTAGCTCCAGAAGAAAGGCAGAGATCGACAAAGTCTTTAGGACCATTACCTCTTAAAGTGTTCACTGCTTCTTTCACTTCCAAGATATTACCGATCGCATATCCTAAAGGCTGATTCATCGAAGTGATCTCAGCACGCACATCCTTATCAAAGCGTTCGCCGATGCGCACCATGGTTTCAGCTAATCTTATCGCAGCTTCTTTAGTATGCATAAAGGCACCATTACCGTACTTGACATCTAATAAGATACAATCCGAACCAGCAGCTAATTTTTTAGACATGATCGAAGAGGCGATCAAAGGTATCGAATCAACCGTACCAGTCACATCTCTTAGAGCATAAAGCTTTTTATCGGCGACGACTAATTCATCGCTTTGACCGATGATAGCCATCCCTATCTCATTGACATTATTGATAAACTGCTCAGGAGTCAAGACGACGCGCATTCCTGGTATAGATTCTAATTTATCGATAGTACCACCAGTGAATCCTAATCCTCTACCAGACATTTTGGCAACTTTCACACCTAATGATGCCACCATCGGACAAAGGGCTAAACTAGTCTTATCTCCGACACCACCGGTTGAATGCTTATCGCATTTGACACCGATTATTTTTGATAAATCTAAAATTTTGCCGGAGTGAAGCATGGCATCGGTCAGATTGAATATCTCTTCATCATTCATTCCATTCAAGACGATCGCCATCAAAAGAGAAGAGACTTGATAGTCAGGGATGAGATCATGACAATAATCATCAATCCATTGATCGATTTCTTCTTTTGTCAAGGCTTGCTTGTTTTTCTTTTTTTCAATCAGTTCAACCATGTTCATAGTTATCACCTCATATGAGATAGATTATATCAAAATATATTAAATTGAAAAAGGCGCCTGAGCTGGCGCCTGATTTTATTAATCTAAATATAAGACAACCCAGCGATCATTATTCACGCCAGTGAGATTATCATAGATTCTTACATAGAGAGTGTGAACGCCTGTTTCACCGACGTAAGTCAATACTGAATGTTCATTTATATAAACATATTCTTGATCATCACTCGCTTCACCATTAGCGCATAAAGCTTTAGTGGCTTTAAAATATTGCTGAGCTTTACCGATCAGTGTATAACCGCAATTAGCCGCATGATGAACAGGAACTTCTTTGCCGTTGCCTCTGACAAATTTGACCTGTGAATCTTTTGTTAGAACACCGCGATAGAAATATTCTTTCACATCATAAATAGCAGATTTTTGCGAGCTGAATTGATGTTTTTCACCTGCCATCAACAAATAAAAATCTTCGCCAGTATCGGCTTCGACTGCAGGCTTAACAGCTTTTTTCGGACTGCGAACTTTCTTAAGAGACTTTTTTTCAGTTGCCATAAACTTTTCCTCGTTTTATTTTTCCCTTCCACACAATTATAATAAATTAGAAATTAATTTCTATATCTTTGAGGAAAGAAAAGTGGATAAATCGCTTCAATTATCGAATATTTCTAGCTTATTGACAAAATATTGCAAAAAAGATGAAATTTTAACATTTAAAAGCAATTGTAATTCTGCTCCAGTCTATGGTTTCCTTTTGAATCCTAAATATAACTTGAAAGAACAATTATTATCTTCTTATTCTTCTGTCGTTCAAAGCGAGACTGATAAACTGCAATTTTATTTTGATAAAGAAAGAGATCAATTAGGAAAATCGATCTATCACCAAGGCGGCGCATTTTATATTATGGATCCTTCTAGCAGCATCATTTCTTTATACTTGGATAGGTTATTGAACGATGATGCTTTTGTTTTTGATATGTGTGCGGCACCCGGTGGAAAAAGCATATCTTTAAGCTTTAGAAATCCTGATCGTTTAATCCTAGCTAATGACATCTCTTTCACAAGAGCAAAAGAGATCTATCGAAATGTGGAAAGGCTTGGTTTAACAAACATTCTCACCACTTCTTATGATCCAGTAAAAATGCCTTATTTCCTAGCAGATTGCATAATACTAGATGCTCCGTGTTCTTCAAGCGGGATGTTTAGAAAAGAACCGAAGATGTTAGATGATTGGTCAGAGGAAAAAGTGCAAAGGCTTTTACCGATTCAAGAGCAATTATTAGACACTGCTTATGAACATTTAAGAAAAGGAGGTGTTTTAGCTTATTCGACTTGCTCATTATCGATTGAAGAAGATGAAAAACAAGTTCAGAAATTCTTAAATAAACATAAAGATTGTGAACTCATCGAAATCGATCTCACCGATAAAATGGTCCCAGGAAAAAATCACATCGGGATCCATCTCATCCCAGCAATTTATAAAGGCGAAGGTATCTATTTTGCATTGATAAAGAAAAAAGGTGAAGAAATCATAGATAAATCGGAAATCAAATATTCAAAATCAAAAATTAAAAGCCCATATAAAACATTCACGTACAAATCCAAGGAATATCTATTGACAAAGATGTATGAAAGCATCAAAAATTTGAATTACCTAGCACCTGGATTAAAAATCTATGATGACTCTGAATATGCTAAGTGCCCCTTTGATCACGCCTATAGCAAAGTGAGTCAAGACATCGAACAAATCGAGATAAATGAGGAACAGGCAAAAGCTTATTTCAATGGTGAAGAGATCCATGTCAAATCAGATAAACATGGATTAATAATAGTGACTTATCAATCTCTTCGATTGGGCTTTGGAAAATTAGTCAATGGTAGAATCAAGAATTATCTACCAAAAGGTTTAAGAATGTCGTTATAAGTTGGTTATAATAAAAAATATTGTAATAATATTATTTTTTGATTATATTTTGAATTCAAATCAGAAATGTAATATTAAATATAAAGAGTGAAATATAAATCATAAGTCGCGAAAAAAGACCCAATAACGCATGGGCCCAAATATGATTAAGCTTATATTATGGAGGCAAACACAAGCTTATGTACTAAAATCAACAATGCCAACTATAGGAGTCGAACCTACAACCTACTGATTACAAATCAGTTGCTCTACCAGCTGAGCTAAGTTGGCATAACGAAAAGTATTTTATCAAAAGCACTGTCTATTGTAAATATCCGATTTGCAATCTCTGATCGATTTATAAAGTGATTATCTGATCTGAATTGATCTGTTTTTCTTCTGGCTTAATAGTAGTGATACTTCTATCATATAATCGTTTATACGAATATGTAAAATCATTTAAATCCATACACGAGCTATAGATTGTCAGTTCATCTTTTCCTATTTTATCCTGTGTCAAGCCTGGTAAAAAGCTTATCTGATTTAAAGCATTGATAAAAGTCACTATATTTTTATCAACATCATGAGATAATTTTAAGAATTTATTGAGGTAAAACGCCTTGATAAATCTTGAGGCTGAAGAATAATCGCCGGGAAGTCCAATAGATCCGAATCCGACAGAATCTGGAACTAAATCGATCATAGGAATCTTATTCTGAGGATATTTAGAAGTTAAAGATAAATAACGTTTAGCATTAGAGATATGAAACGGAAACGGTGGGTTATTAGTCAATACATCATATGGATTATCATATATGCTCAGACCAGAGGCAGTTGATTCAACCACGATAGATTCAGCTTTATCAGCAAAAATATAATGAAGTGGTGCTAAAGGTAATTGTTCACTGAAAGGAATATTAAGAAGATTAGAATCTCTAAAAAAGTCTTTTACTTCTTTGACCGATGAGAAATGAGATAAAACATACGGAAGCAATTCAAACGGAGACACATTTCTTTTGCCTTCTTTATATGGGAAAAATACCGCATTATTCGGAAAGTTTAAACCAGCTCCAGCTAAGCCATTTTCATTCATAGCATCTGATAATAGCGGATAGCCATTCACCACCATACCCATGCCTAAAATCGCCGGATGTTTTGTAACTTCAGGTTCCTTAATGAATTCAAGCAGATGATCACGACCTATCAAGATCACCTCTTGATGAATATCATAATCGAGATCTAAGTTTCGACCGAACAGATGTTCTTTTCTAATCGCAGTGCACATAATAAATTCCTCTTTGATATATTTTACCACTAAAAAATGGGATTAAGCGGGTTCGAACCACTGACCTCTTCCGTGTGAAGGAAGCGCTCTCCCAACTGAGCTATAATCCCATCTAAATAGCGCATTAAAGTTTATCAAAAAAACAACAGTTCTTCAAGAATGAAATATCAGTGAAAGGAAAAGTCACTTGAATAGAAGTGACTTTTCCAAATCTGAATTTTATTTATGAGTGGCTCCGAAGAGATCATTCAGTTCATTATGAACTTTAGCATCGGAGAATAGCATGATTTTATCACCAGGATAGATCATTGTATTGCCGTGCGGAATGATCAGATCTTCACCATGATAAATCGCGATCATAATACAAGATTCAGGCAATTTGATCTCTTTGATAGTTTTACCAACGGTGCTCGATTTTTCAGAGACTAAAATTTGAATGATCGAATAACCGCCTCTGGATAACTGCATCAGTGTCATCAAAGATTTCATCGACATCTCTTCCACAACCATGTGAGAGATGATATCAGCTTGATTGATGCTAGCATCAACACCCATGCCGATATTATAAAGCCAAGCATTAGTCGGATTGTTGACTCTTGCGATGACACGAGGGACCTGGAACTCGAATTTAGCGATAGTGGAAGCGACAAGATTCACCTCATCATGACCAGTGACACAAGTGACGACATCCGCTTTTTCAGCTTCCGCTGAAGCTAAAGTGATCGGAGAAGTTCCGCTTCCGAAAAGGACACAGTTTTTACCATATCTGCTAGCCAGTGCGGAAACCTTTTTAGGATCTTTCTCAATGATGATAAAGGAGACATTATTTTTCACTAACAAGTCAGCCATATAAGAACCGACTTGACCACCGCCGATAATAATAACTTTCATAGTTTAATCCTCCTGATCAAAGGCCTAAAAGACGTTTTAACTTGCTCTTATAAGCGACTGAAACCGCAAAATAGAGAATATCACCGGTTCTGATCAAATCGTCTTCTTTTGGAAGGAATGAACGTTTTCCTCTGACGATTGCGATCAAGCGATATTCATCATCACAAGATAATTCTTTAGCGGTAGCACCATCGACATTGGGAGTGGACATGATACGGATAAATTCTGTATCACCTTGTTCACCTAATAAAGAAATGCTATCCATCTTTTCAAAGCTTAACAATTCTAAAGCTCTATCGACACCATAACCAGTTGTTGAGACTGTCTTGATTCCTAATGTAGCATATACCTTCGCTTTTTTAGGATCATAAAGACGAGCGACAACATTTGGGATCATATAGAAATCTTTAGCGATTTTACCGACTAGAGCATTGATTTCATCAGAACCAGTCGAACAGATCACCGCATTTTGAAATTGAATGCCAGCCTCTTCTAAAACATCTTTATCGAAACCGACACCGACGACTGTATTACCGGTGAATTCATTGCCTAAAAGATAAAAACTATCCGGGTTTTTATCGATGATAGTCACTTCGTTTCCTTTGCTGAAAAGTTCACGAGCAATTGCGGAACCCAAGCGACCGCATCCTACGATCAACGCTTTCATAAAACTGTCTCCTCCTTTTTCTTCAACTTAATTTTATCAGTATCTTTCTTTCGCAAGAAATACTTTCTTAATTCTTCGACGAAGAAGATGATGAACGGGAAGGTCAACATGACTAACCAGATGCGATAATCAGTGATGTTATATGATTGGAAGACGTTTTCATTCACCCATGGTAAGAAGATGACAAGCATGATGAGAATGAGTTCTGAAATGATACCGAGATTGATGGTTTTATTAGAGAAAATACCGATCTTGAACACTGAATCTTTTTCAGTTCGACAGTTCATGCTCATACCTATTTGACAGAAGATGATCGATGTTAACACGACAGCTGTCGAAGACATCCATAAATGATTATTAAATATGTTATTAGGATCTTGGAAGAAGAATTGATATGAGACTCCTTGATCCATAGATAAGAAGAGGGTGTATAAAAAGAAAGCAGCCATCGATAATATAGTGGTCTGTATGCCGTATAATCCCGCTTTTCCTAATAATTTCTTATCTATCAAATGAGAGTTTCGAGAACGCGGCTTTTGATCCATAACTGTATTTGAAGGAGCTTCCGCACCTAAGCCGAGAGCTGGGACTAAATCCGTTCCTAAATCGATGAAGAGAACCTCTAAGATCGTTAGTGGTTGTGGAACTAAATTATATGTTAATAGCGGTAAAAGGAAAGGTATCGCTTCTGGCACATTGGAATTGAAAATGTAGGTGATGAATTTCTTGATATTGTTATAGACAGTTCGACCTTCTTTGATGGCTTTGACAATCGAAGCGAAGTTATCATCAGTGATGATCATATCCGCAGCATCTTTAGCGACGTCAGTACCGGTGATACCCATAGCGACACCGATATCGGCTTTTTTCAAAGCCGGAGCATCGTTAACACCATCACCAGTCACTGCGACTATTTCACCTAATTCCTGCAAGTTAGTGACAACACGATATTTCTGATCAGGAGCTAATCTCGCAAAAATGACTTCGCCTTTTAAAACTTCTTTGAGTTCATCATCGCTCATCTGCGCCAATTTGCTACCAGTGATCACTTGAGGATCAGAGCTAGTCACAATGTTGATCTTCTTAGCGATAGCTAGAGCTGTGAGTTCATAATCACCAGTGACCATGATGATCTTAATACCTGCGCGATGACATTCATCAATAGCTTGCTTGATCTCATCCCTAGGAGGATCTTGCATCGCTTCTAATCCTAAGAATATCAAATCGGTTTCAATATTATCAGGAGTGTAGTCCGATAACGCGATAGGGATAGATCCATCTCTAGGAAGATATCTCATCGCCATGCCTAAAACTCTTAAGCCATCGCGAGCATAAGCATCGTTTTGTTTCATAGCTTGCTTGATATCATCGCTGGTGATATCTCTGACTTGACCATCGACAAAGATCTTAGTGCATTTATCCAGAACCTCTTTAGGAGCGCCTTTAGTATAGGCGACTCTTTGACAATCATTGATCGGTTCTTCTAATTGGTGGATAGTCGTCATCATTTTTCTGACTGAATCGAATGGTAATTTTCTGATTCTCGGTGTGAGATTCAATTGATTAGCGGGACTTAATAGCCCTTTTTCAGCAGCGACTCCTAAACAGGCTTCGGTGGGATCACCTAAAACCGTATAGTGAGGATTCTCACTTTTCTCATCCGGTGGAACCAATTTAGCATCTGAACAGAGAGCGCCCGCGGTCAATAAAAGCTTCAATCCGTAGTCATCAACAACGGTCAGTTTTTTACCGCTAGCATCTCTGATGTCACCTTTAGGCGCATAGCCGTTTCCAGAAACTGTCAAGACGCCTTTTGGCAGATAGAGACTTTTGACTGTCATTTCATTTTTGGTCAAAGTTCCAGTCTTATCTGAACAGATGACAGTTGTTGAACCCAATGTTTCAACAGCCGTCAGAGATTTCATCAAGCTGCCTTCTTTAGCCATCCTTTGAACAGCTTTGGCTAGTGAAAGGGTGACAGTCGGAGAGAGACCTTCAGGAATGAAAGCGACGATCATACCTAAGGCGAAAACGAATTGGGTCAAATAAAGATTAGGGCTTCCAAACGAACTATTTTTTAAGCCGTTGATGATGAGTCCTAAAATGAAAACTAAAGCACCGACAGATAAAGCGATGATCGTGATGATCTTTGTCGCATGATCAATGTCCTTTTGTAATGGTGATTTCTTAGGCTTGATATCTTGAGTCAATTTGGCAATTTTACCAAATTCCGTATTCATACCGGTGGCATAAACAACTGCTCTAGCGCTTCCAGTAGAAACGGAAGTTCCAGCAAAAACAAAGTTTTTAACACCGACGATCGTCTCGATCTTTTTATAAGGTTCTAACGTTTTTCTGACAGGAGTAGCTTCACCATCTAACGCTGATTGTGAAACTGTGAAATCATCGCACATAAGGATACGACCATCAGCAGAGATCTTATCCCCTTCTTCTAAAATCATGATATCACCGACAACTAAGTCTTTAGCTTCGATTTTATTCTCTTTGCCATCGCGGATGACTCTGACGAATTGCGGTAACATTTTAGCTAGAGCACCAGTCACTTTGCCAGCTTTGTACTGCTGCATGAAAGAAAAGATACCATTGATGATATTGACTAACCAAACAGCGACGCCTAAGTAGAGCATCGAAGGATCTTTTAAAACACCGATGCTGTTCACGGTGTCTTCAGCGATAAAGCAAGAGAGAATTGCTAAAGCACCAGCTACCCAAAGAAGGATAGCCATCGGGGATATAAAATTTTCTAAAAAAATCTTATAAGTAGGAACCTTTTTTCCTTTTTCAATGATATTGGGTCCATCCTTGCTCAGTCTATCTTTGGCCTCTGATTGACTCAAACCAGTCGCTCTGGTATTTAATAAACCATAAACTTGTCTCGGATAAGCTTCGGCAATCTTTTTCTTTTCTTCGTCCGTCATAGTTTCCTCCTAACGAACTAAACTCTTAGAGATTATAAAAAGAAATTAAAAAGAGGTCAATTGACCAAAACATTATTAAGATGATTAAAAAGTGGTGAAAATCTTTAGTTTTTCGTTTTTTCAACTTAACAACTGCCCGTTTTTTTGCTATAATAATAGAGAATTTTGAAGCCGCTTGAGATTGATTGTTGGAGGTTAAAATTCTGTGCTCAGCTTGAATGATAAAGTTCTGGATAAATCAGGAAGGATTTTTATTATTTTCGGCACCAAAACAATGAATTTTGGAAGCGGTGAAAGCAAATATTACATTCTTAAACCTTGCTTTCAATACGATTTCAGCCCTGGCTATCAATGCTTCATTCCTTTTGATAAAGCCGAGGAATTATTAAGAAAAATAATGAGCAAAGAAGAAGCTCTCAAATTGATAGATAATTATAATGATTTAGATGTTTTCATCTCGCATAATCCGCGCGAGAAAAAACTCTTTTTCCAACAGATCATCTCCTCAGGTGAAAGGCTTAACATTCTAAAAGTTTATAAAACTTTACTCCATTCCAGAAATGAGCGCATCAAAAACAACAAACCTTTCTCAGATTATGACACACGGCTTTTAAAAACTTTAAAAACTTTGATAGTCGAAGAATTATCGGTATCTCTAAATATCTCTACTGATAAGATCCCTCAATTTGTCAACGATCGCATCGGCGAAGCTATCTTCGCATGATTCATATTTTATAGATAAGTCTTTTTGATAAATTTGATCGCTTCTAAAAGCTTTCTCTTTTCATCATCTGATAAATCTTTGATCTCATCATAAAAAGCTAATAAGTTTTTATCTATTTGCACTTCTTGAATATAATCGGTGACTTTTCCTTCGTTATAAGTGTTCTTTCTTTTTCTGCCTAATAAAAAATCCACCGATACATGAAAATAATCAGCTATATTTGAAACAACCTGTAATGTCGGTTCCACTCTTCCTAATTCATAATCGGAAATCGCATATTGCTTCATGTGAAGCTTTTTAGCTAATTCCGCTTGTGTGAGACCCGCTTGTTTTCTCAATAATCTCAAATTCTCTCTCAAATGCATTTTCACACCTCAGACAACATAATAATATATAACTTGTTAAAATAACAAATTATTTTTATTCGTAATTTCAACGCCAAAGTTTCTCAGCCAAAAGATTGCTTTTTTTAAATAGAATAAGTAATCTAATGGATATGAACACATTAAATGAGATCAACTGGTTTCCAGGTCATATGAAAAAAGCTCTCGACCACATCAAAGAGAGGCTCAAAACATGCGATGGTGTCATCGAAATAGGAGATAGTCGAGCTCCGATATCTTCTTTTCCGACATATTTAGATAAACTGGTCGCTGACAAAGCAAAATTCTATCTTTTTTCTAAAGCAGATTTAGCTGATAAAACTGCTTTACAAAAACATCTGGATAAATATACTTCTTCTGGGATAAAGGCCTTAGCGCTGAATCTGACAGATCGAAGAGCAGTTCAAACTTTGATCAGTCAATTGAGCTTAGTCAGAACAAAACAAGAAGAACGATTTTTAAAACTAGGCTTTCCTTCTCCTAGCAAACGCTTTTTAGTATTGGGCATTCCGAATGTCGGCAAATCGACTCTGATCAACAGTTTAGCTAAAAAGAAAAAAGCAGCTGTCGAAAATAAACCAGGCAAAACCAGAAGTGAAAGCTTGATAAAGGTGAGCGATAAAGTTTTCATCATCGATGCACCTGGCATATTAGAACCGAATTATGAAGATAAAAACATCGTTATCAGATTAGCCCTCTTAGGTTCGATCAGAAATGACATCTTACCTCTCATACCTCTGACTGATTATCTTTTAGATTATTTATTAAAACATTATCCGCAAAGGATCATCGAACGATACCAGGTGTCTTTAGAAGGTGATCATGAGGAGATATTCTTGAATATCGCTAAAAAAAGAAATTTTATCAACAAGAATCAAGCGGATAGCGAGCGCGCTAGAAACACCCTGTTAACCGAATTTCGCAATGGCCTATTAGGGGGTATTTCATTAGATGAGTAAATTATTTGAGTTTGATCAAAACATCCGCATAAAAGAAAACATAACTAATATCGTCGGTCTCGATGAAGCGGGAAGAGGACCTCTAGCCGGACCAGTAGCAACTGCAGCTGTCGTCTTACCTAAAGATTACCAGAATGAAATGATCAACGATTCTAAGAAGCTCACCGATAAAGAGCGTCGACTGTTGTTTGAAGAGATCAAAAAAATGGCATTAGCCTATAAAGTCATTTTGGTCCCTGTCGAAACAATCGATAGCATCAACATTTTAGAAGCCGATAGAAAAGGGATGCAAGAATGTTTAGAAGACGTCGAAAGCCAAGTTGAGGTCGACTATGTCATCACCGATTATATGAGATTAAAAACTGCGCATCCTTTGCTGAGCATCCCTAAAGGTGATGCGACTAGTCTAGCTGTAGCTGCTGCTTCGATCGTAGCTAAAGTCACTAGAGATGACTATATGATCGAATTAGATAAGAAATATCCTCAGTATGATTTAGCTAAAAATAAAGGATATGGAACTAAAAAACATTTAGAGGCTTTAAAACGCTTCGGATATGTCAAAGGTCTGCATCGTCTTTCCTTTGAACCGGTCAAAAGCATGTATTTAGGAATCGAACAATTGACACTTTTTTAGAAAAAAGTCCTCCAAACAGCTAATAATAGTTGGAGGATAATAAGATGACTTGGAAGATAGAAGAACTTTTGCTGACAATATCCTATATTTGTAATGGTGAATGGGATGATATGTTTGATATCATCAAAAACAAAAAGAGAGTTGATTCAAAATATCTCACCATAGCTAGAGATCATGTCAAATCTCAATTTGTCCACATTCTCAGCGCTAAATATCCAGAATGCTATAAACATTCTCATAATCAGCCTATTTGTCTTTACTATTATGGCGATTTAAATCTACTCAGCACACCTTTATTAGCTGTTGTCGGAAGCAGGCATCCTACCGCTTATCAAAAAAGGATGACCGAAAAGCTCATCGATGAGTTCTTGAGTAAAACTGATAATAAGTATGGAATCATCTCTGGTATGGCTAAAGGAATCGATCAGATAGCGATGGAAGTAGCTATGAAACATCAAGCTAAATTGGTCAGTATCTTAGGCTCAGGAATTGAGTATTGCTATCCTAAAGAGAATCAACATATTTATGACTACTGCAAGAAACAAGGCCTATTGCTTTCAGAATATCCATGTGAGATAAAACCATTACCGAATCATTTTCCATTTCGAAATCGTCTGATAGCTAGCGCCTGTAAAGCGATGTTTATTCCAGGCGCCAGTCAGCGCTCAGGAACAAGCACTTCCATCAAATATGCTTTAGAAGCTGGAAAAGATATCTTAGCCCTACCTTGTGATTTAGAAAACAATGATTTGACGAATCACTTGATCCATGATGGTGCTGATGTGGTTATAAACGCTGATGATTTGATAGATGCTATGGAGGGAAAATAATTTTTTTAGCTATGCTAAGTCAGTTCTCTTTCTTGACAAGCAAGGTATTTGTTAATAATAATATTGTGCATTTTAAGGAGGGACCAAATGAAACTGATCATAGTTGAATCACCTCACAAGAGTGATACTATCTCTCGCTTTTTAGGAAAAGATTATAAAATTGTCGCTAGTAAAGGTCATATCCGTGATTTAGCTAGCAATGGTAAGATGGGTTTAGGAGTCGATGTTGCCCATGATTTTAAACCGACCTATGTCATCTCTAAGGATAAAGTCAACGTTGTCAAAGAATTAAAAGCAGATGTTAAAAAAGCGGATACAGTTTATTTGGCTACCGACCCTGATAGAGAAGGAGAAGCTATCTCTTGGCATCTAGCTGAAGTATTAGGACTTGATCCTAAGACCACACCTCGTCTTGAATTCCATGAGATCACTAAACATGCCATCTTGAAGGCTTTAGATAACCCTCGAACCATCAATTTGAAATTGGTCGAATCACAAGAGACCAGAAGAATCATCGACCGCTTGATGGGTTACCGCCTTTCAAACATTCTTCAGAAAAAAATCAAATCGCGTTCTGCCGGCCGTGTTCAATCAGTCGTCTTGAAATTCATCGTCACACGTGAAAAAGAGATCCAAGCATTTGTCCCAGTCGAATATTGGACTATCGATGGTGATTTTGAAGCTGATTCAAAATCATTACATGCTGAGTTGACTTCATATAAGGATAAGCCATTAAAGATCAATAGCGCGGAAGAAGCTGAAAAAATAACTGGTGAATTACCGAAAGAATTCGTGATCAAATCCATCAAACGCGAAAACAAATTCAAAGAACCCAAACCACCATTCATCACTTCCACTATGCAACAAGAAGCTTTTAATCAGTTCCATTTCTCCACTAAAAAGACAGCCGCCATCGCTCAAAAATTATATGAAGGTGAAGAGATCAACGGTCAATTGACCGGTCTTATAACCTATATGAGAACCGATTCTACAAGATTGTCAGACGAATTCATCTCATCGGCGAAAGCTTTCATTACTAATAGCTATGGTGCAAAGTATTTAGGTAAGGTCCATATGCAAAAGCAAACAAAGAATGTTCAAGATGCACATGAAGCTATCAGACCTACCGACTTGTCTTTAACTCCTGAGGTTGTTAAACCTTTCTTAGAGAAAGATGAATATCAGCTCTACTCTTTGATCTATAATCGTGCTCTCGCTTCATTGATGGCGAGCAGAATCAGTGACTCAACCACTATATCTTTGACAGGCAATGACTATACTTTTTCAACAAGCGCTGCTGTTGAAGTCTTCGACGGTTACTATAAAGTCTATGGTAAATATGAAGATAAAGATTCCAAAAAGACTTTACCTGATCTGAAAGAAGGCGAGAAAGTTTCTATCCGAGAATTACATCAAAATCAGCACTTCACCAAAGCGCCTACTAGATATAACGAAGGTAAAGTGGTCAAACTGATGCAAGAGAATGGCATCGGACGTCCTTCCACTTATGCTCCTACTATCACTACGCTCTTAGCTAGAGACTATGTGGAGAATAAAAAAGGTTCCTTAGTCCCGACTGAACAAGGCGATTTGACCGTTGATAAACTCGATGAGTATTTTCCTAAATATATGGATGTCTCCTACACTGCAAAAATGGAAAGCGATCTGGATGCTATCGCCGAAGGAAAAGTTGATAAAAATACTCTCCTCTCTGCTTTCTGGTCCGAATTCCAAAAATATTATGAAGCTGCTGATCATAACATGGAAAAAGTTCAGCCTAAAGAAGTCGGACGTAATTGTCCTAAATGCGGTGCACCATTAGTCATTCGCAAAGGCAAATATGGAGAGTTTATAGGTTGTTCTAACTATCCGAGTTGTAATTACATTGAAAAGGAAGAAAACGAAACTATCGATAGAACTTGCCCGATATGCGGTGCACAACTTGTGAAAAGAAAGAGCAAAAAAGGTGAATTCATAGGTTGTTCTAACTATCCTAAATGTCATTATATGGAAACATTGGACGGTAAAGTTTTATCCAAAGAAAAAGAAGAAGTGGTCATCCCTGCTGATGCTCCTATCTGCCCGCGTTGTCATGGGGGTCATCTGATCACCAAAAAGAGCAGGTATGGTAAGACTTTCATCGGCTGTTCTAATTATCCTAAATGCAGATATATCCAAAAAGATGCAGATAATGGAAAAGAAACAAAAGAAAACTAACCGTATCTCACTGATTGATGATGAGGAGCTTAACGATTTTCTCATCTATTTGAAAGAAGTAAAACAATATTCTGAAAAGACAAAGATTTCATATGGTGAAGATATCGCCGATTTCTTATTATATCTAAAAAATGCTGAATGCTCTAAAAGTGCTGTTAATAAAGAAATAATTCAACAATTTATCTTAGAGTTAAATGTGAGAAAGCTCAGTAAAACCAGCATCAAACGCTATTTGGCTTCTCTGAGGCATTTCTACAACTATCTCTATAAATTTAAAAGCTATGAAAACAATCCGTTTGATACTATAACTTCACCTAAAAAAGAGAAAAAACTGCCTGACTTTTTAACTGCGAAAGAGATGATCGAGTTTTTAGATGCTAATGAGACGAGGACTGATTTTTTACAGGCGAGAGATCAAGCAATACTAGAGCTCATGTTTTCTACTGGACTGAGAGCATCGGAGGTGATAAATTGTCGAATAGATGATTTTGATTTCACCGAACGCAGTTTAAGAGTGATTGGAAAAGGTGATAAAGAGCGCATCATTCCTTTCGGCTTAAAAGCTAAAGAATGTGTGCTTCGTTATTTAAAAGAAAATCGTCATCTTCTTTTACAAGATAAGAAAGATGAAAACTATCTCTTTCTTTCTAAACATGGCGATAAATTGACTGAACGAGGATTAGAGCACATCGTTTCTAATTGTGCGTTCAAAGCTGGATTTTCTTTAAAAGTCCATCCCCATATGATCAGACATTCTTTTGCGACTTACATGTTAAATAATGGTATGGATTTAAGGATGTTACAAGAACTATTAGGTCATTCTTCAATAGCGACGACTGCCATTTATACTCATATTTCTTTAGAGGATTTGAAGAAGACTTATGATAGATGTTTTCCAAAGATCTTCGATCAAGACAAAAAATGACTTTATCGTATTATTAAATATCTTTCATAGTTTTAGTAAAATAATAACGTTATTTTTTTCTATCGGAGACTAATGATATGCCAGGTGTGATTTTTGATTTTAATGGTACGATGTTTTTTGATGATGATAAACATGTGATTTCCTGGAAACAATTCGCTGATTATAAATTCCATGTCAATTTGACCGACCAAGAATTCGATAAACATATCCACGGACACAATAATGCTGAAATATTGAGTTACCTTGCTAGAAAAGACTTCACTAAAGAAGAAGTGTTTCAACTTGCCAAAGAAAAAGAACTCCTTTATCAAAGGCTTTGTGAAGAAGATAAAGAAAATTTACATTTGACAGCTGGTTTAGAAAACTTTTTGACAGACTTAAAAGAACATGGTGTGAAATTAGCGATAGCTACTGCTAGTATGAAGCCCAATGTAGATTGGTATATCAAAACTTTTGGTTTGCTTCGCTATTTTAAGAAAGAAAATATCATCTATGATGATGGTACGCTAGAAAGAGGAAAACCTGATCCGTTGATTTATCAAAAAGCTTTTCAGGCTTTAGATATCAGCCCAGATGAGGCAGTGATTTTTGAAGATTCTTTATCAGGTCTTCAAAGTGCGATAGCCAGCAAAGCAAAATACGTGATTTCAATCAGTGATAGAAAAGAAAAGAATTTTGATCTGCCTGGCATCAGTTTAAAACTTACTGATTTTAGAAATATACCTGATGAAGTCTCTTGTTTTTTAGGACTTAAAAACTGATATCCTATCTGACTAACCTATGATCATTCAGGATTTTATTTTTAATCACTTTTCTTTTTAGAGAGATATTTAAAAGCTATGAACCCAACAACTGAAATAAGAAGAGCACCGCTAATCACAAAAATGATCACATAAAAATAAGTGTTATCATCACTGCCATCAGATAATTTGGCAATGGTTTCTGTCTCTTCAAATCCGCAGCGCTTACAAGTGTGCGTTTTTAAACCTTCCTGTTTAGAAGTGGGCTCTTCTATGATGCTCCAATCACCAAAATCATGACCTAAAGCAGGAATGACTGCACCGCCAGAAACAGTTTCATGGCAAACAGTGCAATAAGTTTCTTCGGTTTTACCATTATCAACACAAGTGGGAATGATGCCTTCTTTAGTTTCTAAAACGTGTTCACCTAATTCACCATATTCTTTTCCACATCGGTCACATTTAGCTTTTTCTAAGCAGTTTGCATATCCTCCAGAGTGACTAACAACTTCAATTATAGCTGTGAATTTGATAGTTTGAAAATTAGCTTGATCTTCTGGCGTATATATAATATTTACGTACTCATCACCAATTTTTGTAAACAGAATATCGCCGCTTTCAAATTCATAATTTTTAGGCAATGAAATCTCACTGAGTCTAGTATCTATACACACAGTGAATTTTGAAAGTAAATCAAATTCAGGTATGGCTTTTCTAATTTCAACTCTGGTCGCGAATCCTTTTGCGTGGTATGAAACATTATCAATTATTTTTGAATTTAAGATCACATCTACCCAATACTCGCCAGCTTCGGCTGGTGGTAAACCATCTGTATATTCTTCTTCGTTCACATTTCTGTGACGAATGGTTAAGTCAGAAACCTCTGCATTTATATCACCATAAGCAGCTTTTTCAATAATATCAGTGATTTGAATCTGCTTTCCGTCATATACTTTAGAATAATTTTTGAGCTTTAATTCAGATTGACCATAAGTTATTTCTTGCTCAAAAAGTTCATATTCTAAAGCGACAGCTTCAGTGCAGTTGCTTTTATCAGTGATGTTTATGCATTGAGCATTATCAATATTTGTTATCTGCTGGGAGAAAGTTAAATCATGAGTCATATTTAAAGAAAAGAAGAAAGATAAAATATAAAATAAGGCTTTAAACATAATATCCTCCACCCTGCATATGAATCAGCAACAACATTATAATACAATTGTGACAGTGCCGCATTATTGATTATCGATATAACGATTATGCTTTATTTATATATATATTATCTTTTATAATTACAATATTATTTTTTTGAGGTTCTCACAAATGAATAAAAAAATTATCACTTTAAGCGCATTATTATTCGCATTACCATCTATCACTCTTACCTCTTGTCAAGGCGTAGAGAAAAAATTAGAAATCGCTGCTATGCCGACCAGAGTCGAGTATTACCGATATGAGACTTTTGATCCCTCCGGTTTAATCGTCAATGCTAGTGAGTATAGAGGCGATTCACTTATCAAAAGTGATTCGATCACTGATTACAACATCACCTTTAAAGATAGTGGAAAAGTCGTTGATGAAACCACTGTATTTACAGAAACTGGCACTGAAATCCTCTTATCTATCAATAAAGAAGGTTATGATAGCGCTGAGTTTTCGATTAAAGTCGAAAATGTTAGTGGTGTTAGACAAGAGATAGAGATCGTCTCTCTACCAGAAACTCATTATCAACCTGGTGAAACTTTCTCATCAGAGGGTTTGAGCTTAATTTTAGTCACCACTTTCAGAACGATCAATGATGGTCAAAAAAAAGTTAGCACTGTTTTAACCGATTATGAATTGACTATCGATTCTGAAGAAGCAGACGGTTATAAATTGCCGATGGATACCTGCAGAATCCCAGTCACTATCACAGCTACTGATTATGATGGCGACGAAATAGAAGCCACTTTCGGAGTTTTTGTTTTAAGACAAGAAGTCGATGGTCCTACTATCTATAAAGATGACACCATTCAATTAGCCGATGACAACAATTCCTTAACAGTTTCTATCAACGGATTTAAAGATACAAGCGCAAGTGATAAAGGTTATTATTCACCAGAAGAAGTCGAATTAGGTTCAACTTTTTACGATTATTCAAAGCACAGCTATGACAACTGGAAATATGCACCTAGCTATTCTGATGAAGGAACACAACAAACACCTCTTTTAGTCGTTCCTGTGATCGTTCCTGGTTATGAAACCATGGCAACTGATAATAATTGGGATATCATTAAAAAAGTCTTTTTCGGCGATTCTGCTGATATGAAATTTGAATCACTGCATTCTTATTACTACAAATCAAGCAATGGAAAATTAGATATCACTGGTACTATCACCGACTTCTATTATGCGGATGATGAATCTTCTTTCTTTCACTCTAGCACTATCAAAGAAACTCAAATCGCTACACTAGCACAAGAATGTGCTGATTGGGCAAAAGACATCTACGATCTAAATCTTCAAGATTATGATTCAGATAAAGATGGTCTCATCGACGCTATGTGGCTTGTTTATATCGGTCCTAAGAGCAGCAATTACAACGCATATTGGGCTTTTTCATCGACAACGATGGCACAAGGAGATATCAACAATCCTAAAGTCAATAACTACGGTTGGTGCGGTTTCGACTTCTTGACTACACACAGTGAACAATTTGCAAACGAAGATTCTCACGTCGTCATTCATGAAACCGGTCATATGTTAGGTTTGAATGACTATTATTCTTACTCATATTCCAGTTATGGACCTCTTGGACGAATCGATATGATGGATAATAATGTCGGTGATCAAAACGGATATTCTAAGATGATGTTAGGATGGACAAAGCCATATATCGCTTATGGTAATTGTGAAATAACCATTCCTACTTCATTACATGAAAATGCTGTGATCGTCATACCATATGATGGTAAAACATATGAACAGAATAAAGATGGCAAATATATCTTCAATCCATTTGATGAATATCTTTTATTAGAATTTTATGTCCCTGATGATCTCAATGAATTAGATTATGATTATTATGATGTGAAAACCATTAAAGATTTTGGCTTAAGGGTCTATCACGTAGATAATCGATTAGCCCATCAAAAAAATGGCAAATGGTCATTCTATGAAAATCCTGATGATGGCATCACCGATGTGAGTGGAAATCGTAACACTATCATTTCAAACACTGAAACCAATTCAGGTGATGCTTATGGCTATGGTGAATCATATTATACCGGTATACCAGAAAGCGCAAATCGCTTTGATGAAATCAGATGGATCACTCAAAACAACACTTATCTCAATCAATACTATGATATAAATAGGAATCCTGATATCTTGTTTAAAACTGGTGATAATTTCACTTTAAATACCTATCGTTCGCAATTCAATAATGACGGTTTTAATTGCGGAAAAGAATTCACATCCAGCTTCACTGTAAAAGAGATCAAATATCAAGCTTGATTTACTCATTCATTAAATAAAAACTATAATATTTAAGAGGTGATTTAAAATGTATTGTACACGTAAAATACTTGATGATTTGTTCTATGTCGGTGCTAGTGATAAGAGACTTGAAAGATTTGAAAATCTTTTTCCTATTCAAGATGGTGTTTCATATAACTCTTATCTGTTCACAGATGAAAAGACTTGCTTGATGGATACTGTTGATACATCAGTATCCCGTCAATTCTTAGAAAATGTTGAACATGTCTTGGCTGGTAGAAAACTAGATTACTTAGTCGTTCAACACATGGAGCCCGATCATTGTGCGAATATAGAAGAAATACTTATCAGACATCCTGAAACTATGATCGTCGGCAATAGTAAAACATTTGCTTTCATCAAACAATTCTATCCAAATTTAAATTTAGAAGAAAAAACAGTGGTAGTCAAAGAAGGTGATACCTTAAATCTAGGTAAACATGTTTTAAAATTCGCCTTCACACCTATGGTTCACTGGCCGGAAGTCATGATGTCTTTTGATATCAATTATGGTTTGCTCTTCTCTGCAGATGCCTTCGGTGCCTTCAAAGCCTTGGACGGAAATCTCTATGCAGACCAAGTCAACTTTGATCGTGACTTTTTAGATGAAGCGAGAAGATATTACACAAACATCGTTGGAAAATATGGGCTTCAAGTCCAAATGGCATTTAAAAAATTAGCTGGGCTTGATATAAAAATGATCTTACCTTTACACGGCCTTATTTTTAGAAAAGATATTCCATATATTTTAGATAAATACCAACATTGGTCTACTTATACTCCAGAAGCCAAAGAAGTCATCATCGTTTATGGTTCCATGTATGGGAATACTGAAAATGCGGCTTTCATCTTAGCTAATAAGCTTTCTGAAATCGGAGTGAACAATATCCGTGTCTATGACGCTTCTAAAACCACACCTTCTATGCTGGTTTCAGAAGCTTTCAGAGTCTCCAATATCGTCTTAGTCACACCCACTTATAACAATACGATATATCCTGCCATTGAAACTTTCATCGATGATTTCTTACGCATGAATCTGCAGAATAGAACTCTTACTTTGATCCAAAACGGAACCTGGGCTCCACAAGCCAATAATCTGATCAAAAATAAACTTAGCAAAGCTAAATTCAGTTATACACCTACTGAAATGACCATCACTTCTAGCGTCGATGAAAGAACCATTTCACAGCTAGAACAAGTCGCTCAAGAAATAAAAGCAACTTTTTAGAAATAAAATAATAATTTTTTCTTCTTTTATCCCATGTTTTAGCTTATACTTTTAATGCTAGGAAATTAAAAAATGCTTTTTTATAATATTTTGACACAGGCTGAAACAAAAAGCTCAACAATCGAAAATATCATCAACAATTTTCACACTCCAACTTATGTCATTGATTTTGCTGTTTCAATCTTATTTCTAGTTCTGATCACTGCTTTTACTGCATATAAAATCAAGAGAATTGCTACTACCATTTTTTATATCGCTTTTGATTTGATTTTTTTAGTCGCAATGATCTTCGATTTATCAATGCTATCCTTCTTAGCGGCGATAATCATTATCGGTGGAACGATCGTCTTCATGTTTATCAATTCCGGTATCATTCGTTCTTATGTCGCTATTCCTCTTAAAAAAAGTAAGATTAAACCTGCTAAAACATATGATAAAGAAAAAGTCATTCAGAATATTCTCACTGCTGTCAACTGGCTCAGTGCCAATAAAGTTGGTGCATTGATAACCTTTGAAAGAAGCACTCCTTTAACTGATTTCATCAAGAATGGAACAATTATCAACTGCCCAGTGACACCCGAGATAATAGAAACGATTTTTTATGAAGGAACCAGACTACACGATGGAGCTATTGTCATCAAAGACGACTTGATAGTAGCTGCTGCCGTTTATTATCCTCCTTCAACTAAAGAGATCGTCGGTAAATTCGGTGCTAGACATAGAGCTGCTTTAGGTATTTCTGAAATCACAGATGCTATCACAATCGTCGTTTCTGAAGAAACCGGTAGAATCTCCATAACTCATGGTGGGTTGATAGATAATATCAAAGGCGATGAATTCGAAAAGATCTTCCGAAATCAAATCGCTGACTAACGACTTAAAGTTATATAATTTTACACTATAAGACGTATCAAAAAACTTCATTACTACAAAACATTTACCATAAAAAATAACCGTTTATGAGGACTAACACTCCTCATTTTTTTAATCATCATCAAAGAAATACTAATCCTACTATGCTGTTTCGTTAATGCTTACTGATTTTAGACCTCATATTTACAAAATTATGATAAAATTATTAATAATTTTAGGAGGTGCAAAATGTCAACACCACATAATGAAGCAAAAGTAGGTGAGATCGCTAAAACAGTTTTGATGCCAGGAGATCCATTAAGAGCTAAATTTATCGCTGATAATTTTTTGACTGATGTAAAACAATTCAACAGCGTAAGAAATATGTTAGGATTCACTGGCTATTATAATGGAAAACGAGTATCAGTCATGGGATCTGGTATGGGTATTCCATCTATCGGCATTTACTCTTATGAACTCTATCATCATTATGATGTCGACAGAATCATTCGTGTTGGAACAGCTGGTGCTATTCAACCTGATTTAAATCTTTTCGATATCGTCATCGCAAACGGTGCTTCTACAAATTCTAATTGGGCTAGCCAATATGATTTACCAAAAGGTACATTAAGTGCAACTGCTAGTTATGATGCTTTAGAAGCAGCTGTTAATTCTGCTAAGAAACATCAATTCAAATATCGTGTCGGACAAGTCTTTTCTTCAGATAATTTCTATAACGATCCAGAATCTGTATGGTCTCGTTGGGCTAAGATGGGTATCACCTGCTGTGAGATGGAAGCTTACGGCTTATATTGCACTGCTTTAGAAGCACATAAAGAAGCCTTAGCTATTGTCACCATCTCTGATTCAATGATCACTCATCAAGAAACCACTAGTGAAGAAAGAGTCAAATCTTTCACCAACATGATGAAAGTAGCTTTAGATTGCATTAAAGAATGATCACTACTATTATTGTTATTATTTTTATCGTATTAATATTTTTCCTTCTTTTATTCGCTTTATTCTATCCAGAGATAAAGCGAACATTAGAGAAGCATTTTTATCGAAAAAAAATCTATAAAGTTCTACACTATTATGCAGAAGAGAATGATGAATTATTGATCAATGATATCGACTTATATCTCTCACAAGATGATGAGGATTTAAAACCGACTCACTTTGATCACATTCTCCTCACTAAGAAATATGTTTATATCTTTCTTGATTTTTACGCATATGGCGGACTTTATGGCAATTTAAACGATAATTATCTCTTTTTAAAGAACTATCACAATAAAGTTAAAAAAATCATCAATCCGGTCTTGAACAATGAAAGCAATGTCAAGAAGCTAGAAAGTTTAGTGCAAGCTCCTAAAGATGATGACGAACCGAGTTGCTTTGTTTCTGTCGTTTGTTATAACAACTCCTTAGTCGTCTCTGATTCCTTGAAGAAAAATCAATTTTCTTCTGTTTTCATACCATATAAAAATCTTGCTAAAGAAATCAAAGTTATCGAACAAGATGATGTTCCGCTCATCCCAGAATCACTCACTGAAGCTTTAGTCAACAATATCAAAAAACGTTCTGATGACATCAAGGAGGATATTAAAAATAAGAAAAAGAGGCTAAGATGAAAAAACTCACTCTCTCTGTCAAAGGGATGTATTGTTCCCATTGCTCCAAAGCCGTAGAAAATGCATTGAACAAAGCTGGTGTTATGTCAAATGTGAATCTCTCAAATAACACTGTCACTTTCACATATGATGATACTAAGATCAGTTTAGACTATTTGAAAAGATTGGTGAAAAGAGCTGGTTATGAACTGGTCATAGATGAAAAAAAGCATTTTGATTTTAATATAGTATTGCTTCCGATATCAGTCATCCTCTTAGTCTTATGTTTATTAGGAATGATTCACCATTTAGGTGTTCATAACTCATTTTTCTTCTTTTTAGGTAACGATATCACGTTCTTAGTCGAAGCCAGTATCGCCTTAGTTGTATTAGGAACACCTTTTATCATCCGTGCGATAAAAGGTATCCGATATAAGAATATCGGTATGGACTTTCTTATCGCTTTCTCTTCTTTAGTGTCCTATGCCTTATCCTTATATATATTTATTAAAAATATTCAAAACGGAATCGCTTTAACTGATTCTCACGTCATGTCTAATCCCGACTATCAGATGGGATATTTTGATGCAACAATCATGATTTTAAGCATCATCACTTTCGGACATAAGATCATTGATTCCATCAAATTAAAAGCTGATAAGAATTATAAAAAAGCTGTTTTAGAACCGCCTAAATTTGCAAGATTGAATGATGATCCTGATAACAAAATCGACGTTGATGAGATTGAAGTCGATGACGAAATATTAGTCTTAGCTGGTGAACAGATACCTGTTGATGGTGTAGTCATCTCTGGTAAGGGTTCAGTCGATGAAAGTTCGCTTAATGGGGAAAGCCGCCCTCGCATCGTCTTAAAAGACAGCAAAGTGATGGGGTCCACTCTTTTATTAAAAGGCCCAGTGGTGATGAGAGCTAGTAAAATCGCCTTAGATTCTCTTTACTCTTCGATCATCAATGAAAGTTATGCTCTCGATCATCAAAAAGGTAAACTCAGTCGTCTATCCGATATCATAGCTTCTATCTTTACTCCAGCGATCGTCTTATTAGCTATCATCTCATTCTTCATCTGTGCTTATGGTATGGGATTGAGTTATGAAGAAGCGATTGTGAGAGCTGTCTCGGTTCTTTCAGTCAGCTGTCCATGCGCATTCGGGCTTGCTGTTCCTATCGCTACTCTATCAGGTTATGATTTAGCTTTAAAAAATGGAGTGTTATTTAAAACCGGAGATACTTTTGAAAAAATCAAAAGCATCAAAGCTGTCGTTTTTGACAAAACTGGAACATTATCATTAGGAAAATTGAAAGTAGAAGCTAAGATCTGCCCAGACGAATATGGCTCGATAATAAAAAGCATGGAACAGAAGTCTTTGCATCCTTTAGCGATAGCTTTGGTTGAAGATTTAAGTTCATATGAAAGCTTAAATGACATCGAAGTCGAAGAGATCCCTGGTGTCGGTCTAAAATATAAAGAATTCTTACTAGGTAGTGAAAAGACTATTCAAAACAAAGAAATATCTGATGAATCCAAAGAATTCGTGAAGAAATATTCGAATTCTTCACTCATTTTCTTCAGTGATAACAGAAAAGTATTATCTGTGTTTTCGCTTGAAGATGAATTGGTTCCTGATGCTAAAAAGACCATCAGCAAACTTCAAGATGATGAAATAAAATGCTACATGTTAACCGGTGATCGCAAAGACTATGCTTATAAAATAGCAAACGAATTAAACATCTCTGCTTCGCAAGTGTATTATGAAGCTGATCCGAGTAAAAAAGCTGATATCTTAAGAGAGATCAGAAAAGAGAACGGTGTCATCTGCTATGTCGGCGATGGTATCAATGATACGCTCGCCCTCAAAGAAAGCGATTTGTCATTCGCATCTTATAAAGCCAGTGAAGTCGCTTGTTCAAGCGCAGACGCTTTACTGATGAAACCAGAATTATATGTTTTATATTATGCGTTAAAAATATCAAAAAAGACTTATATAAACATCATCGAAAATTTTATCTGGGCAATCCTTTATAATATTACTATGATACCTTTAGCTATTTTAGGTATCATTGAACCAGCACTATGTGCTGCTCTCATGATCGTTTCTAATTTGACATTGACGATTAACAGCTTAAGGTTACGTCTATATAAACCCATGAAGGAGGAAAAGAATCATGGCCATGATCAAAGTTGATGATATGCACTGCATTCATTGTAAGATGACTATCGAAAAAGCTTTGAAAAGAAAACGCATCAATGCCGAAGTTGACTTAGAAAATAAACAGGTCAAGCTCGCTGATGAAGCTGATAAAGATAAAGCTTTACAAGCCATCAAAGATTGCGGTTTTAACCCGACTATTTAATATGGCTTTTTGTTATCAATAGCTATTATCAGTCTTCAATAATGAAGTCTAGTTTTTGATATAATATTAAAATAATGAAAGTGATATATAATGAAAGTGATATATAGGTGATTTAATGAAGGATGTTAACTATACACAGCGCTTAAAAGCGAGAAAGAAAAGAGCACTAGGAAAAAATCTGTTTATCAATCTTTTACTCTTACTGCCTCCTTTGCTCTGCTTAGCAATTATTATTATGACGGCGCTGGTGACTTTTTCTTTGTCTCTGTTTTTGATTTATTTCATTCTGCCGATGTTCTATACAGTCGATAGAAGGCTTCGATACGACATATCAGGTATAGGTAAGCGTAATTTTACATATGCTGATGGCTATAAAGCTTTTTTCACCTCTTCTAAAGGTGGTATTTTTGGCGTTATCATGGCTATTTTTTCAGCTGTTGCACTGATCTTGCTCTTTTATCTTATCTTCTCTCCGACGATCGAACCTCTGATCAATTGTTTTCCAGATGCATCGGTGGTCTGGAAAGAAGCTAATAATCTGATCAATCAAGAGCAGATTGATGAAGCTATCACCTTGCTTCAAGATAACATCAGTTTTCTCATCCCACCTCTCACTATTTTCTGTGGCCTAGTCGGATTTATACCTTCCTTATATGTGATCTTCTTTGCTATCAATAACAATCTCAACAATCATTATTTAGCCACTATCGTCTTACCAGATATCGATAAAAATATCTCTGCTTCACAAGCGAGAAATCTTTCACGTACCAGCTTCGGTGCTCTCATCAATTTGGATAGATTAAAGAATTCCTTCTTGAGCAATTGGCCGTTTTATCTGATATATTCCACTATATATGGGCTCCTTTTATACGCTTTCACATTTGTGAAAACCGATAACGTTTTCGTCATGGAAATGATCATTTTCTTAGCTCCTACTCTCTCTCTATTCTGTGGCTTCTTCATCAATTATTTCTGCCTTTTGAACGATTATGCTTACTTAGAAGAAAATCAAAATCTTGTCTTAGAAAGAATGCCGATGAACATGCGTGCTTCTATCTATCAAACATATTGCAATCCCCACTATGTACACGGTGAAGAATCTGCTAACCGCGGATGTTTTGTTCCGGCTGAAACTTATAGAGATGTTCACCCTTTCAACTCTCCTTTTTCAACATTCGCAGAGCAAACACCAACACCTTCACCAGAAAACGATACTCCTGTCACACAAGATACCACTGCTTCTTCTGAAACGACTGACGAAGAACCTACCGGTGTCGTTATAGATCTATCAGCTGAAGTGAAGAAAACAGATACACACAAACCAAATGATCAAGGAAAGGAAGAAGAACAATGATCTCTGTCGGTATAGATATAGGTTCTACAACTATAAAAGCGATCGTTTTAGACGATGATAAAGTCATTTATAAATCATATGAACGTCATTTCTCACGAATCGCTGAAAAATTACAAGAAGTATTAAACGCTTTACAAGCCGGTCCATTAAAAGGTATGGAGAAAGTTCATTTAGCTTTTTCCGGATCAGCCGGTATGGGTATTGCAGAAAGCTGTCATTTCCCATTCTACCAAGAGGTTTATGCGACTCGTGAAGCCACTAAAAACACTTATCCAAACACTGATTGCATCATCGAATTAGGTGGTGAAGATGCTAAGATTCTCTTCTTGACTGATGGCGTAGAAGTGAGAATGAACGGCACTTGCGCTGGCGGAACCGGTGCATTCATCGATCAGATGGCATCCCTATTGAATGTTAAAATCGAAGATATCGATGCCTTAGCCAAGAATCATGAACGCATCTATACTATCGCTTCCCGCTGTGGTGTCTTTGCAAAGAGTGATATTCAGCCTCTTTTAAACCAAGGCGCTAGAAAGGAAGATATCGCTGAATCCATTTTCTATGCTGTCGTCAATCAAACTATAGCTGGTTTAGCACAAGGAAGAGAGATCAGAGGCAATGTGATGTATTTAGGTGGTCCTTTATCCTTCATGTCTGAGCTTCGCAAAGCTTTTGATGATTCTTTAAGAGTGACTGGTGTCTTACCTGAAAACTCCCTTTATTTCGTCGCTATGGGTGCTAGTTATCTCGCTAAAAAAGATGATGAAGTAGTCATCTCTTCCATCATGGATAAAGTGAAGAATTATACTAATTCTGATAATTTTGCTTATTTACCACCTCTGTTTAAAGATGAAAAAGAATATGAAGATTTTAAAGAAAGACATGAGAAAGATCACGTTCCTACTTTACCTTTAGAAGAGTATGAAGGACCTTTATATCTCGGCGTTGATTCCGGTTCGACAACTTTAAAAATCGTCTTGATCGATAAGGATGATAACATCCGTTATTCTGATTATGTCTCTAATCAAGGCGATCCGATAGCTTTATTAAAGCAGATGCTTGAAACTATTTATTCAAAGATGAATGATAAAGCATATATAGCTGGTGCCACTTCTACAGGTTATGGCGAAGATTTAGCTAAAAATGCCTTTTCTTTCGATCATGGTATCGTCGAAACAATGGCCCACTTCGATGCCGCTAGACATTTCTTAAAAGATGTTGAATTCGTCATCGATATCGGCGGTCAAGATATCAAATGTTTCCGTATTCGTAATGGTGTCATCGATGATCTCTTCTTAAATGAAGCTTGTTCCTCAGGCTGCGGTTCATTCTTACAAACTTTTGCTTCTTCTTTAGGATATAGCATCGAAGATTTCAGCAAATTAGCACTCTTTGCAAAAAGACCTGTCAATCTTGGATCACGATGCACAGTGTTCATGAACTCTTCAGTCAAGCAAGCCCAAAAAGATGGAGCTAGCGTCAATGATATCTCAGCTGGTTTAGCTGTTTCGGTCGTTAAGAACGCTTTATATAAAGTTATACGCTGCGGCTCAAAAGATGAATTAGGTAAAAAAGTTGTCGTCCAAGGCGGAACTTTCTTAAACGATGCAGTTCTAAGAGCTTTTGAACAAGAATTAGGAATCGATGTCATCAGAAGTAACATCGCTGGTTTGATGGGCGCTTATGGAGCAGCTTTAGATGCGAAGAGTTTACAGTTAGAGCATTCCAAAATCATCACTAAAGAACAGCTGAAAACCTTCCATCGAAAAGTGGTGTCTTCATTATGTCAAGGTTGTAACAATCATTGCCGCTTAACAATATCTATTTTCGATGATAATCGAGTCTTTATAGGCGGTAATAGATGCGAGAAACCGGTGACTAAAAAAGCGACTGATCTCTCATTAGATCTTTATGACTTCAAATATCGTCTTTTGAGAAGTTATAACTATGAGAATTCTTCTAGGTCTTTTAAGCGTGGTAAAATCGGTCTTCCGATGGGATTAAACTTCTATGAATTGACTCCTTTCTGGACCTCCTTCTTTAACGCTTTAGGCTTCCAAGTCGTCCTCTCTGATCACTCGTCTAGCAAGATGTATCGTCTAGGTCAGATGACCATCCCATCTGATACTGTTTGTTACCCAGCTAAATTATTACACGGACATGTCATCAACCTTTTAGATAAAGGCGTGAAGACTATTTTCTATCCCTGCATGTCATATAACATCGAAGAAAAACACACTGATAATCACTACAATTGTCCGGTTGTCGCTTATTATTCAGAAGTTATTCAAGCTAATATGCGCGTGTTGAGAAATCCGGAAGTCAAATATTTAAAACCTTATGTAAATCTTTCTGAAAGAGTGCATTTCCCAGAAAAGATTTATGAATATATCGTCGAATACTATCCAGACATCTCATTCAGCGAAGTGAAAAAAGCTAGCAATATCGCCTATGATGAATATCATAAATATTTAGATATCATAGAGCGCAAAGGCTTAGATATCATCGCTGAAAGCCGTAAAGAAAATAAAACGATCATCGTGCTTTCAGGAAGACCATATCATGTCGATCCTCTCATCAATCACGACATTCATAAATTGATCCTAGAATATAATTGTTCAGTGGTCAGCGAAGATATCATTGCTAAACTGGAAAACAAACCTGAACCGAGCCATGTATTAAATCAATGGACATATCATTCAAGACTATATAAAGCAGCTGAGTATGTCAAAGATCAAAAAGATATGGAGCTTTTACAGCTTGTCTCGTTCGGATGCGGTGTCGATGCTATCACCTCGGATGAAGTCAGAGATATCTTAGAGAGAAACAATAAGATCTACACACAGATCAAAATTGATGAAATCACCAATCTCGGTGCTGTTAAAATCCGTATCAGATCATTGTTAGAAGCTTTAAAGAGGAGAAAAGATCATGAGTGAAATCAAATTTAAATATGCTAAAAACGGTCGCCTTCTCTTCACCAAAGAGATGAAAAAAGAATATACCATCCTCTTTCCAATGATGGCGCCTATTCATTTCCGAATCTTACAAAGAGTGTTTAACTACTACGGCTATAAAGCTGAACTGCTCACTGATTCCACTCCTGATATCGCACAGACCGGTTTAAAATACATTCAAAACGATATGTGTTATCCAGCTATTTTAAGCTGCGGTCAACTCATTCATGCTCTTTTAAGCGGTAAATTTGATGTTCATAAAGTGGCTTTGATGATCACACAGACCGGTGGTGGATGCCGCGCGTCTAATTACATCTCACTATTAAGAAAAGGCTTAAAAAGAGCTGGCTTAGAATTCGTGCCAGTCATCTCTTTAAACATCTCTGGCTTAGAAAAAAATCCTGGCTTGACTATCACCTTGCCAATGATCAGAAAAGCTTTAGCGGCTGTCATTTATGGTGATATGCTCATGTGCTTAAAGAATCAAGCTGAGCCTTATGAAATCAATAAAGGTGACACGGAAAAGAAAGTGATAGAGTGGACTGATACACTATCAGATGAATTATTAAATTCAGGCGGTTATAAACTGAAAATCGTTAAAGAAAACTTAAACAAGATCGCTAAAGATTTTGATTCTATTCCCAGAGATAATAAAAAGCGTGTCAAAGTTGGTATCGTCGGTGAAATCTATGTCAAATATGCTGCGCTAGGAAACAATAATCTCGAGCAGTTCTTGCGGGAACAAGACTGCGAAGTCAATCTTCCTGGCATGCTCAATTTCATCTTGTTCAAAATCGACAATCGTATCGATGACTGCAAGTTATACGGCGGTCATAAACTCAAACAATTCGTCTGTCAAAAGTTATTTGATTATTGTACAAAGATTCAAGATCTCTTCTCTTTAGCTATCAAGAACAACTCTTCATTCCAAGTCCCATCCAGCTATCAACATGTCAGAGAATTAGTCAAAGGTGTTAACGGTTATGGTAATAAGATGGGTGAAGGCTGGTTATTGACTGGTGAGATGCTAGAACTAGCTGAGTCCGGATATCCGAACATCGTCTGCACACAACCGTTCGGTTGTTTACCGAATCACATCTCCGGCAAAGGCATGATCAGACGTGTGAGAGAAGTCTTCCCGCAAGCCAATATCGTCGCTGTTGACTATGATCCAGGTGCTCCGAAAGTCAACCAAGAGAATCGTATCAAACTGATGTTATCAATCGGTAAAGAAAACCTAGAACTCAGTGATAAAAAAGACTAGTTAATAAAATACATGTTAAAAATCATCTTTCATCAAGTAAAGAATAAACGCTTGAGGAAGATGATTTTATTTTATGTTCGTATCTTGGTTAAAAGATTTAAAATTATGTGTAGAGAAATAATCGCTGGTCAAAATCTTTTCTAAATAATTTTGTTTTTCTAAAGCTCTAGAAGCCGCATTTAAGAAGTCGACTTTTTGTTTAGCGTTTTCATCAAAAACATAATTGATCATACTACCATCAGTGCTATAGTACCAATCATTGAAGACTGCAGAAAGTTCTGAAGAATAAAACACCTGTTGCTTTTCCATCTCTTCTGAAAAGAGTGATGAACTCATGTAAAAATTCGGATTATAGTCTATCCCTAACAGATCTAAAACTGTCGGGACGATATTATACGGTGATGTGAATTGTTCATATTCAGTAGTTCCATAATTCTGTTTAAATCTTTCGGTCAGTTTTTTGTTATAGAAAAATAAAGTAGTATCAAATGGGCAATAGACGATATTATCAACACCAGCTAATGTGAGGTTTAGACCAACACCATCTGCACCTGGATAATAAATATCATGATCGCCATAAATCACAAACAAAGTGTCATCAAGTTTTCCGGCTTTTTCAAACTTATCAAATAAATCACCGAGAGCGTTATCAAAATCCATCGAAGCTAACATAAAATTATCAATGCATTCTTCATTTTCAGTTCCAGCTAACGGATTGACATATGATCCATCTCTCTTCGCTTGGTCTAAACGACTACCATATAAAGAACGTAAGAGCGGTTCATTGATAGGATCTTTATATGGACCATGCATAGTCAGTGAAGTATAGAAAGCGAAGAATGGCTCGTCTTGTTCTAAAACGATATCAGAAACAGTGTCTAGAGTTTCAGAATCTAGTGAATAATCACCTTGCCAGCCCCAAATCGGAGTATCAGCAGCATATAAGTCTTCATGGAAATAAGATCTGTCAAAGTTCAGTTTTGGCATCAGCACATGTCTTGAATAGATATCTCTATCATTCAAGCCGACTTTACCAACATCATGGAAATACATCTTTGTGTATCTATCGCCCAGCATGTTCGGTAAAGAATAAGGCAGATAATAATCGTATTTATCAGCCTGAATACCCATGCTAGGAGCACTTCCAGTGATACCTATGAATTCTGAAATATTAGTTTTATTCTTAGAATGATTATTGCTGCAGTAAAGACCGGTTTCTGTCAAAGAAGTGATGTTCGGTGTCAAAGTCGGATTGAGCATGAGAGAATCACCGGTTTCAACCATGATGACAAAAACATTCATATCTTTTAAAAGGCCAGTATAATTATTATCCACTGACTCAGTTTGAGTGAAATATTCGATCAGATCACTTTCATCAATGTTATTGGAACCATTCACTAAATAATTCAGTTCTTTTAAATAGTAAGTTAAAGTTCCATATTTCTTAAAATTAGCACTTTTTTGCATAGTGATGACGACTCGATTATCACTCACAAAATTATCAGAGATAGAAAAGCTTCCGACCAAAACAACCACACTCGATAAAAATGAAAAATATCTTCTTTTAATTTCAAATTTAGAAGTTTCTTTTCTTAGAGGAGAGGTTTTAAACAAAGATTTAAAATCAGTTATTTTATAAAATCTATTGAAAAGAACTACAAAGACTACAAAGAAAGCATATGTCAAAATAACTATTGACAAAAAGCCGAAATCAAAAAATGAAGGATTAGCAGCGACTTGAACGCCTTGATTGATCAGCCCTAGATTATAAAGAGAAAAGACATCTCCAAAGTTAGAATAAAAGATACCATTTGCAGCACAAAATAAAGCGATGGCAAACATGACTATCGAAAGATATATCTGATCGAAAAGTGTATTTCTCACTATAAAAATGACTGAAGCGATGATTAAAATCAAAAAACAATCTAAAAAAAAGTATTGCGCAAAAGGAAAATCAAACATTTTAGTGAATTGGATGATCTGAAATATGATGAAAAAAATAAAGAAAGCTAATATTTCGATACCTTTTTTTACATAAAGCTTTTTCATTTGTGTTGATAAGTGTTCCTAGTAAATAATTATAATATCTAATATAAAAATATACAAAAAAATTCTTTACAATTAATTTAAAATCACTGAAAAGACACTTCTAAATAATTCTATCTATTTTTAAAAAGACTAGGAATTATCTATGATCTCATAAACAACTTTTTAAATATATAGCATAGTGTTTCTTATAACTATTCCGTTATTACAATTAAAATAAAAGAGCTAGCTATATAGCTAGCTCAATACTATCCAAATAAGAAACGACTAAAATCCAATATTTTCTGGTAAAGTGAGATTATAGATTCTCACAATCGCATTTGTTTGAGGAACAAATGCAATACGTTGACCATAAGTACCTGTTGAAGTGAATTTAAAATTGATGAAACCATCTTTGTAACTCACCAATTTTGGTGTCGCTTTTTGAGTGAATTCAATAGCCTTATCATCAATTGTTAAAGAGAACTGAAGATTATTAGCATCCACACGGTTGACAGTTATTTTAACATCATATTTTGTTTCACCATCCAATTTCAATTCAACCGGTGCCTCGAATAAGACTTCAGAATTCTCAGCTCCATAGAAAGAATTTTTCACAGAAATCTTGTCTTCTTCAAAGGTTAAGTAAACACCGGCCGACCCGCTTTGACTATAAGCTGCTGGAAGATTAGCAGTTCCGAATAAAATCATATCAAAAGCTTTTTTGGATGACATATTCAAAGTCCATGAATATGATTTGTTATAAACTTCTTGATCATTGAGAGTTGAACCTTTATCGCCTAAATGAACATTTTTACTCTTACCTTTGACATAGAAGAAATCAAATCTAGCTGGATTCTTAAATTTTAGAGCGCTATTCATCTCAACTGGTTGCTCACCTTTGTCATCACCAGCAGCAAACTTTGTCCAATTGCTTGGCTCAAAGAAATCCTTGCCGTTAATCATGACTTCAGGTAAAGGTGCAGCATCGGGATCTTGAACTTCATCATCTGGTTCTTCGGGCTCTGGTTCTTCTGCGACAAGAGTTCCCTCTGGGAAAGAATAAGTGCCATCAGTTTTCATAATGTATTCTTCACCATTAAAGGTAAAAGAGAATTCTGATTTATCTTCGCTAACATCATAACCGCTCTCTTCTACTAAAGCTGGAAGAGTAAAAGTATTACTCTTTGAATGTTCAGTGCAAGCAAGATTGATAGTCCCGGCTTCAGATACTGTTGGTAAATCGATAGTGACCACTGTATCATCTTCCCACCAGTTCGGTGTGAACCCAGTGATATTAGCAGAAGTTTTGATATTGATATAATCAAGGTTACAGACGCCAGATAAAACACTCATGACTAATAAGTTATGTCCTTCTTTAATAGTTAGAGGAACTTCAACATTTTGAATACAAGTATATTTGTTGCCACCTTTCACTTGCTCTTCTGTGGCAGCTGGAACGACAACATTAGCATCAACAGGATTATCATTGATAGTGATATCATACATCGCTGAAAGATTTCTTTCAGTCCAAGCAGTTGCAGTTTCAGAATAAGCTGACGCGACTGCTACTTCTAATTTGCACTTATAAGCTTTATCAGAATCGAATTCAAAAATGTATTTATTGTTAGTATTGGTGACATTTCTGATGATTGCTGAGTCAGAAAACGAAAGATCAAAGAAGAATGATTGAGCGATACATTTTCCACCTAAAGATAAATTGCTGGAAGTAGAAACACCATTGAATTGCGCAGCCTCAGCATCAAAGATATGATCTTTTAATTCGCCAGTATCTTCAGGCGTGTTATCAATGACAGGGGTTGAGCTATCTTCTGGATATTCATTGGTAGGAAGCATAGGTTTATTCGAATCATACGTTTTAGATGAATCAGAAGGTGAACAACTAGTGATAGCAAATGAAACAGGAAGTAAAAGCAAAGCAAGCAAGCCTTTAGACATAACATTCATATTTTTATTTCTCATTTTGCACTCTCCTATCAGTTTTTCTTTTGCTTAAATCTCATCACCAAACTGATCGTTAACATCGCACCACATCCGACAGTCGTAGTAGCAAAGAAGCCGATCAAACAATATAAGGCGATTTGCCAAGGCGGTGTCAAAGTTTCGACAATAGATTCACGAGTGATGCCGTTAAAGGTATGAGTATGAGCGACATTATAAATAATAATCTTGCTAGATTCTCTTAAACATTTAGCAAAATCAGGGTCATTTTCATAGCCGGAAAACCAGCTGGGGTTACCATTGCCATCAAAGGAGTTAGTGCCAGCGAAGACAGCATCAGGCTTAGACATATATTTGTTTTCAACCCAGTCAGTGATATTGATGCCATCCCATCCCCATTCTTCTCTTAAGATGTTAGTCTGTAATTCTTTACACATACCAGACCATTGAGTACCACATCTAGTGAAAGAATTCATAGTTCCAGAAGCTTCGCCATCAGTGAAAATGATTTCGAAAGCTCTGAGATAGTTTTCTCTAGCAGCTTGTTCATTAGACCAAATGCCGCAATAATGACGATAAGTTTCCATATCGTTGAAGGCGAAATGTTTGATATAAGCGATGCTGCCTTTATTTTCAATACCTTTGACTTGAGCAGCACCGATGAGGCCAGATAAGACTGGGTCTTCTGAATAATATTCCCAGTTTCTGCCACCGAATGGTGAACGATGTAAGTTACCACCAGGTCCATAAATACCATTGTATCCGAGATATAACATGTCTTCGCTCATATGCTGACCGATATCTTCAACGATATCAGTGTTGAAAGTAGAAGCTAAAACAGGAGCGCTCGGATAGCAAGTATAATACCAATCTTTGACGTCTTTATTAGGGATTTGCCAATTAGACTCACCTCTCTTAGTTATACCGACAGGTCCATTTTCTTGGCGTGAAGAAGGTAAAGCGATGCTCTCAGCAGCATTCAATTGGTGATAAGCATTTGCGCAAAGCTGAGCTTGCTCAGTCCAAGACATCTGATCTAAAAGCTGATTCCATTTAGTTTCCCATTCCTCAGACCATCCTTCAGAATATTCATTCAAGGGTGCATCGATGAAGTCAGCAGCGACAAGATCGCCATTATTCACATCTGGCTTTCCACTTGTGGAACCGCTGGCAAATTTACTATATGTCGGCATATTATCAGGATCATTTTTTGGTGAAACATGAGTGACAGCCAAATCATCCTTCATACCATCAGTGAAATTTAAAGCGACAGGCTCGGGATAGGTTTCCTCCCAATTTTGCCTTGATAAATAAGTGATTTTATTATCTCCTTTATTCTCATACTTATTTATATCCATATTGTCTAGTTGATTATGAATTGCTTTGCCAGTTTGTCTTGAAGTTTTAAATGTTTCATTATCTTCAGATAATGTTAATCTAGTAGCAAAATCTTTACCCATTTCAACTTCTCTGGAACCAGCCATCACTGTTTCGGCAGTCGGAGTTTCGCCTTGAGCAGCTAAAACATTATTAGCCGCGATATGAGAATCAGTGGCTGCTGTGAGATAATAATCACCACCTTCTAATATATAGCGTCCTTCAGTCCCATCCTCATTCATATATGTGGAATCATAAGTCTTGAAATAATCTAAAGGTACAGAAATTGTCAAATCTTCATGGGCATTAGGTTGTAATTCTTCAGTTTTATCAAAACCGACTAATTCAACACCTGCGACTTCGATATCATGTTCCTTATCATAATCAGTATAAGGTTTAGAAAGATATACTTGGACGACTTCTTTGCTAGGCACATCACCAGTATTAGTTACAGTCAAAGAAACCTCATAGCTCTGTTCATCTTCAGAAAGCTTTACATCATAATTGCTATAAGAAAAAGTAGAATAACTGAGACCATAGCCGAATGGGAATGCGACTTCTTGATCATAATTCCATCCGCTAGTCGAATTATAGGCGCCAGCATTTGATAAAGCACCTGTTCCAGAAGGATCACTTATACCATCCATATATCTGGTTTCAAAATATTTATATCCGATATAAATACCTTCTTGATAGACCATATAATGTCCTTGATAACGTTCGCTTTCAAGAGCACCATTGATATTTGAATAGGTGAATTTATCATCATTTAAAGTGGAAGGATGAGAAAAGAGATTATAAGCTAAGGTATCAGCTAAACGTCCTGATGGACTCTTATTACCGATCAAGATTTCAGCTAAAGCATTGACACCCGAAGTACCTGCTTCGCCCATATAGATAGCGGCATCAATATTATCGATATAAGGTTGTAAATCCTTCATCATGATAGGATTGCCAGTATTGAGGACTAAGACGACTTTCTTGAAACGAGAATCATTAGTGACGTTTTGCAAGAGATCCTTTTCTTCTTGGGTGAGTGCTAAATATCCGCCATCTTCAGTAGCAATACCATCTTTGCTGGTGTGTAAATCACCATTTTCACCACCAGTTCTAGAGATGAAAATCAAAGCGGCATCGTTATATTCGCCAAATGAATTCTTCACTTCATCAGTATACTTTGACCAAGGGACTTCATTGACAGCGCCAGGTCCAGATTCACTATAGTTAGTCTTTCCACGTCCATAACCAGAACCACCGCCGATATGATAGAAGTTCCAAAGAGTATCATTGACTTGGAAATATCTGTTCAATGCATCCTTTAAAGTGGTTCTAGCATTTTTACCTTCTTGATTGACAGTGTCGATATGACCAGATCCTGTTCCTGATTCAACGATGTCTACAGAAGAGTGACTCAAGCAGCTCAATCTGTTGTCTTTTGCTAAAGGTAAAGCTGGTTTACCATCGACATCTTTGTTCCAAAGAAGTGTCATACCTTCACTAGCCGCTTCACGAATCATTCTCTTGTTTTCGTTGAAGAAGCCTTCACCGTTTGGATTAGCCCAATCGGACTCGTATCTCATACGCTCTGTTGTACCGATGACTCTAGAAGGATTGAAACCGAATACCATGTTGATAGCGGCTGATCCTTCATTTATCGCAAAGTAAGAACCGATAGCACTCGCTGTCAAAAGAACAGCAGAGACACTGGTGAGCACAGTCCATAAAGTTGTACGTATTTTCATCACGTTTTCTCCTTTCTCTTAAAAAACCAAGCGATTTAAATCTGAAGCTATCGTAATAGAGAAAAAAAGATAAGCCAAGAATTTTGGCGTAAATTCATCAGCAAAAGTCGTAAAGTATTGTAAGCGCTTAAGCAGTCGCTTTTTCAGCATTTTCCTTTTTAAATGGGATGATTATGTCTAAATTGAAAATATCTTCTTTCAATGAAACAGTCAATTCACCACCATATTTTTTAGCGATTCTCTTCATGCTGAGCATACCAAAACCATGGTAATTAGGGTCCTTAGAAGTCACTGGTAAACCGTCTTTAAGTTTCAGATCACCCTGAAAATAATTTTCTACATGAATTATCAACATATCTGCGATCTTCCGTGCGATGACGTTAACGCATCTTTTTCCTTTATCTTCGATATTTTCTACACTCTCGATAGCATTAGATATCGCGTTTCCAAAGAGAGAATAAACATCAAAATTATCCATAAAAGATACCAGTTTTCCATTGACGACACAAGTCAGTTGAATCTGACGTGAATCACAGATCAATTTCTTTTGCGTCAATAGAACATCTAGTTCATCATTACCGGTCTTAATAGCTGAATCATATATCATGATCGCATGTTCAATCTCTTGGATATTCTTTTCTGATCCATCCTTTCTTAAAGAGGCGATTTGATGTTTTAAATCATGACATTTGATATTGATCAGTTCGATATTCTCTTTGCTCAATTCATACTGTTTGCGTTCATTTCTTAAAATCTCAGCCATCATATCAACTTCCTGTGCCATATTCTCATTCTTTTTGATATCGAATATCGTTGAGATGATAAGACCGCAGCATAAAATCGCATAAACAGAATTCGAAATGATAGAAATAAGTGTCTGTTGTTCAGGAATATCGATAGTGATTCTTGACATGCCGATACAGACGATGGTCACGATAAAAGCGGTGATCGCTTTCCTTAAGTTATCAGCATTTCTTTCGATATCATTAGAAAATTTCTTGATCAATATGAAATAAAAAAGAAGATAAACAGCCGCAAAAATAAGAAACTCAAGTATTAATGACATATATGGTCCGAATGGGTCTTCAGTGAAATAGTCATGAATAGTGCAAAGGCGTGTAATACTTCTTGCGATATGTTGTAAAGCATATCCACCCGAACACAAAAATAACGCTTGGGTGAATTTGATTTTATAACTCAAAAAGACAGTCAAAATAGTCATCAAAAAGATGATCAGATAGAAAAAGAAATTAAAAAGTGATTTACCTATGGATTGATCATTATTGATGCTATCACCATAAGTGAACCATTGCTGCATAATCGAAGAATAAGTGATCTCCGTAAATATGGTGATATATATGGATGTGAAACCACATAATAAAAATATCACCCAAAAATATTGTCTTTTAGGAGCTGTTTTAACAAATAAAAACTCACCTAATAAAATTTCTACAACCAAAATGGAAGGTGTGAAGAACGAGATGGTTTGACTAACGTTCATATGCTTCCCCCGAAATATTTAGCTACTTCTTGGATAAAAGCTTTTCTTTTCGGCTGGGATATCTTCAATCTATCATCGGTTCCATTCAGGACGACTTCGTCACTATCTATAGATTTTACATAAGCCAGATTTACTAAATAGCATGAGTTACATAAAGCAAAATAATAATCTTTCAACTTATCATACATAGAAGAGATTGTCCCTCTTAAAGTCAATGTTTCTTCTTTTAAATGCACTAACAGATTATGATTGTGAACCTCGATATAAAGGATATCATCGATAGAAACTCGCATGATATTGTTCTTTGTATTAAAAACAATAGTTTTACTGGCGTCTTTTTTGAGTTTCTTATGTTCAACTATTTTACAAAGACGCTCGAGTTTTAAAGCTAGCGTGGAATAGGATACTGGTTTTAAAACAAAATCCATCGCATCAACTTCATAACCTTCTATAGCATATTGGGCAAGATTAGTGACAAACACAATGACCACATCAGCATCTTGCTTTCTGATCATATGAGCAGCATTCATGCCATTGATCATCGGAAGTTGAATATCCACAAAAATAATATCTGCATCCGCTTTGTATTCTTCTAATAATTTCACAGCATTATCATAACGAGTTATTTTAAAAGAATATTCGCTGTTTTGCTCAAAGCGTCGCAAGCAAGAGAGGAGCTTTTCTGCTGCTAAATCTTCATCTTCCAAAATAATCACATTTATCATCGCCTAATATCCTTCATACTCTTGAGGTCAATTCATTTTATTTTTATGCTGATAACATATCCTCTTAATAAATAAATAACGATTATATGAGTGATGTCAGTATCTAAAAGTTTTTCATCTAAATCAAAAAGAATATCTTTTAAAACATCTTTAAGTTGCTCTAATGAAAACGCATCTATATTGATAGGGATGACTAAGCTTTCGTCATAAACAAAATAAGGATTTGTGATATCAACGTTATTTTTGTCGATCAAAAACGGATCGATTGAGGGAACAGTTAAAAATGACTGGAATAATTCTCTTGCAAAGAGGACTACTTGATGGAAGATCTTTTCCCTATTCTTTTTAAACACTTGAAATACTTTATTATTCAAGCCATCAGAAGTCTTAGCTAATTTTAAAACAGCCATCGTGGATAGTTTTGCTAAAAGCAAAGCTAAATCGATATTCTCTTTATCGAAAAAGAAATGATTGATTGTCAATAAAACATCGTCTTTCTCTTTGATGGCTTTATCTTTTTCAGTGGTCAAGTCTGATACCATCTTAGAAAAATGGGATTGATATTGATTATAGGCGGTCTGCGAAGCTTCTTTTCCTTTAGCCTTAGCTATCACTAGATGTTCAATGTAGGAAAAAAGTAAGAATGCTAATCTATTTTCGATACTATCATCGATATGTATTTTTGATGCAAAAGTATTGAAGATGGATGATACTTTTTGACCAGCATTATAAAAAGAAATATCTTCTTCTTTAACTGCCGATAAAGACAAAATAATATTTTCTTTAGTCATAATGTAAAAAAATTATAACATATCAGTGGTGTCAAAAATCAGTATCTCTCAGTAGAAATGCACTATTTCTTCTCTAAAACGATAAATATAATCGAATGTTAGTATATAATTTTTGTGAGGTAAGCAAACATGAGCCAGAAAAGAATTGTTGTTTTAGATTTCGGCGGTCAATACAACGAACTGATCGCTAGAAGAGTACGACAATGTCATGTCTATTCCGAGGTTCTTCCATTCAATACTGATATTGAAAAGCTCAAAGATGATGATATTTTGGGTTTCATCTTCACTGGTGGACCTAATTCAGTTTACAAACAAGAATCGCCTCAAATCACTAAAGAAATTTTCAATCTTAAAAAACCGATTTTAGGAATATGCTATGGTGCTCAACTGATCGCTTATGAATTGAATGGCACTGTAGATACTGCACCAGTTTCTGAATATGGTCGAATCGAAATAACTAAAAAGAATGATTCAAAATTATTAGAAGGTATCAGTAAAAAAACTGATGTTTTTATGTCGCATACTGATTATGTCAGTAAGTTACCTGAAGGATTCATCGTCACTTCTTCATCTAAAGATTGTCCGATAGCATCATTTGAAAATGAAGAACGTCAAATCTATGCCACGCAATTTCATCCAGAAGTCACTCATACTGTTGAAGGACAAAAAATAATCGAAAATTTCGTTTATAAAATTGCCAAAGCTGAACCGACATGGAAACCTGAATCTTTCGTCAAAACGAAGATCGATGAGATAAGAGAAAAAGTGAATGATGGAACAGTCTTATTAGGATTATCAGGTGGAGTTGATTCATCAGTGACTGCTGCTTTACTGAGTAAAGCCATCGGTAAAAATCTTTATTGTGTATTTGTAGATCACGGACTTCTGAGAAAAAATGAATCTGATGAAGTTGAACAAGCTTTTAAAAAGTTTGATTTGAATTTCATCAAAGTAGATGCTTCTAAATTGTTTTTGGATCGTTTAAAAGGTGTGATAGAACCAGAGCAAAAAAGAAAGATAGTCGGGTCTACATTTTTAGAAGTCTTTGAACAAGAAGCTAAAAAATTAGGTAAAATCGATTATTTCGCACAAGGCACTATTTATCCAGATAGAATCGAATCCGGTCTAGGAGTATCGGCTACGATCAAATCACATCACAACGTTGGCGGCTTACCTAAAAAAATGGATTTCAAAGGCTTGATAGAACCATTAGATAATTTATTCAAGGATGAAGTTAGGGCACTCGGAAAAGAATTGGGATTACCTGACAACCTTATAAATAGACAACCATTCCCTGGACCTGGTTTAAGCATTCGCATCATCGGTGAAGTGACTGAAGAAAAGATAAGAATAGTTCAAGAAGCAGACTATATTTTTAGAGAAGAGATCAAAAATGCTAATTTAGATACGACCATTAGTCAGTATTTTGCAGCTTTGAGCAACCTCAAATCAGTCGGTGTCATGGGAGATAGTCGCACCTATGATTATGCAATTGTTTTAAGAGCAGTGATAACTGATAACTTTATGACATGCAAAGCATATCATTTTGACGAAACTGTGATGACTAAAATTGCTGATAGGATCGTCAATGAAGTCAAAGGTGTAAATCGTGTTCTATATGATTTCACTTCAAAACCGCCAGCTACTATCGAATTAGAATAGCCAAAAGTTTTATCAAAAAAGAAAAATAAGCTATCAAATAAAGATTAATTATTTGATGATTTTAAGTTTATCATTTATTGCAAAGTGCAGAGTTAAGGCTATTTGAATAGGTATCATCAAAATAAATAAAGGCCAAATATTATATTGTATAAACTGAACGTAACAGGCGATGACTAGGGTCCAGAAGAAGATCGTCTGAATCACAAAATTATAGACTTTATTTTTCCAAACTTTTTTGAAAAGTAGCATGAGTAACGAGGTTGCTGGTAAAGCCCAAACAAATATTTGCCAAAAATTGATATCAGAAATAAAGGTTAAATAAATATAAATTATACCGGCAAGGATCCAAACGAAGGAGCAATATAGGGTTTCTATCAATGCATTGTTGATAATAATGGCTTTATTCATCCGATTTACATAACGTATCTTGTTTTCAAAGCTATTTTCATCAATCAAAAAATCTAATTTAACATTATAAAATTGGCACAGCTTATAAAGTGTTTCAACATCGGGTAATGTATCACCATTTTCCCATTTACTAACTGCTTTATCACTATAACCAAATCGTTCTGCAAGCTCACTTTGAGTAAGCTTTCTATTTTTTCTTAAAGCTGTTAAATTTTTAGCGATAATAATACGTAAATTTTTACTTTCTTCCATACAAGTATCATACAAATGCTGGGTAAAAATGTCAAACTCTCTTAAAAAGAGAGTGTTTTCTTGAACTCTCTTTTAAGGTTTTGAAGTTTCTAGTGACATTGAAAATGGCTTTTGCTTAAATTACTATGGCTTTTAAGCTAGAAAGGGCGTCTAAAATGACAAAAGATAAAAAATCAACAATCATCACTATCTCTGGCATTTTATTATCTTTAATAATAGGTGGTGCTGCAGGCACTATCGTCGCTTTTAGCCTTTCAAAAAAAGGAGTCGATTATTCACAAGTACATGTGACCGAGAACGATCAAGAATCTCTTTATGAAGATTACATCAACAATCCGCGTGATCCACTAACATATAAGCCATTCGAATTAGCTAATATTGCTTTTTATAAATATAGTTTGAATGAATATACTAGAAGTGAAGTTAAATCCTCAGCAGTTGCTATGGGTGTCACCCAAACCACAAATGGTCAAAACTTCAAGAATAAAGATATATATTTTAGTGAAAGTGTTTCTTCATCAACTTTTGTTAAAGTCGCTAAAAGATTTTATATTCAAGATGACAAAGTCGATATTTATAACGGCAAACTCATCAATAATAAAAATGGTCTAGGCGGTGAATATTCAACCTCAGAAGAAATGACTGTTGATGAATATAAAGATACTTGGGGTAAAGACTTAAATAATCCTGTCATTTATACCATAACTTCTGAAACCACTCTTGACAGTTCTTCAATCTCGAAAACTGATGATGGTTATCTGATCTCCTTAGATCTGGATCCCTTAAAGAGTGTCACAAGATATGTCAAACAGATGATGCAGATGTCTAATTTATCTGATTCACCTGAATTCGATTATGTTCATCTTGAATTCAGCTTGGATTCTGAGCTCAACCTCTTAGAGATGAATGTCAAAGAAGCATATTATGTTTGGGTTGTTGGTAAAAATTATACTGAAGCCAAGTTAACTGAAAAATTTATGGTAATGGATGAGAGCACTCCTATCCCTTCGGTTGATGAAGTTGTTTATTATTGAGGTGTTAAATGAGAACTCTGTTTAAAAGATTAATAATATGGTCAAGCGTCTTCTTAGTTTCTGCAGGAACCGCTTTTGCTTGCTCGTTTGACTATAAAAGTTTAAGTAAAAATAATAATAGTGCTGTTAACACTAGTCAGAACAATGAATCATCTAAGAAACCTAGTGTTAAACCTCAACAAGCTTTATTGAATAGTATCATATCTTTAAAGCAAGCTGAGATTGCTGGTGCGATAAACATCACTGCTGATAATCAAGACATCAATATCGATCTCGATGGTCAACTAGAACTTGATACATCTGCATTAGAAAACACCCGTTTTGAAGGATCAACTGATATCGATATCAACGGTGCTGATATCAATGCAAAAATCAATTATTATGATGGCAAAATTTTCATGGATTATGAGAACTCTAAACTTTTCCTTGAAACTGATTCATTATTAGATTTTATCGAAACTATTCCTAATTATGGATTAAATCTCACATTGCCTGAAGAATTGACCAATATCGATATCAATGGCATCATGTCTAAATTAGATACTATGGAGCCTGAAAAGACCAGTGATGGTTATCTGTTTAAGCTAGAATTGAGTGATACGATTGAATTATTATTAAAAAGTGATGATGAATATAATTTTACAGGTGCAAAGACCAATAAATTTTATTTTGAAAATACTTATATTTATCTAGACTTTGATTTAGTTCAGCATCCGAGCAACGATTTGACTTTTTCTGAGCCTAATATACTTGAATATCAAAACTTTTCATCAGCATTCAATTTAGTTAACGCTTTGTATAACACTTTCACTAGGGCAAACAACACGATCAATCTTTCACTTGATATTTCTTACCTCAATAACCCTTATTTAAATTTTGCTGGTGATATTTCATATGATACTGACCTTTCTGCTATATCCTTTGATGGTGATATTGAAGAAGTTGAAAACAACAGAAGTCATCGTTTTAAACTTGGTTACCAACAAGATAATTTGATAGTCAATTACAATAATTTAAAATTCAAAATTGAAAAGCAAAGCATAAGTGCGCTTTTAGGATATGTTTTAGAAAAAGTCGGTGATGATTATTTACAGAATGCTTTGAATAAATTAGATGAACTTCTTCAAAATCAAGATTTTCAGAACATCACTAATGATTTAAATCTGATAAATAATATTATTAAGAACGTCAATTTTACTGATTCCAGCATTAACATCTCTTTGAATTTATCAGCTTTAGGAATAGAAGCTGATAACATTCTCATCGATGTTGATTTCGACAAAGAAAGTTTAAACGCGATTCAAATTCAAGGCTTAAATATAAACGGTTATGCAGCTGATATCTGTTTGTCTTTAAAGCAATATGCCCCTATCAACTTCAATCTTGATGATTATGTATCGATCGATCCAGCTCTTTGCCTATTAGAAGCATATGAAGGATTATCAAAAGAAAACAGATTCAGATTGGAATTTTCTGGATTAATTGATGATCAAAATGAAGCCACTTCTGATATTAATATAGAAGGTGGTTTACAATTTGACATCACGAATAAATTTGGTTATGGTGAATTAGATCTCAAAGATAAAAACGATTATAACCATGATATAAAAGTCGATATGAGAAGTTTTGATGAAATATTATTCACCTATAATGATCAGATGAAAGGAAGATTTTCCAGTGACTTCTTCACCGATCTTATAGATATGGTGAGTGAAATATTGAACAACAAAGATGACCACTTCTATGAATTATTCGGTGATCTGATGAATTCCATGTCTTCCTTGCCCTTGATGGATGCTATCGATTCTAAAGATTATGGTCAATTGCTTGAAATCGGACTGATAAATTCTTTCATTGTTTCTGAAAATAGCATTGAATTAGAGATCAATGGTGGATTAATAGGTATCGATTCCTCTTTGAATCTCGAATTAGTCTTTGATTCTCATGCTAGTAATAGCAGTGAGATTATAAAGTCATTAAAAATTAATGATTTTGAATTTGAAGGAAACATCTATTCATTCAATATCGATTTAAAATCATTTGATGATAGTTTAGAAGATACCCGTTTAGATCCATTTGATACTTATTTAGATTTTGATTCATTAGCAGTTTTATTAAGATTAGGTATCAACACTTCTATTTATAATCATTATCATTTCACTGGCCAAGCAAGTCTAAACGTGCTCGGTATCAACATCGAAATCCCACTCGATTTAAAGATTGTCAATGATAAAGGTGATGTTTCTATCGCTATCGAATTAGAAAACATTCCTCTGATTCCTGGTGTCAACAGTGAAGTCAACGGTTTGCATTTCAATTCAGATAGAAAAATCAGCATCTATTACACTGATGGTTATTTCTATTTACATAGACAAGAACAAGCCTCACCCAATGTTCTATTTTGGAATAAGACTGATTATGAAATGACCGCCAAAGTCGAAACACAATATTTCTTAGATAATATCATTTATTATTTATGTGATTTCTCTTTGGGTTTAAACGATTCAATATTGGATCAGATCGGTTCTAGTTCAAATGATAGTGCTGACGAGAGCTCGATCATTCATTATGAAAATTTGTTGACTGATTTCTCCTTCAATGATCAGGTTGAAAGACCATACTTCCATTTTGGTCTCAACATGGTTGAACTGACAAAGATGGACATGTTCAGTGATTTAGATTTAAATGTTTACATCGATTCTCAAGAAAAGACTTTAAGTGGTATCAGTCTCAATTTGAATTTAAATGTCTTAGTCAATATCGCTATCAGCGCTAACTTGGATATCGTCGACTTAGGCACCGAATTCGCTTTAGATGCTTTAACAAGTTTTGTCGATGAACACATCAACGACGAAATCAATACAACTATTTCAACCTTTCACTAAAAACTGATTAATTGACTAACATTTCTAGACAAGTAAAGCTTCTTGAATTATACTTCTCATAAGAAATCAAAGAAGAAGATAGAACAGATGTTATTAGCAAATTATCACACTCACACCAAACGTTGTGGACACGCTACCGGCGAAGATGAAGATTATGTTTTAGAAGCCATCGGCAATGGCTTTCAATATTTAGGGTTTTCTGACCATGCTATGTTACCAGGATATAGTGAGCCTTACAAGAGAGGAGACTATACCCTCTTTTCTGATTATGTTGATTCGATCAATAAGTTAAGAAACAAATATGAGGACAGAATCACTATCTATTTAGGATTTGAAGCTGAATCCTATCCCAGTTATTTTCCATTTTATAAAGAACTATTAACTAACGGTGTTCTCGATTACATGATTTTAGGCAATCACTCAGCGATGAGTGAAGACCATAAAGTATACGCCCACTTTTCTAACATCACCAATCCATCACAGCTGTATCTTTATAAAGATTTAGCTATCAAAGCTATCTCCACGGGAATGTTCTCCATCTTTGCACACCCAGATTATTTCATGTCATCGATCGCCAACTTTGATAGTGATTGTAAAAAGGTTTCTAAAGCTATCATCGAAGCTTGCATTGCTTATGATGTACCTCTAGAAGTGAATGTAGCTGGAATAAGACATGGTGAAAGACAGATCGGAAATAACCGAAGATTCCTTTATCCAACTGATGAATTCTTTAAACTAGTGAGCAAATATAAAGCTAAATGTATCATCGGAATGGATGCACACGCACCTGATCAATTGATGAATGAAAGCGCCGTTTATACTGCAGTAAAGTTTTGCAAAAAGTACGATTTAAATGTGATCGATGTCCTGGATAAAATTAAAGTAAGACGTTAATAAACCATTGTAAAAATACTGCTTGTTCTCAAATATTCAAAAAACACAAATGCAATCTAAATACTTGTATTGCAATGTCTTTAATAGTGTTTCAAACATATAATTGATATAGAAAAACTGAAAGGAATTTATGTATGTTAACAAAAGCAAATAACAGAGTTAAAATGTCGATCTGTTTAGCCTTTTCTCTTTTTTTCATCACTTCTTGCACTTCAACTAGTTCAATAAAATATAATTCATCAAAAGGCGATGATACACCGATTTCTTCGACCACTACCAAACCAGATTCCTCTAAAGACAACCTTTCATCTGCGAGCAAAGATAATAATAGTTCTTCAACAAGCTCAAGTGGTGGTAGTGAAGATGATAAACCATTTGAACGTGGTGAAAGCGGACCAGTATTAACTGGAAAGCCATATGCTTTAAATGATATTCCTAATGCACCCGAGGCATATGGACCTGTGCCGTCAAATTCACAAATGAAATATTATGACGAAGGTCTTTCAATGTTCATCCACTTTGGAATTAACACTTTTACCGATGCCGAATGGGGTGATGGAACTGAAGATCCTAATGATTTTCAACCCACTGATCTCAACACTGACCAATGGGTGAGCGTTGCTAAAGAAAATGGTTTTAAGCGTATTTTATTCACGGCAAAACATCATGATGGCTTTGTCAATTATCCGACAGCTTATACTGATCATTCAGTCGCTAGTTCTTCATGGTTAGACGGAAAAGGTGATGTCCTCAGATCCTTTATCGATTCATGTGAAAAATATGATGTCGGTGCAGGTATTTATCTATCTCCATGGGATAGAAATATGCCGTGTTATAGCACTGATATCGCTCCTGATTATAATGATGTCTATGTCAACATGATCAAAGAGATCTTCGATAACTATGGTAATGAAGAACTGGATAACATCGTTGAATTCTGGCTTGATGGAGCTTGTGGTGAGCCAGAAACACGTCCCACTTATGATTATGCTAAATGGTGGGAAACCATGTATGAATATAACGAAGATATCGTCATCAAATCCGAGTACGGCTCTACTGTTCATTGGATAGGTGATAAAGAATGTAATCTCGGGTGGGGTGGAGACCAAAATTGGCAGACATATAATAAAGAATATCTGTGGGGCGGATTCCCAGATAAATATAATAAAACGAACGATTTCAATAAATATTTAAATAATGGTGTTCCTTATATCGAAGGTAAAACTGGTAAAGAAAACGCTAATATATGGTCCGTTTCAGAAGCTGACATTTCAATAAGAACAACTGGAAGTGGAGAAACTGGTGCTTGGTTTTGGAGCCCGACAGATAAAACGAGATCTGTCGAAAATCTGATCGATATCTATTTTAATTCTGTAGGTAGAGGTGGTGTCTTTTTACTCAACGTTCCACCGACAACAGCTGGTCAATTCGAACAATGTGATATCGATGCTCTAGAAGAATTTCATGAGATTTTAACAAACACATTCACAAATGATAAAGCTTTAAACGCTGAAGTCTTATCATCCAGTACTAGAGACGAAAGTGGTAATTTTGATGCATCAAACTTAACCGATACCGATTATGACACTTATTGGGCCTTACCAGATGATGAATTATCTGGAACAGTCACTATCAATTTTGATCAACCAACTAATATGGACGTTGTCGAACTTCAAGAATATATTCCATTAGGTCAACGAATTCATAACTATAAAGTTGAAGTTCAGATCGGTGATACATGGATGGACTATGGTAGTGGAACAACAATCGGTTATAAACGTTTAGTCAAAGGCAAACCAGTCACTGCAAATGCTGTCAAAGTGACAGTAGACGGCTATGCGACACCAATTTTAAATCACATAGGTGTCTATAAAGCTGATAAAAGAATTGAAGAGGAAGTAGAGTTCACTTCTCCTGGCACTATTGAAGCTAATAAATTTTCTAAGCAATCTGGTAGTATAAAAGAACAAACTAAAGGTGGTGTAGCTAATATCGGAAGCATCAAGAATGGTAATGCTGTCAAATATTCAGACATCCTTTTCAATGCTACACCAGATACTATTTCTTTTAATTACGCTGGAGCTGGTAATCCGACAGGTGCTGATACTAAAGTCACAGTCAGACTGGATGAAAAAGATGGTCCTGTAATACTCACTGCAGATTTAGCGTCCACCGGAAGCTATTATAATTTCACAACTTCACCTAGCTATAATATCGATTATGACGAAGAAATCACTGGGTATCATGATTTATGGCTATCATTTGAAGGAAAGGCTGGATCAGGTCAAAATGCCGGCATCAATTTAGCATCATTTTCTCTTGAAACAATCAATACCATCAATTTTGAGCAAGATGAATTGTTCATTGATAAAACCGAAAACAAAGCTTTGCTCAAAGTAAAACGTACTAACCCAAGCGGTCAATCCACCATTAAAGTTCAAAGCATCGATCAGAGTGGAAAAGGTGGTGTTAATTATCAAAAATTAGATTCTGAGATCACATTTAATGATGGTGAGACTGAAAAGACGATCGAAATCCCACTGCTAAATGGTGATATAGAGACTGCTTATTATGATTTTAAAGTTCAAATATCTGATGCTGAAAACGCCTATATCGGAGCAAAAGATGAGATCACCATCAATGTCATAGATGAAGCAAAAGCACAGAACTATCATATCGGTACAGAGGTGACAATGAGTATAAATGATATCAAAGTCACTGGAAAACAAGAAACTGCTGAGAACAAAACATCCACAACCTTTAATATCACTGGCGCTGATGAAAAAGGTGGTGGAAAAACCGGAACTATCAAAAACGGAACTGATGATGGCTTTAAAGCTAATGGTAAAAAGCAGATCGTCCATCTATTCATCAAGAATAAAGGCGACGAAGAAGTTAATATTCGCTATTACCTAAACACCTCTAAAGTCACTGATGATTTAAATGGTGTCACACTCACAATTCCAGGAAAATCAACTGTTGATGCTTATTTCTCATTTACATTTGAAGAGAACAATGATGTGTTTGGCGGTATCTTATTATGCACCAATATTCCAGATACTGAATTAGTGTTCACCGGATACATATTCGAATGAGAAATGACTAAAACTTATTCAATTTTCATAAAAAATCTAATTTCTATATAATATAACCATGTTGACATCATCATTTGATAACATTCAGTTTAAAGGTACCTTTCGTAACTATCAAAAGAAGATTTTAGATGCGTGTGAAAAATATCTCGCTGATAAAAAATTAAACATCGTCGCTGCTCCGGGTTCTGGTAAAACTATTTTAGGATTAGAAATCATTCGAAAATTGCATAATAAGACTTTGATCTTGTCACCTACAACTACCATCAAACACCAATGGGGTGAGAGATTAAAAGATCTATTTTTGCCTGAAGATGCCTCTTTAAGCGATTATCTCTCTTATGATTTACATGAGATAAAACTCATCAATTCAATAACTTACCAGGCTCTTTATTCGATGATGAAAAAAGTGAAAGTCGAAGATGAAGAAGTGGATTTATCTTCACTTGATATTTTACAAATCATCAAAGATTTCGATATTAAAACTATCTGTTTAGATGAAGCCCATCACTTGAAAAACGAATGGCAAAAAGCCTTGACAGCTTTCTTGAAAAGTTTAGATAAAGATATCACTATCATCTCTTTGACAGCCACACCACCTTATGATGCTTCTCCTGAAGAATGGAAGAGATATCAAGAAACTTGTGGTGATATCGACGCTGAAATCTTTGTTCCTGAATTAGTTAAAGAAAAAACTCTCTGCCCACATCAAGACTATATTTACTTTAACTATGCGACTTTAGAAGAACAGAAAGTCTTTCAAAACTATCGTTTTAACGCCTTAGCAGCTATATCTGAAATCAATGATTTAACTTGTTTCAAAGAACTGAATGACAGGATTAATAATCTATATAAAGAAAGAAAAGAAATCGTCTTTGCTAAATCACAATCCTTCTATTATTTAGAATTATATCTACAAAAATACTTTTCAAAATATAACCATCATTTGCTGAGACTCTTATCATGTGGAAATAAAAAGAAACTGAATTTGCAAATCATTGAGGAGATCTATACATTTCTCTTAAAGTCTGATCTTCTATTTGATCAGACAGAAAAGAATCATTTGGATAAAATATTAAGAAAACATAGTTTGATTAATAATTACGGGATCAGTCTTAATCTAAATGAATCACTTAAACGAAAACTCATCTCTTCGTGTGGAAAGCTAAAAAGCATAAGCGACATCGCTTTAAGTGAGTCTGAAAATCTGAAAGATGATTTGAGAATGTTGATTTTAACTGACTTCATCAAAAAAGAAGAATGCGATAAGTTAGGTACTCAACAAGAATTTAATTCTTTATCAATAGTTTCAATATTTGAAACGCTCAGAAGAAAAGGCTTCAAAAAACTAGGATGTGTCTCAGGAAGTCTGATCATATTACCTATCTCGATAAAAAATGAATTAAATAATAAAAACATTTCTTACTCTTTTAAAGAGATTGAAAATACATCATATTGCTATTGTTCTTTCAATAGTCAAAACAAAGAAAAGGTTGATATCGTCAATGACTTATTTAAAGAAGGAAAGATAGATATACTGATAGGCACGGCTTCCTTATTAGGTGAAGGTTTTGATTCACCTTGTATCAATTCCTTGATTTTAGCTTCTTATGTCGGCTCTTTTGTTCTTTCTAATCAGATGAGAGGACGCGCGATAAGAATAGATCCGAATAATCCGAATAAGACTGCTAATATTTTTCATCTGGTGACTATCGAACCGGATTATATTTTTAAAGACAAAAAGATAGCCCAGTTAGGATCTTATCTTCAACAAGATCGCTCAACTTTCATATCCGAAGATTATGAGACATTGAAAAGAAGATTCAGAAGTTTTATCGGACCGAATTATACAAATGGCAAATTAGAAACTGGTATTAAACGTATCACTTTGTTAAAAGGTCCGTTTGATAAAAAACGGTTTGAAACCATCAACGAAGGGATGCTAAAACTAGCTGCTAATAGGCAAGAATTATTTTCTGTTTGGCAAAATGCCTTGTGCGATTATACTGGCAAGACTTATCTCGAAACTCTTTTCGAAAGAAAAGCTAAAGTTCCCACATTCTCTTTCATCAATATGGTCTCTATCATGACCTTCTATTTTGTCGCAATCATCTTCAACATCATTTATTTCACTTTTATCAGGACTTTCTTGCAGACCACTGAATTCACAATCTTAGCCATCATAGTCTTGGCTTTATCAGTGGTTTTGATTTATTTAGCGAGCAGAGCAGTCTATTTCATGATGTTACACATCAATCCTAATAAATCATTCAAACTGATAGCAAATGCCCTTTATCTAGCTTTGCAAGACATTCATAAACTCTCTTTAGATACCGAAATTGAGATCAGTGAAGATGCAAGTAAGAGGGTCTTTGAAGTGAAGCTGATCAATGCTTCTTTTCACGAACAAAACATCTTTATAACGGCTTTAAACGAGTTATTTTCACCTATTGAAAATCCTAAATATCTCTTAGTCAAAAAGAATTTCATCAATTTATACGATTATAAATACACTTTTTCTTGTCCGGAAATCTTTGATTCTTCAAATCATCAAAGCCAAGAAGCTCTTTTGAACAGATTGAACAAAATCATGCCTGGCTATTCATTGGTTTACACAAGATATGAAATCGGTTATAAAACGCTTCTCAAAGCTAGAAAATCATCCTTCGTCAATAAAAATGGAAAGCTGCTTTCATCAGAGATCAGTTTTAAATAAAGCGAGATAATTTTATCTCTTGATAAGGTTTTAAAAATCATCGATCAGATATTCTTTTTAACATCAGAAGCTATTCGTATTGATTTTAAGTTTCAAAAATCAATCAAACAATTTGTTAACTATATTTAACATTGCATTTTTATAAGTAAGCGCTTTTCTTTTGAACATTAAACTATTAAACTAATTACTATAATCTAATAACAAAGGGGGTTTGCATGATAAATCTACGCCATGAAGCAGTCGCTATCATCATTGAAATTTGTGATCGTTATAAAGATGAACCATCCCCATTGATGTTGATTTTATCTGATGTTCAGAAGGAATACGGCTATATTCCTCTCGAAGTTCAAGAGATAATCTCAGCTAAAACTGGCATTCCTCTTTCAGACATCTATGGAGTGGTCACTTTTTATAATTTCTTCTCGCTAGAACCAAAAGGAAAATATGTCATCGATGTCTGTATGGGCACAGCTTGCTACGTTAAAGGCGGTCAGAATGTATTGGATAAATTCTGTGAATTATTAAAGATCAAACAAGGTCAGACCACTGAAGATGGTATGTTTTCTTTAGACGGTATCCGTTGTTTAGGCGCTTGTGGTATCGCACCAGCTGTCAGCATCAACGGTAAAGTCTATCCGAAAGTAACATTGGCTCAAGTTCCTCAAATCATCAAAGAATATCGTGAAATGGAGAAATGACATGGCTACACAAAAAACAAAGAAAAACAAAGTTAACGAAGAAGTGATCAAAGATATTGCTAGTCTAGATAAAAAGATCGCTTCTTGCACTAAAACCTTAGATGAAAAGTTTTCTGGTAAAGATAAGAAGCGTCATATCGTCGTTTGTGGTGGAACCGGTTGCCTTTCTTCTGATTCTGCAAAAATCGTCGAAGAATTAAACAAAGAGATCAAAAAACGCAAATTAGAAAGCAAAGTAACCGTAAACATCGTCGGTTGTTTCGGCTTCTGTTCACAGGGTCCATTCGTCAAGATCTTCCCTGAAGATACCTTGTATCACGGTGTCAAACCAGCTGATGCTAAGCGCATCATCGAAGAAGATATTGTCAACGGAAAAATAGTCGAAGATCTTTTATATGTCGATCCGACCACTAAAGAAAAGATCAAACGTCAAGACGACATCAATTTTTATAAAAAACAGATGCGCATCGCACTTCACGGATGCGGAACTATCAATCCTGAAGATCTCAATGAAGCTTTTGGTTATGATGGCTTTAAAGCTCTTAGAAAAGTTCTACAGATGGATAGGCAAGCTGTCATCGATGAGATCTCAAAATCAGGTTTGAGAGGAAGAGGTGGTGCTGGCTTCCCGACAGGTAGAAAATGGCAATTCGCTTATGACCAAAAGAGTGATGAGAAATATGTCATCTGCAATGGTGATGAAGGTGATCCCGGGGCCTTTATGGACCGTTCAATATTAGAAGGCAATCCTGCAAGCGTCATCGAAGGTATGATGATAGCCGGTTATGCTATCGGTGCTAAACAAGGCTACTTCTATATCAGAGCTGAATATCCAATCGCCTGTAATCGTATCAAAACCTGCATCAAAGAGATGGAAGAAGCTGGATTGTTAGGCGATAACATTCTAGGAACCGATTTTTCATTCCACATCGGCTTGAGATATGGTGCTGGTGCTTTCGTCTGCGGTGAAGAAACAGCTCTTTTGAATTCTATCGAAGGAAAAAGAGGTATGCCTAGACCTAAGCCACCGTTTCCCGCTGTCTCTGGTCTCTGGGGTAAACCAACTATCATCAACAACGTGGAAACTCTCGCTAATGTCCCTTATATCATCCGTGTAGGCGCTGAAGAATTTGCAAAAATCGGTACTGATAAGAGCAAAGGAACAAAGGTTTTTGCTCTCGGCGGAAAAGTTAAAAATGTCGGTTTAGTCGAAGTACCTATGGGTACGACTTTAAGAACCTTGATTTATGATATCGGCGGTGGAATTCAAAATGATAAAAAATTCCAAGCTATTCAAACCGGTGGACCTTCAGGAGGTTGCTTGACGATCGATGAATTAGATGTTCCTATCGACTATGATTCATTAGTCGCTCATGGCTCTATGATGGGTTCAGGCGGTGCTATCGTCATGGACGAAGACAACTGTATGGTCGATGTTGCTAAATTCTATATGCAGTTTATCTGTGATGAATCTTGCGGAAAATGTTCACAATGCCGTATCGGAACCAAGAGATTATTAGAGATCATGACTAGAATCACCGATGGAAAAGCTAAGCTTTCTGACTTAGATAAATTGACAGAATTAGCTGATTCTATCACTGTCGGTGCTCTCTGCGGTCTAGGTCAAACAGCTGCTAATCCGATCACCTCAACTCTCAGCAAATTCCGTGATGTCTATGTCAGACATATCATGGACAAGAAATGTGATGCTGGTGTTTGTAAAACTCTTATCTCATATCATATCAATCCCGATAAATGCCGCAAATGTTCGTTATGTTCAAGAGGATGCCCGGTTAACGCTATCTCAGGTGTAGTCGGAAAAGAAGCTTATAAAATCGATCAGAATAAATGCATAAAATGTGGTTCATGTATCGCTAGCTGCCGCTTCGGTGCTATTTATAAGGAGTAATGTATGGCCAAGAAAGTAACGATTTATATTGAGGATAGACCTTATCTCGTCGATGAAGGACAGTCGATCTTAGAAGCTGCTAAAAGCTGTGGATTCAACATTCCTAATCTCTGCAATTGGAGAGATCACAAATGCTCGTTAGCTTCTTGCCGCGTCTGCTTAGTCAAAGTGGAAGGTGAAAGAAGATTGATCCCGAGCTGCGCTTATCCGGTCAGAGATGGCCTTCGCATTTCAATTTCTGATCCAGCAGCCGTCTCTGCAAGAAGAACTTCAGTTGAACTTCTCTTATCTAATCATTATTACAACTGCCAAGCTTGTAGAAAAAATGGACATTGTGAATTATTAGAAGTCGCTAGAGAAGTCGGTGCTCGTCCAGAATTATATGTCGGTGCTAAAACTCCGACGACCTTGGATGAGATAGCACCTGGTATCGTCAGAGATACTTCTAAATGCATCTTATGTGGAAAATGTATCGAAGCTTGTAAAGAATCACAAGGCATCGGTATCTTAGGATTTGAAAATCGCGGATTTCAAACCATCGTCGGTCCAGTCGCCAACAAATCTTTTGTCAATGTCCCCTGTATTCAATGCGGTCAATGCACTTTAGTCTGCCCGACAGGTGCTCTGATGGAGCATAATGACATTCCTAAATTAGATAAAGCCAGCCAAGATCATAAGACTATCATCGCCTTTGTCGCTCCGGCTGTCAGAGCTGCTATCGGTGAAGAATTCGGTGAAAAAATCGGAACCAATTGCACTGGTAAATTAGCAGCAGCTTTACATCGCTTAGGCTTCTATCGATGTTTTGATTTGAATTTCGGCGCTGATCTCACCATCATGGAAGAAGCGACTGAATTTGTCAAACGTCTTTCACAGCATTCACCAAAACCGTTGCTCACATCTTGCTCACCAGGCTGGATCAACTATATTGAATACAATTATCCTGATTTATTGCCTCATCTCTCAACCTGCAAATCGCCTCAGCAGATGATGGGTGCTATCATCAAGTCTTATTATGCTGAAAAGAAAGGTATCGACCGCTCACAGATTTGTGTCGTCTCTATCGTCCCTTGCACGGCTAAGAAATTTGAAAGGCAAAGAAAAGAGATGAAGGTTGATGGCATCGATGATGTCGATGTCGTTTTGACCACTCGTGAATTAGGACAGCTCATCAGACGTTCTGGTATCATTTGGAGCCGTTTACCAAACGAGGATTTTGACCATGATCTGATCGGCGAAAACTCCGGAGCAGGTGTCATCTTTGGTGTCACTGGAGGTGTGATGGAAGCAGCTATCAGAACCGCTTATCACATCATCACTAATCAAGAGATGGAGCCTGTCAATTTCACTCCTGTGAGAGGCTTAGAAGGTATTAAAGAAGCTTCTTTATCAATAGCTGGTATCAATTTGAACATCGCTGTCTGCTCAGGTATGAAAAATGCTAAAGTTCTTTTAGACGCCATCCGGGCTGGCAATTCCAAATATGATTTCATCGAAGTCATGGGATGCCCTGGCGGTTGTATAAACGGTGGTGGTCAGCCTTATGTCTTCCCAGTCTTCTTACCTGATGAAGATCCTGATATCTGGTATACCTATCGTGAAAAGAGAGCCAAGGTCTTATATGAAGAAGATAAAGGCAAGCCGATCAGAAGAAGTCATCTCAACCCTGATATTCAAAAACTATATAAAGATTTCTTGATCAATCCCGGTTCACCGATAGCTGAAAAACTGCTTCACACCTCTTACAATTTCCATCGTGAACCCTATCCAGAACCGACAGAAAAAACCACTCCAATAACTAAATAATAACTATTAAAGAGCTATCGGCTAAATCTTCACTTCAAAAGAGCCATAGCTCTTTTTTAGTCCCATAATTCTCTTTGCTCTTAATTTTTAATAGCAAGGCTGTTAAAATTATCTGTGGAGTTTAAAATGTTCATTTCTTTTCAAGGATATAAAACTTATTACGAAATCTATGGTTCTCATCAAGAAGCTATTCCTATCATCTTTTTGCACGGTGGTCCAGGTTCGACATGTGATTCTTTCCGGTCATTAACTAAATATGTCGATCTCACCGATAGGCAGTGGATCCTTTATGACCAATTAGGATGCGGAAACTCCTCTTTGGACTTGCCACGCTATCTCTATTCTTCAAAGACTTGGATTGCTGAATTACAGAATTTGATTGAGAAATTACAGCTTAAAAAATATTATTTACTCGGTCATTCTTGGGGTGGTATGTTAGCTATCTTATACGCATTAGAGACTGAACATCCTGGATTAGAAGGGTTGATTCTCTCCTCTACTCTCTCTTCTTCAAAGCTCTGGTACGAAGAAGGACAGAGACTGATATCTTATCTTTCAGAAGAAGATCAAAAAGCTCTTTCCTCTAGTGATCATCAAAGCTTAGAATATCAAATCGCTATGTTTCATTATTATCAACGTTATGTATCTTCAAACAGAAAAACGAGCAACGAATTCATCAGCAAGCAAATGAATGCTGATAATCCTTCTTATGAAATAGCTTGGGGTAAAGATGAATTCACTCCGACTGGTGAACTCAAAGATTATGAAGTCACTGAGCGATTGAAGAACATAAAAGTTCCTGCTCTCATCCTCTCTGGAACTGATGATGAATCAACTCCTCTCATCAATAAAGCGATATATGATAACTTGGGAGGTTACAAAGAGTGGATTTTAACTCCAAACAGCAATCATTCTTCTTTTATTGGCGATCAAAAATACGTTGAAAAGATTAGCAATTTTATTAGAAAGGTGGAAAAAAATGAAATTCGAATTGATCAAACGCACTTTTGGTGATTCGGAAGTCGGCGTCTTAGATGATGGCTATATCATCGCTTCTCCCTTTAAATTAGCTCTTTACGATAAAGAGTTCCATGAGCTCAAATCAAAGACCATCATGTCTGGTGTTTCAATCGCTTCCTTATCTGGTGATAAGAAATATTTTGTCGTCGTCGATGAAGCTAGCACTGTTAAGGTCTTCTCTACTTCTGATTTAGAAGAGCTCGCTTCTATGGATTTAGACCGCTCTTTGATAGTCAAAGGAAATAATTATTTTGTTTCACAAGACAGATTCTATATTTTCAGCTGTGATATCGATTTGCCAAGCGGTGCTTTTTCTTTCGGAACCGAGACTAGAATTCCTGATCCTACCGATATCACTATCTATAGTCTTCCAGATTTAAGATATGTTTCTCACGAACAGATCGACCATAAATATCTTGGTTACATGCCATGTATAGATAGCACTGATCTCATTTTAGCCGATAAAGATTCCACATATCTTAAATCCGGTGATCAGATTAAAGATCTCAAGATTAAAATCACTAAACATCGGATGTTGAAATACGATGATAAATATTATTTTGCTAAGCAGGATGGTGTTTATATCTTAAATAAAGATTATCAGTGCGAAAACGAGATCACACTCGGTCATAATACGATGAGCTTAGAAGAAAAAGATATGATCCGCTCTTTGAAGATGACTTTAGAAGGAACCAGGATGTCTAATATGTTCGCTTCTAAGAGTGAGAACAGTCTTTATGAAGTCGTGAATTTTGATGTCACTGATAAGTATATCTTTATCCTCTACACCCATTCTTTCAGCAATTCAAGCAAATTGAATGTGATCGATAGAAGAACACATGAACTAGTCTATGAATTCAACTCCAGTTATCGAGTCATCGATATCAAGGCAGATGAAGAACACCTCTTCTTCATGTGTCAAACCGGCTATTATATATTCAAATATTCTGACTGATATATCAAATGATATAAAGAGCATCTATAATATTTTCATCAGTGAGGTTATAAATGCTTTCAATAAAACACCTATGCAAGAACTATATCAATCAAGATAAGTCTTTTCCTGCATTAAAAGATATTTCAATCGATTTTCCAGACGTTCAATTCGTCGCTATTTTAGGTCCGTCTGGTTGTGGTAAAACGACACTTTTAAATTTGATAGGCGGCTTAGACGATATCACTAGCGGTGATATTTTTCTCAATGATGTCTCATTAAAAAAACGAACTGCTAGAGAGTTAAACAGCTATAGGAACAATGAGATCGGTTTTATTTTTCAAGATTATTATCTGATACCTAATTTCACTGCCTTAGACAACGTCAAAATCGGACTGGCTGTAAGAAACTACAAATCAAAGGAAGTCGAAAATAAATCTTTATTTGCACTAGAAAAAATTGGTATCTTAGATTTAAAGGACAAAAAGCCATCGCAATTATCAGGTGGACAACAACAAAGAGTCGCAATCGCTCGTGCATTAGCTACCGATCCCAAAATCATTTTAGCCGATGAACCGACCGGTGCATTAGACAGCAAGAGCTCCAGCATGGTCATGGATATTTTAAAAGATATCTCAAAGACACGTTTAGTGATCATGGTGACTCATAATGAAGAATTAGCTAATGCTTATGCTGATAGAATAATTCGTTTACAGGACGGTCAAGTCATCTATGATTCAGCACCATTTGTACCGGATGCTCAAAATGAACTTCCTATTTCTAAAAAAGAAAGAAAAAGCCGCTTACCATTATTGATGACATTAAAATTTGCGTTCCAAAATCTTTTCACAAAGAAGATGAAAACCGCATTGACTTGTATCACTTCTTCTTTAGGCATGTTAGGAATTTCCTTCTTTCTCTCTTTGAACAATGGTTTTAATCATTATTCATCTAGATTATCGGAAGTCACTGCTAGCTCTTTACCGGTCATCTTAAACTCTTACACTTATAAAACTGATACTGAAAGTGAGACTTTCGGTCAGGTCAACTTCACTGAAGACTATCCTGACACTGATGAGATTTATCCAATCGTCAGCACTGATTCCATCACTGATTACTCCTTCACTTTTAATAATTTCACACCTAAATTCATGAGTTTTCTCGATGGCTTAATCGATAAAGGCTTAGCTTCTGAATATGTCATCAATTACGGAAATTCTTATTCATTTAATCTCGTCACTAAATTTCCAGATGCTATCAGTTCTGAGAAAGAAGGTGGATATGAGATCGTCAACACCTCTTTGGTGAGTCAAAATAGTATTTCATCAAGAGTCGGTTTACCAACGAATATCTTTCATGTCCTATATGGTGATTTAAATGATTATGATGTTTTAGAAGGTCATCTACCGACAAATAAGAACGAATTAGTCTTGGTAGTGAATGAGAACAATGCAATTGATTTTTCGACTTTACAAGAACTCGGCTTCTATAATCAAGATGATGTTGAAGATGACGTTAAAGATCAAAGCTTGAGCACAAAAGTTAAGCCGATCAGTTTTAAAGATGTCATCGGAAAAGAATATAAAGTTTTTGATAATGATGAATTTTTTACAGTGAGTAATACTATCATGAAAAAAGATTCTCTTGATAATGAAAGGACTTTAACAACTTACCAATCTCCTGCTGATTTAGAGACTTTTTATAATACTCATGGTGAAAAATTAACTATCACCGCTATCATTAGACCGAAAAGAGGTTCCGATTATAATCTGTTATCACCATCATTGTGTTTCTTACCTGAATTACAAGAAGAGTTGGTTGAAAAGAATCTTTCCAGCTCCTTTGCAACAGATATGAAAAACAACGCTTATATCAATTTTCCATCAGATACTGGTTCTTCTAATTTTATCGATGAGATCAAAACGATATTCCAAGAATATCTATCTAGCAAAGATAGTTTTTTACCTTCATCAAAACTGAATGATTTTTTTGACAAATATTTGGTCTATCAATCCATCCTTTCAGAAACGCGTTATGTCGGATTAAACGCTTTATATAATGAAGCCACCGAGTATGGTGCTGATCTGATACCGGAATCTTTTAAAGGTCTCGATTTATCAGATAAGAAGAACTTAAATGTTATCCTCACAGAATTTGAGACTGCTTGGAATGATAAAGATATCAAAGATATCGATAAAATTTATGAACTATTAGAAGGAATACACGCTTATATCAATGGTTTTACAAATATCAGAGCGATAGTGATCATCCCACAAGATTTAAATAAAAGACAAAAGATTTTAGATGCTATCACGGAATTTAATAAAATCGACGAAAGCTCTTCTGATCATGCCTCCTCTATCCGTGAACAAGTGTTTTATTCGACCGCTAATGAAAGCTGGATGGTATCGAGCGTCGGAGAAGTCATCGATATGACTTCAACCATCCTTCTCATTTTTGCAGCTGTCTCTTTAACCGTTTCGGTATCGATGATCGCCTTGATCACCTCTAAAAATGTTTTAGAAAGAGAAAAAGAGATCGGATTACTAAGAGCATTAGGATCCAGAAAATTTGATATCGCCCGACTCTTTGAAACCGAAGCTCTCATCATCGGTTTGTTCACTGGATTTCTTGGTGCTTTACTAGGTTATGCGCTCAGTTTTCCGATCAATAACTTGATAAATTCCTATTATCCGACTTTTGAAGTCGGCATGATCTGTGATTTCACTTTTGTCCATGCCTTAATAGTCATCTCTATCTCTTTGATCATCTCATTCTTAGCAGCTTTGATCCCTTCTTATCACGCTAGTAAAAAAGATCCTGCTAAATGTTTAAAATCTGAATAAAAACCTTTTTCAAACAGTTTGAGAAAAAATCTCTTTGATAAAAAATTCAATATCGCTCTATCTGATATCAATAATATTTTTATGTAAGCGCTTTGATTTTCTGATTGAAACTATATCTGCAGTAATGTAAAATTTAGTTAGTCTTTTATTAATAGGAGCAAAGGAAACACATGAAAGGAAAGAATAGGTTGAGCCTACTTATCTTAGCTCTTGGCTCGATAAGTATTTTAGCAAGTTGTAGTGAGACTTCCTTCTCCCTCCCATCTTATGAGCAGGGCGAAGATTTGACATGGGATGATATCCATGATCCCAATCGACCAGATGGCGATTTTGATTATGATGATGACTATGTTCCAGTCGATCCACCTGAGATTATTCGTGAAGAGACGCCCGAACTCGATCCCGCGTATGAAGCAGGTTCAAAAACATCCGTCACCAGAATGGAAGCTGAGAATGCCTATGTCGATTTTGTCGGGTCAAACGCTTCCGCATGGAGAAATGTTTTCAGTGATGTCGATAAACTCGCCTTTGATTTCAGGCTTAGCAATAAACTCTGCACTCGAAATTTGAACGATTCTTGGCAGGGTGGTACATCGATAAACTTTGATTTCAATTCTAGTGAATCATATCTAGTCAAAGTAAAAGCATTGATTTCTACTCATGATAAGAAAACCGATCCATATGTCCCTGGATCTAATTTCAAAGTTAAATCTGAAGGAAAAAATGAAAAAGGTGAAGAGCTCTATTCTTATGCGGATTTATCTGAGATTTCGATCCCACGCTCAGAAAGCAAAGAATTAGTATCTGGTGGAGAGGTTAATAGCGATTATTTCTATTTTGCAGAAATCGAATTTTATGCAGCTATTTACAAAGGTGATACCACGATAAAATTTGAATTCGACGGAGGTGGAAAAGGCTGTAACTTAGACTATATCGAAATTGAAACATCTGCCGAAATAACCGGCTTTGATAATGACTATTATCAAGATGGCGATAAAGTCACTAGCCTTGATGGTAAAACTTCTGAATGGTATGTCTCACAAGCTCCGACTGAAACTGAAGCTGGTACATTCACAGCCCAAAAATATATCGAAGGTGAATGGCATACCTACACTTATGGATTACCAGCATTATTAGATGAAGAAGGTGATCTAGTCGAAGGTTATACAAAAGGAAATGATGGCTCCTATTCGTTCGACTTTAAGAATGACAAAGTCACTTTCACACCTGGTGAAGCCTTGACTTCTACTCTCACCATCAGTGATGATTCCATCGTCAAATTTGCTGGTGGAGCAACTTCGATCAAGAAAGAAGTCGGTAAACCTATCGAACTCACAGATTTTGAGCTTCCAGATGGAAAAGGAATAGGTGTGATAGTAGCTTATGATCAATTAGGGCATGACTTAGGCGCGATCACCTTATCTTCTTGGACAGTGCCAAGCTATGGTGTCACTTTAGAAGTCAGAACTCTGATCCCTGAAGGCTATACACAATATAACGCAGGCGATGAACAATTTAGCAGATTACCTAATCCTGTCTATGGTGGAGCAATCAAGGCTAATTTCTCAATCTCTTCTTCTTATGACACCTTCATTCACGGTACTGATGCAGATGAAGGATTATATGGTAGCGTGGTCTCCTATAATGGAACCCTCAATCCTAGAGGTATTCCATTACCAACAGACTCAAATCCAAATCCGACAGAAGCTGATACTCAATTTAGACTCGCGACTCATATCGGTAAAAGTGATGATGATAAACCTATCGTTTTAAATAAAGAGCATTCATTCATTTATTACTTAGAAAACTTTGGAGATACTAGAATGCATCTCAGACTGAATGTCGTCAATGCTAGCAATTCCATTGAACCTGATGATCCAGGAGTTGATATCGACTTAGACCCAGGTGAAGCTCTCACAGCGGTTGTCAACATCAAATTCACATTAGGTAGTAGCAATCGAAACACCATGGCTTTATTCACTGTCTTAGAAGATATTGAAAATATGAAATTAGGCATCGCGTTTATCGCTAAACTAGGTGCATGAGGGTGATGAATATGGTAAATGAATTATTGAACTTAGTAAAAAACTATTTTAAGAATAGAACTTTGGCATTCTATTTTTCACTCGGCGTCGCTTTATTAACTTTGATCACTGGAATCGTTTATGCAGCCACCATCTTACCATTGGATGATAGAGCTTCTGTATTTCCGATAGTCATGCTGATCATAGGTGCATTACTTGTACCGATATTTGCCCTTTTTAGACTCACTAGAATCGGTTTAGGCTGCATGTCATTATTAACATTCTTTGCCTTCATTTTATATCTGATCAGCATTTATGAATATCCGATCGAACAAGCCATGAACGTCTCTAACATTTGGGAAATAACTGGCATGACTAACATCATTGTTGTAGCTGTTATGATGTTCATCTTTTTCATAGCTTCAAATGTTTTAGCTTACATCAAACAAGAAAAAATAGTTTTGGAGGACAAATAATGATTAGAAAAATATTATTTAAGACATCATTAATATTATTTAATGTCTCGGCGATTCTGTTTGGATTTACAACATTATTTGATAATGTCAGCCGCAATGGTGAAGTACAAGATGTTTTAGATTCCTTCCTAGGTGCTGGAAAGCAATATACAATCAACACTGGAAAACCTCCTGTCTATTATAAAAGCTGGTATCAAGGCATCGATGATCTGATGGCCGGAAATGGGAACTACGCTGCCGCTGCTGAAGCTGAAGGCGCTGTTCTTCTCAAGAATGAAAATGATGCTTTGCCTTTAAATAAAGAGACAGATAAGATTTCTTTGTTTGGTGTCAACGCTTATCAACCAGTCTACAGCCTCCTCGGCGCTGGTAAAGTGCAAATCGATGAAGATAAAAAACAAACCTTCGGACCCGAATTAGAAAAAGAGGGTTTCACCTTGAATAAGGAGCTCTCTTCATGGTATGAATCACACACCGAATATTATCGCGAATACAAAGATACAAATTTCATCAACTTCAGTATCAACGGTGCTAGTTGGGATGAGATCACTACTGATAGCAAACTAAACGATGAATATAACACTGCTATCTATGTCCTCGGAAGAGTCGGTAATGAAGGTGTCGATTTACCACCATATACCACTGATAAAGGTGGAACTTCTGGTCTGACTAACGGCGATTATTTAAAATTGACCTCGAAAGAAATCAGTGTTTTAGAAGAATTAAAAAAAGCAAAAGATAACCACATTTTTGACAAGATCATCGTCTTAGTCAATTCAGCTAACCCGATTCAAGAACCAGACTTCTTAGACAAAGAAGAATTCGGAATAGATGCCGCTTTATGGGTTGGTTTACCAGGAAGCAATGGTATCCCAGGCATCTGCAATCTCTTATCTGGAGATTCTACTCCTTCAGGTAGATTATCTGACACTTGGTATACCCATCGCGAAGCTAATCCTACTTACAACAATTTTGGTAACTTTAATAATGGAAATTCATACGTCTTATATCAAGAAGGAATGTATATCGGTTATAAATATTCTGAAACCAGATATGAAGATTACGTTCTCAATAATCAAAACGCTGGAACTTACAATTATGATGAAAACGTGAATTATCCTTTCGGATATGGATTATCATATACGACTTTCGAACAAAAGCTTATCTCAGTGGTAGCTGATCCTGATCCCGTCAAGAATTATTATTCCGGCGGTGTCATGGCTTCTAATAGCAAGACTTATCACGGAAATCGCGGTGAAAAGCGTCCTGATGATGAATTGAGAGCGACTGGTGATAAACTTGGTGATAACGATGATCTGATCGTTAATGTCGAAGTCACTAACACCGGAGAAAAAGCTGGTAAAGAAGTAGTGCAAGTCTATCTGCAACAACCATATACTGAAGAGAACAAGACCAATCAAGTTGAAAAGCCAGCTGTCGAATTAGTCGGTTTTGCTAAGACTAGCAAACTTGAACCTGGTACATCTGAAACAGTTCAAGTCAAAATCGACGCGAATAAATTATTTGCCTCATATGATATCACCCAAAATGACTACATTTTGGATGAAGGAAAATATTATTTAACGGTCGCCAATAACGCCCATGATGCCGTCAATAATATCTTGGCAAAGAGAGGCATTTCACCTGCTGATCATCCTAATATGGATGAAGAAGGAGATGAAGCATTAGTAAAAGATATCGATATATCCAAAGAAAGATCTGAATCCTACAAATATTGGACTTTAGGTGAAGAAGATGTCACCAATCTCTTCGATCACGCCGATCCTAATAAAGTTGATCCTAACGGAAATAAGATCAACTTCATGTCCAGAAGCAATTGGACGGGAACTGTCAGCAGCACTCATCAAAGAGTTGATAAAACCGATGCTAGAGAAGAAGGAAGATCCTTTGACGATGGAAAGAACTATGACAACTGGGAAGAAAACTATCCATATTATGAGAAGGAAGATCCCACCTTTGGAAGAGAGTTAGATGAACCGTTGATGCTGATCGATATGAAAGGCATCGAATATGATCCTAGCCGTGGTGCGACTGATGAAGATATTCAAAAATGGAGCGACTTCTTAGATCAACTCACCTGGGATGAGATGGTCAAACTGACTGGAAGCGGCAGAAGATTGACAGAAGCTATTGATTCAATCGCTAAACCATTAACTAACGATTTAAATGCTTCTAATGGTCTTAACTGGAGATTCAATCCCACTATCGATAGCAAAGGAAATAATGGAACAATCGGTTTAGGCGCAGCATTCGATCCTAATAACAGAAATAGATATCCGACCGGTTATCCTTGTGAAGGTATCATCGCTTCCACCTTTAATATTGATTTAGCTCATATCATCGGTCAAGCTATAGGCGAAGATGCTTTATGGGCAGGCGCTAGTGGATTATATGGTTTCGGCTTAAATCTACATCGCAATCCCTATCATGGAAGAGCTGGTGAGTATTATTCAGAAGATCCGTTCTTGACCGGTGTGATTGCCGGTTATGAATCTCTCGGCGCTCAAGAAAAAGGTTTGTATGTCTACAATAAGCACTTCGTCTTAAACGACCAAGAAGTGAACAGATCCTCTTATGCCTCTTGGATAACTGAGCAAGCTCTCAGACAAGAGCACTTGAGACCATTTGAAATCGCCTTAGAGATTTCAGATGCTATGTGCGTGATGACAGGTTTCAATAGAATCGGCACTTATTGGACCGGAAACGATTATAACTTGATGACTAGATGGCTCAGAGGTGAAGCTGGTATGGCTGGCTTTGCTGTCACTGACTGGTACAAGAGCTCAGGTATGAATATGACTAATGGCCACTTAGCCGGAAATGATTTACCAGATGGTGATGCTACTAGCACCTTCAAAGATAAAGGACCTGGCACTGGAAACGAATATTTCACTCAAGCTACAAGAATTTCAGCTATGAGAATCCTTTATACAGTCGCCAATTCTAATGCGATGAACTTCATCGGTGAAGACACGATCATCTACACGATAGATCCTGCTTGGTGGCAAGGTAGAGATATCTTAGTGACCACCATGGAAGCTGTCTTTATCGCTTTCAGCTGTTGCTTAGTCGGAACTAGCGCTTGGATGATCACCGCTGAAATCTTAAATCGAAAACGTCAAAATAAATAACAAGAACTGACAAGATCAAAGAAGCTGCAATTGAATCTCAGACTTAAGTCATGATTTAGTTGCAGCTTTTAAAATGTCGAAATAAAAGTGCAAGAAAAAAGGAAAAAAATTGAATGAAAGCACTAAGAAAAACTTTTTTTGCTTGTATATTAAAGATATATATATTTATAATAACGAAGTGGTGCTTCCTTTTATGATGTGAGGAAGAGATTGAAAAGAGGTAATACTATGGGTAGAGCACATGAAGTCAGAGCTAAAAAAATCGCACAAACCAACGCTGCTAAATCTGCATTATACAATCGTGCCAGTAAAGAAATTTATATGGCTGCTAAATCTGGTGTGCCTGATCCCAATGAAAATTTAGCCTTGCGATCCGCTATCGAAAAGTGGAAAGCTCAACACGTCACCAGAGATGTCATCGACAGAGCTGTCAACAAAGCTAAGAGTAAGGATTCTGCCGCTTATGTTTCCGGTAGATATGAAGGCTTTGGACCTGCTGGTGTCGCTATCATGGTCGATACTTTGACTGATAATGAAAAAAGAGCTTTTTCAGCTATCAGAGCCGCCTTCAATCATCACGGTGGTAAATTAGGTAATTCCGGATGCGTCTCTTATAATTTCAGCTTGATGGGCGTCTTAGATTTTGACTCCGATAAGTCCGTCGAAGAGATCGAAGACGATCTCATCTTGAATGATGTCGATGTTAAAAACGTTGATAAAGTCGATAATTCAGTCGAAGTTCAAGTCGCTTCTGACGCTTTAGAAGCTGCTAAAAACACCATTGAAAAAGACTTTGGTGTCACTGAATTTGATATGAACGCTGTCACTTATGTTCCTAATGGTGAATATGTGAGCTTAAGCGATGAAGATAGAGTCAAAGTTCAAAATCTTCTCGATGCGCTCGATGATTTAGAGGATGTGCAAGCCGTCTATCATAACGCTGATTTATAGATTTAAATGACATGGTATGGCTAGGCCATACCTTTTTTGTTTCGATATAGACTTTTATTGGATTTTTCATTATACTTTCAATGCGCTTATGAAAAAATTAAAAGAAAGATTTTCCCAATTTACAATCCACGATTATCTTCCGATAGTCTGTCTCACCATTTTATTTGCATTCGGTCTTTATTTTTCTATCTCGATGTCTATCACTATCGCAAAAGGTTTGACTCTTTTCGGTGATAGCAACACCAGACCATCCGGTGTCGAAACTGAAGGACCGACGAGTGCAGATATAAGTGTCTTGTCTTTGATTTGGATCCTTGTCGTTCTATCACTTGTAATCTTGATCTATCTGATCTTTTTTAAAAAGCCAGTCAAAAACAGCGTCACTAAAAAAGAGGTCATCGATAATAAAATTATAGAGATCAAACAGAGCACAACTGATAATACCTCTTTATCAGATGAAGCTTTTTTGGATTCCTTGTCAAAATTAGAGAATAAAGAAAAGAACAAAGATGATAAATGATATCATTGATTTAAACCATCTTCAGCAATATGAATTTATCAGATATGAACTGAATGATAATAATATCTGTTTCTTTTTAGTGTCCGATGAACACGATCATCATGACGAGGAAGATGAAGATGATTGCTGTCATTTAAACGGGCATTTATACAAATTGACCTTTTTAAATATCAGTGATCTAGTCATAACAGGTGAAGATGCTGATAGTTATATTTATACAACCTTTGAAATTAAAGATAAGCATTTGACTTTGTCTTTAAAAGGCATCAACTATGCGTCCAAAAATACTGAACTTCACATCAGCTTCAGATTTTTATCACATCAGATTGAAGATTTAGGAACGATCAAAGAAGCTGATGCTTAAACAGGAAGCTGATGCTATTTATTCATCAATTTTCCGGTCCAATTTTTAATTTTCAGAACCACCAAAATTCTGAAAAAACTCAATAACACATAAAAATATCTCCTCATTTTCATCAAATAGGTACCGTTCAATTCAGAAAGCGCTTTCAATATTTAGATAAAGAACTGATACTAGACTAGAAGATATCTAATTTTGTCTTTTTTTATCGCTAAAAAAGGCATTTTTGTTTTTAAAAGCCTGAAATCAGGTCTCTTATATAGAAAAAAGAAAGCATTTTATCCTTCACAAGACAATTGATATTTTACTTTTCAATGCTTATAAATTGATTATTCCACAAAAGCAAGATGCAAACGGAGGATATTTTTTATGAAACACAAAAAGCAGAAAATGACTCTTTTCACCGCTATGATGATGTTAAGTTTAGTCAGTTGTACTGAAACTTCTTCAACGATTCTCTCTGGAAATAGTTCCTATACACCGATATCCAGCACAAATGCTATCAATCCTCATAATATCGAAGTCCTCATCAGCGCTTTAAATCAAGAAGAATTAGCAGTGCAAGGAACATTCAAATTATCTTTTTATCAAGCAGGTACTGAAACACTTATCAACAGTGTCACTACTAAAAATAGCATTGCAATAGGACCTGATTATTATTACAACTCCACAGAAGAAGATGGTGTTCTCGATTATAGTGAGTACTATAAAACTGCTGAAGGTTATGTCTCTGAAAGGACACTTTTACCAACCAATCAAGTTCGTGAAACAATTTATATTGATAAAGATAACAACCCTTATTCATACGATGAAGTATTCTATAATTTCTTAGCATTTATCGATGCAGATGAATGCGAGATGGGTGAAGATGAAAATCATGTCTTAGTCACGGGTTTGAATGATACCGATAAAAAAGAAATCGTTTATGGCTTAACTTATTACAGTGATATCCCACTTGATACATTAGAGTTCGTTTATGATAAAGATGAGAATTCTTGGTCAGGGAAATTAACTGGTTCTGATGAAGGTGTTCCAGTTGAAACGGAAGCTGGAAATATCACTATCGATATGAAATGTGAGATGGAGTTTGATTTAACAACACCTTCCGCTATCGGCTTTAATCCTGTTGTTTCGCTCCCATCAAGCGCTGAAAATGCTCCCTTACAAGAGCTGTTCACTAAATTACAAGCTGGAAATTATACGCTTGATATAAAAAGAACGGGTGGTATTGACCAAGGTGGTTCTCCCCAAAAATGGTATATCAATGATAAAGGTATTATCCGCACTAGCCTAGCTGATGATGGAAGTGTCAAAAGTGGATATGGCTATTATGATACTGGAACTGGTTTAGACCATGTCACTTATAATCAAGGAGAACTTGTCGGTAGTGAAACATTAGACACTAAAACTACTTTAGAAGATCTTAAAACACCATTCCTCTTTGCTGCTGAAGCCTTTGATCTCACCGATGAAAACACTTATGTATTAAAGAGCGGCTACGGATTTGAAGACTATATAGCATTAACTCTACCAGATGCCACTGCATCTTGGAATCAGCAGTACTATATCAATATTGATGATGGCTCATTAAAGGTCACTTTAAATGATGATGGTTCAGCTACTTTTTTCTATTCTTACACCTATCTTGATTATGGTAATGAAGTAAAAGGCACCATCACTACCACAGTAAGTGCTATCAATAGCACTACTCTTCCATTCACATATACGCCTTATGAGGCACCAGATTTGACTAACTGGTCAGGTTATGGTGATGTTGCAACTGAACTATTAGAACTATATTTAGGCAGTGATATCGACAAACTTCCTTTCCTCGATCCTACTACTGCTAAGACATATAAAGCTAGTGAAATCAACAATTACAATGGTCATTTATTAAGCATCACCAATTCTTATTCTGATGCTGCAACAGCACTTAGCACATATGAGGCTTATGTTGCTGAGTTAGAAGAAATGGGTTGGGTGAGAGATGAAAAATATACAGATAGCACCGGTAGATATATGCTTGATGATGGTAAAGGAAATTACTATCACATCTCTATCACTAATAATACAAAATATATCTACTTGAAAGTCTATCAGCCAACCATCAGTTTGTCTGATTGGTATCACAGAAGCTTTGATGACCAATATGCATGTTGGATGACTTATACAACGAACGTTAAAACTTACGCAGATGAAACTGGTACTGGTGATCCCACCTCAAATACTACAGAAACAAATATCCAAAAGTTTAAAGATGGGGCCATGCAAGTCACCGAAAATGGTAAGCAAACAACCGTTTTCTATGAGGATGTCACAAATAATCGCTTTACTATTTTAGGGAAAAACTCAGATAACACTTGGGCACCTATCACTTATTATGATTTAGATACAGTCAATTTAACTAACTATCAAAATGGTGGTTATGTGACTGCTCCTTCACTGATGAACTATGTCGATTCATATTTTACTGAAGCAGAAGGTGATGGCTCTTATACGCTCAATCCAGCAGTCACTAGTGCTATTGCTAAAGCACTATTTGATGTGACTGTTTCAGCAGAGGCAACTGGTTCATTACAAATGGATTTCTATGACAATGGTATCACTTTAACAATCACTGATTCTGTTGTAAATGAAGGTATCTTGACTGAAACAACTCTAAGTTTAAAAATCGATCATATCGGTCACCAAGTAAGCTTCACTGTTCCTCAATTCGAATACGCTGAATAATCAATAGAATAAAATTACACTTTAGGCGCCACGAATAATGGCGCCTTTTTATTGTTGTTTTAATAAAATTTGATATTCATACCATCAACAAATTTTAACTTTGTTTGAAAAATGTAAAGTTCATAAATATAGAGAAAGAACATGGTGTTGTCAATTCACGTCTTCTTGTTAATAATTTAGGACATTTTATTGGAATAAAAAAGCAAATAGATTGATAATAATTATGTTTTAAAAACAAAGGGAGTTAAAGACTTATGAAAAAATCCTCTAAATTTTCACTTCTTATTCTTCCACTATTATTTTCGATGTCACTTTTTTCTTGTGAAAGTCCAATATCAAGTTCAAATTCGATATCAGATACCTCTAAACCTATCGGCGTCAACTCATCAAATAGTTCTCATAATTCTAGTTCATCGAGTAGCAATTCTTCTTCAACAACTACAAAACCTGTTGAAAAGAAAGAAAAGCTCACAATAATTACACCGGATGGTATCAGTATTTCTCCAGATTATGTCGACGAATTTATTGTAGGTAACCCGATTATTTTACCTTCTGAAAATCAAGTGATCGGCTTAGGCACAAAAGAGATCATCGGTTATTTCATAATAGACACTGATGATGAAATCATCTCCGGTGAAACATTGATGATCAAAGGCGGTTTGACTGTTGAGATGAGAGTCAAAGAAACTGTCGCCTCTCTTACCATCATCAATAATACTGAAGCAGAGTTAGAAACCGACTATCAAACAGAATTTAAAATCGGTGAAGCTATCACTTTACCAAATGTCGTATCTTTACCAATCGGTTATGAATTAGATGGTTTCTATATTCAAGGAACTGATGAAAAGGCAGTCAGCGGTCAAACGATCATGCCTGAAGATGGTTTAACATTAGAACTGAGATTAACTGCATTAATTAAAGTGACCATTCATTTTGCTAGCCAATTACACGAAGATATCGAAATTTATGTCAAAGCCGGTTCAACAATTGATCTGGACGAATATGATATCACCGATGATTTGCCTGCAAACTATGAGTTCGATCACTGGCATGGATCTGATGAAAACGGAGATATCATTATCAATGAAGAAAATGAAGTAGTTATCAATTCAGATACTGAGATTTGGTTTGCAGTGAAAATCGCTAAACGCACAGTTGAACTCATTCTACCAGATGGAGTAACTGTTAAAGAAAGTTATAAACGCGAATACGAAGTTGGAATTCAAACAGTAAAAGCTCCATTAAGTAGTGAAGTCGTCGGAATTCCAGCAGGTCAAGAAATCGATGGCTGGTATTACAAAGGTGAGTTATATGATGGTAAAACTATTATGCCTTTAGAAGGTATGACTTTAGAATTACGCTTAAAAGCTATGGAATGCACTGTAACATTAAATTTGACTATACCAAACTCAAAAGTGACTATATCAGATGATTATCCGACAAAACAAACCTGTGACTATGGAAAAGCCATAGCTTTACCAAAACGAGAGCAATTATCCGGAATTGCAGAGGATGCTAGAATCGAATGGTATGTAAATGATATCTTATGTGAATCTGATGATTTTATCGTCACTGAAAAGAAAACCACTATTTCTTTAAAGGTCTATGTTAAAGCAAAATTCATACTTCCAAGCACCATCACTGTCAGTGAAGAATTAACACAAGCTGAATATCAAGCCGGTCAAAGTATTCCATTTATCAATGATATTACATCTTACATTCAAATCGATGAAAGTGAAACTAGAACCATTGATACCTGGTATTATCAAAAAGCTGATGGAACTCAAGCTAAAGCAACCAAATATGTGAAAATACCAGCTAGTGGATTGATCTTGATGCCAACTTTTCTATCTAAAGGCACACCATTAATCCCTGGGAAAAATAGTGCCAAAGATATACCGGATAGATTTGGTCACTATAGCGATGATTTAAAGACATTCACTTCTTATGATGATAGTGATGCCTCTTTATTCTCACCAAATGATGCAATCGTCGATGGTGAATCAGGAAGGATTTTTAATCACAGCGGTATATTAGCTATCAATGATGCCTTCAGATTAAACACCATGACTGAAAGTGGAGTCACAAGTGATAAGCACTATCGTGTTTATTATCATCTTAAAAACTGTGGTGAAACTGAACTATCATTTGATTTATATCAAATCAATTCAAAAACTGATATTTTATCCTCAAACACATCTGTCAAATATCCAGATACCATCACATTGGCAAAAGATGAAACCATTTCATTATCAATCGAATTCACTGGCTATGATAACAACAACCTTCTCTCTATGATCGTCATGAAAAAAGAAGTTATAAATATGCGCTTAGGTATTGCAATGTCATTTGAAGAATTCACACCAACTATCGATCCTAGCATTAAATACACTTTAACCTTATCAGAAAAAGATGACATAACTTTTGCAGATGGAAGTAAAACCGCTGAACTAGCTCAAGGAGAAACATTACCAGAAATAATCAACAATACTGGAAGGATCATTGAAGGTTATCATTCTGATGATAAGATCTTTGACGAATTCACCATGCCTAATCAAGATATCACTATCGCACCTCATTACATCAATAATGGATATCGAAGAATGTGGTATGGCGATGGTAAAGAAGATGGTATACCTGACAAGTTATCTGGAGGCGTAAGCGCAGATAATTTCGTAAAATTACGTGATCCTCTCACTCAATCTGATCCGTCGATTTACGGTGATATCAAAGACGTGATGAAAACTATTGTCAATGGTGGAGAAAACGGCTTTGCACAACAAGGCGTCTTGATGCAATATAATTCTACGATGAAAACAGGCGGCGCTTTCCGCAATTCTATAGTCGTCAATGATAAATCTGATACTAGCGGATCTCAATTCAAGCTAGAAAAAGATAAAACCTATACCTATAATTTCAACTTTGAAAACAAAGGCGATAGCGATATCGCTTTCCAAGTGACCTTTGTTAATAATGGCGTTGATAAAACCAGTACTGGTGAAGATAACACCTTCAAAGTCGAGTTAGCTAAAGGTGAAAGCATGACTATAACTTGCAATGTTTCTTACTTAACTTTCTATAGCGGTAGCACAAATGATAATGCTAATCTCTTATTTGAAGCTTTATCAGATATGACCGATATCAAGCTAGGTATCGCAATGTCTATTAAAATTCCCGAATAAGACATTTTGATCAGATAAAAAGCAATATTAACAGCACTTAAAAAGAGTGGTCTGAACTTCAGAGCCACTCTTTTTTATCTATAGTTTAAGGACGATATTTGCACCAATCTTTTTTATCAAACGAGACTTGAATGATTCTAGTCTTCGGGAATAGCTTTTCACAAGGAACTGGTCCATCTAGCCATTTGACACCGATCTCATTTTCTCTGACTGATAAGACGCGGAATTCACGGATACCGAGTCCATGAGCTGAGCAATCAAAGCGAACAAAATTGCCGACTGTGACACCATATTTAACAACAGTAACGATGCCTAAAGGTAATTCAGTTGAAACCGAATCAAGCAATTTATAACGACCGCGATGAGCGACTTTTTCGATCAAGAAAGCAAAGCCCAACACTTTAGCACCCATATCTTGAATGATGGAATACATCGAGAAATAAAGAGAACCACCGCAGATAGCAGATCCGACGATCAAAACACTGTCTCCTTCTTTAAAATATTCACCTGAAGAGATGAGACCATCATAAGGATTTAAAATGATGACGCCCAAGCCTAAACGATACGCTAACGCAGAAGCGAAAGTGGTATCACCAGTCGGACAAACGATTTTAGTGATGCGTTTATCTAAAGGAGTCAATTTTTCCACCATGCTATCGACAGCGGCTTTGAAAGCCACTTGATCAGAAAACAAGGGTGTCAAATCCTTATAAGTAGGATTTTTCGGATCAGTCACAATATATTTATCAAAAATTTCTTCGTTCATAAATTTTACCTCTTGAAATAATTATAAACTAAATCAGCTCTCTTTTTTAGATTTATGATGTTCTTCAGTGACTTTTTTTCGGATTCCTGATAGAACCTCATAAACTTCTTTGTCAGTGGCATCAGGATGTTCTTTGACATATTGGTCAAACTCCGAAATGATATCACCATAATAAGGCTCATCATACACTTCTTCTTCAGTCAGCTCATCTTCATCATGTTCATGAGTCTCAGCTTTGACAGTATTAGTCTCAGTCATATAAATCGGATATTCTTCCTGCACATGAGTGTACTCATGATCTTCATCAAAATAATTAAAAACGATATGCTGATGAACCGCGATTTCATCTAAAAATTTAAGAAGAACGTCTACAACTTCTTTTTCACGATCTTGATATTCATAAGGTGCTCTGACGATCACTTCTAAACGATAAGCTGTCTGTTCAACACCATCATGAATGATCAATGAAGAAGGTGCATAAAAGTTCAATTCCTCATCTGAACAAGAGAAGGCTTCTACTAAAGGTTTATGTAACTTCTTAGTCAAAGCTTCAGCTTGATAAATATCCATACCTAATAAACTGATTAGAATCATCTTGATATCCTCCTTATAAAGCTTCACTTCCTGGATCGACATCGATCAAAATCTCCACATCTCGGTTAGCGATTCTGATTGTTTTTATCTCATCTAGAATAGGGCTCATCTCATCCCATGATTTATATTTTAACAAGAGTTGCCGATAAAATCTTCCATTAATATGTGGAATATAGGGGACAGATGGTCCATAAAGATTGATCCTTTTATCGAGAATCTTTTCTAAAAAGAAATTTTTTAAGATATAACTGACATCTTCAGTCCTTTTTAAATCGATTCCTCTGACCACGATATGCACCAAATATGTATATGGCGGGTATTGATATTTCTTTCTTTCCAATAATTCTAGATTATAGAATTCCTCATAATTTTGGCTGGCAGCTAATTTTAAAATTTTATTGTCAGGCACATAGGTTTGTATCAATATTTTGCCTTTTAATTCAGCCCTACCAGCTCTTCCTACAAATTGAGAGATCAAATCAAAAGTTTCTTCATTAGCCATATAGGTAGGTAACATCAAAGAAGCATCAGCATCTAAGATACAAGCGAGTGAAACTTTTGGAAAGTCATGCCCTTTAGCGATGATCTGTGTCCCGATGATGATATCAGCTTCTCCTGAAGCAAAATCAGCTAAGACTTCATGTCTAACTTGATTAGACGAAACATCTGAATCTAAACGTCTGATCTTCGCATTAGGAAATAAAAAGCGCAAATCTTCGAACACTCTTTCAGTTCCAAAGCCGAGCTTTAAAAACTCTTTGCTTCTACATTCACAAGTATAATCCACTGACGAGACTTGATATCCGCAATGATGACATTTTAAAACATCAGTCCTCTTATGATAATTGAGTGGGATATTACAATTAGGGCAGGTGACGATATGCCCACAATCACGGCACTTAAACACCGGTGAATAACCGCGCCTATTCAGTAAAAGCATCGTCTGTTGATGCTTGATCAAATTTTCGTTGATAGCAGTCACTAAAGGTATTGAAAACAAAGGAGACCATTCCGGATTCAAATTCCTAGAATTGTTCATATCTATAAATATGATTTCTTTATCTTGATTCAACGCATATCGTTTCTTTAAGAAAACGGGCTCATAAATGCCTTTTTCAGCACGAACTTTATCGATGATTCTAGGCGTTGCAGAACCGAGAACAACTTTGGCTCCTTCTATTTCAGAGCGCATCTTACTAACTGTGATAGCATCATAATAAGGAACGTTATCTTGCTTGTAACTATTAGAATGTTCCTCATCTATGATGATGAGACCTAAATTTTTAACAGGTGCAAAAATCGCTGAACGTGTCCCTAATACGATTCGGCTTTCACCGAAAAGGATCTTGCGATATTCATCATATTTTCTCGCATCCGATAAAGAAGAATTCAGAATCGAAATGCTCTCTTTAAAATAGGAGCTAAAAAGATAACTCATCCGATCAGTCAAAGCGATCTCAGGTACTAAGATGATCACCCCTTTGTTCATCTTCAGATAGTGTTCAGCAAGTCTAAGATAGACTTCAGTCTTACCTGAACCAGTGACACCTTCTAATAAAAATACATTTGATGAACTATTCACAATCTGCGCAAATGCTTTTTCTTGCTCATCCGTCAGATCAAACGGTTTTAATTGAGCGATTTCCATCTCTGGTATGCGTGATAAAGGCACTTGTTTAACAGTTAAAACACCGGAATCTAAAAGTTTTTTCAATGTCTTTTTGGCAGTTATTTTGCTCTCTCTTAGCCCATCTTTATGTTTGTTGATCTCATCTAAAAGTCTCGCCTCAGTTCTATTAGGAGTGCAGTTAACATCTTTATTGACAATTACAAAGTTAGCAAATCTAGCTTGCGGTTTAGATAAAGCAGAATCTTTTGGCTTTAATGAGGGTGGGAAGAAAACATTTAAGACTCTTAACATATCAGATTTATAATAGTCTTTAATCTTGTGAGCAAGATTGATAAGATTTTCATCCAGCAAAGGAAACTGGTCGACTGCCTTATTGATTTTAGCTAGTTTTATATCGTTGAGTTCTTGATATTCTTCAAGGGACATATCAATTCTTTCAGGTTCTTCTAAAATAAAACCCATGGTATTTTTAGACGCGCCAAAAGGAACTAAAACCCGCATACCAAGATGATAGCTATCATCGTAAGAATAATAAGTAAAAAAGCGGTCTAAAGAAAGAGCCGCTCTCCCTATCAACACTTTAACTAAATAAAACATTATGGTCTTTTAATAATATAATCTTTAGAAACTTCTTGACCATTTTCAACAGCTTCGATGTATTTTAGACGATTCATAACAGCCTGTTTGAAACGAAGTGCAGTCTTTTTGACAGTATAATTAGTCAAACAGACATCATAATCATCTTTTAATTTCATCTCTTCTTGAGCTTTAGCGATTCTATTAGCGATCTCTTCATCTGTCTCACTGTTGCGAAGACGAATTCTTCTCTCTAACTCTTTCAAATCCGGTGGCAAGAGGAAAATCGCTAAAGTATACATACCGCGATATTGTTTCATAACTTGAGTAGCACCAGCAACTTCAATTTCTAGCAAAACATTTTTTCCTTCCGAAAGCATTTCGTCGACAAAGCTCTTCGGAGTTCCATAATAATGCCCACAATATTCGACATACTCGATAAAATCGTTTTTTTCGATGCGTTGTTTAAACTCATCTTCACTGACAAAAAAGTAATCTTTTCCGTTAGTCTCTTTGATTCGACGAGGTCTAGTAGTCATAGAGATTGAAAAGGTTAAATCCAAATCCTTATCCTTCATCAATTTACGTCTCAGGACACCTTTTCCAACTCCTGAGGGACCAGATAATATAATTAATAAACCTTGTTTCATAACAACAAAATTTTACCATATCCGAATGAATTATTCATCAAACATTTAATTGAGAAACGATTTCTTTTTTATGATATTTCTCGATGATCGGTTCGATTTCTTGTACGATAAATTTTTTTGCTTGATAGGAAGAAATACCGGTATAATTCTCGGCTTGAAGATGTGAGGTCAGCTCTTCTAAAGTCAAATTAAAACGGTTATCTTGCGCGATTTGATCTAATAGACGATTTGGCTGTCCTCGCTTTACTTCATCGCTAGCTTGTTGAGAATACACTCTTAAAATTTCATGAAGAACTTGACGATCTCCGCCTTTTTTCACTGCTTCCATCATGATGTTTTCAGTAGCGATAAAAGGTAAGTTAGTCTCGACTCTATTCGCTATGACTTTCTCATTGACGACTAATCCATCAGTCACATTTATCATGACATTTAAAATCGCATCAACTGTCAAGAAAGCTTCTGATATCACAATTCTACGATTAGAAGAGTCATCTAATGTTCTTTCGAATCCTTGCAAAGCAGAAGTGAAATAGCCGTTAGTCACACTAGACATGACATATCTAGCCAAACCACATATTCTTTCACAACGCATCGGATTTCGCTTATATGGCATCGCTGACGAGCCGATTTGTTTCTTTTCAAATGGCTCTTCCATCTCATTAAAAGCTTGTAAGATACGTAGGTCAGAGGCAAATTTATAACAAGAAGAGGCAACATTAGCTAGGACATTTAATAAATAAGTATCAATTTTCCTAGTATAAGTCTGCCCAGAGACAGGGACTGATTGTTCAAACCCCATCCCTTTAGCAATCATTTCATCAAGTTTTAAAATCTTGTCCACATCACCCTTAAACAAATCTAAAAAGCTAGCTTGCGTACCCGTTGTTCCTTTGCATCCTAAAGGTTTTAATTCCATCAACTGCTTCTCAAGATTTTTTACATCCAAAAGTAATTCATACATCCAAAGCGTCGCTCTTTTACCGACAGTCGTCAACTGTGCAGGTTGTAAGTGCGTATAAGCTAGGCAAGGCAAAGAAGCATACTTTAAAGCGAATTCTTTTAAATTGCATAAGACTTGAACTATCTTTTCTAAAACTAATTGAGAAGCGCTCTTAATCGCCATGATATCAGCATTATCATCCACATAGCAACTAGTCGCACCCAAATGAATGATTCCTTTTGCCTTTGGACATAATAAACCATAGGCATATATTTGAGCCATAACATCATGTTTGACTATTTTTTCTCTTTCTCTGATGACTTCAAAGTCGATATCTTCGACATGCTCTTCTAATTCTTTAATCTGATCATCTGTGATATTTAATCCCAATTCTTTTTCGGCTTTAGCTAATAAAACCCACAATTTACGAAAGTTGATAGCGCGATATTTTTCAGAGAATAAGTATTGCATTTCTTCTGAAGCATATCTAGTACTGAGAGGTGAAACATATCTATCTTCACTCATAAAAACCTCCGATTTAAAAATAAAAATTACTATTTAATTCTACCATAAAGAAGACTGATAAATCGCTTGAACAAATGCTTGTTTACAAATATTTAACTTGACATAATTTTGTTCTTAATCCATAGTATTTAAATGTAATATGGAGCTTTAAAATTATGAAACAAATAGAACTCAGTAAAAGCAAAAAAATGATTCTTTTTGAAGCGATTGCCTTTTTAGTACTCGGAATTTTATTCTGCTGCTCTATCGCTGTAGACTCATTATTAGGTACCATTTTAGGAATCGCTCTATTAGTCTGCGGCACTCTGATTTTTGTCGTCGGTTGGATGAACCATAAAATTGCTATCAATGCTGAAGGAATAACATCCGCATTGCTCATCGCTTTAGGTATCGTCTGTTTCATTCAGCCTCCTCAGCTCACGACCATCATCGCCATGTTCTTGACCGTCTTAGGAGCTATACTACTTCTCGATGGTTTGTTAGGTTGCTTCATAAAAAATTTGCGTAGAAAAACTGCATCTGCTGTAATTGAAACCATCACAGGAGCATGTGCTTTAACACTAGGTCTTTGCTTGTATTTAATCAAAGAATTTCAGCGTTTTGCTGGTCTAGTATTAGGAATAATCTTCATTCTTCTAGCTGTTCTATTATTGATATATGTTTTGATGCCAGAAGTGACTGGAAAAAGTGCGCGTTAAATGAAAGCTATTTATCAACATCTCAACCATGATGACGTCAAGCCATATTACAACAAAGACTCGCAAATATTGATTTTAGGTTCTTTTCCATCGAATAAATCAAGAAAAGCAGGCTTTTATTATGCGCATAAGACAAATCGCTTTTTTAAAATACTAGCAAGATTATTTAATGAAGAGACTCCGAATACGACTGAAGAAAGAAAAGAGTTTTTAAAAAGACACCACATCGCCTTATTCGATGTGATCAGAGAATGTGATATCATAGCTAGTTCTGATAGCAGCATAAAAAATGCGATTGCTAATGATTTGACTCCAATTTTAAAAAATAGTGAAATAAAACAAATATTTACGACTGGAAAGACCGCTTATAATCTTTATATGAGACTGATCGGAGATGATGCTATTTGTTTACCTTCACCTTCGGCTGCTAATGCTAGCACAGATTTAGAAGCTCTCGTCAAAGCCTATAGCATCATTCTTGATCACATAAAAGATTGATAATACCTATTTTTTTTGTTATCATTTGTTAGCTTTGGGCCTGTAGCTCATCTGGGAGAGCGCTTCGTTCGCAACGAAGAGGTAGCGAGTTCGATCCTCGTCAGGTCCATTTTTTTTGCCAAAATTGTATCATATACAAATTGAACCGCCATAGATTAACCAAATTAAATATTTCTAGATGACAAGAATAGATTTGACTTAGTTTCAGTTTTATTTGGTTTTAGGTCTATAATCAAGCCGATGCTATTACATACGTCATTTACTTAGAACATATTAAAATATCCTTGATGCTTTTTACATTAGTAGTTAAAAAATAACAAGATTATAAATCTAAGTATTAATAAATAGAAAATTCAACTAAAAAACTGGCATTATTCAAGTGCCAGTTTTAAACATGAACATTTAAGTTGTTATTTATTATGGATGAACTACATCTGGTCTTTTATCGAAGAACATAACGACTGATTTTTGACCTAAATGGATTCCGATAATCGGGGAAATAGTTAGAATCACAAACTTGGCCTTAGGATTGATAGCTGCTATTTTATCTCTTAAAGCATTAGCCATTTCTATGTTATCGGAATGTGAGATATATACAGGGGTTTCAGAATCAAAAAGAGCTCTTTCTTTATAAATATCTGCAAAAGCACTGATAGCTTTTGGAGTTCCTCTTCTGATACCGAACTGTTCTAAAGTGCCCTTAGTGGTTATATGGATGAGAGGTTTCACACCTAATAAAGTGCCCGCGATAGCAGTTGCAGTATTGATTCTTCCGCCATGTTTGAGATGCATTAAATCCTCAACAAAAGCAAATCCTAAAGTTTCAAAACGATAATTTTCCAAATCTTTGATATTTTCTTCTAAAGATAAACCCTTTTCTTTGTTCTCAACTGCTCTTCTTACTAATGCAGTCATACCGATAGTTGCACTTCTGGTATCAAATGGTGCAAACACAGCTTGATATTTGGTCGCTAGATCTGAACTAGCAATCATAGCTGATTGGTAAGTGGATGATAATCCAGAAGAAAGCGATAAATACAAAATAGATTCACCTTTTTCTAAGATAGGAGATGCAATTTCCTCATATTTGGCTGGTGAAATCTGAGATGTTTTAGGTAAGTTATTTTTGATTGTGGCATAAAATTCTTTCAAATCAAAATTGATGCCATCATAAACTTTAGTCTCACCATTCAAAACATATTCCATACTGATCAAATGAACATCATGTTCTTGGAAATATCCTAAATCAATGTCAGCGGATACATCTACAAAGATTTGATAGTTACTCATAATTACCTCAATTTTATATTTCTTACAATTGTAAGACACGCATATTTTACCATATAATTATTAAGATAAAAGATATTATTGAGGATATTAAATTGAATAAATCAAAAAACACTATCGGACTACTCAAATATAGCAAAGAAATACAGCAAGAAATGGAAGATAGATTAGAGAAAAGCATGTTTAAGCTATTATTTCAATTGCCATATAAAAAGATAACAGTATCTCTATTATGTCGAGAAGCCAATGTGTCAAGAATGGCCTATTACGCTCATTTCACAGATAAAGATCAAATACTAGAACGCTTAGTGATCAAATTGAATAAAGATTTGATAGCTGCAATCGGTAGCCCCTTTAATATCATTCCTGATTTAAATTGGTATAAAAATCTATTCAAGTATATATATGATAAAAAAGAAATCATCCAGCATCTATTTGAGGCTGGCTTTTTTGAAAAATATTTAACCATTCTCAATGAGGTTGTCTTAAAGAATAAAAATGCTAATGATTTTGAAACGATTAGACATTTAGTTTGGAATGGTGGAATAATCAACGCTGTAAAATACTGGCTGGATCATTTAAATCTCAGCATCGATGAGATAGCTAACTACTGTTATCGTTCATTCAACCCATATTTAATACTGAAAAAAGCGATATAAACAAGTTTACATTTTAATAGACAATAGAGGAATAATATCAATATGAAAGACTATTTAGTAACAGCGCTTGCCGCTGATAAGCAATTGCGCGCATTTGCTATCACAAGTAAGAATCTGATTGAACAAGTACGCAAAATTCACAATTATTCACCGATTGCTATAGCTGCTTTAGGACGAACTATGTCAGCCGGTTTGATGATGGGAGATATGCTAAAAAGCAAAAAAGATCTTTTAACTATCATCATCAATGGCGATGGGCCATTAAAACAGATAGTTGTCACTAGTGATATCGATGGTCACGTAAAGGGTTATGCTTCAAATCCAAATGTGATTTTACCACCTAAAGAAAATGGCCATCTCGACGTCGGCGGAGGTATCGGTCACGGAACTCTCACAGTCATAAAAGATTACGGCCTAAAAGAACCTTATGTATCAACCATCAACCTAGTGACTTCTGAGATAGCTGAAGATTTAACTTATTACTTTTCGCAATCTGAACAGACCCCAACAGCTATCGGCTTAGGCGTACTATTGAATAAAGAAGACGTCTCTATAAAAGCTGCTGGTGGTTTTATTGTTCAACTTTTGCCTAACACTAGTGAAGAAGTGATTCAAAGACTAGAACAGAACCTCAAGCGATTTACTTCTGTGACTAACGTTCTAAAAGATAATAAGACACCTGAAGACTTATTAAGGATTGTCCTCAGAGATTTTGATATCCAATTTACAAGCACTAAAGAAGTATGTTTCAACTGTTCATGCAGTTTTGAAACTGGCAAAAACGCCTTAAAAACTCTGCCTATTGATGAATTAAAAGCATTGATAGATAATAATGTGTCTCAAGAGGTCCAGTGCGACTTTTGCGGTAAAAAATATCATTATTCTATCGATGATCTGAAAAGCATTTTGAAAGAAAAAGCACTTTAAGCAATATAAATGATATCGATATGAATAAAGAAGAGATAATAAAACGTTATAAACTGAAGCCTCATCAAGAAGGTGGCTATTTCACTGAAACATATCATTCAGATATTCGATTCAATGATAAACAATGCCTTTATTCATCAATCATATTTTTATTAGGCAAAGGTGATATCTCACATTTCCATCGACTTGAAGAAGATGAGCTTTGGTATTATCAAGCTGGTGATGATTGTACGATCATTGATATCGATGAAAACTATCATATAAAAGAGATTAAGCTCGGGATATCTGATGTTAACAGCACTTTACAATATCTAGTAAAAAAAGGCCATATATTCGGATCAAAGTATGTTGGTGATACGTTCACACTTGTCGGATGTATGGTCTCACCATCTTTTACTTACAAACATTTTAAATTAATCTCTAAATCAGAAATACAGGGGAAAATTGATGAACAACAATTATCTCAATTATTAGAAATGTTTATCTCATAATCATCAATGAAAAATATTCATCGCCTCTACAGTCAAACTCATCGATTGAGCTCATAGCCCGATATTTCATTCAAAAAACCAAATAATCTTTGATATTTCAGCACAAAGTCATCATCTGAGTTTTGTTCTCATTCTATGAATGAGCAGTTGAAATATCAGCTTTTATGCAATATGTTTTTATCATTTCAAACCGGATTTTTAATGTGAAATTCAAGTCGGTATAAACCCTATGTAAGCGCATACATAAATTTTAACAATACTTTCTTTTTAATCGCAAAAGAAGCCAAAATTCCCTAAAAAAAACAATAAATCCCATCAATTTATATAATAAAAAAGTTTTTTTACGATGTTTTTTATCTATTGCGTCGACTTAGATGTTGAGATAAAAATAAATCATTGTTGAAAAAGGAGACACGCTTATAGAAAATATATTTCATATTTTATAAATAAAACAGCTTGGTCAATAAAATTTCATTAATCGCATACGTGATGTAGTGATAATGATAAAAATACGATTGATCAAAACGCTCTTAAGACGATCAATAGTAGGTGTTAGTTTTTGTATTAAAGGCATATAGGAGGCAAAACGATTTATGAAAAAGAAAATTACTATATTAAGTATCGTTGCATTATCATCTATTTTAGGATTATCAAGCTGTACAGATACATCATCTGTCCCTAGTGATAGCACTACTCCACCTATATCAAGTGATTCTTCAAATTCTTCTTCGAGCAGCAGTTCTAGCAGTTCCGGTGCTGGAAGCGTTGTAGAAGACCCTTCTGATGGCATTATCGACGCTTCTGAATCTCCATGGAATAGTTCTTTAACAAGCATGATGACCACTTATTTAGGTGGTATTCTTCCATATATTGATCTCGGTGATGGCGAAATCGACGCCGAATATGTGAAGAATGATGCCAATGAGAATTATCGTTCTTATATAAGAATGATCGGAGGAAACTTTTTACCAACGCATTTAGACGATGCGGTCGACTCCTATCAAGAACACTACTGGGAAGCTTTGACGATAGGCGATAATTTCTATGCTTCTAGCGATCTCTTGCATATCGAAGTCGAAACATATCGTAACAGTAATGGTTTATTTGAATTAAAGGCTTTTTATGAGGAACCTTATGATTCTTCAACAGTCTCTGCTTGGGATGACACCACAAGCACTTTGATCAGTGAACATTTCGGTCGTTTTTCAATTCCATTCGTTTATTTAGCTACCATCAATTATGAGTCAAGAATCACAGAAGATGGTGCGCTAGAAGTGACTGGTGGCAAGTGGGATGATCGAATACTCAGTGAGTTCCGCACTGCCTTTGATGGTTGGACAATCACTGATGATGAAGAAGAATTAACAACATTACACGCATCTCTTACCGATGGCGGAAATACTTTAAATGCTACGCTTAGAATAGTTAATACCAAAGCCCAGTTAACTGTCTCTTTTGATGAGGCTTTTGATGCTACTAATCAAACAGCTTGGTCATCAGAAATAACTTCTAGAATGAAGAGAAGTTTAAACGATACTGTTTTACCATATGTCTACTTAGGAGACACTTATCCAGAGATCGATGAGTCTCTCAGCAATGAAAGAAGAGTCGTCATCGTCGGAAACCTTTGGGATGCATCTATCATTTCATCAGCACAGACTGCTTTTGTCGCTGATGGTTGGGAAGACAATTCAGCTGGAGCAGTCGCTTCTTTTACAAAATCTGATGAAAACAATAATTTTGAAGTGACCATCGAGCAGAATAGCGATGGTATCCCACAGCTCACTGCTATTAGAAATGAAGCATATGATCCTTCGCTCTTGACCGAGTATCCTGAAGAAATCGCCTCGGCATTTGAAGATAAATATGGTGATACCATCGATGAGATTCCTTATGTCTATTTAGGAACTGCTCATCCATCATTGAATGAAGAAATTCCTGCTAAACATCCTGAAGATACCGAAAAGATGGTCATCACAGGCGGTAACTATGATGAAAGAATCCTTGAGGAATTCAAGCAAAAATTCACTGAAAATTTAGGATGGTATAGTGCGATAGAATATACCGCTTCTGATTCCGGCTCTGCTTATAATAACTATGGTGATGTCCTCGGAGTCGCTATCAAAGCTATCGGTGAACACACTTATAAAGTAGGATTATTTGTTCTCGGAAGTGAAGGTGACCAAACGGTTTATCTAGAAATCAATAGATCTAACAACACTGGAACAACCGCCTCAGCTTGGAGTCAACCGACTCTCGATAATTTTGCAACTGTCCTCGGCGATGATGTCATCATTCCTTACTTCGATACCGGACGTGATACTTTAGAAGCAGTTATCGGTGAAACTGCTGGATTAGAATTGCAATTCATCGCTGATGCTACTACTTTCTCATACCGTGTATTCACAGTCATCGATACTCTGAGCAAAAAAGATTGGAATTTGACAATCGCTCATAATGACACGTATTTTGATGACGAAGCTTGGATCAATTCTATCAGTGCCACAAAAGAGTTCAATGGCAAGACTGTGCATATCGACATCAGCGTCTCTTCTAGCTACTATTATCGTTTCACCATGTCAGGAACTATCTCTCTTGATGAAACTTATGATTCTTCTAAAGAACATGGTCAATGGAGCGAAAATATTTCTAGTGCTATCTTAAATAGATTCAATATCGATCTCCCTTATATCTACTTAGGAACAGATAATCCGTATATCTATGAAAATGATGAAGATGGCATATATCGAATCCATGGAAATGTTTTAGATACAGAATTATATCTTAATGCGAGAGAAGTTTTGACTTCTGCCGGCTTCACCATTGATGTCGGTGAGTCATATGGCAATTATCGCGTAGTAGCTGAAAAAGAAAATAATGATGGCAATTTGGTCACCATCGTGATCGATCATGAAGATGGCCATCCTTATCTTGAATTATATTTGACCGAAGTGTTCAATCCTGGTTCAGCCTCGGAGTGGGATGAGACAACTGCAACTATTTTAGCCGATAATCTCCCATCCGATGTCACTATTCCTTATGTCTATTTAGGAACTCTCTCTCCATCTGCCACAATCGATACTCAAAATGATGTCACTAAAATCTCGATAGTCGGTGGAGAATGGAATGATCAAGTCATAAGTTTCGCTAAAAATAATTTAGACTCTGCTTCTTGGCCAACTGCAATTGTTTCTGACTATTATTCTGGTAGCTACCTTTCTAGTTATTTGCTCAGAGAAGATAACACAGCGATCAGATTGAAATTGTTCAACAACGACGATGATGAGATCGAACTAGATGTTTACTATGATAAAAAGCCTAGCACCGCTTCTGAAGAAGCGACTGCATGGGAAGATTTTCCTAGCTATTATGGAGATAGTGTTTCTGAAACACTGAAATCGCTATTAAATGGCGGAGAGTTAACTCCTTTCGTTCCTAAGGATATGACCGATTTCACTGAAGATGATTTCTATATCAGTGTTCCATATTCTGAATACAGCAATAAGTATATGTCGCTCACAGTCTCCCAAGGATATATCACTCCTTATTATGTTTACTTAGCAATGAATTTCTTAGAAACCGATGGTTACACGATCAGTTTCGACTCGTTCATGGAAGACGAAATGCCAGGCTTTAATGCTGAAAAGACTGATGAAAATGGTACTGTGAAGATTCAATTCACTCACTATTATGGCGCTTTTGGAAATTCCAATAATGGTTGGAGATTTACCGTTCTCTACTTACCTCCATTATCACAATTCGAAGATGTTACTTCTTGGGCTGAATCAGATAATGCGACTATCAGTGAGAGCTTAGATGGTCTTGAGCTACCTTATGTCAATTTAGGTTCTGATCCGATTCGTGTGAGTGCTAGCGATGGTGAAGTTTCTATAACTGGCTACAACTATTCCGATGAAATTCTTGCCAATATTAAAACTGCTTATGAGGAAGCAGGGTGGACCATCAATGAAATCTATATCATCGATAATGGAGAAGCAAGAAAGACGTTAGTCGGTTACCTTGAAGAGAATGGCCACATCTATGTGTTAAATATCACAATCAATCTCTCATCTTCTTCGGCGACTACTAGAATCACTGTCGAGATGGCTTGATTATCGTATATATAACTCACAATAAAGGAGATACAAGATGTTAAAAGGATTCAATAAACATTTAACTTTAGAAAAGATTCTTCAAGGCCTTCTTTATGGTCTCAGCGCTGGCTTATTAGCCGCTGGTATCGCAATCTTTTCTTTCTTGTTAGCTGATTTGACCGACTGGTATTTTTACTTGATAGGTGGTGGTATCGGTCTAGTGGCTTTAGCAGTCACTTTCATCATCTATTATTTCACTCATCGAGTAAAAGAAAATGAAGTAGCCAAACGTGTTGATCAAGCTTTTAATCTCCATGAAAAAACTGCCACGATGGTCGCTTATCAAGGGCAAGAATCATTGCTTATCAATAAGCAAAGAGAGGATGCCGTCAAGAATCTCAAAGGAAAAAAGCCGAATAAACTCGGAATGAAATTGACGCTTTTGAGCATACCGCTTCCTTTGATAGGGGGTTCTATCTTCACCACTTCATTCTTCACTACTGATATCGTCAGTGCTTTAACGACAAATCAAGAGGAAGAAAACTATGATGATATAACTGATGATATCATCGATTCTATCAAAGATTATATCGGCAAAAGTCAGGCCTCAGCTGCATTCAAAGAAAGATTATATGAGATTCTAGAGCAGCTGAGAGCAGATTTGAAAGGTGATACATCAATACCTTCAAGGCGAAAGAAAATCGATGCAGCAAAGCTCTTAGTAGATGAGGCGTTAGATGAAGTTAACACCAAAGAAGAAATCGGTGGAAAATTAGCTGAGAGCGGATCGGTTTTTGCCGCTGTAGGTGAAGCGGTTAAAAATGCTGATGTCGAAGCGATGAAAGCGGCGTTCGATGAATTGTCTAAACAGATAGATGCTATCGTATCCATTAACGGATTATTAGACACTTTTGAATCTTGGATAGATGCTTTAGAACAAGCTTTAAAGGAATCTGGCGTCTCTTCTGGAGATGCTAATTACGTCACTTTCTCTGAACTCATGGCTAAACTGCAAGCTATTTGTGACAATGTCGAAGATAAGGTCGCTGCTAGTCAAAACGCTTCTTCCTCTCTGATCACTCAGCTCATCCGTGATTCTCGTGAGCAAGCTAAGAAAGCCATTGAAGCAGCAGTTGAAAATCTCTCATCCGATTTAGTCTTAGAAGCTGCTAATGATAAGTTAGCTGAAGATGTCAAAAAGCTCATGGATCAATTGATCGATCCTTCTACTGATAATAGCGGCTCCGAAGGCAATAATGGTGAAACTGAAGAAGGTGGAAATCAAAACCCTGATGGAGAAGAAGGCGATGTCGGTGATAATGGTGATCAAGAAACCGAAGCTGGAGAAGGCGAAGAAGGCGGTGCAGAAGGCGGAGAAGGAAATGGTGATGGCGACAAAGGCGAAGGAAACGGCAGCGGAAGCGGCGGCCAACCAGGTGAAGGAAACGGCCAAGGTCAAGGCGAAGGCGCTTCTGGAGGCGGTGGTGAAACCGAATATGGAAGCGACGATGATGTTTATACAGGCGAGCATGGTCAGACTGATTATGGAGAAGTCATCGGCGATTATCAAAATGATGCCAGCGATGATGCTAAAGGCACCGGAGATGATGGTTTAGAAGGTGCTATCGGCGATTATTTTGATGAATTATATGGAAATGCTGGCGGAGACGGAAACTGATCAAAGAAAGGGAACCTATCACATGGAAAACGAAGAATTACTCAAAGAGTTCAGTGAAGCGACTAAAAAAATCAAAGAACAGATTCATAGAGATATCATCGGTCAAAATGAAGTCGTCGATAATGTTATCATCGCTATTATCGCCGGTGGTAATGTGCTTCTAGAAGGTGTTCCAGGAACTGGAAAAACGAGACTTGTCAGATCGATTGGACAGACGTTATCTCTCTCTTTTTCTAGAATTCAGTTCACACCCGATTTAATGCCTAATGATGTCACAGGTACGAATATCATCCGCAAAGATAGCGATGGTAACTTGACGTCTTCATTTCAAAAAGGACCGATTTTTTCTCAGATCGTCTTAGCAGATGAAATCAACCGTGCCACTCCTAAGACTCAAGCGGCTATGCTCGAAGTTATGCAGGAGCACAAAGTAACTGTCAGCGGTGTTTCCTATCCGATGGCTGAACCTTTCTTTGTTTTAGCAACTCAGAATCCAATCGAACAAGATGGTACATATCCTTTACCAGAAGCTCAGATGGACAGATTCATGTTTAAACTGAATATGGTTTATCCAACGGAGCAAGAATTAGCTGATATCGTCAACTTGACACAAGCTAATCAATCCGAAAAAGCCGAAAAGGTCGTCGATGGCACCACTATTTTGCACATGCGCAAATTAGCTACCGGCGTCCCGATCATCGATGATGTTTTGAATTATGCGATGCTCTTAGTCCATAGAACTCATCCTGAAGCTGATAAGAATTCAGAAGTCGCTAAGAAATACATCAAATTCGGCGCTTCTCCCCGTGCGGCTCAAGCTCTCATCACAGGTGCTAAAATCCGTGCTTTGATGAGCGGAAATTACAATGTTTCTTACGATGATATCGATGCCTTAGCAATCCCGGTTTTACGTCATAGAATCAAGATCACTTACAGCGCTATCAATGACAATTTGACCGTTGATGATGTCATCCGCCAACTTATCGAAGAGGCACATAAGGGGAAATAGTCTATGAGACAGATCATTGACGAACGTTTTCTCTCTCAGCTCGAACTGTTTTCATTAGCTATAAAAGACAATATAGCCGGTCTTTTTGGTGGTAGTCACCAATCAAAAAAATATGGTACTTCTTGTGAATTCGCTGATTATAGGCAATATGTCGAAGGCGATGATATCTCAAAGATCGACTGGAATATCTACGGTCGCTTCGAAGAGCTCTATCTCAAGCTTTATTTAGATGAGAAACAGATGTATACCAGAATCTACATCGATACTTCTCGTTCGATGTCCTTCTATGGCAAGGACACCTATGCCATCAGATTAGCGGCTGCCTTAGCATATCTATCAGTGTCAGAAATGGACAGAGTTTCAATCTATGCTGTTTCTGGTCATGAGATGATACCGTTATTTGAAAAAATCATCGGCCGTGAACGTTTTTATGAAAACATCAGCAAGTTGAACGATTTATCTTTTGGAGGTGATGTGTCTTTCTCTGATGCAATCATGAGAAGCGATGTCGGTTATGGAGATGGAAAAAGCATTTTTATATCTGATTTTTTGACTGATAACGATTATTTATCAGCCATCGATTATCTCAGAGATAAGCATCGTGATGTCCTCTATATTCAGCTTTTAGCACCTGAGGAGATCGATCCTTCGATGCGAGGAAAGAATATCCTTTATGATTCAGAGGATGTCGGAAGATTCTTTCAAGGCAATATCACACGTGATATCTTAAAAGCATATAAACAGGCTCTCGATTTTATTCAAAATCGTCTCACCGATTATTGTGCTTCTCGCGAAGCAGATTTCGCTGTTTATCAAACTTCAATGTCTTTGAGAGAGTTGTTTATGAATAATTTGGTTGGAAAGGGGGTAATCAGATGACTTTACTCTTTCCATTTGGGCTATTGTTACTATTAGCTATACCTGTTCTGATCATCATTTACATCATCAAAAATAAATATAAGGAAAAGACGGTGTCTTCCAGTTATATTTGGGAGCTGAGTCGTAAATTTTTAAAAAAGAAAAATCCGCTCAACAGCATCTCTAATCTGCTCAATCTCATCATGCAGTGCTTATGCATCGCTTTCTTGAGCTTCGCACTTGCAGATCCAGTTTTTAATTTTCAAAACGGTGCTGAGAATGAAGTTTTCATTCTCGATGCTTCAGCTAGTATGTCGACTTTAAATGAAGATGGCATTTCCCGCTTTGATGAAGCCAAAAATAAAATTGAAAAAATCGTCGATGATGCTGTCGATGGAACAACATTCACTTTGATTGTAGGTGATTCAAACTCACGCACAATTTGTAAACAGATTCAAGATAAAGATATCTTCCATTCCTTCATCGATCGAGTTGAAATCGATATGGCTGATTCAGATTTAGATGGGGCGATCAGTTTAGCTCAATCTTTAGCTTCGCAAGGAGATGGCAGCCACTTCTCTTTGTTCACCGATAAAGAAGTGGAAACTGATGATAGCTTAGCCATCTACCAAGTCGGAGACACCTTTACCAATTATTCGATTGATGACTTGCAAGTTTCAGAAATAGAAGATGAGGAAGGAGCTCCTCAGCTTTTCCTCGAAGCCGATGTCATCTCTTATAGCGGTGATACTTCTCTCGATGTGGAATTTTATATCGATGATGTTTCAGTCGGAAAGGTCACTGTCGACGCTAAAGAGAATGAACCTATCATTGCTTCCTTATCTCTTTCTAATCCCGAAGAGAAATATTCAAATTACTCTTCCATCAAGGCTAAACTCTTAATGGAAGATTATTTATCAAAGGATAGCGAATATATCCTCTATAACTTCAATGATTTTGATACGACCAACGTTTTGATCGTCAGCTATTCGCCATTCTACTTTGAGTCTGTCTTCAACGCTCTCAATAATAATGGTTTAAAAATCAACTATACCACCATCACCCCTGATATCTATTCTCTCTATTCTGGTTCCATCGGTTATGATCTGACGATTTTTGATAGTTATTCGCCTGATCAGCTTCCAGTCGACAGCGCAGTTTGGCTCTGCAATACCGGTTCTTCAATCCCTCATTCAGGCTTCTATGCTCAAAAAGAATACACTGTCGATGATCCTGGAATCAAAGCTACTTACGCTGAAAATATCAGTGATCCGCTATATCAAGAATTGACGAAAAATTTAGTGAAAAGAGAGATAACTATCAAGACTTATATGCGTTACACATTGAATTCTCGTTTCACTACCATTCTCTCTTATGATAACTTACCTTTCATATTCGCCGGTCGCAACGAATATGATCAGCGACAAATCGTCTTCAATTTCGACCTGCATAATTCTAATTTTCCTCTCTTAGCTGACTTTGTCATCTTGATGAGAAATTGCGTCGCTTATTCTAATCCGAGCATCTTGACAGAATTCAACTATAAATCCCATGATATCGTCACTTTTTCTTTCCCAGACACCGCTATTTCTTGCGAGATAACCGCTCCTTCTGGAAAGGTAGATTATCTGAGCCCGACAGATATTCAGAGCTACACTTTAGAGGAAGTAGGAACCTATTCGATTAAGGTTGGATTAGCTACTGGCAAAGAAAAAATGATAAATCTCTTCAGCGCCTTTCCAAGCCAAGAGAGAGAACCTTTAAGTAAAGAAGATGATGTTTATCAAATGTCTATTAATAGTCAGACAAAGAAAGCCGTGCGCATCTTCGATGCTATCTTGCCGATGGTCATCGTTGCTTCAGCTTTCCTAGTGACAGATTGGATCATATATAGCCATGAACAATTTTAAATTTGGAAACCCGTGGTTGCTCTTTATCTTTTTACCACTTGTCATCGCCCTAGTCATCGGCTTCTTTTTGATGAAGAAGGAGAAGCGATACACCAAGAAAAATATAACTTCTTTTTGCTTGCACATCGCTGTCGCTCTCTTAGTTTCATTCGCCTTCGCTGATCCTCAGTTCTTAAAAATTGGAAGAGAGACAGAAGTCTATATTTTAGTCGACGCTTCAGCTAGTGAGAAAACTTCAGTGGATCGTCTAAACGATGCTGTTAATAATACTCGTTCAGAAGCTTTAAAAGTCCCAAATACAAAAGTCGGAATCATCGCTTTTGCTAACGGTGCTAAAACAGTCGCTGACTTAGGCGATTCATTCGATGGTCTTGAGACATTATATGAAGACTCTTCCTTCGACTATTCAGCGACAGATATCGAACAAGCTCTTCTTTATACTGCTGAAAAGTTTTCTGGCGATGCTTTTAAAAGAATCGTTCTCATCTCAGATGGAGAAGAGACTGATGGCGAAGCTATCGATGCTATGGAAACCTTGCTTGAACAAGGCATAACTATCGATGCTATCGACTTACAAGCCGATTTTCCTGCAGAAGTTTCTTTGACAGGTATCAAATATACCGATAACGTCTATCTCAATCGTCAAGAAGAAGTTGAAGCCTCTATCAGTGCCTCCACACCAACCGATGCTACTATCGAGCTTTATAAAGATGATGATCTCATTGAAAGCAAAAACAGCCATTTAGGAAATGGTATCAACATTGTAAACTTTTCACTCGATACTTCTATCAGTGGTGAATTTGATTATCGCCTAGAAGTCAAAGCTCAAGATAATCTCGAATTCAAAGATACCTTCACTGAAAACAATGTTCGTTCTTTTGTTCAAAATGTGAATGGAGATTTCAATATTTTATTCATCGGTACTGTTCAGTCTCAACTCGACAAATTCACCCAGATGGCAGAGTTATCAGAAGAGACAACTATCGATTCTTATATCGGCACTGATAAAGTCCCCTATGCTTTAGAGGATTTGATCAACTATGATGAGATCATCCTTTCCAATATCGATGTAGTCGAACTCGATCACTATGATGAGTTCATCGATAATTTGACAACTGCTGTTTCAGTTTATGGTAAATCGGTCTTCACCTTTGATTCGACTCATGTCGGCAATACTAATGATCCTTCACTAGTGAAATATAACGATCTTTTACCTGTCCAATATCAACCAGATGATTCACGCGCTCTAGTCTTAGTCATCGACTCATCCGGATCCATGGGCGGAAATAATATCAATATGGCTATTCAAGGAGCCAAAGAGGTCGTTGATAAACTTGATATCAATGATTCGATCGCTGTCGTCACCTTCGAGACTAACGTCAACATTCCTGTCACTATGACGACGATACGTAACGAAGCTAATCGCCAAGATATCAAAGATAAAATCGATAAAATCACTGTCAATGGCGGCACCAACATGATGAACGGATTAGACGAAGCCTATAAACAAATCGAAGGAGTCACCGCTGAATATAAGGACATCATCACTCTCTCAGATGGTATCGCTGGAGATAACGAAGAGGATCTTAAAGATTACGTCACGTCCATGAGTTTTTCAAATATTTCCTGCTCTTTCATCAACATCGGTGATAAAGGAGGCGAAGAACTTCTAAAAACATTGGCTAAATTAGGAAATGGTCAGTATCACTATGTTGATTCCGCTTTAGGTCTTAAAGATATCATGGTTGATACTATCGAACAGGAAATCATCGATACTGTCATCGAAAAGGATTCTGAAATCATCTATCAAATGAAGGATGATGCCTCTTTACAAGGTGGCGTATATAACAATCTAGAAAATATCTCTGGCTATAACTATTGCCGTATGAAAAGTGGAGCTAACACCGTCTTATCTGTCCAATACATTCATACAAATTCCGAAAATCAGCTGAGTGTAATCGCTGTCCCTCTATATGCTTATTGGGATTTCGGACAGGGCAAAGTTTCCTCTTTCACCTCTTCTCTAGACACTGATTGGACAAATAAATTCTGGAATTCTGCAGCCGGACAGACTTTTTTCAAAAACATCCTCTCACAAAGTTTTCCTGAACGCTTCAACAAATCGATTCTAGATGTCGACTTCACTGCGAATGGATCAACGACTGATGTCACTGTCACTCCTCATGTCGACACCGATGAAACCAAAGTAGAAATGGAAGTCAAACCTTATGGAACCGAAAACGCTTCAACTTATAGCCTTGTCTATGATGGTGAAAACTTCAACACCCAAATCGCAACACCTCAAATCGGGCTTTATGAAGCCACTATCTCTTTCTCAAGATTAAACTCTAAAACTGACGAATATGAATTGGTTGAGAGCACTGATATCATCTTCAGTTTTGATTTCTCGTCTGAATTCAATTTCTTTGATACTAAAGACAACACTCTGCTCTATCAGCTCTCATCACAAAGCGGCGGTTCACTATTACCCGAAGATGAAATTCATTTAAACATCAACGATAGTCAGCTTAGCGATGCTTCTTATCAATCGACGATGGTTTGGTTCCTTCTCGCAGCTGTTATCGTCTATCTGATAGATATTGCTATCAGAAGAACTATCTTTAAGAAAAAACCAAAACAACAAAACATTGAAACACCAAGTAATTATTTTTAATAAACGAATCTTATTTTACTTGTAAAATTGTTTCATTCACAACTAATAACCTTACTGACTTCGAACTAGTTTAAAAAACCTTGCAGTCATCTATGAAAAAGAGATAAAAGAGGCATATTGTTCGCCTAGAATAAATCTCTTTTTCTATTCTGCAAGGTTTTTTGATGCAAGAGCTTCTTTTATTTATTTAAATCTTAATATTATCTCGACTAGCTATTTAGACTCTTTTATCCGTTGTTGCCAAAGATTATAAATATTAGTGACGGCTTCATCGTACAATTGAAATGAGGATTTATCTATATCTTGATCAGTGTTCTTTAGTCTCAAATATTCGTCATGCAACTCAAGACTCAAGGAATAACCAGATTTATAGTGATAATGATATGATTCATCGCCATCATCACCGATGTTATCTTCTAGCCATTCTATTTTTTCAATTGTAGCATCGTTATTGCCGCCATGTGTCGACTACACATATGAACCATTTTTATATTTTTTAGCATATTTTTCTGAAAGCATGCCTTTGCTGTCTCTCACATCTTGAAAAATAGCAAAATCAAGGCAATGCACAATATTCTTATCTTCTTGATCAAAAAACTTAACTCTTATGGCCGAGGCCCTGTCTTCAATCGCTTCGTATCCATATTTTTTAAATGCGGTTTGAATCGCAAAATAAAACTTATTTCGTAAATCTTTAGCCTCCCACTCCTTATCATCAATCGGACGGCTAACATATAGATTGATACCGAAATCAAAGCCTTTGTTTCCAGCTGTTCTTCTAGTGATAAAAACTTCTTCACTTTGATCAAAGCTACCGACACAGCTCCAATCAAACTCGATTCCTGCCTCGTCGATAATTTTTGACATTTTCCGAATGCATGATTCAACTTAATGGATAACTGGCTGATAATCTTTCAATGGAATATACTCGAAAATTTTATCCATAAGTCCTCCTTCTCTCTAAAAATTATTTTAGATATATCAAACACTTTAGTATATCTGTTCAAAACAGCCTATTATACTTTTAAAATTTAGCTTTGCCGATAAGAGATCTTACAAAATCAGATGATTAGAGGCTTTATATTCTATTTTATTTCCGATTCTCAATAGAATCTTGACTCTAGTGTTATTTGAAGAGCGAAAATATTATCTCTATTAAGACTTACTAGAAATGAAGTCAGATGAATTTCCTTTATATGAGGCTAAAAATGTTATCGGATCTAATTCAAAATTATCTTCGATCTCGCCGTTAACACGATAAAAAGAAACATCAGTAGAATTCACATTATATAAGCGATACACAAAATAGGTTTCTTTATCTTTTTTAGATGCTTCTATTTCTCCCTTTGACACCTGAAATTTAGTATCCATTTTGCTTTGTGTTGTTTTTACTTCAATATGAATTTCTTTGACCACGCCATCAATTATGTCGTATGACTTGATGTCATAACCATAATAATCAGATTTAGTTGATATCCATTCAATCTTATCAGCGTATTCGCTCAACAAGTCATCTTTAGCCAATCTATCTTTTTCATATTCTAAAACCAGTTGTTCTCCGATCAATCCGATTTTAGCATCTTCTTTGGCCTTCTTTAAATAATCTATTTTTCTTGGAATAGGAGACGTGATTCTTTCAAATTTTTGACTCCTATCAACTTTAGGCTGCACCTCATTTAATTTTCGGTTCAAATCATATGGCGTTGTGCCTTCTTCATCGATGCAGTCCTTGATGTCTTTCTCTGCAGTATCTATATCTATTAACAAACCGTTTCCATTGATCAATCTTTCATATTCTAAAATGTTTTCGATTATTTCATCATATTTATTCGTTTTAAAATGATTGATGATAAAATCATATATTTTCACCATCCCACTTAAATCATTAAGCAATTCTTTTTCATCAAATCCGTTAGATGGATAATACTTTGAAATTATCGTGGTTTTCTCATAGCCATATCCTAATGATGCTTTTTTTGCCTTCAAATCGATTTGCTCTTTAGAAAAACGATCATCACTGATCTCTGATTTAATATAGTTAGAAACAAGTTCAGCAACCTTATATTTTCTTCTGCCATATGTCTTTTCAAAATATGTTATACCTTGCATTAAAACAAGATAAAATCCCTGCATATCACTTCTAAATAAATAACAGACATAAATACCATTTTGTGTTGAATTAGTTATGTTTTTATTCAAAATAGAAATCCATGGATAGTCTGTCTTATTGCCTTGCCCCATAGAACCTTTGACTAAAAGCTCTTTTCTCTGTCCTAAATTAAGAAGTATCTCTTTTGGTAATTCGCGAACTAATTCTTTATATAATGCGCTAGTATTATCTACTTTATTAGAAAGAGATAAGTATCCATTTAATATATTTTGAAATAATTTTTCCATAGTTATTACCAGGATAGCAAAAAACAAGCTATTTTAATAGATCAAAATTATCGCAAAAGGTTTACTATGTATAAAAAGCGAATTATTCAAATTCAAAATCGAGTTATAAAGACTTCCTTTATTTTCAGTGTTAGCCAGTTCAAATAAAGAATTAAATATCATTACAAATCTATCAAATAACGGAGAAATAATATCACTTTATACAACCGATTTGCTTCTCCATCAGATAATTGATAAGAGCTACTTCACGGCGGAATACAGTCTGTTCTTTAACAATCGCATAACCTCTTTTAAGAAAAAAAACCTTTTGCAGTTATCGATGCTTCAACAGTGATTTTATATTTTGCTTGTTTTTCAAGTTTGTCGCAAATCATAGAAGCTATTCCGCGATGTTGAAATTCGGGCAAGACATACAAAAGATTTATATGCCCATCTTTAGTGATATCACCAAATCCCACAGCTTCATCATCACAATAAGCTAAAACAGAATAATGAGCTAAAAAGGTATCATTCCAACTGTTTCGCTCTATTCCAGAAAGCCAAGCATTTATTTGCTTTTCGTCATAATCTTTTTTACAAGTTCCTAAGATTGAAAATTTAAAGATTTTAATGACATCATCACTATTTGATGATTTATATTTTTGTAGATCTAAATCTTTACTCAATTCAATCTCCTCCTCAATAAAAATTATAACTTTTTATATTAACTATTCATCTCTTTTAATCAATGCAGGAACACCAGTAAATACTATCAGTAAATTAGTGGGAAATTTATCCCCAGAAATCACTTGGAAATTGTATAGCCATTTATATCCACAAACTATAAATATAGCAGTCGTAAATTTAGAAAACTTGATAAAAAGTTCAAACAAAGTTCAAACAGAAAATAAAAAAGCCCTAGAAATAGGGCATATTTCAGTCAAATACGGAGCAGCAGAGAGTCCCTTCAACCACTTGGGTACTGCTCCAAATAGAAGTAGAAAAGCAAAAACAATTATATTGTTTTCGAAGTTCTTTTACAACATATTTTTAATATGTTAGAAAAAGCCCAAGGAATTCATCCTTGGGACAATTATATACGTGGGCGCTATAGGGATCGAACCTATGACCTTCTGTACGTCAAACAGATGCTCTCCCAGCTGAGCTAAACGCCCATTGCGTCAAACGCGTTGAATATTATAAAGAAACTTATATTTAAAAGCAATATTTTTTTCATTTATTTTTGAAAAATGAGAAATGTCACCTATACTAATCACGAGGTGTATTATGGATATTTTAATCGTTTGTCTTTTATCATTAGCTTTAGTTCTTTTAATCATTTTATTAGTATTATTCTTAAAGAAAAAATCTGTGACTAGTAATATCTCTAATTCTAACGATATTTTCATGAAGCTTGGAAATATCGAAACAGAAATAAAGAAACAAGTTGAAGATAATAAAACCATTATCAGCCTGACTACTTCTGAACAATACGATAAAATTTCAAAAGCTATCTCAGATGAGCTAACTAAAATCAATAACACTTTATCAATCACTTTAGATAGAGAGATTTCTCTTTTACAAACAACACAAAAATCTATTCAAGATAATTTGAACAATTTGAATACAAAGGTCAGCGATTCAATAGATAAAGGATTTAAAAACAGCAATGAACAGGTGCAATTAGTAGTTAAATCGCTTGAAGAATTAAAAAGTGCGTCATTAAATCTTAAAGATCTCAGCCAAGACATTCAATCATTGAATCAATCTTTGAATTTTTCGCGCCCATCAGGCAAATTTGGCGAACAAGTTTTAGAGGCGGTTTTAAGATCTGTTTTTGGTGATACTAAAGATATCTTCGAATTGCAATATACCTTGATCAACGACAATGACACCTCAAAAAGAGTCATCGCAGATGCGGTAGTTCACTTGCCACAACCACTTAATTTATTATGTATTGATAGCAAATTTTCATATATAAAATTCAAAGCATTATTTAATAATTCTGGAGATAATGCTTTGAAACAAGAATTTAAAATTGCTTTAAAAAATGAGATAAATAAAATCGCTGCTTCTTATATTATCAATGATAAAACAGCACCATATGCCATCATGTTTATACCAAATGACGGCATATTTGCTTATATCGAAGGCGATGATAACTTATATGCGCAAGTTGTCGAATATGCGTATAAGAAGAAAGTCATCATAACTTCACCTTCTACTCTTCAACCAATATTAGCTAATCTGAATCTTTTACGTATAAAACACGAGACAATAACGAATATCGGCAATGTTCTAGAGCAAATCGACAAGGTTAAGAAAGCATTATTAAATTATCAAACGTCATGGCAAAACATTTCCAAAGCGATCGATGTTCTCACTGAAAAACGTGATGACTTTGATAAGAAAGTCAAGACATTAAATCAGAGATTAGACGGATGTTTAAGCGATAAAAGCAGCCAAGAGATATATGAGATCAAGAATGATTAGAGTTTGAAGCTAAAAACTGAAGTCTCAACATCGAATTCTTCATTAGAAACCCAAGTGACTGTCAGATCATCTAAATTATATAAAGATGACCAAACAGTTATGCTGTTACTATCAGATGGCTTAGACGCATCCCAAGTTCTTCTCCCTAAATCTTTTAAAAGATCTAAGGCGCCTTGATATGTGAGATCGCCTTTAGTATTAGTGCCATCAGGATTGATAGTTTCTTTAATATAGTTATAACGATCTAATCCTTTTTTATCTTGATCATCAGAATAATAATCTGGAGTGACTATAAAATTAGTGATGTATTGGAAATTATCTCTCTTTTCATCTGCACCAAGAATTGCATCATCGTCGTTATAGTAGACTTTTAATTCTCTTTTAGAACCATCTGTATCGGTTTCATCACTTCCATTGACCCATTCTAATATCGCACTCTTGCCGGTTTTATCAGCTACCATATAATGGAATGAAGTGTTGGCTGAGTCATGAAAATCATATTGCTTTACTAATTCGACAGCATCTTCGACTGAATCAGCATAGTCAAGAATCATTCTTAACATCGTAGTTGAAGTTAAATCCGGTTTATCTGTGTTTTGATTTGTAGAAACGACCTGTCCTTCCGGTCCTTGATAAGACATGTAAATACCACAGCTGACACCAGCATCATTCATGCCATCAAGAGGGACGAATGGGGCTGCTAAAGCGATTGCTTTTTGTAAGAAAGAATCGATCTCTCCTGTGATGCCTAAGAATTGTAAATCGACCGAAGAAATAGACTTATGTCTGCCATTTCCTGGATCAGTATGCAAGATCATAGAAGTAGTGGTGGAAAAATCATAATTTCGAGCGAAGAGATGTTTGCCATTCTCATCGATCGCTGTGAATGAAGAACATCCGATGGTAGGAGCATCCAAAGAAATAGGAATAATTCCTTTAGTCAGATTACCAACGATAAAATCGATGAGTTCTTGATCGCTAGACGCACCGCCTTGTTTGATGAAATCATCAAAATAATATCCGCCTTTCATTGTCATTTCATAGACAGGACCAGATTTATTTTCTTCTTTTGCATCAACAATTTTTCTGATGGATGTGATAGAAGCGATCTCATTATGCCACAGTGCGGCTACAGTGATTCCTAATCCAGCGACGATGACGACGACTGCAGAAACGGCACCGATAACAATCTTTTTCCAAAGTTTCATATTATTTACCTCACAGAAGTTAGGATAATAAACGATTGAATTTATGCAACATTTAACCGCTTCCATAGAAAGAAAAAGATGAGGAATTCAGATAAATAGAATATACTATTCTAGATTTCATTTAAGACCGAGGAGAATTTCATATGGAGTTTAATAATATCTCTTGGGATGAGTACTTCATGTCCATTGCTATCCTTTCTTCTATGCGCAGCAAAGATCCGAATACCAAAGTCGGTGCTTGTATTGTTTCTACTGAACATAAAGTTCTTTCTTTAGGCTATAACGGCATGCCAACAGGGATTGATGATAGAAAGATCCCTTGGGAGAGAGAATCTAAAACATCATCGATATTAGACACCAAATATCCATATGTTTGTCATGCAGAATTAAACGCTATCTTAAATTCTAATCACAACCTTCAAGACTCCATTCTTTATGTGACTTTATTTCCTTGCAATGAATGTACAAAAGCCTGCATACAAGCCGGCATCAAAAAAATCATTTATATCTCTGATAAATACCACGATAGCGAAGAAGAGATCGCTGCTAGAAAGATGTTAGATATGGCTCAAATTCCATATGAGCAATATAAAGGTAGACTACCTGAGATCAAGTTCTAAATATGAAATTTGAAAATCATACACGCTTTCCTTTTAAAAGATGCATCATCGCGTCAATTGTGATCTTATTATGCTATTTGATGGTGCTGATACTACCGTATAGCATCATCTATACCAGTGTTCATGACAAAAATAATCTTCCTAAATATTCCTTTATCATTCTCATCTGCTGGATATCATTAACCATAGCATCAATCATAGCTTATTGGATATACCAACTGATCAAATATTTAAAAATTAGAAAAGATGAAAAATAAAGCCAAATTATCTGAACTCTTAAAAAAAGAAAAAAATATTCCTGAAGATTCAGCAGTCTTCTTAAAAGATCTAACTTTTTCCTATGAAAAGAATCATCCGACATTAAAGAAGATCAATCTTGATATCAAAAAAGGTCAAGTGGTAGCCTTCATCGGACATAACGGCTCAGGAAAATCGACATTGGCCAAATTGATCGATGGCATTTTGATTCAAGATAGCGGTGATATCGCTATCTTTCAAACGATCATGAACGATAGCAATGCGCTTCTATTAAGAGATCACATCGGACTAGTTTTTCAAAACCCGGATAGTCAATTCATCGGAGCGACTGTCGAAGATGACATCGCTTTTGGCTTAGAGAATCAGAACACTCCTCAGTCTGAGATGCAGAAACGTGTTCTGGAATGTGCAAAATTAGTAGGGATGGAAGATTATTTGAAGAGTGAACCTGCTAATCTTTCCGGAGGTCAAAAACAAAGAGTTGCAATAGCAGGAGCGATCGCAAGAAAACCAGATATCCTCATATTGGATGAGGCTGGCGCCATGCTTGATCCAAAAGGTAAAATCGCTATTAGGAATATCATTCGTAAAGAAAAAGAATTAAATCCAGACTTAACTATTATTTTAATTACTCATGAACTCGAAGAAGCATATGATGCAGATACTGTAGTAGTTCTTTCAGGCGGTCAGATTTTACTAGTCGATACACCAGAAAAAGTGTTTTCTAATGACGAGCTGTTAAAAAACATCGGTTTAGATATTCCATTCGCACACAAACTAAGAAAATCTTTGATCTCTTTAGGTGTCGATGTTCCTGAAGTCAATAATGAAGAGGAGTTATTAAATTTTCTATGCCGATAAAAATCGAATATCTTTATCATATCTATGATGAAGGTTTACCCAGTCAGCAAGTCGCTTTACAAGATATCAATTTCATTTTTGAAGATCACTGTTTCACTGCTTTGATAGGTCAAACAGGTTCTGGAAAATCAACGCTTATCCAACATCTCAACGGTTTATTGATCCCGACTTCTGGAAAGATTGATATAAATTCTTATCTCATCGATATCTCTTTGGTTTATAAAGAAAAGAAAGGTCAAAAGATTATCGATCAGAAGGCGATGAAGAAAAAAAGAAAAGCTAAATTGAAAGACATTAAGACTTTGAGAAAAAAAGTCGGGATTGTTTTTCAATTTCCAGAATATCAGTTGTTTGAAGACACTGTCATCAAAGACGTTTCATATGGCCCTAAAAACTTCGGTCTTTCAGACGATGAAGTTTTAGAAGCCTCTAAACACGCCTTAGACTTAGTCGGAATAGATAAAAGTTATTATGATAGAACACCATTTGCCTTATCAGGTGGTGAAAAAAGGCGTGTAGCTATAGCTGGTATCATCGCCATGAAACCTGATGTGTTAGTCTTAGATGAACCGACTGTCGGTTTAGATGCTAATGGTGAAGAAAAGTTATTAAATCTCATCGAAAATATCCATAAAAGTGGGACTTCGATAATTTTAGCCACTCATAATATGGATGTGGTTTTAAAATATTGTCAACAAGCGATAGTTTTAGACAAAGGAAAAATAGTCAAGCAATCTACGCCTTTAGAGCTTTTCCAAGATCAGGAATTCTTAACCCATTCTTCATTAGTGCCACCAAAAGTGTTTTCTTTTGCTTTAAAGCTAAAAGCGCATGGTTTAGACATCGATTTATCAAAAATCAAAGATGTTGATTCACTAGCATCAGAAATAATGAAGGCGAAGAGATAACATGACATTGACCATCGGAAAATTCACACCTTTTAACACGATCATTCATCGCTTAGATGCTAGAGTCAAACTGATAGGTCTGATCATCTTTTTAGTCGCTACTTTTTTAAACTACGGAAACGGTTATATGAACTTAGTGATAAATGGGGGTATCCTAGTTATCATCATCTTCTTATCTATCATCAGCAAAACCAGTTTCTTAAAATTGTTCAAATCTTTAAAGGCGATGTGGATGATGATTCTTCTCCTTTTGATCTTGAACATTTTTTTGCCATCTTCATCGACTGGAGACTTCTTCTTTATCGGTGAAGTAAAGATCTATTATCGAACCATCATAAACGTCAGTTTTATCCTTTTGAGATTGATCATAGTCTTAGGTGAAACGAATATCTTTACTTCTACGACTAAACCTATGGATATGACTTATGCGTTAGAATGGTTATTTACTCCCTTAAAATGGATCAAAGTTCCTATACATAAGTTTTCAATGACCATCTCTCTTGCTTTAAGATTCATCCCGACATTGGCTGAAGAATCTGAAAGGATCATGAAGGCTCAAGCAAGCCGTGGTGTCGATTATAAACAGGGCAAGTTCAAAGATAAGATCAAAGCCATCATCTCTCTTATCATCCCTCTTTTCATCAGTTCATTGACCACTTCTTCAGAGCTGACTGATGCCATGGAAGCTAGAGGATATAATCCTGATGGTAAAAGAAGCCGTTATAAATTGCAAAAATGGTCACTGAAAGATACGATTGGAACTTTGATTTTAGCTATCATATTGACAGCTATGATAATATTAGCTGTCTATCAATTTGATCTGTTTGCTCATTTAGGAGTTTCATTACCAAAACTATGAACATTTTTATTCGCTTTGCCTTCTCAGGTTTAAATTATTACGGCACTCAAATCCAACCTGATAAACCGACGATTCAAGGTGTATTAGAAGACACTTTGTCGCGAATTTATAATGAAAAGATCAGATCGACAATCTCATCAAGGTTAGATAAAGGTGTCTCAGCCTTAGACTTTGCGATCAATTTTCAAGCTCCAGATAGAGACTTCAGCTTGAATTATCTCGCATATTATTTAAAAAGAAGTCTTCCTAATGATATCTTTATCAAAGAAGTCAGAGAAGTGAGTGATGACTTTTCAAGCCGCTATGACGTCAAATATAAAATCTATACTTATCTGATTCAAGCAGGTGAAAGAAGAAATCCGCTTCTCGCTCATCTGACATATCAGCCAGTGAAAGCCCTAGATGCTGATAAATTAAAAGAATCATTAAAACTTTTTGAAGGCAAACATGATTTTCGCTATTTTTCTAAGCCTGAAAAGGAAGATGAATCTACGATTCTTACAATAGATAGAACATCTCTTCATAATAAAAACGGTATCTTTTATATCTCATTTAAAGGAAAAAGCTTTTTGAGATATCAGATACGTTTCTTAGTAGGTGCCTGTTTGAGATATGAACAAAATCGTTTATCTTTAGACACTATCAAAAAACTCTTAAATGGTGAGAATGTCCCATATCAAAAATTAAAAGCCGAGCCACAAGCTTTGATATTGAATAAACTTTATTATCCTAAAATCGATAAAAGGCAAAAAATTGATGAGCCTTTAGTCAATTTAAGTTTATAAAATGCTATAATTTTAATGTTTAACATCTGATCGGAATATGAATAAGAAAGAAACTTTTATTGCTGTAGTAAAGAAATATTTTCGCAAAGATGAAGTATTTCTCATACCGAATGTCCTCTGTTATCTAAGAGTGATTCTCATCATCATTTTCTTATGCTTATATTTGAATCCTTTTTCGATAGCTGGTAATGTTCTTGCTCATATATATTTAGCGGCTGCGGTGATGGTTTTAGCAGCATATACAGATTTTTTAGATGGCTTGATCGCTAGAAAGTTTAACCAGGTCTCACAATTAGGAAAGATCATCGATCCGATCGCTGATAAATTATTACAGCTATCAGTAGCTATCGGAATATGTTATCAGCTCTATAGTTTCCCGATCGTGTTCGTGATGCTCAGCTTCTTTATCTTTAAAGAATTCGTCTTGTTCATTCAAAACATCATCTTAGCACAACATAATAAATCCTTCGGTTCTGCTCACTGGTATGGTAAAGTATCCACTTTTATCTTCTATGTCATCTTATGCGTTTTATTAGTCGCTTCTCCTTTTATCATCCAGGCCTATGGAATGGATTCTCCCACTACTAATATCATCATCAATTCACTTTGTGGGTTTGTTTTAATAGCTCTATTTTTTTCATTTATCATGTACAATATTTTATTCGCAAAAATTTTACGTCATGGACCCGATGAAGTCGATTTGAGCGAAGTCAAGAATGGAGGTGAAAAAGATGATTAAAATATACTCTTCTCCGAGCTGTTCAAGCTGTAGAAAAGTCAAAGCGTGGTTTAAATCTCAACAGATTCCCTTTGTTGAAATAAATATCTTAAAACATGAAATATCTGAAGAAGAGCTCAAAGATATGCTCAACAAATCTTTAGACGGAACTGACGATATCGTCTCTAAAAGAAGCAAAATTATCAAAGACTTGAACGTCGATATCGATTCGATGTCTATCCATGAATTATGTGAGTTTATCAAAGCGAATCCATCGGTGCTAAAAAGACCGATCATAGTCGACGATAGCAAGATACAAGTCGGATATAATTCTGATGAGATCGAGATCTTCGAACGAGCTAAAAAAGTTGCTGAAGAAGCTTGTAAAAATTGTGTCGATTACTCAAAATGTGATCATTGCTTCAAATAAAATAAAAAGTGTCTGCTACCATCAAAGGATGATGAACAGACACTTTTTTCTTACTTATTTAAATCAGTAGCAGCGTTGATGGCTCTAGTTTCTTTTGAAAGTGTATTCAAGACGAATGGAATATCAAATTTTTGACAGATCTCTTCGAGAGTTCTTTCTGATTTAGCAGCAGAATCAGAATCGCATTCCAATTCATAATCGACTCGTCCAGAATAAGTGTTTTTAGAGATATCAACAATCGTATCTTTGTATTCAGTCTCTTTTCTTTCTGTGGTCAAATGCGCCAATATATGAAGATCGCTCGGCTTGATATGCAAAACATCAAGGAAATCAAAGATTTCTCCTTTTGGGAAAATGTTTTCATGGAATAAAGCCTCGAATTCAGCATCAGTCAAGCGCTGGTTCTTTTCTAATAAACCTTCAGCAAGAGGAGCTTTCATCGTCAATGTATAATTCTCGCCGACATGTCTGATTCTCAAAATCATGCCGTATTTCTTTAAAATGCGATCATTAGAATCTAAATAGTAATTAGTTTGAACAACCGTTTGTTTTTCAACTGGAAAAGCTTTTAATAACTTTTCATAATCATCATTAGAGACTAAGACCTTCGCCTCGATTTCAATATTGTTTGTAGCCATAAATTCTCTCTCCTTAACTGTAATTATGATACAATAACAACGTTGAAAGATAAAGAAAATAAACAATGGAACCATGCACATTTGTCATTTGTTCGCATCAAAAAGAGAGCAACGAAAAAGCGATCGACTATCTCTATAGACGCCTGATAGATGCTTCTTTTAAATTGGATGAAAACAATCCGAATCTGATAATCGTATTAGGCGGAGATGGTTCCTTTTTACATGCCATTCACGATTATGATTTCATCGGCAATTTTCTTCTGATCAACACCGGTCATCTCGGTTTCTTTTCCGATTATGAATTAAAAGATCTTGAAGAATGCGTAAATGATATCATCAACAAAGAAGATACTTATGAAAAACTACCGCTTTTCAATGCATATTATCTGAATAAAAATCATCTTTTCTTGAGCGATTTCACCCTTTTATCTGAAAAAACCACTGAGCTGAATCTCTTTATCGATAATCAATATCTGACGAAATCTCGCTGCTCCGGTATAGTCATCGCTTCTCCGATCGGATCGACTGGTTTCATCAACAGTTTGAATTCACCAGTGATCTTTAGAAGTGATATGGGTATCTATCAGTATTCGTTACTAGCGCCAGTCTTCAATCGTCTCTATCCTAATTCGATCAATAGAGGTATCCTTTCTCAAAACCAAAACTTGTTCATCAATGTCAATGATGGAAGAAACAGCTGTATTTTAGACGGTATCAAATATGATGTTAACTTTGATGGTGAAATAACTATCTCATCAAGCGAAAGAAATTTATCTCTCATCCACTTTAAGGATAGTGATAATCTTTTACGGATCAGCAAAGCTATCAATCTAAAGGAGGAATAAACATGCCGACCACATATATCATTCTGATTGTTATTATCGCTGTTATTGCCGTGATTCTAGTGATCCTCTCCATCTATCTCATCCATAAGAAAAAAATCGCTGATTCCAATCGCAAAGCTGATGAGATTGTTCAATCTTCAGCAATCAAAGTCTCCGATAAATTCGGTGGTCGCGATAATATTGTTCAGATCAGCTCTAAAGGTTCAAGAGTGACTGTCTTAGTCAAAGATCCGACTATCGTTGATAAAGAGAGCATCAGTTCGATACTGGAACAAGTGATGTTTATGGGCGATAAAGTCGTCTTTGTCATCGGTTCAAAAAGCGAATACTTCAAAGAATTACTAGAAGAAAACGTCGATAAAAAAGTTGACTGACCTTGTAATATCACTATCAAAATATTAAAATTTTCTTAACTGAATTTAAGAGAGGAACAAATTATGATTAAACGTTCAAAAGTTTTGCTCAGTTGGTTCATCATCAGCATGATAATAATCATCGCCTTGATCACTGTCGTTATGATTTTAAAACCTGAATACGTCTCCAATTTCTAATAGTTGAAGCAAACTGATATAAAAAGAAAAGTTGATGCCAAAGTCTTTCTTGATAGCATCAACTTTTTTATTTTCACAATCTATTTATAACGATAATTATTAGATGAGACCTAATTCTTCTAAATCAGTAGCAAGCTCATCTTTAGGTAGTCCCATGATAGTATATATACTACCAGAAAGAATCCGAGCATTGATAAAATCTTTATCTTGAATCCCATACCCGCCAGCTTTATCGAAAGGAGAACCGGTATCGATATATTCTTCGATCTCTAAATCAGCCATTTTTTCAATGAAGAGAGAAGCGGAGACAACCCGTTCTTTTAAAACACTATTGCCTTTAAGAATGCAATAAGCAGTGATGACTGTGTGCTTATTTCCAGAAAGAGTTCTCAGCATCTCTAAAGCCTCTTTCCTATCCTTTGGTTTGCCCAATTCTTGATTGTGATACAAAACCATCGTATCGGATGCAATGACATAATCATCACGATTTAAATGAGAGATATCCAAGGCTTTCGCTAAGGCTTCTCTAATACATAATTGATAACAATTATTATCTTCGATGCTTCTTTCATCAAAAGAAGATGGACAGCATTTAAAAGGTACATCTTGTAAGATTTCAGCTAAAATTTCTTTTCTTCTTGGAGATTGACTTGCTAATATGATCATTTTAATCTCTCTTACATTTTATCTTCGCCAGAATAAGTGACGATGACAGGAATGACCATCGGTGTGCGTTTAGCTTCACGATATAAGAAGTGCGATGTGATCGTCCTGACTGTCTGCTTGATATCAGAATAAGTGACTTTATTGCCTGAATGCATCAAACGATTGATCTCTAAGCCGATGACTTCGCTAGCTTTCTTTTGTAAAGCGCGTTTGTTAGATGAAATGAATCCTTTTGATTCAACTTTTGGTGTAGCTACTAACAAATTCTTTTTTGGATCGATAAGAACAAAGACCCCGATCATTCCCTCATTTATCAAAATAGAACGATCATGAATGACGGAATTAGATACACCGACTGAGCTCTTACCATCGATATAAATCGAATCAGCTTGAACCTGTCCACCGCGGATGACTTGATGATTGATAAGAGTCAAAACATCACCGTTTTCACAAACGAATGTGTGGTCATTAGGCATTCCGCATTCAACAGCGATTTTGGCATGAAGTTTCAACATACGATATTCGCCGTGCACTGGGAAGAAATATTTAGGTCTAGCTAATTTTTGCATTAATCTCATCTCTTGTCTAGAAGCGTGACCTGAAGCATGTAAATTAGTCAAAACAGAATTGGTGACTACCGATGCTCCTAATCTAGTTAACTGGTTGATGACGGTGTTGATGGATGAAGTATTTCCAGGGATAACCGAAGAAGAAAAGACGATCGTATCACCTGGAAGCACATGGATATAGCGATGATCACCACGAGCGATCCTAGCTAAAACAGCCATCGGTTCTCCTTGAGTACCAGTGCACAAAATACAGATCTCTTCTGGAGATAAATGCTTTAAGTCTTCAGGCGAAGCTAAATATTCATCTGGAACTTTGATATAGCCGAACTCTCTAGCGGCATCGACATTTGATTGCATAGAACGGCCAAAGATGATGATCTTTCTTTTGAAGCGAATAGAAGTCTCAATTATCTGTTGAATACGAGAGATATTAGATGAAAAAGTAGAGATCAATAATCGACCGCTAGCTTCTGAGAAGACATCAGCGATGCCTTGAATAACTGTTCTCTCAGAAGGGGTGTATCCTTCTTTTTCCGCGTTTGTTGAATCAGCCATCAATAAATCGATGCCTTGGTCACCAAACCTAGCCAGTTTTGATAAGTTGAAATCATTATCGACAGGTGTCAGATCGATTTTGAAATCACCGGTTTCCATGATGGTCCCTTGCGGTGTATGAATATAAAGACCGAAGGAATCAGGAATAGAGTGAGTGACATGATAAAATTCAACCTTATAATCACCAGCAGTCACAATCGTATCTTCATTATATTGAACTAACTTGGTGCTGGTTCTAATTTTATTATCACCTAATTTATGTCTGATCAAAGCACAAGCGATCTTAGGAGCATAGATGATCGGCACATCGATCTGTTGTAATAAAAATGGGATGCCACCGATATGATCTTCATGACCATGAGTGATGATCAAGGCTTTGATCTTATGTTGATTTTCTTTTAAATGTGAAAAATCAGGTACGACATAATCGACGCCAGGCATGCTGCTTTCAGGGAACATGACACCGCAATCGATGATCAGAATAGAATTATCATTCTCAATGCAATAAAGGTTTTTTCCAACCTCTCCTAGTCCACCTAGAGCATAGACATGAACTGGTGAACTCAATGCCTCTTTAAAATTAGCCATTTACTAAACTCCTTAATAAGATGAATATAAATAAATATAATATAAATTAAAAAACATATTACGTCTGTTAAGACTATTCTAAAAAAGAACAAGACAAAATACAAGATAGTATTGAAAAAGCTTGCATAAATACGAGCATTTTTAACGCGAATTGTTGATAAGACTAAAGGGCGATGGCTGCTGGATCGACCAAGAAGGGATCCTTTTTGTTGATTCGATCTGTGTATAAAATGCCATCCAAATGATCGTATTCATGTTGAAAAACAATCGCTGGATATCCGGTCAATTTTAAAGTCACATCTTTATTAGAAACGACATCAAAAGCTTTGATAGTCACTTTATAATAACGGTAAACATAACCTGGAACATCTTGTGGAACAGATAAACATCCTTCACCAGTTTCTAGATAAGCTTTTTTAATAGACGTAGAAATGATTTTGGGATTGACTAAGCCATATTCATAAGTCTTTTCATCATAATTAAAATAGATCGCATAAAATCTCTCTGAAACACCGATTTGAGGAGCAGCAATACCAACACCAGGGCGGATGTTATATTTCTTCGCCATCTCATCATCTTGAGAAATCTTTAAATATTCGACCATATCAAGAATCATCTGTCTCTTTTCTTCTGAAAGAGGCATAGAAACTTCTTTAGCTTTTTCGAACAAAACAGGATCAGGAATCTTATGTATATTAAATAATTTCATAGCTTTAATTTTATCACTTTTACCTAATAATTACAGCAAAGATGCTATAATATGTGCATGGATTCAGACACTTTTTATTTAGAAGAACTCGCCTTTATCGATGAGTTAAAATCATCTGATAATTATTTGAAATTAAAGCGATTATCAAAAGAGATCGATGATGATATCACGCTAAATTCTTTAGCCAAAGAAAGAGATGAATGTTATCAACTAGCTAACGATGCTAAAGACGACAATAGGGCATTATTGATAAAGGCTAAAGAGCTTGATGACGAGTTAAAGCAACATCCGTTAGTGAAAGAATACTTAAAGCAATATCAAGAGATAAAAGCTGTCTTAAAAATAATTGAAGAAGGGATCTTATTAAAATTAAAATGATCAGGATTATCGCAGGAAAATATAAAGGTCGTTTCTTAAAAGTACCAGATAGCAAGGCGACAAGACCGACGATGGATAAAGTGAAACAAGCTTTATTTTCAGCTATCAAAGATAAGCCTTCTAACAGCATCTGTCTCGACTTGTTCGCGGGAAGTGGTTCTTTAGGAATAGAGGCTTTATCAAGAGGTGCTAAAAAAGTTTATTTCATCGATAAAAATTTTAAAACTTTTAAAACATTAAAAGAAAATGTTTTGTCTGTAGAAAATGATGAAAGCAAATACGAAGTATTATGCACAGACTATCGTCTTTTCTTAAAAAAGCAACATGACTTAAAATTTGACCTAATATTTTTAGATCCGCCTTATCGCTATGATATAAATCAAAAAATAATCTCTTACTTAGCCTCATTCAACCTCTTGAACAAAGATTGTATGATCGTCTCCGAACAAGATAACAAGAACGCAGAAATTCCAGGATTCAGTTTAAAAGATTATCGTTATGGTGAAAAATATGTAGGTCTATATACTTGGGAGAACGAATGAAAATAGCATGCTATCCAGGATCTTTTGATCCGATCACCGTCGGACATATCGACGTCATCAAAAGAGCGAGAAAGATATTTGATAAAGTTATCGTTCTAGTCGCTGAAAACAGCGCTAAAAAGAATTCCTATTTCTTTGATTTAAACGAACGTGTACAATTAGCTAGAGAAGCTTTAAAAGGCATCGATGATGTCGAGGTGACATCCACAGAAGGATTAGTCGTCATCAAAGCGCGTGAATTACACGCCCAGGCATTGATACGCGGTTTAAGAGCAGTCACCGACTATGAAGCTGAATATCAGATGCACGAAGTGAATGAATACTTAGCTCCTGATATCGATATGGTTTATTTCATGGCGCATCGTGAACAAGCCTTTGTCTCTTCAACCAATATCAAAGAGATATTTTTACAAGGTCAAAACATCGATTCTTTAGTTCCAGAAGTCGTCTTAAAAGCGATGCAAAAGAAAATTGAAAAGCGTCATACAAACCTTTAAACCAATTCTCTGAACACAAAAAAAGACTATAGTCCAATCAAGGAGAGATAGTCTTTTTTATTTTCAATTTTTAATTAGCTTTTTCAGAATAGACGACAAAGTTGAAGATATCTAACATCTGTGAGTTCATGCCGGCTTGGCTAGTGTAGTTGAGATCCCCGATAGCTCCGCAGATGACCTTAGTAGGTTTAGTCATATCATATTCTTTCACATCTTTGTCTTTGGTATAGAGAACAAAAGTAGGAGTTGGAATAGTTCCAGAGCCAGAAGGAGAAGTCAAATCCATTTCGAATGTTGATTCAGTGACTTCAGATACTTTATGAGCTTCATCTTGGCTGAGATAGGTGTCTTTTATAGATTGCATAATCTCATTTTGCTGTTCAAGAGAGATATTGTCATTATCATAATCATTAGCAGAACCTTCAGCCTCAGTAGATTTAGAACTATCGCCAGGAACGAAGCTGACATCGATAGTGAACAAACGTAATCTGTTATTGATTCCATCTTCGTTATTGAATTGATTGAACCAAGTTTCTACATAGCTTTGAATAGAAGAGCAGTTATCGCAGTTAGCTTTGACAAACATGACGACAAACCCTTCTAAATCTTCAGAAACTAACTCACTATAATCATCAGATAAGTTTGGATCAGTATCTTTAATACCAGTTCCGACAACACCATTTGCTCTAGAGGGGTCATCACCAGCGATCATTTTCTCAAAATCATCGAAAGTGATCTCTTTAGATTCATAGAAATGTGAAGTGTTTTTGTTGACTAAGTCAGTGATACCTTGAACGATATAAGGAATTGAAACAACGATACCAACAACTAAACCGACGATCAATAAAACTTGAAGCCAAGCAGCACTTTTGAACCATTCCCAAGCGGCGGTTGCCTTTACTTTAAATTTACTATTTTCTTTTTTAACTTCGGTCGAGCTCATCAACTTTCCCTCCGATCATAACAAGCATAAATTAACTTATAATAAAAATGGTGCCCCGTGCCAGAATCGAACTAGCGATTGGTCCTTACCATGGACCCGTTATACCACTTAACTAACAGGGCTTAGACAGCGTTAAATAATATAGCTAATTAATAATATATTGTCAAATAAAACAATAGTTTCTAATCAACTTTTTTTATTTTCAGCCCTTTAACGCCCTTTGGAATAGAGAAATCGAAGAAGGACGGATATATTTTATCTCTTTTGTCTCATATTTTAAAATATTAACTAATCCGATTTTTTCTGGATTCTTCTTCACATCCTTTTTTCTAGCTATCATCACTGTTCCGCTATCTAAGTGTGAGAGATACAAAGCTAATTCATAAGCGATATGTAAGACTTCTTCATCATCTTTACCAGCTAGAACCACGATATGGCTTCCTGGATAGTCTTTGACATGGATGAAAATATCATCTTTTTTCGCTATTTTGAAAGTTAAATCCTCATTTTGTAAACCGTTCATACCAAAGCCTATTTTTCCTTTAGGCAGCACTAAATAATGAGGATCATAAGTTCTTCTTTTACTGACTTCCTTAATAGTATGTCTACCTTGCTTTTCTTTGATATAACCTTCGTGTAATAGCTCGCTCTTAAGCTCTAATAAATCTCTAGGGGAACCATCTTTGATCTCCATCAATTTTTTATCTAAATATTCAGCTTCATCACCAGCTTTGATTATCAAAGAAGAAAGTATTTCGATCGCTGATTTAGCTTTCTGATATTTCTTAAAATAAGAATTAGCATTTTGAGCAGCGCTGAACAATGGATTTAAAGGTATGTTATATCCATCTTTGATAAGAGCTTTATCACCTTTTTTAATATCGCCTTGATAAAGATAAATGATCTGACCATATTCCAAATATTTCAGATGATCTTTTGCAGACTCTAAATCTTTTTGCAGATTCTTTTGCTTTTTTTTGACAACTTTTATACTTTTTTCAATAAGAGATATCAATTCTTTTATCCGGTCTAATTTAGCTAACTTTTTCTGATCAGAAACTAATTTCGAATAGATCTCACTAGGTTTAATCTTTTGTAATTTATCATCTGAAAAATGATAAGGTAAGATATCTTTGCCACATATATAAAGCTCATTTGATGACATCATCTTATTTAAGATTTCTCTAAAAGGTTGAGTCTTTGCGTTTTCGACTAAATGTTTATAACAGGCGTTTGATAAAAAAGGTTTTATATCTTCGACGTCTTTTATGTCATTCAAATCAAGTTCACGGCTTGGCGGATAGGTATATGAAGCATTTCTAGTCAAGAAAATGCCTTTTTCTAGATTGGTTCTTTCTTTATATAAAGAGATAATCTTTTCATATGGATAAGCGATCAAATATGCATTAGGATGATTTGGAAAGAGCTCAATGATGAGATCATATCCGGTGTTGAGCTCGCTTAAATCATTGTGATTGCTGTCAAAATTGATAGTGATGATTCTTTCACCAGCTAGCTTTTCGATACGATTGACTTTGGCATAAGTCAACTTCTTTAATGAATTAAAAAAAGGAGTGTTGTTATCTAATTTTTCATATCTATCAAACGAATAAGTTATAAATGGGCTTGTAGGATTGAGCGAGAAAATAAAGGTGCCATGCCTGAAAGTTCCATCCGCATTGTCAAACGAATATGGAAAAGCAAAATCGGTCGGAGTTATACATAATGGTTTCCCAAAAGTCGCACCATCAAGTTGGTTCTTTAGTTCATCAGTGATGATCTTTAAACTGAAGTTATCAAATGCCATATTGTTTACCTAATTTGTATAATTTTATCATTATATTATCGATATAAAATGTTTTTTTTAAATTAGAAATTCTAATGATATCAAATATGTTGCTTTAGTTAAAACCTAAAATTTCGCACAGATTCTTTTATAGTTCCTACAAAAAGTAAAGTATCTCTGATATCAGTCTCTTCTCTGATGAGAACTCGTATTAAATGATGATTTAGGATTGTTAAAGTCACATATAAATTGCTTGTGTTTCTTAATTTAAAAGTGATTATGCAACCATAAATTTATCTTATACTTTTTAAATATTTAATGTCCAAAATTTAGGACAACAGTTGATTGATAATTTTAAAAATCTATTCGAGAAGCTAAAATTATTAACGGAAGGGGACACACAGTATGGCAAGTATCAATGTGATCATTAAAAATAAGAATATATTAGAATTAGCTGAAGATGCAAAAAGAGGAGATATCATCGAATTAGACAAAATCACGAATATCGATCTTTCCTATATCAACAAATACATAGATGAGGCATTTCAAGAGGAATTGAATAAGAGAGTACAAGAAAAAGTTGAAGACGCTCTTAAGAATCAGAGAACTGAACTGGAATTGAAATATAGAGAAGAAAATAGAAAAATTAAAGAGAATTGCGAGTCTATAGTGCTTAAATGCAAAGATGAAAACACTAAAAATTTAGCCATTAACAATGAAGCTCTTCATAAGAAAGATTTAGAGATAATCGAATTAAAGAATCAAATTTCATCATTCGAACAAAATCGTGATAAAGACATTGAGTTGATCAAAGCTAATCTTCAGAACGACTATGAAAAGCAACTGAATCAATTAAAAAATGATAATATGCTTCTAACACAACAAAATCAGTATCTCGAAAAAACTAATCGAATAGAAATCGATCAGATCAACATAAAAAATAATGCTGATAGAGAACATGCATTAAATGAATTAAGAAATCAATTAACCGCTGGCTTTAATGAAAAAGAAAAAGAATATCTCGATAAAATATCGGCATTAGAACGCCTGAAGTCTTCTTTAAATATCAAAAATATCGGCGAAGATTTAGAGACATGGTGTGATCGAGAAGTAAATAGTTATATGCAAAACGGATTTTTTAATTGCACATGGGAAAAGGATAATCTAGTTATCAAAACTGATGATGAAAGCAAAGGTTCAAAAGCTGATTTTATCTTTAAAATCTTCTCAGATGAAACACATAAGGATTTATTAACTTCTATCTGTTTAGATATGAAAGATGAGAATCCTGATTCAAAAAACAAGAAAACTAATAAAGATTATTACTCCCAACTAGACAAGAACCGAAAGAAAAAAGAGTGCAAATATGCTGTTTTAGTCTCTAACTTAGAAGCAGATAAAACCAATGATATTCCGATTTTTAAAGTGAACGAATATCCCGATATGTATGTGGTTAGACCTGCATATTTGATGACTTTCTTAAACATGATCGTCTCACTCACTACTAGATTTTCAAAGCTGATTCTTGATAGTCAAAAAGAGCAGGAGAAATTCCAATCCTATACAGAATTAAAAGAGACATTTGAAAGCATCAAATCAACCTATCTCGATAAGCCATTATCTTCCTTAAAAGATAAGATACAAAACATCAGAAAGCAGAACGAAGATATCCTTAAAGCCAATAAAGCGATCGGCGATGCCGTTTACAAAGCTAATCAAGCTATCAACGATATTGAAGACAAATATATCAATGACATTCAAAAAAAGTTAGAAAAATTCGACGTTAAAATACTCAAAGCCTATAAATCAGTTTCGTTAAACTATCAAAATTAAAATCAATAGAGCAATTTTCAATCATTATTTAAAGTGGAAGTTTTGAAATTAAATGTTTTTTGATGAATTCTAATTCATTTGAGAGTCAGAATATCCGACCAACTGTAAAAATAGAAAATCATTTAGCTATTCTTTAAAACGATTTCTATTCAATTAGAGGCTAAAAAAATACCAAACCTCAATAAGAGATTTGGTATCCTTAATTAATCTAAAGCGTTTCCGCTAAAGATGGTTTCTATATAGCCATTGATCAAGCCACGGAAGAATAAATCCTTGACTTGTGATTTGGCTTTTCTTTTGTTACTAAGATTTTTAGAATCTAAAACCTTATTCGAAAAGTTTTTCATCTCGTAGTCCTCCTTTATAGATGTGCCATTCGTCTCGTCTCATATCAGCTCGAATAGAATGGAAAGTAAGTATAGTTAACAACTGCTCTTCTTTCAAGTTAAAATTTATGAAAGCGGTTAACTTTTAAAAATCGAGCATAAATTAATAACCAAATGTTGTTTTCTTCAATAATATATGTGCTTTTTTGGAAGTTTAAACTATATGTTGAGTTTCCATTTTAAAATATTCTTTAAAATTGGTAGGTAAATTCATAAAATCTCTAACAAAAACTAAACTTCAGCTATTCATTTATGGTATTTAATAGAGTGAAAATTAACTTCTTCAAGCTTAATTAAGTTGAATAGTTTGTTTATTTTTGATAAAAAATAAATTGTATTCGAGGCTGAAAAGATAACATGAAAGAGACCGATGCTAAAGATGAGCAATTGAGCATTGATGAACAAAGAATGAAATTGCTCTTTGACACTCATACTATACAAATGCCTAAATTAAAAGGCTTAGTCATATACAAAGAAAAACCAGTTTATGATTTTTTTAAACGTTTTTTTGATATTTTTGTTTCTACAATATTCTTGATCTGTTTTTGTTGGTTATATTTGATCATCGCACTAGCCATCAAGATCTCCGATCGCGGCCCAGTCTTTTTTATTCAAACTCGTGTTGGTAAAAATGGTAAAAAATTTAAAATGTATAAATTCCGATCGATGGTTCCAAATGCTGATGTCAAAGTTGTAGAGCTCTTAGACAAAAACGAATCATCAGGTCCGCTATTCAAAATGAAAGACGACCCAAGAGTCACTAAATTAGGTAAGTTTTTGCGCAAGACTTCATTAGATGAACTACCACAGCTTTTCAATGTCTTTCTCGGATCGATGTCTTTAGTAGGGCCTCGTCCAGCTTTACCAAGAGAAGTGACCCAGTACGATGAGGCTCAAACTGTTCGACTTTTAGTCAAACCGGGAATCACTTGTTTATGGCAGATATCTGGCCGTAGCACCATCGGTTTTGATGGACAAGTTCAATTAGATAAAAGATATGTTGAAAAACGTAGCTTTTGGCTTGATATAAAGATTTTATTTTTGACCATCCCAGCTGTATTTTCGCAAAAAGGAGCAGAATGATTTTATCTTGAAAATGATGTATTAACATCATATTTTAAAAATAGCTAAAGGAATTTTATATATGAAAACTATTATTAAAAATCATACTGCTCAATTGCTGTTATCAGCTTGCTGTTTTGCCTTGATGTGCACATCTTACTTCCTATCAGATGTCAGTCAAAATCACATAGCCATCATCGTTTGTGGTTCTTTGTTAATAATCAGTGCCATAATCAATTTAATCTTCATCTATTTAAAGAGAAACAAATATCCATCTTCTAGTAAATTATTAAAACGTTTTGAGGAAACAGTTCAAATTAAAAAACATAATTTCTTAAAATCATTATTAATAATCGGATATATAGTTTTATCTTTGCATATCATTTTAATCTTTCTTGTAGGCTTTTTCTTCACCTCTTATGCAAAATATCAGCCAGCTTATTTATTGATCACTATGGTCACTTCGCTGATGCTCGGTACTATCTTCTTTCATTTTCTACCGATTAAACAGCCGCTGAAGCCCAGGTATTATGTTTTATCTACTGAAGAAGCTGAAAAATTATTATCTTCTCCAGTTGATAAACACATCAAATTCATAATCGAAAACAATGACAAGCTGTACTACACTTATGAAAACAAATTCACGATTCATTTCGGTATCGACCTCTTACCATATTTATCAAAAGAAGAACGACAAGCTATCTATAAACATGAATTAGCTTTATATAAATCTTCTTTTGGCAAATCACTCTTACGTGATTCTAGACAAGTCTATTTCTTTTCAGGCTTCCTGGAATTTGATTTGATTTTTCATTTTGTAAACGTTCTATTCTTCTCTAATTTAACTTCTGCGATCAAACTTTCTTTTGAAAAATTATTAGCTCTAGATATGGATAAAATCAATCAGATCAAAGACGAGAGTTTGAATACAAATGAAAGACAAATCTATTTTTCAGCGATATCTGATATGTCGATGCTATCCATTCAAAAAGAGATTGATTTTCCTTTTAATCCGTATATAAATAATGAAAATTGTCCATTAGATTATTATGAGCAAAAGATAAAGCATATCTCTCAATCGATCACGAAAAATGCTGATCGAATCAAACAACATCTTCAAAATTCACCTTATCTTCAAAAACTATCAAATCGTTTGCAGTGTAACTTAAATATAAATCTTAATGCTGACTATGTTTTAAATGACTATGACTTGATAAAACATTTTGATATTTTATATTATCAAACTAATAAGAAAACTTATCCTTTAAAGAGAAAACGTGAATACATAACTATCACACAATATTTAGAAAAACCATTTTCCATAACCCCATCTCTTGATCTATCAGCAGCAGCTTTTTCATCCGCTTATATCGGCGAAATAAATAGAGCAAAGAATAATTACCTTGAGAGTTTAAAAATTGATCCAGATAACGCTTTCGCGCTTTTTCATCTTGGTGAAATTCTGATCAAAGAAGATGATTCAAAAGGAAAAGAACTTCTAGAAAAAAGCTATCAAATAAATCCGAATTATTTAGAAAGAAGTTTAAAACTGATCGATAAATATCAGATACGAAATCAATTATTCTCCGATAAGAATGATAGTGATAAGTGTTCACTCTATAAGATTAAACAGCGTTTAAAAGATACAGAAAAAGCTGAACTGACTTCTAATAGCGTGATGCAAGAAGATGATTTATCAGATGCAAATCATCAGCTACTAATCAAACTAGCTCATAACTTTTCGAGCTTATCATTCATCAAAGTGATCAAACAAGTTCTCAAAAATAAAGTTAAACATTATGTCGGGCTCTATTTTGAACCAAACGGTGATGAGATTGATAAATATGTCTGTTTTACTGCTTTTTATTATCTGCTAGATAATTTCAAATTAACAACAGAAGAAAACAACTTCTTTTTATATGTTTTAAGAAGTCCAAAGAAAAAATATGATGTCTATTCTAGCTTCTTAAACAGCGACATCGCTAAAGTGATCTATAGAAAGGAGAACGATTAAAATGGTTGAAGTAGTAAAAGCACCGACTAATTCGAAAAATATATTGATCTTATCAGTCATTTTAAAAATCATCATCATTTTCTTTCTGATCATCGGATTCACCATCACTATCATCGGCGCTATCGATGATAGAAGTGCACTGATCTTCACTTTTTTCACGATCATATCTAATTTCTTTATATTGGTCAGCACCACTATTTTCCTAATCTCTGATATCGGTCGTTATTTCAATAAAGATTGGTATGGTAGTCGCTTCTTTTTTGACATGCGATTCTTCGCTTTGATCGCTATCACGATGACTGGCTGTTTATTCGATTTTGTCCTAGTACCTGTCGGTGGAACAGATCTGCTCAATTCTTTAGATTCTGTTTCCTTCCATGTAGTTGTTCCTTTCTTTTCGATGGCTGACTTTTTAGTCTGTAACACCATTTATAAAATAAGGACTAAAGATATTCTTTTATCATTGATCTATCCAGTGTGTTATCTAGCTTTCATCATGACTCTATCTTATTCAGGTGTCAGATGGGTTGATACCATGACACAAGGTGTTGCCTATGCTCCTTATCCATTTTTAGATTATCACGCTAACACTTGGTTTAATAAAGGTGAATATATCGGTGTCTTTTATTGGGTTATCATTTTAATAATTGCTTTTTTAGCCCTCGGTTTTGCCTATAAGTTATTTCAATACATCATTAAGCGAAAACATATTCATATATTCAGATAAATAAAAAAGATCAGAACTGATCTAAATTAATTCAATCCTGATCTTTTATTTACAACTTATTTATTTAACAAGAGTTTGTTTTATATTCCTCAACCTATTAAATAAGTCTGAGGATCATAAGGAAGAGAGATCACTACTGGTTCATAATCTGAACAGATTCTCATCATGCCTGAACAAGCTAATAAGAATAATCCCATACCGAATTCAGGGGTGAATCTTTCACTGAATTCTTCGCTCTTATATGAGGATGGGGAAGAACCAGTCGTCTGCATATATCCGATTTGACCATCTGAGAAAGAACAATTTTCGAGGATGCCATCATAAGCTTTCTTGACGATAGGATAATAAGTGTTGCTATCTAATAAGCCGAGAGATAAACCTATACAATACGAATAGATAAAGCCAGAAGTACCTGTGACTTCTTTTCCTTCATAATAATCAGGATCGATGATAGATGCGTTCCAAGTTCCATCATCTCTTTGATATTTGTAAATAGTTTCGGCCATATCTAAATAATCTTGTTTATAAGTGTTATATATTTCAGGGAAGCGTTCTTCATCAAGATATTCTAATTGCTTAGCTAAAGCTGCTAAGACCCATGCGTTACCTCTAGCCCAGAAAACCGGATATTCTTTATCGGTGTTAGGATCAGTATTGCCTGTCGTATTTCCGATAAATTTACCATCGCGATACCAGAGATGATATGTCTCATTATATAAACTGCTCTTAAAGTAATTATAAGCATCATAAGCGGTTAAGACATAGTCATCATCACCAGTCAATTGTGATAACAATGTATAACTGTTTAAAGCCATATAAAGAGCATCACACCACCAAAAGCCTAAATGTGACCAATCACGAGATTTATCGTACCAGATGCTGCTACCACCAGATGGGAATGTCTTACCATCCCAACTCATGCAATAATCGATATTCGCCTTCGTATCCTCAACTTTATATTCAGCATGTTTTAATTCGTCTAATAACAGATAACTTTCACCGATTTGAGCATGATCAGCGTGTGGAGTGTGATATCCTTCATGATTGAGATAAGTGAATTGTTCACCGACACCTCTCATGAAGTAATAACTATCCATATCACCGGTGGTTAAGAATGATTCAAGTAGTCCTGAATAATAAACAGCATCTTTCCAGTTGTCATCATCGATTTTTACTTGCATCTTTGATGTTCCATTTGAATCGATGATCTCGTATGTACTATTTTCAGTTTTATCGATAAACCAATCATTGACTTTATCCATTTTTTCTTTGATTTCCGAAACTTGATAATCTTCAGTCGTGAATTTACCTTGCTCTTTACCGCCGAAATTAGAATGGAAATAAGTTTTGACAGCTAATGGATTATTCTTAACAATTTCAACACCATTGGCTTTGATTTCAGTCAAAGCAGCATAGCCTTCAGAATTCACATTGTTGACAGCGACGATATCTTTGATGCGCAGTGAACTAGTTAAGATGTCCTTATCTAGTTTGAATTCTTGCTCTTTCCCAGTTTTAGTAAAAGTGAGCTTTTTCTCAGTGCCATCTGAAAATTCAACTGTTGCGCTCTGCCAATAAGTATCATGTTCTTTAGTTCCTGAATAATCAGCTCTAAGAACAAAGACTAACTCGCTCAATAAAACATCTCTTCCAAAATAGATCACGAATTCTGCATCGCTCTTTTGATCATATCCCCAAGATTGATGGGGATAATCGCCGTGTCCGTCAGAATCAGTAGAATTATCGATAGCATTTCTAGCAAAGAATTGTGCATTGTTTCTAGTAACACGATTTGCATAAGCATGCGGATAAGCAGCGACTTCTCCTTCATATACAGCGGTAGAATCCGTCAAATGGCCGCTTAAATCACTTTCTTCTTGGTTGTTGAGTTCATCAGCATACATAAAATCATAGGGATTTGAAGCGAGATTTCTCACGGTTTTAGAAGTCACTTCTTCATCGCTAGCAACCCTAGCTTTAAAGTGGAAAGAACTTCCTGAAAATGTGTTAGCAGGATAAGTCTTTTGAATGGTTGATGATGGGATTTGGAAAACAAAATTACCAGAAGGTGAATAAAGAAGTTGCTCACCTAAGCCATCAAAAAGGTCGATGACTAAATATTGATAATCAGAGGTTATTTCGATGACATCATCGGCATTGAGCTCATCAGAATAAGTCAATTCATTTTCACTAGAAGCTATGACATTTCTTCCACGTATCAGTTTTATCAAAGTATCAGTCGAAGCATTCTCAACCTGCTTGATAGTCTTAGTGTTTCCATATGCAGTGGTGATAACTCTTTCTTCAACACCATCAGGATCTGAATCAGGTAATTCTGGGCTAGAATTCGATGTTGAAGAATAAGGCTTATCAGTATTAGTATCACTAGAAATTGGTTTAGAAGTTTCAGTATTTGAAGAATTGATATCACTAGCTGTAGTAGAAGTAGTGCCGACACAAGAAACAGTCGATACTAAAGTAGAGGTGAATAATAATGAACAAATCAGTAAAGATATTTTTTTATTTTTCATACTCTTAATTCCTATTCATGATCTTTTAATACAAGCGTAGTTTTTTCATCAGCATAAACACCTAAACGGTTACCATAATTTCTGTACTCGGTTTCTACTTCGTCATCTAATTTACCAGCCATGAAGGTAAAATTCCCATCATTTAACTCGGCAGTATCATGCTTTGTGATAGCTACATCATTAAAATAGACACGGATATCATTCACATATATCTTTAAAGTCACACGATGTTTAACTCTGATAAAAGAGAAATCAATACGGTTATCTTCACCATAAACATAATGCGAGAGAGAAGAAGCTAACACTTGATCAGTACCACCGCCTAAAGCACTAGAGATAGTCATCTGATCTTCATCAAAATGAACCATGAGACCCATTTGGCTTGATTCTGAAAGGTCAGATAAAGCTTTATTTACCATCAATAATCCTAAAGAAAAGCCACCATTTGAGTTCGCGCTTAAAGTATATGAGAATTCTTGACCATCAACATAATTATTCACACCAGCAGCAATATTGTCGCCTTCTTCATTAACTGTTCCACTAGCATCTGTATATTTGATACAAAACATCTCTAATCTTGAATAATTTTTAGATGTAAAAGTGACAGTTTTGTTTTCTTGATCGACAGCCGGTAAAGTAGCACCAGAATCTTTTACATCCCATGCACCTAAAATATTGGGTTGATTCTTAGCACCATACCAATCCTGAGATCCGATCGGCATATTCTCTCTTGTTCCAGTTTTAACAGTGAATGATGTTCTGGACTTATCTTTATAAATCACAGATAAAACATCACCATTCAACTCACCTTTTAAGTCTTTAGAAGTCAATGTTAAAGACTCACCCAAACTAGAAGTAGCAGTGACTTCAATACCGCTTAAATCAATCTCTTTATTAGATGAGTAATCCAATTTAGTAGGTAATTGTTTGAGCTCTAATTCATAGGTGATTTCCTTGATAGTGATATTTAGGACTGTGGTTTTACCTTGATATGTGATAGTCACATCTTCATCATCAGCAGTCAACTCTCCTTTTTTATCATAGTCATATCCTGAAGTGATCACTTCAGTAGCGATGTTTTTATCAACATAACGAACCGCTAATTCTAAACCTGTGGGATCGAATGTTTCGCCCTCTAAATAAACCAATTTATCAGGTCTTTTAACAATCATGATAGAGGCGACTTCTTCAGTTTCAGCTAAAGGAGTCTTTTCATTCAAATGATTGTAATTAAATGAGGTAGAGCAAGAGGTCATCATCGGAAAAACAGTTAAAGCCAACAATGAAGTTAGAATAAATTTAAATTTTCGTTTCATTAGGAATCCCCTCCAATTCCTTTTACAAAAAAAATTATAAACAAAAAGAAAGCGCTGCTAAATTACAAAACATCTTTTAAACTTTGCAATTTTGCTATAGAACAATATGCATATTGATAATATCATCGGATTGTTATGACAAATGAACAATCTATCATTTTTAATAACGCATCATCTTCGATCTCATCAGCTAATGAGATAGTTATCCAATTCTTTTTATTCATATGATATGCCGGATAGAAACCTTTCTGACTTTTAATAAGTTCAGTTATCTTATAGCTATCTGCTTTAACATTGATGATTTCGACTTGTCCAGAAGCATCTGTGATTTTATTTTTATCGACAAGCATGATGACAGCAAACCATTTTTTATTATCAGAATGTCTGAATACACCATAAGTCGGATATTTAGGCCATAAAAACTCTGGTTGCAGATGATATTTTCTTTTGATATGTTCAGCGATCATATTTCCTTGCCTTGAAATAAATAAGTGAGTTGTAAAACACTTTTCTTTGATGTCATTTAACAATTCTTGATATGCTTCACGCACTTTTAAAACAAAGCCATCCGTAAAGGTGTTATTTTTGATATTTAAATATTCTTCTTCAGTATCTAGATCTATTATTTTACTAGTGACTTCTGAATTATCGTTAACGATAATCTCGGCTTTGAATTCATTGAGAAAGAAAACTTTAGTAATGACATATCTACCATCGATCATTATAAAGCCATATTGTTCTAAGCGCTTAAAATCGGCTGTTGAATTTTTAAAAATTTCTTTCTCAATTTCTAACATATACTTTTAATTTAACATTGTTATATCTTTTTCTTTCTTAACTAAATTAAGATATGCTTTTTTATAATAATTAATCAATCTCAATCTCAGATTGTTTGGCCTGATCACATAACATTCCGAACCGAACCTGCTAAAATACTGGGCCAGTTGATCGATAGAACATTTGAAGAAATAATGATCGCCTTCTATTCTGTCAACTATCGGGCGATAGACATAGAAGTTCTTAAAATATTTTTGTCCTTTTTTAGTCAAGATGACTTCGGCCTCTTCATCACTATCTAAATATAGATACTGGGGACCATATTTCATCATTTTTTCAAAATGATTTCTATCATTTTCATCAAAAGAAATCTCTTTATCTACTACGATACAATCTTGAATTTTAGATAATCGGAATGTCCGATAAGATTTTTCATCTTTACAAAGCAAATAATTATAAGTTTCTTCTTTGACAGTCGCAAAAGCATAAGGAGATACGGCAACTCTATTTCCAACATTAAAACGAGTAGAGATATAAACCTGTTTTCTATCACTAATAGCTGCCAAAATCTTCTGATACTTATCCTTAAAAATTATTCTTTCCCTTTGATATTGAGGAAGTGAACAATAACGATAAAATAATCTTCTAAAGAAATCAGATAATGTCGTATTAAAAAGAAGATTATTTTCAATATAATCGATAGCGTATATGCTGTTTTTAGTCGGCCTGAAAGAGATATTTTCCGAATAAGCTTCCTTCTTTTGATACTTCATATAGTACATCTTTAATATTTGATTGATATATTCATCAACACTCTCACCAGTCAAATGAAGTTTTTTAGCTTGAGCTTGTAACAATTTTCTTTCTTCTTTTTCTTCTTTCATAAACTCTTCAAAGTAGGAAACGATCAACGTGTTGATAAAGCTATTCTTATTCAAACTCAAGTTCTTTTTCAGAAACTCAAAAGATTCGACATCTCTATCTAATATTTTATTGATCTCTTTGGGAACAGCGATTTTTATTTTTTCAAAATTATCTAACATAATACCCTCTTTTTGTGGTCTATTTTTATTAGATTATATTCATTTTTTTCGATATTTTCAATTTATTTTGTGGTGTATTTTATCTTTTAAACTGTCAATTTTTTCTATTTTCATTTTCTTCTAAACTATTACCAAGACACAAACAGCAACATTATTGCACATTTCAAAAATAGTTAATTGAATAAGTATTGTGTCTAGAAAAATAAAGGCGCGTACAGCAACATTACATAATTTTTAAAGAAAAATTAAGCGCCTTGTCGTACAAAAAAAGGAGGAAAACACACATGTCAACAAATAGATTAGCATTGACCACAACTGAAAATGGGGATATCTCCTATTGTTCTACAGGTGATGTTTTCCTCGATTTGTTCAGCTTAATAGGAAGCAGCAGAAAGAACGTCAAAGTTATAAAGCCTATCTTTAATAAAGCTTTGAGCATCGATTTTAAAAAAACATTAGCCATCATGCTTTACACTCGAGACATCAAAAATGGCTTAGGAGAAAGAGATGTTTTCCGCTGCATGTATGAGATTTTAGGTGATAGAAACCCAAAAATTGCTAGCTCTATGATCGAACCTGTCATCACCTGCGGACGTTATGATGATATTTTGAGTCTGATCGATACCGAAGCGCGTCCATATTTAATCAAACATCTTAAAAAGACCTTGAAGAATGATATGAAGAATCAAGCCAAAAGTGTGACTTTATTATCTAAATGGTTACCTTCAGTCAATTGTCATAACAAGCAAAGAAAAGCTTTAGGTAAAAAGATTGCTTGTCTTTTAGGCATCACAGAAAAAGCTTATCGCAAATGTTTATCCACTCTTCGAAAAGACCGTATCATCGAAAATAATTTGAGAAAGATGGACTATTCTTTTGACTACCAAAAAGTTCCTTCTTTGGCGCTCAACAAATATCGTGAAGCTTTCAAAAGAAATGATGGTGTCAGATATCATGAGTATATTTCTGATGTGACAAATGGAAAAGCTAAAATACACACTGATACCCTTTATCCTTATGATATCATCAAGACTTATTCACCTGATATGAGTCAAGATGAGAAAGAGATGATGGAAGCTAAATGGCAAAACATGAAAGCGACACTTCCAGAACTCAAAAACACTATCGTGGTCAGAGATGGTTCCAGTTCCATGACATGTTACAATGGGCTTCCTATCAATGTCGCGACTTCTTTAGCGATATTATTTTCTGAATATCTTGAAGGAAACTTCAAAAATTCATTTATCACCTTTTCATCTCATCCAGAAATCGTTAATTTAGATAAATGTAAAAATTTATACGAAAAATTAGAAACCACTTATGAATATAATGATTGCTCAAACACCAATATTCTCAAAGTGTATAAATTGATCGCTGAACTCGAAAAGAACACGTCTAAAGAGAATCAAATCAGAAGAATTATCATCATTTCCGATATGGAATTTGATCACGGAGTAGATAATGTCCCCACCTATCAAACTTTCAAAGAAATCTTTACTGAGAACGGCTTAACAATACCTCAAGTCATTTATCTCAACGTCTGTTCTCGAAGCATCCATTTCGCAGCTACCAAAGATGAACAAGTCATCTTGATTTCTGGTGCCAGTAAAAACTTAGTCTCATTATTAGATGATACAACTGACTTCACACCTATCACTTTGATGAATAAAGCCTTAGAACCATATCGTGAAATCGTCGATAAAATTATGGAGGGTAAAACATGTTAACTTTAAAAGGAAAATACACCACCGCAAATATATATGCTGATATTTATACTGATGATTTGCTCGAGCAAATCAGAGCTCTTTTAGATTTAGATTATCTAAAAGATTGTCATATCGCCATCATGCCTGATTGTCACGTCGGTGCAGGAGCTTGTATCGGTACAACGATCAAAGTTAATAACAGAGCGATAGCACCCGGCTTAGTCGGAATCGATATCGGCTGTGGAATGACTTTGATCCGTTTACCCATCAAAGAGATCGATTACAAATTATTAGATGATATCATCCATCACTATGTCCCTTCTGGATTCAATGTTCATCAAGATAAGCTCATCTCTTTTGATGAATTTGATAATTTCTCTTTTGCCTCTCAAATCAAAGACTTAAAAAATTATGTCGAATGTTCATTAGGGACCTTAGGAGGCGGAAATCACTTCATCGAAATCGATAGGGATGAAAACGGCTATCTAAATTTATTGATACATTCCGGGTCTCGTTATTTAGGTGTCATTGTTAATAAACATTATGTAAAACTAGCCAATACATACCACCAAGAAAAAATCAAAAATGCAGAAGGAAGAAAGAAGCTCATCGATCACTTAAAGAGCATCGGAAAAGAAAGAGAGATCTCAGAAAAACTTAAAGAATTCGATAAAGAAATTCAAAGAAATGATACGATGCCTATCGATTTATATCCTGTTGTCGGTCAGGATTTTGAAAACTATATTCATGATATAGAAATAGTTCAACGCTTTGCATCCACCAATCGTTATTTGATCGCAAAAACAATCTTAGATGGTCTTAAAATCTCATTTGATGCTTGCACAGTTCATGAATGTATTCATAACTATATCAACACTAAAGATATGATTTTAAGAAAAGGAGCTATCAGCGCCTATAAAGATGAATTTTTGATCATTCCTATTTCTATGAAAGACGGAGCGATCATCGCTAGTGGAAAAGGTGATGCTGATTATAATTTTTCTTGCCCTCACGGTGCTGGTCGTGTTCTTTCAAGAAGAGAAGCTAAAAACGAAATCACTCTAGAACAATATAAAAAATCTATGACAGGCATATATTCAACATCCATCAATCAAAACACTATCGATGAATCTTGCTTTGCCTATAAACCTTTAGAAAGCATCATCGATAATATTCAAAAAGCTTGTGTCATCAAAGAGATCATCAAACCGACTTATTCTTTTAAAGCTGGCTAGTCTGATGGATATTATGGTAATTCTGTCCAAACCGTTTCTACATAATCAGTAGGATTACACTTATTTGGATCTTTACTAGAAATAACACCTCCACCAGTGATATTTCCAAACATCTCTCCCCAGCCATTAGCATAATTCAAATATTCTTGGAAATCGTTGTAGTGATTATAAGTATAAAAAACATACCTATCTTCCGGATTCACTCGTTGTTTAGTGTCATCATAATAGCTGGCATAAACGATTCTAGCAGCACCTCTTTCTATTCTCTTTCCGTCATTATATATAACACTCTCATACTTAGGATCACAATCTGTACCAGTGGTCCCGATATCGATCTCATAATATTGAATATTTCCACCACATCCAGTGATATCCGGTAATTCTGGCTCGTAAGGATAACCATCAGTATCGCCAGAGAACTTATTATTATTCAATCTTAAATATTCACCCCAAGGAGAACTTGTAGGGCTAGCTGATTTGTTTTTTGAGTAATTGATCGGAACTTCACCCCAAGCATATATATAAGCGGCTACTTCTTCTAATGAAGTGTATGCAGCACCATAATAAATATCAAAAGCTTTATCACCATGAGCATCTAAAACAGTATAAGTTTGATTATTATTTGAATAGTTTAAACTGGTGTTATGAATCAATTTACCATTTTGCTGAGGCTGATATGATGACACAGTCGGCTCTTGATCAGGAACTTCAATCCAACCAGACATCAGATCACATTCGCTTCTATACATCGCATCAGTGTAGCTAGTAGCACGAGTATAGTCATCATAGAATTGATCTTTATCGATTTCTAGATATGGATTCCCTCCTAGAACTTCGATATTCAGCACGTTTGACATCAAACCATTTTCATCATAAAGATAGAAATTAGTTTTACCTATTTCAAGACCATTAACATATAAATCACCTAATGAAGAAAAACTAATAGATATGATATTCATATCATCAATATCCCATTTTAATTTTGATTTATTGCCAGAGTAATTACGAACGGTGATCCTTTCATGATTACCGACTATAAGAGATGAAGAAACAGAGATATCAAAATCATAAATTGTCAGTTCAACGATATTGGATACCGAATCATAACACTCAGCTTGGATCTGAACAGTCCCTGATTTTAAGGCAGTGATCGTTCTACCATCGATAGAGATCAAATCTTGGCCATCTAAAACTTTAAGCGTCACATCATCAATATAATCTTCAGGATCAACTGAAATGGATACTGTGGTTGTTTCACCAGTTCTTAATTCTTGATCAGCAAGTGAAATATAAACAGAATCAATCTCTGCTTCTGTCGCATTGACAAAGATATCGATTTTAGATTGAACATTGCCGATTTTGGCGACTACAGAGGTGATTCCTTCATGAATAGCTGTGATCAAGCCATCGCTATCAACAATAGCGACATCCTCATTTAAAGTTCCATATTGAACATCATTTTTATCTGCGTTAGTAACCACCACTTCTAGCTGCAAATTCTCACCGACATTCATCCTCGCAGTTTTACCGTTAAGGATAGTGATCGATGGTGTGTTTTCATTAAGAGAAGAATCGCTTGCGTCATTTGAAATCTTTTCACAAGAACCCATCGCTGTGGAGCAAAGCAAGAAGCAAATAGTAGATAAACAGATAAGTTTTTTAGTTTTCATAGCAAAAATATTAAACCAACTCAGATAGAAAAATGCAATTTCAAATATAAATCCTGTTTTAGAAGCTAAAGAGCCATGACAATAATTTATATTTATTCTTCCTTGAATTCAATTTATCGATCATAAGTTAAATTTATGATCATAGTTTATAGATATGTTTCTCCAATAAATAAGACCATAAATATAAAACCATGATTTTATCAATCTGTTTCAATATAATTTAACTGTATTCGATTGTTTAAACAGGAGGTTAACACCTTGAAAAATAAGAACTGTAATTATCAATATTGCTGTCCGACTAAACTTTATATCGGTCAAAATAATATCGATGAGATAGGGAAAATCATCACCCAAGATTATGGCTTTCACAAAGTATTTTTAGTTTATGGAAGCGATAGAATTAAAAAAGATGGCACATATCAAAGAGTTATTAACTCTTTAGATGAACATCAGATCTCACATGACGAATATTGTGGTATCGAAGCTAATCCTGATATCAAAGACGTGAGAAAAATAGTCGAACGCTTAAGAGAATATAATCCAGATTTGATTCTTGCGATAGGTGGTGGCTCTGTCATTGACGCTTGTAAATCAGCTGCACATGGATATTACTACAAAGGTGATCCGTTAGATTTTAACAAGCATAAAGTTCAGCCACTAAATTCCCTTAAAGTAGGTGTAATTTTAACAATAGCAGCATCAGGCTCAGAGATGTCAGATTCTTGTGTCATTTCTGATAGAGATAAAAACTTCAAGGGCGGTTTTAATGACGAATCAAATTATCCTTTATTCTCATTATTAGATCCGACACTCACTTATTCAGTGCCTAAAAAACAATTAGCTTTCGGTTTGATCGATATGTTTTCTCATTCGTTTGAAAGGTATTTTTCACCATCTGAAGAACATGAAGCATCTGATTATCTAGCGCTAGCTACAATGCGAGGAATCATCGATATTTCAGATTCAGTTATCAAAAAAGAAAACGACTATCCTTCCCGAAAAGCGATGATGATACTAGGTTCTCTTTCACATAATGGCATCACGAGCATCGGAAAGAATAAATGCTTTATCGTCCATCAAGCTGAACATTATCTATCAGGAATATATCCTGAGCTTGCACACGGACAAGGCATCGCTTTATTACTTCCAGCTTTTATCAGAATGAATTCAAAAATTTTAAGAGAAAAAATACACACTTTTAATCAGATAGTGTTTTCACAAAATGATGCTTCAGAAGCACCGCTAGTAAAATACATCTCAACATTACCGATCGCACAAACATTTTCGGAATTAGATTTCAAAATCAAAGCTGAAGATATCACACATGTTGAGAAAATGTTATGCATAAGATGACGATTACTTATAGAAATAGTATAATTTTATAGCTATTCGTGCTATTCAGGGAGGTTTAACCCATGGAAGAGAAAAAATCTGAAAAGACTTTTTTACAGAGAAATTTATCTTGGCCTTTATTCTTCTTTTTGATCGCCTATGTCATAGGTATGTTTTTTGCCCAAAAAGCGACTGAAAATTTAGTACCAAACGATACCAATATGACTGCTTATTTCATCGTTTCTGCAATCGTAGGTGTCATTTTAATGGCTTCGTTTTACAATATTAGTAAATTTATTGTCGCTAGACTTTGTCATTACAAAGTTTTCTATTTTTCTTTTTTAGGCATCATTTTAGAAAACGACAAGAAGAAAAAAGTTTCTTATGATATCGTTAGAATAACTGACTTTGCTATGCAGTTTGCTCCTGAAGATGAAAATGTCGAAAGAAATCCACGTCCGATATTCTTTGGAGGATTGATCGGTTTTGCTATCTATTCTGTTCTCTGCTTAATCATGTTCTTCACCCTTTCATTCAGCGGTAATAATTCGATCATCGGCTGGGGTGCTCTCTTCTCTTTGATTTTCGGTTTGATGTTCATCTTTTATGAATGGATACCTTTTAGACAAGATTATCCGACCGATATCTTCAACCTGATCATGACCGCTGATAAAGAAAGTCAAAAAGCTTTCAACATCGTTCAAATCAACAATATGCATGATGTCGATGGTGAAGACTATATCGTCGCTGAATTCAACGATTATTCCAATTATTATCGCGCACAAATCCTCTATTATATTTATCTTGATTTGCTCTATAAAAATGAACTCGAAAAAGCCGTTAAAGTTTTGAGCGATATGAAATCACATATTAATGATTTCCCAGATGGCATCAAGTATTTGCCGACAGCTGAATCGATGTATCTGCGTTATTTAGTCAATGATGATGCTGGTGCGGATAGTCTCTATAACTCTTTGAATAAAGATGACAAAAAGTTCGTTCGTAATCCTATTCAGATATCAGGTTTCAGGACTGCTATTCTTGTTATAGGAAAAAATTCTGATGATAAAGAAATCTTGAATAATTTGATTAAAAAATATCAGCTTATCGTTTCCAATTCAATTGATTCTAAGAGAGTTGCTGCAGAGAAGAGACTTTTCAAGCAGGCTTATGATTCAATTAGGACCTCACGCCCAGAACTCAACTTACCAACTATAGATTAACTCGTTAGACAGCTAGCTTAAAGCTAGCTGTTTTTTCGATAAAAGTTATCTTTCTGCCCTTGTTTTTTATGATATTTTATCTATAATAAATTCCACTGGGGATGTTCTGGTTTCGACAGGCTGAGAAGATCTTAGAGTGCAGTGGAGTGGTGACCTTATCACCGGCAAAAGACAAATGCCAATAAACCTGTCATGTTCCGTGCTCCGGCTATGATGGCCGCTGCTTGCTGCTAATAACTAGTAGTTAAGCATTTATTCAAGGGCCACAGAGCCCTTCAGCACACCCAAATCTGATTTCTTAAGTCGTCAGGTTTGGTTTCTTAGACTTAAGGTTATAAGTTGAGTTTCATTTCCTCGACTTATAACTGATCAGAAATGATAGATCAACTATTAATGCTTCAGATTGTAGTTGATTGAAATTCTTCTGAAGCTAAACTGTAGGACTCTCTGAAACGCTCAGTTTGGACGCGGGTTCAATTCCCGTCATCTCCACGTATTAGAACAACATGTCTGTTCAACTATTAAAGCATTACTAATAGTGAACAGGCTTTTTCATTTTAAAGCGGTATAATATAAATTTCACGGGTATAATCAAGCAAAATATTGTACGATTTACACAAGATTTTATTTACTACCAAGTAGATGGTAGATAAGCATAAACACCGAATCCGATTCTAGAACCTCCAGGATTTAGATGTGTTATTCTCATCTGTTCAAATGATAATAAATGGTATTGATTTTTTATAGTAATATTTATCGTTTCCTAATCTGAAAAGCCATTGTTAGTGGCAACGCTTCTTAATTGTTGTCTTTCTTCATTCTCATACTCACTAGATACTTTTAACCAATTTATCGCCAGCTAGATAAAGAATAATTCCACATTGGTTAAAGATTTTTTTCACCTTTAATAATAATTTTAACAGTGAAACTAAAATACTTTTCAACAGTCTCAGTCTGAAAGTAAGGAGCATTATCATGATGAAAATGATAATATGCTCTGTGATAAGTCATATTTGTTCGCCTATTTAATCTTCGCCTCATCAAGTTAAATAAAATCAAAAAAAGACTATAGCAGAAAACTTTTTTCAACTATAGTCTGATAATACAATGATTAAATCTTAAATTCAGTTTTTAGCGATTCTCAGGATGAGATTACGAACATCTTCAGTCGCACCAAAGATAGCCAAACAATATTTGATACATTTATCAGCTGAAGGAACATGTCTATTGATAACATAAGACTTGAGCTGTTCTAAGAAACCAGCTGCATAGAAAGAAGTCAAGGCATCTTTTTGTTCGATATATAAGCCGACATAATCGTCAATATTTTCAAAAAAGACGCTGTTTAAGACATCCTTTATATAATTAAATAAATTAGTCCATAAGAGATTACTGGCGACATCATCTTTCATGCATTCATTAACAAAATCGGAATTTTTGTTGACAAAATTAAAGAGATCACTGATAAGATAATCAGCTCTGATCTGTAATTTGAATGTCTCATTCAAATAATAAATCAAGCAGTCATCTATAGTGTCAAAATAATAATAGAAACTTTGTCTTGAACAATACATGCTTTTGCAAAGATTGGATATAGACATTTTACTATAGGGAATGGATTGTAATTCCTTGACCAACTCTTGAGCAAACTGGTACTTTTTCTTATTCATGATTCTCCTCCTCTGCAGAGTCATTAATAATTAGGGGGATAAAGCTTTTCAAAGCGCTTTAACTTTCATTAGATTAATACTTTATTTTTCCCAATGCAAATATTGTTCTTCAATGTTGGTGGATTGCCACATATTATTTTACAATAGTTGCAAAGTGTTAATATAAGCATTATATTAAATTAAAACATTTTTTATTGTATACTGACTATACATTTAATGATTTTATAACGAAAAAAATAATAATTTTAGAAACATAGAAATCCGAATGAAAACCAAAACTTTAAAAGTAAATTATACCAAAAACAAAACTGGTGAGAAAGTGCATAAAACTGGTGTTTGATAGTAATAAAGCATCGTATTTGTTCAACTGTGCTGGCTTTTATAAAACCCCTTCCATTTATTTACTTTATTTTTTTGGAAATATGGTAGAATAATAGTTAGGGTTAAAACCGCATAAAGGGGAGGACAAATGTCAACACAAAAAACTAAAAAGAAAGTTTCTGCTAAAAAAGAAACTGTCACCAAAAAGAATGCTGTTAGCTCTAAATCCAAAAAGAGCAAGTATGTTGCTGGTCAATACGTTTACGCTTTCGGTGATGCCTACGGATTAGGCAAACCGTTATTAGGTGGTAAAGGTGCTGGTTTAGCTGAGATGTCCCATATCGGAATCCGTATTCCTGATGGTTTCACTATCACAACTGAAGCTTGCACACTTTATTATGATTCAGGTCGTGAAATTCCTAAGAAACTCGAAGCTCAAATCAAAGAAGGTATCAAAGAATTAGAGAAGAGAAGTAAGAAGACTTTCGGTAAAGGACCTAATCCTTTATTAGTCTCTGTTCGTTCTGGTGCTAGAGTTTCTATGCCTGGTATGATGGATACCATTCTTAATTTAGGTCTTAACGATGATACCGTCAAAGCCTTAGCTAAGAAATCCAACAATGAAAGATTCGCTTATGATTGCTACAGACGTTTCATCCTCATGTTCACCAATATCGCTAGAGGTATTGAAAGAACTGAAATGGATGCGATGTTAAATGAGATCAAGACTCGTTTAAAGATCACAAACGATGCTGAGATTCCAGTTGATGAACTCAAACAATTAGTCAAGAAATACGAAGATTATTACAAAGCTAAATTCAATGAGGACTTCCCATCAGATCCGATGGTTCAACTCATGATCGCTGTCAAAGCCATCTTCCATTCTTGGGATAATGAAAGAGCTAATACCTATAGACAACTCAATAACATTCCTTATTCTTGGGGAACTGCTGTCAACGTCCAGATGATGGCCTTTGGTAATATGGGCGAGAATTCAGGTACTGGCGTCGGTTTCACCCGTCAACCAACTGATGGTAAAAACCAAATCTTTGCTGAATATCTGATCAACGCTCAAGGCGAAGATGTCGTCGCTGGTATCAGAACACCTCTTCATATCGATGCTTTAAAGAAACAACAGCCACACATCTATGAACAATTAGTCAAATCTGCTAAGAAACTCGAAGCCCATTATAAAGATATGCAAGACTTCGAATTCACCGTTGAAGATGGAGTCTTATACTTCTTACAGACTAGAAATGGTAAGAGAACTGGTGCTGCTGGTTTGAAAGTCGCTGTTGATATGGTCAAAGAAGGTCTCATCAATGAAGAAGAAGCTCTCTTAAGAGTCGATCCTCGTTCATTAGACCAAGTCTTACATCCGACATTCGTTGAAAAAGCTTTAAAGAAAGCTGTCGTCATCGGAAAAGGTAACCCTGCTTCTCCTGGCGCTGCAGTCGGCGGTCTTGTTTTCTCCGCTGCTGAAGCTAAAGCTAAATTAGCTGCTGATAAGAAGTGCAAGATGATCTTAGTCAGAGCTGAAACTTCACCTGAAGACTTAGATGGTATGCTCTCTGCTCAAGGCATCTTGACCATGAGAGGTGGTATGACTTCTCACGCTGCAGTCGTCGCTCGTCAAATCGGTAAATGCTGTGTCACCGGATGCGGTGATGCCGTCATCGATGAAGCGAAGAAGACCATGACTTTAGGTGGTCACACCTATAAAGAAGGTGACATCATTTCGATCAATGGTTCCACCGGTGAAGTCTATGATGGTGCTATTGAAACTCAAGAAGCTCAAGTCAGCGGTGATTTTGCTAAAGTTCTCAAATGGGCTGATAAATATGGCAAGATGACTGTCTATGCTAACGCTGATACTCCTGAAGAAGCTGAAAATGCTATTCAATTCGGAGCTAAAGGTATCGGTTTATGCCGTACTGAACATATGTTCCGCGGCGGTGATCGTTTGATCTCTATGCAAAAGATGATCTTAGCTGATACCACTGAAGAAAGAGTCAAATGGCTCAATGAATTAGAACCATATCAAGAAGAAGACTTCTACAAGATGTATATCGCTTTAGGCGGTGTCAACATGAACGTCCGTCTCCTCGATCCGCCGCTTGATGAATACTTACCTAGAAAAGACGAAGAGATCAAAGCTTTAGCTAAAGCCACTGGTAAGAGCGTTGAAAAAGTTAAAGCTCGTATCAATGAATTGCATATGACTAACCCGATGATGGGCTTACGTGGATGCCGTCTTGATGTCGTCTATCCTGAAATTGGTAGAATGCAAGCTGAAGCTGTCATCAAGGCAGCTTTGAGAGCTGAAGAATATCTCTCCAAGAAGAAAGGTAAGAAGGTCCACATCACCGCTTCCATCATGGTTCCTCAAGTCATCGAGGCTAAAGAGTTGAAATTCGTCAAAGATCTCATCTCTGAAACAGCTGATAAGATCATCAAAGAATCCAAGTTCGATAACAAGCTCAAGTATATTGTCGGAACTATGATCGAAACACCTAGAGCTTCCTTAACTGGTGGTGAGATTGCTAAATACGCTGCTTATTTCTCTTACGGAACTAACGACCTCACACAGTTCACCTATGGTTTCTCTAGAAACGATTATTCTTCCTACATCAATCAATATATCGAACATAACATCTTAGACTTTGATCCTTTCAAGACCATCGATTCTGCTGCTGTCTGCCGTCTCATCGAATTATCTATCGCCGAAGGTAAGAAATCTAATCCAGACTTACATTGCGGTATCTGCGGTGAAGCTGGTGGTGATCCTGAATCCATCGCTCATTTCTATGCAGCTGGTGCCGATTATGTCTCCTGCTCTCCATTCCGTGTACCTGGTGCTAGATTAGCAGTCGCTCAAGCAGCGATCAAAGCTGAAGGTAAATACACCTACTAATCTCTTCTAAAGATTGAATCATTAATAAAACCGTCTAACTTGTTAAAAGCTAGACGGTTTTTCTGATCACTATTATTTGATATAAACTGTGTTTAATATGAAGATTTAATCGCTGATGACTTTCTTTTCTTCAACAGTTTTTGTTTTCTTTATTTCATCAACCAACTTTTTCACAGTTTTATATACCTCATATGGATTATCGACATATTGAAAGTTGAAGGCGACTGAGATTGCATTAGGACTAGCTATCGGTGCTACAAAAGAACCAAAAGATATCGTTCCTGTATTTGGTTTTATAAATTTATCATATAGATTGATATTGATATTGACTGAACCGACGAATGAAATATCTAAATTGCGGAAATCAACACCGATGATACCTGTTCTGACTAAGATTCTCTTATCTGAAACAGCATAAAATGTGTTCTTATACATGACATAAGCACAAATCATTTCAATGAGAACAAGCAGAATGAAGAAAATACCAAAAAGGATGAATGAAATTTGTGTCGTTAATAACTCGTTTTCTTTGATTCCAAATTCAGAAGCGACGGCTCCTAAAACCACAAAAGCTATTCCGAATAAAATGCCTAAGATACGACCTATAAAATTTCTTAACCAAACAAACCTAGTTTTATTCGGTTTTAAGATAAAAAGTATTTTTTCATCATCGCCAAGGATTTCATTAAAGACATTATTGACTTCTAGCTTTTCCATCTTCACAAGCCTCCTTTGATCTTCCTTAAATATTATATCAAGAACAGCGAGCTTATTTTTTTAAGAGAAAGTAAATATTGATTTTGACTATTATATTTCGCCATGTGATAAAATCTTTATTATGGAAAACAAGATCGAAACAGTTTATTTAAAAGAAAAAGAACTCAACGAAGCTTATGCCTTAAAAAGAAAAGCTTTTAATGAAGAGACTAAACTTTATAAGGCTCGTTTAAAAGAGATCAGAAAAGCTGAAAAAGAAGAAAAGAGACAGATGCGTGAGCTTCCTAAAAAGGAAAAGCGTGAACTCCAAGCTTTGCAAAGAAAAGCTCTAGGCTTACCTTCTTATACTCACGGTGAAGAATTGATGAACGCAATCTCTCATATCGTGGGTGGTGCTTTTGGTATCGTCGCTCTGATCACTGGCGTTTATTATGCCGTGATCAATGAAATGGGAGGTGATGCTATCACTGCGATGGCTTTCTTCGGATTCAGTATCATCTTTCTATACACCATGTCATCGATCTATCATTTTCTCAATGTCAATAAAGCCAAAAAAGTATTTCAATATATCGACCACAGCACTATTTTCGTATTGATATCGGGCACTTATGTCCCAGTATGCACCATCATGTTAAATTCTATCTTCCCATACAACTTTGTTGTATTAGGTGTAGTTGTTTTTCTATCCATAGTCGGTATTTCTCTAGTTTCTACTATGATGGATAAAATGCCTGTAAAAATAATCTCACATACTTTATATATCGTGATCGGTTGGCTGATCATCTTTTTCTATGTCCCATTAGTTGATCAAAATGGTTTACCAGCTGTGATCATGTTTATAGCTGGTGGCGTCGCTTACTCATTAGGCGCTATCATATATGCGATCGGAAAATATAAGAAATACTTCCATTTCATCTTCCACATCTTCTGCTTAGCTGGAACCATTTTACAATTCCTTGGCGTTCTTCTTTATGGCGCGATCGGAATCTGATAGATGAAAAATAACAATAATCACTTTAATTCACCTCTAATAGGATATTTATGCAGTTTCATCGCTATCTTTCTCGGAATAATAATAGTCCCCATAGCTTACGCATTGAGAAATAATATCATCGGATGTGCTTTTCTCTTAACTATTCTCCATGCTGGTGAATTCGTAGCTTTATTTTTCTCGTTTTATTTTCCTTATTCTTTCAAAAAGAAAAACAACTTTAAAATATTCAATCCGATAATATTTGCTTTAGTCACTATTATAATTGTTGTTTTACTCGTTTTAGAAGCCTATATGTTAGCTGGTTAATAAAGGACTTTTCCGTTATAAACTTTAGTGTAAATTCTCTTTTTTGTCGTATAGGTCAATCTCAACTCATCTTTATAGATTTCAGATATCGGAATGATCAAAAGATAGGTGATAGTCACATCGATGGGTAGTGAAACAAGACTCGTTAAAAGCTGTGATATAAAACTCACTTCATACGGTATTCCATATAAACTCTGTAACCATAGCGGTGCTAAAAATGATTTTATGACAAAATCTCGAATGATGAACACCAGGAAAATATCTGTTACTAAAAATGATTTTTGGTCTTTTTTAGATAAAAAATAAGAAGCGATCAAGAATGCTAAAGCGATGACTAAAAAACAAACAGCGATGATGATTTTACTGGTCATAGATATCGTTATATTTTCACCGCCGCTGAGTTTAAATCGCTCTACAAAAGGTAAAGTTAAATATAATCCGATCGCAGAGATAGCGATTCCAAAGAAAGAGGTCAAGGAGCTGAGTTTTCTTTTGCCTTTGACCAGTTTCAAAACCAAAACAGGCACTAAGCCGAACAAAGCAGCATCGATCGTGAAACCTGGGAAAAAAGCCATCGAACCGTTTGGAAACATCAAAGCACCGATCAGATCAGCACCAGCTGAACAGATAAGGCCATATACTGGACCGTTTAAAAGGGCGCAGATCATACTCGGAATAGAAGCGAATCCGATCTCCACTAAATTGACTCCGCCAATCATGATATAGGCAGATAAAAAAGGAACTCTGGACAAGATGACAGTCAGAGCTAAAAATAATGCGGTAGTTGTTAACCTGATCAGATCAGCATTTCGTCTTTTCATCAATAACGCTCTTTGATAGCCTTAGCTATTCTTCTCTCATCATCACGCTTTTTAATAGTTTCTCTCTTATCGTAATTTTTCTTACCTTTTCCTAAAGCTAATTGAACCTTGCAAAGACCACGACGGATATAAACTCTAGTCGGTATCAATGTATAGCCATCTCTAGTGACAGCATTCTCTAAATCATAGATTTCTTTCTTATGCATGAGAAGCTTTCTAGTTCTAGTCGGTTCATGTGAAAAAATACCGTTCGCTTGGTAAATAGGAATGTTCATATTTAACAGGTAGAGCTCTCCTTTGTTGATGATGATATAACTGTCATCTAAAGAACAGTGACCTGCCCGCAAAGCTTTGATTTCAGAGCCGACAAGCTCGATGCCAGCTTCTTGAAAATCAGATAAAAAATAATTGAACTTTGCTTTACGATTTGTCGCTATTAAAATTTCGTCTTGATCTTTTTTCATCTCTATTTATGTTTTTTACTTCTGAGAGTTTTCTTTCCTCTATTATGGTTCTCATATGTCTTTTTACCATGACGTTTATCAGATTTATATCCTCTTTTATCATGGCTATGAGAATATCTCTTATCTTTAAATTTATCGCCATTTCTTTTACCTGTAGTAAAGGTTGGCTTTCCAGTCATTCTAGGTGTTTCTTCATCTTTATTAATAACTTTGATACCTGATGTTGCAAGTTCAGCTCTTTCACTATCAGTGAGATTCAACGCATATTTCTGATAGATAGCAGGAGAAGCAAAATTGATATCATAAGTCTTTATATCACAAGAAAGCACTGTGACATCCACAGGGGTTCCAAACGTGAAACTTCTCTCGGTCTTTCTGCCTTTAGCTACAAAATTGCGATCATCATAGTAATAGCTATCATCACCGATGAGATCGAATGGTAAAAAGCCTTCTATTCCTAATTCGGTTTCAACAAAAAGACCTTTAGGAATCATGCCGCTGACAGTGCCATGATAAGTTTCTCCGATATGTCTAGACATATACTTGCAGGATTCTAGATCATCGACTTCTCTTTCAATCGCATCAGCTTTGCTTTCACAGGCTGAAGTCAAAATACCTAAATTCTCTAACTGAGAAAAGATGTCTTCATACGAGAAATCTTTTTCATCTAAAAGATAATCTTTGACTAAGCGATGAATGATATCATCAGGATATCTTCTGATCGGTGAAGTGAAATGACAATAGTCAAGTTCAGATAATCCGAAATGACCAGCTTCGACTGGAGAGTATCTAGCTTTAGCTAATGATCTTAAAAGCATATAAGAGATCGCTTTGCGGTCATCATCATTTTTGATGCTCTTTAAAAAGTCATTTAATCTGGCGCCAGTTATATCTTCATAACGTGGAAAACTCCTAGAAAGATTCAACTTCTTTAAAAATGATTTGAAGGTAGTCATCTTATCCTTAGGTGGGAACTCATGAATACGATATAAGACTGGAATATGATGCTGTTTTAAAGCCTTTGCGACTTCGCAATTAGTGATGATCATCAAATCTTCGATCATCTTTTCAGCTTCACCTTGTTCAACTTTAACGACCTCGACAGGTTGTCCAGTCTCATCCAAAGAGAATTTCAGTTCAGTGGATTCTAATTTTAAAGCGCCTTGTCTAGTTCTTCTTTTACGAATAGTGGTTGCACATTCATGTAAAATGGTAAGAGTATCTTCGATCTCTTTACCATATTCGGACTTGCCGCTATCAAAAAACTGGTTGACGCCTTTATAAGTCAATCTGCCATGTGATTTGATCACACCTTTTTCAATCTTAGTCGAAAACACATTGCCAAAAGAATCGATATCCATAGTGACAGAAAGAGCCAATCTCTCTTCCTGAGGATTCAAAGAACAGATACCGTTAGATAATTCAAATGGAAGCATCGGAATGACCCTATCTGCGACATAAATAGAAGTTCCTCTTTCACGCGCTTCTTCATCTAAAGGATGGTTGACTTTGACATAGTGAGTGACATCAGCGATATGAACGGTCACTCGATATCCTTTTAATAAACGTTTGCCTTCAACAGCATCATCAAAATCATGAGCATCATCGCCATCGATAGTGACCACACAATGAGAGGTGAAATCAGTTCTACCAGCTTTATCTTCAGCAGTCACTAACTCAGAGATATGTTTAGCTTCATCTAGTACTGCTTCTGGAAATTCTAACTTACCATCATTTAAAGCGATGATATTGGATATATCGCTATTGACAGAATCAGCTTTGACTAATAGATCAGTGATGATGACTTTAAAAGTATCTTTTTTATAGGAAACGATATCAGCTTTGACCAAGTCGCCCTGTTTAACAGCAAGACCTTCTTTGATACCTTGAACTTGAACTTTTTTACCACAATTATTCAAATAGGAGATAGATAAAATCTCATTTCCATTAGCATCTAATGTGTAATACCCCTTAAATGATGTGACAGGTTTAAGATAGCTCAAACAATGATATGTATCCTGTTGGAACTTTTTAGCATAGACTAAATCACCGATCAATAATCCATCAGATTCTTGACCAGAAACACGTGCTTCTTCACCAGAAACGATATTTTTAAGAATGACAAAATTATGTGTCTTAACTATGACTTTTGCTAAAAATATTTTTTGATCCGCAAGTAAAAAATAAGTTTTATCATCTTTGCCTACAATACCAGAGTAAACTAAACGATTGAGCAAAGATTCCAAGTCAAACTTTTGAGCTTTAGTCACTGCACCACAGCGACTAGCAATAGAAGCAAAATCAAATAAGTGTCCTTTTAATAAATTGATAATTTCTTTTTCAGTCATTCTTAAACCACCTGTTTTAATCAGAAAATAAAAGGGGCTTCATCGGCCCCTCATCTTTTTAGAGATAATTACAGAGAATTGCGACTAAGAAGAACGCTGCTGCAAAGACGGTTGTGATAATCGTCATGATTTTATCAGCGCCTCTCTCTTTCGTTCTCGTAAATATGTTCATCTTATTACCACCCATAATAGCAGCAGAAGCGCCTTCGCTTTTACCAGACTGCAATAGAGTGATAATAATCATGATGAAGGACAAAACAATAAGTACAATTTCAGCTGGGCTTGTCATAATCACCTCATATAATTTAAATATATAACTAAAATAGTATAATTATTTGCTCTCAAGATAGCAAGAACTAATAAAAGAGAACTTATGACCAGCTTTATTTTGTGCTTTCTAAAGTTTGATATATTTTTTTAAACATTATGAAAATCTATAGAGAATAATTATAAACTTTTATTAATGTTACAAAAATTGGTTCAAGTTATTTTAGTATAATAAATGACAATTTGCTCAGTAATTTTAAAATACTTTATCCTTATTAGTGATGTATACCTTTTTGTTTCCTTGTTTTGAGCATATCAAATACTGTTCTTTTACCAATGGTTCCAAAATATTTCTTCTAAAATAAGTGGAATCACTGATACTAAGATGTAAACAGATTTCCTTGATACTCCTTTGCCTGTTCAAACAGAAATTAAGAATTGTATTGCTGTACTGTAGATTTTGAATATTTGATGGTAATAAATTTATATTTGAAAATGTATTTTCTACACCATCTTGATAAGTTAGATCAGGTAAAGTTAACGTGAATTGCCTTGAATCACTAAAAACAAATGGTTTATGTTTGTTAGATTGTTCTTTATAATCCATAGCAATTTTATCAAAGCCAGTGCTTTTAGCTTCCATGTATTTTAACCGAACTAAAACTTCACTTATCAATTTATTTCGTCGCTCTGAAATGATATGCGTTAAATCATAATTTTTATTGATCAATTCACCACTTGCTAGAGGACCTGGAGAAGTTATTTCTAACCTATCTCTGAAAATATCAATACTGATTTGAGAGTTTTCAATATAATAATCTCTTTGAACAATTGAATTTACAACTCCTTCGATAAGTGAACGACTTGGATATGCTGGAACATCTATACGCCCATCATCTGTTTTGATCATTCCAATGTTCATATTACGTTTGATAAAGCTGAGTGAAAAAGTAATAGAATCTAGAATATTAGTTTTGATATCATCACTGGTTATGATTCGGTCATCGCCTTTATTAAAACCTTGGAATACATTACATGAAATTGCTGTTTTTTCACCGTTATAATCATCTTTGAATAACAGTGCTCCTTGTTTAAGATATCTATCTTTATCAAAAAAGCCTATGACTTCTAATTCTTTGTCATTCAATTCTTTACCTGTTCTTTCTGAATAGCAAAAATGCAATTTTTTAAATTCGTCTTTATCATATTTTATATTGGTTGGTAAGACATCAAATTCATATTTTTTAGATTTGATAACCATATCGTAAATTTCGCTTGGAGAAGCGCTAGAAGTATATCCTTGTTTTCTGATAAAAGCTGAATAAACACCTTTATATTTGACGTAAACAGGTTTTAATTTAGATTCTAAAATTATGATTTTAATCACATATCTTGTTTTAGAATTCACAATATATTTCAAAAAAGAAATTGTGTATTGAGGCAAAGGAACTAAAAATTGGTTAACACTATTGTTAAAAAAATTCCTTTCTTTATCGGCTTCATCACGCGTAAAGCCCTCTAAGGTCAGATCATCTCTTACTCCCAAGTAAATCGTACCACCCTTTGCATTGGAAAATCCTGAGATAGTTTTGATCCAGCTTTCAAAATTATCACGATTCAATTTAGCTTTAAACTCAATAGTTTCGTCTTCTAAAGAATCTACTTTTTTAATCTCTGACAGTTTCATATCTGTAACCTTTCAACACTTTGAACTAACTTCAAAGTCACTTCAAAGTCACTTCAAAGTCAAACCAAAAATAATCAAAATTAAATAACCAAAAAGCTTTTTAGCTGCTATCATATAGACAAGAGGTTAAAAACCATGAAAACTGTCAAATTATATAATGGAGTAGAGATTCCTTTGATCGGATTAGGAACTTATCAATTAAAGATGGGGCTACAAACATATAAAACCGTGTTATCTTCCTTAGAAATGGGATATCGTCATATCGATACTGCTAGAATATATCTCAATGAAAGATCAGTAGGAAAAGCGATCAAAAATTCAGGTCTTCCTCGTGAACAAATATTCGTCACCACTAAAATGTGGAATAACTCTATTCTGAATAGAAAAGGTGAACAAGCTTTTAAAAACTCATTAAAAAGATTAAGACTTGAATACGTTGATCTTTATCTTTTGCATTGGCCGATAGAAGGCTATTTAGATGCATATAAAGTATTAGAAAAATTATACGAAGAAAAGAAAATACGTTCTTTTGGTGTCAGCAATTTCTTGATCAGACATTTGGAGAACTTAAAAACTCATGATCTACAAAAGCCAATGGTCAATCAGATCGAGGTCAATCCTTACTATCAAAATGATGAATTAGTTGATTACTGTCAAAAGAATGATATAGTTGTCGAAGCCTATTCACCTTTAGGTGGAAGTAAATATAGTTGCTTAAACGATGAAACATTGCTTCGCATCGCCAAAAAATATCAGGTTTCTACATCTCAAGTCGTTTTAAAATGGTTGACACAAAGAAATATTGTCGTTTTGCCGCGCTCTAAAAGTATCGAGCATTTAAAGAACAACTTAGATCTAGATAATTTTGTTTTATCTGATAAAGATATCAGTGATATAAAAGCTTTAAATAAGAATTTCAAAACCGGTGATAATCCGGAAGTATACAAGTAGAATTGGTTAAAATCCCATCACTAAAATTGTAAAGACAGAATAATCAAAATCAACTCCCAAATCAGCAGCGCTAGCGGCTCCAATTTCAACTAGTAATGTCTTTTCAGAAGTTTCTTTTGTATAGATTAAAGAGCCTTCAAAATTATGTTCACCATCAGGAACCTCAGCATATCCAGCTTCTAGTAACTGCTGCCCATAAGCACTTGTTGTATCACTATTAGCTTCAGGAGTGGAAGAAAGATAAAAACAAGCATAGATAAACCTTCTTCTTCGCTAAAATCCATCCAAGCTTCTGGCATATTAAAACCAGTCGGCACAGGGAAGGAAGAAATTTCAGATCCTAAAACAGAAGACAAATTAGCATAACTAGCTTCATCTAATAGGCTTTCCCAAGTATCAGCACTAGATTCTTTGATATCGTCTAAAGTATATCCGACATCAGCAGTACCAATAGAAGTATATTCGATAACTGTTTTAGCAGTACCACTAGTATTAGTAACTGAAATCTTATCTTGAGCTATTTCAATTGTTAATTCATCAATATTTTCTACTAATGAACTAAAACGTGTAAATTTACTTATATCATCGCTGATGTCAGCTTTTACTGTATATCGATCTCCCACCTTATCAAAACAAGCTCTACTAACGTTGAAACTTGGGAAAATAGCATTATATTCATTAGCAGTGATCTCTCTTGTTAATAAGAAAGTTCCATCTTCTTGCTTATCAGCTTCAAAATACTTATCACCATTTTTATAAGCAGCTATTTTATAATCTTCACCATCAAATGAATTCTCACGATATGTTAAATCTCCATCACTGATAAAGGTAGAAGTAGAGACCAGTTGATCGTTTTGATAATCCTTTTGAGTCAAAACATAATTTTGTTTCTTTAATTTTTCAAAGGCATTTTCAAAAGTTGAATCTTCAACTGCTTCATATGGTTGGGCTCTTTCTTCCACTTCGACATCATCACCATAAGCAAGAATCTTACCGGCAAAATGATAATTATAAGTTTTTGTGCTAGTCTTATATGGCTCAGTCACAGCTTCATAAGCTAAACCATCTGACGTTGTTATTTTAAAACTAGCTAAGTCAAAGCCGGGATTACCATATAATTGTGTGACTAAATAAGGTGATATTTTTGTAATGGCATCTTCTTTTAAAACATATTCATTATTTTCCAACTCAAAATCAGATAGTTTTAAAAGTGAAAAGAAGTTCATATAGTTGTCTGAAAACTGAGAATATTCTTGTAAGACCGGATTATAAACAAGTGTATAGGTGGCTGTGTTGTTCAAGTTTCTACGCTCAGCAACTAACCTTCCGTCTTCATCTGAACTATAAGTTTCAAATAGTTGTAAGCTATTCTTATCTGGATTTGTTGACTTGCTAGCATAAACTTTCACTGTAAATTTGTCATTCTTATAAAAAGAATCAGAATAGAACTGCGTGCTCACACCATCGATATCTTCAGTGACTAAATTTTCTAAGCTATAAGCCTTTCCTAATCCAGTCAAGACAGCTTCTGAAAATTCAACAGGCGGTTCTGGTTTTACAGATGTACTGCTTTCCCCACCTACTTGTTCACAAGCTGATAAAATAGAGACGCTAAAGGTAGTAGAAGTATCTTTTTCATAACATTCACCTCAATAAATAATAGTTTTGTTTTATTATCCCTATAAAGGAATAATAATCAATAAATATTCTATCTTTATGCCTAAATTTAGATGATGTTAGCGCTTTCGCAATTTGCTTATTTGCTTTTCAATATTGGAAAAACATGTTTTTTAATACATTTATCTATTGGAAAAGCACATAAATTAAGATATATTTTTATTGGAAAAGCTTAATTATCATGTTACAAAGAAAAATAGAAAAAGCATTAAATTCATATTACAGCAATATTACAGCACCGATTCCTATCATCACTGGTGCCAGACAGATAGGCAAAACTTTTATAATTCGACAAACAGCATGCAAATATTTTAAGCACTATGTTGAAATCAATTTAAAGGAAGATTATGAAAATCAACAGCTGTTTGCTAGCATAAAAACAACACAGGATTTTTATCTACAAATATCTGCATTATATGGTCAAAATTTACATGATATAAATGATACGATCATTTTTTTAGATGAGATTCAAACTTATCCACATCTGATTTCTTTACTAAAGCCATTAAAACAAGAGAATAGATTCAGATACATTTCTAGTGGTTCTTTATTAGGTATCACCTTAAAGCATATTTTTATACCTATTGGAAGTATTCAAGAAATCCATATGTTTCCATTAGATTTTGAAGAATTTCTTTGGGCTAATGGCACTGGAAGAGATGTTATCGATTATTTAAAAGAGTGTTTTATTAGCAAAAAGCAAGTCAGCGATAGCATTCACAAAACAATGTTAAGACGTTTCAAAGAGTACTTGATATCTGGTGGCTTACCTGCTTCTGTTAATGAGATGATCAAACAAGATATCTATCAAGTGAGAACAATCCAATCTAATATCTTTTCCTTTTACAAAGATGATGCAAGCCAATATGATAGAGAACACAATTTAAAAATAAGAAGAATTTATGATTATCTGCCTTCTTATATTGAAAACAAAGTCAAAAGAATTAAGTTCAAAAATATAGAAGGAATCAAAAATAGCAACTTGACTTATTACCAAGATGAGTTTGATTATTTGATCAGTTCTGGATGCGCTATAGGTGTCAAAGCATGTTCTAATCCAATATTTCCTTTAAATGAAAGCATGAGTAAAAATTTGATCAAGCTTTACTATAACGACGTCGGTATTTTAAGCAACATCCTCTATAAAAATAATATCAATGCAATTTTAAATGATGATAATGCAGTCAATATAGGCGCAGTGTATGAAACTGCTGCCGCTATGGAAATAAATAGCCATGGTCATGAATTATATTATTTTGATAGCAAAAAAGTAGGTGAAGTAGATTTCTTAATCAACGATTATGAAAATTTAAATATCACACCGATTGAAATAAAATCTGGTAAACACCAAAATATTTTCCGCGCTATACCAAAATTAGTGGACAAAACTGGACCATATAAATTGAGGAAAGGTTATATTTTCGTTAATCAAAATATCATGAAAGAAGAAAATGATTTGATCACTTTCCCTATCTATATGATTATGTTTATTTAAAATATCCGATAGTCTTAATTTATTGCAAAAAACTTATTTCGATATACTATACTCACATAATTTTATGATCGTCTCAGCAACTCGATAATGGGAAGACTACCAATCACTGTCCTTTAAATTAGTATGATACTTAAATAAGAATTTTCCAGACTTATACACTATATATTTAGTGCTTTGTTGGAAACAATATAGATAGTGTGAAAATATGTTCACTAAATGAGATGTCTATATCACCTTGATATTTGTCAACTATATATCTGATTGATTTAAGACCATACCCATGAAAGTCTTTGTTTCCTTTAGTGGTCTCAATCAATCCATCTTGTCCACGTTTAATCTCACCCTCATAATAGTTGCTGACCACTATCGAAACAAAAGAATTCACGTTTTTGATGATAAGATTGATATTTCTCTTCTCAGTATCTTGAATTTTACTGACCGCATCAATAGCATTATCGATGATATTAGTGAACATACAATATAAATCAGTTGTTGAAATATAATTCAAGTAGGTGCAATCTGCCATACAATTGAGCTTGATTTTACGCTTTTCACAAAATAGTGATTTTTCAGTCAAAATCAAATCCAAAGCTTCATTATTGGTCTTCACATTAGAATCATAGATTTTCACAATATCCTTTAATTCATCAGCAAGATTCTGATTTATTTTACCTTCGGCTGCATACTCATTGAGTATGTGTTTCAAATCATGACATTTGATGTTGATCAAATCGACATTTTCTTTGTTGGAACGGTATTGTTCTTCAGCTTTTTCCAATAATTTAGTAGTTGTTTCTAGTTCCACTTTTAATCTCTTGTTAGTAGCTAAGGCAATCAAAATAAAAAGAATCATCCCACAGCAAAGCAAATTATAAATGCATCCGACTATCGCATAGGTTTTGTTATATCCTTCTTGAATATAAATGACCACAGCATTAAGGACTATATCAACTAATAAAATAACACCAGAAAGAATCAATATCGGAGTGTTATTGATCGTCAATTCAGTCTTGTTGATTTTTCTTCCAATCAGGAAATATACAGCAACATAAGCGATAAAGAAAGTCTCTATATAAACCAGTGAAATAAATAAATGTGTGGTTTCTAGTTTTGTTAAATCAACGACATTACTACCATATAGTCCCAAAGTTGAATCAGTGACTAAACCAAATAAAGTACTCTCTAAAGAAAATAATTCGTGAGAAATATGCTGAGTAGTATAAGAAGTCACAGCTATAAAAAATATGCTCTTTATAGGTAGATCATAAACAAGATACATCGAGATAGTGCAAAGCATAAAAATAAAGAAAAAGATTAATGAGGTCGCTATTGAATTATAAAAAATACTAGGTAGTGGAATGGCTATAGCAATACCGATGCAAACTGCAGAAGTCAGTAAAAGTCTGATCAGATAATGGTTCCGATGCTTTTGATGAAAGGCAAAAAGATGTAAAGCTATTAATATCCCTATACAAAAGAGAAATTTATATATGAATAATTCAGTTAATTGATACATATCAATTACCTCTACTATTAGTTAAATAATGATTTAGAGCATGGATGAATTCTTTATTTTTGGGATGTGATATCTGCAGATATGTCCCATCAACATTAACTGTATAATCTTTTATTTCTAAAACGAATTTTAAGTTGACTAAATAACATTGATTACAAAGTGCAAAAGGCATATCCTTTAACTGATCTTGGACTTTTTTCAAAGAGCCAGATGAAGTGAAGTCACCGTTGACAGTATGGTAGATTAAAGAATGATTCCTGACTTCGATATATTGGATATCACTAGTTTTAAGACGTCTTATTGAAGATTTGTTTTTGATCACTATTTCATTATTAGCATTTTTATTCAGACAATCTATGACGCGTTCTAATTTTAAAGCTAGATTGTAATAAGATACTGGTTTGACAACAAAATCAAATGCGTTTACCTCATAGCCTTTTATCGCATATTGAGCTAAAGAAGTGATAAAAATCACAAGCACATCCTTATCTATTTTTCTTAATTCATGCACAGCATCCATTCCGTTTTTGCCTGGTAAATTGATATCCATAAATATGAGTTCATATTGTTTGTCATAACTAGTAAGAAAAGTCTCTGCTGAATTATATCTAGCTATACTTATTTGAATATTATGCCCATCAAAAAAACTATTGAGATTTTTCTCGAGCATCACAAGCGCTGTTTCATCATCTTCAACTATCGCTATTCTGATCATATTTTACGTGAATGAGAGCAGAGAATTTTATCTGCCCCCATAATGTTTTACCAAAAAATATCCTGATACACGAAGCAATAATTATTTTTACTCAATTGTGATCAATTCTATTGGAGATACCAATTCTAAATAGTCAAATTTACCGCAATTTATTCCGATCGTGATTTCGATTGTATTCTCGCCTGAAACTAAGTCTAAATTGCCAATAAAGTTCCTTTCAAAAGCGTCGTAATTACTATTAGATTTAATCTTTTTAACCAATTCAGTCGCTTCAACACCATTAATTTTTAAAGTAGTGACAGGCGTATTGCCATCAGAATAAGCTGTATTGATATAAGCACTAACTTTCTGAGCCTCACTGACATTGATTTTAACAATCATCGAAAAACCATTGTAGTTAACAAAACCGATCGCATCACCATTTCTAGCACCAGCATACTCACTCAAGTCTTTTGTTCCAGCAGCTGGCTCATAATAATATGAGGTACCTTCAATTTCAGTGATCTCTTCTTCAGCTTCTTTAGCAAAAGTGACAGCAGCTGAACCTTTGACTGAAAGATAGTCAAAATTAGTCATAGCATTATCAGCAAAATTGATCACAATACTATTTTCACCTTCATTAAGGCGAACATCCCTGATTTCAAAATCACAATAATTACCCCAACCGTAGTTAGCAGAACCAACAAATTCTTTTTGTCCATCAATCTTTAATATCACACCATTAACCACAATCTCTTTGATGTTTGAAGCAAAGGAAATTCTATCAGCGCCTACGATTGCTGTTTTGATATTTAAAGTGACAAATTGTGAAACAGAATTGACTTTATATTCGATAGCAGAACCGGTTGAAATTTGACCTACGTGTTTCCCACCGCTAGCACCATCATCTTCAGTCACCGCCGTACAAGAAGTCAAAGCGGCCTCGTCACCTTCTAAGATGGATTCAGTGGATTCATCATAAGTCCAACCGACATAATCCTCAGCATTAAGTTCGATATAGTCAAAACAAGTAGAGCCATTTAATGCAATCTTTAAGACATTATTCCCTTCGTTCAATTTCACATTCTTGATAGTGACAGGTGCAAAACAAGTCCAAGTTGGAGATCCAGTATATTCAATATTTGCTTCACTATCTAATGTTATCGGTTCATCATTGATAGTTACAGATTTATAGTAATCACCTACTTTTATCCTATCAGCAGTGATGACAGCAGCAGTCAATATCAGATCAACAGTTTGCTCGGATAAAGAATTCAATTGATAAGTGATGATAGATGAGTCATTGATACCACCGACACAATATCCACCACTAGCTGCTGTTTGGCGTTCAGAATTACACCCTTCTAAAATCGCTAGTTCACCTTCAAAACGAAATTTTTCACCAACTACTGGTGGTATTTCTTCCTCTCCCCAATCTACTGGAGAGCTTGCTTTGATGAGCATATAATCAAAGTTTGTACGTGCAGTGTTTGTGGTTTGCAATACTATCTTGTTATTTCCAGCATTTAATTTAACATCGGTGAAATAGAACAATCCATAATTAGATGTGCCAAGGCCAGATGAGGATTCAATATAAACATCTTCTAAATCTAATTTGTTATCGTTAACTTGAATATATTCAAAGGTTTGAGAAAGTTTAGTTCTACCAGCATCAAATATTGCAGTTCTAAAAATTAAAGATACTGTCTGTTCTGTTTCAGAATTGATCAAATATGAAATATTGGCGTGATTATCCCAAATACCACCGACTACTTGACCTTCCGCATTAGTGTCATCAATAGCATATCCAGCACTTAAATCAGCATCGACTCCTTTAAAAAGATAGTCAGTACCAGTTACTTCCACGACATTTAATTCAGCACTTGCTGAAACATCACCACTGCTAACAGTGATAGTTGTCTTACCCGCTTTTAATGGTGTAAATAAGACTTGATCAGTGTTAGGATCAAAGGCTAATGTGTCGATGATTGTTTCGTCATTAGAACTAACTTTTATTTCTCCATCTATACCGATAGTAGTGATATTTAAAGCAGATTTGACACCAACTAAATATTTATTTAACGGCTTAGAAATATTGATACTCGCTTCAACTTCTGGAAGTGTTAATTTGCTTTGCCCGATAAATTTGATGTAATCGACGTTTCCTAATCCCTTATCAATGACTAAACTGACTGTGTTTTCACCTTTTTTGAGTTCTATTGTCGCTAAATAGAACTCCATAAAGTGATTCCAATTAGCTTGTGGATCGTCAAAGGCTTGTGGAACTTCAACATCTATACCATTCACAACTATTTTTCCTAAAGGATTGTCAGTATGAGATGAGCCAAAACCTATACATCCATATAACTCATACGAAGCTGCTTTTTCACTGACAACTGTAAAATTGATGGTTGCACCAGTATTGTTAAAACAATTTCCTAAAGCTTTACCACCGGAAGCATTAGCATTGTCATCAATTCTGATTGCTCCAGAAACACCGGCAGTAAATGTAGCATTTTCCGCTTCAAAAACTGATGAAATTATAACTTCAAAATCTAAAGTATCAGTTTTAGAGCCATCGTCAGTAGTGACAGTGATTGTTGCTTTTCCTAAGGATTTAGCAGTGATTAACCCAGCCTGAGAGACTGAAAGAACTGTTTCATCACTTGATTTATAACTGACTTTTTTATTAGTGGCATCACTTGGAAGAACAGTGACGCTCAGCATCAAACTTTCGCCAACTTCTAACTGTGTTTTTTCAGATTTTAATTCAACTGATGTGACTTTAACTTCCGATGGCTTAGCTGTGTTTGTAGAACCTGACGGCTTATCAGTAGCACTTATAGGAGTACTAGATGAACTCTTAATATCACAGCTATATAAGCCACAGCTTAACAATGATAAAGATAATAATGTGGTCAACAAAAATTTCTTATTTCTCATAACATTATTCCTTTCTATTTTTCTGCTTGTGCAACTGCTAATTCACCTTTTTGATTGTAGACATCTAAAGATCTGATGTTATATCCGGTCGTAGAATTATGAATCATCTTAAAGGTATTTTTACCTGGCTTAGCTTTCATATAGCCGATAGTTGAATGTCCGTACATAGTATAATTCCACTTGTTAGCATCATCGTTGCATTTAGCTAATGCTTCGGTTTCAAATGGCTCATCATTAAAGAATAGTTTCCAAGTATCAGTGAAAGCTGAGCCATGTCCTAAACCGCCTGAATGTTCTAATGACAATCTGACATAAGTCTCTTCGCTAGCCGTAAAAGACCAGATGATAGTTTGATTTGAATTATAACTATCTAAATAACCAATGCAATCTTCACCTGGAGCAGAATTATAGATATTTTCGTTATTATCATCGAATTTTAAAACATTGTCATCTTTAGCTTCAATTGTCAACTTTTCATGTGTCCAATCAGATTCATCTTTAACAAGACAATCAGCCATATTGCAATCATAATCTGTGCATAAGCCGTCTTCGTTTTTATGTTCACATACGTGCTCCTCATATCCAGAAGCATTTCCCATCTCTAGAGGTACGGAAGAGAGAAATTCAATCGACTTAAAATTGAATTGATAAGCACCTCTGTTTGGATTGACGATTCTTATAGTATTAACGCCTTCTTTAAGCTTGACGCAACCTATGAAATACTCTGTAAAGTTATACCATTCATTAGGAGAAGGAATAGTAGTGGTTCCTGGTATATAAGGCCAATTCAGATTAGCTTTTACTTGAGCATTAGATAATATCTTTTCGTCGTTGATATAAGTCTCACAAGTGGTCGTTAAACTCATAGCTAAAGGCATCATCGAAATAGTAGCGCCCATACAAGCAGTTGTAGCTTCACTTGCAATGATTTGATATTCGATAGTCGCGCCTTCATTATTATTAAAATTATCGATATAACCACCAGCTTGAACCTGTGTTAGTGGTCCTTTATTACCACCGGTGACTTTGACTCTCTTATCGGAACCTAGAAATTCATATTTAGTTCTATTTCCGATGTCATAACACTTTTCTTTATCGATAGTACAATCTGGATCTAAACATTTACCACATATCGGACATTTCTGCTTACAAACTATTTCAATTTGGGGATCATCTTCAATATCTTCGCTTCCATTCCAATTCCCTTGCCATTCTTCATCACCGACAAATTCATTGCTAGAACTATTAGGGTTACAGGAGATGAGACCAAAAATTGAAAATAAAGCCGCGAATAAAGGCAATACTTTTCTTTTCATATTATTTCACCTCCGCTTTTTTCTTCAAAGCAAGGACAAAAGAGAGAATAACTAAAATGATAGAAGCAGACATCAAAACTCCTGAAGATATTTGTAAACCTAAAATTAATGTTTGCCACCAAGGAGTGATTTCAACAATTTTGATACCGGATTTCATTCCGTTCATGATATTGCTATGTAAAACAGCATATAAAGCACGCTTAGTAGATGTTCTTAAAGCTTGAGCAACAACCGGAATATTCTTATAATTCCAAGCTTTCCCTTTGACTGGTGAACCGAGCCATAAATCTTGTCCAGCAACCACAGCATTAGCAACAGCTTCTTCAGTAGCCATATGTTCCCCTGCTGAACAATCTGTTTCAATCGCTCCGATAAAGCCCCATTCATCTCTTAAAACATTAGTGAGCAAGCCTTTATGAGCACCAGTCCAAGTACAACCAAGTCGATTATAAGAACTCATCAAACCTAATGTAGTTCCTTTTTCAGTCGATACTTGAAATGCTTTCAAATAGATTTCTCTAATGGATTGTTCGTTAGCCCAAGTAGCGACACCATAACGATTTCTTTCTTGATCATTTAGTGCAAAATGTTTTGTAAAAGGAATCACACCTTTAGAACATAAGCCATCTAATTCAGCATCTAAAATCACAGCACTCAAAACTGGATCTTCAGAGAAATATTCAAAATTACGACCAGAGTATGCAGAACGATGTATGTTAGCACCAGGGCCATAAACGCCGCCAAATCCAAGCTGCATACATTCCATGCCGAAAGCTGTTCCGAGCTTTTTAACTAAAGGAACGTTAAACGTTGCAGCCATTAATACTTCACAAGAATAACCCATACTATTTTCTGATTTTCTGATGCCAGCAGGACCATCTTGAACTTTACCGCTAGGCGCATTGATAGAAGTAGCACCTTGAATCATTTCAAAGGCATCAGTGACGATACTGACCTGTTCTTCTTGACTCATCTGATTGAGCAAGATATCCCATTTATCTGAATCAAAGTCTTCGTACATCAAATCAATTAATGATAAACCACTATCCTGATTATACTGTGGCATTTCAGTTATATCTGATTCAGTGATCTCATCACTTAAAGTATTGATCTGCATATCTTTGACCATTTCTGGATCAACGCATTTCATCGAAACTGGAGCGATCGGATAAGTACCTGACCAATCATTTCTAGAAAGATAAGTTATCTTTTGATCTTGTGTATGTTCATACAGATTTATATCTGTATCATCAAATTGGTTAGTTATTGGATTTCCTGTTTTAAGACTTTTTGAATACGTTTCAAAATCATCTTCTTTTTGTGTGATTTTATAAACATAATCCTTATTACCAGGTGCATCCATCCTAGATGTATCCGCACCTTTACTGGCTAAAATATTATTTAAAGCATCATGTGAATCATCACCATAAGCTAAATAATAGTCGCCTTTTTCTAAAATGTAAGTTTTCTTGTTATATGAATCATAAGTGATAAAATCACTCGCTTTAACATTAACTTCAAAAGTGTATTCATCACCAGGTGCTAATTTTGGTGATTTTGCAAAACCGATGAGTTCAACAGCTGACTTTTCAATATTATTTTCCTTATCATAATCAGTATATGGTTTTTGTAAATAAACCTGGAAAACATCTTTTCCAGAATAAGTATCAGATACATTCTTTGTTGTCAAATAGCAATTATAGCTATTAGTCAACATATCATATTCAACATGGAAATTTGATCTTTCAAACTCTGCATATGAAGAGCCATATCCAAAAGGAAAAATAACTTCTTCATCATATCTCCAATTGCTTTCAGATTCTTTAACACCAGCTGACGAATCCGAATTTCCTTGATTCAATACATAATCTTCATATCTAGTTTCATAATAACGATAGCCGACATAAATACCTTCTTGGTAAACAATATATTTTGTATTGTGAGTATAGGTTGTTGTTTTAGGAAGGTTATCCGAATATTCAGTGAATGTGAAATCGCCTTGATTGACAGTTGCTGGTGCAGAATAATTATCGTATACATATATGTTCGGTAATCTACCATTCGGATCTGCTCTGCCAGTTAGAACATCAGCTAAAGAACGGAATGAAGAAGTACCGCCAAAGCCAACCCACAAACAAGCATCGATATCATAATTCACAAGATTCTTAAACTGCATCGGATTAGAGGTATTTAATACTAATACAATCTTTTTAAGCTTTCCTTGCTTCTTGTAATTTTCTAGCTGAGTCAGATATTCGACTTCTTCATTTGTCAAATCTAAATAATTACCGTCCATACATTCAGAGGCGTTGAAGAACAAATCGCCATTTTCAGAACCGTTTCTAGAAATGATATAAACTGCGGTATCATTATAAGAAGCAATTGTCGAATCTGAAGTTGCTTGAATCATATCAAAAGGCAATTCATTCACATCAAAATACACAACATTGATATCACTACCAGGTAAATTATGCATCGTCGACTTATAACCGGCTGCTGCTTTTAATTCTATTTCATCAGTCAATGTCGGATTCACATTAACACCATTGCTCTCTAAGCATAATCTTAAAGTGTCTTGAGTATTTGCAGCATGAGCACCAGAGCCCTCTCCGCTGACGATGTAATTAGAAGCGACAACGCTTGTTCCATATAAGGAAACATTGCTATCTTGCTTTAAAGGTAGAGTACCATCGTTATTCCATAAAATAACTGAGCCTTCATTATTGACTTGCTTGATAGCGGCTTTGGCATATTCGTGTAAGCCATCGACATTCCATTCTAATTGGAACTCATATTTACCATCTTCATTCTTATGCCAACGATATCTGTTGTAATCACTCTTATAATACATGACATCAGGTGTCGTGTTATCAGAATCATCAACTTGTTTGTATGGGTTGATATCCATGAAAGAGTTAATCTGTGTTTCATAAGAATTTGCAATAGATCCACCAGCGATTGTTATAGCAAAAAACAATGCCCAAAAAACTGATGATAATCCCCATAAAGTTTTATTGAACACTTTCGACATGTTTGATTCCTTTCCTCTTTCTTAAGATAAGAAAGACTAAACAGATTATGAATGCAATTAAGCAGATGATATCAAGAACAAATAACAATGTCTGATACCAATTAGCAAATAAAGATATCGACTGACCAGTTGCTGCAGCGACTAAATTCAAGATGATGTATAGAGCAACAACACCAATCGTTAAATAGAAACATAGGATAGCAAAAAGACCAGTGAGAAAGCCAAATGGTACTTTTCTCATAACTAACACTTCTCCTTTCTGTTCCTTTAACTAGAAGTTTAAAGTACCTATATCGTGACTTATCAATAAAAAATATGAAATATGAAATTCGTATTTTCACAATTCAAATTCGTATTTTAATAAAAGTAAGCGCTTCAATCCTCGAAATTTATATGTTTTTCATGCTTGTTAATGAAAAATTAATAGATAACAAAAGGAACTGAACGATATGGAAAACAATAAAGATGTATTTATAAGTTATGAGCATGGAGACAAAGAAAAAGTCGATGCGATTGTTTCTTTATTAGAAAAGCAAGGAGTCTCTTGTTGGATTGCACCGAGAGACGTCGGACCGAGAAGATATGCTAAAGCGATTGTCGAAGGAATCGAAAATTGTAAGATTTTTTTATTGATGCTAAGTCATACATCAGCAGTTTCAGAACATGTTTTAAATGAAGTTGAGATGGCTTATAACAAAAGAAGAACCAAAAACGGATCACTGACTATCGAGACTATATGTTTAGAAAAACTGAACTTAGACGATCCTGAATTTAAAGAAATCATGTATTACATCCGCAGAATCAATTTTATTCAGGATGAAAAAGAGATCGGAATCAAATTTTTAGCTGATGAATTTATCAATGCTAATAAAGGGATATTAAAGATACAAAAAACTCGTTCTAAGAGCCAAGAAAAAGATAGTGAATATCAGTCTACAGAAGGAGAAAGAAATAGACTTCTCAAACAGAATACACTGTTAGAAAAGTTTGATTCATATCTCTATCAAAGAGAGATAAGCTGCAGAAAAAATGTAAAAATCCTTGATGTAGGATGTGGAGATGGCACATTAATAATCAGTAGAGTTAAAAATGTGTCAAGCGATTATGAAATCGTTGGTATAGATAATAATGCTGAAGCTTTAAAAAGCGGAAAGAGCAAATACGCCGGATATGATATCCACTTTGAAAATGTCAATATAACCGATTCGAATCTGCTCAATGTTTTACTTGAGATCACTCAAAAATATCACATTGAACAATATGATATTATCAACATCTCAATGCTTCTCTTACACATCAAAGGCAAAACACAGCTGATGCGTGTTCTTCGACGCTTTTTAAAACCAAATGGTGTCATCATCATTAAAGACATCGATGATGATATCAATTTCGCATATCCTGATGATGACGATTTGTTCTATAACGCTTATTCTTTAGCAACCTTAGATGTCACCACTGGTATCAGAGACACTGGAAGAAGAATCTATAATGTTTTGACGAATGCTGGATTTAAAGACATAACTTTAGAGAAAACTTATCTGACTACAATCGGCATGAATTACGATGAAAAAGAATGCTTCTTTGAATTCTATTTCAAAATGATTTATGACGATTTGAAATACTGTTTGTCTCTCTATCCTGATAATTTTGAGCTGAGTGATGCCGTGAAATGGTATGACGAAAACTTTGATGAATTATATGAGCGTTTCCTCAAAGATGATTTTGTTTTCGGATTAGGTTTCATGCTCTATACTGCCAGAAAATAAGAACACATAATCTCATCACGTTGTTGAAATCAATAATCTAATACATTCACTTCTATTTATCTTGCTGATTGTTTGAAACTATCTAATATCAAAATAGAACTTATGATGGTAGTGTTAAAATTATTAGTCCTAGCAAGATATTGGATGGTAAGACTTAGTTAGAGTATTAATTATGGAATAAAAAAATGAGATTAATGAATTCATCAAATATCACATTGATTCAAAATTGAGTGATCAGACATCATTATTCAAAGAAATATGAAAACAGAAATAAAATTAATATCTTATGATAGAAAATATTTAGATGATTTAATCATGATTTTTCAATCAGCTATAAGAATGAGTTGTTCGAAAGACTATTCAGACGAACAATTAAACGCCTGGCTTTCTAATATTGATAAAATAAGATGGCATAAAATGTATAGTAAACACTATACATTGATAGCGACAATCGATAAAAATTTAGTAGGCTTTGGTGATATCACTGATAACGGATATTTAAATATGCTCTATGTTCATCCTGACTTTCAAAAGAAAGGTGTTGCTACTTTTATATGTGATAGCCTTGAATCTCATGTCAATTCAGACATCTATGTCGATGCTTCTATCACTGCAAAACCATTCTTTTTAAACAGAAATTATCAAGTCATTCAAAAACAAACTGTATATAGAAACGGCATTCCTTTAACCAATTTTAAAATGATAAAACATAAATGCTGAGATTATGCTAATCCTTTAGATAAGATCAAACGAGACGATATGAAAAAAGTAAACATCAAAAACAGATGAAATTAGATTATCGTTTAATAAATCTCAACAGAAAATCAGTTATTCCTATAATAGTGTAACCATTCTCATCTAAGTGTTCTACGATCGGTTTATTTACAACTACGATTTTAATTATTTGGTCATTTAAGGAAATATAAGGCTTTATTTCTCTTTTAATAGTTTCACTATTTGTAAAATCATCACATACCTGAATATAGTATTTTTTTAGTCCTTTTGTTGCTAAGAAGTCCACTTCTAAAGATTTGCGAATAGTTTTTTTGTTTTCTTCTTTAATAAAGGTATCAAATGTTCCAACATTCACTCTATAACCGTTATAAATCAATTCATTATATACTAAATTTTCAAGCATTTTTCCGGTGTCACTATATGTAAAGTTAAGCCGAGCATTTCTCAACCCTAAATCAGTGTAATAATATTTTCTTGTTGAATTGATTATCTTTTTACCTTTTAAATCATATCTAAATGCTTCATTTAAAATGAAAGAATCTAAAAAATAATTTATAAATGAATTCACGGTTTCATAATTGATTTTATGTTTTGTCTTTGTTTCATAAATTTTAGATAAAGTATTAGAATTGATCAAATCACCAACACAGGTCGCTAATAATGTGCATAGCTCATCTAATGCTTCAATTTTATTTATTCTGTTTCGCTCGATGATGTCTCTAAAATAGGTGGTTTCAAATAGATTTCTTAAATATCTTTCTTTTTCTTCACCTTCTTTTAAAACAACTAACGGAATGCCTCCATACATCAAATATTCTTCAATAGCCTTGCTTTCATCGATGTTTTTATAGGTATAAAACTCTTCGAATGATAACGGCATTAATTTAATATTAGTGGCTTTATCTCTGAATTCAGTAACAATATCAGTCGAAAGCATTTTAGAATTACTGCCAGTCACATATAAGTCGATATTTTCTTTAGATGCTAAATCTAATATTACATCAACAAAAGTTATGACATCCTCATCCTGTGATTTTGCTTTAACATGTTTTCCATCAGCTAATGCAATGTTTATTAAGGGAAAAACCTCCTGTATTTCATCTAAAAAGACATAGCTTATCCCCTTATTTCTTTTTGTCAGGCTGATTATATATTCGTATAGAAATATTGGATCCCGATAATAAGCATTGGAGATTAAAGTTAGATCGATTTGAATTATATTTTTTTCTTCACACCATTATTTAGGAGATAATTTTTATAGATTGTGTTAAGCAAAAAAGATTTTCCACATCTTCTTATACCAGTGATTATTTTAGGGAAACCATTATTTTTAGCTTTGATAAGTTCGTTTAAATACTTAGTTCTTACAATCATTCCAAAATCTCCTTTTTTGTGTATGTACACACTTTTTACGATTATATTTTTAATAAAATTTTGTTCTGTATCAATAGAAAAAAATGTGTATTTACACACTTTTTTCGGTTGTTTTATAGATATAAATCAGCTCTGTTAACAAACATTTCTCAAACATCAAGTGTCGGTATGATGTTCTTTTAAAAACAGATAGTTTGGTTTGATTTAGTTTTATGTTTTAAAGCAATGAAAAAAGAGGAACATAATTTAAAATTCTGACACTGAAATAATAGCATTAAAAAGAGGTCATACCTCTCTTCTATACTTGAATATAGAACTCAGTATAACCTCTTTTGTTGATAAAACTTATTGAATTAGAACTATGCTTCAACAGCGACACCAACGTGAATATTTAAAGCGCTGCCTTGGCTAGCTAATTTAACGATAGTTAAAAGATTAGAAGCAGTCTTATTTGTTTGATTGAAGTCGATAGCAATGGTTCTTGTCTCACCAACAGCAAGATTCTCGATTTTGCCTGTTGCAGTGATAGTAGTTCCAGAAGCACAAAGATTCATAGAAAGAGAGATAGCCTCAGTGCCATTATTGGTGACAGTATAATAAACCTTACAATTAGTTACTGTATGATTGCCCCAATTGTAATTACATTTGACACGGAAAGAGGAAGTTTCAGTATAGGCGGTTCCGGTCACATCAGTACCTTTAACATAACCATCAAAGACATTTGTTTTAACAGTAGGTTTTTCAATATTTGTGTTTGTATCAACAACAATATTACTATTGTCGCCAGTAGTACCGAAGCTTAATTGTGTAGCAGTATCGCTTCCGACATTGAAATAAGGAGCGATAGTTATATCTTCAGTCAAAACATGTTCAGAAGTGATCTCTTCACCAGTTGCAGGATTATACCATCCAAGAACTGCCATTCCAGAAGTCACCTTCACTTGTTCGGCTGTTGGTAAAACAAGATTAGAACCTTTCATCTGCTCAGTGTCAAAGCCATCAACAGTGACACCATCAGGTAGATCTAAGGAAACCTTGACTGGTGTTTGAACCACTGGTTTAGTCTTGAGTTCCATCGCAGCTCCGAATGAGAAGCCTTCAACATCAGAATCAAATTTAACAACAGTGAAGAAGTCATTAGCTGCTTGAGCTTGATCGATTGAAAGTGTGATGACATCGCTTGCTTCACCAGGCTCTAAAGTGATGCTTTCAGAGCTACTATAATAAGTAGTCTCATCACTGTAGTCATTACCTTCGATCATCTGATAGACAGTGAATGATATCGCAGCTTCACCATAGTTTTGATATCTGTAGAAAAGATCATAACCTTCAGTGCTTTTCACATCATAAGCGACTTTAGCGCGGAATGAAGAACCAGCTTTGAGTGAATTATCACTGGTTATTAATGCACCAGGATAGCCATCTACTAAGGTATTAGCGGTCTTAGGAGCTGATAGCCATCTGATACCTTCTTCATCGTGATACAGATCAAATCCATCTGAACCATAAAGGTACATATCACCATTTTCAGGTGTCCAATAAGGGACGACTGTGACTTCACCTTCAGGAGTATAGGTTGAGATATCTTCAAATGATACAACTTCATTCCCAGTACCATATACTGCGATACCTCCAATAGTGTGTCCACCCAATGTGTTAGTAGCAAAATCTTCAATTTTTAATTTAGTGCCCGATTCTAAAGTTTTTGTTTTACTGCCGTCAGCAAAGGTGACATCTGAGCTCTCATGAATGGTCACTATGGTTTCTTTAGGAACAGGTTGAGTAGTGCCTGTACCAGTATTGCCTGTGTTACCAGTATTACCAGTATGTGGAGGATTAGTAGAATTTGACGGACCAGAAGTTATACCTCTAAGGCTACAAGAAGCTAGTGAAAGCATAGGGATAAGTAACAATCCAGCCATTGATAATTTTTTGATTTTTTTCATATATTTTATCCTTTCGTATTTTTGATCCCTTTTGACTAGTTAACGCCAGTGATCTTTAAATCAGTGACAAGAACGGTTTTGCCAGTGCCAGGATAGAAACCACAGCGTTGACCTAAGGAATTAGAAGAAGTTGTATAGCCAACAGCTTTAAATGAGCCGTTATCAGAAGAGAACATGCCATCTGAATCAGTACCAGTGATAGACACTTTTGTACCATTGACTGTCAATCCGACAACCAAAGTATCAGCGTCGACTCTCGTTAGGTTGAAAGTGATCGTGTTTTCTTCTTTGAAGTTGATATCAGCAGTTCCACTGAATTCTCCCCAAGAAGTAAATCTATCAGCTGCAGCAGAAGATTTACTCGCATAAAGAGTCACTTTCTTGTCCTCAGTGAATCTGAAGAAGATACCAGGACCAGTATGATCATTCATAGAATAACAGTTAGTTCCACCCAATACTAAGAAATCAAACTGTCCGCTAGGATTAACTTTCATCTCATAAGAATAGGTTTTACCATAAATCGCAGTTGCATTAGCGAGATTATTAGCAGGTGTACCAGGATGTCTCCAAGAGCCAGAGCCATTAGAATCTTGAATGACATGGAAAAGTTCTAACCGGCTAGCAGTATTTTCACTGAAGGTGAGATTTCCATCTTTATCAATGATTTGATCTCTAGTGCGAGAGGTACCAGAAGAATCCGCAGACTTCCAGTCACTAGCATTAAAGAAATCACGTCCGTTAGGTATCACATAAGATTTGGTCGCTTTACCATCTTCGATAGCTAAAGAATTGAAGCAGTTCTTCACATTGGTTAAAGCAGAGGTGATATCAGCTTGTTTAGCGCCGCTTAAAACGAGTTGATAAGCAGCTTCACTAGCTTCTTTTAATTTAGTAACGCTAGCATCTGAATACATTTCTTCGCGGATAGTTTTCGTCTTTTCAATATAGTAGACTAATTCATTTAAATTTTGATTGTTATACTTGGCTTGTGTCCAATAAACAGCATCGCCTGAACTGTTAGCAACAGTTCTAACAGTAGCACCACTGCTACTTTCATAATAAGCGAGCACTTTACCGGTTTTCTTATTTTCGAGTTTAAAGTAATTACCACTAGTATCGATCTTCTTCCATTTGAATTCATCAGCATCAGTCGCTTCGGAAGCTGTCACGATATTTCCACCTGCATCTGAAGTGCTAGTATCTTGTAAACACAACTTGTTGATTCTATTTCTGATTTGTAAGTATCCATCTCCGGCATCGACAAGAGCCCATTGTTGACCTAAACCGATGGTGTCTTTTCCAACAGTACCTACATTTTCATCTTCACTAGCAGAATGGTTATATTGTAATACATTAGAATTAGCTTTGTTTGTTAAAGAATAATACATTTGACCATCTAATGATGTTGGGAAGCCATTATTCTTTCCTGTACCATCTCCTGAATACATCGGGAAGACATCACATCTGATAGCCCATTGATTCCATGCACTAGCTAACTCATCAACTATATCAGGATATTGAGAGGCTAAATTGTTGGTTTCAGATCTATCATTTTCCATATCATACAGTTTCCAAGCTGTATTATAGACATCAAATTGACCTTCACCTTGTCTGATCAACTTCCATTTGTTATTTCTGACCATGGCGTTACCCTCATGTTCAGCACAGATATATCTATCATCAAGTGTACCGCCAGTCAAAACATTGGCCAAGCTCTTTCCTTCCATATGAGGAATGACATTACCATGAGCAACATCAGGATAAGTAGCGTCTGAAACATCTACACAAGTAGCCATGATATCGACAATACTTCCTGGAGTTTTTTCAATGCTTCCACGACGTTCACCAGTGATCTTACTAGGCCATCTGACGATGAATGGGGCAGCAATGCCACCTTCAGACATATAGTGCTTATATTTGACAAATGGTGTATTAGCAACATTAGCCCAAGCTTCACCGATAGCTGGATATCTGTAATTATTCGGATTAACATCGGTCGCATAAGTGCCTAATTCAGCACAACCACCATTATCAGATAAGAACATAACGATGGTGTTATCAGCCTCACCTGATTTATCAATAGCATCTAAAATCTTACCGACGCCTTGATCCATACGTTCGATACAGGCAGCATATTTAGACATAGTTAAAGCTTGTAATTCTTTATCACCAGTATAACTATCCCAAGATTTTACGTTACTAGGTCTACTAGTCAGCTTGGTCGATTCATCAATGATACCTAATTCGAGTTGCTTTTCATATCTGGCTTGTCTGATCTCATCCCAACCAGCATCATAGACTCCATCATAGTGATCAATATTCTCTTGGGGAGCTTCCATAGGCCAGTGAGGAGCAGTATATGCAACATATAAGAAATAAGGATTATCTTGTTTTTGATGTTCTTCGATATATGTGACTGACGCATCAGATATAGCATCAGTAAGATAATAAGTATCTGGCACATTCTCAGAAGGATATTTAGTCAGATATTCACTCGATGAGATCGGATCATTTCCGTTCATCAAAGTTTCAGGATTCCAATAAGAAGTAGATCCTTTTAAGATACCATAGAACTTATCAAATCCTCTTTGCATCGGCCAAGCACTCTTATCACCACTGGTGCTAGTATTCTTAGAAACATGCCATTTACCACTCATATAAGTGCTATAACCAGCACTTTTAAGAACTTCAGGAATAGTGACACATTTCTTGTTCAATGTTCCTGAATAAGCGTCGACTCTATTATTATCATCTACCATGTGACCAACACCTGCCTGATGAGGAGAAAGGCCAGTCAATAATGAAGCGCGTGAAGGGCAGCATCTAGCAGTGTTGTAGAACTGATTGAATCTCACACCATGCTTAGCAAGGCTATCGATATTAGGAGTGTGAATTTCACTACCATAACATCCTAGATCAGAAAAGCCCATATCATCGACTAAAATGGTAACGATGTTTGGGGCTTTATTCGTTGGATCTGGATCTGGGTCTGGATCTGGATCTGGATCAGGTTCGGGATCAGGATTGATCTGAGAACCTGGATGGCTAGTAGAATTAGAACCGCCTAGAATACTAGTACTGCTATTGACGTCAGTACATCCTACCAGTGTTCCAACAGAGCAGAGAAGAAGCATTTTCATCAGCGTCATAATTTTCTTCATAATGAACCTCCATATATAAATTTAACTTTAATAATTAGCGTGAACTATCTTTGACCACTTGCTAAGTCATTGACCATATCCTTCATGCGATCAAATGAATATTCAAAAAACTCTTGGAATGCTAAACAGAATCTATTAAGACCTGGTTTTCCATTGATGAATGGCTCACGGTATCTTTTACAACCTCCGCGACAGATCTTATACCACTTGCAGTGACGACATTTTTTCATGACATATTTAGATTCTTCAACGAAATGCTTGAGATTCTTGGACTCATATAATTCTTTCCATGTCTGATCGTTAATATTACCCATATAATAACGATCTAAAACATAAAAATCACATGGGAAAACATCACCATTAGCTTCCACTAAGAAATATGGTGTGCAATAACCGCACATCCCACAACTTTCAGGTTCTTCACCATATACGATTCTTACGTAATTATCTAAGTTGCGAATGCTCACATAGTTATTAGATTTAAAGTCATGGTAGTATTCATCAAAGATATCTTTGAGAAACTTAGCATAATCCTTAGCTTCTAAAGAATAATATTCTTTAATATTACTGAAAGGATCGAGGCATTCATTGAACTGCAGATATCTAAAGTTATTTGTTTTATAGAAGTTATAGACTTCTTTAGCATGTAGAGCCACCTGCTTAGTGACCACACCTAAAATGTTATATTGAACATTGTATTTATCGAATAATTTCACAGTGTTCATAACTTTATCAAAAGTACCTTGACCTTTAAGATCTTTGCGCAAACCATCATTAATGTTTTGCGGACCATCTAAAGATAGGCCAACTAAAAAATTATTAGCAGCTAAAAACTTTGCCCATTCTTCATCAATAGCAAAGCCATTAGTCTGAATCGAATTAGAAACACTGATATTTTTAGTGTTATATCTCTTTTCTAGTTCGATCTGTCTTTTATAAAAATCGAGTCCTACTAAGGTGGGCTCTCCTCCTTGGAAACTGAACGAGCAATAATCTCTAGCTTCCATAAAGGCTTTTTTAATGATGTTTTCTTGAGTGATTTCACTCATGATTCCATAATTTTTCACATTCCGACAATTTTCGACGTCAGCATAAAAGCAATATTTACATTTCATATTACAGTTGCCAGATACAGGTTTAATCAATGTTAAAATATTGTTCATCAATCGAGCTCAATTTGAATCTTTCTAATCAAGTCATTGTATCCGATACTGTAAGCGATTACAATACGATGGATTGTAAATTTTATAAATGATCAAATTTAAAGTTGATAATTAGTTTTCACCTTATCTTTCTATCATTAAAGCTTCTAACTTAAGTGATATTTTGTCCGCGCAAATTCAAGGTTGGATTTTGCCAAATAAAAGGGTTGGATTTTGCCGAATAAAAAGGTTGGATTTTGCCGAATAAAAATCTATAATAAGATTAGTTAAAAAGGTTGAAACAAAATGAAATATATTAAAAGAGTCATTGATAAAACAATTGATATATACGCAAAAGCTTTTGGAGCTATTCAGCTTAAAGGACCTAAAGGGTGCGGCAAATCAAGGACTGCAAGAGAACGTTCAAAAACAGAAATTGCTTTTGAAGATCCAGAAAAAAGAAAAAATCTACTAGAAATAGCAAATATTAATCCAAAATCTTTTTTAAAATATGAAATGCCTATTCTATTCGACGAGTGGCAAGATGCCCCAACTATATGGGATATGCTAAGATACGAATGTGATATCAATAGGCATTTCGGTAGTTTTTATTTAACTGGATCTAGTTCAAAAAATGTAGAAACTTCACATACAGGCACTGGAAGAATAGCAACAATTGAAATGCTACCTATGTCACTATATGAAACTAAAGAAAGCAACGGCTTAATTTCATTAAAAGAATTATTTAATAATCCTGCCCTAAATATTGATGGATTAAGAAGTAATCTAACAATTGACGATTTGAAATTTGCAATATGTAGAGGCGGATGGCCTTTAAGCCTAGATGTTTATGATAAAGATTCACAATTAACAATCGCTTTGTCTTATTTTAATCAAATTGTATCAACTGATATTTCTAAAATTGATGGTGTGAAAAAAGATAAATCTTTAGCGATAAAAATACTTCAATCTTATGCTAGAAATATCGGGACTCTTGTGAAGAAAAAAACCATTTACCAAGACGTTCAATCAACTATGAATTACTCTGCTGATACAATAGACAGCTATATAGACAAACTTAAAGAACTATATATTATTGAAGACATTTCAGCTTGGTTTCCTCAAATCAGAAGCAGAAAGTCATTGCGAATGAGTAAAAAAAGAATGTTCATAGATCCTTCTATAGCTTGTGCAGCACTCGGATTAAATCCGGACTATTTCGATACAGATTATGATCTTTTAGGCCATATTTTTGAATCTTTAGTCTTTAGAGATTTAAAAGTGTATAGTAGTGCGATTAACGGAGAGATGTCTCATTATCATGACGCGTTTGACTTAGAAGTTGATGGTGTTCTTCATCTTAGAGATGGAAGATATGCACTGATAGAAATAAAATTAGGTGGCAAAGGAATTGATGATGGAATTAAAAATTTAAAAAAAGTAAAAGAGCTAATAATTGAAGCAAATAGGAAAAATGAAGTACAAATTAGAGTCCCTGATTTAATGATGATAATATATGCTGGTGAATTCGCCTATACCAAAGACGACATAAAAATAATACCAATCGGATGCTTAAAAGATTAAAATCACTCAATACTTTCGATACAAAAATCACTTTTAAAACAATCTTATAAACAAATATTAATTTAGTCTTTATATGAGGCACAGAAACTATTTATAAAGGTAAAGCATAAACACCGTTTTTAATTAAAGTTGACTATTCTTTTACACGAAACTATTGAATTAAAATGCCAGAAATTAGTGAAATAGATATTGATATTTCATCAAATGTGATAAATCAAAAAATTATTTATTCATCAGTTTTCTATTTAGGTATTCGTAGTCGATATGATCAGGATCCTTGTTGAGTTCATCGATCGCTTCGACTGCACTCTCCTGAATGTCATGATCAATCTCTTCTCCAGCTTCTTCCTTCTGTGTCAAAGGAACTTCAATCCCACTTTCCAATAAATCGATCAAATCATATATATTGTCACTTGTCACAGGAAGTATTGCTTTCATTGCTTCATTTAGCAATATACGCTTAATAAATTCAATTGACTTGTCACTTACTCTTATTTTTTCCATATCTTTTCATATCCTTTCTCAATTCCTTGTCGTGGAATCGTCTTACCGAACATACGTTTTTACACTTGCTTCAAGCTTTTTAAACTTTTCAGGAGAAACAAACAAAATCATCATAAGATGATTCATCATTAATATAAATAGCGACGCATCATATTAAAGCAAATGTCGCAGCAGGTATCGCTAAATAAAGAGCCAAGGCGTTCACTTCAATATTTATTTAGCATGTCAAAATATATCAAAATTTGTGCAAATTTAACCAAGATTTTATATTACGGAAATGCAGTGCATCTAGTTATTTTATTTTCATAGTTTGTAAACAATTACCAAATCACTGGTTTACCATCAACGTATCTCCAAAAGCCATTACTCGATGGCTCATTTTCTGAATACCAATAAACCTTCCCATTACCACTGAAAGTATCATCCCAAGTTGAAGGCTTTTGGGTGGCTTCACAAAAAATCTTTAACTCACTTGATGAATCGTAAAAAACGTTTGCTCCCATATAATGCACGCTTTCTGGAATAATAACATTAGTTAAGGAAGAACTATGCCCAAATGCATAAGATTCTATTCTTTCAATACCATTTTTTAATATTAATGTGTTTAAATATCTGCTGCCATTAAAAGTATTATCCATAATAGTTTTTATGCTCCCAGGCAAAACTAATACAGTAGCTTCAGGACCATAAGACATATTAAAGATTCCATTATTTATCCCAATAAGTGGTATTCCTAAATATGTCTCCGGAAATACAAATTCATGTTGGTTAAAATTAACATTTTGATCATAACCAGTAATTATATATCCATTATTTTCTTCGTCCAAAGTCAGTTCAAATCCACCATAAACATTTACAATAATTTTACCAAGACACTTAAAATCAATTTTATTTCTTAATTCTATTTCAGCATGACCTGGAGCATAAGTATATAAAGTTGAATTGCTAACATTAGCTACATATGGGTTATTAGAGTAAAAATTTACTGTATTAGAGTATACCGCTAAACAATCATCCAACTTAAAAGCATCGTTTGGAAATGAAGAGTAAAAGTTAAAATAATTATAATCACAAATTTCAATATCATTCCCAGTTTGATTTATATTGCTGATACTGCAACAACTAGACAAATCTATCAATGATAAAAGAAGAAATGGAAGGAAAAAGTAAAATGCTTTCATTTAATTGGCCTCTTTGTAAATAATTATAGCACACAAGAAATAGACGTTATTTGTTTTTGTGTCACACCAGTTAAAAATAAATAATGTTTTTACTAGTTATGTTTTTATAATCAAAATGTAATTTTTTATGACGTTTGTATGTTTTATACTTTGAATTTGATAATATAGCTATATAATATGATTGAAAAATTTACTTTTAGGAGATATTATGAGGCTAAAATCAATTAAAATATCAAATTATAAAAATATTAAGAATACGACTATTAATTTTGATGGGCCTATCATTGCGATAGTTGCACCGAATAACTATGGAAAATCTAATTTATTACATGCAATGATATTCTTTTCTAATTTATTATCTTCAACTAGTTCTTATCGCTTTTATTTGATGAGCAATAAAAATAATATTCCTCTTTTCAAATCAAATTATTGTAAGCCATTTGACGCAGAATTATCTTTTGAAACCGATAAGTATGAGGCTGTTTATAATTGTTCTTTCAAATGGATTATAAATAAAGATAAGCCTTCTATTGTCGAAGAATTGAAACTGAGAGGACACAAATCTAAAAAATACACTTTAGTATTATCTAGAAAAGACAATACTGGGAAATATGCATCAACAAAACTTGGACGTTGTAATAATATCATTAAGTTAAATGATTCTGAACTATTAATATCGAAATTAAATATATCAAATTCGGTCTATTATAGTGACGTGCTTAAAGATCTATTAAATTTTAAAGTTTCTATTGATAATGGTGTGGTTAATGACTCACAAATAACATTCATAAGTCCCAAGAATACTATTGATGTCATGCCGTTAGAAGAAGCTATTTATAAGCTAAAAAGAAATAATCAAAATGATTTTGAATTATTCAAATTTGTTTTATGTAAATTATTTCCAGAAATTGAAAATATAGCTACACAAAAAGTTATCATTAATGAAGATGACAAACTAGAAATCTCTGATGAAGAGTGCGACAATGGTACAATTATTTCTAGAGTTCAACTCAAATATTCAAAACACCCTTTTAAATTGAGTCAATTATCTGAAGGATTTAAACGAATATTCAGCTTCTTATTGCACCTCATCCAAGCTAACACTTATAAATACAATATATTTGCTATTGAAGAAATAGAGAATACTATTCACCCTAGTTTATTAAAGGAATTCATTGATGTTATTAAATCTTTAAATACATCAGTTCAGATGATTATTACTAGCTATTCGCCAAATATCATTTCTTATATTAATTCTAAAAACGTATATATCGGTTCTATAATGGAAGATGGACTTGCCACTTTCAGCAACTTAAGCAAAAAAGAAATTACTAAATTAGATAACAAAGCATATGACAATAAACATTTATTTGTGGAAGTAATTTCTAAATTATTGGCAAATTTAAAAAAAGAGGTTTCCAAAAATGAGTAGGCTATTTATATTAGGAAATGGTTTCGATATAGCTCATGACCTCAGAACAAATTACAGTTATTTTTATGACTACTTAAAACAAAAGAAAAGAAATGATACACTAACTTATTTAGATAGCATATTTAAAATACGTTCAAGAGAAGATTGCCAAGATTTAGAAACAAAAATGAAAAATATCAGTCCACAAATCATTGCCACTTGTAAAGCGTTTAATTTGGATGAAAATTTGTTAAAAGCAATAAAATATGAGATTGAAAAAGACTTCGTAAATTGGCTAATTTTCGAATATTACTCTGTCTATAATACTTTAAGGCCAAAATATATTTTTAATAAAGATGATTTTTTTATTAATTTTAATTATACAACTACATTAGAAGACATCTACAAGATTAGTGAAGACGCAATTTGTCATATACATGGTGAACTAATGCGAATTAAAATTGGTTTTGATGGTGGTTTTGAATCTCGAATTCATTTCGATTTTGGGGCAACAGCAAGATTGAATTCCAATGAATATGAGCATGTTTTTGAAAAAAACATTCAAAAAAACATTGACTGTTTAAATAACCTATCACCTATCTTTATGTCGTGCTCTGAAATACATATTTTTGGTTTAAGTTTAAATGACGCTGATATACCTTATTTTCGAATTTGGTTACCTATATTTAAACACAATAAAATAAGATTGTATTATCATACTCAATCTAATAAAAGGCATTTTACATCATTGCTCAAAACTGAATTCTCTTGGATTGATGTTAGTGAATCCTTAATTGAAGATATCAAATTTATTTCTTGAATCGTATTAGACAATAACTAAAACCAACAAAAATATTACTTTGTATCTAACACAACAGATTTTATTTTAGAATTAAAATCAATTTTATACTTAGTTGGTTGCTCGCCTCTAATATCTTTGCCTAAAATTCTTTTAATTATTTTTCCACCGTTTATGTTGTTTATAAAGTAAATGTAATAATTATCTAGGTTTGCTTTCATTACATTATATTCATTTGCAGACATTTCAAAACAAACTTTATTATTTAAATCAGCTCTTGTTGCCTTTACTTCAATTAAAACTTCACTACCATCATTTTTGGTATAACTAATATCATACCCTTTTCCATCATCCTTATTTTCACCATAACACCAGCATTTTATTTCTTTAATATCAAGCGCTTTTTTATGGTGCTTTAAATAATCAATTACAATTTCTTCTCCTTTGCGCCCAGTAATTTTCTTACTTTCCTCAGTGCCAGGATTAAAAACTATTTTTCTTCTTTTTGACCCTGTTTCTACTTTTTCTTCTGTGACAGGCAGATCAATATCAACGTCAACTACACTATAGCCATCTGCACTGAGATTAATTTTTTCGTTATTTCTTAAATAAATACGATAACCATACCAACTATATATAAATTGCACGAATAAATTTGTTGTTTGTAATTTTGCCTTCACATGATTCTCATAAAACTTAAATAATTTCTCTCTTTTATAGGCTCTATCTTCTTTAGGATTAAAAGGTATTTCAAGAATAGTTAAAATAATATTTAAATCATTATCACTATAAATAGGGATTTGCTTATTATTGTTATAAAGATATGCAATTTTGTTCTTGAATTGTGGATTTAAATGATTTTCAGCAATAGCTTTATAATCATCATTTTTAGAAGCGATGATAATGTTTTTTATCTCTTCTTTTACACGACTATATATTTCATCCTTTGAAGAGCCAAAAAACCTTCGGCGTTTTGTTCTTTTATCGCCAAATTTATATTTCTTATCTCTTTTATTCCAATATATTACATATTTGGTATACGCTGGTGTTTTTCCTCTAATATCACCAAAATAATAAAATACATTTTCTATCATATAACAAAAAGAGTTTTTGTTATCCTTGCCAATAACATAATTTTCAATTGGCATAGTATCTATATAATCCAAAGAAAATTTCTCTAAAAAACTTTCTAATTCTTTATATTTTTCTTCTTGTTTTTTAACATATTCACTATACTCACCAGTATTCATCCATGCATCTAATTTGTCAAAAAAATTATCAAGCATAATTATAATTCCCCCCCCTACTTTTTTATGAATAATGCAAGCTATGCAATTGTATATATCATTGAAACTTTAAAACAAGATTATTTCATATAAATATAATAATTCTCCAATAATGCATTTTGCGTAAAAATAAGTTTTTAAAATTGGATTTAAACTTTATTTTTGGCTTTTTTCATCAATATTCCATTCTTTTTGGCACTCAGGCTTCATTTCTTTAGTTAGAAATATATGAAGAAACAAAACTTTGTTATTTACTGATTAACATCATTTTTAAATCTTCGATAATACATTTCAAAATTCTCTGTCGTTCTTTTTGCATAAGCTTCATAAAAAATTCGAATATCGTGCTTTATTTTATCCAAAATATCTATGTCATTAATAATAGGATTTAGACAATGAGATGAACAAAATAGCTCAAAAGCATATGGCAATATGTTCGCTAATATAAAAGTGCTATTGAAATAATCATTAATTTGGTAACAACACCTAGCTAAATTTCCATGTGAATAATTATTGCAAAATTTATACATATCCACCAATCGCTTAATATCGTTAGATATATGAGGAAATTTAATCTGCAAATAATTTCCAACTGACGATAAAACATATGGATAAGTCTTTCCACTAAAATCGTAATCAGTTATCATATCAACCCAACCATATTGAATATAATCTCTCATTGATTTACGGCACTTAAATTTTCTATTTGAAAATTCTTTTTTAAATTCCTTTCCCCATCCTTGCAAGCAAATATTATTATTGATCCCATAATTGATAAATTTTTCAAATGTAGATTTTATATTAGGGCAACACTTTAACACCAAAAGTTTAAAATAGATTTCTATCATTCCACGACAACTAGGATACGCATCATCAATAAGATTATCATCAATCAAAGACAACACTGCTAAAGATCTATTAAATAATGATGAATAAAGATTATCACTTAAATCAAGAACATTATTCTTAATATTTAAGAGAGCGTATATAGTAATTGTAAAAAAGTCTACAATAAGATTAAAAAATCCAAATCTATCGCCACTAATAATTTGTTTAGATCTATAAAAAGCACCAGAATATTCTCTTAACTTTATGTTACAAACAATATCATTCATTAATTGATTGATATAGTCAGAATTTTCTTCTAAATTATTAATCTCTTTATTTTTTTAAACAAAGTGTTTGACTTATGGGCGCCTACGATATATTTACATATTTCAAAATCAGGAACTTCCATATTTGTTGATTGTAAAAAAGAATTATCAGGTACCACAGTAAAAGTTTGCCAGACCATGTCGGAAAAGCCTGGGACTTTATCCAATAATTTGTAAAAGATTTTTATTAAAAAATTGCCATGAATTTGATCCTGAAACAATTTTTTCAATTGAAGATTTCGTTCCGTTTTATATTTTCTAATTGGATCACAAGTATTCATACTTTTTCACTCTCTACAATTTTAATATATTCTCTAAGATATTTTATTGGATAAGGCAGTACTGTGAAATTATTATATTTTACAAACATTACTGCCATAGTCTCTAAAATGGGCTCTATTATGTTGATTCCTTTAACGATAGTTATTCTGTAAAGCATATTCGCTTTAGGTATAGCAGTATTCATTCCATGTCCAATAATTCCAGCATTATAAAATTGTGTATCACGATCACTTATTAAATTAATATCAACTACTCCGCTTAATAACTGTTCACGTGAAGTTTTGCTTCTACTAACTTTATCAAGCTTAAAAATTGCAGGATTAGGAAGACAGAACAAGTTTGTTCTAGAAATAACGTTAATATTTCCTTTATCATCCATTACAATAGTTTTTCCTTTTAAATCGAGTTCATCTAGAAATCTGCTGAGATTATGAAAAATGTCGCAACTATATTTTTCTAGAAATCCACTTTGGTTTTCAAAATCAAATGAACCATCTGGATGAATTGTCATAAAATATTTCTTTCCATTGTTTTCTATACCAAAATACCAGTTGTTTTTAAATCCGAAAGCCGACCAATCATCCAATGAAATTCTATGTGTATTTAAAATATCATTTTTAATAGTCATCTCCTTGAAAATTGTATTAATCACTGCTTTTTTATCAGTTATGATTTTATCAACTGAGTCTTCTAATGTGACACATTGAACAACGTGATTTCTAGACAGCTTCTTATAAGGATCATCTTTATCTTGATAATAATCTTCATTATGCAAAAATACAATTTCCATATCATCATTATTAAATGGATGATTATTTATTTCTTTGTTTAGCACTACACTTAGTGTAGATTTTAATAAATTAAATTCTTCTTCATATGCACCGGATGAAATAAGACTTGTCATATATACATGATGTTTATTTATGCATGATATAGATTTTTCAACAAAATCAGTGTCTTTTCTTTCAATTACTTTTTTCTTAATATCAAATGTAGCAAATTTAGCAGATAATAATGAGCTAAATTTAGAATTTAGTTGTTTTATAACTCCATTAATAAAATAGGCTCTATTCATCCTCAACATATCTGATTTCAAATCTAGAAATGAGATTTCAGCCTTCTTTCCTGGAATGCCTTTATTTATATAAATATTTCGTTTTTGCTCACCATCAAGTAACCTTCTAAACTTACCATTAGATAAAAGAATATATTTTGGAAACTTAAATAAATGCTTTGCAGTTTTTTTAAATGAAGAAAGCAAACTAAAATTAGTCGCCTTCGCACTAATCATCATCTCTCTATCAATATTAATTTCAAGTGCTTTGATATTTTTTCCACTTTTGCTGACCCAACATGGATGAGTCAAAAATAATTTTCCTCCAATATTATTAAATTTGTTTTCATCAGAAGAATAATTAGACAAGGCGTAAATGAATAGTCTTACAAGTACATAATTTTGGATTTCTGAAGAAGTTAATTTTTTAAGTGAAAGTTTCCCATCTGCCAGTGCGTTAATAAATTCTGATTGACTAATCGTGTTTTTATCAAATAAGACAAATGCACTTTTTCCACGATCAAACACTAACGACACTGCTTTTAAATCTTGGATTGGCTTATCAAGTGCATATGAACCATCTGCAACATAATTCTCAGAAGTACTGATTTGATAGATGTCATATTTTTCATCAATTGCTTTATGATTAAATGTACAAATCAATTTATTTACCAAGACCATATCAATTTCTCACTTCACTAATTCGTCGCACAAGATCAATCATCTTTGTGTTATCTATATATAGGAAATTACCTTTGTGCATAACAATGTTAGGAACACGGCACACCACTCCATTATCATGTGTACTATAATCATCCTTTTGAGCCACAATATTAATAATAAAAGCTTTTTTGCCACCAATCTCTTTTAGTTTTGCTTCCACTTGTCTTATAGACGCTTCACCATCTTCACTAGAATCTGTGGACCAATGTTTAAAGTCAATATAAACACCATCAGCTCCAACTACTTCAAAATCAAATTTTTCAAATTTACTTGGTTCCTCTATTTCTTTAAGTTCAATACCAAATTTGTTGAGTATAGCATATCCGACAGCTTCGCCTAATGCACCTTTATATAAGTTTATATATGCAGATGGTAAAAGAAGCATTGTATTCTTTTCAAAACTCATAGCATATCCTTTATCTTTAAAGTACTTTCCCACTTCAGGTATTTTCATCAACCTACTCAGCTTACAATCTTCATCAGAAACTCCTTTCTTAGCAGAGGCATCTGTCTGTAAACTTATATGAAATTTATTTGAGTCCTCTTCCTTTGTAAAATATATTGATGATTGCGGTTTATAACCAACAGGTAAAGTTAAATAAAAGCTCTCATAATCTTTATTATTCTCTAATTCTTTCTCCGATACTGTAGGATGTTTTAATAACCAATCGCGCACTGCTTTCCAATCATTCATATCATCTTGTGGCCAAAAAACTTCATTCTTCTTTATTAAAGCTTTTAGCCTGTCAGCTAAAACGTAAGAATTATTCTCTGCTTTGTTTAATACTTTAGTTTCAGGACTATTTTTTTCTGACCATGACTTATTAGACGATCCATTTACTATAGCCCTGAATTCTTTGTTCATTGGTTTATCTTTAATCGGTTCAAAACTAACTTTATCATATATATCCTCATCTAGATAAATATTAACATCTAATTTGTTTTTATCTCTTGTACGACAAATTCGCCCTACTGCTTGAACCAGCGTTCTTAAAATATGATTATTGACTGAATCTGTATTGTATTCATTTGCTTTATTTTGTTTTGTAGAATAGCGCTCTCCTTTCATAAAAGCTTTGAAAGCTTTCTTTATCATATTCAACGAATCTTTTCCACTAACTTCACCCTCAAATTTAAGGCTTTCTGTTTGATAGATATACTTAATAAGATCTTCTTCAGTCAAAAAAGCATCGTCATTTGAACGATCAATATTAATATTAACTAAAATATTTGTTGGCTTCTCAAGATAGATTGAATCAATATCTTTCTGAAGTTCTCCCTTTTCATCAGCCCCTTCCATTATTGAATATTGTAAATTTTGACCAGTGCCTGATGCTGGATAACTTGTAAATAGAATAACTTTTTTGCCTTTTCTAATATCTTCTTGATATCCTTTCTTTTCTTGCTCATAGATATTTCCATGCAAAATATGAACAGCTATTTCATTTGAAATTTTGCATTCTGTTCTTATTTGCGCAATTAAAGAATTCATTATTTCTTTACTAAACGGATGAGTTCCATTTGTAGTCTTTAAATTATTATTAGTAATCACAAGCATAGCTTTAGAATTTAAATTCTCTATAAAACGCTTAATACTAATAAGCAGTTTTATATATCTTTTCTTTTCATATTTTTTTGTGCCAAATGCAGAAAGCACTGTGCAAAGATTATCAATGTAATCTTCACTTTTAAAGACTTCTTTAGAAAGTTCCTCATCTTCTTCAGATTTTGAACTAACAACATTGACATTTACTTTATAATCGCGACCTTCTTTATATAAATTTTTAAATTTATTAGAAATTCTTTCAAAATCTTCTGAACAAAGGGGAATAAAGTACTTGCCTAATCGTTTTTTTAAATAGTCAAGATTATAATTTCCAGTAACAGTACGAATGGTTGCTGTTGCTGAAATACCAACAACCATAGCTGCAGAAGCTAAAGAATACATAAATCTCTCTGGAGTATCATCTAAAAAACACATATTAATTGAAGTAGTTGTGTCATGTGATAAGTCATCAACAAAATCAAAATACTTAAAGCCAGCCGTATAGAAAGTTTCGCCAATTAATCTGTTTTTTCTTTTTATAGGAAAATTAAAACTACTTGTAATTATTTTAGAAATAGCAGTTTGAATTTCATTATCTAACTCAAATGGACTCAAAACAGTTGAGATTGCTTCCTCAGGAATCATCATATCATCGCCTTGCGAGCGTTTTTCATTATTGAAATAGTTGAGATAATTCTTTGCCATCATAGAAAAAGCACGCAAAGAAAAATGCAATGCACCTGTTAAAGAATAAATAAGATCATAAAACTTTTTTCCGCTTGTGCTTGCTTTGCCAAGTTCTATTATATTTAAGTTTCTGCTCTCATCAGTATGCAAGTTGAACCTTGGGGTATCTTTAGTGTTGCTTATTGTATGAAGGTCATCATCTTGAAAAATGAAACATCTCTTTTCTTTTTCACTACTATCTAATTTGAAATGATAATCTAGTTTTTTATCTGTTCTGCACTCTAAAACAACTTTTTTTAATTCATCAAAAGCATATTTTGAACTTTTTTTAGGATTACCATCTTTAGGTTTTGGAAACAATTCATTAGGCAACTTCTTATTAGAAGCAAAGACCGAAGACAAAGTAGACATATATTTAATTAAATCAAGTTTCTTTTGTGCGCATTGCTTAATTTGACTACGTAAAATAAACTCTTTGGATGCATCAAATTCATCAATAAAAACAAGAGCCCCTTTTATTAAATTAGAATTTATAAAATTATATGGTCTTGAAATAATAGGATCATTAATCATAAAAAACTTATCGACACTCATAAACAACACTCGTCTTTTTTCTGTTAGAATTGATGGATATAGTTTTAAAATCCATTTCCAATCATCTCTGACTTTTTTTAGCTTTTCTTCCTTTGTTCGATAATGCCTATTTAAAATCAACTTCAAATCACGACGAAACGCAGGCTCAAGTTTTTCTCTAATTTCATTTTCAAATGTTAATTTTGTATCAGCTATATTATCAGAATATTTCGAACTAACTTCCGTGTATCCAGTTATAAACTTTTTTAAATTATAATAAGAATCTTTCTTATATTCGTTTGGAATATCTATTTCAACATCTTTAAAATTATCTATTACAGCTTGATAATTCGCCCTTAACCAAAGACAATTAGAATCAAACAGATCATCTTGTCCTTCTTTCTTCATTCTGTCTTTTAAGCTATCATAAGCATCTTTGACATTTTTATTTAATGGTGTGAGATAAAATATTCTCTTGACATCTTGAAAGAGTTCTCCTTTAAGATATTTTACAATCATTTCGATAGTGTTATAAGTCTTACCACTACCAGTAGGCATATCAATTAAAGTCAAACCATGTGGAACACTAGCTTGTCCACTTGACTCTTTTGTGTTTTTAGAACACATATCTACAAATCTTGTTACTGCTTCTTGCATAAAGATTCTAGTACTATTTATTTGTCATTCCCCAATAGTACTTATCTCCTTTCTTAGGGGAATAAATGGCTGCTGCCTCTTTCTTAATGTCGATTAGTTGGTTACAGATTTTTCATATGTTTAGGGAAATACTGTTTGTTTTCACTAGAGTACATTGAAGAGGTTTTGTAGGTTTTGCTGCGGTGATATTAGGGGGATTTTTATATGATTCTTGTTGGCGTTGACGTAGCTTCTTCTAAATAAAATAGAAGAAGTTATCTGATCAGTTGATTTATATCCTTTAGCTTTATAATTATTAGTTCCAAAAATGATATTCTTCTTTGTAGTTTGATCCTTTAAAAGCAAATCCAAAATGGAGGAATCTATGTCATAAGAATCATTTTCTTCAACAATTTTCATAACATGCCTCCTTTCTATTTTTTATATACAAAATACAAAATGTGTTATGTTAAATTTTATCACAATTTAGCTTCTTTTTCGAGATTGTACTGCGACTTATTAGAGTTTTCATAAACTGATTCTTTTTGAACGCAAAGAAGACTTAATAGTTGTATCAGTTACTAAATGATAATACATTTGAATATAAATCCGGCACATACATACAAAAAATTAGCCTTGTCGAATTACCATTCAAATAATCTGCCGTTTATGCTTTTAAATACCTAGTACTTCTTCCTGAGCCAATCTTTTTAATACTGCCTTCTTTTATCATCATCCCCAAAACCATTTCCACTGTTGTAGGGCTGACATCAGGAAGGATTTTACAAATCTCTGCTTTCGATATAGGTGTTAAACTATTTAATACAGTAGCTTCTATACGAACTTTTTTAGACACTTTCTTTCCATTAACAACTGCAAAACGTTTATCAAGCTCCTTATAACACATATAAAGCATAGAAATGAAATTTTCTATGAATGGAAAATAACTATTTTTATTTTCTTCCCAGCCTACTGAAGATTGTCGTAAAGCTTCATAATAATTGTTTTTATAATTGTTAATCTGTTCTTCAAAGGAAACATATTTTCCAACATCATAACCATTTTTATAAAGCAGAAGTAATGAAAGGAGTCTTGACATTCGTCCATTACCATCCTGGAACGGATGAATACAAAGAAAATCTAATATAACGCAAGGTATCAAAAGAAGCTGGTTGATATTAGCATCACTTCTTGCATCTAAATATGCTAGTTCAAGCTGCTTCATCGCTTGTGGTGTTTCAACTGCTGAGATAGGTTTAAAACGAATTCGTCTTTGACCACTACTATCTACTTCTACAATTACATTATCATCTTTTTTGTATTTTCCACCGTACTCATATCCGACAACAGAGAGCATCATCTTATGAAGTCTTAAAATATCACTTTCACGAAAATCTAAATATTTATAATCATTATGAATCAGATTCAAAGCATCCCTATATCCAGCAATCTCAGATTCATTATGATTTAAAGGCGCGCTGTTGTGATTTACAATCGCACGAATGCGGTCATCACTAGTCACAATACCTTCAATAGCATTGGAACTTTTAACTGATTGAACCTTAGCTATCGACTCTAGTTCAGTAAAAATCTGTGCATAATCAGTCTTCCTAACTCCAGCCATCGTTTTTAAAGAAGCAATACCAGAAGTTAGATTGATCAACCTTGCTGGTAATAATCCATAATTCAAAAACGAATAATCAAATATTTTCATTACACATACTCCGTTCTTATCTGCATATAATGATATGCTTTTATATGCAGATAATCAATCATTTAATTATGTTTTATGCATATATTTTTTAATTAATATATGCAGATCATCTAAGAAAAATACAGCTTATTCTAAATAATAAAGTCATTACCGATAAACAATCACTCAGGAAAATGTAATAAAAAGTCACGAATATTTTTATGAATGATACCATTTCTGCTCATATCAAATTCATCCATTGATAATACATATTTTGGATAATGATCTTTAACGCTATCATAAACGTTGAATTCTCTCTCAATCGTTTTATCAGTAGCTAAAAGATAACACACTTGAACATAAAAACGCTTGCCACTTTTTTCACAAACAAAATCTATTTCTTTTGTCCCAATTTGTCCTACTGACACTTTATAACCATGTCGAAGTAATTCTAAGCAAACAATATTTTCAAGAACAAGCTCAATATCTCTTTGATTGTTACCATAAAGTGCTTGTCTTAATCCATGATCAGCAATGTAGTACTTTTCATTAATTTTTAAAATTTCTTTACCTACTAAATTCATACGGCTGATTTTATAAAACAAAAATGCTTTCTCACATGCATTTAGATAGTTAATTATAGTATCAACAGCAATAGTTCTTCGTTCATTCTTTAAATACGATGCGATGCTATTTGCTGAAAAAGTATGTCCAATATTTTCAGCAGCATAAGCAATAATACGTTCAAGAAGATCAACATCTCTTAGCTTATTTCTTTTTATGACATCTTTAATAACAACAGAAGCGTAAATATCTTTTAGATATTGCATTTTTGCTGTCTCATCAAGTGGAACTATAGAAAGAAAAGGTAAACCACCATACTTTATATATTCATTAAAATATTCATTAGTACTAGCATTATCATTGTTTTCTCTTCTAGCATCACAATATTCAGAAAAAGAAAAAGGATATATCATAAACTGAACATATCGTCCAGATAAATAAGTGGCATATTCCCCGGCTAACATTTTTGAATTTGAACCAGTGATGTATATATCTGCATCGGAACTAACACGTAAAGCATTTACACATTTCTCCCAGCCATCAACTTCTTGAATTTCATCAAGGAATATATATGTACGCCCTTTTATTGATGTGATTCTCTTTTCTAAATAATCATTTAACGCTTTAGCCGTAATTAGATTAGAATAAGCCATATCTTCAAAATTAATTGAAATCATATTATCTTTTGAGATGCCCATTTCAGTAAGTTCTTGCTTTATAAGTTCTAACATTACTGATTTTCCACTTCTTCTAATACCAACAATAACTTTGACCAATTCAGTTTGATTAATAAATGGACGAATTTGTGATAAATAATTCTCTCTTTTTATCATTTAGAATCACTAAGCCTTTAACTGTACTAATTATATTTATATTATACTCTAAGGTCAAAGCTATTTTTGATAGTTTATCGATTATAATCGAAACTATATTTGTCATAACTAAAATTTTGTCTCTATAATTTATGCCCAAATATATTAATTGTCAAAAATTGAAGCCAATAAAAGACTCATTTCAAATTCAACGCTTTATACACTTGATAAGGAATCTGAATCTCATATGAGAAATCTTCTAATGTCTGATAATCGACTCTTTTAGATAACGTCAATTTTAAACCTGTTTGATATTTATCAAAATAAACAATGACTTTATTGCCTTTGAAACATGCACTGCAATATCCTTGGTAAAGATCATTTAAAAAGTTGATCCCATTGATGATAGTAGGTGTGATAATTAATTGTGCTTGATAAATATCGTTAGTCTTGATGACATAATTATCGTTAAAAGCGACTGATTCAGTTGTGAAAGTATCTTTCAATTTGATTTTTTTAAAATAGCCGAGACTATGTTTGTTTTGGATGATAATATCAGTCTTATAAGAAGTGTTGACTTGAAACTCTAAATAACGGCCAGCCACATCTACAGTGGGAGCATGAGTAAACACATTTTGTGTTTTCTGAATTCTCATATATAAGAATGAATAAAAATTAGTATCTTCTAATTTTCCTTCATAAAAAGAGTATTTATCTTCATCAGGACTCTTTGATAAAGGAATAGCCATGTGCGAAAAGAGATAGTCTCTTCTCTTCTTATCCACGAAATGAAAATCTTGATATTTATTTTTACTGCTAGGTAAAGAGAAAAGACGATAAAAAGTTTCTCTGAACTTCGCTGGCATTTTTATACTAGCAAGAATGAAAAATGTACATAAAATTAAGAAAGAAAATGATCCTACTCCTAAAAATACAAATCTCAAATAATTATCAAAAGCGATCATTCCAACAATGATCATAGCGAAACCACCAGCTCCAAAAACCGATGCTAAAACGATGTATACAATACACAAAAACAAATGAATCTTTCGATATCTATTAATATAGCTAATAGCATCATCAGTATTTGTGAACTGATATTCTTTTTTCTCTTTCTTCATATAATTATCTTAAGATAAAGTCGTTAACAATGCACTACCATTATATAAGTTTTATCTATAAAATTGTTGTACCCTCCCCTTTTTTTATTATTGCTTTATAATAAGGCAGAGGAAAAAATATGAAAAAATTAATGATTGTTCTTGCTTCTACATTATTAGCTAGCTTCATGATGAATCTCACTTCTTGTGATAATTTAACTTCTTCTAGTGATTCTACAAAAGAAAATAGTGCTGAAAAACTTAGTAGCACTGATTCTAGTAACGCAGATAAAACTAGCAGTGATACTACTATAACCACTGATGAAGTAGATAAATTAACTGCACAAATTGAAGTTGCTAAAGAAACTTATAACAATATTTATGATGCTAGTGAAAAAAGAGGCGGTATGTTTTCTGATACATCAAAAACTAACTCTTTCACTACAAATAATAATTTAAAGAAATCTGCTGAATCAGTATCAACAGTTGAAGAAGTAAGAAACATCATTCAAAAATATTAATCTTCTTATCCTAACTTTGCTAACTGGGCAGCAAGTTATATCGGAGATATCTTCTCTTACAGTCAAATTCAACTTTCTATCATCAACCAATATTCTGAAGAAGCTTTGATAAATAATTTTGAAATGGACTATTCTAATGTGGACTGGGATGTCTTTGATCATGCTACTTTCGGTCAAGCCACTTGGTTTATCAATATTCATTCTGAAACTGCTAGTTTTCCTGGTGTAGATATCGAAACAGGAAGAGTATATTGCCAAGAAACACATATCACTTCTAGAAAATTAAATGCGGAAACGATCATCGAATATTTTTATAACTCTGAAAATGATTTAGGTGTCACCACATTAAACTATCAGACATCACCGACTACAGGTAAAAAAACTTTCGAATACAATTTCTTCGATATCACTGGTAATATGGTGCTAGTCGGTTATTATGATATTTCAGATGATGATTCACTATCTTTTGAAAATTTCTCGGCTTATTATCCTGGAAACATGGTCACTTCTTCTATAGTCAGTGATGATGAAAATAACTTTATCAATGAATTTATTCTATCTGAAATCACTAGAATCACTTCTAAATCAGAAAAATTAATCAATAAAAATGCCGAGATTGCTGCTGATACAAATTTAGAAGTATCTGAAGAGTTGTTACCAGTCACTGTTGAATATTCACCCGATACATTAAAAAGAATGTTAGGAAAATAATAGCAATATTTGTCTGATATTATAATTTCTCTATAAGTTTGATATTTTTATTTGTTTTAGCTTCATTAATCAGTTCAGGTGTAAAACCAGCTGTGCTGAAAAGTATGTATTGCATAGTTTTTGTTTGTGTGAGCTGAAGCATCGCTTCTGCTTTTTCTTGCAAAGAATGCAATGCCGATAATCCTTTTGGAGAATCAGTGTATTTACATTCACCTAGCACAAGATTTTTCCTGTTGTATCAATAGCAACAAGATCGATTTCACTAGTTATAGAACACCAATATCTTCCAACCTTATCAAATTGAAATCCCCATGTGTTCAGAGCAGATAATTCCCACATTTTTTCACAACAATCATCCTCATAAATAAAAGCGGCATAGTTAGTGATAAACCCTTTTTTGATTTGTCCTGTGCGTCTACCATAAAGAGGTGAACTATAATCAAGCGTCTGCGATCTCATCAAAAAGACGAGAGACCCACATAAAATCAACATAATATTCGCATCTTTTAATAATGTGTCCCAAATCTTTTGCGTGATGGATGGAAAAGCAGAATTAGACTTTCCAATATATTGAAACTCATCCATTACAATAATCTTTTTTGTTGTTATTTTAAATTCAACTAATACTTTAAACACTGTAAGCCAATCTACAGATGCAGATTTTAAAATTTCATTATTAGTGAATTCAGCCACCTGTTGTTTAAAATAACCATGACAAAAGTGAATAAAATATATCTTCTAAAATATGCATTAACTAGATTGCAACAAGAGGCATTAAAGAAGTTAGAAGTTACAAAATCAGATATAGAAAAAATGATCAAAAAGCAACAAAAGAGCTTCAAGCTTAATCAATGGTAGTATAAGAGGTGAAAAGTTTAGGATTCATTACCGAATATAAAAACGTACAATTATATTGATAATATCGTACATTTTTAATACAATAATAGTACAAAATAATTGAGAGGTGCAATATGTCAATTACAGCAACGGAACTGAAAAAAAATTTAAGCAAGTATCTGCTGCTTTCTGCTACCGAAGATGTGTATATCACGCGTAATGGTAAGGTCATTTCCAAACTGACGAATCCATTCCAGGAACGTGTTGATATTGCTAAATCCCTATTCGGTGTAATTCCTTCCGATATCACTTTAGAGCAAGGACGTGAAGAAAAGCTGAGCAAAATATGAGAGCTTTTATCGACACCTGCGTCGTAATCGACGCTATGCAATCGCGAGAACCGTTCTCAAAGGATGCGCAAAGCATTTTTCTTGCCGCCGCAAACAATTTGTTTCTCGGATATATTAGTTCAAAGGTCGTTACAGATATTTACTATCTCATACACAGATATACACATGATGATAAAGCTTCGCGTGACTTACTAAATAAATTATTTTCCTTGTTCAACATACTCGATACTGCAGGCATCGATTGCCGCAAAGCAGTATTATCACCCATCTCCGATTTTGAGGATGCCGTGATGGTGGAAACTGCGCTTCGGAATGAGATGGATTGCATAGTAACACGCAACACTCGCGATTTTGTCAACTCCACTGTCCCAGTCTATGAGCCGAAAGAGTTCTTAAAACTCCTTGAAACTCAACAAATTTAAATCTTTAAGTAAATAAATTAAGATGGCAATCAATAATATAAACTTTTACCTTAGATATAGAAATAGCTAGCATATTTATCATTCAACCATAGACAGTTGTCAGATATTATTATGTACTGATGGCGAAGACTTCTATTAAGAATGCAAAAAAGTGAATCAATAAATATAAGTTTGTATTTAAATGTAGTGATTTTTAGATGTTTTATCAAGCGAGAACATCACTTCTCTCAATCACTTGCCAATATCCAGATTTGTTTGAGCCCACTCTTCTTATGTAATCGTGCTTTTTCAATTCCCTTATGCAATTATCAATCATAGTTTTACCCAAATTGCAAACTGCTGATAATTGAGGTTTTAGGATATTCGGGTTATTTCTGATCTCTGCTAACTGCTTTATTTGTGAGTCGCTTAAAAATTTATCACCCTCTTTATCACCCACTTTTGAGTGGGTGATAAATCAAAACGAACTTAAAAATCCTTAGCTATTCACTAGATTTCTCTACTGTTTAGCTAAGGATTAAGATGCGATGTATGATTATTTCAGTTCAAGTTTTTCACTTCAGATAATTCGTCGATATTTCTTTTAACAAGTCATTATATCTACTTTTGCCGTAATAATTGTCCTTAATCTTCTTAACAGCACTTTCAATGTATTCATATGCGTCTATTTTATCATCGCTCTCAGCAATATATTGCTTGCACAGCGTTTTAAAAGTTTCACTGACATCAATAGATACTTGGTCTATTGCTTCAGTATCTGAATTATATGAAAAAACATAATGAGTGATTGCATAATACAAAAGAACTATCAATCTGATACCTAATTGTCTCATATATAACGAGTATTTGTCATCGTTAGAAATATTTAAAGCCTCTTTTAAGAAATTAGTGACAATACTTCGCCAATTTCTTTTTTCATAGCTTCGTTTTTTACATCTTATAAAAGCTGCTGAATATGCGTCATATATAAAGTTATCCATTGAGTCGCACATCTTGCCATAATCAAGAGCCTCCTCAGTTTTTATCTCACTGATTTCTTTATCAGGTGCATAGACCAAGACATCAATCAAGGATTTCTTATCCTTAGGTAAGCATTTATATGCTTCACAAAGGATATGAATCAAATCCTTTTTTATCAAGTTGTTTAACAGCTTTCTTTAAATCAGGTAGTTTCATTTTCCAGATACCGCCAATTTCTTAACTGCTATAGATGGTGTGATGATACTAGAATCATCATAAACATCAGAACCGACATAAGAGATATTATTAAAGAGATCTAAAAGGTTTCCAGCCATGATGATCATCGATACAGCTTTGTCTTTCTTACCATCTTTGATCAGATAACCTTGGCAAGGCAAAGAGAAGTTTAAACTGGTGGAATCAATTCCAGAATTCAAGCCGCTGACATCGTTGATATATAAACCATTTTTAATTTTAGCAAATAAATCTTCTTTACTATACTTACCAGGCTTGACAGATAAAATTAATGGAGCTGAATTTCCATTACCACAAGCACAACCATTAGATTTAGTATTGAAATATCTCGCGGTTTCTAACGAATAGAAATAAGTCTTCAAAACACCTTTATCAATGACAGTAAAGTCTTGAGTAGGAACACCTTCAGTATCAAAAGAACTAGCGCTGGCATTAGTGACATGAGGAGTGTGTTTGATCGTCAATGATTTACTAGCGATCTGTTGATCGATCTTATTTTCGAAAATAGAAAGATGTTGTTTAACTAACTTAGCTTGTAATTGAGATGTGAAGAATGATAAGAGAGCTGCAGCTACACTGGGAGCTAGAACCGCTTTATAAGTTTTACCTTTAACAGGGCCTGATTTAAAGAAATCAACTGCATCAGATACCGCTATAGGAAGCTTCTTTAGCGCTTTTTCTTTTAAATCATCTAAGCTTTTAAAAGAGATGAACATGGTGCTACCAGAGCGATGTTCGCCATCGGTATCACTAGCGATTATAGAGGCACCACCGATGAAGACCTTCACCTGTTTATCGCATTTCAAGCCTAAAGTGTTAGCTAAATGACTATCACCGCATTGCATGGAAATACCTACTTCAGCTTGAATGATTCTTTTATCTAAGCTGCGAATATATTTGCTCAGTTCTAATCCTAAACTTCTCAGTTCATGTAAGTCAGCAGGTTTAAATTCTTTCAAAGCAGTTTTAGCTTTCTTATACTTAGCTTTACCATCAAAGAAATTTTCTTTGACCTCTTCTTTACCATATAAAGCTGATTCGGCGATGTTATCGGCTAATAATTGCGCAGTGTTTTTATCGATAGCATCAGTTGAAAAACGACCTATCCTACCATTTAAAAGCGCACGACCTAAGATATTGCTTTGATCACCGATAGTCTGATTTTCAACATCATCATTGATGACGATCACGCTCAGTTCTTTGGTATTAGAATTAGAGATCTGATAAACTTCAAAACCTTTTTCATTTCCTTTTTCAAAATATTTTTTTAATGAAAGCTTCATTTTATTTACCTCCTGCACCACCGACTAAAATGCTTGATATGAGAAGAGTGGGTTGTCCGACTTCCACATAGCACGAACCTGAACTAGCACCACAGACACCGGGAGCCCTTTGAATATCATTTCCTACCATGGTGATTTTAGGTAAGATCTCATATCCATATCCGACTAAGGAAACAGGTTTGATCATATGGGTGATCTTTCCGTCTTTGATTCGATAAGCAGTAGTAGATGTGAATACGAATTGATCAGTCGATTGATCTACTTGTCCACCAGCAAAGTCTTTGCAATAGATGCCGTCTTTTACAGAAGCGATGATATCTTGAGGATCGCTATCTCCAGCAGCTATAAAAGTATTTGTCATTCTAGTAGTCGGTGCATAACGATAGCTTTCACGACGACAAGAACCAGTAGGTTTAGAATTTTCGATGCTTCTAGAAGTGAATTCATCCACCATATAATTTGTTAAAACACCATCTTTGATAAGCTCATTTCTAGTAGGTTCATTCCCTTCATCATCGATATTTTCGCTTCCCCAACCATTAGGGATAGTGCCATCATCATAAGCAGATACCACTTTGGAAGCGACGCTTTGATTTAACTTTCCATAGAAAGGTGAAGATGCGCGATAAATCGCACTTCCTTCTAACGGATGTCCGCAAGCTTCATGGAATAAAACACCACCGAAAGCATTTCCTAAGACAACAGGCATGTTTCCAGAAGGTGAATCTTCAGCAGTTAAAAGTTCAATAGCTGTATCACAAGCTTCTATTGTCATCTTTACGATATCGGTATCTTCTAAAAGTTCTAAACCTTTAGAAAGTCCAGGAGCAAAATAAGCTTCTTGGAACTGTTTACCATCAGTAGCAGTGACCGAGACAGCGAGTCTTGTTCTCACTCGATCATCTTGAACAAAAAGACCAGTAGAATTATAGATTTCAACATGCTCATCTTCCTCGAATAAAGAGCCAGTATAGTTTTGAATCTTAGAGGAATGATTATATGCAGCTTCTTCGCCCTTCTTTAAATAAGCTAGTTTCTCTTCAGTGGTCCAAGCTGAATGGGGAATCTTAATAGGATTGATATTACCGTGCTTTTTTTCTTTTAAACTTTTGACTTCTTTGATCCTTTCACCTTCAAAACCTAAAGCTAAAGAAGATGCTAAACTGATCAAAGCTTTAGAAGATAAATCTGAAGTATAACCATAGACGTATTTTTTACCTTTTAAAATACGGATGCCGACACCGCATTGCTTAGATGAAGAGACCAGATCGACTTTCTTATAATTGAGAACATACTTGTGAACGATACTATCTTGATAATAGATCTCAGCTAAATCACCGCCAGTAGCTAAAGCAGCATTTAGCACTTGTAAAACAACACTTTTTTTGATGATCATTGAAATAAACTCCTTTCTGATCAGTTAGTTTTTTTTAACTTCTTCTGCTTTTTAGGAAATCTGAAAAGATTACGACTTGTGAAGATACAATTTAAGACTAAGAATATACCTGAAAAAGCTAAGATGACTAATGCCATCACACCTGGTGTGACAGTATGTCCAAAGAAATCAATATTCAGATCAAATCCGTTTTGAAGATCTCCGATAAACTTTTCTAATGCGTCATGATTTTCTACCACATAAGGTTGCTCCATCAGTTTTTCTAATGGTGTTGACATGAAATAATTTCTCAGTAAACCTGCTGAATAAGTGCCCGGGAAGAAAGTGGTCAAACTATTCACCTGAGGAGGTAACATATCAGGAGGTAGATAAGCACCTATCAAGAAACCGATAGCTGCAGAACCTATAGCGACAATCGATGAAAGAACAGATTCTTTTTTGATGAAAGAACAGATGAAAAATGTCAGAAGAGAGGCGTTGATAGTTGATAAGAGCAAGATGCCGATGATGGCAAAAAAGTCGCTGACAGAGATCATTAAAGCACCATAAGCGACGAGATAGATCAAACAGATAAAATAAACTATCAGGTTGATCGCAAACGTCACAAAAGCATTAAAACAAAAATAAGAAACCATGATAGTTTTTTGTGGAATCGGTGAAGATAAAAAGTCTTTGTTTATTCCACTTTCTTTATCTCTGACTAAAATGTAGCAAGTATTAAGAGACACGGTCACACAAGAAACAGCTAAAACACCCGAAATCATCCACGAATCAACAATCGCATAAACTTGATGAAGAAATGACTGGGTTGGTGTCGTTAAACCTTCGATCGCTTCTAAGGCGTTTTTGATCTGACCGATCTCCATTTCTCGCAAAAACAGAATATAAACTGCTAAGATGATAAGAGGAACCATCAATGTGAAAATAACAGTGACCCAATTCTTAAAGAAAACTAGCAGATGTCTTCTGGTCAAAGCTTCTAATATCAATAATTGCTGAACTGCCTTTTGCCAAAAAGCCTTTACTTTTTCCATATCAATTATTCTCCATCTCATTTTTCACTTTTAATCCGGTTATGTTCAAAAAGACATCATCCATATTACCTTTTTGAACTTCAAAATCCCGAAGCAGATCTTTATGTTTTTCGATAAACAAAATAGCATCTGAAGCATCTTTAACAACGATTCTGTAATACTTACCATCTTTGTTATAAGTGTACTTTTGATTTTCAGATTTCAGTAATTCATCGATTTTTTCATCAGATTTCTGATACATGAAAACATAATCACCCGAATAGGCATTCTTCAATTCTGTAGGTGTACCTCTAGCGATGATGCTTCCTTTGTCCATGACAACGACATAAGTCGACTTTTCAGCTTCTTCCATATAATGTGTAGTCAAGAAAACAGTCATGCCTGTCTTTTCTCTTAACTCATTGATGAGGCTCCATACCGAGATACGAGTCTGTGGATCAAGACCAGTTGTCGGTTCATCTAAGATCAGAAGTTTTGGACTATGAATCATCGCCCTGGCGATATCAACTCTTCTTTTCTGTCCACCAGATAATTTAGCGACAGGTCTATCAAAAAAAGATTCTAAATCTAACATTTCAGCTAATGTCTTCAGCCTCTCTTTTAATAGTTCACCTCTGATGCCATAGAAAGCAGCACGAATGATCAGATTTTCCTTTGGAGATAAAGAAGTATCTAAAACTGAATTTTGAAAAACGATCCCTACCTGGCTTTTAACCGCTTGAACATTTCTATCTGAATCAAAACCTGAGACATATATTTTTCCTGAGTCTTTAGTCAAGATATTACAGATGATGTTGATGGTAGTCGATTTACCAGCTCCATTCTGACCTAAGAAAGCAAATAAAGATCCAGCTTTAACGCTGAAAGAGATATTGTTAACAGCGACTAAAGGACCATAGGTTTTACAAAGGTTATCGACTATTAAGATATTATCAGTGACGATATCAGGCGTGTTTCGTTGAAACAATTTAAATGGCATTTTCATAATCAAGCACTCCTTTTAGTCAGCTTTAGTGACTGCTTCTGCTGTTTCTGATAATTATTATAAACAGGGATGCTAGCTTTGAAAGCTAATAATAAAGATTTTAACGCTTTTTTCAATACTGCTTTATCGCTTTTCTTCTCTTTATTAAGCCTTCTTAAAAACTTCAAAATAAAGTTATAAGAATCATTAAAGACCTCATCTGAGGATTTGACACCAGCTTTGATGATCACCTCAAACATTGAATTGACTAGACCTTCTCTTTCATCTTGATTCAATCTTTTGTTCAACCAATCATTGAAAGTGTTTTCTAACATGTGCGAGAAAGGTGTTCTATCATCACATTTAACAAAAGAATCCCCAGATATTTTCCATGTATAACAATCATGTTGAGAAACAAGGTTTCTTTTATCGGCAGCTTCGATCACATAGGAGATCTTTTCATGATTCAACAATGCACCTATCACACAATCTTGGGGAACGATATGAATGATCTTTTCAGAAATAGCTTCATGTCCTTTTGAATGGAAAACCTCGTCGACTTGACCAGGTCCATCAAAAGAATAAATCTTACTGATGAATTTCTGCTTTGATTCATCAAGAAAAGAAGAAGCATAACAAGCGAGATTTCCACCTTTTGAATGACCGCAGATCAAAAAGTTCTGTTTTTGATATTCACGTCTATCAAATGCATCATTTAAAAATTTTAAAGCTTCTAACTGACTCGGTATCAAAGCTTGGTAACAAAGATTAAAGTCTTCTTTCCAGCCAGTGACAGAAGTATCAGTGCCGCGATAAGCGACGATGACATCATTATCCGATATCTGAATATCTAAAGCTGCAAACTGCGATTCTTTTTTATTTGAAAATATATCTGTAAAATCAGTGATCAAACATTCAGAATATCTTTTTGATTTCACCATAGCTAGAGCAAGGAATAAAGATTTCTGCATCCAATCAGGAAAATTATCACGGAAATAATCGATCGTCAACCAATGAAAATATTCGAGGCAAGCCTCTTGTATTTTTAATGATTTAAAAGGCTTCTCTAGTGATAAAAAATTCTCAAATGGGATATAAGTAAAAGCAGCAAAAACTAGTGCATCAACATCAGTAAAGCCTTTTTCAGCAAATGAAAAACTGCCATACTGATAAATGTAATCGAGAATATTTTTATAATTTTTATTTAGAAAATTAGGTGAGCTCATCACTTTCTCTTCAAAGTCGGGAATAACAAGACATCGCGGATAGAATCAGATTCAGTTAACAACATCACTAATCTATCGATGCCAAAACCGATACCACCGGCAGGCGGCATACCATATTCTAACGCTTCGCAGAAATCGTTATCGACTTCACAAGCCTCGGCATTACCTTTTTTCTTTTCTTCAACTTGTTCTTCGAAACGTGCTCTTTGATCAAGAGGATCATTTAATTCGGTAAAGGCGTTACAGATCTCTTTAGTAGCGATATAAAGTTCAAATCTCTGAGTGAATCGTCCGTCTTTATCGTCTTTCTTAGCGAGTGGAGAGACATCTAATGGATGCTGATATACAAAAGTTGGTTGAATCAGGCTATCTTCAACAAAGGTTTCGAAGAAAGCGTTGATGACATGTCCATATCCAAAATGATTTTCAACTGGAACATTGTGCTCTTTGGCTAAAGCCAAGGCCTCTTCAGCACTCTTGACTTGATAGAAATCGATACCTGTTTTTTCTTTGACTAATTCAGTCATAGTCGCATGTCTAAATGGTTTAGATAAATCGATATCATATCCTAACCAATGCAAAGTAGTTTTACCGATGATATCTTCAGCTAAATAACGCAAAAGCTTTTCAGTCAAATCAGCCATATCGCTTAAATCGCCATATGCTTGATAAGCCTCCATAGTAGTAAATTCAGGATTATGAGTGGTATCGATACCTTCATTTCTAAACATTCTACCGATCTCATATACTCTTTCCATACCGCCGACTAACAATCTCTTCAAAGATAATTCAGTAGCGATACGGAGATAAAAATCTTGATCCAAAGCATTGTGATGAGTGATGAAAGGGCGAGCATTAGCACCACCTAAAATAGGTTGCAGGATAGAGGTTTCTACTTCTGTATAGCCCAAGTCATCCATAAACTTTTGAATACCTCTAACAATCTTTGGTCTTAAGAAAGCGATTCTTTGAGAATCATCATTCACGATTAAGTCGACATAACGACGACGATATCTTTCCTCTTGATCAGTGAGACCATGGAACTTATCAGGTAAAGGTCTTAATGCTTTAACTAGATGTGTATATGAAGAAAGACGGATGGTGACTTCGCCAGTCTTAGTCTTCATCATATATCCTTTTACACCACAGATATCTCCTAAATCAGCTAACTTAAATAACTTATAATTTTCTTCTCCAACAACATCTTGGCGGATATAACATTGAATCTTACCGGTTTTATCTTTCAATGTAAAAAATGAAGCTTTTCCCATTTTTCTTAATAGGACGATGCGGCCAGCGATAGATACTTCTCTAGTTTCATCAATTTCTTCACTTTGCAAATGACTAAAATCATTTTTTAACTGACTAGCTGTTGAATCGACATCAAATTTATGACCGAAAGGATCGATTCCTAAAGCACGATATTCATTTAATTTTTCTCTTCTTCTCAACTCTTGATCATTTAAATCGTTAGCGACAGCATTATTTTTGTTTTCCATAAAGCTTCTACCTTTCTACAATAAAAATAAACGCTATTATTATATATATAATTAAATTTAATTAAAATATTTGTAAGCCATAGTTATTAACTAAAAAGCAATTATTCTAATATTCAAAACATTTTTAAAACTGATTTGCTCTATTTTTATCCAACTCCTAAATGATATTCATATCTTCTTGAATCAAAGTATCAATGAGACCATCTCCAAGGCCGATCATCGGCACTAAGATGATTTTAGAGTTCAAAATTTCAGTTGCTGTCATATATATTTTTCCAGCAGGTATGATGACATCAGCTCTGTCTGGTTTTAATTTATATTTTTCCATTCTTTCAGAAATTGTCAGTTCTTTTAAATCTTTATATTCCTTTTTAAAATCAGATACCAAAAGCACATGATTTCCTTTTCTCTCATGATGAGATGACATCTTCCAATATCGATTGATATTGCCGCCAGTGCCGACGATATCTAAGTCTCCGAATTCATCATGATATCCCTTTAAAAGCTTTTTAAACCTCTTCCATGTCTCAGGTTTATCAGCTTCAGCTAAGATTCTTAAAGTTCCGATTGGAAAGGAATTAGATTCAACAACTTTCTTTTTATGATATAAAGTGACTTCTGTAGATCCACCACCAACATCAACAAAAACATAAGTGTCATCTAAGTTTAATTCTTTTGCAATTTTAGAAATAGTAGAAGCTTCTTCTTGACCGGAAAGAATCTCTAATTCCACATCTGTTTGTTCCTTGATTTTAGCGATTATTTCAGCTCCATTTGCAGCTTCTCTAAGCGCAGAAGTAGCTACCGCTTTAAAGGCTATAACATCATAAATATTCATCAACATTTTAAACGCTTGGATAGAATCGATCAGTTGTTTTTCTTTCTTTTCTTTGATCTCACCATATTTAAAAACATCGACTCCTAATCTTAATGGGACACGCACTTCTTGCACGATAAAAGTTTCTATTGAGCCATTTGCAGTTTGTGAAACATTCTTTATCTTCATTCTAGCTGCGTTAGTACCGACATCAATGCTGCCATAATAGCCGTTTTTCATATAGATAAATAGCTCCTTCAACATCTATCTATTTTAAAAGATAACGAATTAATATTAGTAGTAAAATTTATTTTTTTGCTTTGTATCTCATTTGTTGTTTTGTTAACCAATGTTAATTTTTGTTTACTATGATTAACAATTATGATAAATTAACTATCGTTAACATTTTTATGAAGCAAAACAAAGAATTAAAAGCCTGGGAAACAGAAAAGAAATATATCCCGATCATGATTAAAAAGTATTGTCATCACAATCATCACACAAAAAGAAATGAGCTCTGTTCTGAATGTCAAAAGCTGACTGAATATGCTCTCTTCAGACTGAGTGTTTGTCCTTTTAAGAAAAATAAGAAGTTCTGTTCTTGTTGCAAGATTCATTGTTATCAACCACCTTATAAAGAACAGATCAGAAACGTTATGAAATATAGTGGACCAAGAATGATTTTCACACATCCGATATTCGCGTTTAAACATGTGTTTCAGATGATTTCATATAAAAGAAAGTTGAAGAAAACAAGCCATGATAGATAAAGATTTATTCAAACTTTTAGGAAACAAGAAAAAATATATCTTTTACGTTGTAGCACTGATGATCTTATCTCTGCTAGCTAATACTGCTATTACAACAAGTATCTGTTTAGCTATTTATTATCTGATCGACCAAGCAGAAGCATTGTTTTATATCTATCCGATACTCATTTTTCTTTTCAGCATTATCGTTCGTTATTTGACATCACGCGGAACTAATCATATCAAAGATTTGGTGGGTAGAAGAGTTAAAAAAGAACTTCGCGAACGCGCATATAAAAAGAGTTTATCTCTAGGTGTGAGATGCATA
>CASDVP010000004.1 GCA_949284445.1 uncultured Bacillota bacterium
CATATCAAAGATATCAAGTGGTATTCAGCGTATTATTTCAGAGACTTGCTACCTAATATTCCAAGCTTACCTACCAACACTTAACTGGAATAACATTAAGTAAAAAAAGATCATATCGCTATAGTTGATATAACTATCTTATGTGTATTTTACATACGTTAATTAATCTAAATATTATACTGAATGAAAATAATGACATTGAACATTCTTATATACAAAATATAAGTTGTATTTTTTAAAATAAGAAATTTTATATTTGTAGTACTTATTCTAGATAGATGTCTTTTAATTGTATGATCTCTTCCGATGAAAAATGAAGAGCTTCATTAAAATAGTTATTCAATGACTGATAATTAGTCTTAATTGCTTTGAAAGCGGCTCTTAACCAGTTGTCTCTCACTCCAGCAATGGCTTTGACACTTGATATTAAAATTTCATCTTTGACCTGATATGTTTCACGCAGCAGTTTTTCACGCTCTTCAGCTTTCTTCTTTGTAAAGATATTAGTCATCAAATAGTCTGATAAAACATCTGAGAAAGAAACTCCTAATATGCTTAAAAATAAAGCACTAGCGATGCCAGCTCTATCTTTACCATCTGCACAATGAAAAAAGACAGATCCTTTCTTGTTTCTCAACAATGTTTTAAAGAATAAAGAATAATGTTTTTGACCGAATTCAGACAATACAAATTCCTCATAGACGCTTTCCATAGCGATAGAGATATCCCCGATCGGACTGAGTTGATAGATATAAGAGATGATTCCAGATAGACTCTTATCATCGATATGATAATCCAGATGTTCAGCTTCTGTTCGATTGTTGAGATCTTCTGCTATCGGACAAGGGATATATTCACAGCTAGGGATTTTCTTATCAGGGCGAGAAGAAGCTTCTCGCGGACTTCTTAAATCGATATCAAAAGAAGGATGATAATTGTCGACTAAATAAGCGATGTCTTCTTCAGATAAACGATATAAGGCGTCGGTTCGAAGAATCTTCTTATACTTTACTGTTTTACCATCGACAGTTTTATAACCGCCTAGATCACGAGTGTTGATCGTTCCTGATAAAGGGATTCGTTTGCTTAATGTGCTTTCCATAGAAACTATTATAAAAAAGAAAAGGTCACTTTTCCAAGTGACCTTTGATTTATTTTCTGCCCGTGAACTTATGTTTTAGCCAGTCCATTACGGAAGTAGGTTTCTTATCTTCGATATCTGCAAATTGCTGAATCAATTCTTTTTGAGATTGGTTTAAACTCTTTGGGAATTTGATATTAACTGTGACGTATTGGTTGCCTTGCTTACCGGATGGTAGTTTAACACCTTGATTAGCCATCTTTAAAATGGTATTGCCTTCAGTACAAGGTGGTATCACTAAATCACAATCTCCCCAGATCGATGGAACAGTGACAGTCGCACCTAATAAAGCATCGGTGAATGAAATCGGTGCAGAGATATAAATATCGGCGCCTTTTCTGGTGAAAGTGGTGCTAGGAGCGACTTGAATTTGAAGAATCAAATCACCATTAGGACCGCCGTTGATACCAGCATCACCTCTTCCTTCGATGCGGATGTTATCACCTGTATCGACACCTTGTGGAATATTGACGGTTATAGTTTTAGAAACCTTGACTCTACCAGCACCATGACAAGTCGGACATTTAGTTTTGATGTGTTTACCAGTGCCGCCGCAATCTGGGCAAGTGTTCTCGGTTTCCATCATTCCGAATATCGTGTTAGATCTCGTGCGGACTCTACCACGACCACGGCAGGTCGGGCAGGTTTCGATATCGTTAGGAGTTTTCGCACCTGTTCCATGACAATCTGGACAAGTTTCAACATAATCGAGAGGAATATCGACTTTATACCCCTTGATGGCTTGATCGAAGGAAAGATTGATTATCATCCTTCTATCACGACCTTTTTGAGGAACATTGCTTCTAGCTGAACGTCTTCCTCCACCAAAGAATTGGGAGAAGATATCACCTAGATCTCCGAAGTCAGACATATCGGCTTGACCAAAATTACCAAAGCCGTTAAAGCCGCTAAAACCATTAGCGCCATTATTATCAAAGGCTGCATGACCGAATTGATCATATTGAGCTCTTTTTTGTGGATCGCTTAACACTTCATATGCTTCAGTGATCTCCTTGAACTTATCAGCAGCTCCTGGTTCATGGTTCAAATCCGGATGATATTTTTTGGCTAGTTTACGATATGCGCTTTTGATCTGGTCACTAGTAGCTGTTTTATCAACTCCTAAAACCTCATAGTAATCAGTTTTAGTTTCTGCCATGTATTAACGCCTCCTTTCTGAAAGAAGAAGCCCGGTATTAAAACCGGGCAAATCAGATATTTTACTTATTGTCGTCTTTCTTCTCAGTGAAGGTGGCATCGACGACGTGTGGATCTTGTTGATCAGTGCCAGTGTGTTGTTCTTGAGTGCTACCAGCAGTGTTAGTCGAAGAGTTAGCTTGAGCTTGAGCAGAGGCTTGATAAACTTGGTTAGCAATCTGTTGTAATTCAGCTAATTTAGCTTTGACACCAGCGATGTCATTCTTATCTAAGAGAGCTTTGATCTCATCTCTCATCTTAGTAGCAGCTTCTTTAGTCTTCTCATCGACAGGATGTTCTTTATCATCTAACTGTCTATCGATCATATTGATGAGCTGCTCAGCCTCATTTCTTGTATCGGCTTCATCTTTTCTCTTGTTATCAGCCTCTTTATTAGCTTCAGCTTCTTTGACCATTCTATCGATCTCTTCTTTAGAAAGACCAGCAGAGTTGGAGATGGTGATATGTTGTTCTCTGTTAGAATCTAAGTCTTTAGCAGAAACAGAGACGATACCGTTGACATCGATAGAGAAGGTGACTTGAATACGAGGTTCACCTCTTCTAGCAGGACGGATGCCATCAAGTTTGAAACGACCTAAGAACTTGTTATCGGTAGCCATCGGTCTTTCACCTTGATAGACTTGGATTTCCACACCGGGTTGATTATCTTCGGCAGTGGAGAAGATCTGTTGTCTAGTTGTAGGAATAGTGGTGTTTCTAGGAATCAATGGAGTCATGACACCACCGAGAGTTTCGATACCTAAAGTCAGAGGTGTGACATCGAGCAAGACGACATCGTTGATATCACCACGGATGACACCGCCTTGGATAGCAGCACCGACAGAGACAGCTTCATCAGGGTTGACGGATTGATTAGGTTTCTTACCGTTATTGAGTCTGGTGACTAAATCGACGACAGAAGGCATTCTGGTGGAACCACCTACTAAGATGATATCGTTTAATTCGCTGACAGATAACTTAGCATCAGCTAAAGCTTTTTCAAATGGAATACGGCAACGATCGAGCAAATCAGCAGTGAGTTTTTCAAAGTTAGCTCTGGTCAAGGTAGTCTCAAAGTTGACAGGAGCACCATCTTTAAAGCCGATATAAGGTAATGAGATGATCGTTTCAACTTGTGAAGAGAGGTTGATCTTAGCTTTTTCAGCTTCATCTCTGAGTCTTTGCAATGTCGGACGATCTTTCGGATTATTTTCATCGATCAAGATACCGCATTGTTTATTGATCTCTTCGATGAGCCATTTCATGATATGTCTATCCCAATCATCACCACCTAAATGGGTATCACCAGAAGTGGATAAGACTTCAAATGTACCATCACCGATATCAAGGATAGAAACATCCAAAGTACCACCGCCTAAATCAAAGACCATGATACGACCGGATTTCTTAGAATCCATACCATATGCTAAGGCAGCAGCGGTAGGCTCAGAGATGATTCTGACGACATCAAGGCCGGCGATTGTACCTGCGTTTTTAGTTGCGCTTCTTTGATCATCATTGAAGTAAGCAGGGCAAGTGATGACTGCTTTTTTGACTGGGAAACCTAAATATTTTTCAGCATAAGTTTTCATATAAGAAAGAATCTTAGCTGAGATTTCCTCAGGTGAGAAATCTTTATTTATACAATTGATATGAACAGTTTCTCTTGTACCCATCTTTCTCTTGATGGAATAGACAGTGTCAGGGTTTGTCAAAAGCATACGTTTAGCTGCGTTTCCGACAATCTCCTCACCATCAGCCTTAAAAGCAACGACTGAAGGGCATGTATTAGTGCCTTCGGGTGAAGGGATAACTTTTACAGTTTTGTCCTCTTGCATGTAAGAAACGACTGAGTTTGTAGTACCTAAATCAATACCTAAAATCACTTCTTTAGCCATAATTACTTATCCTCCTTTGTGGTATTTTCTTCTTTTTTAACTTCGTTTGTATCTTCTTTCTTATCAGCTTCTTCTTTCTTTTCTGGCTCATTAGCTTCAACTGGCTTCTTAGTTATGATGACACCAGCTGAACGTAAGAGATGTTCATGAAGCTTATAACCTTTTAAGAAAGTTTCAGCGACCAAATTATCTTTTTCACCTTCGACAGTTGAGAAGGCTTCCATCAGATGAGGGTTGAATTCTTCACCGATCTTCGGATTGATGATTTCAACGCCTAATTGTTTCAAAGAGTTGAGGAATTTGGAATGAATCATCTTGAAGCCGGAGACATAATTTTTGATCTTCTCATCCTGTGGTTCATTCTTTAACGCCATATCGAAGCTATCTAGAACAGGAATAAGCTCTCGGATTGTAGAAGAGATGGCATAACGCTTGAATTCTTGATTCTCTTTTTCAACTTGTTTACGAGTGTTAGCCATATCAGCATAGACGGTGTAATATTTATTCTCCCAATCTTTGGCTTCTTTCTCTTTTTCTTTGCTGACTTTCAGAACTTCTTCATAATTTTGATTGAGTTCATCAAGCTGCTTTTTGACGGTTTCGAATTCTTTTTTATAATCGATTTCTTCAGCAGGTGCATCAGCTTTTTCGCTTTGCACTTCTTTCTTTTCTTCGCTCATTTTCTTCCTCCTTTCTTGACGGATTTATGAGATTTATTCGGCTTTATTTCTTCTGGTTCACTGATAGGGACTAGAGCGGTATCATTGTTTTCTTTTCCAAAGTAGCGATTGAGCATGAAGACGACGTATTCAAGCGCTGATAAGATCTTCTTATAGTCCATCCTTTTCGGACCGACTATCGCGATCTGATCACGATCGTTGATAGCTTTAGAGACGATAGCTAAATCGCCGTGTTGTTCATTAGTGAAACCGACTTTTACGCTTCCTAAGTCATCGTTATGAGATATTCCGTGTTCTAAGGAAGTCGGATCTTCCAGAGCATCTACTGCTTGCATAAAGGCTTGACTATCATCAGAGAACTCTGGAAGTGAGAGAAGATTTTTCTTTCCATAAACCGTGAAACGTTTTTTAGCAAAACCGACTAAGGCTTCTAAGAAAGCTTTCATCAAGAATTCACCTGATTGACCAAAGCTTTTGGCAATAACTGGTGCTAATAGACGCGCTTTGCTTTGAAGCTCAGAAATTTTACTTCCTGATAATCGTTGATCTAAGAGTTTGACTGCTGAACTGCAAGCGTTGAATGAGAGACCAGTGTTCGGAAGAACAAAGGTCTTTTTTTCAACATAGCCAGAGTCAGTTATGAAGATTCCCATCGCTGTTGTTTCAGAGAGCTGTAATAGTTGAACAGAGATCAAGTGCTCTTCATCAGCTTTTGGACCTAAGACAACTGTTGCCATGTTAGTCAGTTCAGAAAGCATCTCACATGACTTCGATAACACTTCTTCGACTGATTGAGTTTTAGAATCGAGCACTCGTTTGAACTCGCGTTGAAATTCCATATCGACGCTGTTCATCAAGGCGCTCTCATCTAAATGATCTAGATAATATTGGTAGCCTTTAGCAGAAGGAACACGACCAGCAGAGACATGTGGCTTTTCGATCAAACCTTCTTTTTCTAGTTCTACCATCGTATTGCGGATGGTGGCAGGAGAACAATTCAAAGGATACTTCTCTAAGAGAGTTTTAGAACCGACTGGAGAAGCTGTCTTCACAAATTCTTCAACGATGCCTTTAAGAACTAAATCTTTGCGTGTCAAGTTCATATGTCACTCCTGATTAGCACTCTTTGTTTCAAGTGCTATTCATATTATAGCTAAGGATTTAGCAATTTCAAGCTATGATTGCTAATTCACTCTAATTTTTTAACTTTATTCAGTAAGTTTTTATCTTTATGGCTGACGATATTAAAAGATTATTTCAAAATTATGGCTTAGTAAAATTGTTCTATTCAACATGAAAGTTTGATATGAAATTTAAATTTGATAGTGTTATATTGATGATATGAAGAAAATTTCGCGGTTCATACCTCTTTTTAGCGGATCTGTTTTATGTCTATTAAACATATTGTTTATCTGCCTTTTATATATGGGCAAACTAAATAAAAGCCTAGTGTATTTTATATTCGGTTTATCGCTTGTGATATCGATAAGTTTTGTCATTTTTTGCTACCTGAAGAGAAGAAGTCAAAACCCGCATCTGAAAAGCAGTATTGTTCTAACCTTGATCAGTGTTTGCCTTTCCTTTGTCTTGGTCTTTACGGATACTTCTTCAGATAGATTTATAATTCAAGAAAAAGAAGCTGTATTGCAGTTAGATGAAGTTAAAATCACGCCGGTTTCTGAAGCTTCTTTCGTGAATAATAGTGATATTAAAACCAGTGATTATCCGTATGTAGTCAATGAGAATGAATTCGTATCAGAGAATGAATACCTCAAGTTTAATTCTTATTTATATCGTGTAGGTGAATATGAAGATCATTATGTATTTGAATATCTCGTCAGAATTGAAATAGAGGAATCATTCATATTTAAAAAGAACGACTCTTTATACATCTCCTCATTTCATTCGACACTAGCATATCCGTCTAGTTTCTGTCATCTGTATTTGAATGATGATTTGACTAATAGTTATGAGCCGGATTTTATTGGTAGAGACTATATACGGTATCAATTTCCGATCAAAAACGTAACATCGATCACTGCTAATTATTTCTTCATCGCGACAGAGACTTCAAACGTCACTACAAAATATATTCACAATCAAAATCTTTTTTATGATTCATTACCTTTTGGACATGAAGAGATCAAGCATTTACCTATCAACAGCTATCATGCTTTTTCAACTGAGCCGATCACTGTTCCAGCTTTAAAACTTTAAATACTGACTTTATAGAAAGTGTCGATGATATCTTTATCAGATTCGACAGTGATATTTAAATAATTTTCACTATAACCTCGATATGTGGAATCCGAAATCTTTTCTTCGATCAAAACTTTGAGCGTTCTATTTTTTAATGATCGACGATATTCAGCTTCGTTCTGCTGAGATAGTTCGATGAGTCTTCTCACTCTCTCTTGCCGGATATTTTTTGAAACACTGCCTTTTAAGGTGCTAGCTTTTGTAAATGGTCTTTCTGAATAGGGAAAGGCATGGATGCGCATAAAGTGATGCTTTTTAAGGAAATCATAAGTCTGTAAAAAGTCTTCTTCGGTTTCAGTAGGAAAGCCGGTGATCACATCTGTTGATAAAGCAGGGTTATCTAGATGCGCATTGATCAATTCGATTTTTTTAGCAAAATTTTCAAGCGAATACTTGCGGTTCATCAATTTTAAAATCCGCGGTGAACCTGATTGTAAAGGAATATGAAAATGAGGGCATAATCTATCAGAATATTTTTCAAATAAAGAAATGTACTCTTCATCGATTTGACTGGCTTCGATCGAGGAAACACGTAAACGGTAATCATCGAAAGGCAAGTTAGCTAGGTCGTTTAACAGATGTTTTAAATGATAGCTTTTATTTTCAGGATCAAAATATGAACCGGTATCTATGCCGCCGATAACCAATTCTTTATAGCCATTAGCCAATAAAGCTTTAGCTTCCGCAATTATGTCTGCTTTTTTTCTAGAGCGAGAGTTGCCTCTTGTATATGGAACCACACAATATGAGCAAAAGTTATTGCAGCCATCTTGAACTTTTAAATAAGCCCTAGCGATGTGTTCACCTTTTTTGATCGCTAGACCATCATCATAGGTGAAATGCCTTGAATCCATATCGACTAAATCTCTTTTCTTCAAGCAATCTAAAAGTTCAGATTTTTTACTATTTCCTAAGACATAACTGACTTGAGGAATGTTTAAATAATCTTCTTTATGGATCTGAGAAGAGCATCCCATGACGATTATTTTGCTTTCAGGATGTTTACGTGCTATCTCATGCACGCGTTGGCGATCCTTTCTCTCTGCTTCGGAAGTGACTGCACAGGTGTTGATGATATAGATATCAGCATTCTCACCTTCTTCTAAGCCTTGCTTTAGAAGCTTTTCTCGCACGGCTTCAGACTCATAAGCGTTAACCTTGCAGCCTAATGTATAAATTTTAAAAATCATTTTGATAATCGCTTTTCTTTCTTTTTATTTCTGCGGTTTACAAGCGTGATGATTTCGTCATATAAATCTGATGATATCAGATCTAAATCTTTCAAGGAATCGATGAATTTTTCTTTATCACCTTTATAATAATGTTCCATCAAAATTTCTAATCGCTCTAAAAGTTCATCTTCGTGTCTGTTTTTTAAGCGGTCATCAAAGATCGGAATTTCGACATCTAATCCGCCTTGATCGTTGATGACAAAAATAGTTTGAAAACTGATATGATAAAAAGCTTGTGAGTGCTTGTCGTGATTAGAGAGCTTAACTAGTCTTGTAAAACTCGAATCAAATGGTAATAAATTATAATATTCAAAAGGATCGATCAATGATGATTCTTTATCGATGACTAAGGAATTATATGGAAAAGACTGCAGTGATGCCAATTCGTTTTGATATCTCAAGTTGATCTGGGGAGTGTAAGTGGGAATATAGATTTTAACACCTTCATATTCAAAGAAAGGTAGACCATCAAAAATAGTTTTTAATAGAACTGATGAATTCAATTGCTCTGACGTATATCTTTTAATAGCATTATCAAGCTTTGCTTTGTTGGATAATCCCTGTAAAATGATCACGCTTTTGATGATCGAAAACAAAGAAGAGTTATCGTTGAATCTCGCTAAAGAAGCGTTGAACAAGGTAGCGTTATGATCATAATAAAACTGCTCTAAACTGTTCGCAGAATTTTTGGGATTAGCCCAAATGAGATATGAGAACAAATTTTTCATCAGTCTATCACCTATTGTTTTTTCTTTGCGATGATCACGTTGATATCGACACCTTTTTCCCGGAATTTAGTCTCATATTCAGTCGTTGGTAAATAATCGGTTTGCTCGGAATAAAAAGGAGAAATGACTTTAAAATCAAAAGCTTGGAATTCTTTGAAATACTCTTGGCTATCCATGAATAAGTCGACATTATCAGTTCGGAAATAGAGAGTGCCATCCTTCTTTAAAATGCGATAATATTCTTTCAATCTAGTCGGATAAGTGAGACGGCGGGATTTCTGCTTTTTCTTAGGCCAAGGATCAGGAAAATTGATATAGATATCAGATAATTGTTCATCTGAAAACAGTGGAAATATCCTTTCGATAGGAGCGTTTAAAAATAAAAAATTAGTCTGTTTATCTTTAAACTCACTCGCCTTTTTGATCGCCGAAGCAAAAGCATTTTTAGAGATTTCCACACCTAAAAATTTTCTTTCTGGCCATCTAGCAGAACAGGATAAAAGAAAAGAACCTAAACCAGAACCGATTTCTAAATCGGTGAATTGCTTTAAGGTATCCAGTTCAAGCGTCTCGAGATTTTTACCTATATCTTGATTTTCTAATAAGACTCTGTCAGTCCATTTTCGATGGCGTAATCGCATTTATTTATCCTTTCGTAAATATTCAGATAAGGCATCAATAGCATGGGCATAAATTTGCATATTGGCGAAGAAATCACTGACTGGGAAGAACTCATCATCACCGTGCATCTTATAATCTCTATTAGGAAATTGTGCACCGAAAGCAACTGTATTTTTGCTTTCTCTTGAGTAGGTACCACCACCGATAGCTAAAGGCTTAGATTCATAATCTCCAGTCTCTTCTTGATAGGATTTCAACATCGTTTGAATGAATTCAGATTTAGGATCAGCGATAAATCCGATGGAACCACCTAATAACTCGACTTCACTTCCAGTGTTTAAAGTCACATTCTTGATGACTGTATCGATGTTAAAAGCAGGTGAAAAACGAGTGTTGACAAAGAGCACTAAATGCTTGCCGTCAAATGCGATCTTACCGACGTTATAGGTTGTGCAATCGAAATACTCATCGCGATAGTTTCCTTTGAAGGCCTCACCTTTTCCATCTTTATAATCATCATAAATATCTCTTAAGAGTTTGATGTCAAAGAGATGACCTAAGAAATTTAGCATATGTAATCCAGCGTTTACGCCGTTATATGGCATAGATCCATGATAAGGAACACCGATGAATTCTAAGGTGTTATCAAAGTATTTGATCTTCACTTCCGGATGCTTTTTAGTGTATTTATCTAATAATTCTTCAACCAGTTTTTTGTCAGCTTGCACTTCGCATTTAGCTTCGGCTAAGACGATGTTTAAGGCATCTCCAATCTGGAATGGTTTTATGTGATCAGAAGCGATATCATAACTAGCTTTATATGAATAGATGGACTTTTCACCATAAATGAGAGGATAGTCAGCATCTGGAGAGAAACCGATAGTCGGATAACCTTTCTTTAAAACATGGAAGTAATGTTCTAAGCAAAGAGAATCGCGTTCTTCATTTCCACCGAAGAGAAAACGTAATTTATATCCGCCTAATCTCTTTTTATCCATCAAGGCTTTGACGGCATAAAGACAGGCGATAGCTGGTCCTTTATCATCGGATACTCCGCGACCATACATGATGTCATTATCGATAGTAAGACTGAACGGTTGATGTACCCAATTCTTCTCTTTGACTGGAACAACATCTAAATGGGCATAAATATCAAAAGTCTTATCACCTTCACCAAATGATAGTTCAGTCACATAGTTATCACAGCGATCGACATGAAAGCCGAGTTCTTCACCTTTTTTAGCGATATAGGAGAGAGCATTTTCAACCTCTTGTCCGAACGGTTTATCAGCCGTGATCGTTTTTTCATCATGAACTGATGGGATCTGGATCAGTTCTTGTAAAGTTTTAAGAGCTTCTTTTTCATAAGGCTTGATCAAATCTTGATAAGCCGTCTTATTGACATTGATATCTTTGATATTTTCGTTCATATATTTTACCTTTCTAACCATGAAGGAAATTCGGCTTCTTCAGGGACTAAATCAGCGACCAGCTCCATTAAGACAGGATGCTTCTTTAATTCCGTCAAACTGATTTTATTCTCAGCATAAGTCGCATCGCTTAATAAAACCGAGATAGAGACATATTGAGATGTGGACTTGGTGCTTTTAGCTTCTTTTAAGGTGGCTAAGAACTTATCAGTTCTCGGGGATAAATATCGTTTGATCGTCTTACGACTGACATAATATCTCCAATGTTTCATCAAAGGCCAGATCTTACCTTTCAAGGCTTTTACAGTTGTTTCTGAGCAATCATCTTTTGAATAATCATAGGATATTTGAGCGCCCATCTCGCCGAGATTATCATTTATTATAAACAGGTGAGTCATGTTATCTTTTTTTGAATAATACAGATAAGTGATGATGACCATTGTCAGTTTTTTTTCTGTAGCCATATTGTCCTCCTTAGAAAACGTATAATAATTTTAAATAAAAATTATTAAAAATTGAATAGATAAGCTTAAAACCTTTAAATAGGTTTACTGTTTTGATCGATTTGCAGATAATTTTGATATGTGGTTTCATCATAGCAACAAAAGACGATGTGAAACTCATAATCAGGATTGGAGATCATAAATTGACGGACAGTTTTTATAGCGATCTCAGCAGCTTCTTTTGAAGGATATCGATAAGCGCCTGTTGAAATAGCTGGAAAAGCGATGGAATGAATGTCATGTTTCATGGCGAGAGTCAAACAGTTTATATAGCAATCTCGAAGAGCGATAGCATCGCTATCAAGTCCATAATAGATCGGACCAACCGTGTGAATGATATACTTACATTTTAAGCGATAGCCTTTAGTGAGCTTGGCTTCTGAAGTGTGACAACCGTTTAATGAGAGGCATTCTTTTAATAAGTCAGGCCCAGCTTTTTTATGGATAGTGCCATCGACACCACCGCCTCCTAATAACGATTCATTAGCAGCATTCACTATCGCATCGAGCTCTAACTCAGTGATATCACCTTTGATGATTCGATAATCAGACATACATCCTCCGAAAATAAAAAATCTGAGAATGATTCTCAGAATATTTATCATATAATGCCTTCGGCCGGACTTGAACCGGCATGGCTTATCAGGCCAGTGGATTTTGAGTCCACCTTGTATACCAATTTCAACACGAAGGCAAATCGCAAAAGTTATTATAACAAATCGCGTGCTCAATATTTAAGCATTTTTTTCATTAGATTTCAAATATTTATTTATAATAATTATAGACTTTTGATGAAAGTCGCTTTGTTATAGAATTATTATCAATTAAGGACTCTGAAAATGAATATAAAATATGGTTTATTAGACTTGATCGGTGAAACACCATTGATCAGTTTAGAAAATATAAAAAAAAGATATCATTTAAAATCAGATATCTATGCAAAAGTAGAACGAACTAATCCGACAGGCTCGATCAAAGATCGGGCTGCTAAGCAGATGATTTTAGATGCTCTAGAAGAAAAAAAGATTGATAGTGATACCATTTTAGTCGAACCTACATCAGGAAATACCGGTATCGGTTTAGCTGCTATAGCCGCTTATTTGAAGATGAAATTAGTAATTTTTATGCCGTCTAATTGTTCGATTGAAAGAATCAAGATGATGAAAGCATATGGTGCCGAAGTCATTTTAACACCAGCTGATAAAGGTATGTCAGGAGCTGTCGAGGCTAGTGAAGAATATGTCCATGAACATATGAATTCTTATGTTGTAGGTCAATTCACTAATCCTAGCAATCCAAAGGCGCATTATCTAACGACAGCACCAGAGATTTATCGAGATTTGGATGGAAAGATCGATTGCTTTATAGCTGGCTTTGGAACTGGTGGCACCTTAACAGGAGTAGCTAAATATCTGAAAGAGAAGAATCAAGAGATTAAAACTATCGGGGTCGAACCGGCTTCCTCGTCTTATGTTTTAGAAAAGCGATCGGGCCCTCATAAAATACAAGGGATCGGTGCAGGTTTTCAACCTTCGAATTTAAAGCTCGAATATGTGGATGAGGTTATGTCCATCACTGATGAAGAAGCTTATGAATTCACACGTATTCTAGCAAGAGAAGAAGGTCTGTTATGCGGAATATCTTCTGGATGCAATCTTTGTGGTGCGATCAAAGTCGCTAAACGATATGAAAATAAAAATATCGTCACTGTTTTCCCAGATAATGGAGAGAGATATCTATCGGTGGAAGGATTATATGAATAACGAGATCACAAAAAATCTTATCGCCTCTTTTGATGAGAGGAAGAAGGAAAATCACTTTTGCTTTGATAAAGGACTTTTCTATTCGTTTTTGTTTGAAGTCAAAAAGTTACTTGTTCTAGATTTTCTAGAATCTGATTATTCTTCTGAAGAGGTTCAAAAGCTAGTTGAAAAAGTCAGAAATAAACTTGATAGAATCCTTGAAGATTCCGGTGTTGGTGATATCGATACAAAAGTTGAATTTTTTATGAGCTCGCTAGTGGAAATCCGTAAACTTTTATTAGGGAGTGCAGAGGCGATTTTAGAAGGCGATCCGGCTTCTGATTCGATTCAAGAAGTCATCTATTGCTATCCAGGTTTTTATGCGATAAGCAATTATCGTATCGCCCATCTCTTTTATCAGATGAACTTGAGATTTTTAGCCCGATTGATAACTGAAGACGCCCATCGCTCTACCGGTATTGATATCAATCCCGGCGCTCAGATCGGGAAACGCTTCTTCATAGATCACGGAACCGGTATCGTCATCGGTGAGACATGTGTGATAGGAAATAACGTCAAGCTTTATCAAAGCGTGACACTCGGTGCTTTATCATTGAAAAAAGGTAATCTGTTAAAAGGTCATAAACGTCATCCGACTATCGAAGATAATTGCACTATTTATTCTTCAGCGGCTATCTTTGGTGGAGATACCATCATCGGTGAAGGGTCCACCATCGGAGCCAATGTTTTCTTGACTCACTCCGTTCCTAAACATTCATTAGTTTATTTAAACAAAACTGATATCACTATCATCCCTAAAAAAGATACAGATAAGGATTAGTTTTCTTCTTTCTCATCAGGATTTTCAATCTTAGTGACTAACAGCTTTTCAACTGCACCGTTTTTATCTACCGCGATGACTTTTATTTGATAGTCATCCAAAGAAACTGTGTCGTTGACCTTAGCAAACTTATCATCTAATAGTTCGATGATATAACCACCAATAGTCACATATTCGGTGTCAAGCTTTTCATAATCGATGTTTAAAAGATCGCAAAAGTCTTCAAGTGTCAGTGAACCATCTATGATGTAAGAACCATCTTTTTTAACTGAATATCGTGCTTCTGGATCATCTTTCTCGTCCCAGATTTCACCGACTATTTCTTCAAGAATATCTTCCATAGTGATGACGCCTTCGACACCGCCGTATTCATCCATGACGATTGCAAAATGTTCTTTCTTCTTTTTGAAGACTTTTAAAATGTCGTTGATCTCTGTTGAACGCGGGAAACGAAGTGGTGTTGAGAGAATTTTTCGCAATGATATATTTTCTTTTTTGATTTTAGCGACCATCAGTTCTTTGCTTCTTACATAGCCGATGATGTTGTCAATAGTGCCTTCATAAACAGGAAGACGGCTGTTTTTATAAGTTTTAGGATCGTTGATGATGCTTTCTAAATCATCGTCGACATCGATGGCGTTGAGATCCACACGAGGAGTCATGACTTCATATGCTTCAGTGTGGGTATATCTGATCGTTTCATGAAGCAGATTAGCCTTTTCTTCATCGACTTGACCATGGTCTTCAATATCATCGACCATCTCATGTAAATCGTCTTCATTTATGACGATATCATCGACATGTTTGATGATAGGCTTAGAGACTAATTCTCCTAAAGAAGAAACAATGAAAGTTATAGGTAAGAACAAATATCTGAGAAAATCTAAAACTCTTGAGTATAAAATCGTCAATTTAAAGTTATAGATTTTACCGATCGATTTGGCGGTGATCTCACCGAAAACGATTTTTATAACTAAACAGAGCATCGAAGCGATAAGACCCCAGGTTTCAGCTGTGTTTGCTAAATCTTTAGCGATGATACCAGTGTCAGATAAGACGATGTAAGCTAAATTGACACCGATCAAGGTAGAAAGAGAATCGAGACCTGCATTGACAGTATCGTTGCATAAAAGGATGGTAGAGATCGTTTTTGAATAATCAACAGATAGTTTTTTAGCTTTTAAAAGACTGCGGTTTTTCGGTTTTTTTTCAAGCTCTTTATCGAGACGAAAGATATCGACCGATCCATATGCCATGTCTGATGAAGAGAAGAAAAAGCTGAGAATGAAAAGGATGACTAAGACGATGCTATAAACGATCACTAATGTCTCGCGGTTCATGCTTGTTCTCCATTTTTAATAGGTGCTTCATCGATATCATCAACTAATTCTTCTAAAATATCCTCCATAGAAATGACACCGATAAATTGATTGTTTTCTTTCACGATTCCTAGATGTACTTTCTCACTATTAAGAGCGTCAAATGCTTCATCTAGTGGTAATGAAGCATCTAAAAAGACAGCGGGTTCTAATATGGATGGTACGCTGAGATGTTTATCTTTAGCATATTCTTCAAAGTAGATTTTCGTGACGAGAATACCGATGATATTATCAGGTTCACCATCATAAATAGGAATGCGTGAAAAATTAGTTCTTAAAATGACATCATTGATCTTTTTAGTGGTTAAATCATTGATGCTCAACGAAAAGACTTTCTCTTTAGGTGTATAAACTTTTTTAACAGCTAATGTATCGAAAGAAAAAACGTTATCTAATATCTGTGTTTCATCTTTTTCAAAAAGCTTTTCTTCGATATCTTCATCGTCATTAGTCTCATCGTTAACTGCTAAAGAAACGGAATGTAAAATATCTTCTTTAGATAACAAGTTTTGATCTTTGACTTTGAAAAGCTTATGAACCAGTTTTAAGAAAGATCTGAAAATGAAAATGATTGGGAATAAAAGGATTTCAGTGATGATGACAGGATAAGTTAAAAACACAGCCATTTTATTAGGCATGGCTTTAGAGATGATTTTAGGAACAGTATCCGAGACGACATAGATCAAGAAAGCCATCACAACTGTTGAAAGAACAGCCTCTACACCATCACCGAGACCATAGATTTCACAAATGTTATAAAATAGCATGGCTGAAAGGAATGACATCAATGTTTGAATGATGTTATTTCCAACCAATACTGTTATTAAAGTACCATCGAAATGATCGACTAAGCGAGTGACTAATTTAGCAGTTCGATTTCCTTTAGCTGCTAAAGATTTAAAATGATATTTATTACAATTAGAGAAGGCATTTTCACTAGCGGAATAAAGCGCACTTATCAATAGAAGAATAGCGATGATAACCCAGCAAACCCATAACGGCATTCCCCAAACAGTAGGGTTTACAACTGTCTGAGAATTTTGAAGGCAAGGACTACTGTCTATGTCCACGGTTGGTGCTCTCCTTAAATAGCACGTAAATAAATTATATCAAAAAATAAATTAAAAAAAAGCCCATATATGATGGGACAAGAATTTCAAAATATTGAAGCGATGGGATTTGAACCCATGACCTCTTGGTCCCGAACCAAGCGTGCTACCAAGCTGCACCACGCCTCAATTTAGCTTCAAAATTGTATCACTAGTAGGGGTAAAAAGCAAGACAAGACATGCAAAAAGGGGGATTTTTATGTTCCCCCTTTTAATACTGATCGATTATTCGCCTTTCTTTTCTTCGTTGGTTTTAGATTGCTTGTTCTTTTTAGCTAAATCTCTGATAGAAGTGATCTTTTGAGGTTGCTTAGTACCAGATAATGGTTTAGTAGGTTTGACAAGTTTGCCTTGAGTAAGATTGGTGTAACCAGCTTTTTTGTTTTCTTCTTCACGTTTTTTAGATAACCAATCGGTGTTAGAGCCTTGGTTGACGTAAACAGGATTGACGACAGGTTGAACTTTGGTGACGCCTTTAGCAAAGGCGTCAGCAGCAGTTAATTCACCTTCATAAGTCTTGACACGATATTGCTTTAAGTCGAATTTGACTTTCTTAGCTTCAACTGGCTTGATATCAGGTCTAGCACGAGAACTGATAGCATGTAAAGGACCAGAGATAGCAGCGAGTTTCTTCTCTTCTGCTTTTTCCTCAACGTTTTCATCTTTTCTTTCGATTGGTGCGACAGGAGTGATAACCTGTTTCTTGGGCTCAACAGGTTTGATAGCTGGTGTTGCTTCGACTTCGTGTGCTTCACCTAAATCGACTGGTTCTTCTTTAGCGATCGTCTTGACAGGGACATAAACGACTCTAGGAGCTTTGGGTTTTGCGGTAGGGACTTCACGATGAGCGTTATTGGTGACTGTTTGTCTTGCTTCATAACGAGAGGCTCTTTCACCTTCTTCGACGACAGGTTCTTGTTCGATAATCGGATTGACTTTATCTTCATCTTTCAAAGCATTGACAGCGATGACCGTAGCTTTATCTTCTGCTTTCTCAGCAGGTTTATCACTTTCTGCTTCAACAACTGGCTGCTTTTCTTCAACTTCTTCAGCTTTCTTCTCTTCAACTTTTTCTTCAACTGGTTGTTCTTTCACTTCTTCATGAACGATTTCAGTGACTACTGGTTCTACTATTGGCTCAGGTTTAGTTTCTACAGTGATATCTTCGAGCTTTTCTTCGGCTTTTGGAGCTTCTTCCTTAGGCTCTTCAACTGGCTTTTCTTCAACTGGTTGTTCAACAGCTTCTTTAGCAGCTTCATCCCAAGGAGTTTCACCGATTTCATTGATGCCAGGTAATACTTTGACAGGTTGAGATACTGGTTCTAAGCTTTCAGCGATCTGCTTAGCGCGTTCAGCATCTTTCTCTTCATTAGGAGTATGACCTACAGCAGCTAATGCTTTTGGCTCTAAAGAATTTAAGATAGTGTCAACATCTGATTCATATATTCCAGGTAATGCATTACAAGGGACGTTATTGAATCTATCTAAGGCATTAAGGATAGCGATTTCTCTAGAAGTAGGTTGGATGTCTTTGAGTTCTTCACGACTGATGATCTTTTTAACTTTTTCTTTTAATTCTTCATCAGCAGAAGCTTTTTCTTCTTTTGCGACGACTGAAGCAGAATTGATTTTATCGATTTCATCAGGTCTTGCCATGAAAACAGGAGTACCGATCTGAACTGCAGCGGGAGCAGCAATCGCAGGAACGGTTTCAGGAATGATGTTTTCATCTTCATTAACAGCAGTTTCAGCTTGACTGTAAGAAGCAACAACAGCAGGTTTCTTCTTAGGATTGCCGCCAGCGAGTGAAATGATGTGAAGGATGATATAGATGACTAAGAAGACGACAAACACCCAGAAAATAGCAGCTAAGAAGCTAGCGCTTGCTTGTGTTCCAAAGAAGGATAAAACATGGAGCGGTTTTCCATCGGCAAATAAATTATTAGATAAATAGCTGAAACTATTATCGATCCAATTGACGATATCACCTAATTCTTTTTGGAAAGCGAAGGCGATTAAACTGCCAAATAAGACGAACATCATCAAGAAATTGATAACTTCTAAAACATATCTATGAGTTTTATTAGCTTTTCTCTTCAATCTGACATGTCCGATAGCCATGAATGGGAAGTAGCATAAAACGAATCCCAAAACAAAAATCATATAGTAAATAAAGGAGTAGACGACAGCGCTATAGAATAAAGAAGTTTCGCTGCCGATAACGAATGGCCAAGGCAATGAATATGCGGTGACAAAGTGCTCATGGACATAAGTGGTGAAGGCACCATTTTCTAAAGCGGCAGAACCTAATTCTTGACCTGCAGCTTCCATGATGAAATTAAATAGAGGAGTGAAGATGATGACGGCTCCAGCGACACCGATTAATAATAAGATGACTAAAAGAATAGTGAAAACAAGACTAGCAGCACGTGGCTTCAATTTTTCTTGTTTTCTTTTAGCGGCTACATTTGTTTGTTTGCTCATGTTGAGACCTCCGTCTAATGATTAAAAAACCATAGATCCCTATAAATCTACTTTAGTTTAGCACTACATAAAAACTTTTTGCAATTATTATTTAAAAAAAATCAAAAAAACTTAAGAAACAACTTTTTAGATTGATGACGATAGCAACAAGTAGTGTTGAAAAGAAAAACCTACTAGTTGAGAAATAATCTAGTAGGCTTTTCATGTGCTATTCAATGGAATTTATTGGTTTATTTATATTTATAATGTAAAATAAGCAGGTGTTTTTTTCAATCTTTATCAAATATTATTTAATTTAATATTTCTTGAGGTACATATATGATTAAAAATGTAAAAGCTGTTTTCTTTGATTGTTGGGATACTCTGATCAGTTTTAAGATGAAAACTGCAACTTGGAATACAGATTGTTTAAAAAGACATTCTTTAAATTCAAAACAAGTTGATTGGAAGGCTGTCAATGCCTTTGCAGATGATTTTTTGAACACCTATATCTGTAGCGGCAGTTTATATGAGATTCAAGCTGAGCAATTTTTAAATTTGCTTGTCATCAATTTTAAATTGGAGCTTGATTGCTCTATCTCAGAGTGTGTGCATGAAATACTTTCAAGCCTAAGCCCCACAGCTGTTCCTTTAGTGGATGCTTTTTTAAATCTTTTAAATAGAGATGGTATTTATCATGCTGTCTTATCTAATACGATTTATGATAGTGATGATACTTTTAAGCTGATCAATAAATTATTACCTGATAACGGATTGCAGTTTTTCTTAGGATCTGCTGAAATCGGTGTGAAGAAACCGAATAAATTATTTTTCGAAGCGGGATTAAATAAATCAGGTATTAAAAAAGAAAATGCGATCTATATCGGTGATTCATTTTATGCGGATATCAACGGAGCCTTTTCTGCTGGGTTCAATAATGTGATTTGGTTAAATCCTACTAGAAAAGATGCTGCTTCTTTTGCAAAGTTTATCGATTATAATAAGATTTCTTTTATAGATGTTTCTTCTTTCAAGGATGTCATTAAACTATATGAGGGCGGTAGATTATGGAAGTGAATTTAAATAGTCTTCTTTTTTACAAAAGAGAATTTCATGGTCAAAACATTGATGATAATGGTAATCCATCTTTGTTTGAAATTTTTGATAATTTTCAAAAAGCTGCGATTCCGCATGCGGATCTTTTAGGCTTTGGAAATAGTTTTTTACAATCACATAATCTTTTGATAGTGATTTGTCGTATGAAAATTCAATTTTATAAACGATTTCATCAAGGTAAGAAGTATACATTAGTCACCTTTCCTTTTTATCCCGATAAAATACATGTCTATCGTGATGCGATTATCTTTGATGATAGAAATGAGAAAGTAGCCGCATTGTCATCACTTTGGGTGATGTTAGATCGTGTTCGTCGAAGAATTACATTGATGACTGAATTACAACATGTATGTGATAAGTATCATGATGAAATGAAAAATCTCAGTCGAGTTTTTCCAGAAGGGTTGATTTCTTTACAATTTTCATTGTCTTCAGATTCAGAATTAAAAAGTAAGTCATATGTTGTCACTGAAAGTGATATTGATGTTAACCATCATCTCAATAATGCAGTTTATGCCAAAATTTTAGATGATTTTAAACATGATGGCTGTTTTAAATCAGTTGAGATTAATTTTGATAAAGAATGTTTGTTAGGAGAGACTTTACTCACTTATCGATATTCTGAAGACACTTGTGATCAATTTATCGGTTATAAAGAAGATAAAAGCATTTCTTATAAAGCACAAATCTTTTACTATTGATGAACAAAATATCTCTATTCAACTAATATTAGTTGTATGGGAAATATATTTGTTTGTCCAAAATGTGGTAATTCAGATCCACGCTATATCGGATTTATTAATGGAAAACCTTATTGCAGATTATGTTTGTCTTTTAAAGGCGAAGATGCCAAAAAGGATTACCGCATAAAAAAGAATATAAAGTTAACGTTAGACTATCCATTGAGTGCGAAGCAGAAGAAGATTTCTGATGAAGTAGTCACCTGTTTAAAAGAAAAGAAGAATGTTTTGATTCATGCTGTGACAGGTGCTGGGAAGACCGAACTTGTTTATAAAGCGATCGAAATGTATCTTTCACTTGGACTTCACGTCGGTTTTGCTACTCCCAGAAAAGATGTTGTCATCGATCTCAAGCCAAGGATTCAAGAGGCTTTTAAAGATGCGCGTGTCATAGCAGTATATGGTGAGCACACTAAAAGATTGAATGGTGATATCATCGTTTTAACAACCCACCAACTTTATCGGTACAATCATTATTTTGATCTTCTTATATTAGATGAAATAGATGCTTTTCCTTATGCGGGTAATAGACTGCTACAAACTTTTTTCTATAATTCAGTTCGAGGAAATTATATTTTGTTAAGTGCAACGCCTTCTACTGAAATTTTAGATAAAATGAAACGTGAAGGAAGAGTCCTTGAACTTTTTGAAAGATATCATAAAGGTAAGCTTATAGTTCCAAAGGTGATTGAAAAACCTGAGTATTTTTTAATTGCGACTTGCTTGAAAGAATTAAAGAGATTTATCACACTAAAGAAACCAGTTTTCATATTTGTTCCTACTATAGAAACAGGTAAAAATCTTTTTAAACTTTTATCATTATTTATAAAAGATGGTAGTTTTGTTTCTTCACAAGAAGAGATGAGAAAAATCGATATAGAAAAGTTTAAAAATGGGGATCTTAAATACCTTGTAACAACATCTATTTTAGAGCGTGGAGTCACAGTGAAAGATTTACAAGTCATCGTTTTTGAGGCGGATAATTATATCTATAACAAAGAGACACTGATTCAAATAGCTGGAAGAGTCGGTAGAAAAATAGGTGCTACAAATGGAGAAGTATTGTTTATAGCTTCGGATATTTCTAATGCGATGCAAGAAGCGATTGAAGACACCAAAAGATACAATGAACATCGATGAAATATTGTAAGATTTGTTTTCAGCCTATCAAAACTACTCCTCTAAGATTTTTTATCGAAGATGAGCCTCTGATATGCGATAGCTGTTTATCTAAAATCTATGTTGATTTGCATAGAAGGAAGCATTATGGAGCTTCGATTCTCTTTTTGTCGACCTATACAGGTGCTTTAAAAGACTGGTTGTTTCAATATAAAGAAAATTTAGACATCGAATTAGCACCTGTATTTTTATATCTATTCGTTCCAATATTAAAGTTTTTGTATAGGAATTATCTTTTCATTCCATTACCTTCATCTGAAGATAAAGAGAGTAAACGAGGTTTTTCTCATTTGGAAGAGATGCTAAAAAGTCATCATTTCAATTACATCAAGGCATTTAGAAAAAATGATGTTGAGCAAAAAGAAAAAGGAAGGACAGATCGCTATGAAGACGAGGGGATAACCTTGATGATTGATCCTGAAAAACTCATGGATAAAAAGATCATTTTATTCGATGATGTTTTCACAACAGGTAACACTTTTAAATCTTCATTAGATTGTTTAAAAAAGATAAAGACAAAAACTGTCAAAGGATTAATACTACTAGATAATCATTTTATAGAACAGAGAAAGTTAAAATAGACATTTTTTTTCTGATAATAAAAATGTTGCATTGATTTTGAATAAATTATCTTTCTAATCATAACCTTTGTTTAATAAATAACTAATATTTTATATAATATATAAGTTTACTGGAGATTTGAGCCATGTTTAAATTGCTTAAAATACAACGATTACTTATCACTCTGTCTTTGATCATCGAGTTTATCGCCATAGGGATATTAGCTCTTTTGATTGTGTTTGTTCCTTATGATGGGTATCCGATTCTGACTTTAGTTTTTTTAGCTATTTTTGCTTTATACAATACGATTATTTCTATTCTTTTTAACTACTGGATTCAAAAGAAAAAAGGAACGACTGAAACCTCATCCGCTGAGATCATCGGTAATGACATTGATGAAGCATATAGGTTCGGTGGTGTCGGCTTAGTCGTCATCGATGTTAATAATGTCGTTATGTGGGCGAATGATTTTATTCTCAGCTGTTTTCCAGATATCGTTGATAAGCCGATCACTGATACATTTTCCGCAGTCAGCAGTTTATTAAATAACGATACTAGTGATGATAAAGGTGAAAGAAAATATGTCATCGATAAAATCTTCGTCGATAATCATTACTTCAGTGTCGAATATTTAAAAGATGCTCGTCTATTCATTTTCAAAGATACTCAAGATAAGGAAAATTTAAATCTAGATAATAAAAAGCAAGCACCTGTCGTCGGTTATATCGCGATAGATAATTATTATGATGTTCAGATGCAAGTTTCAGATGATGCTAAATTCAATGATGCATTATCTTCAGTAAGAAATCTGATCACTACTTTCGGTTCGACTTATAAAGCTCTTTTGCGAAGTGTGAAAGATGATCGCTATCTCTTCGTCACTACCTTTGAAAATTATGAAGCGATGTTCCAAGCAAAGTTTAATGTCGTGGATAAAGTTCGCAGTCTTATGAAAGATGGATTCACGCTATCAATCGGTGTCTCGTTTGGCTTCCCTGAATTTGCTAAATTGACTGAACTAGCTTCTTCAGCATTGGATGTTGCTCTTTCTAGAGGAGGCGATCAAGTAGTCGTCTATCCTTTCAGTAATGAGATGATTTATATCGGCGGTAAAACTGAGCTAAAGCCGAGTAGAAATAGAGTTAAAATCAGAACTATGTCTAATTCTTTCTTGACAACTATTCGCAGCTATCAGAAAGTTCTCATCATGGGACATACGAATGCAGATTTTGATTCTATCGGTTCTTCTTTAGGCGTTTACTTATTATGTAAATATGCGAAAGTTGATGCTCGAATTTGTTATGAGGAACAACTGGTTGAGAGCAAATGCCGCATCGCTATCAACAGCAATTACGATCGCAAAACTGAATTTGAACATATTTTTGTCAATTTCAAGCAGGCTGGCGATTATTTAGATGAGAATACCTTATTGATAATCGTCGATCATAATAATCCGAATATCACGATGTTCCCGATGATTTTGGACAAAGCTGAGCACATCGCTTTGGTCGATCATCATCGACCAGGGTTACAGACGATCGAAAATCCGATATTCAATTGTGTTGATCCTTCCGCTTCTTCAACTTCTGAGATTCTCACTTCATATATCACTTATAATGTCGAAGATATTTTTATCGATAAGAGAACAGCTACTTTCTTATTAGCTGGTATCACAATGGATACACATAATTTCAAAGATAAAGCCTCTATAGCTACTTTTGAAGCGGCAAGCCAATTGAAATCCTATAATGCTGATTCCGCTAAGGTGGATGACTTCTTAAAAGAAGATTACGAAGAATATAAGCAGAAAATTTTGATTTTGAATTCTTCGGAGATTCCTTATCGTGGTGTCTTAGTAGCCAAAGCACCTGATGATGAGGTCATCGCTTCTGTCATGTTAGCTTTAGTAGCTGATGATGCTATTCAAATTCGCGGTGTTCAATGCGCATTAGCTTATGGAAGGATAGATGAACACACGATCAAAGTATCGGCGAGATCAGATGGGACGATCAATTGTGGTGTTCTGATGGAAAAATTGGGTGGTGGAGGTCATTTTGCTATGGCAGCTGCGACCTTCACTGATCAGACGATAGAAGAAGCAAAACAGAAAATTTATAAAGTTCTTGAAGATTATTTAGATGATGCTCGTTCTAGCACCATGAAAGGAGATAATTAATATGAAAGTTTTGATGAAAAAAGATTTAAGAAAAGTTGGGAAGAAAGGTGAAGTAGTCGAAGTTTCTGACGGCTATGGAGCTAATTATGTGATCCCTCAAGGCTATGGTGTCTTATTCACTGAACAAGCCAAAAAAGCTTATGCAAAAGAGGTTGAAATCGAAAAACAAGAAGAAGCTAAGCGAGTTTTAGAAGCTCAAAAATTAGCTGAGAGATTAAAAGGCATCACTCTAGAATTTGAAGCTCCAGCTGGCAGAAGAGGCGAGATGATCGGTAATATTTCTTTCAAAGAGATTGCTGAGACCTTGAAGAAAAAATATGATATCAACGTCGATAAAAAGATGTTGGTCGAGAAGAATGTTTTAGTCAACGGCTTTGGCAAAACCTCGTTGAAATTAGAGCTTCATAAAGGCGTTTTTGGCGAAGTTAATATCCATGTTTCTTTAAGAGAGAAAAAGTAAAATGCCTGATAATAAAATAGATTTATCAGAAATATCGATTCTATCGAAGATTTTGTCTGATACTACATCGAACACTTTATTGACAGCGGCGACTCAACTCACCCCTGAAGATTTTATGGATTCCAGAAATAGACTTCTGTTCCAAACCTTTTTAGAGATGGATAAAAAACAGATGGTCATCGATATTCCTAATACTTTAAACGAGCTGACTAATTTAAAATTGCTAGATGCTATCGGCGGTATGCCATATCTTAACACGATCGTTGAAAAAGGTATTGGTATCGCACCGGTTGAAAACTATATCGATACGATTAAAGATAAATCTTTGCTTAGTAAATTTTTAGGCACCTTAACAAATATCACTAAAAATGCTAATGAAAAACCTATCACTGATATAAGTGATTTCATCGGAGAAGCTGAAGCTAATATTTTGAAAGTCACTCAGCAAAGACGTGTCGCTGATGTCGCTAATATGAGCACGATTTCTGATGATATCATCACCAATTTAGTCAAACAGACAGATGAGTTTAAATCTAAAGGAAAAAGACCTGATGGCATCACTGGTCAAGAGACTGGTTATGCGGAATTAGATCGCTTGACTAGAGGTTGGCAAAAAGGTGCGATGATCGTTGTCGGTGCACGTCCTTCTGTCGGTAAGACTGCTTTCGCCTTGAATTTGATCTATCAGGTGGCCAAGAAAGGTGTCCCTGCTATTTTATTCACTTTGGAGATGAGCACTCGTGAAGTCGCTATGCGTCTTTTAACTTTAGTTTCTAATCTCACCTCTGACGAGATCAATTCATTGTCCTATCTTCACGGCTCGACTAAGGAAGCGATTTTAGTGGATCCTCAGACTGATCAAGATACAGCTATCGCTCAAAAATTGCAGAATGGCTTGATAGAATTATCTCAACTTCCGATTTTTATCGATGATAATCCAGGTGCTAAAATTTTGGATATCATGGCCAAGTGCAAAAAGTTGAAGAATTTGATACCGAATGTCGGTCTCATCGCCATCGATTATTTAGGCTTGATCTCTGGTTCTGGTAGAAATGATAATCGTCAATCCGAAGTCTCAGAAATCTCACGTCAAATCAAATTGATGGCTAAGAGCTTAGAAATACCGATCGTCGCTTTGACACAGCTCAACCGTGATACTGAAAAACGTGATAATCATCGCCCGCAGATTTCCGATATCAGAGATTCCGGTTCTATCGAACAGGATGCCGATATCATCATGATGCTTTACCGTCCGGATTATTATTCAGCTGGCAATAAAAAAGGCGATGATATCTTGGCTGAGCAACCGGATAACTCGAGTCCGATTTCTGAAGTTGATGTCAGCATAGTCAAAAACCGTAATGGGCGTCTAGGTGATCTGAAATACATCTTTGATAAAGCCCATTGCTCATTCAATATCGTAGAAGAAGACCATGATTTTTGATGTTATTTCTTCTGGCTCCAAAGGCAATGCCACTTTAGTCATCTTTCATGACACAGTGATCTTGATCGACTTTGGCATATCTAAAAAAAGAATCGTTAACGCTTTAGCTGAATACGGGTTAGGTTTTTCAGATATCGATGCTTTTTTGATCACTCACAATCATTCTGATCATGCTTCTGATGCTTTTAATGCGCCTGTCGATAAACTGTTTTCTTCTAATGAAAATCTACCTAAGAATGTGATGGTATTAAAAGACCATCTTTTAAAGCCTTATCAAACTTTGCAAATTAAAAACATGGAGATTTGTACAATACCATTATCGCATGATGCTAAAAACACACTCGGTTTTGTCATCAAAGGCGGTGATGAAAAACTAGTCTATATAACAGATACTGGTTTTATCCCGGAAAAAGCATTTCCTTATTTGATAGGAGCAACTTATTATATTTTAGAGAGCAATCACGATCCTAAAATGTTATACGAATCCTCAAGACCTGATTATCTTGTGAAAAGAATCGTTTCTGATTATGGTCATCTCTCAAATATCGATTGTGCATATTATCTTTCTACTTTTATCACTAGTGACACTAAAGAGGTGGTCTTAGCGCATTTATCTGAAGAGTGTAATACTCCAGAAATCGCTTTGAGCACTTATGAAAAAGTCATGATGGAACAGCTAGCATATTTACCGGATGTAGAAGTCAAAGTTGCAAGCGCTCATGATTCAACAAAAGGTGGGCAGAGATGAATATCCGTTTTATCATTCCTGGCAAAAACAGATCTGATAGTTTAAGCGACCTTTATGCTGATTATTTAAAAAGAATCAGTAAATATGCTAAAGTCACTCTTCAATATATCAAAGAAGAAACACCTAAATCAGATTCGCAAAAAGATATACTCATCGCCCTTGATAATGAAGCCGCAGTCGTTTTGAAATCATTGAAGAAAGACGATTTTTTGATATTATCTGACATTCATAGTTCTATGTTAGATTCTAAAAACTTTGCTAGTCAGATGGAAAAGATCTCTCTCACTAATACTAATTTAGTCTTTTATATCGGTTCATCAAACGGTATTTCAGATCGCTTGAGAGAACGGGCAAACTTTTCATTTTCTCTTTCAAAATTGACTTTCACCCACTACCACGCTTTATTGCTCGTATTAGAACAGGTCTATCGATCTTTTTTGATCAGAAATAACAAGCCATATGATAAATAGTTGACAAATCAAAGCTGAGATTTTATATTTTTAATGCTCGTTATTGGGGTATAGTCAAGCGGTAAGACAACAGTCTCTGAAACTGCGATGCATTGGTTCGAATCCAATTACCCCAGAGATTGAAATCAAATGTTCCTCGTCATCTCCTTGGATGTTCTAAGGATATGACGAGGATTTTTATTTTGACGAAGTAGGTGGTTTATTCATTCTGAAGAGACCTGCTTATTTTGTATCTCAACAATAGTGTTTGCAATGTCATGGATCAGTTGTTGATTGCACTCTATCGGATATGAGAATATCGTTTCTTCTAAATCACTGAGATTGATAACAGTTGGTTCCTCTATAGAACTGATATCACTTTTGATAAAGACGATTAGAGAGTGAAAGAGAGATTCTCTTTCATCATAGGTAAGATAGATACCGTTATCTTTTAACAAGTATAATAATGACCTGATATGACCTTCATTTTGTTTTACTGGTGAATAAAAAGGTGGATTGTTGTTACCATTAGGTAAAATTTGTATATAGTGTTCATAATCATATTTATGGATACTACCTATATAGTTCTTAGTCTCTATGGCAAAGATACCTCGCTTACTAAAAAATATATGATCTATCTCATGTCTCTTATCATATTTGTCGTGAAATAGAAAATTGTTAATCAGAATTTCATCTTCATCTTTAAATTGATTGATACACTTAGAAACTAATTGCTCACCAAATTTGCCTTTAACCTTATTACGCTTTTCTTTCTGAATCTTTGCCTGCTTTGCGCCGTGCTTGAGCAAAAATATGATGAAGAGCCAAATAAGGAAAGGAATAAGAACTGATAAAATGATTATCCCGATGATCATAAGCCTGTTTTAACTCTGTTTCATTATTCGATAAAGTTATACAAAATGATCTCTTTATCACTATAATTATATTATTCTTTGAGGATTATAAAATGGCTTTTATCGAAGTTAAAAACTTAACTAAAGATTACGGCAGTGAAAAAACTACATTGGTCCATGCTTTAAAGAACGTCTCTTTTTCGATAGAAGAGGGCGAATTTGTCGTCATTTTAGGAGCTTCTGGTGCTGGTAAGACCACTCTGTTAAATCTGTTAGGTGGTATGGATAATGCCACTAGTGGTAATTATATTTTTGATGGAAAGGATATCGCTTTAGCTGACGCGAAAACGCTCGAAGATTTTAGAAGGAATGACATCGGTTTTGTTTTTCAATTTTATAATTTACTCAACAACTTAACCGCTTATGAAAATGTGGATTTAGCTGCTTCAATCGTCAAGAATCCCTTGGATACTAAAGAAGTATTAAAAGAAGTGGGATTAGCTGAGAGAAGCAATAATTTTCCAGGTCAATTATCTGGAGGTGAGCAACAGAGAGTTTCAATCGCTCGTGCTATTGTTAAGAATCCAAAACTTCTCCTATGTGATGAACCGACTGGTGCTCTAGACTCTAAAACTGGAACATTGATAATCAAGCTGCTCTATTCTTTATCTGTCAAATTTAAGACGACTGTTTTGATCGTTACACATAACTCTTCATTAGCTCAAGCAGCAACCCGACTTATTCGGATCGGCGATGGTCAGATTTTAGAAGATAAAAAATTAGAACGTAAAGAAAACTTGGATGAGATAGAATGGTAAAAAAGTGTAATACATCAATTTTATTATTAAAAAATCTTTTGCGTTCTTTGTGGAAGAACTGGAAACAGCTGATATCTATTATCGCTATTTCTTTTTTATCGATCTGTTTATTCAGCGGTTTGACTTCTAATGCTAACAATCTGCAGGAACGTGCTGATTATTTATATGCACAAACCAATTATGCTGATCTCTATGTGACGACAACTTCTTTGACTGCTGATGAAAAGAAAACCATCTCTGAATATCCTGAGATCGAAAAGATGGAGGAAAGATTATATTTACCTGTTAACAATGGTGGTAGCATTCTATATCTCGTCGGCGCTGATAATGACTCCACTATCTCTACTCCGCTATTAATAGAAGGTAAAAGAGGATTGGTATTAACAGATACCTATGCTCAGAATCGTGATTTAAAACTCGGTTCTAATATCACTCTTAGCATCGATTCTTCATATATTCCAATAGATGATAAAATTAAGCAACTAGCTAGTCTGCTCGTCAAAAATGGAAAGGACGATATTTTAAACTCGAGTAAGATTTCGATTCAATTTGAGGTTACTGGATTGATGTATCATCCAGAAGCTGTTCAAAATTCAACTTTTTCTCTTTCGACTGCTTATGCTGATTCTGACTATTTAATCAATCAAATAATTGCAGTTCTTAATGAAAATTATAATCTTGATTTAATCACTTCCTTAGCTCAATTATTCGGATATGATTTTGATTTAGAGACTATGCTCAGTGATCTTTATTCAAGTTTGACCAATCAACTAGTCATCAAGAGTTCAAAAACAGACGTTGTTAAGGAAAAGATTCAACAGGAATTATCTGAAAGTCAATTAGTCTCTTGTTCTTTAGGAACTGAGATGTCTGAATACAAAGAATTAAAGCAAGAATGTGATCAAGCGATGGCTTTGACTTTTGTCTTCCCAGTGATTTTCTTTTTGGTTTCAGTTTTAGTCATCTTAACAACCCTATCTCAAATGATCATCAAAGAACGATCACAGATCGGCGCCTTAAAAGCTATCGGTGTTCCTAAATATAAAATATATATCCATTACACTCTTTATGGTGTTGTTTTGTGTTTTATCGGTGCGCTTCTAGGCTTTTTTATCGGTCCATTATTCATACCAAAAGTTTTAGGTATCAAGTATCAGATTTTATGGGACATTCCTGATCTGCCTATCAAATTTTTCTATCCCTTAACTCTGTTGATAGTGTTTATTATTTTAGCCTTATCAGGTCTTTGCGCTTTTGTTATGTCATATCATGTGATCAAGGAAAAACCATGTGATACTTTACGACCTAAAGTGAGCAAAATAAAGGTTAAACCTGTCAATGAAAATTCCTTCTTTCAGAAGCATTCCAGCATCGAGATGAGAATGGCGTTTAGAAACATTTTTCGAAATAAAGGAAAATCCTTGATGGTCATTTTGGGAACATTGGGTTGTTCAGCTTTATTAGTGTGTGGATTCGGTATCATGGATACTTTGAATTACGATATTTCATTAGACTTCAACACTAATCAAAAGTTCGATGTTGTAGCCGTGACTGATGAAGATAAAGACAAATTTTTAGAAGGTGTTAATGATATGCCGGAAGTTGAAAGAGCAGAAGCTTATTACAGCATTTCAGTCATGGTTAGTTATGAAAGTCAGGTGAATACTGATCTGATTCTCTTAGAAGAAAATTCCGATTATTTTTTGATTCCTGTCGGTGTGGATGCAGGTGTTAGTATCGATAAGACAACCGCCGAACAGCTCGGGGTTAATACTGGTGATGAAGTAAAAATAGTCATGAACGGACAAGTCTATAATAAAAAAGTGACTCATATTTTTAAATCCTCTTTTTTGCGCGGGATTTATGATTTACAAAAGAATTATTCTGGTGAGCTAGGCACACCATCTAGCTACTATATCAATCTGAAAGATGGCGTTGATTTAGGGACTTTTAAAAAGGAATTGAAATCCGATTTTAATATCCTTTCTTTGATGAGCAAAAAGGATGTGTTAAAAGAAGCAGATAATATTTTATCGACTATTTCAACCATGACTGACATCGTTAAAATATTCGCGATTCTTCTATCTATCGTAGTCATTTATAATTTAACTAGTTTGAATATCGCTGAAAGATCTCGTGATATTGCGACGATGAAAGTTTTAGGCTTCCACTATAAAGAGATTTCAAAGACTCTGACGTATGAGATCATGCTAGATGTTTTAGTCGGTTCTTTAATCGGTGTGTTTGTAGGTTATCCCTTGATGGTTTTAGTATTAGTTGTGAACCAAACTAATCTTTTAACATTCATCTATCATATCCAATGGTACACTTATCTTTTGGCTTTTGTGATCGCATTTGTCGTCTCGCTTTTAGTATCGCTTGTTCTCAATCTCAAGAGTAAAAAAATCAACATGACGGAATCTTTAAAATCGATCGAATGATTTAAATAGCAGGTAGTATCAACTAATTTTAAGACTTTAATCTATTGTTAATTTTAAACTGATAATAGAGTGATCATTCAGACTTAAAGCCTTTTATGTATGATATTGAAATAGCAATTTTAAACTGAAAAAAAGAAGTGATTAAAAAGCTCTTTTTAAGCTAAAAAATAGACGTCAATTTTGCTATAATTTTGAGGAAAGAAAATATACCTATGGACTTTAAAAAAGATTTAAATGAAAAACAATTTCTCGCCTGTACTTCCGATGCAAAATATCTGCGCATCATAGCTGGTGCTGGGACTGGAAAGACACGAACTTTGACTTATCGTATCGCTTATTTGATTGCTTCTGGTGTCATGCCTAGCAAAATAGTAGCTATCACTTTCACTAATAAAGTCGCTAAAGAAATGCAAACTCGTGTCGGTGATATTCTTTCTCAAGATTCTAAGAATTCATTTTCAAAGCCTTTGATTTCAACCTTTCATGGCTTTTGTTATCGCTTTTTACGCAAAGAGATCTCAGTTTTAAACGGATACACACCGAATTTCACCGTCTTAGATGAACAGGATAAACAAGATGTTTACAAACAGATTTTTTCTAAGATGATAAAAGGATCCTCTAAAGATTTCACTAAAGCTATCGATGATAAGATATCTCAGCTCAAAACTGATGGAAAATTCGTCAATGATATCACTGAAAAAGACGTTCCTTTAGGCGCATTATATACCTTTTCAGAACTACAATATGCTTATTCAAATTATCAAAGCATTTTAAAACGACAGAATTTATTAGATTTTGATGATTTGTTGATGTTCACTTACAAGATCATGATGGCTAAAGAAGAAATCCGTGAATATTATCAGCATAAGTATAGCTGTTATCTGATCGATGAATTTCAGGACACGAACAGATTGCAATATGAGTTGGTCAAATTGTTTTTAGGCGATAGAAATTCTCTTACAGTCGTCGGTGATCCAGATCAGACCATTTATTCTTGGCGCGGTGCTAAAAACGAGATCATCAAAAATCGTCTGATCAGAGATTTTCCTGATTTAGAAACCATCGTACTAGATGATAATTATCGTTCGACTCAAGAGATTTTGGATACTGCTAACAGACTGATCAAACATAATCGTGATCGCGTTGATAAGAATCTTAATGCTGCAAGCCATGTCCCTGGGGATAAAGTCTCTTATTTCCATGCTACTGATGCTGAAAGAGAAGCTTTTAAGATCGCCTCTACTATTTCAAAATTAGTCATGGATAAAAAAGCTAAATATTCTGACATCGCGATCATTTATCGTGCAAACTATCTCTCTAATAATATTGAAAAACAACTGACCTCATTCAGAATTCCATATGAGATCTATGGTGGCTTGAAATTCTATGAAAGAGCTGAGATCAAGGATGCTTTAGCTTACTTGAGATTGGTGGTCAATCCAGATGATATGTCGTTTAAACGAATTCTAAAAGCTCCGACCAAAGGCATCGGTGAAGCCAGCCTAGCTAAAGCGAATGAATTGCTTTCAACATTAGCTGACACCAATTCTTTACTGGATGTTTTCAGAAATCATCAGGATTTGATCAAATTGAATCGCAATAGCACAAAAGCCTTAAAGGTTTTCTTTGATGCCTACAACAAATTCAGAAATGTTTATAACAACCATGCTTCAAATGCTGAACTCATCTCTGGTGTCAGGAATTATTTATCTGAAACTGGATTTTTAGATTATGTGAAGAATGAGGATGTGAAGAACGCAAATAAATATTCCTTCACCGCTAGTTCCTCGACTTCCAAAGTTGCTAACGTTGAAGAATTATTGCACGACTTGCAAAGCTATTTAGAAAAAGATGAATTGGATGAAGATGGTGAATTAGTCAATAATACCTTAGAAGGCTTCTTGATGAATGTCGCTTTGCAAAGCGATCAAGATACCATGCAAGCGGTAGATAAAGTTTCATTGATGACTGGACATGTTTCTAAAGGCTTAGAGTTTCCGTATGTGTTTGTCACCGGCTTGAACCAAGGTATTTTCCCATCTCAACATTCTCTTTATACAAACACCGGGTTAGAAGAAGAAAGAAGACTTTGTTATGTCTGTATGACTAGAGCTAAAAAGAAATTATATCTATCTTCCTTTGATGGTCACAACTTCCGTAATGGAAGCGAATATGTTCCTTCTGTTTTCATTGATGAAGCAGAGGTCAGCACTGATAGTGATAACCGTGATGATAAACTCAACCGTCAAGCTTATGAAGGCTTGATGAGACCGAGTGTCAAATCGTTAAATAGAAGTGAAACCAAAAAGATGATCTCTTCTGCTAAAGTCAATAAAGCTGCTCCTGTTGATGATAAATATGCTATCGGTGATAGAGTTGTTCACACCAGTTTTGGCGTTGGAAAAGTCGTTGGAGTCAATGGCACTAAATCGATAGTAGTTGATTTTCCAGCACCATTTGGAAGAAAGACTTTGATCGTCGGATTTAAAGCTTTTAGAAAAGTTAAGGAGGATGAATGATGGAACCTATCGATAGAGATAAACAACGAATTCAAGAGTTGACTGAACTCTTAAATCGTTATAATTACGAATATTACGTCAATGATAATCCTTCTGTCAGCGATGCTGAATATGATTCTTTGATGGAAGAATTGCAGCTTTTAGAAAGAAAAAGACCCGAGCTCAAAGATAAACATTCTCCTACTTCTCGTGTAGGAGGTGGTGTCCTCACTAATTTCAAAAAAGTCACCCATAAAAAATACATGCTCTCAATCGCTGATGTCTTTAACGAAGATGAGCTTTTCAATTTTGATGCGACTATTCGTAAATTGACTGGTCTGAAAGTCGTCGATTATATGTGCGAAGTGAAAATAGATGGCTTAGCCTGTTCAATCATTTATAAAGATGGCAAATTGGATATCGCTTCAACTAGAGGTGATGGTTATATCGGCGAAGATGTGACTAATAATGTCATGACTATCAAAACTATCCCGTTCACAATCAATGATAAAAGAGAGATCGAAGTCAGAGGTGAAGTCTACATGCCTAAAGCCTCTTTAGCTTCTTTAAATGCTGAACGTGAGAAGAATGGTGAGCCGCTTTTTGCTAATGCAAGAAATGCTGCAGCTGGTTCATTAAGACAATTAGATTCAGCAGTCACTGCTAAAAGAAAGCTGGAAGCATTTTGGTATTATGTTCCAGATGCTTTAGAGCTCGGTTTCACCAAGCATTCTGAAGCCTTGAATTATATTCAATCATTAGGATTTAGAACTAATCCTGAACGAAGATTAGTCCATGGGATTGATGAAGTGATTTCTTATATGCATGAGTATCATCAAAAGAGGTCATCATTACCATATGATATCGATGGTCTTGTCATCAAAGTTGATGATATGAGACTTTATGATATCATCGGTTATACGATGAAAACACCCAAGTGGGAAATCGCATATAAGTTTCCACCCGAGGAACAGATCACTCAAGTTTTAGGAATCGAAATTTCTGTTGGAAGAACAGGTAGAGTTTCACCGACTGCTATTCTTGCACCTGTCAGAGTCAGCGGATCATTGATCAGCCGTGCCACCCTCAACAACGAGGATTTTATCAAGAGCAAAGACATTCGTATTGGAGATTATGTGTCTCTTCATAAAGCTGGTGATGTTATTCCTGAAGTTGAAAAAGTCATTCTTGAAAGAAGAAATAAAGATGCTTTACCATATCAATTCCCTACTGATTGTCCATATTGCCATGAAAAATTACAAAGAATTCAAGGACAGACATTTTGTAAAAACGATCAATGTCCTTCCAGAAATATCAATTCTTTAATCTTCTTTGTCTCTGATCAAGCGATGGATATCAAGGGTCTAGGAGATAAATTAGTCGAATCGCTTTTCAATGAAGGTTTAGTGAAGCGTGCTCCAGATTTCTATACTCTTAAGGAACATAAAGAAGATTTGATGATGATGGATGGCATCGGTGAAAAGACAGTCAATTCTTTATTTGATGCTATCGAAAATTCTAAGAAGAATGATTTATATATGCTGATATGTGGTTTAGCTATTCCGCTTGTCGGAAAGAAAACTGCAATCGTTTTAGCTGATCATTTCCAGACGCTTGATGCTTTGGTCAATAGCGATGAAAATGAATTAGCAGCCTTGATGGATGTCGGAGAGATCACCGCTAGAAAGATAGTTGAATATTTTAAGGCGCCTGAACATTTAGATGATGTGAGAAGGTTTAAAGAATTGGGTTTGAACACTATTAACCTCAAACCTAAGAAAGAAGTTCCTGATAATTATTTTAAAGGCAAGAAATTTGTTTTGACCGGGACTTTATCAGTCACTCGTGATGAGATGACTAAAAGATTAGAAAACCTGGGAGCTATCTCTTCTTCATCAGTCTCTAAAGCTACCTCATTTGTTTTGGCTGGAGAAGCTAGCGGCAGCAAATTGACAAAAGCTCAAAAGCTTAATATCACTGTTTATGATGAAGAGACGATCATGCCACTGATTCTAGAAGCCGAGAAAAAAATATAATAGTATAGATATAATAAATATTATTTATTATAATTTTATCTTGTTAAATTTTAGGAGCTTATCATGATAAAGATCACAAAAGAAGTTATTGAAAAATGCGCTTCAAATTTGATGTTCACTTTAACACCTCAGCAAACCGACCTGATTTATGAGGAATTTTCTACAGTTTTAGCTCAGATAGATTTTTTGAAATCGATACCTGGTGTTGACACCGTCGAACCGATGACTTTTCCATATAAAGATCATCAGAAAACCATGCGTGAAGATAAACCATGTAAACCATTAGCTTCTAAAGATGCATTAGCTAATTGTCATACAAAGCTTGGTAATCAAGTCAAACTTCCGAAAGTTGTAGGTAATCAAAATGACCAAATGGAATAAACACAGCATCTCATATCTGCATGATGCTTTAGTTAAAAAACAAGTCACTCCTCTAGAATTAGTAGAGGATTGTATCAAAGGCGTTCAAGAGGATGATTGCAATTCTTTTGAGGCAACCGCATTTGATGAAGCAAGAAAAGCCGCCAGTCAGATCACTGAGATCAAAGAAGATGAGTATTTAAAAGGCATACCTTTTTTAGCTAAGGATAATTACTCGACTAAAGGGATTGAAACCACCGCTTCTTCTAATATCTTAAACGGATATGTGCCGCTTTTTGATGCGACTGTGATCTCAAAATTAAAAAGAGCAGGAATGATTTTAGTCGCTAAAACCGCAATGGATGAGCTAGCGATGGGCGGAACTGGAACATCTGGTCATAAAGGTGTTACTTGTAATCCCTATGATCATGAAAGAATAATCGGAGGTTCCTCTTGTGGTTCTGCTAGCAGCATGGCTTTAGGTATCGCCTCTTTAGCTCTCGGTTCTGATACCGGTGATTCGGTGAGAAAACCAGCTAGTTATTCGGCAACTGTCGGCTTCAAACCGACTTGGGGAAGAATCTCCCGCTTCGGTCTCTTTCCATTTGCACCATCTATGGATACCATCGCCTATTTCACAAGAAATGTCTTAGATGCTTCCTATGTTCTTTCAACCATTGCTGGAAAAGATGCTAAAGATATGTCTTCTTCTTCCAGAAAGAAAGAACATTATCAAGATTATGTTGTAAACAAAAGAACTTTAAAAAAGATCGGCTATTTTAAAGCCGTTGATGATGCTATTGAAGATGAGAGATTGAAAGCTAAATATCATGAACTCCTTGATAAATTGAGGAGTCGTGGATACGAAGTCGTCTGTTATGATTATCCAGTCGATTTATTAAACGCACTCTATCCGACCTACATGATCATTTCATGTGCGGAAGCGACATCTAACAATGCTAATTTAGATGGCATTCGTTTTGGACCGATGGCTGAAGGCTCACCAAAAACTTATGAGGAATACATGAAAGAATGCCGTACTAAAGGTTTCTCTGAACTCATCAAGAGACGTTTTGTCATCGGCTCTTTCTCACTGTTATCACAAAATCAATTCGAAATGTTTTCACGCGCTCAGAAAGCACGTCGTCTGATCGTTGATAATATGAATAAATTCTTTGATGGATTAGACTATTTGATCTTGCCAGCCAGTTATTCTAAACCTAAAAAAATCACTGAATTATCTACCGCTTGGTCAACTAAACCTGATTTCTTAGATAACATTTTAGGACTTGGTAACTTCGGTGGTTTCCCATCAATCACTTTACCGCTGATGTTTGAAGATGGATTGCCTTTTGGCATCAATGTCACCGGTCGCACCTTCGAAGATGGTTATGTTTTAGGAATGGCTAAAGAAATCGAAGATATCACCGGATTAAAAGATTTGGTCAAGGAGGATAAGTGAGATGGAATTTGAACCAGTAATCGGTATTGAAATACACGTTGAATTCAAGACTAAATCAAAAATGTTTTCTTCTGCTCCGTGCTCTTTTGGTGAAAAGCCTAATTCAGAAACCACCTATTATGATTTAGCCTTTCCAGGAGTCATGCCTGTCGTCAATAAAGAAGCTGTCGCTTTTGGAATCAAAGTCATCACGGCTTTGAATATGACTTTAGATAAGACGCTATATTTTGATCGAAAAAATTATTTTTATCCTGATCTACCTAAAGGATATCAGATTACTCAACAATTCCGTCCGATAGGCAAAAACGGATATGTGACTATCTTTGTCGATGGTGAAGAAAAAAGAATCGGTGTCGAACAAGCCCATTTAGAAGAGGATACTGCTAAGCAGGTGCATTTATCCGATATTTCTTTGCTCAATTTTAATCGCTGTGGTACTCCACTTATCGAAATCGTCTCCTTGCCAGAGATGCACTCTGGTCTTGAAGCTATGAAATATGTGGAAGCGATCAGAGAAATCGTCACCTATTTAGGTGTTTCGGATGGAAAGATGGAAAATGGTTCCTTGAGATGTGATATCAATATTTCATTAAGAGAAAAAGGCAGTCAGAAACTAGGAACCAAATGTGAATGCAAAAACTTAAATACCATCCAAAACATCAAAGCGGCTGTTGATTATGAGATCAAGAGACAGACAGAAATCCTCAATAATGGTGGTGAAGTTGAACAGGAAACACGCCGTTATGATGAGGGTTTGAAGAAGACGGTGTTGATGAGAAAGAAGACTGATGCCATCGATTATAAATATTTCCGTGAACCGAATATTGTTCCTATCGATTTGGATGATGGTTTTATCTACGATGCTATCCATTCGATGAATAAACTACCTAATCAATACCGTAAAGAATTGCGACAAGTTGGTCTGAGCGATTACGAGATCGAAGAATTATTAAAAGACCGTGAATTTGTTCTTTTCTTTGTCGATTGTTTAACTTTAGGTGTCAAGAATCCTCGCACTCTTTGGAGCCTATTACTGGTTGATATTTTAGGATATTTAAATAAAAATGATCTTTCTCTATCTCAATCAAAATTAAAGAAAAAAGATTTGGTGACATTAGTTGATTTATTGAATGATAAAAAGATCAATTCTCGACAAGGCAAAGATATTTTATCTTTGATGCTCGAAGAAGGAAAATCACCTGAAAGCGTCATCAGAGAGAAAGGTTATGAGCAGGTGTCAGATGATAACTTCATCATCGATGTCGTCAATAAAGTATTAGAGGCTAATGCTCAATCGATAGCTGACTGGAAACGCGGTAAAGATCGCGCTTTAGGTTACTTAGTAGGTCAAGCGATGAAATTATCACAAGGAAAGATCAATCCGGCTCTCGCTAAAGAAAAGATCTTAGAAAAGATCGGCCCTTGTGGAAGTGATAAGTGATATGGCTAAAGACTTTTATATCGAAATTTTACATCAAGATAAGAATTCATCTGCGAGATATGGGTTATTACATACTCCGCATGGTACGGTAGAATTACCGATGTTCATGCCTGTAGGTACCCAAGCGACTGTCAAGCTTCTATCCCCTGAAGAATTAGTCCAAATGGGAGCAGGTGTGGTTTTAGCAAACACCTATCATTTAGCTTTAAGACCTGGTTCAAAGATCGTCAAAGAAGCTGGCGGTGTGCAAAAATTCATGAATTATCCGGGACCTATGTTGACTGATTCCGGTGGTTATCAAGTGTTCTCTTTGACGAAACTACGTGATGAGATCACCGAGGAAGGTGTCACTTTTAAAGATCCTTTATCAGGTAGTAAACACTTCTTTTCACCGGAGAGCGTCATCGCTTTAGAAGAGGATATCGGCGCTGATATCATCATGGCCTTTGATGAATGTGCTCCATATCCTGCCAGTGAAAAATATATGATCAATTCAGTAAACCGAACTATACGCTGGGCTAAAAGATGCTTGAATGCTAAAACGCGTGATGATCAAGCTTTATTCTGTATTGTTCAAGGTGGAGACTTTGCTTATTTAAGACAATATTGTGCTGAGGAATTAACCAAGCTTCCATTCGATGGTTTCTCTATCGGTGGCACTGCTATCGGTGAACCTAGGATTACTGAATATCATGAAGTTTCTTTGACAGTTCCTTTCTTACCATATGATAAGCCTCGCTATCTGATGGGAATAGGCTCCTTAGATATGATGTTTGATGGTATTAGAAAAGGTGTCGATATGTTCGATTGTGTCTTACCCACTAGATTAGCAAGGCATGGAACACTGATGACTTCTTTAGGTCGTATCAATATCAAAAATGCAAAATATGAGAGAGATTTCACTCCTCTTGATCCCGATTGCGATTGCTATTGTTGCAAGAATTATACGCGTGCTTATCTCCATCATCTCATGAAATGCGAAGAAGGTTTTGGTGGTAGGCTTTGTTCAATCCATAATATCCGCTTCCTCATCAGAACGATGGAGCAGGCTAGAGAAGCTATCAAAAATGATCGCTTTTTAGAATTTGCTGGTGAGAAACTTGCCGCCTTTAAAACACAGAGAGGATGTTAATATATGAATACTGAAGGCTTTGATTATGATATCTATTCCCTTTCATCTTATGATTATTATTTACCTGAAGAATTGATCGCTCAATCTCCGGTCGATAAACGAGATGAATCGAGATTGTTAGTTCTTAATAAAAGCACTGGCAAAATTACTGATGAACAGTATTTTTATAATATCAAGCATTATTTGAGAAAAGGTGATGTTTTGGTCAGAAATAATACCAAGGTCATCCCTGCTAGGCTTTTAGGTGTAAAAAAAGAGACTCATGCTCATGTTGAACTTCTTCTTTTACACGAACTTCCAGATCAGAAAGATGTTTGGGAATGTTTAGTCGGTAATGCACGAACTGTCAAAGTTGGAACAGTGGTTGCTTTTGGTCCTAATGACGAATTATTAGCGACGTGTCTTGAGGTTAAAGAAGAAGGATTGCGTATATTTAAATTTGATTATCAAGGCATCTTTTTAGAAGTTTTAGATAGTTTAGGAAAAATGCCATTACCGCCCTATATCCATAAACAATTAGGGGATAATTCCCGATATCAGACTGTTTATGCAAAAATCGAAGGCTCAGCAGCAGCTCCTACAGCTGGTTTTCATTTCACTCCTGAATTATTCAAAGAATTACAAGAAAAAGGAGTTGAAGTTTTAGATATCACTCTTCATATCGGATTAGGCACTTTTAGACCTGTGAAAAGCGATGATATCCGTGAGCATGATATGCATTCGGAATATTATCATATGGATAAAGATACAGCCGAAAAACTGAACAAGGCTAAAGAAGAAGGCCGAAGAATCATCGCCATCGGTACGACCTCGACTAGAACTTTAGAAACGATAATGAGCAAGTATCACACCTTTAAAGAGTGTGCTGGTGATACTAAACTCTTCATTTATCCAGGCTTTAAGTTTCAAGCTATTTCTGGGTTGATCACTAATTTTCATTTACCGAAGTCAACATTAGTGATGCTTGTTTCGGCGTTTGCTTCACGCGACTACATTTTAAACGCCTATGCACATGCGGTGAAAGAGAAGTATCGCTTCTTCTCATTCGGTGATAGCATGTTTATCACAAACGATGATGAGAGATTATAATCAAGAATTTAAAAATTTTATTCAGAAAATCAAAGATGCTAAACCGAAGCCATCCTTATTTTTGCATGCTTGCTGCGGTCCGTGTTTAGCATTTCCTTTATCGATACTAGCTCCTTATTTCGATTTGACAATCGGTTTTATCAATCCGAATATCCAACCGGAAAGCGAATATCAAAAAAGATTGTTCAATCTAGAAAAACTAGTCAAACATTATAGCGATGATGAGCATTTTTCTGCTCGCGTCGTTTTGATCAATGAACCGTTTGAGGAATACAAAGAACTTTTTAAGAATCGCGCTAACGATTATGAAGGTGGCAAAACTTGTTCCCTTTGCCATGCCTATCGTTTATCGCAAGCCTATCGTTATGCTGAAAAACATCATTTTGATTATTTCACCACTGTTATGACTGTCTCTTGTAAAAAGCCATCTAGGGAACTCAATGAATTAGCTGAACGATTAGAAAAACAATATCACACGAGATATATTTATTCAGATTTCAAAAAAGAAGATGGTCAATTAAAAGGGATTAAGATCGCTAAAAGGTATGAGATTTACAGGCAGAATTATTGCGGCTGTCTCGTCTCTTTAAAAGAGCGTGAGGAATTTGTTAATCGACGTAAAGCTTCTTTAATCGGATAAAGGCTTTCTCAGCTTCTTCGTTATCATTAAATCTGAGTTTGATCGTCTTACCAGTCAGTGATATTTGTGTCTTGTTTTTCTTACCGAAATATTGTCTTCTTTCTCTTTCTAAATCTCTGACCGAGAGTTTGTTGGCTTTTAATTCTTCAAATAGTTGCTTTTGTTTTTCTAATGGCAGATCTAATAAGGCTCTTCCTTCACTATATGATAATTGGAAAGAATTCAATGCCTGTTTGAGAAAATCAGGCAGATTGAGAAGCCGTTTAAGATTTTTTTCTTGTGCTAAAGAAATATTAGCTTCTTTAGCTATTTCGGTATCAGAATAATGATATTTTTTATTCAGCATATAAAAGCAATGAGCTTTTAAAAGAGGGGAATCGTTTTCAGCTATTATGTTTTCGATGATGTAGGAGACTTTTCTCTTATCGGTCAGATTGATCAAGAAACACGGCACCTTGTCCAATCCTAATTTTTTAGCTAAGAGATAACGCTTGGATCCATTGATGATCTCAAAGCCTTTTTTATGTTTGACAATAATTAAAGGATATAGAAGGCCATCTTTTTTGATGGAATCTTGAAGTGAAGAGTAAGAATCTAAATCGTAATATTTTTCTTCATATAAATCCGAGAGGAACAATTCATCAAGAGAATAAAAAATACCCTTTTTTTCTTGTAAACTTTTTTCGACTTCTTCAACTAATGAATAACGCTTGTATTTTTCGATCAGTTGATCAAGTTCAGTTCTTCTCTTTTTTTTCGACATAAGCCATGACCTCTCTAGCTAATGACATATAGGCTAAAGAACCTGAGGAACCAGGTTTGTATTGATTGACAGGAAGACTTTTAGCGATGGCTTCAGGAATGGATACATTTCTTGGGATGATGGAAGTGAACACGTGATCTCTGAATGAGTTTCGGACTTCTTGAGCGATATCAGTAGAGAGCTTGGTGCGCGGATCAAACATCGTCAGAAGCAGACCCATGATTTCAAGATCATGATTAGAATTTCTTTGCACTTGGCTGACAGTGGCTAGTAATTGTGCTAACGCGTCTAAGGCGAAATATTCGCATTGAACAGGCACTATTAAACTCATGGCGGCTGTCAAAGCATTTAAGGATAAAAAGCCTAAAGAAGGCGGGCAATCGATGATGATAAAGTCATAAAGCTGGGCCTCTTTATCATTCAATCTTTCTTTCAATAAAGAAATTTTTGGCTCTTGATTGTTATTTATCAGAGTCGATTCAACCATGGCTAAAGAAAGGTTAGCAGGTATCAAATGAATATTATTAAACGGAGTTTTTTTGATGACTTTTCTTAGTTCAGCAGTCCCGAGGAGTAAATCAGCAGCTGTCCTTTTTAACACAGTCGGATCGATGCCGATAGCCTGTGAACAATTACCTTGAGGATCTAAATCGATCAGTAAAATTCGTTTGTTATAACGGGATAGAGAAGAGGCTAAGTTATATGCGGTGGTGGTTTTACCAACCCCGCCTTTTTGATTAGTGATAGTTATAATTTCAGTCATATTATTTATTTTAGCATAGCTAATGTGATATCTTAAGAAAATGTTATTCTTGAAAAGAGAGTAGCAAACTACTATATTAGTAAGGATTATTCTCTGTGATTAAGCTATTCAACGAGGAGGACACACATGAATAAAGGGACAAAGGCCTTTTCCTTAGCGATGAGTGTGATACTTATCGCTGGTGTTCTAGCTTCCTGTAGCACATCCGAATACACTTATCCGGACGCTTCATGGAAGGACAATGTCATCGTTAACATCGGTGGCAAAGAGTACACCTATGATGAGATTTATAAGTTGTTTGATGGTGAACAAGCTTCTGCACAAGCTTATTACAACACTGCCAAAAATGTTTTGGCTCAAATTGTGACACCTGTCAACTCTGCTATCACCAGTTATGTCAATGGTCAGATCGATGACCAAGAACAGACTTGGAAAGATAACGCAGAAACCAACAACACTTCTTATAAAGAGGAGCAAGAAACTACTTTTGAAGAAGAAAATGTCGATAATATGGACGAATATCGTGCAAAATTGATCGCCCAAAGACAGAATGAAGTCAATTCAAATTCTTATTATATCGATACTTTAAGCGATGATGCTGATGGCGGCTACTATTATATTTCTAAAGCCGACGCACAAGAATTTGTTGAGAAATCTGCACCATATCATGTTTCACATGTTTTGGTCCAATTGGATGCTGAGTCCACTGCTAGCGGATCCGGTATTTGGGATGGTCATATCTCAAGCACCGATGCCCAACAGATCTTCACTGTTGTTTCTGCTTTATCTTCAACGACTACTTTCGGTAATGTCGCTAGAGACTACTCTGATGATTCTTCTTCAGATTCCTATGGTGATTTAGGCGGCTCATCCGGTGCAGCTTTGACCAAAACCACCAGTTATGTCAATGAATTTAAATTAGGTATTTATGCCTATGATGCTTTTATCAATCCGGAAACTAAGGATGATGAAGAATTAAAAGTTTCTTTACAAGTTCCTGGTGCTACTTCTGGTGAAGGTCACGATAGCCCTGTTGCTACAGATATCGCTTCTACTGAAATTGGACAAGGAAAAGCCTATGGTATCCCGGTCTCTGTCGCTTTTAGACTCGGATATGTCGCTAATCAAGAAAACGCTGATAACGGACAGAACGTCTCTTATACTTCTGAGACACAATATCCTAGAAATATCTTGTTTAACAACTATTTCAATAATCACTCCGTCTCTTTCATCTATAACGATCAAGATGAGTATGCAGCAAACTTCTTAAAGGATGTCAACGCTGTCTATGGTAAGAGCTATACTCAGATCAGCGAGATGAGAGCTGAAGCTGCTTCTAATCCGGCTTTGATGAGCAGAATCAATGAATACGATTATGTCATGGCTCAATTCGGTCGTATTTCTGATACCAAATTTAAGACAGTCAATAATGTCTCTAATAATTTAGTTGCCTATACTTATACTGATAGCACCTCCACCACTGCTGAAATTTCTGCTCTCAGCGGTAGCAAAAAAATCTTGGTCGATGAATACGGAGATCCGATCATCGTCACCAGAGCTGGTTCCGGTTCTACTTCTGATGGCTCTGAAAGTTCTGGATATCAAGGTATCCACTTCATCGTCGTCAAGGAAAATCCTTTTGTTGATAAAGAGAACTCTTATAAATATTGGAGAGTCAACGTTCCTTCTAATGATAGCGATGCTACTGAAGCTGACTCCTTCGATTACAACACTCATCCATCCTATGTCAATTACGTGAGAGCTGATCACGATTCCAATACCACTTATAACACTCGTATTGAAAATGTTCGCACTTCTGTAAAAGGCTCCGATGCTAACTATGATTTCAAACTCTTCGAAAAGAACCTTGCTAGTTATCAAGCTAACCACGGCGGAACCTCTTTCTATGACGCTTTAGGCGACAATAAAGATGAGATCCAAAGTTTGATTGAAAATTATATCCAATTCACACGTGAGAGCAGCGAAACAAGCAATATCAAGAGTTTAAATGATTCTTGGGTAACCTATATCCAACAACTCAACCTCTTTGAAGATTATGCACCTAAGAGAGTAGTTCCTACTGTTTGCGTCTCTTACTTCCAAAGCGGCTCTTATGGTCAAAACGGAGAAATGGAGGCTCTTTGCCATGTTGAAAGATAAAAAGAAAAATTTTTCCTTATTTTTATCAGGAATCGCTCTTTTCACATTAGCTTCCTGTAGCACTGAACAGATCAAATTGCCTTCTGATTACAGTGAGAATCTCTTCCCTAATTTAACCGGTGATGTCGTTCAAGACACCAAAGAAGAATATTATGATAATTTGACAAGTTCTGATAGCGTCTATGAGAAGACTTTAAACCAAGCTTTATTAAAGCTTTCAACTATCGCTCACGATAATAATGGTGGAACAGATGGCTCTGATGTCGTCAATGTCATCAACGACAATTATGAGGGTTCTGTCGCTGATGGAACTTATCCATCAGTTTCCGATGCTGATAACCTTTTACATCGCGCTGAGAATGATCTCTTAGGCATTTCCAAAAACGGAACTTATGAAGAAGATAATCTCTTCAAAGAAAAGCTTTATGTCGATTCTTTAAAGAGAGCCTTCACCCTTCCTGAAGATCCTTTGACTGATAATCCAGATCCTGCTGGTGTTTTAGTCACCCCTGACTTGAAATTCGATGATGTATTCCAAGGCAAAAAAGATGCCTATGTGAAATACATGGAAAAGTATCTCTATGATGATATGCGCATCAATTATTTAGTCGCCGAATACATCTATGAAGTCTCTTATTCTTCGATCGGTAACTCCAATGCTAGAAATGTTGAAATCATTTCTTTGACTGATCGTGAAGATCAACCCGGTGCTGCTAAAGCCTTATTAGATGCTTACGTCAACGATTATGTTTTCGGTGATAAAGGCAGTGATGATGGATTTAAAATTCTTTCTAGATTATGGAAAGGTATCACTCAAGAAGTCGCTGATAACATCGATCAAGGCGATGAAGATCCTGACCAATATTCAGATAGATATGATTCTGTCAAGCTCAGTTCTGAAGAAGAAAATTGGATGAAAGATCATCATCTCATCGTCGATTCTGGCGAAGATAGCACTTATACCTACTATGGAACTTTAGCGGGTAAAGTTGTCGATGATCAAAAGAAACTCATCGATGGTCAAAATAACATGAACTTAGCTGATACTTCCTTAGAGTCCTCTTATACCGGTTCTTATACATATGATTTCACCACCGGTGTCAGACGTGCTATCGATGATATCGCGACCAGTGATTTAGTCACTAATGGCATCTATTTACAAAGCGATGGTGTCAGCGGTATTCCTTCCTCGATCTCTGAGCGTATTTTCTCTACTAATATCACTATCAAGAAAGATGAGATCAATAATATGAAAGCCAATCCTGGAACCAATAATTTTGATATCACCACTTATGGTAATGATGGTTATCGTTATCTGACAGTTCCTAACACTGTTGCAACCCCTGGTTCTGGTGATACTCTCACTCCTGATGATATCATCTTCTATGATAAAGATTCTCGCACTTATTATTTAGTCAGAATCTTAGATGTCGTCAACACTCAATCCATGTCTAAAAATAGCACCATTTCTGTCTACGATACTGAAGCTAAGAGAGAACAGATCGGTAGAGAAGTCGCTTATGTGATGTCTACCACTGGTTCTTATAAGACTGAAGCTATCGTCTATTGGCTCAGAAGAGTCAGAGATATCAAGTATTCTGATGACGGTTTCTTAGAATATATGAAATCTAATTATCCTGAACTCTTCCGCACTGAATCTCCTTACGACGATGAGGAAAAGTATCCGACAATCACTCTTCAATAAATTCGATTAAAAGCTTAAAATATAGGAGAAGGTGAAACAGCCTTCTCCTTTTTACAATCGGAGGTTTATCAAAAATGGAATCTTGTGTGTTCTGTAAAATCGCACGCGGTGAAATACCGTGCTATAAAGTTTACGAAGATGATATCTGCTTAGCTTTTTTGGATATCAATCCTGCTAATAAAGGTCATACTTTAGTTTTACCGAAAGAGCATTTTCGAGATATGACTACTTGCCCCAAAGATATTTTGGCTCATCTGTTCTCGATCGCTCAGCTCATCGCCCAAGCTCAAATCTCGCAGCTTGGGGCGACAGGTATCAATGTCATCACCAATGTCGGTGCCTCTTCTGGTCAAACAGTCATGCACTTCCATATTCATGTCATCCCTCGTTATGATGATGATGGACTGAAATTATCATTACCTCCGCAGAAGATCGGTGAGCATGATCTGCTCTTATTAGCCGACTCTATCCGCAAAGGCATCTGATTTTATTATCATATTTCTTGCTCAATATCTCTATTCTATTTAAAATAATAGACGTTTCTTTTAGGAGGCGGTATGAAAGAATTATCTATCCAAAATTTATCTTGCCGAGCTGAAACAAATCTGATCTTAAAAGGTGTGAATTTGACTGTTCATGCTGGTGATTGTTTAGCTTTATTAGGTCCTAACGGACACGGTAAATCCACGTTGTTAAACACCTTGATGGGCTCACCGCATTATCAGGTGGTCGAAGGTCAAGCTCTTTTGGATGGTGAAGATATTTTAAAACTGACTCCTGATCAAAGAAGCAAACGCGGAATGTTTTTAGCGTTTCAGAATCCTCCGGATGTCCCTGGTGTGATCACGATGGATTTCTTCAGATCTGCTATCAATTCACATCAAGATAAACCTATTTCTCTTTATAATTTTTATAAAGAGACCACCAAAGCGTATGAGCAAGTCGGTTTAAATTCTAATATGGCTTCTCGCACCTTGAATGACGGTTATTCAGGAGGTGAGAAGAAACGCAATGAAATCTTACAGATGCTGCTTTTAAAGCCTAGTTTAGCATTTTTGGATGAGATCGATTCAGGATTAGACGTCGATGCTCTTAACCTCATCGCTAAAGTCATCACTGACTTGCGTCAACAAGGGACGACTTTCATCATCATTTCTCATTATGATAAGCTTTATGATCTCATCAAACCTAATCGTTCGGCCATCATCGTCGATGGTAGGATCGCTCTAGAAGGTGACTTTTCACTCGCTAAAAAAGTTTCTGAGGAAGGTTATTCTTTCTTAGAAAGAGACTATCATATCAGTATCGAGAAGAAAGAACAGACTTCTATCGGTACTTGTGCTGTTAAGGAGACGGTTACTAAATGATCTCTTCTATTAAAAATCCTGTCTTACAAAAAGAGGTCAACATCTCTTCAGATCAAACACTCGCTTATTTATTCACTGAATTATCAAGTGGTGAATATCATTTTATTGTTGAAGAAGATCAAAATTTAGATCTGACGTTGATCGACCTTTCTGATTGTGGATTCACATTCAAATTGTTGTTTGATCTGAATCGCAATGCCCATCTGAATCTTTCCATAGCTTCGTTTCAGTATGCTGATTCAGATAAAACTTTTGATATCTATGTCAAACATATCGGTGATGCTTCGACCTCCTTGGTTAAATTTGCTGGAATAAATTCTTCAGCAAATAAATTGACTTTTATCGGCACATCGCTGATCCCTAAAGGTGTTAAGAAAACTGAAACGCGTCAAGAAGGTAAAATCAACAATCTTGCTGAATCAGCTAGAAGCGAAGTCTCACCTATCTTGTTGATCAACGATAATGATGTAAATGCTTCTCATGGTGCAGCTTTAGGCTCTTATAATCCTAACGCTCTGTTTTACTTGATGTCGCGTGGACTATCCTTAGAAGAGAGTCAAAAGCTGATCATCAAAGGGACCTTGTCTCCGATCATCAGCAAATTACAGGATGAGAATTTGATCAAAGAAGTCAATGATTTCTTTCAGGATAAAAAGATATGATCGATCCTTATAAAATCAGGGAAGATTTTCCCATGTATCAAAAACATGGTGGAAAATTCGGTGATAAACCTCTTATCTATTTAGATAATGCAGCGACGACTTTTAAACCATACTCTGTCATCAAAGCTTTAGAACATTACTATGAAGATATCACTGCTAATGCTCATCGCGGCGACTATGCTTTAGCCCATGAAGTCGATGTGGCTTATGAAGGTGCGAGAACGAAAGTTGCTGAGTTCATAAACGCTCGCCCTGATGAGGTCGCCTTCACTTCTGGCGATAGCATGGCTTTAAATCAGATCGCCTTTGGTTTAGGTGAAAGTCTTAAACCTGGAGATGAGATATTACTTTCTGAAGCCGAACACGCGTCTAATATCTTACCTTGGTTTATGGTCGCTAAAAGGACTGGTGCGATAATTAAATATCTGCCTTTTAAACAAAATCGTGTTGATTTAAACGATGTCAAACAAGCGATCACTGATAGAACTAGAATCGTTTCTTTAGCGATGGTCAGCAATGTTCTCGGTTATTTATTGCCTATCAAAGAAATCGCTGAGATCGCCCATCAGCATCAGGCGCTCATGGTCGTGGATGGTGCTCAATCTGTACCACATATAAAAACTGATGTCAAAGACTTAGATATCGACTTTTTAGCTTTTTCTGGTCATAAGATGTTAGGACCTACCGGCATCGGTGTGATGTATGGTAAAAGAAAGCTCTTAGATAATATGCCTCCTCTTCTATATGGCGGTGAGATGAATGCGAGATTTAAAGCGGATGGATATGTGTCTCTTGAAGAACCACCTTTAAAATTTGAAGCAGGAACTCAAAATATCGCTGGTGCTTTAGGCTTAGCAGCTGCTTGCGATTATTTAAGACAGTTCTCATTTGAAGAGATACATGCTCATGAATTAAAGCTCAAACGTCTAGCGGTCGAAGGCTTGTTAGCTAATGGCAATGCCGAGATTTATAACAGTGATAATGATACTGGCATCATCACATTTAATATCAAAAATGTTTTTTCACAAGATGCAGCTACATATTTAGCAGATAAAGGTGTATTTGTCAGAACCGGTCAACACTGCTCTAAGTTGACACCCGATATCATTCACACTGATAGCACTATCAGAGCCAGCTTTTATATTTATAATACTGTCGAAGATGTGAAGGCTTTGGTTGAAGCTTGTAAACATGCGGAGGATTTCTTAGATGTCTTTTTCAATTAATGATCCGATGATGATGAGAGAAATCATCTTAGATAATTATCAAAATCCCAGAAATTTTGAAGAAGTTAAGGATCCTAGATACATCACTATCCACATGGATTCCGCTTCTTGTATTGATGATATCTATGTCTATGTTCTCTTTGAAAATGGAATAGTTAAAGATTGCAAATGGTCTGGCAAAGGCTGTGCTATTTCTTCGGCTTCAACTTCTATCATGACTGAAATGGTCAAAGGAAAGACAGAAGAAGAGGCTAAGAAGATGATGGCTGAATTCAATAAGATGTTAGCTAGTGAAGACTACGATGAAGAGCTTTTAGCTGAGGCTAATTGCTTTAAAAACGTCAATCGACAGCCTTCTAGAATAACCTGTGCTAATATCTCTTGGCGCGGGTTAGAAAAAGCGATGAAAGAAGAGGATCAGAAGCATGAATGAAGAAACTGAAAAAGTTTTTTTTGATGACGACAAGAGAGCAGAATATGAGTTTCGTGATCAAGATGTCTCGATTTTTAAAACTCCTAAAGGCTTAAATGCTGATACTGTCAAGATCATTTCTAAGCTGAAAGATGAACCTGCTTTTATGCTCGATTTTCGCTTGAAAAGTTTAGATGAATTTTTTAAACATCATCAGCCGACTTTCGGACCTGATTTAAGTTTCATCAACTTTCAAGATTTCACTTATTTTACGAGAGTCGCTGATAAGATTAACACATCTTGGGATAAGGTTCCACAGACGGTCAAAAACACTTTCGAAAAGCTCGGTATACCGGAGGCTGAACAAAAGTTTTTAGCTGGTGTCACCACTCAATATGAATCAGAAGCTGTTTATTCAAACATGTTAAAAGAAGTCGACGATAAAGGTGTGATCTTTTTAGACACTGATACCGGATTGAAACTTTATCCAGAAATATTTAAGAAATATTTTGGTAAATTAGTCCCGCCGACTGATAACAAATATGCGGCTCTTAACTCCGCTGTGTGGTCAGGTGGAAGTTTTATATATGTTCCTAAAGGTGTGAAACTTGATAAACCTTTACAGTCTTATTTCCGCATCAATAATAAGCGATCTGGTCAGTTTGAAAGAACTTTGATCATCGTTGATGATGATGCTGAATTGAATTATGTTGAAGGCTGCACCGCACCGATGTATTCCGAAGAATCTCTCCATGCGGCCATAGTTGAAATCTATGTCGGAAAAAGAGCTAAGATGCGCTATACCACTATTCAAAATTGGTCTGGTTCGATTCTCAATCTGGTGACACAAAGAGCGATCGTCGATGATGATGGCTTGATGGAATGGGTGGATGGAAATATCGGTTCTAAGCTTTGCATGAAATACCCTTGTTGTGTCTTAAAAGGAAAAAGGTCTCATGGCTCGACGATTTCGGTAGCTGTAGCTGGTGCTAATCAGTTCCAAGATACCGGAGCTAAGATGATTCATATCGGTGAAGAATCGACCTCTTCTATCATCTCTAAATCGATCTCCAGAAATGGTGGTACTAGCAATTTTAGAGGAAGCATTTCGATAGCTAAGACAGCTTTGAATTCTAAAGCTCATGAAGAATGTGATACCTTAATATTAGATGATAAATCTTTCTCTGATACCATTCCTCATAACGTGGTTCTCAATTCATCATCATATCTTGAGCATGAAGCTTCTGTCTCTAAGATCAATGAAGATCAGCTGTTTTATCTGATGAGTCGCGGATTATCTAAGCAAGAAGCTACTCAGATGATCGTCATGGGATTCTTAGAGCCCTTCAGCAAAGAGCTTCCGATGGAATATGCGGTCGAACTCAATCAGCTCATCAAATTAGATATGTCAGGTTCAATAGGTTGATATTATGAAAGAATATGATGCGATAGTTGTCGGTGCTGGTCATGCTGGTGTAGAAGCGGCTAGTAGCCTTTATCATTTACACAAAAAAGTTTTGTTGACTTGTCTGAATTTTAAGATGGCTTCTAACATGCCTTGTAATCCCTCAATCGGTGGTTCAGCTAAAGGCATCGTCGTCCGTGAGATCGATGCTTTAGGTGGTATAATGGGCAAATTAGCGGACCAAAAAGGCTCTCTTTTACAGATGAAAGTGCTAAACACTTCTAAAGGTCCAGGAGTCAGATGCCTAAGAGCGCAAGAAGATAAACGCGGTTATCCTCGAAATGTTCAAAATTATTTAAAAACATTAAATGGTTTAGATATCTTAGAAACCGAAGTGAAAGAGATCGTCATCGAAGATCAGAAAGTCGCTGGAGTTTTGATTTCAGATGGCAGCTTTATCAAAGCTCGGGCAGTCGTTTTAGCTACTGGAACTCATATGGAAGCCCATATCTTAAGAGGGCATCAGATCAAGGAAGAAGGTCCTGATGGTGAAAAACCAAGTCATGGCTTATCTAAATGTTTACAGAAGTTAGGACTGCACATCTTGCGTTTAAAAACTGGAACTCCGCCTCGACTAGATCCTAAGAGCATCGATTATTCCCAGATGGAAGTCGAAGAAGGTAGCGATGGTGAAAACGCCTTTTCTTATGACACGACTTCTTTTATGAAAAAAGAAGATATGATCAAATGCTATCTGACTTATACGAATGAAAGAACGCATCAGATAATACGAGAACATCTCCGTGATTCCGCTATGTATGGTGGTGTTGTCAAGGGTGTTGGACCGAGATATTGTCCATCCATTGAAGATAAAGTGGTCAGGTTTGCTGATAAACCACGTCATCAATTATTTCTGGAGCCTGAATCATTAGAATTTGAATCGATCTATCTTCAAGGTTTTTCAACATCAATGCCGATTGATGTTCAAGAGGAGATGGTTCATTCTCTAAGAGGTTTAGAAAAAGCTAAGTTCTTAAAATATGCCTATGCTATCGAATATGATGCTATTGAACCTACTCAATTCGATCACTCATTGATGGTTAAAAGCATTCCAGGTCTATTTATTTCTGGTCAAATCGCCTGTACTTCTGGATATGAAGAAGCAGCTGCGTTGGGGTTGATGGCCGGTATTAACGCCTCTCGTTATCTCGATTCTTTACCACCTCTTATTTTAAGAAGGGATGAAGCTTATATCGGAATCATGATCGATGATTTAGTGACGAAAGGAACTAATGAACCTTATCGATTATTGAGCGCTAGAAGCGAATATCGATTGCTTACTAGAAGTGATAATGCTGATAAAAGATTGATAGACAAAGGTCATGATGTCGGGCTAGTTTCTGAAGAGAGATATCAGAGACTAAAAAAGCGTAATGATCTTGTATTACAAGCTATCGAATTGTTAGATAAAACACAAGTTGGTTCTAATGAAAAAGTTATTAAAATATTAGAAAATTATGGATATTCTAAGCCAAATGGCAATGAAACATTAAAACATATCTTAAAAAGGCAAAACATCACTTATGACAAATTATCTGAAGCGGTTGATGGACTTGTAAAACTAGATAAAGAAGAAGCCTTAAAATGTGATATCGAAGTCAAATATGAAGGCTATATTCAGGCGGAACTTAAAGAGGTCAAGAGAAGAAATGAATACGAGAATCTAGTTCTTCCTGATGATATCGATTATAAACATTTAGATGGTTTATCTTTAGAGGCCAGGGAGAAACTTTCTCTTTTAAAGCCTAAAACTTTAGGTGAGGCTTCTCGCATCACCAACGTCCATCCATCTGATATCGATGTTCTATCTTTCTTTGTGAGACAAAAATATCATCGTCAGTGAATTTGACCATATAACGAATACATCACAAAAGGTGATTTATCTAACTGATAGATATCGTTGACAAAACCAAGTTTTTTGAGCAAAGCTTGGCTTTTCAAGTTGTTTTTATCAACTATTGCGACCACATTCATCTCTGGAAAGGATCTATCCAGATATTGAAGCAAGGCTTTTAAAATTTCTGTCGCATAGCCATGCCCTTGGCGATCTGATTTGATCGCATAGCCTAGAACGTATTCAGTCGCATGTTTTTCTAAATAGATCTCACCTACTAAGCGATCGCTTTTTAGATAGCTGACTGCGTAGGCATAAGCCCCATTATCCAACGGCGTTCTTGAAGAAGAATGTTTGATCAGATAATTGATCTCTTCAGCATTTATTTTTCCCCAATACATATATTTGCCGATGTTCGGATCGAGATAAAGGCGCAATAATTCCTGACCTTCTTCCTCATAGAAATTGCGAAGTCGCAATCTTTTAGTGGTTAAAATTTCCATCAGTCTTCGATCTCACTCGGGTTTAAAAAAGTATGGTCTAAAGGTGATATCAGTCTTGCGTTAACATAACATTGCTTGAGAGTTAATATGGTCTGTCCTTGATAATTTCCGATTTGATTGTGTTCTACTAAAAGGACAGCCTGAACGCCTTTTTTAGTATCAAACACTAATGGAAGCATCATCGACATCACATTTCTAGTAGGAAAGAATGAAGGAAGAGCGAGACGATAGTCTTGTTCTACCATTCTTTTTGACCGTTCAATAGTTGTGAACAAAGCGGAATGTAACAGGTTATATAAAAGATTATTTTTTTGAACAGCTTCAGATAATTTTTTATATAAAAATTGTTTTTTGTATTCACTATTTGCAGATATCACTTTGCATAACAGTTGATACTCTGATTTGAAAGGTGTGAAGATAGTTTTTAAGAAATCAATTGGAAAACGATCTAAATTATCGTTTATGATATGCTCAAAATCTGGAAAGATTAATGAGTTAGGATCAAAGAAAGCATCTTTAATGTCAGTTAAATATTTGGCTTTTTTAGGTAAAGGGTTGAAGCTTTCGACGATGGTTTTTCCTAAGCCTTTTGATCCTGCGATTGCAAAACCTTCAAACAAGTAGGGAAGTGAAGAATCTTTAAGATTGTTTTTTTGAACGACGCCATAAATAGCTTGATAATCATCAGTGACTAAACCGGTGTTGAAAGCTCCGAAGCCAGTGCTGTTGTTAAATATGAATAGCTTCTGTTTCCAAATGGTTGCAAAAGTATATTGGAGATAGATTTTCAGAATGATATATTCATCTTTTGAATGACGATAGCACCACTTCTCTTTTTTTGCTAGAGCTGCTAAATCTCGGATGCTTTTCTCATAATCTGGAAATTGAATGGTTTCTTTTAAAGCATCTTTAGCTTTGATCTCTTCATCTCCGACATAATTTAAAAAGTATTTGTAACTGCAATTATGATCTGCAGATTTGATAGCACCTATCAATTTTTTTCCTGTTCTTGTTTTGAAAGATAAAGGGAAGATGATATTGTCTTCTTTTGGCTTGGCTGCTTTTTGTTTAACTGCGTTTTGATAATCTTTTAAAATCAGTTTTTTTAATGATTCATCATCTAATCCTAATGAACACATCTCTTTTAAAGAGGTCAGTATCTTTTGAGGGATAAAGAAGGCAGGATTTGCTTCTTTATTTAGACTTTGTTTTTGAATTATATTTTTAGATTTAGGAGTATCAGGCTTGAAAGGTTTTATTTTAACCATCAATTGTTTAGTGCTGTTCTGAGTAATCTCTTTTATTGAAAGATATTCGGTGAGATTTAATAACAGATTCTTCATCTGTTTAAATCCATAGGCTTTGTAATTGATTTGATGGTCTAATAAATATTTTGAGACTAATGCCATCGGAAAGTTTTGTTCAGGTGGAAAATAAGAGATCAGTAATTTATATATTTTTTTCTTTTCTTTAGCATCAAATTTTAGTTTCGAAATTGTATCTGCTCTTTTTTCCTTTTTCTCTTCGAAACCGTGGAATAAAACAGTGTGATGTTGGCCTTTTGCATCGACTTTTCTTATTGTTAAAAATTCCTGTAAATCTTGTAAGAGGGATAGCATGTTTTTGTAACCGAATTCTTTCGGATTAAGCCCATGTTCTTTTAAATAAACTTCGGTTTGGGCTAATGGGATAACTGAATTTTTTTTAAAGTCTTCAGCAAATAGACCATAAATGTTTAATTTGTCTTGTTTAGTTAACATTTGGGTCCTTTTCAATTTTTGGATGATTTAAATAAAAGTTTTACATCCGTTTAAATTATATAGTCATACATACGAAATTTAAAGAAAATAAATAAAACAGTTTATTGTTTTGTAGATTAGATTTAAGATAAAAAAAGAGAATGTGATTAATCTTTATCTGACTTAATCACCAAAGGATAGGAAGTATCTAACAGCCTATATAGTACGCCAAGAATCAGTATTTAATGTTCTTGGCATGTTTAGAAAAATGCGCGATGTTTTCATAGGACATAAATTGTTGAAACAGCTATTAAGTATTATTGGAATATAAGAGCGATTAATAAAGAACGATTAAAATATTGCTCTGAAGCAAGTATAAAGAATCAGAAGTTGTATCAAATATTAAAAAAAGCCCATGAATCTGGGCGAATGTTCTATCAAATGCGGACAGAGAGAATCGAACTCTCATGGTTGCCCACACGCCCCTCAAACGTGCGCGTCTACCAATTCCGCCATGTCCGCATAGCTAAAAAATTATATCTCTCTCTTGCTTCATAAATCAAGAAAAAATACAATAATTTGCAATGAAAGATTCTGAATTGATTGGAAAACGCACTTATTATTTAAAGAATGGTGAACAATTTAGCGTTTATTTAGAAAGAGCTAATGGTATAAGAACATTAGTGTCTTTAAGACCGCAATACGGTCATTTAGTCGCTTATATCAAACCTGATGTGAATGTCATGATCATCGATAAATTAATCAATAGTTTTATCAAGAAAAATCCAGGTGCTTTTTTAAACCGTGACTTTATGGTTGATGATCAATTTGTATTTATAAAAGGTATTAGAAAATTGATCACTGCTAATTTAAAAAATAAGAATAATCATGACTTTTTTTATGTTCCCAAGTCCTATGATGTGATCAACGCATATAAAAAACAGTTCATAGATTATGCATATCAAAGGACATGTCAGTGGGCTGAAAAGATGGAAATTCCTTTTGATGGCTATAAGATTAAAGCTGGTCGTTTCATCTCTATCTATGGTAATTGCTGCCCGAGCCTCAAAACCATCAAATATGATTTTCGTTTATTTGCTTATATACCTGAAGTTTTTGATGCGATTATAATTCATGAATTATCGCATATAATCTATTTGAATCACTCTTCTAAATTTTATGATTTGGTTTATAGATATTGTCCGGAATATGATCGGAAATTTGATATGATTAAAAAAGGTTGGTTTAGGGGAGAACTAGATGATGGTAAAAGTGATAGAAAGTAAAGAGAATTCTTTTTATAAAGAATTGCTCAAGCTAAAAAAAGGTGATGCTGAAAAAGGCTTATTTTTAGCTGAAGGCGATGATCTATTTGTAGAAGCTAAAAAAGCTGGTGCTGTAAAAGGGATCATTTTGCCTTTACAAAAATATGGGACAGTTAATGATACAAACATCGATGTTTATTTCTTAAAAGAACATCTCTATCGTGAATTAGCTAGCTACAAATCTTTACCACCTGTCATCAGCATCTGTCAGAAATCATATGATTCTGAATTCGGTGATCGCGTCATATATTTAGATGGTGTCCAAGATCCGGGAAATTGTGGAACTATCATCAGAACGGCATTAGCATTTTCATATTCAGCAGTGGTCTTATCAAAAGATGCTGTTTCATTGTATAATAATAAAGTGATTCAAAGTACTAAAGGTGCTTTGTTTCATCTATCGATTGGAAGAGAAAGTTTAGAGGTGCTGAAATCGATGGGATATAACATCTACTTGACTACTTTGTCTGGCGTAGATGAAAAGAAGATCACTTCATTACAAGAACCGTTTTGTCTCGTGTTCGGTAATGAAGGAACTGGTATCCGGAAAGAACATTTAGGTATGGGAAAGCAGCTTAAGATTTCTATGAATGGTATAGATTCTTTAAATGTTGCAGTCTCTAGTGGCATCTTCATGTATCGCTTCCAAAAGGAGTAAGAATGGCGGAAAAACCACAGGTTATTAAGGAAGTAAATCCTAGCTTCCACAGCGCTAAAACTGAGAAGAAAACTGCTTTGTTGTGCACTAATGGATTTCAAAATGCTGATATCCATGATGCTACTAATATGATCGAATATTTTAAGCAGAATTTTGCTTCTGATTTTTCAGAATGTGTGGTTGTTCCTGTCCAATTATTTCATCCAGCCGATAAAAAGACGCATCATGCACATCTTTATGAAGAAATTTTAGAAAATGCGATCAAAAAATATATTGCGGATGGTTATGATATCATTCTGATGGGATATTCCTTTTCAGCTTCTTTGGCTGCCAAATTACAATATAAGTATTCAAAATATATAAAGAAATTAATACTTGTCGCTCCTATATATGACACTATTGTTAACGGGATGATCAATGGCTACATTCAATATGTCATAAAGTTTCATAAGCTGTGCAAGAAATATGGTGCCAGAGTAGCTAAAGCCATGGGTAGAAACACTACTAAAGGCATGATCGGTCTTCTTTTATCAATATTGAAATCTATTTTGTGCTGTCGTGGATATTACAAAAAAATCACTTGTGATACTTTGATATTAAGAGGTGATAAGGATGAGTTATGCAACACTCATTCCATCAAAAAAATCCGTTCACATTTAAAAGTTAAAAATGTTTTATATCGCTATCCTTCAATGGATCACGGCATGTTAAAGACCATTCGTGACAACAAAGTCGCCTATGAAGATATATTACATTTTGCTTTTGGAACGCCTTTCATCGCTGAGACTGAAGCTTTAGCTGTCGATGAAAGATCTAAAGCTGAACAGATGAAAATTAAATATGATGTCGATGGTGAGCCGATCCCGACATTTTTAGAGATTTTCAATCAGCTTGACCCGCATGCCGAAGATGAGAGAAAACAAGACCAGGAAGCCTTATAAACTTGGTTTATATAAATACTTCTTTTTATTAGTAAAGATAATTTAAATTATTTATAGTAAAATATGTTTTGTGTTGAAAATTGAGGAGATGATATTTATGGAATTAAAGAAAACCTTATTGATGCCTAAAGGCACTTTCTCAATGAGAGCCAATCTTCCGCAAAAAGAACCGATTTTTGTCGAGAATTGGAAAAAAATGAATCTTTATGAAAAAATGCTAGCTAATCGTGATCCTCAAAAGCCTTTTTATCTTCACGATGGACCTCCTTATGCTAATAACGAGATTCATGCTGGACATGCTTTGAATAAAATTTTAAAAGATATAATCATCCGTTCTAAAAACTTAGAAGGTTATTATGTTCCTTATACTCCTGGTTGGGACTGCCATGGTTTACCAATCGAACTTTGCGTCACTAAAGCTGGTGTCGATAGAAGAACGACACCACCAGTAGAGTTTAGAAAGAAATGTGCTTCTTATGCCTTATCACAAGTCGATAGACAGAGAACTCAAATGCTCGAATTAGGACTTGTCGGTGATTATGACCACCCATATTTAACTTTGGATAAAGAATATGAAGCTCATCAAGTAGAAGTTTTCCGTGATATGGCTTTGCAAGGCTTGATCTATAAAGGTTTAAAGCCAGTCAATTGGTCACCATCTAGTGAATCTGCTCTTGCTGAAGCTGAAATCGAATACAAAGATGTCAAATCAACAACGATCTTTGTCAAATTCTTAGTCACGAAAGGTAATGACATAGTTTCTCCTGGAGATTATTTTGTCATCTGGACAACAACACCATGGACATTACCTGCAAATTTGGGCTTGTGCTTAAATCCGCGTTTCATTTATGGTCTCTATGACACTGATAAGGGACATTTAGTTTTCTTGAAAGACTTAGAAACGAGTTTGAAAGATAAATTACATCTCTCTAAAATGCAATTGCTCAAAGAATTCACTGGTCAACAGGTGGAAGGTGTCGTTTGTAAGCATCCTTTCTATGATCGTGATTCATTAGTCATCAATGATGATTATGTCACTTCTGATTCGGGTACTGGTGTCGTTCATATCGCTCCTGGACATGGTTTAGACGACTACCGTGTCGGAAAGAAATATGGCTTACCACCGCTTTGCCCAGTCGATGATAAAGGCTATATGACTGAAGAAGCCGGCGAAGGATTAGCAGGATTATTTTATGAAGACTGCAATGCTAAAGTCTTAGAGATTTTAAAAGATAATGGCTCTTTATTAGCTAGTGAAGAGATCGTTCACGCCTATCCACATGATTGGAGAACTAAAAAACCGACCATCTTCAGAGCTACTAAGCAGTGGTTTTGCTCTATTTCAAAAATTAAGAATAAGCTGCTTGAAGAAGCCGATAAAGTAGCATTCATCCCTAGTTGGGGTAAACAAAGACTTAAGAATATGTTAGAAAACCGTGATGATTGGTGCATCTCTCGTCAAAGATTATGGGGTGTTCCGATTCCGATCTTTTACGGTGAAGATGGTGAACCATTATTAGACAAAGTTCTCTTTGATCACGTGATTGAATTATTCAAAGAATACGGCTCTAACATCTGGTATGAGAAAGAAGCTAAAGATTTATTACCAGAAGGCTACTCTTCTGTTCATTCACCTCATGGTTTATTCACTAAAGAGAAAGATATCATGGATGTCTGGTTTGATTCTGGCTCCTCTTTCTTAGGCAGCGATATTGCTTTAGGTCATCCATTCCCTGCAGATGTCATCTTAGAAGGAAACGATCAATATCGAGGCTGGTACAATTCTTCGATGATTCTTTCGGTTGCGACTAGAGGTGTCACACCTTATAAACAGGTTCTTACCCATGGCTTCTTAGTCGATCAAAACGGTGAGAAATTCTCCAAATCTAAAAAGAATGGTATCGATCCTGCAACCATCTGCAAAAACTTCGGTGCGGATATTTTGAGATTATGGACCACAACAATCGATTATTCGACCAGTGAAATCCGCTTATCACAAGATCTTTTAAAGACGGTTAGTGATGAATATCGTAAGATCAGAAATACCTTTAAATTCATGTTAGCTAATCTATTAGATGATGATGAAGGACACGGTTTTGATCCTCATTATCAACCAGAAAAATTATCCTTGATAGATGAGATGGTTTTAAATAAACTTCATCAAGTCTTAATCGATGTTAAGAAAGGCTATGACACCTATAATTTCAGTGCTAGCAGCGATGCGATCACTAATTTCTTGATCAATGATTTGAGCTCATTCTATCTCGATTTATCTAAGGATACTTTATATTGTGAAGCTAAAGACTCACCTGCTAGAAGAAATGTCCAATATGTCATCCATCAGATCGTTAAAGATTTGACTATCGCCTATTCACCGATTTTGTGCTTCACAATGGAAGAGATTTATTCCTATTTGACTGATGAGAAGAAAGAATCAGTTGCTTTAGAGGATTATCCATCTGATTTAACAGTCGATGAGAAACTTTCTGATAAATATCAAATATTATTGAATCTCAAATCTCATATCAATAGCGTTCTTGAACCTCTTAGAAAAGATGGAACAATCGGCTCCAATAGTGAAGCTCTCGTCTATTACTGCCCTGATGCAGCTGAAAAAGAACTGATCACTGAGATGGGAGAAAAAGAGGTCGCTAGACTCTTACTCGTTTCCGAGTTTATTGTTTCTGATGAAACTAAAGCTATGAAACATCCAGGTGTCAAGTGCGATCGCTGCTGGAACTATTTTAACGATGTGACTGAAGTCGAAGGCAGTCATCTCTGCTCCCGCTGCTTACATGCTTTAGGAGAAGATAAGTGAATTTTATAAATAAGTATCGCTTTCAATTAAAAATCGTTTTGTTTTCTCTTTTGCTTGCGATTTTGCTCGTTTTAGATATCATCACTAAATACACCGCCTTTAATAATTTGAGTCAGTATGAAGCAGTCACTGCTATACCCTATCTTTTCAACTTCACTTTAGTCTTTAACAAAGGCGCTGGTTGGGGAATGTTCGAAGATCAAAAATGGTTTTTGTGTACGGTATCGGCAGTTTTAGGAACAGCGATTCTTGGATTTTTAATCTATAGATTCAAGAAGTTAAGACTACCGGTTATCATCGCTTTAGTCTTGATGGTCGCTGGCGCGTATGGAAATCTCATCGACCGAATAGGTTATGCTGCTTCTTTAGGTATTTATAAAGAAGGTGTTGTCGATTTTCTTCAATTCGCTTTTTGGACTTCATTTCCTGTGTTTAATCTCGCTGATTCCTATCTTGTCATCGGTATTTTTATTCTGATCATCTATGCGATAGTGCTCTTTATCAATGAACATTTTTATAACAAGAATAAAGTTAAATCCGAACCTGAATTGAGCGATGAAGACTTGGCTAAAAGAATCACTGAGAAGAAGGATGAAATAAACCATGAATAAAGTTGAAGAACTGATTGCAAACGAAAGCGGAAGATTAGATGTTATCATCAGTAAAGCGTTAAATATTTCCAGATCGCAAGTTGCTAAGTCGATCAAAGCCAATCAAGTTTTGGTCGACGGCAAAGTCATCAATCAAGCTTCTTATAACGTTAAACCAGTCCAAAAGATTCTGTTCACACAAATCGAAGAAAAAAAGACATTTGATAAACCTAAAGTTGAATGGGATATCAATTATGTTTTTAAGGATGAAGATATTGCGATTGTGAATAAACCACGCGGTCTTGTGGTTCATCCAGCTCCTGGTCATCAAGATGACACTTTGGTGAATTATCTTTTCTCTCAGGAAGATGATTTTGCCTTTGATCCTGATAATAGCAGTGATGTAAGACCTGGTATCGTTCATCGAATCGATAAGGATACCTCTGGTTTGCTTGCGGTCGCTATGAACAAAGAAAGCCAAAAGATGCTTCAAGAAGAGATACGGACCAAGGATTTTCATCGCTGTTATTTAGCATTAGTCTATGGTGATATCAAGCATAAAAGATTCAGAATCGATGCACCTTTAACAAGGCCGAATCACACCGAAAGAAAAGCCCGTGTCGATGAATTTAAAGGGCGTGAAGCTATCACTCATTGCACTTTATTAGGAAATAACGGTGAAGTCTCTTTGCTTAAGTGTGTTCTTGATACTGGACGAACACATCAGATCAGAGCTCATTTAGCATATATTGGTCATCCGATAGTAGGAGATTTGCTTTACGGTCATCAGGATAGCCGTTTAAAATTACAAGGCCAGTGCTTACACGCTTATTCTTTGTCTCTGATTCATCCAAAAACTTTAAAGCGCATGACATTTTATGCGCCGTTAGATGATTATTTTAAAAGATTAATCCGTTATTTCTTTAAATAAAAAGGAGGAAGCTATGAAACAAGAAATCATTGAAAATTATGCGAAGCTGATCGTTAAAGTAGGCGTTAATGTTCAGAAAGGACAAGAGGTTTTTATATCTGGTTCGGCTGAAATCATCGAATTCTTAAGACTCGTCAGTAAAGAATGTTATTTAGCTGGTGCGAGCCGTGTTTTTGTTGAACTGACAGATACAGAACTTGAACGATTGAATATCGCTTATGGAGATGAAGAAAATTTCAAACATCTCAATGAAATGGAAAAAGGCAAACAAGAACATTTCATCAAGAATTTTCCCTGCCGTATCTTTATTGAATCTGATGATCCAGATGCATTAAAAGGCGTTGATCAAAACAAGTATGGTCGCATTCTCTCTAACAAGAGCAAAGAGATCTGGAGTTATAGAAGTAAATGGGATGATGAATGCCAGTGGTGTATAGCTGGTTATCCTTCTTTGAAATGGGCTAAAAAAGTTTATCCTGAGCTGAAAGATGATGAAGCTAAAGAAGCGTTATTAGAATTGATTTTAAAAGTTTCTAGGGCTTATGAAGGCGATCCGATCGAAAATTGGAAAAAGCATAATGATGCCTTAGTCGCACATATGAATAAACTCAATTCTTTAAATCTGCGCAAACTTCATTACACATCTAAGAAAGGCACTGATTTGACTATCTCCTTGATTCCTGATGTCATCTTTGAAGCTGGTGGTGAAGCTACCAAAACTAAGAAGATTCCTTTCCAGCCGAATATCCCCACCGAAGAATGCTTTACTTCCCCTGATAAATTCAAAACTGAAGGTATCGTCTATGCGACAAAACCTTTGAGTTTAAGAGGTGAGGTCGTCGAAGATTTCTATCTGAGATTCCACGATGGTAAAATCGTTGAAGTTCACGCTAAAAAAGGTGAACAGGTTTTAAAAGATGCTATCTATACTAATGAGAATGGATGTTATCTAGGCGAGTGTGCACTCGTCCCTGTAAATTCTCCCATCAATCAAACAAATATTCTTTTCTTCTCAACTCTATATGATGAAAACGCTTCCTGTCATTTAGCTTTTGGAAAAGCCTTCCCGATGCTGATCAAAGATTATGATAAGAAAACTGCTGATGAGATCAAGGCTTATCCTCTCAATGAATCGACTACTCACGTCGATTTCATGATCGGTGATGAAACATTAGATATCGTCGGTACTGATAAAGACGGTAAGGAGATAGTGATCTTCAAACAAGGTCGTTGGGCTATCTAAAACAAAACAGCCGCTTTCACAATCATGAGCGGCTGTTTTATTTTTCGTTTTCAGGTTCTTTTAATTTATCATCGACCACTTCTACTTTGGTGACATTGTTGAGCTTTGGCGGATATTCTAATGATATCGAACCATCATAAGTGACTTTTAACGTTTCGCCTTCTTTCACTTGTTCGATGGTTGTCTCTTCTTCATCGCGATAAATTTTGGTTTTATCGATATCGAAAGTGTAAAAATAATCTTCAGTCTCGGTGTTAGTCACATTGACACCCCAAAAACCGTTGATGTTTGCATAAGTTCCGGTGATGACATATTCGCCATTTGTTTCAATCTCTAGATTTTTGATGTCATCGTTTGGACTGTCTTTAGAAAAGCCAGAGACAAGACTCAAGGCTGCAAAGAGAAAAGTTTTCATAAAATTATTATACAAAATTTTAAGTGATAAAGTTAAGCTGATTCACTCGCGATAATTGCGAAAATAACGTTTCACATAGTTTCTTAAATATTCATCTGGAAATCTCTTTTTCAAGATGTGATAAACGGTATCGACTGTCGCACTTGCACCTTTTGGAATTTTGACACCAAATTTATCTTCAAGCTTTTTCCATTCCTGTAAAAAAGTGTATCTAGCGATGACTGAACTGACAGCAATCGATGGATAATAAGTTTCACCTTTGGTTTTAAAGTATAAGGGATTTGATATCAGTTCATCTCCAACCAATCGTTTATAATTATCTTCGCTTTCAAACTGATCGATATAGACAATCAGTTCATCGCTGAGATCATATTTTTTCTTTAAACCTTCCTGGGCAAAGTTGTGACATTTAGCCATGATTTTATGGATGTTAAAATGATTTTCTACTAATGTTGATAACTTTTCAGGCGAGAGCATGACGATATAATTTTTGATTCTTCTTTTGATTTTGGAACCGATTTCTAAAATGTAATCATCAGTCATCTTTTTCGAATCATTGATTTTTAGATTTTCTAAAAATCCGATATCGTTTTCATCAATATAAGAAGCGACGACTATCAAAGGACCAAAGAAATCGCCAACACCGACTTCATCTGATCCGATTTGGGCGGAGAGATCATCCCAATTTTCAAAATAATTTCTTTCTTTTTTGGGTGTTTTCTCAACCTGAGTGATAGTGATTTTATCTGAGAAAAATTCAGCTTCTTCAAGAGCTTTTTTATCACCAAAAAAGATGATTGTGTAGATATCTTTTCGATTTTTATATGCATGAATTTCGACACCATTGATCCTGGTACAAAAATATTCGTATGGGCGTTTGACATCCTTTATCTCTTCAGCGTGATAGAAATCTTTGATCTCTTCGGCTTTTGCTTGATCAACTTTAATTTTTGCGTATAACAATAGCACAATCCTCTTTATTTCATATCATAATATAAGATGTATTCGTGGTAAAATTATTTTATTATGAATAATAATATTTTAGAAGAAGTTAATAAAATTATCGATATTTATAAAAACTTTTTGACTAGCGAGTATTTGAAGAAATCATTTTCAATCGAATTTTTATCTAAAGATGAAGATGAATGGCGTCTAAATCATGAGTATCTGCATGAATTTGATAGATTCTCACAAGATGGAAATCAGATGTCTTTGCCTTCTCTTATTGATTTAGATAAGCATTTCGTAGCTTTAGAAAAAGGAGAAGTTTTATATCCTATCGAACTAAATAATATTTTGGAACTGTTGAATTGCGCTGAGTACTTATATGATTTATTAGCTGATAAAAAAGAATATTATCATTTGAATGATGACGCTTTAGATTTGAATCCTCTAGCCAACTTAAAGAAAGAGATTTCTAATGCTCTTGAACCGGATATGACTATCTCTTCTAAGGCTAGTAATAAATTGAAAGAAATCCGTGATAAATTAGCTGATATCAATCGAGAATTATCATCGATCATGTCTGTTTATAAAAATCGCTATAATCGTTATCTTTCTAATGATCTGATCACTTTAAAAGGTGGTGAAGAAGCTCTTCCTATTAAAAATGGAAATCAAGGTTATATCAAAGGCAGCATCGTCTCTTATTCAGCTAGTGGTGAAACTGTCTACATGGTTCCGTATGAAGTAATCGATTTGAGAAATAAGCAGAAACACCTACAAGAAGAAGAGGCCGATGAAGTGATGCGCATCTTAGCTGATCTTTCTCAAAAATGTGCAAAGCAATTAAAATATTTAAGGCGGGATTATGAGATCTATTTGACTTTTGATAGATATTTGGGTGCATACCGATTCGGTATATCTTATGATGGCCAGATTTCTGAAGAAAGTGATCATATCGAATTAAAATCTCTTTTTCATCCCTTATTAAAAGCCAAAAAAGTTGTGACTAATTCTCTGACTTTAGGATCGAATACACCGAGAACTCTATTGATCTCTGGACCTAATGCTGGTGGTAAATCAGTTTTGATAAAGTCGGTTGCTATATCAGTCTACTTAGATAGATTAGGACTTTTTGCACCTGCTAAAGATGGTGCTAAATTACCCTTTATAGATGAAGTTTTTTTCCTGGGTGGAGATAATCAATCAGTTTTAGATAATCTATCAACGTTTTCATCACATATCATCGGAATCAAGGAAATAACTGAGAAAGCCACTTCTAATTCTTTAGTTATAATCGATGAAGTCGGTGAAGGCACCTCTCCAAGAGATGGTGAAGCTCTTGGTGTTGCCATTTTAAATTATTTTGTAAAACTTGGTTCATATACTATCCTGACTTCCCATTTTGATGCTTTGAAGTTTTATGCGGCATCAAATCCACAGGTTCTGACTGGTGCTATGGAATTTGATAACAATGGTTTAGTCCCCACATATCATCTTTTATTGAATACAACTGGCAAATCTTATGGCATAGTTTTAGCAAAATCAATCGGTTTAAAATCCAGCATCATCGATGATGCTATCGCTTTTCAGTCTCAGCGTTCAGATAGAGATGTTGATGCTCTATTAGAAAAATTAGCCGAGCAAGAAAGCCAGAATGAAAAGCGGGCCAGAATCCTTGAAAACACTAAAAAGAATCTTGAGCGTGTCATTCAGAAAAAAGAAGCTGCTATTAAAGCCTTGAATGAAGAAAAAGCCAATATCAAGAATAAAGCACAAGAAAAGGTTAAACGCCTTGTTGAAGAAAGAATCGAAGAGATCAACCAAATTTGGAAATCTAAGAATAATAGTGATTTACACTTTAATGAAGTAGCTGAGATGAAAGGCAAGTTAAAGAATATTTCTAATTTTCCAACCCCTGTCGATCAAAAACCATACCTGAATGATTTAAAGGTCGGCGAATTAGTTGAAGATGAAGACGGTCATCGCGGCATCATCCGAGAAATACGTAAGAAAGATGTCTATATCGATATGGATGGCTTGCGCTTTTTACGTCCTATAGCTGGTTTAAAGCGTGCTGTTAAAACGGTTAAAGATCTTAAAAATGAAGGTAAAGTTAAAGAGGTGACTACTAAATTAAATATTTTGCCTTCAAAAGGTGTCGAATTAAATATCATCGGTCTACATGTTGATGAAGCGATGCGAGAAGTGGTCTCTTTTATTGGAAATGCCTCCTTGCGTAAGCTTCCATCTATCAGAATCGTTCATGGAACTGGAACATTCGCTTTAAAAAATGCCTTGTGGAAGTATTTGAATAATCATAAAGAATTGATCAAAGATTATCGTTTAGGTGGAGAGGGAGAAGGTGGCTTAGGAGCCACTATCATTCATTTGAAATGAGCTATTTAGATTATCCTATCTTAGTTCAAAAGATATCGCTTTTACCAGATAGGCCTGGTTCTTATCAGATGAAAGACCAGAACGGGACTATCATTTATGTTGGTAAAGCTAAGTCATTATTAAAAAGAGTCAAACAATATTTCACACGTCCACAACAAGGCAAAGTTATGCGGATGGTGATGGAAATACGTGATTTTGATATCATTGAAACTAATAATGAAAAAGAAGCTCTTCTTTTAGAAATATCTTTGATACATAAATATTATCCTAAGTACAACATCATGCTGATGGATGATCGAATGTATCCTTATATCGCTTTGAAAAAGACTGGGGATCCCTTTTTAAAAATCAGCAGAAACGATAAAGAAAAAGGATATTATTATTTCGGCCCATTTCCTAATAGTTCAGCCGCTTATAAAATGATCGATCTGCTGAACAAAATATATCCTTTGAGAAAGTGTAAAACTTTACCTAATAAACCATGCTTATACTACCATATGGGACAATGCTTAGCTCCTTGTATAAGAAAAATAGATTCCTTTGAATACGAGAGTATGATCGATGAAATAAAAAGCTTTTTAAATGGTAAGACGCAAGCTCTTGAGATCAGATTGAAGAATCAGATGAAATATTATTCTGATAATTTAGAATTTGAACGTGCAGCCGAATTCAAACAGCTTTTGAGCACGATTGAATCGATAACTTCAAGACAAAAAATTATTTTTGAAGATCATATCGATCGCGATGTTGTCGGTTATTCTATTCGAGAGGGATATATTTGTGTCGTTTTCTTGTTATATAGAAAAGGTGTTTTATTAGGAAAAAATAGTTATATCGAAGAGATAGAAGATGACTTAGAAGATATGCTAGATAATATAGTGATGCAATTTTATACTAAGCATGAAAAGCCAAAGGAGCTCATTTTACCATCTGGCAGCGATTTGAGTATGCTATCAGAGGCGCTTGAAATCAAAACTATCTCACCGACTAGAGGTAAGAAAAGAGATTTATTAGCGATGGCTTTAGCTAATGCTAAACAAATGTTAGATCAACATTTTCAAACTGCTAGATTAGAAGATGATGTCTTGAAGCTATTAGAAGAATTACAGCACAAATTAGGGCTAGATAAAACACCTTTAGATATTGAACTTTATGATAACTCTCATATTCAAGGATATGATTGTGTCGGTGCGATGGTTAAATATATCAATGGTCAAAAGGCTCCACAACTTTATCGTAAATACCATATTCACCAAGAGAATAAACAAGATGATCTAGCTTCGATGGAAGAAGTATTGACCAGAAGGTTCAAGCGTTTAAAAGAAGAAAATCAAAAATATCCGGACTTGGTTATCGTTGATGGCGGATTTAATCAATGTGAAGTAGCATTAAAAGTTAAACAAGAAATCGGTGTTGACATTCCTATAGCTGGCCTTGCTAAAAATGATAAGCATGAAACGGATTCATTGATAAACGCTGATACTGGTGAAATCATCAAATTAGATCGAAATTCGCCTCTATTTTTCCTATTGATGCGCATGCAGGATGAAGTGCACCGCTATGCTATTACCTTCCATCGAAGCCTTAGAAATAAATCAAATTTTAAATCGCTCTATGATGATATCAAAGGCATTGGAAAGAAGAGAAGAGATAAACTTCTAGAGTTATTTCCTAGTTTGGAATCCTTATCTTTTGTCAGTATTGATGAATTATCACAGATAGTTCCGAGAGATATTGCTGAGCAAATACTAAAAAAGAGAGATGAGTTAAATAAAGAGTTAAAGCAATAATTTTTATAGAACAACTTGAAACATATTTCGCATCGTGGTATATTAAATTTCGCTTTATAAAAGCACTCGGGACATAGCGCAGTTTGGTAGCGCACTTCCTTGGGGTGGAAGGGGTCATGAGTTCAAATCTCATTGTTCCGATATTTTAGCCAAATTTGCCCAGAACTCTGGGCTTTTTCTTTTTCTGTTTGCACTTTGTTTGCACTTTTAATCAAGTTTTCTAAATTTACGACTATAACATTTATGGTTTGCGGATACAAAGGACTATTCACATTCTAAGTGTTTTTTTTGTGATGAATGACGAATGCTTGTTTTATAGCAAACTTGAACTAGATAGTCATTTCTTTGCTTTGATTTACAAATACTTATCATTACGTTCCATCTATGCGTGATTGATTCTTTAAATCAGTTACATCGGCTTTAAAGCAATTGTGATAATAGAAAATAAGTCCAGATTTATTTTCTTCTAAAGCATCATGATATTGTTTCTTAAAATATTCTTCTTTCACATTGACTATCTGTATGTATTGAGTGATTAAGAAATCAAAAAATAATAACATCGCCTTTTGCAGAGACGACTCTGATAAATTCATAAGTGGTATAATCAAATGCTTTATAGTCGGAATCAGCAAGTGCATTGATGGCACCCTATTGATTTTTGAAATCCAGTTGACTAAGATATTAATAGAAGAGAGAGCTGAGGAGCCTCATGGTGCTCCTTTAATCATTAGCGATGTGGGTTATCACTATGGTTGTCATCATCTCTTCTTTTTTTGTGGCTTTCTTTGACGATGAGATAGATAAATACGAGACAAAGTAAGATAATTAGATTATCCATGGCACACCTCCTTTCTTTTTGCAACATTGCAATTTGTTTTGCTCTTGCGATTAAGAAGAGGAGTAGCGTCAGAGGTGATGTCTTCAGCTCTCAATGTCCTTATTTCTAAGGACATAAAAATATTATATAAAAAATTGTGTTATTTTAACTTAATAACAACATATATTATTTATATTAAATTGTTTATGCTTCATATTATTCTTTTTATCAAGTTTTTCTGAGACAAACATATTTTAAAACAATAATATTTTATATAAATCTAATTATATATGGTATAAATGAAGTTATATGAGAAATATTATTCTATTTAATTAACGTATCAGTTTGCTTATTTAAATTATCAAGTAAATTGTTCAAAAGCAATTTGATTGTCTTTCTGACTTCTTCAAGATTAAGATCGCTGTTTGATACACTAGTTTTTAAATAGATTCCTATTATTCCAGAAACAATAAAAGTTATTTCAGTTTCATTTAGGAACGGATATTCAGATATCAATTTGCTTTGTATCCAATTTGTAACCCATAAAAAACCATCTCTGATTTTCTTTAAATTTTCATCATTCAATAATTTGATATTTGATTTTTTATTATAGAAGAATGTAAAAAAAGCGAGAGATAGCCTCATTAAAACTGAGATTGATAGTTCCATTAAATCTTTCGTTATAAAAAACTACTTGTTCGACCATTTCTGAAAAAAACTGTTCAGGTGTATTGAATAATTTATAAAAATAACTTCTAGAAACATGGGTTTCTTTTGTGATCTCTGTGATAGTCGGGAGCGTGTTTTTTTGTTGAATCAAACGTTTAGCTGCCAAAAAGATTTTTTGTTTAGATGATAATGAATTTTTATTTTTTACCTGCTTCATTAATAATCATCTGAGGAAAGCATTAATAAACTTTCACCTTTTAAAAGATTTGTCAGCACAATATTTGTCAACTATTAAATTATAGTGCGTAAAATTTGAATGTGTTAAATTTAATTGTTTAAAAATATTAATTTTACATTTTGGAGATTCTGATTTGGTCGTTATATCTCAATTTGTTTTGACGTTTATCCATTTCATAAATTAAAAGAGTATTTATATGGTAATTAAAATACTGATTTATTTATAATAAGTGGGCTAAGAAAGGAGAAAAGTAAAAAATGAATAATGATTATTATCGCTCGTTCACGGGTAAGTTATGGAAAAATGAAATCAATGTGCGTGATTTCATTCAAAATAACTACAAACCATACGATGGTGATGAACGATTTTTAGAAGGTCCTACAGAAGCCACTAGCAAATTGTGGAAAGAATTACAAAAACTTCAAAAAGAAGAAAGAAGAAAAGGCGGCGTTTTAGATATGGAGACTAAGGTGGTTTCCTCGATCACCAGTTATGATGCTAGTTATTTAGATAAAGAGAATGAAAAGGTGGTCGGTCTACAAACTGACAAGCCTTTAAAGCGCGCTTTTATGCCTTATGGCGGTATCAAAATGGCTGAGGAATCTTTATCTACTTATGGCTATACTGTCGATCCAGAGATTCATCATATCTTTACCACTTATCATAAGACACATAACGATGGTGTTTTTGATGCATATACCAAAGAGATCCTTGCTTGCCGTCATAATAAGATCATCACTGGTTTGCCAGATACCTATGGAAGAGGAAGAATCGTCGGAGATTATCGCCGCGTTGCATTATACGGTGTCAACAGATTGATCGAAGAAAAGAAAAAAGATTTAAACGAGTTAGTCAATATCGATATGACTGATGATGTCATCAGACTTCGTGAAGAGATCTCTATGCAGATCAAAGCACTGAAAGAATTGATTCAACTAGGTCAAAGTTATGGTTTTGATATTTCTGTTCCAGCTAGAGATGCTAAAGAAGCTGTTCAATGGCTCTATTTTGGCTATTTAGCTGCTATCAAGACACAAAACGGTGCGGCTATGTCAGTCGGTCGTATTTCTACCTTCTTAGATATTTACATTCAGCGTGATTTAGACGAAGGCACTATCACGGAAAAAGAAGCTCAGGAATTGATCGATCAATTAGTTCTTAAACTTCGAATGGTCAAATTTGCCCGTATTCCTTCCTATAATCAATTGTTCAGCGGTGATCCAGTTTGGGCGACTGTCTCTTTAGCTGGTAAAGGCTTAGATGGTCGCAGTTTAGTCACTAAAACCGATTATCGTTTCTTAAAGACTTTAGAGAATATGGGACCGGCTCCTGAACCTAATATCACTATTTTATATAGTCCTACTCTACCTGAGAACTTTAAAAAATATGCCAGTTACATCTCGATCAAAACCTCATCGATCCAATATGAAAATGATGAGGTTATGAGACCTTACTGGAGCGATGATTATTCTATTTGCTGCTGTGTTTCAGCGACTCAAACTGGAAAAGAGATGCAATTCTTTGGAGCTAGAGCTAATTTAGCTAAATGTTTGTTATACGCCATTAACGGCGGTAAAGATGAACTCACTCATCAACAGGTCGGTCCTCACTATGCACCTATTTTAGATGAATATTTAGACTATGAAAAAGTCAGAGCTAGTTTTTTGACTATGATGGAATGGCTAGCGAGAACTTATGTCAATGCCCTTAATATCATCCATTACATGCATGATAAATATTATTATGAAGCTTTAGAGATGGCACTGATCGATACTGATGTCAGAAGGACATTTGCTACTGGTATCGCTGGTTTTTCTCATGTCGTCGATTCTTTAAGCGCCATCAAATATGCCAAAGTCAAACCGATCCGTGATGAAGAAGGTATCGCCTATGATTTTGAGATCGAAGGTGATTTCCCACGTTATGGTAATGATGATGATAGAGCCGATGAGATCGCTGTTAATGTTTTAAAAGATTTTTTAGCGATGATCAAGAAACAACACACCTATCGTCATTCTGAACCGACCACTTCAATTTTGACCATCACTTCCAATGTCGTTTATGGTAAAGCTACTGGCACTCTTCCTGATGGTAGAAAAAAAGGAGAGCCGCTTTCTCCTGGTGCTAACCCATCTTATCATGCTGAAAAATCAGGTTTATTAGCTTCTTTAAATTCAGTCGCTAAATTGCCTTATGAATATGCTCTTGATGGTATTTCTAACACCCAGACTATGAACACGGAAGCTTTAGGTCACAGCGATAAAGAGATGGTTGATAATTTAGTCCATGTCTTAGATGGTTATTTTTCACAGGGAGCTCACCATCTAAATGTCAATGTTTTCGGCAAGGAAAAGCTTTTAGATGCTATGGAGCATCCTGAAAAAGAAGAATATCAAAACTTCACTATCCGCGTCTCTGGTTATGCGGTTAAATTCATCGATTTGACCAGAGAACAACAACTCGATGTTTTGAGCCGTACTTTCCATGACCACTTATGATCGGATATTATTCCTCTTTTGAAAGTTTTGGATCAGTGGATGGACCTGGTTTGAGGTCTATCCTCTTTCTTTCTGGTTGCCCTTTTAGATGTTTGTATTGTCATAATCCAGAGACTTGGAATTTACAAGATGGCCTTGAGATCACCAGTGAAGAAGCATTTAAAAAACTGATCAAATATCGCCCTTATTGGGGAAAGGATGGCGGAATCACCATTTCTGGTGGGGAACCATTATTACAGCTCGACTTTTTGATCGAATTAGGTCAGTTGGCTAAGAAGAATCAGATCTCATATGTCATCGACACCGCTGGAGGTCCTTTTAGGAATGATAAAGAATATCTAGAAAAGTTTGATCGCCTTTTAGATGTTTCATCACTTTTTCTGCTAGACATTAAAACTGCGGATGAAGATCTCCACAAAAAGATCACAGGTGTCAGCTTTGAAAAGGTCGATATGCTGTATCATTATCTAGCTGAAAAGAATTTCCCGATTTGGGTCAGACATGTCTTGGTTCCAGGGCTGACTAGTGATCGTGAGAAGTTATTACAGACTAAGAAATATTTGGATCAATTTCCAAACATCAAAAGAATCGAAGTTTTACCATATCACAATCTCGCTTTAGAAAAATATCAAAAGCTTGGTATCAGATACCCTTTAAGCAGCACTCCTTTACCGACAAATGAGGAGATCAAGCTCGCTAAATCGATATTAGAAAAGAGCGATTAAAACTGATACTTTTTGTTTTATGGCATCAAAGCTAGTGATTGAAGCGTTTTTATGCTTTAATGACTAGCTTTTGATTTGGACTTTTAGTAATTTAATAAGGTCTAAACGCGGAGGTTTGTCTATGTTAAAAGTCAACGATGTCAGTATGCAATTCGGTGGACGTGTTTTATTTAAAGATGTCAATATCTCTTTCACTAATAATGAATGCTATGGTATCATCGGCGCTAATGGCGCTGGCAAATCGACTTTATTAAGAATCATCTCTGGTGAATTAGAACCGACTTCTGGTAATGTCACTAAAGATCCGAAAGAAAGAATGTCAATTTTAAAACAGGATCATAACGCTTATGACGATGTTGAAGTCTTAAGAACTGTTCTTTTAGGATATCCGCGATTAGTTGAAGTAATGGATCAAAAAGATGCTTTATATAATAAACCTGACTTTTCTGACGAAGATGGTATTTTAGCGGGCGAATTAGAAAATGAATTTGCGGAGATGAATGGCTATGATGCCGATACTGAAGCTAGTCAGTTATTGGTCTCCTTAGGCATTAAAGAGGAATATCATCATCTTCTGATGAAGGATTTAGACGCTCGATTAAAAGTTAAAGTCTTATTGGCTCAGGCTTTATTTGGAAATCCCGATATTTTAATCCTCGATGAGCCAACTAATAATTTAGATGCGATGGCTTGTAAATGGCTGGAAGAATATCTGATCGATTTTCCCAATACGATATTGATCGTTTCTCATGACCGTTATTTTTTAAATCGTGTTTGCACTCGTATTTTAGATGTCGATTATAATTCGATCTCTTTATTCGCTGGTAACTATGATTTCTGGTATCAATCTTCTCAGCTCATTCAAAACCAGATGAAAGATCAGAACAAAAAGAAAGAAGAGAGGATCAAAGAGCTGAAAGATTTCATCGCTCGTTTTGCGGCTAACGCTGCTAAGTCTCGCCAAGCTACTTCGAGAAAGAAAGCTTTAGAAAAGATAACATTAGATGAGATCAAACCTTCTTCTCGAAGATATCCATTCATTTCTTTTAAATCAGAATATCAGCTTGGAAACGATGTCTTAGAAGTTGAAAATCTATCTAAGAATGGTTTCTTTAAGAATTTGAATTTTGTCTTAAGAAACACTGACAAAGTCGCTTTTTTAGCTGATAATTCTTTAGCGATAACAAAATTGTTCGATGTTTTAAGCGGGAACGATAAAGAATATGATGGTCGTTTTAAATACGGTATCACCATTCATCAGCAATATATACCGAGTTCTTTAAACGAGTTTGATGGTATCGAATGCAATCTGGTCAACTATCTGCGCCCATATTCTAAAGACGATACTGACACCTATATCCGCTCATTCTTAGGAAGGATGCTCTTCTCTGGTGAAGAAGCTCTTAAGCCAGTCAAAGTTTTATCGGGTGGTGAAAAAGTCCGTCTGCGCTTTTCCAAGGTGATGTTAGATCCTGGCAATCTGATCATGCTTGATGATCCGACTAATCATCTGGACTTAGAAAGCATTGAAGCTTTAAACAGAGCGATGAAAGATACTAAATCCGTCTTGTTATTCACTTCTCACGACCGTGAATTATTAAACACGATCGCTAATCGCATCATCTATCTAAAAGCTGATGGTAGCTATATAGATAGATATATGACTTACGATGAATTTGAAAATTTTATCAGTGATAAGATTTAGTCCTTATTTTTGTGAAATGATTTTAAGAATTCTTTAGCTCTTTCAGTTTTTGGATTATTAAAGAAGTTACTTGGTGTATCCTCTTCACAGATTTTACCTTTATCTATGAAGATGATCCTATTAGCAACTTCTTTAGCAAATGATAGTTCATGGGTCACAACAACCATGGTCATACCCTTGCTAGCGACATCTCGCATGACTTTTAACACTTCTTGTATCATTTCGGGATCTAATGCTGATGTCGGTTCATCAAATAGGATGACATCAGGATTCATCACTAAGGTTCTAGCGATAGCTACTCTTTGTTTTTGACCGCCAGAAAGCGTGTTGACCGGACTGTGGATGAAGTTTTTCATCCCAACATCTTCTAAGGCTTTGATCGCTTTTTCAGTGGCTTCTTCTCTCTTTCTTTTCAGAACTTTGATCTGGGCATAAGTGCAGTTCTTTAAGACTGTCATATTATTGAATAGATTAAAGGATTGGAAGACCATGCCGATACGAGTTCTGATCTGATTGATGTTGACATGTTTATCGATCAGATTTTGTCCTTCAAAAAGGATATTTCCACTATCTGGTCTTTCTAGAAGATTTAAGCAGCGCAAAAGAGTAGACTTTCCTCCACCGGAGGAACCTAATATAGCGATCAGATCTTTAGGATAGACATCAAAACTGATGTCATTTAAAACTTTTAAACCATCATATTCTTTCTTTAAGTGCTCGATTCTAAGAATTGGTGCCATGTTCTTCTACCTCTTTTAAATCTCTGGTCAGGATTTTTTCAATATTTTTTCTTTTACTACGAAATCCGAAGATGTTGAAATTTGTTTTTTTGATCGACAATTTGTTTTCGATGAGTTTTAAGACGAAAGATGATAACAGAACTAAGATCAGATAGATGACACAGATGATGATGTAACCTTCGATGGTGAAATAATTAGTGTTAGTGGCTATTGAAGCTGTCATATATAGTTCGGTGAGACCGATGACATTTAAGACTGATGAGTCTTTTATATTGACGATGAATTCGTTTCCGATAGTCGGTAAACAGTTTTTCAAGGCTTGAGGAAGAGTGACTCCAAAAAGTGTTCTCGTGCTTGATAAGCCTAATGATCTAGCGGCTTCTTCTTGTCCTTTATCAACACCATTCATACCAGATTTGACGATTTCAGTCATATATGCGCCGGTATTGATACAGATGATGATCAAGCCGCATAACATATAACCATTGAATATTCTTCCTAAGTCACCTGGTGATGACATATCTGTCCACATGATACCGATAGCTGGTCCTAATAAGAAGAGGATCATCGCTTGAATCATCATCGGGGTTGCGCGGAAGAAAGTCTCATAGATGTAAGCGAGGAATTTGGCGACACTTTTTAGAGCTTTGATGACTACATTGTCGTGCTTATTCACTTTTAAATTTCTTACCTGTGCGACAAAAATACCGATCAATAAACCGATTACTGTTCCAACTATAGCTAAGATCAGAGTGTTTAAAGTTCCGTATCCGAAATCAATCCAATATTTTTCTAATAAATAGATGAGACGATTAGTATCACCGACATCATCATTAGTGAGACTGCGTTCAATCGCTTTATCCATGTACTGCAGTCTAGTATCGTCATCTAATTTTGCTAAGGAAGCATTGATGCTTGAGATGATATTAAGCGGATCGTCTTTGGCGACACCTATAGATACTGATAATTGATCGATGAATGATGAAGAGACGCTAGAAGTATCGACAGTGACCATTTTTAAAGTTGGATAAGAAGCCATCATCGCTCTGGCTACTGGATATTCGCAGATGACAGCATCAGCTAAATTGTTGACGACTTGTTCGAAAGCGGTTGGATAGTCGCTAGTAGGATTAACTCTAGTGACATCGTAATTCTGTGCCCATTGGATAGCGATATCATCTTCAACGGTTCCTAATTGGGTGACAAAGCGCACACCATGAGAATCAGAGGGATTATAATTATCGTTGAAATTTTGATCATTTTCTCTAGCTATGATGACTAAATCAGATGTGTAATAGGGATCAGTGAAATCGATTGATTGCCTTCTTTCAGCGGTGTTTGACATACCAGCGATGATGGCGTTGATAGTTCCGTTGTTGACAGAAGGGATCAAAGCTTCCCATTCGAGTTTGACAATGCTCAGATTCCATCCGTTATCTTTAGCGATGAATTTTGCGACTTCAACATCATAACCAGCTGCGTATTGACCAGATTGTCCTTGAATCGGGATATTGTTATCCGGATCGTTTTCAGTCTCGGTGTAATTAAACGGTGAATAATTAGCTTCCATGCCGATTGTCAAAGTGAAAGTTCCTCGACTAGCCATTTTCAGATTTGACACTTCTAAATCAGCAGGAGTAAACAGGTTTAAAAGACAGATTAAAGGTAAAAACAGCAAAAACAAAATTCTTAAAAATTTGCCCTTATTCATATAGGCCCCTTTCTAAAGAAAATAGCTGCACCGCATCGATGCAGCTATCCTTTATTAGGTTAACCTCACCGATAGCGCCAATGTAGTTTCCTACAAAGAGTCTGTTGGAATCTTATTTCCACAGCCCAATCATCAAGTTTGCGGCTTGATGTTTCGGCGGCTCAACCTTTCCTTAATCCTTTCGGGTGCCCCCAGTATTAAGTACTATTTATCACCGCGCCTCTATCTGAATACAAAATTTTCTTTGTTAACTATTTTAAAGTGAGGTTTATCGATGTCAAGATAAAAAATATTAAAATATGGTAAAAATAATAAAACTGGGATATTTTATGCGTTTTTTCTTGACACTCCTCATAATTCAAGGTGTCAAAATAAATCATAAAGTATTTACTAACTGCTATTGATTGTTATTTTTGTGTTGACAATGTTTATTGGGGGGGGGTAAAATCAAAAAAAGTATAAAGACATTTTTAAAAATGGGGGTTTAAACATGTCAAAGAAAAAGTATATTGCAATTCTTCCTGGTCTTGCTATCTTATCACTTGTCGGTGCAGGTTTTTCGACTTGGTATTTCCAAACTAGCGACACTAGAATATCGAACATCGATGTTGTCGTGACTGATTATTTGGATACTGGTAGACTTGAAGTCACTGGTAGCCTCAAATTAGTTTTAGATCAAACTGCAGATCGTTATGAAGATCAAAAAGGTCTTCACTTTGAAGGTGAATTAGTTTTGACTTATTATTTGCCAACCTGGAACTCTTTTAATGGCGAAGATGCTGGATCTGATCAAACTGCTGAAAATGTCATCACTGATATTGATGATTCACAATTAAGTTGGACTTATACTGTTGAGGCTCTTAAAAATGACGATGATTCTTCTGTTGATGCAACTTTTAGAAAATATATCACTTGGGAAAGTAAACCTGAAATCACTAAAGAATCCAACCCTGGTTGGACTTTAAAAGAAGATGAATCACGTCCTAATGAACGTATTTATACTCTTACTTTAAACGAAGCAAATATGACTCCTGATAACGTATTTGCTTTCAGTTATGCTACGAGTGGTGTTGGAATTACTGGTGAACCAAAAAGTTTAGCTGAATATGAACAAATGGTGGCAGACTTACAAGGCACTCACCTCAAATTCTCCGTTGGTGTTGAATTTAATGGTGCTTCTAACTAATTAAACGATTTTTTGCAGGAGCAAGGCTTCTTGCTCCTGCTTCTTTTTTAGGCACTTCGTGATAAAAGTAGGAGGAATAATATGGATATTTCTACCATAATTGCGATATGTGTGCTTGCATTATTCACCATTGTTTATCTTGTTTGCTTCGGAGTGATGTTCCATTATTCATCTAAGAACTATCTATTAGCAAATAATGATGAAGAAATTGAAAAAGATATACATGATGAATATAAAAAGTATCTAAAAAAATATGATCCTGATGAAGAACAGACTTTTTTAGAATATACAGCACAAAAAAGAAAGAACGCACACAATAACTCTATCTTTTTAAATATCATCGATTGGGTGATTTGTATTTTGTGTGTCGCTTTTGTGGCTTTAGCTGGTTATATGAAGTCACAGAATCAACAAGTTTTTCTCGGAGATACTTCATTATTAGTCATTGAAACTGGCTCAATGGCCACTGTCAGTGACTTTAATGGCTACATTGAAGAAAACAATTTGACTGATCAGATTCCTGAATCTTCTTTGATCACTATTAATAAAGTTAAGTCTGCTGAAGACATGGAACTTTATAAGATTTATGCTTTTAAAGTCGAAAAACAAGTTATCGTCCATAGACTTGTTGAAATCAATAATGAAGATGGTCAAACAACGTATACTTTTAAGGGTGATGCTAATGCTGGTTCATTAGATATTGAAATCGATTTGACCTTTGATAAAGTCTTAGGTGTTTATAGTGGCTTTAATAATCAGGTTTTAGGAACCATCATCATTTATTTACAATCACCGGCAGGAATCATCGCTATCTGCTGTGCTGTCATTATCTTGTTAGGATATGATATTTATCATTCTAAATCGATGAAAGCCTATCGAATCCGCTATGATTTGTTAGCATATGATGCTGAGAGAATTTATAAAAAAGTTGAAGATATAAAGAATACTCGTATTGTCAATGATAAACTCATCGGTAATATCCGAAATGAAAACATCAAAAAGTATCGTTATGTTGAAACTTTAGTTTCTAATAAAGTTTATCCGATCGGTTCTAAAGCTATCATTTTAAAAGTTTTAGATAAAGGTAAGAGAGTCAAAGTCCTTATCACTGATGCTAAGCAACCTGATGTCTTAATTTATAATTCTACTGATGTCAAAGTCATTTCTTTCCCTTATAAAGCTGAGGTGAAGTGAGAGATGAATGGTAAAAGAGTTTTATTAGCCTTGATACCGGTACTTGCTTTTTCAGCTCTTATCGGTGGAGGTTTAGCTACTTGGTATTTTAGCACAGATTCAGAAGCTAATTTTAAGGCTGATTTAACAGTGTCTGATGGTTGTGAAATCGGCACTATTGATGTGCTTAATGCCGATGATATTTATTTATCTCTTGATCAGACTGTTCATGAATTATCAGCTCCTTTGCAAGTTCAATTCACTCCTGATGATAAAGTGGTTGATCAAACTAGTGATGTTGCCCCATCTATCAGTCTTTTTAACTTTACCTATAATTTGGTCATCGGAGATGGTGCAGCTGATGAAGAAGCTTTCCGTTATTATTTAGACTTTGAAAATAATGGCACTTGGAATAATGGATCGTTTTCTAAAGTTGCACAAACTGATGGTACTTCTAAATGGATATATGTCGCTGATATTGATCCTACATTCACACTTATAAATGTTTTTACTAACATCAATCAATTTAATGAAGTGAAAGACGCTGTGATAAAACCGCTGCATTTCACTCTCAATGCTACTTTAGCATAGAAATAGGAGGATGATACAATGAAACGTAAAGGTCTTATTGCTTCCATCATTCTCTGCTTCGTGTTGGTATTCACTTGTGTTGGTACAGGTTTAGCAACTTTCTTTTTTGCTGCCCAACCAAAGAAAGCTGAAAATATTCAAACAAAATTAGATGATATTGAAGAAAATTATTCAGTTTCAGATGGTTCTATCAAGGCTGAAAACTATTACGATGTCTATTTCTTTGCACAAAGCTATGCTGCTGATACTGCTAGCTATTCTAATGGGCAGGTGAATTATACGCCTGTTTCTGCAGATACTGAATCAGTCGAGACAGCTTCTCTTACTTTTTTTAACCAATGGTCATCAACTAATCGAACGGTTCATGCTCAAGAATATGGCTATTGGCCAGAGAGTACTATAGTTTCTAATGCTGATATTGAGATTCAAGAAATTAGAAGCTCTTATAATGGTGCTTATGACTACATTACCAATTATAAAGACAAAGGAAATCGTCCTTATGTTGGCTACAAACATTTAAGAGTATATCAGTCCATTACTACTGAGCAATTTGAAGCTATTGGTAATCCAGCAACTACAGGCAGAGATTATGGGAATTGGCCTAATGAAAATTCTACTCCAGAAGGTCATAATCAATTAGATTTTTCTGGTTGGACAGCTAATAGAGCTGTTGCTTCTCAATTTGCTATTTCTTCGAAACCTAAGACATTTACTGATTCTTATATTGGCATCCCATACACTAAAGAATTTGATGTGGTGTATGGTGGAGGACAAGGAGATTTTGACTATATTGATGCATTTACCTCTCTTCAGTCACTTGATCAAAGTTCAGATGATGGTACTGCTGCAGGTGATAATGTTATTTTCTTATACCCGATATATACTCAAGGTAAAAATCATAGTTCACCATATCATACTTCTATGAGATTGAATACTGTTTCTAATGGTGAACAATCAACTAAATTCTTTGGGCAAGAAACCATACGTAATGGTAGTGGAAATTATCAGTATGAAATATTCAGTTTGAAAAATATTGTTGTTGATGATATTTCTAATTTTTCATCAAATATTGAACTTGCTGGCGCTTCCTCTAATATTGGTTGGGGAGTTGGCTGGGAAACAATTAGCACTATTAATAGTAGTACAGAATTATTTTATAGTTCTGGTGCTTATAATGTGTATGTTTATTATGTCACTCAAAATGATTCACGTAATTATTCTGAGAATCAGAATGCTGCTAATAATGCTGCAGAATCTAGACCAGGAGTTTTTGTTAATACATTTTCTGGCTATGGGCAAGATATTGCAAATAATGGAACAATTAATTTTTACTATCGTATTATAATAGAACGAACATATGAGTTCCATCTATTAGGTGGTGCTGGTGGTATTAATGGATTCATTTATGAAACGACATCAGCAGAACATTTGTACCAAATTTCAACTGACTATACTGATGAAGGCAACAATCAATTTTCTGCTATTTATTTCTCATCAAATATATTCCTTGGTGATCCTTTAGCTAAATTTGACTCTACAGGGGTTTTAAATGGTTGGGCAAAAGCAAATGTTTTTACTATAGCAGCTGCTGATGAAATTAGACCATTTAATATAGAGCCATTAAATGAAGATGAACTCACATATATAAACAATAATCGAAGTAATCCAACAGAAGAGGATCCCTATCAAACTATAGATGATGGAATATTGAGTTTAGCTTCTTCTAGTGGCAGTGATCCTGATTATCAGTTGAATAGAACAGATGGATATGATATTCCTGAAATGCTTAAAGTTTCTAGTGCTGGTTATTATGATTTCGTTTATAAAATCACTTTCAACAAAGCAAGTGGTAGTACTGGGTCAACAGACTTTACTAATTATGTAGCTTCGATTAAAGTTGGAATCCGTTCTGCTCAAAATACTGTTTTCGTTAAGATATATCGTAATGATTTAACTCAATATGATGAAAACGGATTTATTGTTCATAGTAGTTTACCTGCTTATCGTGCTGACGTCAGCTTAGGTACTGCACTTTATGAAACTAATTTCCTTTATAGTACTCAAGCCTCAATCTCATTCACTGATTTAGTCGCACAACTTGAAAATAATAATCAAGAACTAATTAATCATGTTACACAAGAACCTGTGCCTATCGATGGTAATTTACTGATAATGAAGAACTATATCTTCTATATACGAAATAAATCTTAAATTGTTATTAGAATTTATTATTTAATCTCAATAGTGTAGGTGTAATTGAATTTTTGATTTGCTTTTAAGAAATTAATCCCTGGTTTTCGTGTGATATCTTTATCACTATCAATAGTGTCAGGATACCCGAACCAAGGTTCGATGCACACATAATCACCATATTGTTTGTCAGACCATAAGGCTAAATAAGGGGCTTCTTTAATATCAACAATGATAGTACTTCCATCTTTTTTGTTCAAAGTTACTTTAGTGATATCTTTTGCATCGATGATGATAGTATTAATCAAATTAAACAGACCTTTAGATAATGAGATTGGAGAATCGATTTTAGATGTGAGACCATTCATGAAACAGAAAGTCTCTTCTTGTAATAAGACAGTTTTCTCTTTGTCGCCATCAAAATTGATTTGATTGCCACTCATGTTAAATTCAGTATCATTTCTTTTTCCAGAGACTTTGAAAGCTGGATGCGCTCCGAGCATGAAAGGCATATCTTCTTTCGATAAATTAATAATTTCGTAATTTAAAGATAACTTATTTTCTTTAAGCACATAAGTGAGAGTTGCTTCAAAGTCAAAAGGATAATTTTTAAAAGTCACTTCATTTGAATGAAACGTCGCTTTTAATGAATATGAATCAATTTGGATCAATTTTGCATTCATATATCGCAAAAGTCCATGATTTTTAAGAGTGAATATTTTTCCTTTATACGAATATGTTTGATCTATAAGACGTGCTATGAAAGGAAAGATGAAAACATCTTGCCCTTGCCAAGCGTCAGGAAGAGGTTGATATAGAAGTTCAGCATCTCTTTTCTTATCATAAATAGATGTCATTGAACCACCTTTTTCCTGAACTTCTAACTTAATATATGCATTTTCAATTTTCATATGATCACCTCAATAATATGATAGTCGAAATGTCAGAGAAAAGATATGTGAGTTTATATTTTTCAAAAGCTTTGTCAAGCTAAGTAAGTGCTTTCTTTAATAATAAAATACGTCATAAAATAGTCAAATAATGAAAAATAATGCGATGACAAATTTGACATTCTTTGATAGAAAATAAAATTGGCAAAGTAAGATATGATTAAAGATATCACTAACTTTATATGTGTTTCTAATTTGTATTCTTAATTTTTTTGAAAATCATTATCAGATTATTTACTTTATTTTAAAATTTTGTAATGAATTCACTGTGTATAATTTATAAGTAAGTATTGAACTTACATTTTGAAGGGGCATTACATCATTAAATTATTATTTCCTTCAAACTTTATTAAAACAAATGAAATAGAGGAGGCTAGAATTGAGAAACTTTTGATTTTGGGAAGTGAAGTATTCGATTAACTGAAAGAAAGGATTATTCATGAAAAAAAGAAATTTGTTGTTTGTTGCTTTATTTTCCTCTTTAATCACTTTAGGTTCATGTACAAATTCTTCAAGCACTACTCCTTCAGATGTTGATGTCAACTCTTCTAATAACCCGATATCAAAGCCGAGCAGTTCTGTTTCTGATACTCCTAACTCTAGCACTGATAATGATGATAATAATTCATCGTCAACTTCTTCAAGCACTGGAAGTGAATTTGAAACTATTTCTATTGCAGAGGCAAGAGCGTTACCTACAGCTAGCGAAGTCACTGTCACTGGCGAAGTTATCAAAGTTTTATATGCTCAAGGCGGTAATAGAATCGCTTATGTCTACATTTATGATGGGACTGCTGGTATCGTTTTATATCCTAATAAAAATCAAACGTTTCCAGTAGTTGAAGAAGGAAATCATATAGTGGTCAACGGTTCTACCGATTATTATCAAGGGATGTATGAATTGACTACTCCGACTATTTTAGACAATGATGATGACACTAATTTAGATATTGATGAGAGCTGGATTATTGATTCAACCGCAGCTGAAGTCAATGCACTAACAGATGAGGAATCATTGAATATTTATCGTGTTCCTTGCAAAGCGACTAAGAGTGATCAATACAATGTTTATTACCTAAATGACACCAGTTCTGATATTTCATTACAAACCTATTCACAAAATGGATATGTTGAATATGAGTTTTTAGATGAACATCTCGATGAGTCGATGTATGTTGTTTTCATGTACTCGTTACAAAAAAATACTAAGCATTATGTATTGCCACTCTATTATGATGGTGCATATACAGTTTCTCAAAAAGATGAAATTGATAAAGTATTACCAGAAGTCACTAATGGTTTAACCACAGTTTATTATGAGAATGCTAGCTTCACCTTACCTAAAGTTTCTGTTGATAATCCAGTTGTCACTTTCTCTTACACTTCCTCTGATCCGGCAGTCTCTTTCAGCGATGAATCAGATTTTATCAAAGTTGATGTTAAAGCCACTAAAGATTTCACTATCACAGTGACTGGTCATTTGGGAGAGGAAACTTCTAGCACCACTATCAATTTTGAAGTGAGACAAAAAGGTGAATATGATAACCTTGTTTCTATCGCAGATTTGCGTAAACAGGCTGATGGAACTGAAGTGAAGTTTGAAGGTGAAGTCATCGGCTATAGTTTTGATTCACCAACTGGTAGCAGATATAATTCATATTACATCGGTGATGAGACTGGTTCTATCCGTGTCACCTTAACAGCTACTGATGCTAGTAAAATGTTACTTGCTAATGGTGAACATGTCGTCATGGAAGGAATTGTTGATGTTTATTCTGAAGCTTTAAACACTTTAACAATTGATGATGTCAACGTTTTATATCATGATTCTAAAGATAATGTTTTACCATTTGAACCAATGACAAAGACATTTGATGAGATGAATAACTTTGTCGTTGATAGTGCTGATAATCGTGCTGGTGATGTCTTCTATATGACGTTCAAATTGTTCAGTAAGAAGAATACATATGGGTCAGATACACTCTACTATTCTGTGTCGTTAGATGGCACAGAAGCAGATGTTGGTGGACATGAAAAGTCAAAAGTTTTCTATTCTTCAGGAGGAAGCGATTTATCATATCTTGATGAATATGTCGGACATACTGTCAAAGGATTGATCGGTATTAGAGATGTCAAATCTGGTCAATCATATTATCGATATGATTGCTTGAATGGTTATCTTGAAATAGTTGAATAATGATATTGGTCGAGTGGGAAACTGCTCGACCAATTTTAAAAAAATAAAAAATAATAAATATTTATATTATAAAGTTATATAATTATAAAGCTTTCTAAGGAGACTTTTACTATGCGTAAAATGACAAGTGATGAAATCCGTGATACTTGGTTAAACTTTTTCAAAAGTAAAGGACATTATATCGAGCCATCAGCTTCTTTGATCCCTCACAACGATCCGACACTATTATGGATCAATGCTGGTGTCGCTGCCTTAAAGAAATATTTTGATGGCACTTTAACACCGAAACATCGTCGTATCACTAATGCTCAAAAGTGTATTCGTACTAACGACATCGATAATGTCGGTCATACTGCTAGACATCATACTTTCTTTGAGATGATGGGTAATTTTTCTATCGGTGATTATTTCCGTCATGAAGTGATACCGTGGGCGTTTGAGTTGTTAACCTCTGAACAGTATTTTGGTCTTCCGATCGAAAAGTTATATGTGACTTATTATCCAGATGACATAGATACTTTTGATACCTGGGTAAAGGCTGGTATGCCTGCTGATCACATGATTCCTTGCAAAAATAATTTTTGGGAGATCGGAGAAGGACCTTGTGGACCTGACACTGAAATCAATTTTGACCGCGGTGAAAAATATGATCCTGAACACTTGGGATTAAAATTATTATCCGATGATTTAGACAATGACCGTTATATCGAGTTATGGAACATTGTTTTTTCTCAATTCAACGCCGTTCCTGGTGTGCCTAGAAAAGATTACAAACAATTGCCACAGAAAAACATCGATACTGGTGCTGGCTTAGAAAGATTCGCTTGCATTTTACAAGGTGCTGAAACAAATTTCGAAACCGACTTATTTTTACCATATATCAGATTTATTGAAGAGAGAGCGAAATATCCATATGATGAAGAACATCATTTAGCATATCGTGTCATAGCCGATCACATCCGCTCTTTGACCTTTGCTCTTGCTGATGGTGCTATTTTTGCTAATGATGGTCGCGGTTATGTTTTGAAGAGATTATTAAGACGTGCTAGCCGTTATGCACAAACATTAGGTCTTGAAACTGGTATTCTTTCTGAACTAGTTCCTGTCGTGACTGAAAACATGTCTCATTTCTACCCTTATTTAAAAGATCATCAAGAAAGAAGTATGAAGATGATCTTGAATGAGGAAAAGAAATTTGCTTCCACACTTAAGACTGGTGAAAAAATATTGAGCGAATATTTAGCTCATACTTCGGATACACTTTCTAAGGAAGACGCCTTCAAATTAGCAGATACCTATGGTTTTCCTTTTGAACTCACTAAGGAGATCACACTTGAGGCTGGTAAAAAGATTGATGAAGACGGTTATATGAAGCTGTTAGCAGAAGCTAAAGAAAAAGCTCGTGTTTCACGTGGTGAACGCGAATCTTTTGCCTCACAAAGCAAAGATTATTTAGAGTTTGTGACTCCTAGCGAATTCACCTACGAAGAAGGTGATATTAAAGGAAAAGTCATCGGCCTATTCAAAGATGGACAACGTGTTTCCTCATTAGATGAAGAAGGCGATATCGTCTTTGATAAAACAAATTTTTATGCGGAAAGCGGTGGTCAAGTCGCTGATATCGGCACAATCAAAAATGATCAATGTGAAGCAGAAGTCAGTTATGTGGATAAAATCACACACGGACAACATCTTTTACATGTCAAGCTTTTATATGGTGAGATCAAAGAAGGTGATGTCTTTGTAGAAAAAGTTGATTGGAAGCGTCGCTCTGCTATTAAAAAGAACCACTCAGCCACTCACCTTTTACAAAAAGCCTTACAAGAGTTAGTCTCTAAAGACATCAATCAAGAAGGCGCTTATTATGATGATGAGATGCTCCGCCTTGATATTTCATATCCAGAAAAGATCTCTCCTGAATTATTAAATCAAGTTGAAAGACGTGTTAATGAAGAGATCTTTAATGCTTTAAATGTCAAGACTGAAGTCTTACCTAAAGAAGAAGCCTTGAAAAAGAATGCTATGCATCTCTTCAATGAAAAATATGGTGATTATGTCAGAGTTGTTGAGATGGGTGATTATTCATTAGAATTCTGTGGTGGAACCCATGTTTCTAATACCAGTGAAATATCATTATTCGTCATCGCTTCTGAAGCAGCTATTTCAGCTGGCACACGAAGAATCATCGCCTATACTGGTTTAAAAGCTTATGATTCTTTGAAAGAAAAACAACACAGACTTTTAGAGGTTGCTTCCTTAGTTAAATTGAACTCTGAAAAAGGTTTACGTGAAAAAGTTATCAGTCTTCTAAACCAGATAGATGCTTTAAATATCACAATTAAAAAATTAGAAGAAGATAGCACTAACTATCTATTTAAAGAATTAGAATCGGAGATCATTGAGATCGATGGCATTCATTTCTTGGCGAAAGTTTTAGGTAAAATGAATCATCAACAGGAAGATTCTTTAGCTAGAAAATTGATGGATAAACACAAAGATATCCTCATGATGCTCGCTTTTGATAATGGTGAAAAGAAAGATTTCTTGATCGCTAGAGGAAATGAATTGCAATTCAGATCTGGCAAGCTCATGAGAGCTATCGCACCTATCTTAAACGGTTCTGGTGGTGGTAAAGATGACCTTGCTTTTGGCGGTGTTAAAGATTTAAGCAACTTCAATAAAGCAAGAGAAGCTTTATTATCTGAAATCAAAAAATGAAGAAGAATATACTAGCATTAGATCTCGGAAAAGCTTCATGTGGTATCGCTATCTCTAGAAGTGGTATGTTTGTGACTCCTATCATAAATTTAGAATATAAGATGTGGCATATTGAGGAGGTCATCGCTTATATCAAAAAATTAAAAGAACGTGAAAAAGTAGAAATGATCGTCATTGGAAGACCGGTATTACCTTCTGGTGACAAATCTGATATGACATTTTATGTTGAGCATTTTGTCGAGAAACTGAATCAAGAATTTCCTGATTTGCCAGTCGAATATCAAGATGAACAGTACTCGACTTTAGAAGCTAGAGCGATATTAGAAGCTAATGGGACTAAAAACCGTCAAAAGCAGGATAAAATAGTCGATAGAACAGCGGCTTTAGTCATTTTAGAAAGATATCTGCGTCGCATCGGTCAGTTGTAAATCATATCATTTAAATTGCGAACTATATAATTCGTAATAGAAGCCTTGTTTAGCCATCAATGATTTGTGATCGCCTTTTTCGATGATATGACCATCTTTTAAGACGAGTATCAATGAGGCGTTTTGAATAGTGGATAATCGATGAGCGATGACGATTGAAGTATGATTAGCCATCATCTTATCAAAGGCATCGGAGATCTGCTTTTCTGTACGAGTATCGATGTTTGAAGTGGCTTCGTCTAAAATGATGATATCTGGTTTAGCTAGCATCACTCTAGCGATAGTCAAAAGCTGTCTTTCACCTTCAGAAAGTCCGCTTTTGGCTGTGACTAAAGTGTTATAACCTTCTGGTAAAGTATTGATAAATGTATCAGCGTGGGCTTGTTTACAAGCGTTGATGACTTCTTCATCACTGCTATCCGGCTTAGCATAGCGAACATTTTCTAATATTGTACCAGTGAATATCCAGGTGTCCTGTAAGACCATTCCAAAATTAGAGCGCAGCGACTTCTTAGAAATCTCAGTCCCATCGATGCCGTTATAAGTGATCTTACCATCCACGGGATCATAGAATCTCATGAGGATATTGATCAAGGTGGTTTTGCCTGCTCCAGTTGGACCGACGATAGCGACCTGTTCATTTTTCTTTATGACCTGAGTGAAATCTTCGATCAGATGTTGACCTTTTTCATAGGAGAATGACATATGTTCAAAAGCGATTTCTTTGATAGGTTCTTTCAAGATGACCGTTCCTTCATCGATATCATCGGATAAATTTAAAAAATTATTGATTCTTTTAAATGAGAATTGAGCTGTTTCAAACTCAGCCATGACTGATGATATTTCATTGAAAGGCTTAGTATATTCAGTTGTGTAGCTTAAGAATGATGTCAGATTACCGATGTTCATCACTAAAATCGGATAACTAGCCGTATAAAGTATCATGATGATACCGGCTATACCGATGATCGCATAGATGGTGTTGTTGACAAGTCTTGTCGAAGGATTAGTCCAAGAAGCTGAAAACTGAGCGATTTTACCTTCGTTCTTCAACTTTTCATCCTGAGCTTTAAAAGCTTCGATGCTGGCTTTTTCATATCCGAGAGATTGAACCAAATCCGTATCTGAGATGGTTTCTAGACTTAAGGCGTTTAAATCTGACATCAATTTTGCTTGTTTTTTAAAATGCTTGTGAGAAAAACTGGCAACAAATTTAGAAACGAAGAAACTCAATGGCGTTAGGACGATGACACCGATAGCTAAAATCCAATTGACTAAAAACATCAAAATGATGGTGATCAAAACAGCGAGTACACCTTGTATCAGCTGCTTGAAAACAGAAAGAAATCCATTAGCGATATTTTCAATATCACCGATTTCTAACTGCACTAAGTCTCCGCTTTGCATATTATCAATCGTTTTTATAGGAACATTATTTAGTTTGTGATAGACGTCATCTCTGATCTCTTTGACGATGCTTTGAGACATGATATTGACTATGTATTCAAATATGAAATCAAATACGGCACCGATGAAACAGAGAATGCAAGCGACAGTCATGTTGATGATGATAGCTTTTAAATCTATATCGATGATAAATTGAGTGCCATCCATCGTTCCAAAAGCGTTGATACTTTTACCGACTAGATATGGTAACAACAATTGGGATACTAAAAAAATGATGACTGAAACACTGGCTAATAAGATATTTCTCTTTTGAGGTTTTATATAATGAAATAAACGCTTTTTGATATCCATACTCAGTTCCCTCTTTTGGCTTGTGAAAGATAGGTTTCTTCATATGCTGCACATGTTTTGAGCAGATCATCATGCTTTCCTTGAGCGATGATTTTTCCGCCTTCTAAGACTAAAATCAAATCACAATCCGCAATGGTAGATACGCGTTGAGAGACGATGATTTTGGTCAGTTTAGGATATGCTTTTGAAATGTTATCTCTCACTTCTTTATCAGTCAAAAGATCAAGAGCAGAAGTTGAATCATCTAAGATCAATAATTCTGGGTCTCGGACTAATGCTCTAGCGATAGTGAGCCTTTGCCTTTGTCCACCAGAAAAATTCATTCCTCTTTCTTCAACTTCGTGCTGTAAATAGTCATTGTAATTTCTGACAAATTCATACGCTTTAGCTATTTTTAAAGCTTTTTCAATCTCTTGGTTAGAAACCTCATCATTAGCGATCTTAAAATTTGAAAGAATTGTCCCTTTAAAGAGATTGGCTTTTTGAGGGACATAGCCGATCTCTTTTCGCAAATCTTTTAATGAATAATTTTTGATGTTTTGACCTTTGTAATAGACATCGCCTTTGGTGACATCTAAAAAACGTTCAATTAATTTGATGATTGAGCTTTTACCAGAACCGGTCGGTCCGATGATTCCTATCGATTCACCTTTTTTAATTTTAAAGTTCAGATCTGTCAAAGCATAATTGCCGTTTTCTTTATATGATAAATAGACATGATCAAAAACAAGATATGGTTCATCTAAAGGATAGTTTTTGTTTATATAGAAGCCATCATCTTTGATTGAACTTTCCGATTGAAGGAGTTGGTCACAACGTTTCATCGAAACTAATGATTTTGTGAATATTTGAATGAGATTAGTGAGCAAGACTAATGTTTGAAATATCTGTGTCAGATAAGATACTAAAGTGATGATTGTCGAAGGTAAAAGCTGATATCCGAAGAAGGAAACACCCGCGTTCATCGAGAATCCACCGATGAACACCACAGCGATAGTAGCGATAGCGACGATGGCAAAAGTTAAAGGATTGATCAGACTGTTTAATTTACCTACTTTTATGGCTTCTTTTTGATAGTCAGCTGTGTGTGAATTAAAAATATTTTCCTCATAATCTTGTCGGTTGAATGCCCGCACCACTCTAGTACCAGCGATGTTATCACTGGTTTTATTTGATAAAGTGTCTAATTTTGATTGAATCTCAAGGTATTTTTTACTCGATTTCATCATGACTAAAAAGACGATGATCAAAATCACAGGTATTATTGATAAAAATATCAATCCGATCTGATAATCTAAAACAAAAGAGATGATCAGTGATCCTAAGATGATAAACGGAGCTCTGACCCCTAGTCTGATAAAAAATAAGACTCCTTGTTGAACTTGAAAAGAATCGGAATTTAAAATGGTCAGCATTTTATTTTCGCTTATCAATTCTCGTTCTTTTTTGCTGAGAGAAAGTATTTTTTGATAGAGAGCATCTCTTAGTTCTGTACCGACAGCAGTCGCTGTTTTAGCAGCGATATATTGGCAGACCATCGTCGTGCAAAAGCCAGTTATGCCCATTATCAGAATTATAAATCCACCGATTATTGCATAATTTAATTCCGGATTATCTGGTATCAAGGTTCCGAATGATTTGATGAATGAGCCAAGCGATTCAGTCACTATATCGTTAGAGGAAGAAAAGCAGAGATCAATGATCGCTTTCATAAATAGCGGGATGAGAAGATCGAAAACAGCTTCAATCATTTTCACCGCTGGTCCGATAATAAAATATGGCCAGCTTTTTTTGATAATGTCTTTTGTTTTAAATTTCATAAATATTATTTTAAATTAAATTATGTTTTATTGACATATATTTTGTTAACAGAGTATAATTTACTCGCCTTCAAAAAAGGCCAGCTTTTGCTGCATTCTTAATTTATACATTAAGAGTGGACTCAGGTCCACTCTTTCTTTTTTCTAGGGAGGATAGATGGAGCAAGAATTATTAGACAAAATCAAAGAAAAGCTTAAAAACGAAGCTGAGAAAGAAGGCTTAGAGCTCATTTCAGTAAAATTTAAAAGCGATAAATTATTAGGAAAAGTGCTAGAAGTACTGATCGATAAAGATTATCAGATCACGCTTGATGAAATCAGCGCTTTCACTGAAAAAGCCAACGCTTTATTAGATGAGATACCTGAATTGAGCGACAGCTATATGTTGGATGTTTCATCTGGTGGAAGCGAAAGAGTGATCCCATTCGCTGACCTATCTAAACTCCTCGATCATCATTTGGATTTAGCCTTGACTGATGGTCAAAAAATCACTGCTAAATTGATTTCAGTAAATGAAGATGAAGCCGAGTTCGTTTATTTCATCAAAGGACGAAAAAAGAAGTTAAATTTAAAGTCGAAAGATATCAAGACGATACACATGGGTTATAAAGCTTAAAGGAGGAATGAGAAAATGCCCGAAGAAGTAGAGTTAAAAAAGCCGAGAAAAAGAGGCAGAAAGAGTTTAGAGGAGCAAAATAAGATCACTGGTTTGATGAATAGAGACGCTTTTACTTTAGCTCTCAGCGACATTGAAAGAGATTCTTTAGTCAGCTCTTCCAAAGTAGCTGATATCTTAGTCAGTGCGATGAGCCAAGCATATTTAGAATGGGCTTATCCTGGTCTTTTCAAAGAAAAAGATAATCTTGATCCAGCTAAACAACTGATCAAATGCAAAGTCGTTTTTTCTGATGATATCTCTAGTTTTAAGATTTATGATGTCAAAATTGTGACTGAAGAAGATGATATCGTTGACGATGCTTATCAAGTCTCTTTAGAAGATGCTAAGGTGATCAATCCAGATGCTAAGTTAGGCGATCTCATCGACATTCCTTTTGATGTCACTCAACTCAACAAATCATATGTCAGAAGAGTCAAACAATTATTCCAAGCTAAGTTGAAAGAAGCTTCTAAACAAGCCATCACTTCTGTTTATTCCAATCAAATCGGTGATTTGATTTATGGTAAAGTCGTCAATATTGAAAAGGGTGAGAAGAATCATGTCACCTATGAATTGTCTTTTGGAAAGGCGAATGGTTTCTTACATGCTAAACAGCTCATCCCTGGCGATAAATTTGCTTTAGGTGAAAATGTTTTAGTCTATCTCATCAACGTCTCTGATAAGAGCAATCCGCCTTCATTAGCCATCACTAGAAGCTCTGAGAAGTTTGTGGTCAAATTATTTGAAAGAGCTGTTCCTGAACTTGCTGCTGGCACCATTGAGATAAAAGGTATCGTCAGAGAAGCTGGCAAGAGAACAAAGATTTTTGTTTCTTCTAATGATCCACATGTCGATCCAGTCGGAACTTGTATCGGTCCTGAATCCTCTCGTTCCAAGACCGTTTTAAATCAATTGAATAATGAAAAGGTTGATATCTTAAAATATCATACCAATAAAGCACTTCAAATCATTGAGGCGATGAAACCGGCCCAATTGATCGGTTTGACCTGCTTAGATGATTTCTTTGATCCTAATGTTCACTTCGAAGAGATCGAAAAAGATCGTGGATATGAATATCCAGCTGTCACTGCTGTTGTTTCAACTGGAAATTCTGGTGTTGCTATCGGTACCGGTGGTGTCAATGTTCGTTTAGCTTCTAAACTCACTATGTGCAATATTTCAGTTAAGACTGCTGATGAAGCTATTAAAGAGAAGCTCAAATATATGCTCACTCCTGATATCGAACGTGAAGCTAATAAATTAGAAGGCGTCGCTGAAGCTCCAGTTGTCCATGAAGTCAGTGAAGAAAATAAAGATATCGAGACTCAGACTGAAGAAGAGACACCGTTCTTAGAGCCTATCACTAAATTAGATAAGAAACCTGAGGCTGTTTCTAAAGCTCCAGAAGAGACTCCTGTCACTGAACCTGCTATTGAAGATAAAGAAGCTGTTGTCGAGAATGCTTCTGAGCCTAAAGCCAATCCGACATCAACCACCAGCGAGATCAAGACTCAATCTCAAGAAGTTGAACACGTCGAAATCAAGAATAAACCGAAGATTTCATTAAAAGAATTAGAGCAAGCTATGTCCCAGAAGAAAGGACCTGCTGAAACTCGTTCCTATAAGAAACATCGTCGCGATGAAGAAAAAGAAGAGACCACTTCTTTAGCCAAGAACGTTCAAGCGATGCCGATTTACACTCAAGAAGAATTAGAAGAGATCAAGGCACAAGAGATGGAAGATGAAGAGAACGATTACGATTACGACGAGGATTTAGAAGAATACGATTCCGATAGTTATTACGATGAGGATAACGGAAAATAATGTTGACTAGACCTGAAATTTTAAGACTAGACATCGTTTCGCATAAACAATTTCCTAAAGATAAGCTTTTTCGACTTGTAAAAATCGATGATGTCTACGTCTTAGATGAAGGTCATGATATGAAAGGACGCGGTTTATATGTCCTTAAAGATGAAGAGACACTGAACAAACTATCTAGCAAAAAATTGATGTCTCGTTATCGATTGAACGAAGAAGTCGTGATGAGGATGAAAGCATGCTTGATCAAAAAGTAGTTTCTTACATCGGATTTGCAAGGCGAAAAAAAGCTTTTTTCATCGGTAATCAATTAGAAGAAAGGATCATCAAAAAACAGATATGTTTATTAGTGATCCTACCTTCTTGTTCTAAGCATCGTGAAGAGCATTATAAGCGTTTGCTTTCAACCGAAGATATTGTTATTCTTACTGAAGATATCAATAGTGAAACTCTCGGATTAAAAAAGCCGATTTGTGCATTTGGTATCAGTGATAAAAATCTTGCTGGTGCCATCAAGTCTCAGTTGACAAATAATATAACAGAAAGGGGGAATAAAAATGAGCAAAGATAAGAAAAAGAATAGTAATCAAAAAGAACAGAACGGAGTCCTTAAAGATGGAGTTTTCACCTATTCCGGTCCATTAACTTTAGATCAGCTTTGCAAAAAATTAGGTCTTTCTGCTACTGAAACGATTAAGAAATTTTTGATCAGTGGTAAACTTATTTCCTTAAATACTGTTCTTTCAGATGATTTGATCGCTGATATTTGTCTTGAAAACAACTTTGACTTTAAAAAAGAAGATAGTGTTTCGTCTGATTTTACTACTGCTAAAGTCTTTTCTTCAGATGATAAAGATGAGCGTCCTCCTGTTGTCACTATTATGGGACACGTGGATCACGGTAAAACTACTCTGATCGATAATATTCGTCACTCAAATATTACTTCAAGTGAACATGGCGGCATCACCCAAGAGATCGGTGCTTATCAAAAAGAGATCAATGGTAAAAAGATCACTTTTATCGATACTCCTGGTCATGAAGCTTTCACCGCTATGAGAGCACGTGGTGCTTCTATCACTGATATTGTCGTTTTAGTCGTTGCTGCTGATGATGGTGTTAAACCGCAGACTATCGAAGCTATCTCTCATGCTAAAGCAGCCAAAGTGCCGATCATTGTTGCTATTAATAAAATTGATAAACCTGGTGTCAATATTGAAAAAGTTAAATCAGAATTATCTTCTAATGGTCTTTTAGCTGAAGATTGGGGTGGAGATACGATGATGTTCCCGATATCTGCTAAGAAGAACATCGGTGTTGATAAACTGTTAGAAGGCATTTTGACTTTAGCTGAGTTATTGGAGTTAAAAGCCGATGATTCTAAACCAGCTATCGGTTCAGTCGTCGAAGCAAAACTGGATAAAAAAGAGGGTGCTAAAGCCACTTTACTCGTTCAAAACGGTTCGTTACATGTCGGCGATTATTTAGCGGTTGGTGCATTTTATTGTAAAGTCAGAAAAATGACCAATGAATACGATCGTTCTTTAAAAGTCGCTTTGCCTTCCACTCCAGTATCAGTTACTGGTTTGTCAGGTGTTCCAATTGCTGGTGATCGTTTCTTAGCTTTCCCTTCTGAAAAAGAAGCACGCGATGCTGCTTCATTACGTGCCCAGGCCTTATTAAATCTTTCACAAGGTTCTGGTATCTCTTTAGCAGATGTGGCTTTAACGGCTGCTTCGGGTAAGTCAAGTTGTTTGAATCTGATCATCAAAGCTGATACACAGGGATCTGCCGAAGCTATTAAAGCCTCTGTTGAAAAGATCGATGTTCAAGGTGCTAAATGCCAAGTCTTACACTGCACTTCTGGTGATGTGACTTTAGGAGATTTAAGCTTAGCATCGGCTTCACATGCGATCGTTTTAGCTTTTTCTGTCAAAGTATCTAATAGCATCAAAGATTTAGCTAAAGAACAAAAAGTAGAAATTAGACAATACAACATCATCTATAAGTTATTAGAAGACTTAGAATCTGCACTGAAAGGTAAATTAGAACCTGAATACGAAGAAGTTATCTATGGTCATGCAGAAGTTAGATCTCTGTTTAAAGCTTCCAAAGTTGGACAGATCGCTGGTTTATATGTGGTCGATGGTAAATTGACTAACACTTCTAAAGTTCGTATCTACCGCAATAAAGAACTAGTTCTCTCATCTAAATTAACATCTTTAAAGCGTTTTAAAGATGATGCTAAAGAAGTTTTGACTGGCTTTGAATGCGGTGCCACAATCTTTGATAAATTTAATTTAGAGGTTGGGGATATGATCGAAGCTTATGGTATGGAGGTGAAGAATGGCTGATAAAAAAGGTCGCGTTCAGGAACTTATCCAAAGAAATGTTTCCGAGATCATACTTTACGATTTGAAAAATGATCTTTGTAAATTTGCTTCAGTCCATGAAGTCAGAATGACTAGTGATTATTCATTTTGTAAAATTTATGTTTCGCATATAGATTCTACAAAAGCTGACGATTTAGTCGAGCTCTTGAATTCTAAGGCGAAGTTTATCCGTTCAAAATTAGCTTCCAAATTGGATATCTATAAAACTCCTGAGCTGAGATTTGAAAAAGATACTCTCTATGAAAATAGCCTTAAGATGGATGCTCTGATTGAAAAAGCGATCAACTCAAAACCGACAACACTCAAAGATTTGGATAAAAAGAACAGCAAAAGCAAGACAAAAAAATCTTCTAGGAAGACGACAAAGTAAAATAATGTCATGAGGATTCTGCATAGTTGGAATCCTTTTTTAATGCTGATTTAAAATGAAGTCCTTATCTTTGTGCAATTGCTTTTTTAACGCGTCTAGAGAATCAAATTTGATTTGCGGTCTGATAAAAGAATCAAAAGAGATAGTTATTTGTTTGTCATAGATATCAGAATCGAAATCAAAAATATGAGTTTCAATAATGGATTCAGAAAGCTGATCAATAGTCGGATGGGAACCGATATTAGTCATCGAAAGATATGATTTGTTATCGACATGCGCATGTGTTTTATATACGCCATCTTTGATTTTAACTAAAGAATTATCTGGTTTTATATTTGCTGTAGGAAAGCCTAATTTTGTCCCGTTATGAAGCCCATGAACTACAATTCCTTTTCTAAAATATTTATAACCGAGGAGACTGTTTGCTTCTTCTATCAAACCTTTATTTAATAAAGCTCTGATGTATGTTGAAGAGATTTTAGTCCCGTCTGTTAACACTACAGGGCTGACTATTTTAACTATCTCTTCTTGTTTATTGAAATGATTTATCAGATCTTTGATATCACCTGATTTATTTTTACCAAATGTAAAATCAGAACTGACAAAAATCCTTTTTATATTTTTAGCGCTTAAATATTCTAAAAAGTGTTCTTTAGACCAATTTTTGCTACTATTAAAATTTAATTTAAAGTAATAACTAACTCCATGACTTGCCAGTGATTCTTGTTTGCTGTCTTTATCTAAAAGTAATTTTTGTTTTTTGGTTTCTGCTAATGAATCAGTAAAGGTTAATACTCCTATCGGTAAAGCAAATTTTAAAGCTTCGTTGATCAATTTTTGATGCCCGAGATGAACGCCATCAAAAAAGCCGATGAGAAGGCTGATCTCATCTGTCATCGGGAAACTGTTGTTATTTGTATCAATGATTTTCATGATAGAAACCTCGATAGCATTTATATATATCTCCAGATTTATAGTACAGAGCAATCAGCTGTGATTTATAAGTCACAAAACAATACTCAGATGAGATTCTTTGTAATTTTAAACAAGCTCCGTTGATAGCTTTTTTGAATTGAACATCTGAAAGCTCAATCGTTGGATATTGTTTTAAGAAAAGGTTCATAGGTGTGATGTTATGCTCAGTGATTTCATTCTGTTTTTTACATTGACTGATATCATAATCACCAACTCTGATTCTTCGAAGGCTGATCAGATGTCCTATTGTATTCAGCTTTTTAGCGATATCTGCACCTAAAGAACGTATATAACCACCTTTAGAAATCGTTACCGAGAAGGTTATTATTGGAAACTCATATTTCAATAATTGAATCTGCTTTATCTCGATATCAATGGGTTTTAAATCGAAGTCTATACCTTCTCGGATAAGATCATAAGCGCGTTTCCCGTTCACCCACTTGGCTGAGTAAGATGGAGGAATCTGCTGGCTCTTTCCTAAAAATGAGTGCAGTGTTTCCAATATCGTTTCTTTTGAAATAGCATGTAAAGCTTGTTCATCAACAATTTTACCATCGATATCAAGAGTATCAGTAGCTACACCGAGTTTTAATTCAGCGATATAAGTTTTATACTCATCGCTTATAAGCGGTAATAGTTTTGTCGCATCTCCGAATGCGACTAATAACAAACCAGTTGCAAAATTGTCTAAAGTTCCAAGGTGACCGACTTTAGTTTTAAATTGCCTCTGAAATGAGTTATCTATTTTTCGACAACTCATACCGGCATCTTTATCAAGTAAAACAAATCCAGGAATCATTTTTGTAAAAATTATATAACTAAAATAGTATAATTCTCTAGCGTATGGATAACATCAATCAATTAAGAAAAAAATTATTAGCTTCGATCAGAAACGCTGATTACCAATACGGGTTATTTAACGAAGGCGATAAAGTGCTTTTAGGCATTTCGGGTGGAAAGGATTCAGTAGTGATGCTTGATCTGCTTTCCACTTATCAAAAATTCCCAGGTAAAAGCTTTTCCTTGGTTGCAGTCCATTTAGATTTTGGCTTTCCAGAAGAAGATTTCAGTCCGATAAAAGAATTAGCTGAAAAATTAAATGTTCCTTATATCACTTATGAAGCAAAAGAAGTGTATGAGATTTTGAAAGATAATCGCAATCCGACCACACATCTTTTACCCTGTTCTATCTGTTCACGCATGAGGAAAGCTATCATCAATAAAGCTGCGCAAAAATTGGGTTATAAAAAAGTCGCATTTGCCCATCATATGGATGATGCTATAGAGACATTATTCATGAATATGACACATGGCGCTAGAATAGCTACTTTTGAGCCTAAAATGTTTTTAGCTAATGCTCAAATCGAATTTATAAGACCATTGATCAATGCGCGCGAAGATCAGATAGCTCGCTATGCAAAATTAGCAGGTTTACCGATATGTAAAAACAGCTGTGGTAATGATAAATTAACTCAACGAACCGCATTTAAAAAATTTCTTAAAAATTATTACAAAGCTTATCCAGATAGTTATTCTAACTTTGCCTGTATGTTATCTAATTATGATTCATTCCAATTATTCTTCGATAAATATGGTATTCACCCTGGGAATGGATTAGAGATCAAAAAATGTTTTACCGGAAAGGATATGCTAGATATCGCCAAGATTTCTCGATTTGATTTTCAAGATGAAAATTATGATTTAGAAGGCTTTGTTTATTATCTCTTGCGAAAAGATGATTTTCCGATTGCTTATATGAAGATTAAGGAACATCCTGATAATTTTGATTTAGATATTTGCTCGCTTCATGTTATCGATGGTGTTTTAACTTCAGATATAAGAAAGTTTGTCGATGTTTTTGAGAAAAATTATTCGATGAAACATGTTCCTAGAAAAATAACTTTTATTGGAGATAAACACATTGATTTGATAAAAGAATGCGGATATATTTTAGAAAATAATTCCTATGTCAAATCGATAACAAAAGCGATGAAAATATAAAAAAATCCTTTTCTTTTTATAACTTACTAGGTATAATTTATAGGTCACATTCGACTGGATATGGGCTTGTTCCTCTATCACCCTATTCTGGTTGCTTCGTGGAATCAAAAAAGAGGTATAAAATGGCTTTAACTAAAGAAGAAAAAACTAAAGCGATCACTTCAAGTCGCTTAAATGAAAAAGACACTGGTTCTTGTGAAGTTCAAATCGCTCTTCTCACCGAGAAAATCAAAAAGTTGACCGTCCATATGACTAATCATAAACATGATTATTCTTCTAAAAGAGGTATGGACATCATCATCGCTAGAAGAAAGAAACTTCTCACTTATCTCAAAGAACTTGATGCTACTAGATATGAAGCTGTAGTCAAGAAGATCAAAGAAGGAAAATAAAAATAATATTAAACTATGACGAGTAGAGGCGTCATAGTTTTTTCTTTAGATTGAAATTATAGTTGACGTCTTTTATCATTAAATAAAAAGAGGTGCGAATATGGAAGTATTTGAAACTATAAGAAAAAGACAATCAGTGCGTTGCTTCACTGATAAAGAGATCAGTTATGACGATATAAAAAAGATTGTTGAAGCAGGTGTCTTAGCACCCACGGGAAGAAATTCTCAAAATCTTTTGATCGTTGGTGTAAAAGACAAGAAAACAGTTAAAAAATTGATGAATTATATTTCTGGCGGTAAAGAATATTATGGTGCTCCTGCCGTTATATTTGTTTTTGAAAAATTTCCCGATAATTTATCAGAACTGAATGCAGGCGCAGCTATGGAAAATATGCTATTAGCGGCAACAGGTTTAAACATCGCATCATGCTGGATACATCGCGGTAGAAATTTATTTGCTTCTGAAGATGCTAAATTATTTTTAAAAGAAACTTTAAACCTTGATAAGACCTATGTATTATTAGAAAGCATCGCACTTGGCATTCAAAAAGATGTCGTTCCTGTAAAAGAAAAAAATCCTGATAATGGCAAAGTCATTTGATAATCTTGTCGTCGGCGGTGGTATAGCTGGACTAATGTATGCAGCTATCAAAAGCCAAAAGCATAAAGTAACCATCATCGAAAATCCATCTAAAAAGAATGAACTAGGAAAAAGGATTTTGGTTTCTGGTAATGGACGTTGCAATTTTTTTAACAGTAAGTTATTAGATGAAAGAACCTTTGATCATTTTCCTTTTGATGCTGTAAAAAATATTGTTATTTCTGATGGTAAATTTTATTCGAAAGAGCTTTTCGAATGCTTGATTTCAAAAGGGCTAGCCTATCGTTCAGAAGGTGATCTGATATATCCGTATTTTAATCGCTCTGAGTGTTTTCATTCATTTCTCTTGAGTTTGATCAATTACGACAATTGTGATTTTATTTTTTCGCACGTAGATAGAATCGACCGCACTTTTAAAACAGTTATAGCTTCTGATACTTCTTATAGCTATAAGAATTTAGTTATCTCAACTGGTGGCTTTAGTTATGATAGAGCAGTTGATTATAGCCTTCTTGATTCTTTGAATGTTAAATATTTTAAGTTAAAACCTGCTTTATGTCCTGTTCAAGTAGTTGAAAAGATTCCTAAATATCTTGTCGGGAATCGCCTTAGAGGTGTCATTTCACTTTTTGCCGATGATAAATGTGTTTATCAAGAAGATGGTGAAGTCCTTTTTAAAGAAGATGGTTTGAGCGGAATCGCCATTTTTAATTCCACTATTTGGATGCATAAGTTTATCGATAAAAAATTATATATAACTATCGATTTTACTCGTTCTGGAAATGATGCGATCGATAGAAGAATCGCACGATCAAATTATCCGGAATTTCTGATCAGATATCTTTCAGAAAATGATTTAAATCTTTTTAAACCGCTGAGATTCACCTTTAAACAATTTTATGATTTTAAGTTTTCTCAAATCAGTGATGGTGGAATTGATTTAAAAGTTTTAAATCCTAATAATATGACATTGTCTGTAGATGATAATGTTCAAATTATCGGCGAAGTTTTAAATCAAAATTTCCCATGCGGTGGCTATAATATAGGTATAGCACTAATCGAAGGCTATAAGGCGGCTCTTTATGAAAGATAAACAGATACAAATGCTCAAATTGATTTCTTTAGTTTCGGATAGAATTAAAGATTTGGTCGATAAAGATGATGAACAAGAAGTAAAACAAATATTTTTATATTCATATGATTTATTGATCAAACACCCCGAGTTTTCAAAAATTGAAAATAATACCGAGTCCCTTTGGGTGATGTCTTATTTTTTGGAAGCGGTCATTGGACAATGGCATTACTATGAACTGATCGATAATAAACAGGGATCTCAATTGGAAAAGTTGATTGCTGAAAGGGCGATCGATCGCTTTTTCTTATTCTATAAGAACCAGACTGAAAATCTTTCTAACGATAATCTGCCTTTTTATGATGCGAGAGTATCGACTATTTCAATCGCTGAGAAATACTTAGAAAATATCAATCACCCTTTGAGTCATATCAATCCTACTTTTTCTCTCGTCAATGATATCTTTGAAACTATTTTTAGAAAAGTAGCAGGTTTTGCGAATATGTTACCACTAGGATTATATTCGGAAGCATTTGTTTCATGGAGAACTCTTCATGAATCAGAATGTATTGTTAAACTCCTCATCACTGGTGGAGATGCAACAAGATACTCCTATATTAAACATATCACGTATAACAACGCATATCGTAATCAAAGTTCATTCACAACTGAAGAGTTGGATGATATTTTTATGAAAATAAAAACGAGTATGAAAGAACATAATCTTAAGAGTAAGGATATGAAAAAATTTATTGAATACGGCTGGCTATATGAGCATCCAAAATATGATCCGAATGATGTTTCTTTCAAACTTAATTTTAGAGATGGGATTGAAAAATTAGCTGATCTAAGCGCTTATAGTAAAATTTATGAAGGAGCAAGTGAAATCGCTCATTCTTCCTCTGCTTTCTTCTATGCGAATAACACTTTTTGTCGCGATTTATCATTAGCGATGGTTTATCGTTCATTTATTCGTATCGCCGAATTGTATTTGACTTTCATGGATAAATATTTTAGATTACATCCTTCCGAGGCTTCAAAAGTCAAAGAATATCTTGAAGATACTAAAATGATGTCTCAGTATTTAGATCGTGTGATCAATATTGATGAGGTGATGCAAGCAGATGAGTAAACGACAATTCGAAGTCAAAATAACCGGTCTTGATGATTTTGGAAGAGGTATCTGTAAAACAGATGGTCCAACTTATTTTATTCCAGGTTTATTAGTTGGAGAAAAAGCGATTGTTGAATCGACTTTTAAATTTGGAAAACTCAGCGATATCAAAGTCATCAAAAGATTGAGTGATTCTCCTTATAGAGTAAGTCCAAAATGCCCTTATTATCCTAGATGCGGTGGCTGTCAGTTATTGCATTTAAAGTACCCGAGGCAACTCGAATATAAGCGAAATAAAGTTCAAAATTTAATCCATAAATTTGCAAAGTTAGATATTAAAGTAGAGGATACTATTCCTTCCGTTCCTAACTTTGAATTTCGAAATAAAGTTCAAAAACCAGTTCGTAGAGTCAATGGAAAACTTGAACTCGGCTTTTATAAGACTGATAGTCATGAATTGGTTCCAGTAAAAAAATGTCTTATGGAAATGCCGCTTTCTCAACGGATATCTTTAGAGATTCAAAAACTGTTGATCAAGTATCACTATGAGCCATATGATGAAGATAAAGGAACTGGTATAATTCGTCATATCTTAATCAAAATTAGCAAAAGCTATAATGAAGCCTTAGTCACCATTGTTTCAACTACTGATAAGATCAAAGGAAGATTACAATTTGCTAAAGAACTGATTGAGAAAGTCAAAGAGGTCAAAGGAGTTGTTTTAAATATTAATCCTAGACATACCAATGTTATTTTAGGAGAAAGAAACATTCCTATCTATGGATACACACATATCAAAGATAAGATTTTCGATAATGATTTTCTCGTCTCATCAAAAAGCTTTTATCAAACCAATCCCTATCAGATTGAAAATCTATATGGCACTGCGATTAAGAAGGCTGGTCTTAAAGCTACAGATGTCGTTTTAGATGCGTATTGCGGAACAGGTACTATCGGTATTTCTTTAGCAAAAAAGGTCAAACAGGTCATCGGTGTTGAATTAGAAAAAGATGCTGTTAAAGACGCGATACGAAATGCCAAAATAAATGATTTGAACAATATCACATTTATCAATAGAGATTGTACTGAATATATGATGAAATCACAAAAGACTTTTGATGTGATAATCATGGACCCACCAAGAAAAGGCTCTACCCCTGAATTTTTAGAGGCAGTTAACCATATTAGTCCACGCACCGTTGTTTATATCAGCTGTGAACCTAACACATTAGCAAGAGATTTGAAATATTTGTTAAATAAATATCGTGTGGTATCTGTGACACCCGTTGATATGTTTCCTAACACTTCTAGCGTTGAAACGATCGCTGTTTTGCAAAGAAAATAAAAGAAAAGCTCCTCGACCGATATGCCGAGGAGCTCTTTTTAAGCTTTTTCAGTTGTTGATTTATCAGCTTTTAATTCATTATTCTTTTTAAGTTCATCGCGAATTTCTTCTAAGAGAAGGACTTCAGCAGATTTAACAGGAGCAGCAGGCTTTTCTTCAGCAGGTGCCTCACCATTAAGTTTATATTTTTCAATCAAAGCTAAACGTCTTTGCTTCATTGCAGAAAAGATCTTAACAATCGCAAATAATGTGATAGCGATGATCAAGAAAGAGATGATCGCATTGATGAAAGCTCCCCAATCGATGATGGCCATCTTGTTATAGTAATATGTTCCACCATGGTTTGTGTACATACCAGAAATTGTTGTAGTAAAGTCGCTTTCTTGACTTAGAGCTGCCCATTCAGTTGCAGAATAGAACTGTTTTAAAGCCTCACCACCAACTGTGATACCTTCTGGAACTTTTTGACCAGCATTAGCAGCTGGTAAAACTGTGACTAAACCGGAAAGGCCACCTGGAACACCCCAGGTACACAAAGAAAGAAGAATATTTGTAAAGGCAGTTACAATCGCACCGAAAGCGGAGCCCATTATAACGCCAACAGCCATATCTAAAACATTACCTTTAGATATAAACTTCTTAAATTCGGCTAGTACACCTGTACCTTTCTTCTTTAATGTTTTTTCTTTTGTCATAAGCTCTCCATTAATACATTAAAAAGTGTGCTCTAAAATATCTGAAAAATAATCAGTATCTTGAACGCCTAATAATATATCATGTTTAGAGCCTGTACTTGTAGTAAATTCTACTCTTTTTCCGTTTTTATATGCGACAAGTGTAGGAATTGAGACGACATCATGTTCGATAGCTAAGCCTTGGAAAGAATCGGTGTCGACTTTTAAGAAGGTGATGTTAGGGAATTTGGATTCGATTTCTTCTAGAACTCTTCCCATGATACGGCATGGGCCACACCAAGTAGCAAAAAAGTCGACAACGACATTGCCATTAGCGATTTCCTTATTGAAATCTTCCATATTTTCTAAATGTTTGATCATTAAATTTCTTAGCATTATTCAACAGTATTTAATGCTTTCCTCCTGCTATATAATTTATCTTATCTTAGTGAGTTCTGCAATTTATATGCTCACATGAAAGCAGAAAGTGTTCCGAAGAACAAAGAGATGATTCCTAATATCAAAAGGTGAATAGGATAATAAAGGTAAAACGAATATTGAACGATTTTATTATTGTAGCCTTTTTTACCGTTATACAATAAGATAAAAACAAACGCTAAAGTTGAATAGGTGCCAATCGGTATAAATTCATTTGGTAAGAATGACGAAGTGTTATCGATATGCCAAATAAGATTGAAAATCAATTCAGTGATGATGAGCATCACTGCTTCAATATATTTGTAATATCTAAATTTTATATTGCCTAAAGCACTTTCATCTAAATCAGAATAAATAGTCTGTTTTTTAATCAAATAAAAATCGACTATCTTTCTGCCAACAAAAAACATGAAGAATAAAACGATGGAGAAAGTCCCCCAATCAGCTTTAAAAATGGACCCATATGTTTGGTTGATATTGATATCGCTTAAAACAGCAAGAGAGATGGGTAAGATGGCAATAAAAGAAAACTTGTCTTTTCTGTTTAAAAGGTAAACAGTTAAAACACCTAAGAAAAGATCAGTAAAAACATTTCCAATCAATGGGTTTGAAGCTATTGTGATATTAGATATTGAACCGATGATAAGACCAAAGATATCCATCAAAATAGCAATGCCTAATAATCTCGATAAATAATTGCGGATATTATGTGTATGATAAACGCCTTCAACTGCTAAAAATGCAAAGATAGGAAAGGCGATTTTGCCGATAGAACGCATGACTTCATAAGCGATAGTATCACTGGCTAAAAATAATAAAGCCGCATGATCAATTGTCATGAGCAGCAAACCGATAATTTTTAATACCAGACTGTTCAGCCCGAATATTGAAGTGCTTTTCATATTAAATAAATAGAATAATATAAGAGAATAAATTGTTGATAACATGGCAACATATTGAAGTAGACAATCTACCAGATATAAAATAAATCGAGCATAAAATAATACCTGAACTTATATATATGGGAAGATTCATCAATTCAACTATAAAGTTTTCTAGTGCGGCTTGTTTTGCCTCAGCTTCAGCTGTGATTAAAGAAGATATAGAAGAAAAATCAAAATGGATCAATCCGAAAATGACTGAAGATAAAATTATGGCGATGATAGGCTTAGCTTTACTGGCGATAGATTCTCCTAGACCAACACGATAGGTCAATTCTTCGACTATGGGAGCAAAAATAACTGTTGTGAAAAAAAGAAGTGCTGGCTGTGATAATGTCATCGATTCGATTCCTTCTTGATTGTTATTGCTACCATAGAATGGAACAAATGAATATACTAAACCGAATAAGTAATTTATAAAAATCAAACAAGCAAAACCGATTAATGAATATTTATATGCTTTGACGTCACGAAATTCTTGTAAAAATTGTACATAGGTTTTTCGATGGTCAAAAATCATTAATAATACAAAGGCGATTAAGATGATGAAATATGTACAAAAATTCAATAAAGACAATAATAAATCAGTGTTGTTTTGAAGAGCAGGGATGGAAAGTAATATCACTTGTATCAAAATCGATACCAGTTGTAGACCCAAAAATCCGATTATAAAAAAGACAACTTTCTCCCATAAAGGGAGAGAAAAGGCAAGGACACGGCGCGGAAAAATAGATTGATTTTCCTCATCGATCGGCGGTCTTTTGTATGGCTCATTTTGATTGTTTTGTTGATTGAAAATTTCCATGTTGTGCACCCCGAAATATTTTATTTTTTTTTACTTTGATAGTAAATAAATTTCAATATAATATAGTCAGGTATATTAAATATGATTAACACAATTCTTATTGTTGTATTCGTAGCGATGATCGCACTTGCTATCCTAGCTTTTTTTGCCGGTCTGATCAAAGGCATGTATAAGACGATGGTCAAAACTCTTTTAGAAGTGGTTTTGATTTTGATTTTTGTCTTTTTAACACCCTCTATTGCTAATGCTGTTGGCAATATTGATTTATCAAATTTCAATATATATTTTGACTTTGCATTCAATGATGTTGTCCATACCATACATTTGACAACCATTCAGCAAACTTTAGCTGATATCATCTCATCCACAGGTCTTATCTCACCAATAAATGGAATATCGATTTATCAGACTGCCATCGCTTTATCGACTTCAATAATCTCTTATGTGTTATTTTTTATAGAAATCCTAATCATTCAATTATTCATCTGGCTTTTCACTGCCATTATTTACAATGGTATTTTTAGATGGTTCTTACCTGTTGAAACAAGAAAAGAAGCGAAAAATAGAAAAAATAATAAAACTTCTAGTGAACTGGTATCAGGTTTGGTCGATGAAAATGGCAAAGTTAAGAATGAGAACAGAAATAGTCGTAGATTAAAACGACATCCGTTTATAGGCGGTTTAGTCGGCGCCTGTGGTGAATTTGCTCTAGTGGTTGTTTTATTATCACCCATCACTTCATTTGCAAAAATAATAATCAAAAATAAAGAGACTTTGCGACCTTTTGTAGAACTTTTACCCGACAATGTCAATTCATACTATGATGAATATGTTGATTCGTTTGATAACAGCTTAGTCATGTCTATCACTGGAATCGGTGGACTTGATGACCTGATCATGAACTCAGCATCTCAAGTCGAAATATCTGGTGAAAAGGTATCATTAAACAATCTTATGAGCGCGGCTTTAGATATCGCTAGCCCGATAATCACAGATGGGTCGATCGAAGATATCTCTTTTGAAAATTCCACTTTAAACATCACGGTCAATTATGCGATTCTGTTGAGCGACGCAACCATAAATCAAATCATCACTTCTTTAGTAGCGAATAATGTGGTGTTGGCATTGATACCACCATTTATCGATTTAGCGGTTAATAATCTTTCTTCTGGAACACCTGTTTTAAATGAACTAGATCTTTCCAATATAGATTGGAAATCTGAATTGAGCATCATCAATAATTTTTATAAAGAAATATATAAGACTGGTGTAGTTTCAAATTTTATAAAAGATAATGGGAATAGATTTGATTTTAAGGATTTTATCATCTCCACTGAAAATATGGATGATGAAACGATCAGATACTATGGAAACGCAGTAGAACAATTAGGAAAGCTTGAAATCATCAAGAAAAATATGCCTACACTTTTATCAGGTATCGGCACCTATCTTAGCAGCATCGGAATCAATGCTTTTCCAACTGATGCGACTGTATATCAAGGCATTAACTGGTCTCATGATTTGCGGATACTTGTGGAAAATGCCCTTAAGATGTTTAGAACTCTCAATATTGATATAACATCAGGAATTGTTGATCTAAATTTCAAAAATATAATGCTAAATGCTATCAAAGATCAAACAAAGCGAGGCCAATTAGAAAATAGCATCTTAGGAGATCCAAATGATGATTTAGAAGGATTGCTAGATCTGCAAGTTTTAAATATCGAACAATTTGATTTTTCATCTGTCCTTTCATCTGTGTTGAATTCTATCACTCCTATCAAGCCCTATTTAGAGGGTATCTATTTAGATTCAGTATTGGCAGATTTTAGAGTTCGTGACTTAAAATCTGAAGTCAAAGTTTATTTTGATGCTTGTGATAACATTTTTGGTGAAGGTTCTTTCTTCATGGAAGAAAACTTTTCTTTCGATAAACTAGAATGGGGAGATGAGAGAGTAGCCACTCAATTTTGTGAAATTTTGAATATTCTCGAAGACTCTTATATTTTCCAAAAGTTATATGCCCCAACACTAAAAACTTTCTTACACAATAACGATATGAATTTTGATACTTATCTATTCGGTCTTACTCCCTATGATTTCAATTATGATTCTAAAGATTTTTTAGATAATTTTGAAACATTATTAACTTTGTTACCGAATATCAAGAAGATGACGGATGCTTTATCTAACGATTCTCTCAGCAATGTTGAAAAGGTTAAAGCTATTGATACGAATACTTTAAGACAATTGCTAAATATCATTGCAAATTCTGACTTTTTTAATGCACCTAAAGCTACGGGGGCGAGTCAAGACGAGATCACAAATGCAAATATTTATACGTTTCTCAGCAATTTATTAAATGATGAAACTATAAAGGAACTTGGCTTTTTTACACCTGATAAAAAAATCATTGCTAATATAGATTGGGGAAATGGTTATGATGGAAAAGAAATAGATAAGATTTGTGATGCCTTCGAATATGCAAAGTTCAATGCCGATTTCTTTTTTGATCAAAATTTAGATTTGAACAAATTATCAGATAGCAGTGCTATCAGCGGTTTGATCAATAGTGGTTTAGATAGTGAAATCTTACGTCCATCAATTCTGCAAATCATCGATAATTCTTTAAATACCTATTTAAATGATTTAGGAATCCCTGTTTCACTTCAGGATATGCGCGTGTCGATGTGGAAAGAGGATGCTGATGATATCGCAAAATTATTCGATCTATTAAAAGGCTTAGATTTATTAAATATCGATATTGATAAAATAGATACTAATAGATTAAATGCGATTTTAACTCTTTTAAGTAACACAAATTTCATGAACTGCGGTGGCAATTCCTTTGGGACAATGGTCTATTGTATCTTAAGAAATCAAAAGTTTTTTGAACGGCTAAGTATCAATGGGCAATCCGTGGCTCAATATTTTATCAACGCTGATTGGTCATCCGATATATCTTCGATCGAATTAGATATAAATTCTGTTAAAATCAATGCCTTGATCAGCTCTTCTGGCGAGATTAAGTCTTTATGTGAAGCAATAAAATTAATTCAACAGAATGGTGGCTTTAACACGATTTCTCAAGGAAAATTGCCTTCTGAACTCATCGATGCTTTTGTCAGTTCAAAAGGTATTTTCAGTTCGGTTTTATTGAAAGGAATATTCAGTGAGGTTCTATCTGCTTCTATCGATCAAATGGATTTTGGTAGTGAATATAACTCCTTTTTAAAGAGTATTGATTTTACTTGCTTGAGCAAATTGAGCGAAGATGAATTCAAATTCGAATTAAAATTATTTTCACGTATGTATGAGCTGTCATCTTCAGGTGAATTATCCGAGATCATGAAAAATATCTTTTCTCTTTCAGATGAGCAATTGACCGAATTCACTTCTCTCATCCGTGATTTTGGAAATTCTAAATTGTTGACAACTGTCAAAGAAGGATCAATTTTAAATCCTCTAGCTGAACTTTTTAAAGAGATAATCACCCGATATGGATTAGTTGAAGAAGTTACTTTAAATACCGATTCTATACAACAAGTTAATGTTTTAGAAGGCATCTTATTAAATGTTTCAAATTGGGGTGATGAGATGTCCTTATTTGCTGATGTCATTATTGAATTACAGGGATTTAATGTTTCTGATTTAAACATTGTTGATTTAACTCAGGAACAAGCTACTAGCTTAGAAACGATTTGTAATTTAATGAATTCCTCTGCAGTGTTTCATCGATTACCAATTTACCTTTTAAAGCATGGATTTGAAGATTATAATTTCAGTGAACTATTAGAAGATAACTCTGGACAGATCAATCACCACTTGGATTTTAACATACATTTATCTGTCCATGCGGATGATATTTCTTATTGGTCGAATGATATTCACTTCAGTTTCAGAGTATTTGATCAAGTAAGAGGACTATTAGTTTCAACGAATAGTTTCGGGAGTGTCTTCTTCGGTGATGATAACATGGTTTCGACTTCAATTTTAGCGTATATCGGAAAGATGAATATCTTTAAGCATACCCGTTCATATATCGCTTATAATCTGATCAACAATTCCTTGATCAAAGCACTTTCTGCATCCTATCATTTTAATGATTTCTTAATGCCAATTGCATTTAGACCTAATGTTCCATTTGGCGAAGATTCAGATTCTTTTAGAATTGAAATCCTTGAATATACTGATTCTGACCTTCTTTCTGCTGACAACACTTATGATTTAGAAAAAGGTATTGCTGACCTGAAACTTTTTGATAATTTATTCCGTGATTTGATCAAATACATACCAAGCCTTAGCGATTTAGCTACTTATGCTCATAACTATATTGAAATATTAACATCGAATGTTTTTGATGCTGCTGATGTTTTTAGACGCTCGAGTTTATCATCTGAAATAATCGCTTCTTTGCTGAGAAAGACTGTTGAGACAATCAACCAAGTTATGAGTTCTTCTGCGGATATTAATTTTTATTCAGATAATTATTTCTTTACCAATCCTGTGGAAGGAATAGCTATTGATGCTCTATTGAAAACGGCTAGTAAAATATTGAATGGTCAATTTGTTTTTACTAGAGAAGAAATATCTCAATTGTTTAATGCTTTTTCAATCAGTGAAAGCTCAAACTCTCTTATAAATCAGATTTTGCAAACTGATTTTTATAAGGATACTCATAATAGTTCTATCGGAATTGATTATATCAGCTCACTCAGTGATATCATCTTAGTTCAAACAAATGATGGACAGATTTCTTTAGCTATCTATCTTGGAAACGAATTAGACAACTTGTTAAATAATACTCTTGCTTTTTCTGAGATTTCCTTGGATGGGATCATCAACTGATTATGGAACCTATTTATCAATTCATTTATGAAGAAAAGCGATCAAAGTTTTTTTGTTATCTTTATTCGATCAATAATCGTGATGAAATCAAAGAAGTGATGAATGCTTTGAAAAGCGAACATAAAAAAGCAAAACACATTTTGCGATGTTGTCGATATTCAAATGGTTCAGGACTGAGCATTTTAGAAACTAACGAAAATCAGGAGCCTATCAGTTCTATGAAAAAACTCGGATTTATTCTTGAAAAGAAAGATTTTAAAAATGTTGGCATCTTTATAGTTCGTTACTTTGGCGGGACTAAATTAGGAGCGAGTCATTTAGACCATTTATACTTAGAATTAGGATTGAAAACGCTCACTAATATTTCATAAAAATTGTTTAGTTTAATAGTTTTTTATATAATTATTGTGAAACTAATAGAAAGATTATATATACCGTGGAAAACATTCAAGTCAAACCTACCAAGAAACTAGAAGTAGGAATAGTTGAGGACTTACTTAAAGATCCTAATAAAGTTGTTATCGTTCAAACAGCTCCGTCTGTCCGAGTCGCTTTAGGCGAGATGTTTGGAACTAAGCCAGGTGCTAGTATCACTGGTAAAATGGTTGCTGCTTTACGTCAATTAGGGTTCAAATATGTTTTTGATACCGATTTTGGTGCTGATATCACTGTCTGGGAAGAAGCGATGGAATTCCTTAAACGTCTTAAAGGCGAAGGAGGTCCTCTTCCACAATTTAACAGCTGTTGTATCGGTTGGTTAGCTACTGCTGAACGCACATATAAGGATTTGTTTTCTCATATTTCTACTGTAAAATCTCCAATCGGATGCTTAGGATCTGTTGCTAAGACTTATTTTGCTGAAAAAATGCATATCAATCCTAACAATATTGTGGTGGTTGCGGTTGTACCTTGTATTTTAAAGAAGAATGAGAACGCACTACCGTATAATAAAACCAATTTTATATATGATGTCGATTATTGCTGGACAACTAAAGATTTAGGTTCATTGATCAAAGAAAAGAATATTGATTTTATGAATCTTACTGATAGTGAATTTGATGATCCTCTAGGTGAATCTACATCATCTGGCACTATTTTTGGTCGTTCTGGTGGTGTCTTAGAAGCGGTTTTGAGATGTGCGATTTACTGGGATTCGCATACGGTTTATACTAATCCTATAGTTTTTACTCCTAGCTCGATCAGTCCTGATATTTTAGAGACTGAAATCATCATTGCAAATCGAAAAGTTAAAGCTTGTCACACTGGTATGGTCGGTGTTAGAAAATTGGTTGAACTGATCAGAAACAATCAATGTCCATATGATTTTATTGAAGTTATGTCTTGTCCAGGTGGATGTATTATGGGAGCAGGTCAACCGATGCATTTACCAAGTGAAGGCATTTCACCTATTGAAGTTCGTAAAGCTCGTATCGAGGGCTTAAACAATATTGCTGCTACACAGGATCACAAAATTTCTGCCTTAAATCAATCGATTATGAAAATTTATGATGCGATGTTTGATGGACAAGCTGGTTCTGAAAAAGCAGAGATGAATTTACATAGGAAGTATTGAACATGAGTAATAACGCAGATACAAGTAAGGCTCCTTTTATTCCTAAAACTACTCCAAATGCGAAAAGTCATATCGGACATACTATTGCTGTTATTTCAGGCAAAGGTGGTGTCGGCAAATCATTTACTTCTTCCTATTTAGCAGTTTTATTAAGAAGAAGAGGTTTCAAAGTGGGTATTTTAGATGCTGATGTCACTGGTCCATCTATTCCTTTTGCCTTTAATATCAAAGGTCCAGTCGTCGGTGATGGCACCTATTTTTATCCGATTAAGACGAAAACAGGTATTCAGGTAATTTCATCTAATCTTCTCTTATCTAATCCTGATGATCCTATCGTTTGGCGTGGTCCTATGATTTCTACCCTATTAGAGCAGTTCTATTCTGAAGTCGTTTGGGATGTCGATTATTTAATAATTGATATGGCCCCGGGCACTTCTGATGTATCTTTAACTGTTTTTCAAAAAATAAAATTAACTGATGCAGTTATCGTTGCTTCCCCGCAAAGTCTAGTTTCAATGGTCGTAGAAAAATCAGCAAAAATGGCTGAATTATTATCAGTCCCTCTTTTATCACTTGTTGAAAACATGGCTTTTGTGAAATGTCCAAAATGTGGTGCTAAGATTGAATTATTTGGTCAATCTCATCCTGAATTGGCTGAAAAACATGGTATACCAGTATTTGATCAAATTCCATTTGACCCACAAATTGCTGAACATATGGACAAGGGTGATATCGAATCTTTAGAATCGGATTATCTAAAGTCTACAGTAGATGCTATTTTGTCATATTCTAAAATGAGTGATGACTTAAAAAATGACTGAAAAAGATGAGGAATATTGCTCTACATTTTTAACTCAGTTTAAAAAATTGGAAAAAGAGCTTCTATCTATTGCAGAATTAAGAGATGACTATGTTTCTTTTTCTCGTGCCTTAAATCATATTTATTATAACCGATTAAATCCAGTTATTTCTCAAAGGGATAATTATGATTTCTTGAGGACTGCTTCTGATGTTAGAAATATCCTTTCTCATGAAAATAATATCTGTGTACCAACAAAAGAATTTGTCGATCGCTTTTTTAAAATTTCTCAATCGATAATCTCACCATTCACTTGCTATCAAGTAGCTACCAAAAACATTGACGTTTGTCATTATTCAGATCATGTTTTTTCTGTTTGCGACTTGATGAATAATAAATCTTTATCTCATATTCCTGTTTTAAATGATGAAAGTTTTGTCGAAGGTGTCTTTTCTCGCTCAAGCTTATTTGATTATCTTCAAAAGTATAATCATTTAGAGATCACTGATGAATTTACGATAGGTGATTTACGTGAAGTTGTGGATTTGCGTTCACATACTAATGAAACCTATATTTTTGTTGAAAGAAATTTGAATATTCTTTCGGCATTTGAACTCATTCAAAAAAGGAAAGCCCATGATAAAAATGTTGCTCTTTTATTAGTTACTGAACATGGAAAGCAAAAAGAAAAATTGTTAGGTGTCATAACTATGATCGATTTAGCAAAATATAATTTTGATCTTTAGTAATTGATTGCTTGCTCATATAAAAATTGTTTAAAACAAAAAATAGATAACATCATTCACAAGTGATTTGTGAATTTTAGTTATCTGTGATATATATAAACCGCATTTACTTATTAACGCTATTTGTGAATAGTTAGTTAGATAAGTGCAGATATATTCATCTAATCATGACCCTAGAAGGATTCGAACCTTCGGCCCTCTGCTTAGAAGGCAGATGCTCTATCCAGCTGAGCTATAGGGCCATAAAATTAGCCTAAATATAATAGTTCATTTTATCGATATCTGCAAGCATTTTTGTTAAAATATAACATAAATTTTATTAAGGAGGAGGAAAGTCAAATGAATGATCAATTAATAAAGAGTATGCATGATGCTTTTAATAAAATCCTGAAAGTTATCAAAGATAATGATCGTTTTATTATTTATAGGCACAGTTCGCCCGATTTTGATGCTTTAGGTGCACAAATGGGTCTCGTTACTTGGATCAAAGATAATTTTCCCAACAAAGAAGTATATTTTGTAGGTGATGAAGATCCAAACTTGATTCCACTCCTTTTTCCTCATATGCAACAATTAGATGAAAATGATTATTTGAAAGAACATATTGCGATCACAGTTGATGTTGCTGACTCAAAGCGCATCAGTATCAATCATTTGAATCTTTCTAAATTCGTTATCAAAATTGATCATCACAACCTTCCTCCGAAGGAATTAGATTTCGGCAACTTGAAAGCTGTCTTTCCAACTAGACCTGCAGCCAGTGAAATATTAGCTCTTTTCGCATTATCGAGACCGAAGAGATATGTATTAAGTAAAGAAGCTGCCACTTATTTCTACATCGGTATTATCGGCGACACCAGCAGATTTTTATATGATGATACTGATAGTGCTACTTTGAGAATAGCGGCTGATCTTTTAGAATGTGGTGTCAACAAGACCGAAATTTATCATAAGATGTACCAAACTGATACAAGACGTTTGAATATATTGAAGTTTTGCTTGAATTCTTATCGCATCACTGATGCTGGTATCGCTTACTATGTTATCGATAAAAAAGATTTAGAGTCTTTAAATATGACTACAAACGAAGGAAATTTACATATCAATGTTTTTCGCGATTTAAAGGATGTAAAAGCAGTAGCTTCCATCACATTTGATGCTGATAAAAAAGATTATAGAGTATCGATAAGATCTCGTGAATTAGTTGTGGATAAAGTAGCCAAAGAATTTAATGGCGGAGGTCATGATTTTGCTGCTGGATGTCGGATTTCTGATTTATCACAATTAAATAAATTATTAGAAAAACTTGGTCAAGCAGCTGTAGAGTCTTCAAAACATTCTTGATTGATCAATTTTCCTTCGTTATATTGCAAATAAGTTATTGTGCTAAATTCTTCACATTTAAATAAAGCAGACAAATCCTCTCTGTTATCTAAAACATCTTGACCTATAAATCCTAAATAATCAAATTGTAAATTTTCAATAATAGATAATAGTTCATTTGAATTAATAAATTTAGTTTCATCGATGAGCAGAATATTTGTTGTCGTTTCTAATATTTTTTCAACAAGAGTGTAATAATACCCTTGTTCTGGTTTTTCCTTGCAAAAAGGATAAAAAGTATAAGAAGGGTAAAATAAAGAATCGTAGTTCTCTATATAAGTCGGATTCAAAATGTGTATATCTGTTAAATACGTGAATTGGTCTAACATATTTTGAAATTTGTCAGGTTCAAGTATATATTTATCAAGATTTTCAATTTTTTCAATTTTACCGTTTTGATAAAAAACAAAGGATGAACTTGTTAAATTTGGTGATTCTTCTAACTGAGCAAAAGTGTTGAGTAGGCAGTAATTTATGACTGAATTAGTCTCTTTTATATAATTATCTAAAGTGATTGGAAAAAGCTCACATGTTCCACAGCCAGGAAGATAGACATATAGAAAAAAATCCGCTTTTGAATTTATAAGTCTATTTAAATCATCTACTGTCAACTGGTTACAATAATAACGTTCCACATCATTGATAGTCTCTGTCGAAAAATCATTTTTGAATATGGGAATGGACTTAAAATCATTATTTTCATGACATGAAGTCAACGGAGATAAAACGGATATAAATAATAAAGTTGAAAAAAATCGTCTCATACATTATTCTCCAAGAAATCATTACATAATGATATTTCAATGGGCAAAGCTTGTTCATTTAATTCACGAATCGCTTTTTGATAATCACTTGAAGTTGTATCACCAATTTCTACTTTTGTTTTTGATGTGATCGATTGTACTTCAGGAAAGAATGCTGTTTGATATTTCAGAAAACCATCAGCAGTTCTTACATAGCCCCTATCGTTTCTAAAGACGCAAATTTCGTTATTGCTGAAATTTACTAATGTCGGAGTCACACCAGCATTATTATTGAAATTATCTTTGAAGGAATATTGGTCTAAATTGTAATACTCACAAAAATCGTTCCACTTTTTAGAACCGATACTCTGCTCATTTGCATCTTCACTATATCGGAAGTTGTAATATGATGTAGTCTCATAAAAATAAACAGGCTTTGTGGATTTTAGGAGAAAAGGTTCTAAAATAAGACGCTTAAATTCAGCACAGTCCGAGCATTGACGCCAAGTGAAAAGAACAACTTTTTTATTCTCTGTAATAAATGAATCCAGTTTATCAGTGGAAAAGATTAAATCTGCATCTTCGTCATAATGATAAAGAGAATAATTAGAATTATTTTTTTTGAAAGAATTCAAGGATATATAGTTTACTTCAATAACATAATCTTTCATCACAGATGCAAAGCTATCAGGAGATATATAATCAGAATGAACATTTATTAAATCACCATTTCTATAAAATAAAAAAGATGGAGTGCTAGTGATTTTAGGATAATGGAAGGCATATGGTCCAGTTTTATTATCAGAATTGTTATAAGCTTCCATATAAAGATTGATATCCACTTGATAAATAATATTTCTCGTATTAGAAATATAGTCTAAAATGCTTGGATATAATTCTTCACAGCTATGACAACCATATTGTGAAATATATATGATTGCATCATCATAATTCGTAATAGTATTTAAATCATTCAAGGTATCGATTTGTATTGTATTATCGATATCTAATGCCTTATAAGCTAAAATTTTATCCCCGATATCGATTCCTTGATTATCTTCTGAAGAGCATCCAAAACATGTGAGTGATAAAAATAATGTTATCAAAGTCTTATGTAATTTCATCAAATAACGTCCCCAATATATTATTGGTGATAAAGTATAAAATTGTCTATAACTTTAATAATCTTTGAGTATCTAAAGCGATCATCAATTCTTCGTCAGTCGGAATGACAGAAATAGGAATACGGCTTTCTTTTGTGGAAATGATACCTTCTTTACCGAGTCTAGTGACTTCATTAACAGGTTTATCAATTATAGTACCCAGTAATTCTTCACAATACTTGAAAGTTAATTCACGGAAAATAGGACCATTTTCGAAAACACCGGCTGAACATATGATCATATCAACGTGACCTAATTTACCAGCATACATACAGATATAATCGGCAATTTTTTGACAGAATAACTCGGTTGCTAAAATAGCGCGCTTATCACCTTTTTCCATAGCGTCTTCAATATCACGAGTATCGTTTGAAATACCAGAGATACCAAGAATACCGGATTTGTGATTATAGATATCATAAATTTCTTCAGCGGTTTTTCCGGTGCATGACATCAAGTAGGTCATGATAGATGGATCGATATCACCAGTTCTTGTTCCCATCATGACACCAGCTAGAGGTGTGAGTCCCATTGAGGTGGCAATACATTTGCCATTTTTGATGGCAGAAACCGAAGCACCGCTACCAATATGTAAAGTGATTAAATTCAAATCAGATTTATCGGCAAAATATTTTTCTTTAGCGATTATAGACAAATATTTATGACTTGTGCCGTGAGCACCATATCTTCTGACGGCGTATTTTTCATAGTATTCATAAGGCAATGGGTAAATATATTCTTTCGGTTCCATTGTCTGGTGAAATGCTGTATCAAAAACAGCGATTTGTTCGACCTTTGGTAAAACTTTTTTGAAGGCATGATAGCAAGTTAAGTGAGCTTGGTTATGTAAAGGCGCTAAGGGTATCAAAGAACGTATTTTTTCTTCGGTATCAGCATCTATGATGGCAGAATCAGAGAAATATTTTCCGCCTTGAACGATACGATTACCTATTCCAGTAATTTCATCAAGGTTTTCAATGATGCCATTCTCGATCAAACCGTTAAGAACGAGTTCAGCAGCTTTATCATGATCTAGGACGGGTAAGACTTGCTTTAATTTGGTCCCATCAGTCTTTTTCATGGAAAAAATGGCGTCTTCGTGTCCGATTCGTTCTACGATACCTGAAGTTAACACATGTAAAAACTGTGCTTTTTCGGTTATGGTTTTTGCTTGATGTATTTCTTCATCCATTTGATAAAGTTTAAATTTTAAAGAAGAAGAACCGGCGTTTACGCACATGATTTTAATTGTTTTTGACATATGTTTTCCTCACTTTATAAAATTAACGAACTATATTTTAGACTTTTCTTTCGTTTTTGTAAAATATAATTATATACTCTAAAATTTATTCTAAAATATGTTATAATTTTAACATAATGTTGGAGGCATGAGTCATGATAGAAGACCTGACTTTTTTTGATAACTATTTGCACGGTCATTTACCTGATGCATATAAATATTTTGGTGCACATCATGTAGTTATAAATGGTCAAGATGGTTTTGTATTTCGTGTATATTGTCCGATGGCAGAAGAGGTTTGTCTGATAGGCGACTTCAATAATTGGAATCCTTCTGCACATCGAATGGAAAAACTTGATTATCGCGGCTTGTACCAAGTTTTTATACCTGGTTGCAAAGAAGGTCAAAAATATAAATTCCATATTCTCGGATGTGATGGCTTTTGGAAGGATAAACAAGATCCATTCGCTTTTAAGGATGAAATCGGTGAAAAAGGTTGTTCTATTCTTTATGATATAAAAAATATTAAAGTCAGCGATGATATTTTTTTATCAAAAAGAGATCGCAACTTTAATAAACCGATGTCGATATATGAATTTCATTTTGGCACATGGAAACGAAAACCAGATGGTAGTTATTATAATTATTCAGAGCTCGCTGACCTGTTGATTCCCTATCTGAAAGAAATGGGATACACTCATGTTGAAGCTTTGCCTATTTTAGCTTATCCGAATGAAAAATCATGGGGGTATCAAGTCTTAGGCTATTTTGCTATTGATGGCAGATGGGGTGATCCAAAAGATTTCGCTTCTTTTGTTGAAAAAATGCACCATAACAATATAGGCGTTATTATGGATTTTGTTCCTGTTCATTTTGCTATTGATTCATTTGGTTTAGAAAAATTTGATGGCTCTTGCGTATTTGAATATTCAAACGAACATGAATTTTCAGAATGGGGAACAAAAAACTTTGATTTAGGCAAAGATCCTGTCAGAAGTTTTTTGATCTCTTCATTGTGCTTTTTTGCTGATTTGTTTCATATTGATGGATTTAGATTTGATGCTGTTTCAAATATTATTTATTGGGACGGCAACTCAGATAAAGGCATCAATTCTGGTGCGATTGAATTCGTTAAAAGGGCAAATGGATATATTCATACACTCTATCCTAGTGTGATGATGATCGCTGAGGATTCATCATCATATGGTCATGTGACTAAAGGTATGTTTAAAGAAGGGTTAGGATTTGATTATAAATGGGATTTGGGATGGATGAATGACACCTTAAAATATTATGCTAAAGACCCAATTTATCGAAAATATTCTCATAATCAGATAACGTTCTCGATGGCCTATTTTTATTCTGAAAATTTCATTCTTCCGTTATCTCATGATGAAGTTGTCCATATGAAGGGAACAATTTTAAATAAGATGTGGGGAGAATATGATAATAAATTTGCCAATGTCAGAAATTTATATGCATACCAATATGCCCATCCTGGCAAAAAACTTAATTTTATGGGAAATGAATTGGCCTCCTTTGATGAATGGAAAGAATATCAACCGCTTGCCTTTAATGTTTTAGATTATCCAAAACATAAAGGAGTGCATCAATTAATCAAAGATTTAAATAAGTTATACCGTGAACATTCAGCAATGTATTTTGAAGAGTATAATCCCACTCATTTCCAATGGATTATGGCCGATAATTCAAACCAAAGCGTATATGCTTTTAAGCGAGAAAGCCCGGATGAATGTATGATTTTCATCTTTAATATGACACCTAATTTCTATTGGGATTATGATATTGGTGTCCCTTATGAAGGAGAATATTTAGAGGTGCTAAATACTGACAAAGAGTGTTATGGTGGTTGGAATCAATTTAATAAAAATCCTCTTGTAACTTATGGCAATGGTATACATAATCAAAAATATAAGTTGACAATTAAACTGCCATCATTTGGTGGAATATATTTGTTGCATAAGAAAGAAAATTGTAGTAAAAAAGCTTGTTTAAAATCAAAAGACGCTGAAACGACAAAGAAACAGTAATATATCAGAGGTTAAAAAATATGATAGAACTTAAACCTGGAAAAGAATTTCGCGAATACTTTAAAAAAGATTTTTCGACTAGATGTGTAGAAAAATACGGTCGTGATCCTAGTGAATTAGCATCAGTTGATCTGTATGATATTTTAGCAACAACTATTCGTGATTATGCAAATATCGATAGCAAGATTTGCAAAGATATCACAAAAAAAGAAGGAAAAAAGCAGCTGATCTATTTTTCAATGGAGTTTTTAGTTGGTAGACAATTGACTACAAATCTATATAATTTAGGGATTCTTGATGATGTTAGAATCGGCCTGAAAGAATTAGGAATCGATTGTGAAAAATTAAGAGAACAAGAACCTGACGCTGGACTTGGAAATGGCGGGTTAGGCAGATTAGCCGCTTGCTTTATGGATTCTATAGCTTCTCTCGGCTTACCTGGTCATGGCAACTGCATTCGTTATGAATATGGATTCTTTAGGCAACAAATAAGAAATGGAAAACAGGAAGAATATCCAGACACATGGCTTTTGAATGGATTTCCATGGGAAATACGCAAGCCTAATGAAGCTATCACCGTTAAATTTTATGGTAATCCTGAGACTTATCGCGACAAGGATGGTTTAGTCAGGTGGAAAACATCTAATGCCTTTTCAGTGCTTGCTATGCCGTATGATGTCCCTGTTATCGGCTATAAAAATCATGTGACTAATACTCTCCGTCTTTGGTATGCTGAGCCTTCTGACGAAGAGATTCCTACTTCCTCTAACTTCACTAGTTATTTAAAATTTATCAGAGATATCACACATGGCTTGTATCCAGATGATTCAACCGAAGAAGGTAAACTGTTAAGATTGAGACAACAATATTTTCTAGTATCTGCTGGTATTCAATCTGCAATCAGACGTGAAAAAGAAATATATGGAAATCTAGATCAATTTGCTGATCACTATGTATTCCAATTAAATGACACTCATCCAATTTTATCTATTCCTGAAATGATGCGTGTTCTGATGGATGAAAATGGCTTCGGTTGGGAAGAAGCGATGGATGTTTGTCGTAAAACATTTGCGTTTACCAATCATACTGTTATGCCAGAAGCTTTGGAAAAATGGCCGTGTAGGTACATCGCTTCGGTAGCTCCGCGTGTCTATATGATCATTGAGGAGATCAACAGACGAATCTTACAATTCATGCGTCAATCTGGCGTATCTGAAGATAAGATTAATAATTGCATTATTATCAAAGACGGAAACGTCAATATGTGTCAATTAGCAATCCATATAGCTTTTTCAATAAATGGTGTTGCTAATTTACATACACAGATTTTAAAGGAACAAACCTTTAAGGATTTATATTCTTTATATCCTGAAAAATTCAATAATAAAACAAATGGTATTTCCCATCGCAGATTTTTATTGGTCAGCAATCCTTTGTTATCCGATTACATCGAATCTTTAATTGGCGATGGATTTAAAAAATACCCAGAAGAATTAAAGAAATTACTGAAATATAGTGATTTTAATGAAGCTAATTATCCTATATTTGATAAATTAAATGAAATCAAATATCAGAATAAGTTAAAACTAGCCAAGTTTATTCAACTTCATAATAGTGAAATTGTCGATCCTAATTCGATATTTGATTCCCAAATCAAAAGATTACATGCTTATAAGAGACAATTGTTAAACGTTTTTAAAATCATCCATTTATATCAAAAAATCAAGGCGGATAAATCTTTTAAGATGTATCCTCACACGTATATTTTTGGCGCCAAAGCTGCTCCAAGTTATGCTTTAGCTAAAAAGATAATCGAACTTATTCTTTGCGTTGCCCATGTTATTAACACCGATGAGGAAGTCAATAAGTTTATAAAGGTTATCTTCATTGAAAATTATGATGTTTCTAAGGCAGAAATTATTATTCCAGCTACTGATATTTCCGAGCAAATTTCTCTTGCTGGCAAAGAAGCAAGTGGAACATCGAATATGAAATTTATGATGAATGGTGCTATCACTTTAGGAACTTTAGATGGTGCTAATGTTGAAATTTCAAATTTAGTTGGAAAAGATAATGCGGTAATATTTGGTATGACTGAAGAAGAAGTTAAGAATAAAAAATATACCAATAGTTATAATCCATGGGATGTTTACAATAATGATACATATGTCAAATCTTTATTAGACGCATTAGTAGATGGATCCTTGAGCCATGATAAAGAACAATTTAGAATGATTTTTGATGAAATTATGTACCACGGCGATGAGTTTATGGTTCTTGAAGATTTTCATGCGTATTGCAAGGCTTCAAAACAAATTGAACAACTTTATAAAGATAGAAGAAAATGGGGACAAATGTGTCTCATCAATATCGCTAACTCTGGCTGGTTTAGTTCTGATAGAACAATTAGCGAATATAACCGAGATATTTGGCACTTACCAAAAATTTTTGATAAGTAATATTATTTTGCACACCTAATAATGTTTCTTAAAGCTATGGTCCTTGAAATTAACAATATATGTTTCTATAATTAATAAGCTTGTTTAGTATAAAAATAGGAGAAACAAATAAAATGAATCACACTTTTAAGAATGAGAATGGGCATTTAGTTGCTACAGCTACCTTTGGCAAAGATGAAATTAAAAATGCTACAGAAAAGGCCGTTAAAAATCTATGTCAGGATATCACTGTTAAGGGTTTTAGAAAAGGAAAAGCTCCATTAGAAGAAGCTAGAAAATATATTAGAAGTGATGATTTAGGAAATCATACAATCAATGAATTACTTAAAGTTGTTGATCGTGAATTCTTTAAAGATCCAGAATTTAATGGCTACAATTTATTAAACGGCTTTAGACCTAAAGTCAGTTTAGATAAATTTTCTAATGAAGAGGCTAAATTCACTATCACTTATGTTTTAAGACCATATACTTCAAAGATCGGTCAATATAAAGACATTAAAGCGGATGCTGAAGAAAAAATTGTAGATGATAAGGCTATTGATGAAAGAATTCATGAATTAGCTCAGCAAAATAGTGAATTGGTCACTAAAGAAAAAGCCGCTGAGAAAGGTGATGTTGTAAATATTGATTTTACTGGTCTTTTAAATGGTGAAGCCTTTGATGGAGGAAGTGCTAAAGGCTTTGATTTAGAATTAGGAAGTAATCATTTTGTACCTGGCTTTGAAGATCAGTTGATCGGACATAAAGCAGGAGACAAAGTTGATGTTAATGTCACTTTACCTGCTGAGTATCCTGAACCTCTTTCTGGTAAAGATGTTTTATTTAAAGTTGTCATAAATTCAGTTAAAGTTAAAGAAATACCTGAAATTAATGATGAATTTGCTACAACTTTGACCGGAAAATATGTTTCTACTAATTTAGAGGATTTAAAGAACAAAGTTAAGTCTGTTTTAATTGAAGAATTTGATCGTGAATATCAAAGAGATGTTATCAACTCTTTACTTTTAAAGATTAGAAATGATTCTGAATTTGTCATACCTGATGAATATATTGAACAACTTCTTGATAATCAAATTAAATTTAATTCTGAACGCCTTGAATCACAAGGATTATCTTTGGATGAATATTTAAAAATTTTAAAGAAAGATAAAGAAGATTATCGTAATGAAATCAAAGCTCAATTAGTAGATCAATTAAAGACTTCATTATTATATGATGCTATCTTTGCTAATGAAAAATTGGCTTATCCAACCAATAAAGAATTAGAAGAAAAGTTAGGAAAACCTTTAAATGAAGTTCTTAAGGATTTGAATTCCTATTTCAAGAAAATTGGACAGACTGAAGAACAGATTCGTGCTCAAACAAACAGTTATTTGAATGAAGTTAATTCGTCAATAATCTTTGAGAAAGTTCAAAATAGATTATTAGAACTTAATGGTTATAAGCAGGTCGAAAAGCCATTAGAAAGTGGTGAGGAATCTAAAAAATCTGATTCTGCTGAATAGTTTTAAATATATTTTGCTTTGATAGAATACTTTTTTGTTATATTATTTTGTTGTTTAGGAGGTTTTTGAATGGAAACTAATTTACCAAGAAAATTACCTGTTTTACCAAATCACAACAGTGTTATATTACCTGATATCGAATTTAAACTTAATGCAAAAAATAATTACGATAGAAATCTATTTTCTACGCTACAACAAGGTGATGAATTTGTTATCTCTTATGCATCACAAGAAAATATTTATGGTGATTTTGATAATTTAATTTTACCTGGTGTGAGAACTGTTGGTTGCCTTTGCCGTATTGTTAATATTATTTTTTCAGGTGATGGATATGAAGTTTCTTGTCTTGGCAAAAACCCTGTAGATATGTTTAACTTCTCAGCCGACTTTGAAAAAAATATTGTTTTTTGTAGTGTTCAAAATCGTCCGGTTTATCGCGGTGATACCTTTTCAAATAAAATTTATGAAGAGTTAGGTAAATTTTCTAGTGCCTATATGAAATTAAAAGCGCAATTTAAAGATTTGCCTGAACTCCCCGATTTCGTTCAAACAGTTCCAGATGTTAATAATGTAGTCTATCATATCGCTTATTTCTTGAATTCTTCGAATCTCATTAAACAAGAAATTTTAGAGGAAAAGGATTCGATTGAAAGAGTAAGAAAAATATTAGGTGATTTAGATCGCTTCAATTTAGATTCCTCCATTGAATTTAATATTCAGCAAGCCGTTTCCGCTTCTATTGATAAGAATCAACGCGAATACATTTTACGTGAAAAAATGAAAGCAGTAAGAAAACAGCTTAATGAATTTGATGGCTATGATTCTTATTCAAAATATACTCGCTTGATTGAAAAACACCCAGATGATTTTCCTGCGAATATAAAAGAAAGAATAAAACTTGAGACTTCTAGACTAGAAACCTTACCTTCTGGTTCCCAAGAAATTAGTGTTTTGCAAAACTATCTTGATCTAATAACATCTTTACCTTGGAATAAGAGTTCAACTGATAATGATAATTTTGACAGTGTTAGAAAAATTTTAGATGAAAATCATTACGGCTTAGTAAAACAGAAGGAAAGAATTTTACAATACTTAGCGGTTAAGCAATTAACTAATTCACTCAAAGCGCCTATTTTATGTTTCTATGGTGCGCCTGGTGTTGGTAAGACTTCGCTTGCGATCTCCATCGCACAAGCTTTAGGAAGAAAATTTGTCAAAATTGCCTTAGGTGGAATTTCCGATGAAGCTGAAATCCGTGGCCATCGTCGCACCTATGTTGGCGCTATGCCTGGCAAAATTATTTCTTCTATCAATAAAGTGAATACTAATAATCCTGTCTTTTTGCTAGATGAAATCGATAAAGTAAATGGTGGTGGCTATCATGGAGATCCTGCGTCAGCGCTTCTTGAAGTCCTTGATCCTGAACAGAATTCTACTTTCACAGATAATTACTTGGATGAACCATTTGATTTATCTCATGTAATGTTTATTTGTACTGCCAATGATATTTCAAAAATTCCTTCTCCACTTTTAGATAGATTAGAGTTAATCGAATTAAACACTTATACCAAATTTGAAAAACTAGCTATTGCCAAAGAGCATTTGATCGAATTAGAAGAAAAAGCCAATGGTATAAAACCAGGTATGATCGAATGGACAGATGACGCTCTAGAATATATTATTGAGTATTATACTCGAGAAGCGGGTGTACGTGATTTGAGACGTAAAATTGGTACAATTGATCGAAAGTTTGCAGTTGAACATTTGCAAAACCCCGAAATTCAGCATTTAATTGTTACTATCGATGTTGTTAAGAAATATCTTGGTTCTGAAATATTTATTCGTGAACGTGATGTTTCTAATTCACAAGTCGGTATAGTTAATGGATTGGCTTATACAGATGCTGGTGGTGAGGTTTTAAAAATAGAAGTTAACTCTTATCCTGGAAAAGGCCAATTGATATTGACTGGAAATTTAGGTGATGTGATGAAAGAAGCCTGTGAAACTGCACTATCATACGTTAAATCTCTCGGTCCTGAAATCGGAATTAACCCTGCTTTCTTTTCTGAAAATGATATTCACATACATTTCCCTGAAGGTGCGACTCCAAAAGATGGACCTTCGGCAGGTATTGCAACCGCCATTTGTTTAATCTCTGCTATTTGTAATCTAAGGATTCGCAATGATGTTGCAATGACTGGTGAAATTGATTTGCGTGGAAATTCAATGCCCATTGGTGGTTTACGTGAAAAATGTAATGCGGCATGTAGAGAACATATCAAAACAGTTTTTATACCATATGAAAATCATCGCGATATGCTTGAGCTACCAAAAGAAATCGCTTCTAATTTAAATATCGTTGAAGTCAAATCCATTAAAGATTTATTTAAGGGTGTTTATTTGGAAGATATTACTAAAGAAAAGAAAAAGATTTATAGTTTGACAACTCCGAAGAAAAATACTATTAGGAAAAATGCGAAAACAAATTAATTTTTCAAATGCAGAATTCGTCACTAGTGTAAAAAGCAAAGATAATCTTCTTTATGATAAACCGTGTATAGCTTTTTTAGGTCGTTCTAATGTTGGAAAAAGTACGCTTATAAATATCTTAGTAAAAAAAAGCAACTTTATGAAGACCAGCAAAACTCCTGGCTTGACTAAATTGATCAATTATTCCTTGATCGATAATGCATTTTATTTAGTAGATTTGCCCGGATATGGTTATGCATCTCAAGATCGTGAATATTTTGCGAATTTAATTAATACTTTTCTATTTGAAAATAAATCTTTAAAAAAAATATATTTGTTAGTCGATTCCAGAAGATTATTAATGCCTGCTGATATTTCTTTTATGGATGCCTTGCACAAGCACTCTATTCCCTTTAGTATTGTTTTCACTAAAATAGATAAACTAAATACATCCGATAAGCATTACTTAAATTTGCAAATTGAAAAGATTAAAGATGAATCTTTCTTTTATGCCTCGTCTAACAATCTATCATTTATTGAAGAAATCAAAAAAGATATAATAGATTGTATTTTTGATTAAACGGAGGACCCAAATATGGAGGAATTGGCAAAATCATATTCGCACGAAGAGGTGGAAAAAGGCAAAGAAGATTTTTGGGAAAAGAATCATTATTTTGAAGCGATGCGTGATGAAAATATCTCAAAGCCTCGTTTTAGTATGATAGTTCCTCCGCCAAATGTAACTGGTATACTTCATATTGGTCATGCGATTAATACAACAATCTTAGATATTATCGCTAGATATAAAAAACTTTCTGACTTCGATGTTTTATTTTTACCTGATATGGACCATGCTGGTATTGCCACACAGGCTAAAGTCGAAGAAAAGCTAAGAGCTGAAGGCGTTAATAAATATGATATCGGCAGAGAAGAATTTCTTAAGGAAGCCTGGAAATGGAAAGAAGAACATGCTGATTATATAACAAAGCAATGGCGTGCACTCGGTCTTTCTATGGATTATTCAAAAGAAAGATTTACCTTGGATGAAGGAATGCAAAAAGCTGTAAATACAGTTTTTAAACGACTATATGACGAAGGCTATATTTATCGTGGAGAGAGAATTATTAATTGGGACCCCGTATTAAAAACAGCTTTAAGCGATATTGAAGTTGTTTACTCTCAAGACAATGGTCAATTTTATTATTTTAAATATTGGCTAGAAGATCACTCCCGATATTTAGAAGTTGCTACAACTAGACCTGAAACGATGTTTGGCGATACTGCGGTATGCTTTAATCCGAATGATGAACGCTTTAAGGGGTTAGAAGGACAAAAAGTTATTAACCCATGTAATGGACAATTGCTTCCTTTAATCGCAGATAGGTATGTTGACATGGAATTTGGAACTGGTGCTATGAAATGTACTCCTGCGCATGACCCAAACGATTATAAAATTGCTTTAAGACATAATTTGCCTATTATTAAAATAATGAATGATGATGCCACAATGAATGACAAATGTGGCATATTCTCTGGAATGGATAGGTTTGAATGTCGTAAAGCTGTTGTTAAAAAAATCCAAGACGAAGGCAATTTGATCAAAATTGAAAATATTGTTCATAATGTAGGCCATTCTGAGCGTAGTCACACTGTTGTTGAACCTATGTTATCTAAACAATGGTTTGTTAAAATGCAACCTTTAGCCGAAGCGGTTATTAAATTACAACATCAAAATAATAAAATAGAATTCTTCCCAGATCGTTTTTCTAACATATTCGAAAATTGGTTAAAAAATACAAATGATTGGTGTATCTCACGTCAATTGTGGTGGGGACACAGAATTCCAGTATATAAAAATAAAACCACTGGTGAGACTATTTGCTCAATTGACAAACTTGATTCAAAGCTATACGAACAAGATCCTGATGTATTAGACACATGGTTTTCGTCTGCTTTGGCACCATTTGCTTTCCTTGGCTGGCCAAATACAAATGATCCCCTTTATCAGCGCTTTTATCCATTAGATTTGATGGTCACAGCTTATGATATTATTTTCTTTTGGGTTGAAAGAATGGCGTTTCAAGGAATTCATTTCACGCATGATGCACCTTTTAAAAAAGTTTACATTCATGGTTTAGTTCGTGACTCACAGGGCCGTAAGATGTCTAAATCGTTAGGAAATGGTATCGATCCATTTGAGATAATTAAGGAATACGGAACTGACTCATTACGATTTGCTCTAGCTACGGGCAGCACTCCAGGAATGGATGTGAATTTCAATATGAATCGTGTTGAAAAAGCGCATAATTTCTTAAATAAAATATGGAATGCTAGCCGTTATTTCTTGATGTTATTACCTGAAGATTTTGTTTACGAGCAACCTTCTGAAGAAGGATTATCTATTTTTGATAAATGGATATTCGACAAATATGCTAGCGTGTGCAAATCTATTAAAAATAACATGGAAAAATATGAGCTAGGGCAAGCCGCAGAATACTTATACAACTTTATTTATAATGATTTTTGCTCACAATATTTGGAATTTACTAAAATATCATTAAAGATAAATAGCCCGGCTCAAAACAAAACAACATATAATGTCTTATATTTTATTCTAAAAAATTTATTAGTGCTTTTATTCCCATTTGCTCCGTTTATTACTGAGGAAATTTACAAGCATTTACCTGGTTCAAAGAAATCAATATACGAAGAGGTTTACCCTAATTATGAAGGAAATGTGTTTGCTTCGGATAATATTCAATTAGTCGATGCTTTAATTGAGTCTGTCAAGACTATTAGAAATTTTAAAGCTAACAATAATTTAGCTCCAAATGCTCATTTACAAATAAAATTCATAGGCAGACATGAAGATTATACTTTACTTAGGGATTATTTGATGCGATTTACATTTAGCAACATTGAATTTGTTGATCATGAACTTTCAAATAGTATTTCATTTAAAAAATTCAGCTTATTTATTTCTTATGACTCTAGTGAAATGGCTAATGTTATTTCTAAGAAAATTGAAGAATTAGAAAAAGAAATTGCAAGGTCAACCAAAATTTTGCAAAACAAGCAATTCATTGAAAAAGCTAGACCTGAAATTGTTAAAAAAGAAAAAGATAAATTAGATTTATTTGTAAAAGAACTAAAAAAATATAAAAAATCTGAACAATAATATAAAAATCCTCTAATGATATTTGAAAGGAGAAAAAATATATGAGCAAATTAACATTGGAGGAAGAAAAGCAAATTAAAGGCGGTGAAGCATTAACACTAACAGCAGTAATGGCTATTTTAATCATCGGGTTAGTTTCTATTATTGCCTATAAATTTTTCACAAGCGATGGTGGAAAAGCTGTTTTACCAGGCGGATTTACTTTCCAATGGGATTGATTATTTAATAATATTTTAAATTTAATTTACTTAGCTTGATAAATATACTTGTCGATTCTATAATAATATCAGTTTGGAGGATTTATACAATGGCACAAGTAATAGTTGATCCTAAGCTTAGTAAAGGTTTAGAGTATTTGAAATCTGGAAAGCGAATTGATTATGCGTGTAAATTAATTAATCAATCAGCAAAAAATGGAATTACTCCTGGCAAATCTTTTTTTGCAATCGGTGAAATTTTAAGAAAAGGTATTGTTTTAGATGATAAACCTGGTCTTGAGCCAAAGGTTGAAGAAAGTAAAGCTTTTTATGATCAAGCAATTACTGAATTCTTGAAAACTTCTCCTGACGCAATGGATTATTTGGAAATGGGTGATTATTTCAATTATGGCTTAGGCACTGAACCTGTAAATAAAGTCCGCGCATTAGAATATTATGATTTCGCAACAAATTGTGGAGATTCTACTTATTCTCCTATTGCTGCTCAAAAAGCTGCTGCTATTCGTCGTGAATTACAAAATGGCTCTGCCGAAGTTGCCCCTGTCCTTGAAAAGACAAATGAAGCTCAAGTTGTTTCACCTACTTTAGATAGTAGTGCAGATTCTGAAACACACGAAGAGGCAAGCAAAGTTGAAGACAGTGATAGTATTGTGCCACCTCAGGCTTCTCCAGTTGATACCATTACTAATAATGAAAATGTATTATTTAATGATATTGATAAAATCAAATCTTCTGTTGACGGTGATTTATTGTTGGTCAAAGGCATCAGACTATTAGACTCTCCTGCCTCTAATGAGGCTGACCTTCAAGATGGTGTTACTCTCATTAATTCAGCCGAAGCTGAAGGATCATTACGAGCTTCTGTTTTATTAGGCTATTTATATGAAGGCAATACTTCTATTTTGAATAAGGATTATGATGAGAGTAAGCGTCATTATGAAATTGCTATTGGAAAGGGTTCTGCTGTTGCAGAATATCGCTTAGGTCTCTTGTATTTAAACAAAGATGCTTCTTTTTACTCACAAGAACGTGGTCACGAACTAATTATATCTTCTGCTCGACATGGCTATACCTATGCTTTAAATTATCTTGGCGATAGTTTTAGAATCAAGGTATCTAATTCTAAAAATTTAGAACTTGCATATAGATATTATGCTTTAGCTGGTGAAAGAGGCTTGGGCATTGCTTATCATAAAATGGCTGAAATTGATGCTTCAAGACAAGAGTTTGAATTAGCAAAAGTACACGAAAAATATGCTTTTTATCATGGATATGATAAAGAAGTTGATGAGCAAGATCCCTTATTCTTTTCTCTTCACATTTAATTGATTATTAAGTCAAAGTAATTAAGTGCTGTAACATTTGTCAAATATATGTTACAGCTTTTTTAAATTTATAGACTATATTATTTAATTTGTAGCATTGATAAAAAACATTTGTAGATAATAACCGCTTGTTTTTCATATTAAATCATCCTAAATATATTTATTTAAAACATATTAACTATTAGCAAGAAATCATCTAAAAATATATTTAATTATTTGTTTTAAATATAAATTCTTTGTATAATCCCATTTAGTCTTTTATTATGAAGATTCTAAATTTGTTTTTTACTAAACTGGTTGTATTTAATAAAAAAAATAAAAAAAGTTGTTGACTAGCAAAAACGAGAATGATACAATTTTATCCGCACTTCTGAAAAGAAGGCTATTATCGCTCTTTGAAAACT
>CASDVP010000005.1 GCA_949284445.1 uncultured Bacillota bacterium
AGATAGTTTGCAAATCATTTTTCCCCGTCCCTTCTATGCGTGTTTACTTCTTTAAATCAGTTAGATCAGCTTTGAAGCAATTGCGATAATAGAGCATCATGCCCATTATGTTTTCTTCTACAATAGTGTGATACAAATTCTTAAAATATTCTTCTTTAGAACTATATATTTGCATCTCTGGTGTAATTAAAAAATCAAAATCAATAATCTCACCTTTTGCTTTAATAACTCTCATTTGTTCAAAGGTTGGATATTCGAATGTCTTATAACCAAAACTAGTAATCATTTTACGCATATCTCGATTTACCGTGTCAGTTAAAGAATCTATGCCGTGTTGATTGATAAATTCTATAGGAAGCACTAACACAATTGTATACATATTGACTTGATCTAGCTTTTCCTTTTGCTGAATCTCAACACTATACTCTTTTTCCTTTTTCAAATTCATTTCTTTTTTTAGTTTCATTTTCTTTATAAAATCTAGTCCATAAACTAAAAATAAATATGCCAAGACAACTGCTACTATAGTTACAAGCAAGACTATTATAGTTGCGTTCATATTCGACCTCCTCTATCCAAGTTTAAGGTTATTTGTTGATTAAATTTTGAAGTTTATTTTTGTCAATATCATTTCTGATAAGTTCTTTAATATATCCGTTTTTAGATGGCTGTTTTTCTAGTTGTTCTATAACGTCTTTAGCAGATGTTTTATTCAAAAGGAAAGTTTTAATATTCTTTTTTCTCCATTTGTTAATAGCTCTTAGCTCCGCTTTAGATTTAGCCATCTTGATTTTCTCCTTTTATTAACTAAAATATAGATAGAGGCCACCGAGGTAGCTTGATACCTCCAGTAATTAGTTATGCGTGTGACTAATTATTATCGGCCTTTTTTATTTTGGTTGTCATCATCTTTCTTTGTTTTGTTTAGAAGAAGTAAGAGAATAATTAAGATAAGAATAATTTCTTCCATATAGCCTCCTTTCTCTGGAGGCTACCAAGACCCTAGTGGATTCATCTTTTTTTAAGGACGTATATATTATATAAGAAAACAATGTTGTTCTAACTAAATAACAATATATATTAATTATATTAAATTGCTTATTTTTTATATTATTATTTTTGTCAAGTTTTATTGAGACAATAATATTATAATAGTCTTATAACTTCTTTGAACTGGATTTTATTTGGTCACTTATTTATAAACTCGTTTAAATCTGTGTCTAACTCTCTTTTTATTGGCTTTTAGTTAGCAGCATTTATAGCTCCTATTATTGTTTTTTGAATTCTGGTTGACTAATATAAAGTCGATAGGTCACAGAGCTTGAGTAGAAGCTCCCTAACTCACTTGTTATGCTAGAGTGGAAGTTGAGTTAGTGACCTTTTTTTGGTCATTATCTTTTTTCTTTTCTTTAGACAGATTATTAAGCTCATAAAGTATTAGAAGAAGGAAGATAAGAATTAGAAGGATACTTTCCATTGGGTTACCTCCTTTCTAGTGAGCAGGAAGCAACTCTCCGTCAGTAACGTATCAGTCCTTAGTTATAAAAGGCAGATATATCGAAACAAATTATTTAGTTTTTTATAAAAGTTGTTTATACAAAGAAATTCCTAGTGGCTATCACACTGTCTTTTGACATTGCCAACCTGAGCAAATATTTTTTGTCTTACATTGAATTAGTTTTTGGTTCAAATTTTATTGGGTATATGAAAGATATTAGAAAGCAATATAAAAATAATATATAATATTTTTACGTTTTATCTTTCTTTTTCTAATGTTGAAATCAATTAAGAAAGGGGCTATTTATTAGCTTAGATAGTGTCAAATGAAAATAAAATATATTTTACCTATCACTTTATTCGTGGTATTAGTGACTAGCTGTTCTGCACCGACTTCTTCTAGTGGTCATGTAGCTTTACCAAATACTGGAAATTCTTCTAATACCCTTACTAGCAGCAGTTCTTCAAGTGATATAGAATCAGATGGTATCGTCTCAATTTATAGCGTCAATGACTTTCATGGCAAAGTCGAAGCTACTGATAATTATATGGGACTTGCTGCTTTACAAGGCGGAATATTAAATAATACCTATTATGAGCCTTCTTCAATCATCATCTCTGCTGGTGATATGTGGCAAGGAAGCTATATTTCTGGTTACGATAAAGGAAAATCAACTACTGAATTGATGAACAACTTTCCTTTTGAAGCGATGGCTTTAGGCAATCATGAGTTTGATTGGGGAATCGATATCATCAAACAAAATCAAGATACGGCTGATTTTCCATTTTTATGTGCAAATCTTATCGATCAGAGCAGCGGTAAAAGACCTGACTTTATCCGAGACCATGTCATTCTTGAAGCAGAAGGATATAAGATTGGTGTCGTAGGTGCTATCGGTGCTTATTTAGAAGATGATATTTCTTCAGAGATGATCAAAGGTTATGAGTTTTCTGATGATTTAAGTATTTTACAAACTGCATATGATTCTTGTATCAATGAAGGAGCTGATGTTGTATTACTCGCTTTACATGATGATCAAGATTCTACTTATACTGATGACATACAGTATTCAGGAATTCCTTTTATTGGCATTTTTGGTGGTCATTCTCATCGTTTTCAAAATGATGATATTCCTCCTATACCTTATGTCCAAGGCGGTAGAGATGGTGAAGGATATTCATGCATGGTGATAAATTTTAATACAAAATCGTTAGAATCATTTAGATATGAATATATAAACTATGGTGACGAGAATTATGCGGATCAAGACTTTGTGAAGGCTGTCAATGATCTGATAGCCAGTAGGCCGCCTGAAACTGTTGGATATTTACAAGGAAATTGGAATAAAACCAATTCTGGCAATTTAGTCACTAGAGCGATGTTTGAGATGGCGAAAAAGTATTTTCCAGATAAAGAATATGATGAGACCAATCTGTTAGCATACCATAATTCAGGAGGTATAAGAGGCTCATATCCTTCCTCTTCTGAACCTTTGCTGATCACGATGGCTGATATTCAAATCGTATCACCATTTGATAACCGCGTTGTTCTTTTACCAGAAAGAAATGTGCGAGAATCTTATATCAGCAGTGGTGTCTTTTATCCGAAAGAAATCTCATCTAGCATAAGAGACATCATCACTATCAACTATGTGATAGATGACAGCAGTGATATCTTCTATTCAGAAGGCAGTCAAACTTTAGAAAACAGCGATGGTAGTGAGTATATAATCTATGATTTGATCGCTGATTATATCAGGGAAAACTCTTCAGAAACTTCTCCGCTCAAAGCCGAATATTTTAATTATTAGTTTATAAAACCCCTTCTAAAAGGATCTTTAAACCGACTGCGATAAAAATAATTCCTGAGATCAAGGAAGAATATTTTTCAAGTTTATCACCGAACAGTCTACCGGTTATACCGGTTATGAAACTTAAAACTAATGTCGTGATTCCGATTATTCCAAAGACAAGAAGCGCTTGGAAGACTGGTAAGTTTAAATAAACAAATCCGATGCATAAAGCATCGATCGAAGTTGCTACTCCTTCAAGCAAGATGGTTGGGACACTAACTTTTTTGATCTCTTTAACGCCCTCTTCCTTGCTTTTTAATAAGTCACGTATAAATGAAATAATCGATTTTACTCCTAGTAAAAGAAGCAGGCCAAAAGCGATCCAAGGAATGTATAATTCTAATTCTTTTTGGAAGCTGAATCCTATGAAGTAACCGATCACGGGCATCAAAAATTGCATGATGCCGAAAACAACAGCTGCGAAGAGCAATTTTTTGATGTTGATGTTTTTTTCGGAAATGCCGTTTGTAGCATTGACAGTCATGGCATCAGCAGCCATCGATAAGGAAACTAAAATAATGTCTAAAGCGTTCATTTTACATTAAAAAAGGACCTGATTATCGCCAGGTCCTTTTCCTCTTTTTATTTATTCTTTAGGTCCAAGGAAAGTAGCGATGAGCATTGAAATCGCACTCAAGCCGCTAGCTGCTCCTGAGATGATAGCTCCATATCCTAAAGCGTTATTCGTCAGTTTATATGAATCAACTTTAATCTCTTCAATACCGCTTAAGGGTAAGCTGACGAAGAAGAGAATCGCGGCTACAGCTAAGACTAAAACGCTGATCCCACCGATGAATTTTTTAATTTTAACGCCTTTATGTCCCCAGCAGAAGATTAAATAGATGATCGATAATAAAACACCTGCAAATAAGAGATAGATACCTATCTGAGTGCCAATAGCTTTATTATCAAGAGTTGAAGTGCTTGAGAGCTCTTCGATGATCTCACCATTTCTATAAATGGCGGCTAATCCTTCTCCATTAAATGCTAAATTGAAACCAGAGATTGAAAAGGCGGCAGTTAAACCGAGAAATTCATCAGAAGTAGAAGTGACGAAAGGTCCGAATAAAAAGCCGACAGCGACGATCGCTAATACGACAGCTGCTAAAGAGAAAATCAATTTGAAGAAATTCCTAAAAAAACGTGATTTTGCCATAAAATATAAGCGCCTATTTATGCGCCCTCCTAGTAAATATTATTCTAGCATAAAAAGCATCGATGAAATCATAATTTTTCAAAAAGGCCAATCAAAGATTCAGCCCCTTGATATGGACCTTTCTTTCTATCTAAAGAAAGTCTGGTGTAGAGTTTACCGATAGGGATATGATCATCAAAAAGCTTATTAAAATATTTATTGATATAAGAATGGACCTGTTCTTTTCTTTGTAAAGGTCCGAAAGGATTAGCAAAATAAGTCGATACTAACCCTTTCTCATTAGTGGTGTTTAAGGCGACTCTTTCACCTTTTTCAAAATCGCGAATCGCCGTCTCGACATCTTTATAAATCTCGATACCTTTGACAGTATCGGTGTAATTATCTGCTAATAAAAAGGCATCTACTTTATGGAGAGTATAAGTCATTTCAAAGTCTTCGATCGGGATGACCACACGTGAATTATCTTCATCAATATTCAAATAAACTGCGCGATCAGCAGATCTCAAAGAATAGCCTTGGTCTAAATCATCTAAACGGACAAAGGCACCGATCTCAGTTCCAGTCGCATATACACCATCTTTTAATAGGTGGAAAGTACCCATGTCATCAAAGATGGTTTCGACTTGATACTTTTTCTTATATAGCAGTCTAATGGCTTCTAATGTTTCGCTCTTACCAGCGCCTGAATCACCTAAGAAGAACAGATTTTTGGTTTTATCACCGCGTCTGATCCTGATACCGGCACCATGAATCGGAAGAAGTTTTCTATCGATCATGACCAAATTAAAAAGGGTCAAAATCATTTTTTTAGCATAGCCGAAATAATCGATTTTCGCTTCTTTAGGACAGACACCTATATAAGTGTTTTTGTCTTTGTAATAATAACATTTATCACCTGAATTCTCAGTTCCGAAGAGGAGGATGAATTCGAAAGGTTTCTTGTCGCTATCACAGTCATAAGGCTCGACTTGGAAGAGATTTCCTAGTGCTACTAAAAATCCTAGATAATCTTTATGAATGATAACTAAACCGCGAGTATCAAAGATATTTATGCATAAAGCATAACAATTTTCCTGATCGAGCTGTTCAGCAGTGATGGGTTTATCTAACTCAAAAAAGATACCTTTTCTTTTGTTCTCTTTAGTTTTGATGATAAATGGTGGCTGAGTCACTAGAGATTCTAAAACCGGAACCGATTTTAAGTAGTTTAAAGATTCTGGAACCTGTAATTCTTTTTTGTTGAGAAGAATACCAGCATTACCACCCGATGGTAAGACGCGATAGATCGTCTGTTCACGTCCGAGTATTGTTTCATATATGGTTCGATAGAAAGTGATTATGTGATCCGCAAATTGATTGAATTTATGAATGAATTCCTGATGACTGATTTTTTTATCGCTTGAATTATCAAAGAAAACATAACGATTTAATCTTCTCCAATAATCGTATAAGGAATCCACTAAATTTAACAATTCATCCTGTTTGTGCTTGGGAAGATTTTTTATCCTTTTTAAGGTTTCTTCATCTTTTTGCAATATTCGTTTGAAAAAACTGCGGATCGATTTAGCCTCATAATCGTGGAAGAAGGAGGAATTAGGCTGTTCGAAACGTTTTGATTTACGATAATACTGTTTAAGAAAATTAAAAAAATCTTCGCTTTTTAATATTTCATAAGGCGTCAAATCATCGGGAATCGAATTTAAAGAAACTGTATAATTACTCATCAGTCAATCTCCTTTTGAGTTCAGCGATTTCAGAAAGATTTAATCCAGAAACAGCGATGCGAATATGCTTATCATCGATAGGAGCAAAATAGATATCTTTGCGCTCTAATTTTTGACAGAAACTGAGACTATCTTCCACTTCAAAAGTCAAATAAAATCCACCTTTATATGGATGATGAGCGATGTTTAAATCATCTAAAACGTGAACAAGGGCTGTTCCTATGATTTTTAGTCTTTGACTCTCTTTTAAAAGCTTTTCACGGACTTGTTTTTTAGCGTTTTCATCATTAAAAAAGATCGACATCGGACCCATAGCACCGTTATTGGCACAACTATATGTGCCTCTGGCATAGGCTCTCATATCTTCTAGATGATGGTTTATATTGCTTCCTTTAGGTAGCAAAGATATCAATGCTCCAAGACGAAGCCCATATAAACCAAAAGATTTAGAACAAGAGAATATCAAGTGGATAGGAAAAGTAGCTGAGTTGTGCAAGATATGGTTGATATAGAACTTTTCAAGCGGATCGTAATCGATGTAGGCGATATCTAAAACGAGTGATACTTTGCCAGCATATTTTGATAGTAAATCAAAGAGTTTTTGATAATCTGTGTCGCTCATACAATATCCTAATGGGTTATGGCATGGGTCATTTATTATTAAAAGGATATTGTTATATTTGATGAGATCTTCATCAATTTTAGCTCTAATGCTTTCAATATCTAAACTACCATTTTTAATAAAAGTATATAAATCAAATGGTAATCTATTCTCTTTAGCAATAGTGTCATAATTAGGCCATCTGATGTCTGAGAATAATGCTAAGCCACCATTATCAGCTGTTTGATGGAAGATCATCGATAAAGCACCAGTTCCACCTAATGTCACACCAAAGGCGATATCATATAGTTTCTTAATTGCATCAATCCGATCTTGGAATAGCCAGTCTAAAACACCATCTTGATATTCTTTAGAACCTAAGACAGCAGGGTAAGACAAGTAATCGACGAAATTATTTTTAATTTTCTCATTTACTTCTGCATACACACAGAGTTTTTTGTCATCGTGAAAAAGCATTCCGGCACAGCCATTGATCACTTTATGACCGTTTTTTTGGCTCGCAACTGCTCTTTCTTGAATCGACAGGATGTCATACTTTAAGTCGCTCATATTAAACCTCTATAAATTGATAAGTTTCAGATTATTTTTAATAGTTTCAGCCGATCGTTTTAATAGTTTCAGTTCAGAGTCATCGAGGGGATAATCAGTGACTATTTCAATACCTTTACTAGAAATTCTAGTCGGAAGTGAGATCGCTAATTCGCCGAGATGATATTCATCGCTAACAACAGTTGATAAAGGTAATATAGTTTCTCCATCACTTTCTAAAGCTTCGATGATAGTTGCGATTGTATTTCCGATACCATAATAGGTTGCTCCTTGAGTTGAAACGATATCAAAGCCGATCTTTTTAACTTCATCGTTGATTTCTGAAATAAAAGCATCATAAGGAATGTTTTTTTGCTTGAGATATGAACTTAAACTTTCATTTGAGACAACAGTTTTAGAACCGACGATAAATGAACTTTCACCATGTTCACCTAATACTGGACCAGAGATCTTTTGAGAATCGATGTTAAACTTCTCAGCAAGGATAGAATGATATCTCACGGTATCTAATAAAGTGCCTGTTCCGATGATCTGTTTTTTTGATAGATCAGAGTATTTCCAAAAAGCATATGTCATCAGATCTAAGGGATTTGAAGCTATTATCACATAACCTTTATAGCCTGAGTTCTTGAAATTATCAGCGATTGTTTTGACGATTTGATCTGCTTTCTTTAAACCGTTTAAACGAGTAGCACCACCAGCTAAACTTTGACTAGGCCCAGCTGTGATGATCACATAATCATACTCGTTAAGATTTTCATAGGTTCCTTTATCGACTTTGATATCTTGAAATATTGCTGAATGTCTTAAATCATTTATAGCACCGAGCAATAAAGTCTCGTTGACATCTAACAAATGAATTTCCTGAACTAATTTTTTTAATATCAATGAATAAGCAGCAGTGCTGCCGACATGGCCGCAACCGATGACCAATGCTTTTCTATTTTTCATCATCACCTCTCTAGATTACAATATATTTTACGCAATTTAACTCGTTGTTGCATCAAGAAAGTGCATTGATGTTTGAAACTTATATTTACTAAAAATATAATAAAAGCTATGAAAATACTTGTTATCAGTGATTTGCATAATGATGTAAAGCGGACTGAGGAAATCCTAAGCTACTATGTCGATCAAAAATTTGATAATTTGTTCGTCCTTGGTGACATAGGTTATCTTTGTGTCAACAGTTTGAACAGATTTGCTAAAGATATAACAGCAGTATTAGGTAATAACGACGAATATGGACCGACTGTTGAAAGCGCAGATTTTCCATTACCATACGTCAACTATGCGTATAGATTTAATAAATTATTCGTTTTGACCCATGGGCATCGATATGATGAATATAATTATTCAAAGCCTTTTGATATCATGCTGATCGGACACACTCATGTGAAAAAACTCTATCAAGATTACCAAGGACATATCATTGCGAATCCTGGCTCGATCACTTACCCTAGAGATGATTGCCCTTCATTTATGACTATCGACGAGAAAGGAATTAAATTACATGATTTCATCACTAAAAAGGTCTTGAGTGAATTAGTATTTTAAAATTGAGGGGAGAAACATATGAAATTATTAATCGGTTCAGATATTCACGGTTCCTACTATTATTCTTCATTATTCTTTAAAAAAGTTGATGCTTATCAACCAGATAAAATCATTTTATTAGGAGATTGTTATTATAACGGAGCTAGAAATGATCCGCCTATGGAATATGCTCCGAAGAAAGTCGTGCAATTATTGAATGAGTACTCGGATAGAATCTTGGCTGTCAAAGGAAATTGTGAATCAGAAGTTGATCAGATGGTTTCTGATTTCACCTTTTTTGAAAATTTATGTGTGTTCGCTTTTAATAAAGTCATAACTTGCACTCATGGTTACCATTTGAATTTTGAAAACCTTCCAAAAAAGCCTGGAGATATTTTCTTACAAGGACATACGCACATCGGTCGATTGGAGAAAAAAGATGGTTTGATCTTGGCTAATCCCGGTTCTGTCTCATTGCCAAAAGATGGTCATCATTCATATATGACGATGGATGATAAAAAGATTCAATTGATCGATTTATTAACTGGTGAAATATTAAAAGAATTATATTTTTAGTTATTAGTTCTTTGACTTTTTCTTATTTAACAAGCCTTTTGTTAAGTAATAAATCGGTCCTTCTTCTTTCGCACGCAAATATTGGTAGTATCTGTAGCTGATAAAGGCGAAAATGCTAAAAACAATAATGGCTACAACGATGATAGTGATCCACATCCACCATGTGAATTGACTGTAATCGAAGAAATCAGTTCCTAAAACACATATAGTTAATGCGCCGATATTTCTAAATATTAATGTGCAAACTAAATTGTATAAAAAACTCATATTTGTCATACCGACTACTAAAGCTATAGTATCATCGGGGAAAAACGGTAAAAGATAAGCGGCTGGTAATAGTGCTTTACCACCAGCTGTTAAGAGTTTTTTAGTTTTTTCACTGACATCTTTACCTATAATCCAATCAACAAGCTTTTTTCCACCATATCTTCCGATTAAAAACATCAAAGAAGAAGTCAAGGTGATCGATGCTGCGCATAAACCGAATGCCTTTAACATACCAACCGTAGTCTGATCGTTGAACATAAGATTTGCCAGCGTGATGAAAAACATCGAAGAAATTCCGGGTATTAGATTGATGATTGGGGAAAGTGTGAGAAATAAAACTACCGCAAGAACTGTATTCTTTTCAGCCCATTCCTGGAAGAATCCTGTCAATTTTCCTTCACCCGAAAACATATTGAAAATATATGCAGCTACTAAAACGATTGTCAAAATGACCATCACTACGACAATTGCTTTAACAAGTACCTTTTTCCAGGTTTTTTCTTTTTTTTCCATAAATATAAAAAAATGCCGACGACAGGACTTGCACCTGCACGGAATTTTACTTCCAAGAGGTTCTAAGCCTCTCATGTCTGCTGATTCCATCACGTCGGCAAATAAAGCTTAGTTATTATATCAAACTAAAATTGAAAACACTATTTTGTTTTATCAAATTCTTGGCCTTTATCAGTGCTGTTCGCTCTATTTTTGGCATAATTAGAGGCTAGTGTCATAAGAAGAACCGAAAATAATAAAATCACAAGAATGATGCCACCAGTGATCGTCAAAGGAATAGCAGCAGGAATAGTTTCTTTATTAGGTGGTAAGAAAATAACACCAGTCAAAAACATGCCAGCAGCAATCAAAAATAATACTGTGGTGGTTATGCAATAAATGATGATACCTTTTTTACTGATGTTGGCGATTTTGACTAAAAATTTGTTAAGTAGTTTTTTCATAGATCATTCTGTGCCCGAAGGGATTTGAACCCTTGACACTAAGCTTCGGAGGCTTATGCTCTTTCCGAACTGAGCTACGGGCACAAATCAATAGTTAACATACGCTAGGAAAGAGAAAAAAGCAAGAAATATCAATTGTTTGGCTGGTTTTAAAAAAAACGCTCCCAATCAGATTTGAACCGATGACCTACCGCTTAGGAGGCGGTCGCTCTATCCAGACTGAGCTATGGGAGCAGTAGGAAAAGTATACCATATCTTTTTTTGCACTGAACAAAAAAACTCAAAATTGCTAATGTTAAGTGAGGGGAGCTTAAAATATGAAAATTTTTAAATCTTTATTTTTAATAACACTCTTATTGCCATTAGGAGCGAGCATACCACAAATCACCAAGGTGAGTAAAAAGAGACTTCTTGAATATGATGGCGATTATAAGAGTGTCTGTGTCAATGGAAATCTTAAATATGAATCACAACACAATTTTTTGCCACAAGGTTTTTATGGCAATTATCCTGATTCAGGAATTGTTGAAATAGGTGGAAAAGCTGGTGATATCAATGGAAAACCCATACCGCAATTAACCTGGTCAAAAAGTGGCAGATTTATGGCATCTATTCAATTTGAGAAAGATCCTCATCAATTTAATACAGCTGAATATATTGGTAAATTAGGTTTTGAAATGTCAGTCGAGATACCAGGACAAGGTGATCTGATCGTCAATAATTTTGTTCAGGCTAAATCCTTTGATGATATTTTTATAAAAAATGATGATGTTTATTCCTTTCCAGCTAATTATCCTTCCAGCTTAATCTCACCATTTATGACGTTTTGGACTGAGGCACATGCTGTTTTATTCACTTTCAATATGTATGAAGGGTATAAATTGAATTATATACGTTTGATTTATGGAGATTGCCCAGAAGCGATCCTTAATGCCAGCATTTTTGAAGAAGTGAATAATCCAATTCCCTTGATCAATGAAAAATATACAAAAAATGATTGTAGTAGAGAAAACTATACTGTCAGTGTCGGTACTAGTCCGGTTTATAATTTAGTCAGCCAATATGGAACAGTCTATTCGAAGGATTTTTTGCTAAACGCTTTTGCATTTCGAGACGAATATGATGGCGAATGGCACCACATCACTGAGGTGGAAGATCCTGACAATTATTTCACATATGGTGCTAAAGCAGATATAGGTAGTAAATTTACCATCTATTTGGTCGCAAGAGATAAAGCTGAAAACATCTCAAAAATAACTATAAATTTCACTGTCCTTGATAAAAGAGCACCGACAGTACAAGCTATTGATAAAAAAGTTAAAAAGGTATCATATACCACTGATTTGAATTCAAGAGAATTTATCGATCGCTATTTTTTAGTGAAAGATAATTATGATCAAGAACTTTCGATAAAGGTAAAATTGCAGTCGGGATTAGATGTACCAACAGGTCAAATAGGTTCTTTTCCTTGTCGACTTATCGTCAGCGATAGTTTTCAAAATATAACGACACTAGATTTTGATTTAGAGCTTTATGATGATGTTTGTCCGATCATCGAGTCCGCACAAGATGAAATGATCTTATCACCGACTAAAAGCGTTAGCGAAACATATATAAAAAGTTTATTTACTGCTTATGATGAAATAGATGGAGAGTTAGAAGTCGAAATCACTACGAATGAATATTCAGGTCATGAGAATGAAATAGGATCACATTTAGTAGAGGTTAAGGCGACCGATTCTTCAGGAAATATTGCAACTAAAAAGATAATCATCCTTGTTCAAGATAATGAGGGGCCGATTTTCTATGCTAAAGAATCATTTTTAACCGTTACACAAGGCGATGTGCCTTCCCTTGACGAAATCACAGAATCATTGATCAGACAAGGATTAATCCCTAATAAAAACTACATGACTAAAGAGATTATCGAAGGTGAGGATTTGACAGATGATTTATCAGTCGGATTATACCAGATGAAATTACATTTGGTAGCTGATGATCAAAGCGAAGAACTTGTTATGTTGACGATAAAAGTTATTGAGAAAGAAGATATCAATGTCATTGATAAGTCTATCAGCTTTTGGGAAGCCATCATTCAATTTTTCATCAATATCTGGAATAAAATTGTTGAATTTTTCACTGGGAAATAGCTAAAATTAGAATTTCTATAAATACGGCAATTTTTAAATCATAATATAAGATGTGTAAAATTTGATAATAAAAAAATTGTTTACAATTCTAATAGATTTATTTGTAAAACTTGTCATTTTATATTATATTTATTAATTGCTGGGGTTATGGCGGAACTGGTAGACGCGCTAGATTCAGGTTCTAGTGAGCAATCATGAGAGTTCGAATCTCTTTAACCCCATTTTTTCTTTGCTTATATTTTGCTGACGCTTTCGAGATTATTGAATAAAGCTTGTCATTAATATTCTATTCCTGTGACGATTCGTTTAATGTTTTCATCACTTAAAAAAACCATCAATTGATCTTCATTAGTGATCACTACATCTTTAGTGGCTTGATAGAATAAATTGATCAAACGATCTTCTTCAGTTTCGGCAGTTTGATAGTTTGTATCATCAAAGCCCATCAATGACTCGTTGATCAAAGTTAATAAATATCTTCTGATCAGGCATAAAATATCAGTCTCTATCCAATAAGAGAATGTTGAAGAGCTTAAACGATCAGCATATTTTTTGGCTTTTATGTAAAGTGGTAATGCTTCTTCGGCACTGTGATAGATATCAAAGAAAATATAATTGAATTCAGAATTATCTTTTAGTGAACTTAAATATTCGAAGGCATCAGCTTTTATGACTTTGATCTTGTCAGTTTGCATCTGAGGAGCAATTTTCTCATTGAACAGATCGATCACAGCTTGTTCTTTTTCAATAACGATGACTTCAGTGACATCAGATTTTAAAGCTGCTCGGTATGGAAAATAACCTAAACCTAATCCTAATGCCAAAACTTTGCCCTTGCTCATAGTGATCGCATTCTTCATGGTGTTGATCTCATGAGGCGTGATCAGCATGAAGACTTCGTTATTATGTAGAACTTCTAAGTATGGGAAATTTTCTGTGAAAAAGCCAAGAGAAGAAATTTCCGCATAGTTTTTACCGGTTTTCAGAGAGTCGAAAATAAAGCCTTCAAAAGGTTCGTAAAAATTATATTTGATCTCCCATTCACCTTTTTTAGAAATATGCGGATGAATATTCTTTATATATGGGTCTGATAAATAGTCATCAGGATTTAATTTATATACTTTTGAGAATTGGCAAGAACTTTCAATAGCAGCAAGTTCATCGGGATCGTTGATTTCTAGCACGTTTAGAAATGATTGATAAAAAGCGTCTTCTAAATCGCTGCCATCGCTTTTGATATCATCTATCATCTTCTTATCAATATAGTTATAACGGTCTGTCAAATAAATGTTGTACAAATCGCTAGCCTCTTGATTCAACTCAAGCTGTCGCATTAATTGGTTGATGCGTTCATTTAATTTGTGATTATTTATGATTTTCATGCTTTATATTTTAATATTTTCTGATATAATTGTCACCAAGAAACGCCGTCAAGGGTTGTAAACGTTCACTAATAATATAATATATAGAAAAAAATAAAAAAAGTGTTGACTTATATGAGACATAAGAGTAAACTTTTCTTCGCTGAATGCCATTTCAGCCCGTATTGACGTGTGAAGTTGCCGAAACGCCGACAGGGGTTGTCGACGTATTCGGGTAATTCATACCGAACGGATGCCTAAACAAGATCTTAGGCAAGGAGGAAACCAACATATGGCAGAAAACAAAAACATTCGTGTCCGTCTCAAGGGCTATGACCACAAAGTCCTTGATCAAGCAGTCAGCAAAATTGTTGAAGCTGCTAAAAGAACTGGTGCTACAGTCGTAGGTCCGATTCCCTTACCGACTGAGAAACAGATCTTCACTATCTTACGTTCTCCGTTCGTCGATAAAGATTCACGTGAACAGTTCGAAATCAGAACTCACAAGAGACTTATCGACATCAACCGCCCGACTAAGCAGACTATCGATATTCTCAAGAATCTCGATCTTCCCGCTGGAGTCGATGTTGAGATCAAGCTTTAATTAGGAGGGAGACTCAATTTATGAAATCCATTATCGGAAGAAAGATTGGAATGACATCTGTCTTCACTGAAGACGGAGCTTGCTATCCAGTCACTGTTGTCGAAGTGCTTCCAAACGTCGTCTTACAAAAGAAAACCAAAGAAAAAGATGGTTATGAAGCTCTTCAAGTAGGTTATGAAGACAAGAAGGAGTCCAGAGCTAACAAGTGTGAAATCGGCCTTGCTAAAAAAGCTAACACCGCTCCTAAATATGTCGTCAGAGAATTAGAAGGTGATGAAATTTATTCTAATCACGAAGTCGGTTCCCAAATCGACTGCACCATCTTCAACGTTGGAGATATGGTAGATGTAACTGGCTTAAGCAAAGGTCATGGTTACTCTGGTATCATCAAACGTTATCATGCTCACATCGGTCCTAAAGGTCATGGTTCTGGTTATCACAGACAAATCGGTTCTTTAGCTACTAATGGTCGTTGCAACAACCGTGTTCATGCCGGAAAGAAGATGTCTGGTCAATGGAGACCAAAGAGAAGAACTATTCTTCACTTACCGATCGTCAATGTTGATAGCGAAAAGAATTGCTTATTGATCAGAGGATCTGTCCCTGGACCGAACCTCTCCATCATCAAGATCAGAACTGCTATCAAGAGAACTTGCAAGCCGTTCGTCGTCGGCACCATCGTCGATTACACTGCTGAATCCATCAAAGATATTGAAAAGAAGAATGCTGAAATCTTATCTAAGATCGCTCCTGAAAAAGTTGATATCGGTCAAAAGAAAAACAGCGCTAACAAATCTCTTACCAATTCCGGTAAGAAGAATAAATAGGAAGGAGATGCAAAATGTCTAACAAAGAAATGATTCTTCCTGTAGTCAATTACGAAGGAAAAGAGGTTGAGAAAATCACTCTTCCTGAAGAAGTATTCAACATCGAAGTCAATCACGCTGCTATCCAAAGAGCTGTCAGAACTGATTTAGCTAATCGCCGTGTCAGCACTGCTCACACCTTAGATCGTTCGATCGTTCACGGTTCTAACAAGAAACCTTATGGTCAAAAACATACTGGTAGAGCTAGAGCTGGTACAACCAATTCACCTATCTGGAGACACGGCGGTGTTGTCCACGGACCGGATGGCAAACAAAGCTTCAAATTGAAGATGAACAAAACTGAAGCTTATATCGCCTTCATCTCTGCTTTATCTGAAAAAGCTGAAAATGATGGAATCATTGTTTTAGCTAACGAGGGCTTCAAATCCGATAAGACTAAAGACTTCGCTAAAGCATTAGCTGCTATCAAAGCAGATGAAAAGAAAAACTTATTAGTCATCTATCCTATTAAAGATGAAAAGACTGGTGAATATCACTGGGATGAAAACCTTATCAAAGCTGCTAAGAATCTCTCAAATGTCAAGCTTGTAACTCCTGATAATGTTTCTGTCTACGATATTCTCAACGCCAACAAGCTCATTCTTACTAAAGAATTTGTCACTGGCGATCAAGATGTTCAGGAGGCTGCTGAATAATGGCTGAAGAATTAAAACAAGAGCTTCAAACCGAAGCCGAAGAAACTAAAAAAGAAAAGAAGACTAGAGCCAAGAAAACTGAGATAGTTGAAGAGGCTCAACCTGTTGTCACCCCATATCAAACTCGCCCTGCTATCTTAAAGGACTTCAGCATCTTGAAGCATATCATTGCTACTGAAGAGACTATGGCTCTCAGAGACAAAGAAAATGCTCTTGTCTTCGCTGTTGATAAGAAGGCTACTAAACTTGAGATCAAAGCTGCTGTTCAAGCTATCTTCCAAGCTAAAGTCAAATCTGTCAACACTCGCAATGTCCAAGGCAAGCAGAGAAGAGTCGGTCGTTATGTCGGCAAATTGCCCGATTATAAAAAAGCTATCATCAGATTCGATTCCTCTTTCGATTTAGGTAAGATCCAAGACGCTTATGCTAATGAAGAAAGACAAGCCAATTCTGAAGATAAGAAATAAATAAGAAAGCAAATTATAGGAGATAAATATGGCTATTAAACAATATAACCCGCTCACTCCGGGTATGAGACATCTCTCTACATTATCATCTAGCGATCTCACGAAAAAAGCTCCTGAAAAAGCATTGTTAAGACCTCTTAGCAAGACTGGTGGTCGTAACTTCCAAGGTTACATCACTTGCCGTCACATCGGTGGTGGAAACAAGAGAAAGTATCGTGTTATCGACTTTAAGAGAAGCGGAGAAGAAGTCGCTACTGTCAAAGCAATCGAATACGATCCGAACAGAAACTGCCGCATTGCTTTAATCGCTAATGAACATGGCGTTAAAAGATACATCATCTGTCCTAAAGGCTTGACAGTCGGTCAAAAAGTCACCGATGGCAAGACTGGTGAAATCATCACTGGAAACTGCATGGAGATCGGTAGCATCCCTGAAGGTATCATGATTCATAATATCGAACTCGAACCTGGCAAGGGTGGACAAGTCTGCAGAGCTGCTGGTACTTCCGCTCAGATTTTAGGTAAGGAAGGCAAATATGCTATCCTTCGCTTGGCTTCTTCTGAAGTCAGAAAGGTCTTATTGACTTGCCGCGCTACAATCGGTGTTGTCGGTAATGAAGATTTCAACCTTGTTCACAAGGGCAAGGCTGGTAAAACCAGATGGTTAGGTGAAAGACCTACAGTCAGAGGTTCTGTCATGAATCCTAACGATCACCCTCATGGCGGTGGTGAAGGTAAATCACCTATCGGTCATGATGCTCCTAGATCCCCTTGGGGTAGAAGACTTATGGGCGTCAAGACTCGTTCTCGCAAAGCAAGAACCAATCGCCTCATCGTCAGAAGACGCGATAAGTAATTAGGAGGGCACTGAATAAATGTCAAGAAGCTTAAAAAAAGGTCCTTATTGTGATCCTAAACTCTTAAAGAGAATTCAAGAACAAAATAAGTCTGGTAAGAAAGAAGTCATCAAAACTTGGTCTAGACGTTCTACTATCTTCCCCGACTTCATCGAACATACAATTTCTGTTCACAATGGTCGTGCCTTTGTCCCAGTCTATATCACTGAAGACATGGTCGGTCATAAATTAGGTGAATTCGTCTTCACTCGCACCTTCACTCACCATCGTTCTGGAGCTGATGCTACCACTGCTGGTGGCAAAGCCACTAAGTAAGGAGAGCTAACAACATGGCTGAAAATGAAGAAAAGAAAGTGACTGAAGCTGAAGAAGCTGAAAAAGCTCCCAAAGCTAAGTCTGCTAAAGCTAAAAAGACTAAAGAAGAGGCTAAAGAACAAGAGCCTTTAAGAACTGAAGCCAAAGCTGAACTCAACAATTATGGTGCTACTCCTCGCAAAGTTCGTTTGGTCATTGACTTGATCAGAGGCAAAGACATCGATGAAGCTTATGCTATCTTAGATAACACCAGCAAAATCTGTGCTCCTGCTATCAAGAAACTCATCAAATCTTGCGAAGCTAATGCAGTCAATAATTTCCATATGAAGAGAGAAGGACTTTATGTCGCTTCTATCACCGCAAACGATGCGATGAAATTAAAGAGAATCTTACCACGTGCTAAAGGTTCTGCTTCAGGATTAGTTAAAAGATGGTCACACATCTATGTGACTTTGAAGAATAGGGAGGCCAAGTAATATGGGTCAGAAAGTTAATCCTAATGGATTGCGTTTAGGTATCAACCGCGACTGGTCCAGTCATTGGTATGCTGATAAAAAATCTTTTTCCGTCTATTTGAAAGAAGATATCGATATCCGCAGTTATTTAGAGGCTAAATTAGATAAGTTAGGCGCTGGTCTCTCTCATATCGATATTGAAAGAATCAAAAAGGATATCACTATCAGCATTCATGTCTCTCATCCCGCTCTTGTCATCGGCGCTGAATCTGCGACTATCAAAGGCATCAGAGCTGACTTGGTAAAGATTCTCAAGAAGAGTCCTGACAGCATCAAGCTCACTATCGTCGAAGTCAAGAATCCTGATTTAGACGCTGTCTTAGTCGCTAAAGATATCGCTAAGCAATTAGAAGAGAGAGGCAGCTACCGCGTCGTTCAAAAGAAAGCTAGAGCAAAGGTCGTATCGGCGGTGCTGAAATCGCTCGTTATGAAGAATATCGTGAAGGCGTCTTATCCTTACACACCTTAAGACAACCTATCGATTATGCTCACGTCGATGCTCACACCACTTATGGTGTCATCGGTGTCAAAGTTTGGATTGCTCTCCCTGATAACTATAAAGAATTGAGAGATCGTCGCCCTGATGATAGAAGAAGCCCACGCGCTCGCTTCAACCGTGGTGACAGCCGTCGTCCTTCTCGTCAACAAACTAACAAAACCATCGCTCCTGCAGTCACTCCAAATGCTAGCAAAGATCAAGCTGATGGCGCGAAAGGAGAATAAAAGTGTTACAACCTAAAAGAACCAAATGGCGCAGAAGCCATTTAATCAGACCAAAGGCCAAAGCAAGCCGTGGTAACACCGTCGCTTTCGGCGATTATGGATTAGTAGCTACTGAAGGTGGCTATATCAATAATAGACAGATCGAAGCTGCCCGTGTCGTTCTTGCTCGTTATACAAGAAAGATCGGCAAATCATATATCCGTATCTTCCCTTACTTAGGCATCACTAAGAAGCCTCTCGAAGTTCGTATGGGTAATGGTAAAGGTACAGTTGAGACCTGGTCCGCTGTTGTCGAAAGAGGAACGGTCATGTTCGAAGTTGGAGGTGTCGCTCCAGCTGACGCTATCGAAGCACTTCACCAAGCTGGCTACAAATTATCAGTGACTTCACGCGTCATTAAGAAAGGCGAGGAGAATAGTTTATGACAATTGAAGATGTGAGAAAATTATCCGATAAAGATCTCGCTGATAAAGTCTTCGAACTCAAAGAGAGTCTTCTCTTCTTGAGATTCCAAGCTAAGAGCGGTCAATTAGATAATGGTAAGAAGATAACTCAAGTTCGCAAAGACATCGCTAAATGTCTCACTGTCGAAAATGAGCGTAAGAGAGCTAAGGCTCAAGCTGAATAGGAGGTCAAAAAATGGCTACTGAAAATACAAAGGTCACAAAGACCTCTACAAGAAGACGTCTTCAAGGCACTGTCATCTCTGATAAGATGCAGAAGACCATCGTCGTTCAAACCAGAAACTATAAAGCTCATCCGATTTATAAGAAACGTGTTCTCGCCTATAAGAAGTATAAAGTTGATGATCGCGAAGAATTAGCTCATGTCGGCGATGTGGTCATCTTTGAAGAATGCCGTCCTCTCAGTCATGACAAACGCTTCCGTTTAGTCTCGATTGTGAAGAAGGGAGAATAATATGGTACAGAATGAAACAAATCTTGTTGTCGCTGATAACTCTGGCGCTCGCTCTGTGAGAGTCTTCCGCATGTTAGGCGGCAGCTTCCGCAGAAATGCTTCTGTCGGTGATGTCGTCATCTGTGCTGTCAAAGATGCCATTCCTAACGGCAAAGTCAAAAAGTCTGACGTTGTCAAAGGTGTCATCGTCCGTGTGAAGAAAGCTTATAAGAGAAGAGATGGTTCCACCATTCGCTTCGATGATAATGCTGTTGTTCTCATCAACGAAGATGGTTCTCCTAAAGGCACTCGTGTCTTCGGTCCCGTCGCTAGAGAGCTTCGTGAAAAAGGCGAAATGTTCATGAAGATCGTCTCTTTAGCGGTCGAAGTCATCTAATCGTTAAGGAGGATTGAGTATGAAAATTAAAACTGGTGATACTGTAATCGTTATCTCTGGCGAATATAAAGGCAAGACTGGTAAAGTCATCAAAGCTCTTCCTAAGACTGAACAAGTCATTGTCGAAGGTGTCAATGCTCGCAAAAAGCATGTCAAACCTAGCCAAGCTAACCCTCAAGGCAGCATCAAAGATATCAACGCCCCTATCCATGTCTCTAACGTCGCTTTCTTAGACGCTAAGACTGGTAAGGGCACAAAAGTCGGTTATCGCTTATCTGGCGATAAGAAAGTCCGTTATGCTAAAGCTAGCGGCGAAAATATCAAGTAAGGAGAAACGACATGGCTGAAGATAAGAAAAACGGTGTATCCGTTAAAAAATATCATCATCAAGGTTGTGAGAAAGCTAAAGTCGTCTCTCGCCTTGAGACACTCTATAAAGAAGAAGTTGTCCCTGCTCTCATGAAAGAGTTCGGCTACAAATCGATTATGGAATGTCCGAAATTAGTCAAGATCATCTTAAATATGCGTCTTGGCGATGCTGGAAGCAATGAAAAGAATGTCGAAGAAGCTGTCAAGGAGATGGAAGTCATCTCTGGTCAACATCCGGTTGTCACCAGAGCTAGAAAATCCATCGCTAACTTCAAGCTTCGTGAAGGTGCTCCAGTCGGTGTTAAAGTCACTTTGAGAAGAGTCAGAATGTATGATTTCTTCGATAAGTTCGTTAACATTGATCTCCCACGTGTTCGTGATTTCCGTGGTGTCAGCAAAGATTCATTTGATGGCCGTGGAGATTATTCTGTCGGTGTTAAAGAACAATTGATCTTCCCTGAAATCGTCTATGATAAAGTCAATCGTGTTCAAGGTATGGATATCGTCATCGTCACCTCTGCTAAAACTGATAAAGAGGCATATGCTCTATTAGAGAAATTAGGTATGCCTTTCGCAAAGTAAAGGAGAAGCATCTATGGCAAGAAAAGCATTGATCGTCAAGTGTGCTAAACCTCAGAAATACTCCACACGCAATTATCATCGTTGCTCTCGTTGTGGTCGTGTTCACGGCGTCATCAGAAAATTCGGTGTCTGCCGTATCTGCTTAAGAGAAATGGCCTATAAAGGCGAAATCCCTGGCATGCATAAAGCTAGCTGGTAGGATAGAAAGGAGAATAGAATATGGTTAATGATACCATCGCTGATATGCTCACTCGCATCCGTAATGCAAATATGAGCAAACAACCTGAAGTCTCTCTCCCAACTTCTAAGACCTGCGAACAGATCGCTAGCATTTTGAAGAGAGAAGGCTTCATCAGTGATTACAAAGTCACTGCTGAAGAGAAGAAGTCTTTCAAGACTTTGACTATCACTCTTAAATATGATTCTCAAGGCAATCGCATCATCTCTGACTTGAAGAGAATCTCTAAACCCGGTTTGAGAATCACTGTTCCTGCTGATAAGCTTCCTCGCGTCCTCAACGGATTAGGAATCGCTATCATCAGCACTTCTCATGGCTTATTGACAGACAAAGAAGCTAGAAAGCTCAATGTCGGTGGTGAAGTCATCTGCTACGTTTGGTAAGGAGTATCGATTATGTCAAGAATTGGAAGAATGCCTGTCGCCATTCCTGCTGGTGTGACTGCTACCATCGCTGGTAATCTCATCACTGTCAAAGGTCCAAAAGGCGAATTACAGAAAGAAATCAACAAACACTTACATGTTGAAATCAAAGATAATGAAATCATCGTCTCTCGCCCTAGCGACGATTACAAGATGATTCACGGAACTACAAGAGCTCTTATCCATAACATGGTTGAAGGCGTCACTAATGGTTTCACTAAAGTATTAGAGATCAAAGGTGTCGGTTATCGTGCTGAGATGAGAGGAAATGATTTGGTCCTTCATATCGGTCATTCCCATGAAGATGTCGTTCATCCTATCGAAGGCGTTTCAGTCTCTGTCAAACAAGCTGAAATCACTATCACCGGCATTGATAAACAAAAAGTTGGTCAATTTGCCGCTGTGGTCAGAAGCTATCGTAAGCCTGAATGCTATCATGGTAAAGGTATCCGTTATAAGGGCGAAAATGTCGTCTTACGTCAACCCGCCTCTGCTAAGAAGCAAGCAGCTGGTGCTGGTAAGTAAGGAGGTGGAGATAAATGTATACAGCTTTTGATAAAAATGCTCAAAGAAAGCATCGTCATATTCGTATTAGAGCTAAGCTCTCTGGCACTGCTGAGTGCCCACGCGTTTCCATCTTCCGCTCCAACAAATTCATCTATGCTTCGCTCATCGATGATGCTAACAAAAAGACTCTTTGCTCTTCTTCTTCCGCCAAACTCAATTTAGAAAATCCTTCTAATTGTGCTGCTGCTGCGGCTGTCGGTGAAGATTTAGCTAAGAAAGCTAGTGAGCTCAAGATCACAAAAGTCGTCTTTGATCGTTCTGGTTATCTCTATCATGGACAGATCAAAGCTTTAGCTGAAGCTTGCCGCAAAGGCGGATTAGTCTTCTAAGGAGGCGCGAACATGGAAGAAAAAGAAAATATTAAGCCTGAAGTCAAGGCAGAAGAAGCTAGTGCTAAACCTAGTCCCAAAGGACAACATAGTCGCAATCGTTCCACCAAACGTTCTTCTAGAGGATTCTCTCGTTCTCAAGAAGAGAAACTCTTCGAAGAAAAAGTGGTTAAAATCTCTCGCGTCACCAAGGTTATCAAAGGTGGTAAGAGAATGAGATTCTCAGCCCTTGTCGTCATCGGTGATGGCAAAGGCAGATACGGTTATGGCTTAGGTAAATCAGGTGAAGTTCCTGAAGCTATCAAAAAAGCGATTGCTTCAGCTAGAAAGAACTTAAAGAAGATTGAAATCGCTAAAGGCGGAACCATCACTCATCCGATCGTCGGCAAGTTTGGTGCTGCTCAAGTCTTCTTAAAACCTGCTCCTGAAGGTACTGGACTTATCGCTGGTGGTGCCGTTCGTGCTATACTAGAACTTGCGGGCATCAAAAACATCTATTCTAAAGTCTATGGTTCTCGCACCCAAGCTAATGTTGTTAAGGCCACGATGGATGGTCTTTCAAAGCTCAAAACTTATTCCGAAGTTTCTCTCTTGAGATTCGGCAAAGCTGTCGAAACTAAGACTGAAGCCGAAGCTAAGTAAAGGAGGAACTTATGGCTTTACACAATTTAACTATTGTCGAAGGTTCTCGTCATGCTCCTAAGAGAGTCGGTCACGGTATCGGCTCTGGTATGGGCAAGACTTCAACTCGCGGTCAAAAAGGTCAAGGCGCTAGACAAGGCAGAAAAGTGCCTGTCGGTTTTGAAGGCGGTCAATTACCTTTATATCGTCGTCTTCCTAAACATGGCTTTGTCAATCACGGTCGCATCAGCTACCAAGTCATCAATTTAAAAGACTTGGAATCCCGTTTCGCTGATGGTGCTGAAGTCTCTAATTTGACATTGATGTCTTGTGGTCTCATCCACAATCTCAATGCTCCTGTTAAGATTTTAGGCACTGGCGAACTGACTAAGAAATTGAACGTTTCTGTTCAAGCTTATTCGGAAAGCGCCAAGACTGCTATCGAAGCTAAAGGTGGTACTTGCACTGTCACTTCTTTAAAAGATGCCAGAATCGCTCTCAAAGGTAGCAAAGGTCACTGCGAACATTGTTCTTGCGAACATCACGAGGATAAATAATGAAAAAGCTAGCCGCGTTTTTCCATAACAAGGATGTCTTAAATCGTATTCTCTTCACTTTTGCAGTTTTCCTTGTCTTCAGAATCGGTTCGGCTATCACGGTGCCAGGTGTTTCTGTCAATGAAGACATTTGGTCTGACACCACCAATTCCTTCTCTATACTTAACATGATGGGTGGAGGTGCCTTACAGAATTTCTCAATTTTGGCTTTAGGCGTGTCTCCTTACATCACGGCATCCATCATCATTCAACTGTTATCAATGGATGTCCTTCCATCTCTCACGCAAATGACGAAGGAAGGCGAATCCGGTCGTAAACGTCTGAATGTAGTCACTCGTATCCTCTCTTTGGTGTTAGCGGCAGTTCAAGCATATGGTATCATCGTCGCCCTCTCTAACAGCGATGGAATCACTCTCAGTGATGAAGGTCCCTGGGGTTATACCAAGATCATCATCTTCATGGTCGCTGGTACGATGATGCTCAATTGGTTAGGTGATCAGATCACCGATAAAGGTATCGGCAACGGTATATCAATGCTCATCTTTGCCGGTATCATCTCTTCATTACCTTCACAAATCACTTCAGCTTTCAGCGAATTCTTAGGCAGCCGTCTCACCACTGGTGATCCTGCCTTGATCCTTGAAGGTTCAGTTCAAATATTCATCTATCTCTTAGCTTTCTTCCTCATCATCGTCTTCGTCACTTTCATCGAAAAATCAGTTCGTAAATTACCTGTCAGTCACTCTAATACCAGCCAATCTAACGAACTCACTTCTCAACAATCTTCATTCTTACCTATCAAAGTCAATGCTTCTTCAGTTATGCCTGTCATCTTCGCTTCATCCATCATGGTGGCTCCTTCGATTATCGTCGCTCTTTTCTCTAATGGTGAACCGCCTGCTTGGACTGAAACGTTAGAACAGGTCTTCAACTTCCAAGCTATGACTCAGATGACTGATTCCTTCTCATTCCCTTGGGGTCCGATCATCTATGCTGTCTTGATCATTCTCTTCTCTTATTTCTATTCACAGTTGCAGATCAGCCCTGAAAGAATCGCTGAAAACTTCCAGACTTCCGGTACTTATATCACCGGTATTAAGCCAGGTGCAGAGACCGAGAGATATGTCACTAAAATCTTAGCTAGAATCACTTTTATGGGTGCTTTAGCTCTCACTGTCATCGCTTTATTACCCGTCATCCTCTCGTTGAGCGGCGCAGTTCCTTCCTCCTTATCATTAGGTGGAACAGGTGTCATCATCGTCGTCGGTGTCGCCCTTGAAATCAGCAACCAGATATCTGGTATCATGGCTGGAAACGGATATGCGGAGAGTGAACTCTGATATGGAAAAACAGGAATTAAACATCATTTTGATGGGGCCTCCAGCATCTGGAAAGGGCACACAATCTGAACTCATCTGTAAACAATATAACATCCCTCATATCTCTACTGGTGATATGTTTAGAACTGCGATATCGATGAAAACCGAATTAGGATTAGAAGCCTCTAAATATATCAAAGATGGTCTTCTCGTCCCTGATGAGGTCACCATCAGTTTGGTCAAAGAACGACTGCATGCCGCCGATTGCAAAAAAGGCTTCTTGCTCGACGGCTTCCCTCGCACTATTGCACAAGCTGATAGTTTAGAAGAGCTGTTAGCTTCCGAAAATCGTCATCTCTCTTTAGTCATATTGTTAACTGCTGATGATGATGAGCTCTTATCAAGAATCAGCAATCGTCGTGTTTGTAATTATTGTGGTGCTTCTTACAACCTCAAAACTAAGAAACCGAGGATCGATGGCGTCTGTGATATCTGTTCTCATCAATTGATTCAAAGATCGGATGATCGACCGGAAAGCTTTAAAGTACGTTTAGACGATTATGAGAAGAAAACTCTTCCACTAGTGGAATATTATCGTAAGAAAGGTCTCTTGAAAGAGATACCTGCACTGAACGATATTCAAACTGTCTTCCAAGATATTCAAAAGAGTATTGCTAGTATATATGATCATTATCAAGAACAAATCTGAGCAAGAAAAAATGAAAATCGTCGGGCAAAAGCTTGGGCAAGTCTTCGATCGGCTTGCTCAAGAAATCAAGCCTGGCCGATCCACTTACGAGATTTCCAAAAAAGCTGAAGAGTTTTTGCGGGAAGTCGGTTGCCGTCCCACCTTTAAAGGATATGAAGGATTCTCTGGGGCTGTATGCACCTCAGTGAATGATATCCTCATTCACGGCATCCCTTCTAAGCATGTCATCTTAAAGGATGGCGATATCCTCTCGATCGATATGGGTAATGTCGATGAAAGCGGATATCAAGGTGACGCTTGTCGCACCTATGCAGTTGGAAGTATCTCCGATGAAGCGAAAAGGCTCATCCGCTGCACCGAAGAATGCTTCTTTGAAGCCTTAAAAGTCTGTTATGTCGGAAGACATCTCTATGAGATATCGATGGCCATTCAAAAAGTCGCTGATAAATATGGCTATAAATTAGTCAAAGACTTCGGCGGTCATGGATTAGGAAAAGAGATGCATGAGGACCCATTCATCTATAACTACTATTCACCTGAATTAGGCTTAGGTCCCTTCCTCAGAGCAGGCATGTGTTTGGCTATCGAACCGATGGTCATGAGCGGAAGTGATGAATATATCACTTTACCTGATGGTTGGGGAATACAATCCCGCGATCATCGACTCAACGCTCATTATGAGAATGATGTTCTCATCACTGAGAATGGACCGGTCATCCTCTCAGTGGATAACCAAGTAAAAATGAGACTGAAAGATTTGGAGAAACAAGCATGAGCAGAGAAGATTTCATCAAGATGGAAGGTGTCGTCGTTGAAACATTACCGGCTGAAAAGTACTCGGTAAAACTTGAAGGCGGTGGTGCTGTGATCAGAGCGCGCATATCCGGAAAGATGCGTATGAACAAGATTCGTATCTTACCAGGCGATCGTGTCACAGTTGAAATCTCTCCCTATGATGTCACCAATGGTTGCATAGTTTACCGATATAAATAAGGAGAAAAGACTATGAAAGTAAGAGCTTCTGTCAAGCCTATCTGCGATAAATGCAGAGTTATCAAACGTAAGGGACGTGTTATGGTCATCTGCTCCAACCCTAAACATAAGCAGAGACAAGGTTAAGGAAAGGATATAAGAATATGGCTAGAATTGCTGGCGTTGATATTCCTAATGATAAGCAACTCGTTTATTCGCTTCGCTATATCTATGGAATCGGATTAACAACTGCTAAAAAGATTTGCCTCGATGCTAAAGTTGATGGCACTAAGAGAGTCAAGGATTGCAGTGAGGAAGAACTCACCGCTATCCGTAATCAAGTCTCTCACTATGTTGTCGAAGGTGATTTACGTCGTGAAGTCTCGATGAACATCAAGAGATTAGAAGAAATCGGTACTTATCGCGGTCAAAGACATAAGAGAAATCTTCCTTGCCGTGGACAAAGAGATAAGACCAATGCAAGAACTTGCAAAGGTCCTAGAAAGACTGTTGCTAACCACAAGAAAGCAACTATGTGAGGTGAGAAAAAATGGCTGATAAGAAAACTACCGCTAAAAGCGGAAAGAAGACTACTATTAGAAAGAAGAAGAGCAAACTTAATTTCACTAAGGGTGTCGCTCATATTCACGCATCTTATTCCAACACTATCGTCTCTATTTCTGACGAGACAGGTAAAGTTATCGCTTGGGCTTCCTCTGGCACCTGCGGTATGTCTGGCTCCAGAAAATCCACTCCTTTCGCCGCTCAAGTCGCTGCATCCACTGTTGCTAAGAGTGTCTTAGATAGAGGTTTAAAGAGTGTTGATGTCGAGATCAAGGGACCTGGTCCGGGTCGTGAAACAGCTGTCAGAGCTTTAGAAGCTAGCGGCTTAAAGGTCACTTCCATCTCTGATGTCACTCCGATTCCTCACAATGGCTGCCGTCCTCCCAAGAGACCTCGTGGTTAATAAAATAAAGGAGAACTTATATGAGAGAATTTAGAAAACCATCATTTACGATCGATAAATCTGATGTCACTTCTACTGTTGGCAAATTCGTCATTTCTCCTCTTGAACAAGGATATGGTATCACTATCGGTAACGCTCTAAGAAGAGTCATGTTATCTTCTTTACCGGGTGTCGCTGTCTCCTCTATTCAAGTCGAAGGTGCTACACACGAATATTCACCTTTAGAAGGCGTTGTTGAAGATCTAACTCAAATCGTCCTCAACATCAAAGATTTGGTTTTGCATGATGGTTTAGATACTGATCATGAAATTCCACCTTTGAAATTAGACGTTAAAGGCAGTGGCAAGGAAGTCAAAGCTGGTGATATCGTTTGTCCTGACATGATCGAAGTTGTCAATAAAGACTTAATTTTATGTCATTTAGCCGAAGGTGGTCATATCAAGATGACTCTTCGCGCTACCAAAGGACGCGGCTTTGTCACCGCTGAAGAGAATAAGACCAGCGATATGCCTGTCGGCACTATTCCTGTTGATTCTAACTTCTCTCCGATCATTAAAGTCAAGACTGATATTGAACCTGATCGTGTCGATCGTGATTCCTCTTATGAAAAATTGGTTTTAGAAGTCACCACCAATGGTTCGATGGCTCCTCAAAATGCGATCGCTTTAGCTTCTAAAATCTTAGACGAGCACTTCAAACTCTTCGAGGACTTAGATGAAGCTGTCAAACAAGCAACCATCATGACAACCACTGAAGAAAAACCTGAAAAGAGCTATAGCACAGTCTCTTTAGAAGATTTAGATCTCTCTGTCCGTTCTTATAACTGCTTGAAGAGAAATGGTCTTAAAACTGTGCAAGATCTCTGCAATATGAAAGAATCTGAGCTGATGACCGTTCGTAATTTAGGTAAGAAATCTTATAAAGAGATCTTAGATAAATTAGCTAGTATCGGACTCTCGCTCCAACATGATGACAACATCAAAAAGTGAGGTAACAAATTATGAGTACTATCGGTAGAAAAAACGTCCATGGTAAGGGCGGTGTCCGCTTCAAGGCGGGCTATACCTCTGATAAAGAGAAAAATATGTTGAGAAACGTCGTCTCTCAACTCATCATTTCTGGACAAGTCGAAGTCACTTTGACAGTCGCTAAAAGAGCTCAACAAGAAGCTGAGCGTTTAGTCACTTATGCTAAGGTCGGCGATTTGCATAACCGTCGCTTAGCGGCTAGCTTTGTCAGACCAGAGGGATTTGTCGATCCTAAGACCAACAAAGATGCTTTGCAAAAGCTCTTTGATGTCTATGGACCTAAATATCGCAATAGAAATGGTGGTTACACCCGCATATTGAAGACCTTCAATCGTCGTGGTGATAATGCACCCATGGCTATCTTAGCTTTCGTTGATTAATTTAAAAAAAGAGGTGGCTTCTAAACCACCTCTTTTAGTATTTTCATCAATTGCCGTCAAGAAGAATCGAACTTCCGACCTACTGATTACGAATCAGTTGCTCTACCGACTGAGCTATGACGGCAGCAAAAAATATCATAACAAATATAATGTATGAAAGACAATGATTTAACCGATTTTTTATTAAAAATCGAGGAGTTGACCAAAGCTGGTCTCAAGTATTCGAAAGATGAGTATGCTATCGATAACTATCGCACTCTTGAAAAAGAAGTCAAAAGATATTTAGCTTTAAAAAATATCACTTTCGAAGGGGAAAATATTTTTAAACGCAATATTTATCCGACGCCTTCAGTCTCAGTCAGAACGGTTATTTTTAGCGCTGATAGAAAGAGTGTTCTGTTAGTGAAAGAAAGGCAAGACGGTTTATATTCTCTTCCAGGTGGTTTTGCTGAACTCTCTTTATCTCCTTCTGAATCCGCTTTGAAAGAAGTCTATGAAGAAGCTGGTGTGCAAGCTAAGATTATCTCCTGTGTCGCTATCCTGGATAGATATCGTCATCAAGCAACTAAAAGCGCGCCTGAATATATCATCGGTTTTGAAGGTGAAATCATTTCGGATTATCATGAGCCGTGTTTTGAGATCATCTCTCGAGATTATTTCCCCATAGATTCTTTACCTGAATTTTCTCATAAACATGATCCGGAACAGATGAAAAAAATAATCCGTGCTGCCAAAGATAAAAAGATGATCTTTGATTGATGATTTTTGCTTGATATATAAACTATAATATTTAGAAAGGAGGTTTGTCATGGAAAATAAAAGCCGTGTTATAAAGTATGCCGACTTACGAAAACAAATCTCCAATATGGATGTTTATTCTTTCGAAGATACTTCTACCACTAAGAAAAAGCTGCCTGAGAGCTCTGCTCACAGCGCTAATTCACAAATGATTGAGAAAAAGAATGTCGATGGCATCAAGCGCAACACCCTCTCTCTATCTATCGATGAATTGGTCAAAGAACATGAATCATATGATTCAAATAGTCAAAGAAAAGAAACTAAACATCGTTATAAAGCGATGAAAAAAGGCGAACACAAATCTTTTTCTTTTTCGATGAGCAATCTCGCTTGGTTGATCCTCATCGTTTTATGTCTAGTCATTGCTGCTCTTATAGTTCTTGTTTTCACAGGAGTTTTTAAATGAAAAAGTTTTACTCTATAGCCATAGATGGTCCCGCAGCTAGCGGTAAATCCACAGCTGCTAAAGGTGTTGCTAAAAGATTGCATTTTTTATATATCGATACTGGTGCGATGTATCGAGCTTTCACTTATCACATGCTTGAAAATAACTTAGAGCCTAAAAGTGAAGAGGATGCGAAGACTCTTTTACCTTCGCTCTCTTTAAAAGAGGATAAAGAAGGACATATCTATCTCAATGGGAAAGATGTTTCTTCTGAAGTGAGAAGCTTAGAAGTCACTAATAATGTCTCCTACGCTTGCGCCCATCTATCGGTGAGAGAGAAATTAGTCGCTTTGCAACAAGAGATGGCTAAAAGTGAAAATGTTGTCATGGATGGCAGAGATATCGGCACGGTGGTTTTGCCTGAAGCCGATTTGAAGATTTATCAGATCGCATCTGTCGATGCACGTGCTAAAAGAAGATGCGATGAATTTGTGAGCCAAGGTTTAAAAGTCACTTATGAGGAGATCAAACAAGATTTGATCAGAAGAGATTATATCGATTCTCATCGTGAGCATTCACCTTTAAAACCGGCAGCTGATGCTATCGTACTGGATACTTCTTTTATGAGCATCGAAGAAGAAATAGAGGCGATAATTAAGCTTTTTTATAAGAAAGTTGGTGATTTATGGAACAATACGGAAAAGTAGCTTTGATTGGTTCTCCTTCTAGCGGTAAATCTACTCTCTTCAATCGTTTGACCGATTCGAGAAAAGAGATCACCGGTAAACAGCGCGGTATCACTCGCGATCGCAATTACGGTGAAGGACATTGGTTAGACAAAACATTCACCCTCATCGACACGGGCGGTATAACTGGTGAAAACATTCCTTTTCAAAAAGAAGTTCAGGCACAAGTCGAGTTAGGATGCGAAGAAGCTGATGTCATCTTATTCGTCGTCGATGGGCGTGCCGGTCTCACTAATAGCGATTATTATGTCGCTAAGAAGCTCTATCCATATAAAGATAAAGTTTTATTATGCGTCAATAAAATCGACGATAACACTCTGATCAATAATTCCTTTGAATTTTATTCATTAGGATTCGGTAATCCCTTTCCGATCTCTGCTGAGCATGGATTAGGATTGGGCGATCTTCTTGACGAAGTGATCAAAAGACTTCCTAAAGCGAAAAAGAATCCCTACGAAGGTGCTTTGACATTCGCCCTTTTAGGAAGACCGAATGTCGGTAAATCTTCGTTAGCAAATAAAATCCTCGGCTATGAGCGCGTCATCGTTTCACCGCTTTCTGGAACCACTAGAGATAGTGTTGATATCCAATTCACACGTGATAAAAAGCGTTATGTCATGATCGATACCGCTGGTATTAAAAGACCTGGTAAAGTTGCTGAAGACTTGGATAAGTTTGCTGTCATTCGCAGCGCTGATGCTTGTAAAAGAGCTGACATCATCTTATTACTGATCGATGCTGATGAAGGCTTGGTCAGCCAAGATATTCATGTCTCATCGTATGCGATAGATAATAATAAGCCGATCATCATCATCGTCAACAAATGGGATTTGCATTCGCATGAACCGGATGCTCAGTTGAAATTCACAAAAGAGATCAAGACTTATTTTAAGTTCTTAGATTATGCACCTGTCGTATTTTGTTCGGCTAAAAATGGCACTAATATCCATCGCATCTTTAATGCTCTTAATGAAGTCGAAGCTAATATGCATAAAAAAGTCCCGTCATCTTTGCTCAATTCAACGATCTTAAAGGCCCAAATGGATAATGAAGCCCCTGATTTTAACGGCGGCAGATTGAGAATCTCTTATTGCACACAAAGCGATGAAGTACCTCCAACTTTTATTCTCTTTTGTAACAATCCAAATTATTTTCATTTCTCATATCAAAGATATTTAGAAAATGTCATAAGAGAAACTTTTGGTTTTGATAATTGCCCGATCAAATTGATTATCCGCGGAAAAAGAAATGGTTTAGAGGAACTAAAATGATGAAAATCACTACTATCGGTGCCGGTGCTTGGGGAACAGCATTGAGCAATCTTTTAGCTAATAAAGGCTATGATGTTTATATCTATGACAAAAATCCTATCTATCAAGCCATCAATGAAAGTCACCATAATCCGCTTCACTTCTCAGAAATAGAATTGGCGACTACTTTACATTTTGTTCCTTCACTTCAAGATGCTATTGCAGATGCTGATGTTATTATTTTCTCTTTACCTTCTAAATTCTATCGTCAAATGGCAAAAGATATTTCGGATTTATTAACCAAAAAAGTTTACTTAGTCTCAACAGCTAAAGGTTTTGATCCTCTCACATTTAAGCGTTTATCGCAAGTTTTAAGAGAAGAGATCTCACAAGAAAAACGTCATGAGATCGTTTCATTATTAGGACCTTCTTATGCTGAAGAAGTCATCAGAAGAAAGCTGACTTGCATCTCAGCGAGTTCGACATCTTTAGATGATGCTCAATTTATTCAACATCTTTTCTCTGGTCCTGAATTCCGCGTTTATACTAATTCTGATGAAACTGGTGCGGAAATCGCTGCTGCTTTAAAGAATGTCATCGCTATCGCTTCAGGCGTTTTGCTCGGACTCGGGGAAGAAGAAAACGCTAAAGCTGCACTCGTCACCAGAGGAATCGCTGAGATCATGCGTTTTGGAATGGCGTTCGGTGCTCGTCCAGAGACTTTTTTAGGCCTCTCTGGTATCGGTGATTTATCGCTCACATGTAATTCCTTAAAGTCTCGTAATTGCTCTTTAGGCTACGCAATCGGAAAAGCTGATTCAGCTGATGTGGTCTTAGCTAATAACACCATGACGGTTGAAGGTGTTTATACTTCTAAGTATGTACATGAGATCGCTAAAGAAAAAAATATTGAAATGCCGATCACTGAAGCGATATATCAAGTGCTATTTTTGAATGCTAAACCCAGTGATATTTCTAATCGTTTGATGTTGCGCTCTCTTAAAAGCGAAAGCTAAAAAAGTTCGATTTCATCGATATTTTCTTGCATTCAAAAATCTGCTGTGGTATTTTATTCTTGAAAGGTGGAATTGTTCATATGAATGATCAAAAGACAATAACTAAAGATGATTTAGCTACTCAGTTAGCTCAAGAAGGTCGTATGCAAAAGGGCGAAGCTCTCAGAGCAGTTGAAATGATTTTTGCTCTTATTGCTAACGGTTTAATCAGTCCTGAATATGGAACAGTTAAAATCGCTGGTTTTGGTACTTTCACACTTACTGAAAGACAAGCTCGTGAAGGTGTCAATCCTTCTGATCCTGGTAAGAAGATTCAAATTCCAGCCAGCAAAGCTGTTAAATTCAAGCCTTCTAAGACCCTCAAAGATATCATCAATAATAAGTAATTAAATCAATATAGAATGGATGGAGCTGCTTGACTAGCAGCTCCTTTTTAAACGAGGTGAAGCATGACGATCACTTTTAATGATATGGATTGGAAAAATGTTTTATTAAAAAGATACCAAAATTATGGTCTTAATGAACTAGATGTAATGGTTTTATTCATTTCTGATCTCATTTTAAATTTAGAAGAAGAAACGATCATCACTTGTGATATTTTGTCTTCTTATATGAGCGCTAAAAAAGAAGATTTGGATGTCTCTTTGAATAAATTGTTAGAAAAAAGATATTTGGTTTTGGATGAAAAAAGCATGCGCTTCTCCTTATCTTCTTTTAAGTTGAAATTATTTGAAGACTTAAAAAAAGACTTATATTTACATTCTTCTACTCTAGATAAGCATCAAGTAGATGATTCTTTATATGATTATATCGAAAAGTTCGTTGGTAGAACCCTTTCACCGATCGAAAGAGATATGGTTTCTAATTGGTTGAAAGAAGGTGCCTCCGAGGAACAGATCAAAGAAGCTTGTCAAAAAAGCCTTACCAAGTCAGGCGACATCTCGTTTAAAAGGGCTGACAAAATCATTCTTGAACTTGAGAGAAGTCAGAGTCGAAAAGCTATCGGTACTTCGACAGTCAATGAAGATACACGAAAGCAAGATAAGATTCGTGATATTTTGAATTATGACTGGACGAATAACTTTAACAGCTAGAAAAGAACTCGTTTATTCGGAACTAGAAAAATTATATCCGACCACCACCTGCTTTTTAAATTATAGCAAAGATTATGAGTTGTTATTGGCAGTGATTTTATCTGCTCAATCGACAGATAAAGCTGTCAATCAAGCGACAAAAGTTTTGTTTGCAAAGTTTCCGACTTTAGAGTCTTATCAAGAGGATAAGAAAAAAGAAATCATCGATTGTATCAAAAAGGTTGGACTAGCTAATAATAAAGCTGAGTTTCTTATTCAAGCAAGCAAAAAGTTGTTGCTTGATTTTGGAGGCAAAGTCCCTGCAGATCGTTCAGAATTATTGAAATTTAAAGGCGTTGGAATCAAAACCTCAGCGGTTGTTTTAGGTGAACTTTATGATCAAAAATACATTCCTGTCGATACTCATGTCCATCGTGTCAGTCAAAGATTAGGTCTTGTCAAAAGTGGGACTGATCCTGAAGAAACGGAAATCATTCTTGAAAGATTATATAAAGATAAGGGCGATATCAATTTCCATCGCCGCCTGATACTCTTTGGACGTGAAATCTGTATGGCTAAGAATCCTCATTGTTCAGCTTGTCCCTTAAGTGCGATTTGTAAATCAAAAAAACTATGATCTGATCCGATATCATCACTGATATTAGTCATAATCATAGTTTTTTTTATTTTTACTTGATGATCAATTGATGACCATCACTAGTCAGATTGATCACATCGTGTTGAGCGTTAGAAAGTATCAAGGTTGCGATCGGAGTTTCCACATGGTTTTGTATATACCTTCTTATCGGTCTAGCACCATATGTCACATCGAATGAATTTTTGTGTATGAATGCAATAGCTTTATCATCATAGATGAGATTGATATTTTTATTCATTAATTTATTCTTAAGTATTTCTAAGAATTTCACAATGATCTTATCAATGACATCTTCTGTTAAAGAATTGAACATGACAATTTCATCGATACGGTTTAAGAATTCCGGTTTGAAAGTCATCTTCAATAGCTTATTGACTTGTTCTCTTTCTTTAGGAGTGTTTCCGTTTAACAAGAATTCCGATCCTAAATTTGAGGTCATGATGATGATTGTATTTGAAAAGTCAACAGTTCTTCCTTGACCATCAGTCAAACGACCATCATCTAATACTTGTAATAAGATATTAAAGACATCGGGATGGGCTTTTTCAATCTCATCAAACAAAACGATTGAATATGGTTTTCGTCTGACCGCTTCAGTCAGCTGACCGCCTTCTTCATAGCCGACATATCCAGGGGCAGCACCGACTAATCGACTGACAGACTCCTTTTCCATATATTCTGACATATCGATACGAACTATCTGTTTTTCAGAATCAAATAATTGTTCTGCTAAGGCCTTTGCAACCTCGGTTTTACCAACACCAGTCGGACCTAAGAACATGAATGAACCGATCGGTCTATTCTGATCTGAAAGTCCAGCACGTGAACGAATGATCGCGTTTGAAATTTGTGTTAAGGCTTCATCTTGGCCGATAACTCTCTTTTGAAGTTCGTTCTTTAAAGAGAGCAATTTTTGTGATTCTGTCTGTGTTAATTTGCTCACCGGTATTCCAGTCCAAGATGAGACTACTTCAGCGACAGTTTCAGTCGTGACTTCATCAGAAAGCATGGTGGCTTGTTTAGTGTTGCTCGCGGCTTGTTTAAGTTTGGCTTCTAATTCAGGGATATCTTGATTTTGCAATTTAGCAGCTGTCAGATAATCAGCATCTGCCATCGCTTTTTCAAGATTTAGCTTAGCAACATCCAACTGCTTTTTAATAGCTTTCTGTTTTTCAGCATCTTGTTTTTCAGCTTTCCAAGTGGCTGTTAAACTATCTTTTTTCTGCTTGAGTTCAGCTATTTCTTTCTCCATGTTTTCGAGACGTTTTTTAGCTGTTTCAGAATCATCTTTGCCAAGAGAAACTTTTTCAATTTGTAGTTGCATCAGTTTTCTTGATACTTCATCTAATTCCTCAGGCATCGTATCGATTTGCATACGTATTTTAGCGCATGCTTCATCGATCAAATCGATCGCTTTATCAGGTAAGAATCTATCAGTGATATATCTTTTTGATAAAGTGACAGCAGATATCAAAGCATCATCAGTGATATCTACGCCATGATGTTGCTCATAACGGTCTTTGATACCTCTTAAAATAGCAATAGTATCTTCTACTGTTGGTTCATCGATCAAAACCTTTTGCATACGTCTAGCAAAAGCGGGATCTTTTTCGATATATTTACGATATTCATTGACAGTTGTTGCACCGATACAATGCAATTCACCTCTTGCTAACATCGGTTTTAAAATATTAGCTGCATCAAGTGAGGATTCACCACCTGAACCGGCACCGATAAGGGTGTGAATTTCATCAATAAATAGAATTATTCTACCATCGCTATCGGCGACTTCTTTCATGACTGCTTTGATACGCTCTTCAAATTCACCACGGTATTTTGCACCAGCGATAAGTGAACCGACATTAAGCTCAAAAATAGTTTTATCTTTAAGTGTTTCAGGAACATCACCTTTAAAAATTCTCCAAGCCAATCCTTCGACCACAGCTGTTTTACCGACACCAGGATCACCAATTAAGACAGGATTGTTTTTACTTTTTCTAGATAAAATTTCCATCACACGACGGATTTCATTATCTCTTCCGATAACTGGATCTATTTTTCCAGATGCGACATCACTGACCAGATCTCTACCATATTTTTTTAATGCCTCATATTGAACTTCTGGATTATCACTAGTCACGTGATTATTACCTCTGATCGCTAAAATGGCTTTGTTGAAGGATGCTTTATTGTAATTCGGTATTGATGTCAATTTATTGATCAAGGAATGTTTGCAATCAAATTGAGCTAAAAGCAGATGCTCAACTGACATATATTCATCGCTCATCTGTTTCTCATATTTGCTTGCTGAATATAAAATATTCTTAACATCACTTGAAAAGTCAGGTTCAACATTAGAAGTTGTCTTAACAGAATCGTTCAAATAAGAACCAATAATTTGCGAAATTTCTTTAGGATCAATTTCTAATCTCTTTAAAATATTGACATAAAAACTATCCTCTTGATCATATAAGGCTCTCAAAAGACAAGGAACATCGACACTTGGTAGATGATAGTCTTTCGCTATCTGAGCACTTTTGTTGATAGCTTCTACTACTCTAGTTGTATATTTTTGTTCTTCAGACATAGGATTTTGCCTCCTTGCAGATATTATTATAGTTAACAAATTAGCACTTTCAAGTGTAGAGTGCTAATTTCTTCTCCTTTTATATATTTCTCTTTATCTTCGATTGCTTTCTGATTATAATTAGCACATGGAAACTTGGGGTATTGTCTTAATTGTTATCATTCTTATATGCCTGTTATACTTGCTGTTATGCTTTGCAATTCTATTTCTTGTTTGCAAAAAACTTTTTTGGGTTCGGGGAACAGATCCAGATAATCCATGTTATTTACGGTTTGAAGATTATCCGTTTCTCAAAAGGGAAGAATATGTTTGCGGATATTATGGAAAAGCGATTCGCGGTTATCTCTATTCTGATAAAAATGTCATAAATCCAAAAGGTTTTATCATTTTATCACATGGTTTTTTTGGAACCCATGTGCAATACTTACTTGATATTTCAATGCTTGCTAAAGCAGGCTATTTAGTTTTAGCTTATGATCAATACGGATGTGGTTTGAGTGATGGTAAGAATCAAGATAACCTTTCCGTTGCTATATTTGTCTTAGAGAATGTCATTCATGATGTTAATAAACGTCATCTCAACAATGACTTACCAATATATTTATATGGTCATTCTTGGGGAGGCTATGCAGTTTCTGGAGCTTTGAAAAATTATGGAGATATAGTCAAGAAAGCAGTTGTCAGATCTGGCTTTGTATCCCCTGTAAAAGCTGGTCTCAATCTTTTGAAAATGAAATTTCCAAAGTTCAGTATATTTATCAGTCCGGGAATTTATATCTCATATTTTTTCTTTTTCGGAACTAAAGGTTTTACTAAAGGAACAAGCGGTTTAAAAAAGAATCATAAGACAGAAGTTCTTTATATATATGCCAAGAATGATAAGATGATCGACAACAAGAATTCATTGACTACTTACTATGCTAGACATCATCATAAAAATGCTGAATTATTTGTCACTGAAACTGGTGCTCACAATTCTTTGCTTTTAGAAGAGGGACAAGAAAATTATCATAAGCTGGTGAACACTTATAAAAACATTCAGCAGGAATCTGATGAGGTGTTAAGAAAAAAGAAGGAAGATGACTTCCTTCTCAATCTCAATCGCGTTCAACAATATCCGTATTGTGATGAAGTTAAAAATGAAATACTCAGTTTCTTGGATGATTAATATTGAAGAACAGCGTATAATTTTTTGCCACGTTTAACAAAAATATAACCGTTTAATGCGCTATCTTTTGTGATCACAGAATTTAAATCTGTGCACTTGGTGCCGTTTAATTTAACCGCACCATTTGTGACAAACTCTCTAGCTTCTCTTTTTGAGGAGGCTAATTTTAATTGAATCAAAGCGTCTACAATAGGTAAATCATCTTTTGCTTCGACAACGACTAAGCCTTCAGTCAACTGTTCTAATTCTTCTGCGGTCAAGCCATTGAAGTCTTCGCGGAAAAGGGCTGTCGACATTTTTTCACATCTGATAGCGACACTTTCACCATGTAAACTAGTGACGATGACTTTAGCTAATTCTTTTTGACCATTTCTCAGTTCTGGATGCTCCAAATGCTTTTTATATATTTCATTGATCTCTTCAATAGGTCGCTTATCAAAAATGTAAAGATATTTCAATACATCACTATCAGAAACATTCATAAAATATTGATAGATTCTGTATGGCGAAGTCATGGTTGGATCGAGATATAAAGCACCATTTTCGGATTTACCAAATTTCTTACCATTAGAATCGGTGATCAATTTGAAAGAGAAAACTTCAGCTTCAGCATCGGACCCCTCTTTTTTACGTAAGTAATCTAAAGCAGTAGTTAAATTACCCCATTGATCACCACCGCCAAATTGCATGGTACAATGATATTTATTGTAAAGAATATCAAAGTCACCTGCTTGAAGAATCATATAAGAGAATTCAGCGTATGAAATTCCAGCTTCCAAACGTGATTTGACTATTTCTTTTGACAACATATAGCCTATTTGGAAGTATTTTCCAAATTCGCGTAAATAAGTTAATACATTGATATCTTTCCAATTATCAAGGTTATTAATTATCAAACCTTTTTCTGGATCTGATGTATCTATATACTTTTCAAGTTGACTTTTAATCGCTTCAGCGTTTTGTTTGACTTGTTCAGTGCCCAAAAATTGGCGTTCAGCTTTTTTACCGGATGGATCACCGATCATACCAGTAGCACCACCTAAAACAGCGATAACACGATGACCAGCTGCTTGTAAACGTTGAAGGATGGTGATCATGATAAAATTACCTAATTGAAGTGATTTGGCACTCGGGTCGAAGCCACAATAAATAGTTTGCTTAGTTTCTAGCATTTTTCTTATTTTTTCTTCATCAGAAAAATTATCCAATAAGCCACGTTTTTCTAAATCATCTAAAATATTCATATGTCACCTCGTATTTTGGTTTTAACGTGTCTTAGTATATAACTTTTTCAGTTTAAATTCGATAAAAAACATACTCTTTTTCCAGATATTGTGAAGATAGATTAAGCGGGGTAGTGTCCCTTAAAATATAACTCATATATGATGAATCGATATCTTGATAACAACCTGAGATGCAAATAAATTTTAATTCATTGTTTAAAACAGTGCTTGGCGCGATTTCCTCTTCTAACGCTCTTTCAATTATAGGTTCATATTTATTTAGTTTAATCTGAAATTCGTTTAGGGTGATGATATCGCGATATATCGGATTCAAAATGACAAAAATTACGCTAAACTTTATGAGATTCATTTTAAAGAAAATGCCAATGTAAAAGACAATAGATAGATCGCTAAAATAATATTGGTCGATTGGAAATTTGAAATCTCTAGCATCTTCAATTCATCTTGTTTTTGGTCTATTAAATTTTTAAGGCGTTCAATCGTGTTATAATCAGTTTCTTTCTTTTCATGAATAGTAAAATATAAGATATCTATTATCTCGTTTTCTACTAATGAATTTGTATCTTTTATGGGTATTTTGCCTTCAAAGTCAGCTTCTTGATAATTCAAAAGCGAATCCTTTAATTCGGATATATTCAGTGAGGCTATCGCTTTATTAAAACCGATCAAATAATCGTTTTCTAATGTTGAATAAATCAGAAACGATTTATAGAATTTGATTTTTCCGGTCTCATATTCTTTGTCTTTTAAAGTCTTTTTGTTCAATGAAAAGCCATCAAAAGAATAGTAGAGCAAAAAGAAACTGGATATGCCAGCTATCAATGCTAATAGCAATTCATATGTAAAAATCAAAATTATAAGAAATATTGCTACACTGACGCTTGAAATGATTATCAGACTATAGTTTTTGGAGCTGCTTTTGGCTTTTTTGGCCTTAAATTTTAATGATATATTTTTAAACATATTAAATCCTCTTTAGTTTCAAATAATAATCATAGATGATCGCTGGATAAAATAATGAAGTCGATATCAGGCCTAAAATGTTATAGATAGGGCAGTTCAATTTATTCATAATCACTGTTGAAAGATTTATTATCAATGCTAAAATCAGCAGCAAAAATAACAGCGCTAATTGTGTTTTATGCATATGATTTTTTGCTTTGATAAGCGATGATTTAATCGTTGTATTCTGATTGTCTAAATCTTCGATCAACGTATGATAATTCAACAGATGTATTTCATTGCTTTTTTCTTTTTCACACAGATAATTCAGAATCTTCTGATTTTGCTCATTCTCAACCAATGTTAAGCCTTCATCGATAAAGTTATCATAATTTTTGACTTCTAAATGTCCTACTAAATATTTGGAGGCTGACTCATAGCTTTCCTTTGCGCCTTTATTATTTTCTAAATTGGTGAGGAAGGAAAAGAGAAAACTCGAACATGCCAGTTTATTTTCTTTAGTAGTTTTTAATTCAAAAGATTTTTTGAGCAATATTAAAGAAAAGAGAATACTTAAAAGACAGGCTATCAATGACAATAGCATATCAGTGAAGAGAAAAAAACAAAAAAGAGAAGAAAGTAAAAGACCGATTGAGATAGCTTTATCTTCTTTTAACAGTTTTAATATATCATTCATTCTGACACCTCTCATTTATTATTAGATGAGAAGTGTCAGTTTGTTCAGCAGTTTAATAATTTTCTAAGAGCATATTTATGAAAATCACAGCTGCTTTATATTTGATCCTATAATAGCTTGATTTTGAGAACTTTAAACGCCAACTATTATCATGAATACCACGGAAATAAGATTTCCATAGAAGATTACCATAGATCGATTCTATTGAATTAAGAATAAAAATGACCGATAAGATATAGCGGGTTTTATCATTCTCCTTTTCTAGAATACCGCTTCTCATAAAGGTCACGGCTTTTTTAATAGTTGGAATGGCATCATCTTTCCCATCGAATAGTATCGCCATTTCTTGCGGATAAGAGATGAACAGATAATTACAAACAGCAATGTAACAGTCTCGGATCTTCTTCATACTTTTCATCGGATTAGATTCTTGTTTTAGTTTTTCTAAATCTATCATTTATAATACCTCTCTAGAAGAATTAAAGGACTCGGGACTTCAATCCTTTGATTGTTCTAGAAGCACATTAAAAATAGAGACTCTCCAAGTTCTATATTCGTGACATATTTGATAGAAAGTAAAAAAAATAAAATTAGGAAACTAAATTAAGAAATATCGTGTCTAAGATGTAAAAATATTGAGTTTTAACTGCTATGTGGTCATTTTTTATAGTTATATAATCTTTTTCCTTTATGAGATTATGCTGATATTTTTTTAGGAAATCAACTTTGAATCTCTTTTGATATTCGATCAGCGATAATCCTTCTTTTAAACGTAGATTCAGCATAATAAATTCGAATTCCTCATCGTTTTTTGATATTGTCTCCGTCGAATAACTCCATTGTTTATCTAAGTATTTTTTCATTGATAGCGTGTTTGTTTTTCGTAAATTTCCGATATAACTGCTCGCTCCTAAACCGGCTGCGTAATATTGTTCATCATGCCAATAAGTCAAATTATGTTTGGATTCAAATCCAGGTTTTGCAAAATTAGATATTTCATAATGGATGAACCCATTTTTTTCTAAAGTATCGCTGATAAAAGAATACATATTTGCAAGTTCGTCATCACTGGCAGTTTTTGTTTTATTGATGTAAAGAAAGGTATTTGGTTCGATTTGAAGTGAATAAAACGATAAATGTTGAGGATTGAGAGATAATGCCAACTGCAAGTCTTTGTTCACATCATTTAAAGAAGTGCCATCTAGCCCATATATGAAGTCTAAATTGAGATTGTTGATGCCAACTTTTTTTATATTGTTTATTACTGCGATTACATCGTCATTGGTATGATGACGCCCTAATTTTTGCAAGATCTTTTCGGAACTGGATTGAACACCTAATGAAATTCTATTGATACCATGATTTTTTAGTAGTACTAGCTTTTCATAGGTTAAGCCATCGGGATTAGCTTCTATAGTAAATTCTTCAGTAATTGGAAAGCGAGAATTTAAATATTTGAGTAATTTTTCTAGTTGTTGTAAAGAAAGAGATGTTGGAGTACCACCACCTATATAAATCGTTCTTAACTGATTATCAGGGATGTTTAGACTGTCGATTTCTTCGATTAAAGCCGTCAAATAATCATCAGTATTAGAATATTTGATCAGCTGCTTTGGAAAATCACAATAGGCGCATATATGATCACAGAAGGGAATATGGATATATAAGGAATTTATCATTTATAACTATCCTTGATGTCTTGTTTTAATTGAATCAATAGGCTGTCGATATCAACATCAGTGAAGATTATGTTCAATTCTTTTTCCTTCTTTGTCAAATATACTTGCAACTCATCATCGCTAGGTATGACATGACTCGGCTTGACTACAAATGTATCGACGTTTTCTTGTGCAAAATCTTTGGGCTCTTTATTTTCTTTCTTTGGACGTAGACTCGGTATGAAGTAGATTAGAGCGATAATTAATCCAACTAGTACGACCAAAACGATTAAAATAATACTCCAGGTCGGCATCGTTACTAAAAACATGTTCATTCTCCTTTAATCGGTATAGGCGTATAGATGAATTTCTTGAAGTGCTTCTCTTTTTTGTAAAATCCTTTATTTGCTAAATCTTCCATTGAAGTTCTAGCTGTTTCATAAACAGTTTTTTCAGTCTCTTTAAAATCATTAACAGTATAGTGAAGACCGATTGTGCAATGACCAGCATAGAAATGAGCTTGCTTCTTTTTTAATGTAGGATAAGTCTTAAGAAGTTTATCGGTGATCTCATCTATCTCATCCTGGCTATTTGAAAGAGGAAAAACAGGTAAAGCAACATCATGTGATTGCTCTACTAAAATATCATTGTTATTTGTATCTTTATAGTTGGATTCAAGCTCAGCAATTTTATCTTTTAGATTTGAAAATTGTTGTTCGAAAAATTTCAAATAAGAGAAACACGCATACGTTAAATCATCATTATCTTGACTAGTTTTAAGTTTATCAAAAACTAATTTTGATTTTGAAAATGCTAGGGATTCAAAATCCAAAAGAAAAGATGTGTTTTTTAAGCCACAAATATTCAGAAAAGCTTTTGCAAATATGCTAGCTGTTTCTTCATTTGAAAATTCAAACGGTCTTGCCGATAAAAAGAAATAGACGATGATAAAACTTCTTAGAAGCACAGGAATGACTTCATCGTTTAACGTATCGATCAACGAATTTAAATGTGATTGGATTTTATCTGTAGATATCGGGATGAGTGGATTATTTAAATTTTCAATATTTCCAGTTCGGAATTTGCTTTCGGTTGAGTCATCATCCATGATCAGATGTTTATTGATTTGGCAAATCGAGTTTAAGGATATTTCATGCAAATTTTGTGCAAATGAATAGGTATTCGAATAAGCTTGAATGATATAGAGTTCAGTTGGTAAAGAGGATAAAGAATCGCTGACTATTTTTCTCAGTGTGCTCTCATGTGGGTTGACACCGACATTTTTGGAACAAGCAGATAAAGCCTGCAGTTTATATGAAGATTTCAACTCCTGTAAAATATTTGGTGAGATTTGAAGTAATTTAAGCTCTAATCGCATCAATTGTCGTTCCAGCTTGTAGGCAGAACTCAATATCGGTTTAGTTAAACAGAGGTTATAAAAACTATCATCTATAGTTCTTAACGGGGTTTCATAATCAAAATAGCTTCGATAATCTTTGACTTTTCTGATGATGTCATCCACATTGCTTTTGTTATAGAAACTAGAGATTTCGTTTTTTGTAGCATAATTGAAGTCGGTGAATCTTATTCCTTCTTCAGTTTTCATAGTCAATTATTCCCTTCATCCACAGTTAACATAGCAATGAATGCTTCTTGTGGAACCTGAACTTTACCAAATTCCTTCATACGTTTTTTACCACGTTTTTGTTTTTCGAGCAATTTCTTTTTTCGGGTGATATCTCCGCCATAGCATTTAGCTAAAACATCTTTTCTGACGGCTTTAATATCTGATCTAGCGATAACTTTATTACCTAAAGAAGCTTGAACAGGGATTTCAAATTGCTGACGAGGAATGACATCTTTTAATTTATCGACGACAGCTCTAGCACGTTGATAAGCAGTTCCTCTAAAGACAACAGTCGTAAGCGCATCGACTCCTTCACCATTCAATAAAATATCCATTCTTTCGACATCCGATTTTTCATAACCGATGAGTTCATAATCTAAAGATGCATATCCTTGTGAAACTGATTTTAATTTATCAAAGAAATCGAAAACAATCTCGCTTAATGGCATTTTATATTCGAGTGTGACACGAGTTTCATCGATGTAGCTCATATTTTGATATTCACCACGTTTGTTTTGACATAATGTCATAATATTGCCGACGAAACTCTTTGGTGTCATGATTTCCACTTTAGCAAATGGTTCATAAGTTTCTTTTATTTTAGTACGATCTTTAGGAAAATCAGCAGGATTCTGAATGAACTCATGTCTACCATCTGTGAAAACGACTTCATAGACGACAGATGGGGCGGTGCATACCAAGTCTAAATCGTATTCATCTTCTAATCTCTCCTGGATGACTTCCATGTGGAGAAGACCTAAAAAGCCACATCTAAAACCTGAGCCGAGAGCGACTGAAGTTTCGGGCTCATACACTAATGCCGAGTCATTTAAAGCTAGCTTATCTAAAGCGTTATGAAGATTTTCAAAGTCTTTATTATCGCTTGGATAAAGGCCAGCATAAACCATCGGTTGTGTCTTTCTAAAACCTTTCAACGGACTGGTTGTAGGATTGTCATCTAATGTGATCGTATCACCGACAAAAACTTCTTTAATATTTTTGATCGACGCACAGAGATAACCGACTTCTCCGGCTTTTAAAGAATCCACCTTTTGTTCTTTCGGTGTTCGGATTCCGAGCTCTGTCACTTGAAATACTTTTCCATTAGACATCAAACGGATCTTATCTCCGGTTTTTACTGTTCCAGAAAAGACGCGCAAAAGAACAATAACACCGCGATAAGAATCAAATTTAGAATCGAAAATCAAGGCTTTAAGAGGTTTGTTTTCATCACCGGTCGGTGCTGGTAGGTCATTTACGATGTGCTCTAATAATTCCTCGATACCAAATCCAGTTTTCGCCGAGACACGTAAACATTTATCGGGATCTATTGCTAAAGTATCGATCAACTCCAATTGACATCTCTCAACATCTGCGGAAGGTAAATCCACTTTGTTTATGACAGGAATGATCTTTAATCCGTTATCAATTGCGAGATAACCATTAGCTAGAGTTTGAGCCTGAACCCCCTGTGTGGCATCGACAACTAATAAAGCACCTTCACAAGCGCTCAATGATCTTGAGACCTCATAAGTGAAATCGACATGTCCAGGTGTGTCGATTAAGTTAAATAGATAAAGCTCTCCATTTTTAGCTTTATAAGTCACATTGACAGCATTGAGTTTGATCGTGATTCCACGTTCACGTTCAATGTTCATGTCATCTAAAAACTGTGGTAAAAGAGAGCGAGTCTCAACAGCTCCTGTCTTTTCTAAAATGCGATCGCATAAAGTCGATTTACCATGATCGATATGGGCGATGACACAAAAATTTCTGATGTGTTGTTTATCAAAGTTCATTGGTGTCCTCCTCTTGAAAGAAGCGTGTTAATGTTGCTTTTACTTGACTAGGGGAAATAGCTTTTATAGCTTGTGGATAAATTTCTTTGATGATATCCCTATAGATTTTATAATTAAATCTTTGATCAATAAAGAAAATAAAGCCTTTATCTGTCTGTGTTCTGATAACACGCCCAGCCGCTTGTAACACTCTGTTAAATCCAGGATATGCATAAGCGTATAAATACCCCTTTTGTGGGTTTTGTTCATCTTGATAATACGATTTGATTTTGTCGCTTTCATAATTGATTTGTGGAATGCCGACAGAGATGATAATGCTGCCAATCAAGCGATCGCCGATGAGGTCAATACCTTCCGAGAATACGCCTCCTAAGACTAAAACACCGACCGTAGTTTTGATATTATCTTCTCTGAATGAGCTTAAAAATATATCTTTGTCTGTATCTGACATTTGTTTTGTTTGATAAAAAATATCGATATCTAAGTCGTCATTTTCAAAATAAGTTCGCAGATCATTCAAATATTCATATGAAGGGCAATAAACAAAATAATTACCTTTTTTAGCAGAGATACTTGCTTTGATCAGTTCATAGATAGAAGCCATATTTTGCTTTCGATATTCATATTTCAAAGAGTGATTAGTATCGATAAGAACCTTACACCGCTCTTTTGGAAAAGGTGATTCTAGTAACAGAATATCGTAGGTGTCATCTTTATCCCCACCTAGCAAATCAATGTAATACTCTTTAGGTGAGAGGGTTGCTGAAAAGAAAACAGCTGATTTGAAATTTTGTAATGTCTGTTTGATATATGGCTTGCTAGCGATATTTGCGATACGTAAAACGGTCGGTTCAAAGTCAGAATTCAAAATGAAATAAACACAGAAATTTTTACTGTTTTCTTCATCAGATGAAATGGTATATATATCATCAAAATCCATCAATTTGTAGAAAAAATCCATCAACTTATCGTCGACAGGTTCATATTTTGAGCCATCAGGATTAGGATTCTTTTTAAGTATAGCTTTAAAATCAGTTAAGATATCGCATAATAAATCTGAAATATTTAATGGGACTTCTTCAACTTCAAAAACATTTTCTTTATTTTTCTTGATATTATCCATATCGATTGGAAAATTTAAAAATGCTTTTTTTAATTTGTTAAGTTTGCGATGAATTTTCTTTAAATATTCACCTGAAGTTAAATGATATGCTTTTTTGATATCATCAATCGTTATTTCAACGGAGTAGATATCTCTGACACGATCTGGTAAATTATGACATTCATCGATTAAAAGATAATCATTGCCCCTAATAGTGTCATCAAGAAATTTTAACGTTGTCGAATAATTGAAGATGTATGAGTAATCGCAGATGAGCACATCAGAATATTTAGCTAATTCAAATTGAAAATAATATGGGCAGATCTGCTTTTCATAACAGATCTGTTTTATAGCACTTTTATCAAGCATCTCATTTGAATATAAAGCATCGAGGACAGAGGTTAATATTTTGTCATAAAAAAATTGTGCAAAAGGACATTCATCTGGATTACAATGTCCTACCTTATCATTGAAACAGATATTTTCTTTGCTTGTAAATTCTAAACAGCGGGCTTTAGATCCTAAAAGTGTAAATAACTTCAATGTTTGAACAGCGATTTTTTTAATCGAATTTTTACTAGTCAAATAAAAAATATGATCTGCTTTGTCATCAACAAAGCGTTTTAAACTAGGATATAAAACTGAAACAGTTTTACCGATACCAGTCGGTGCTTCGATATAAACATTTCTTTCTTCATCTTGGGCCTTTTTTACAAAGTCAATCAGGCGTTTTTGACCTTTTCGATATTCTTCAAATGGAAAAGGTATGTTTTTCCATGACTCGTTTCTTTCCTCTTTTAGCTTTTTAATTTTTTTGATGAAATTGACATAACGAATCATCAAGTCATTTATGTAATTGCTGACTTCATCAAAAGTGTACAGCTTAGTTATGCGCTTCTGTTTAGAAAAATTATTTTGACTGATATATGTCAATATCACTTTTATTTTGTCCAAAGCTTGTTGCTTAGCAAAAAAATAAGCGTAAAACATAGCTTGACCTAAGTGCCATTCGCTTTGACTAGAAATAAACGAATCCAAATCTGAATTTGTTGTTTTTATTTCTTCTATACACCAATATTTATTATCGAAAAAAATGCCATCAGCTTTTCCCGAGACTTTACAAAGAAAATTATCGATTTGAAAAACTCCACCAAGCGGTATTTCTGATTGGTATGTTTCACTTTGTTGATCTTGATATATACGATGGAGTGATGAACCTTCATTCATACTAGCTTGATTAAAGATTCTAGTATCTAAATGACCTCGTCTAAGAATAGTATCAACAACTTCATGTACTGAAATATTTAATTCATAATTCACGTCTAATATTTTACCATTTTATTACTAATTTTATGATGACATTTATTTTAATAATGATGGTAAATATTCTTCTGCATATTTAAGGGCATCATCATTTTTTCTTGCGATGGCTCTTTTTAAATAGAATCTTGCTGTCTTATCCTCTTTGATCGACTTGTAATATTTAAAAAGCAAAAAATCTGCTGCGTTATCTGTTTTTGCAATCGATTTAAGAATTTCTGCGCCTTTCCGACTGGTTTTAGGATTTTCTAATAAAGCGACTGCGTATTTTTTAGCCCCAGCTCCTTTGAGAAAAGCTTGATAATAATAATTTAGGTAATCTTCATTTTCACTTTTTGCGATATCGCCTAATAGTTCTAGCGCATATTTGTTATCTTTAGCACGCTTTAAATAATTTTTAGCGATTTTTCTGTGATATTCATTATCGCTGTGATATAAAAGAAATCCAGCTTTATAATGGCATCTTTGTTCACCCAAATCTGATCCTGTCCGGTAAAACAAAAGTGCCTTTTCATAATTTCTAGATTGCTCATTGATAAGGCCTAAATAATAGAAGCTTTCGATTTCTTCACAAGCATTTGCTTCATTTAATAATTTGATGCCTTGTTTGTTATGTTTGCAATAATAGATATAGCCAAGATATGTTTTAGCTTTATTGTTATCCAGATTTTGCTTTAGATATGATTCTGCTAAATCAAAATTGACATCAATACCGATACCATTAAAATAGCATCGCCCTAGCTCAAAACTAGCCTTTTTATAACCTAATTTATATGCTTCATAATACAAATTAAAAGATTTAGATAAGTTTTGACCAAAAGGAAGCAATCCTTTTTCATAGATCACTGCTTGTAGAAATAGGGCACGCGGATCTTTGTTCTTACATAAGTTGATCAAATCATAAGAAAGGGAGTGTGGTATTTCTGAGTCTTTATCTAGTAAGCATAGTTCAATATATGAGATCACTTCATCTCTAGTTAAAGTCACTTTTTGACTTAAAGTGATTTTAAATCGTAACCTTTCAAAAGCACATAAAACATTTTCTATAGGAAGTTGTTCTAATAATTTGTGCTTTAAATAGTCGTCGCCGCTTAAATATGTGCTTATTTTTTCTGACATAAAAATTACCTCTTTATATTTAATGTAGTTAAAAAAGTTGTAAAACCAAATTTGCCCCCTGCAAAAAGTCTCAATTTATTATCAAAAATGTCCCTAAATTCTCATCAAAAATTTTTTTAAAAATAAAATGCTTGCAACAAAATAATGTTTGTATTAGAATAACAAAGCGCGTTTCAAAACGGCCCGATAGCTCAGCTGGTAGTAGCAAAGGACTGAAAATCCTTGTGTCGGCGGTTCGACTCCGCCTTGGGCCATTCTTAAAATTAAATGATCTGTCATCTCAATAGGTGCCAGATTTTTTTGATTTATTAAACAATTAAAATGGATGATGGTTGATATATACGAGGAAATAGTATATTTTAAACTTTATTGAAGGAATCAGAAATGACTGAAAATCAATTTGAAAAATTCTCTCTTGCAATTGGAAGAATCTATAGATATTGGCATGAAATTGCTGCAAATGAATTAAAGCCATATAAATTAAAAGGGACTCATGCTCTTTATTTAACGCTATTATATAATCATCCTGAAGGTATTTCTAAAGTCGGTATATGTAAGGAATTGCGCAAAGATAAAGCTGACGTCACTAGAATGATCGATATTTTAAGCGAGAATAAATTAGTGAAGAAATATGGTCAATATCGTGGAAAATATATATTGACTGCAAAAGGGCGCAAGACAGCAGTGATCGTATTAAATAAAGCTAATAAAGCAGTTGAATTAGTCAGCAAAAACCTCAACGAAAAGGATATCGATTCATTTTATGCTACATTGAATATCATCGTTGAAAATCTTAATCAAATAAGCGACGTAGCCTTAGAAAAACAAGAGCCTATCTTATAGTTTTAAGTTCTATTAAATCAAACTTAATTTAGACTTACAGATTGGAATAGAAAATTATTCTTTTGTTTCTGCTTTATTTACGCGATAAACAGGATAGATTATTGCTAATAATATAAAAATCGGTATCAGAAGAGTTAACTTTATTTGTTCACTATTATTTAAATTCACGATAAAGGCATAAACGGTTATTGCCCCTGAACAAAAGAAGATGAGAATACTTAGATAATCCAAACAGGTTTTTCCATATGACTTATCTTTAAATTTGATGAAATCAGCAAAGTTTTTAGCTAAATTTGATAAGAGATTCGTCATCATTGTTGTCGCATATGTGTGACCATGCAATTCTCTAAAAGTAAAATACTGAAATGCGCTAAACAGTGTCAATAGGGCGCTACATATATAATGGATAGGTAATGGGCTACTTTCTATCTTTTGCACTTTTATAAAGAGCAATGGTAATAGCAAAATTATTTGTATAGTAATAGAGAATAGTTCAACTCTTATTTTTTTCTTGAGCAAAACTAATTTTAGGAATTCAGCTAAAAGAATACCGATAAAAAATATTAAAATCATCAGAGCGTGATAGCCGGCTGATACTAGGTCTCCATCGATCAAATCTGTCATTGTGTAAATCAAATTACCAGTTTGCATACCGGAAAATACGCCAGATAGTTGAATTGAATATAATTCGATAAAACCCCCTATGAATGATAGTAAAATTGCGATGATGAGTTCTAATACACTTTTATTTTTAGTCATAAACAAAGTATAGTGCTATAAAAAAATTAAAACAACTTTTTAAATTAGTAATTTCAATGCTGATTTAATATAATAAATGCAAAGGGGTAGGAAGTATGAAATCAAAATTGTATCAAGTTTCGACGATGAAAGCCTTGATGATGGGCGATTATTTTGGCGGGATCACTATCAAAGAAGTTTTGATGAAGGCTGATGTGGGCATCGGAACTTATGAGGACTTAGATGGAGAAGCTATTCTGTATAAAGGAAAGGCGTATAGCTTTCGAGCCGATGGTAAAAATTCACCTGCTAATTTAAGCGATAAGCTAGCATTCTTTTCTGGTGCAAAGATGGATATCCGTGCTAAAAAAGAGCCGATCACATTTAACACCTATGCGAATCTAAAGAAACAATTATTATCACACATTGATAAAAACTATTTTTATCTGATAATTTTAGAAGGGAGATTCACCTTAAAAACCAGAACCTGTCCCAAACAGAAAAAGCCATATAAACCTCTTTATCAAGTTGCCGAGGAACAAGTCACTTTTGATTATCAAGATGTTGATGGTGTAGTTTTAGGCTTTTATTGCCCAGAATATTTTGATGGCATCAATCTAAAAGGTTTCCATTTCCATTTCTTGTCATCTGATCTGAACAAAGGCGGTCATGTTTTAAAACTATCTTCTAAGAAATGCACCTTTAGAATTTCAAAACTAAATAACTATCAATTACGCTTACCACAAGATACTCTCTTTAATAAGATGAATCTGATGAAAGATCTCTCTTCTGAAACCCAAAAGACGGAAGGATAAGAAATATTTGCAATATTAAGCGATAATAAATGCAAGCACTTTCATAGAAAAAAAGAAGCTCATGGATTATTGACAAACTATAATTAAGTTGTTTTTGATCATTAAAACAAACATGTTGGAGGAAAAAATATTATGGTTCAAAGAAAACGTACAGTGAAAAAATTAGATTTAGCCCATCTTCCAGATGGCGTATATTTTGATGAGAAAGCTTTTGGAAAAGTTCATCTCATGGAAGTTAATAAATCTATATTCGGTGTTGATGAATATGTTTATAAAGGAAAGATTCATAAAGGTCGCTGCGGATTCTTAGGCGGTGTTCAACTTTCTGAACAAGCTCCACGCCCTGAAGATAGAGATCATGGCTATACTCTTGAAGGATTAGCTAAAGAGATTTTTGAAGTTGATAATGCTTTGATCATACACAGTGATAAGGAAAATAGAACTTTTTGTTATACAAATAGCAAATCAGCTCTCAAGTTTATCGGTGATCCTAGTAAAAAATATGAACTATATGTTCGTATTTATGAAAATGCCTACGGTATTGAAAACTATCGTTGGGTAGTCATTTGGGCTCAATATCCTAATGATTAATCAAAAAGCTCAGAGAAACTCTGAGCTTTTTCTTTGCTGTTTGAAGTAAAGTTATAGATATTAATCTATCTGCTCAAACTGATCAGGTCCGACACCGCATAACGGGCAAACAAAATCATCAGGCAATTTTTCGTCTGAAGTTTCATAGACATACCCGCAAACGAGGCATCTGAAGTGGTGTAATTTTTTCTCTTCCATCTTAATTAACCTCCAGGGTACCTATATTTTATCATTATGAGTCTGCCTATAAAAATGAAATGCTCTTGATTTTTGTTTAAAAAGCTTTACAATGCTAATGTTCATCGCGTGGGTCTTCCCATGAAACCCCACGTAAAACATTAACAGGGGGCTTTTTTAATGACAAATTTAGAAAACAATGAGCAATTATCTTTAGGGCAGCGATTGAAAAATTATTTTTCTCTCTATAAATTGAAAACTAGAGATATTGCTACCAATGCAATCGTCGCTGCTTTGTATGTCGCTTTGACTTATGCGTTTTATTGGTGCTCATATGGAATGATACAATTTCGGATATCTGAATTTTTGATTCTTTTGGTATTTTTTAATCCTAATTATATTTATGGACTGACAATAGGTTGTGCCTTAGCAAATATTTATTCAGTCTCTATGGGATTGACACCATTAGATATCGTTTTTGGAAGTCTAGCGACATTGATATCCTGTCTATTGATGTCTCCTATGAGGCATATGTTCATCGCAAGTTTGATTCCAGCACTGATGAACGGTCTGATCGTCGGTGCCGAATTAACCTTCTTAATGGGCGGAAATGGTGCGTTTTTCTATGTCAATTTCGGATGGGTGTTTTTAGGCGAATTTGTCGTCATCAGTCTTTTTAGCTATTCCTTGTTCTTCGTATTGATGAAGAAGAATGCCTTATTTCCAAAACTGATTAATGCTAAACGCAATCTACAATTTAGATTTTAGTCTTTTAGCTTTTTCAATATCGGTTGTTCTTTCAATCTGATTTAATTTTTCCAATTGCTGAGCAAGAGCTCTTTCATATTTGCCTGTGAGTGTTGGATTATAAAAATGATAATCTTCCAATCCTTCAGGCATGTATTGTAATTTTGGCCAGACGTCTGGACGATCGTAGGGATATTTTACCGGACTATCAGCTTGTTTTAATCTCAGATATGATCTGACGCGTATGGGCTTGTTATCGATCATTGCTGAGGCTTCTTCAATAGCAGTACAAGATGATTTTGATTTAGGAGATAGTGCCAGATCAACGATTGTGAAACCTATAGGAATCATCGCTTCTGGAAGACCGACTTCTTTAGCGACTTGGCAAGCGTTATAGCATCTATCAACAGCCTGTGGATTAGCTAGTCCTACATCTTCATAAGCAGTAACTAATAGACGACGAACTAATCCGTCTAAATCGCCTGATTTAAGCAGTTTAGCAGCATAATAGATAGCCGCATCTACTTGACTTCCTCTGATGGATTTTTGTAAAGCCGAAACAGTGTCATAATGTTCGTCTTCGTTGAGATCAGCATAATAATTAGGAACATTAGCGATATCTTTGGCATCCTGTAATGTTATCAGATGGTCTTTTGTAAAACTCAGTGTGATCGCTTCTAATTGGTTATAGGCAAATCTCAAATCACCTGCTGAAATGCTTGCTAAATAATCTATTGCATCATCAGAAAATTTTCTAGAATTATTCAATCCTTTTTCTGAAGAAATTGCACGCAATAAACCGGATTTTACTTCATCTTTAGACAATTCTTCTGTCGCTAGCAAACGGCAGCGTGAGCGGATAGCAGGTCTTATTGAAATCAATGGATTAGCTGTGGTACAACCGATTAAGTAAAAATCACCATTTTCTAAATGGGGTAATAATAAATCTTGTTTGGCTTTATCTAAACGATGAATTTCATCGATGATGACAATAGTAGGGTAAAACCGAATCGCTTCTTCAAATGTAGCTTCCATCTTCTCTTTTTTATCGATCACTGCATTTAAAGATAAACAATTAGCATTGAACGATTTGCTAAAGGCTTTTGCTAAAGTTGTTTTTCCTGTTCCAGGCGGTCCATAAAAAATTATGGAAACGAGAGAAGAATTCGAGATGAGATTATTCAAAAAATCTTTGATTTTGTTTTGTCCGATAACTTGATCTAAATTATCAGGGCGCATCCTATAGGCTAAAGGTTTATTGATCATGAGAAATTTTTATGGCCTCTTTCAATAAGGTTTTGAGATTATTTTCGTTCGTTTTAGCTTCTTCGATCACTTCTTCATCTGTTATCTTTCTTTTGCTCATACCACAAGCCAAATTAGAGATGAAGGAAATACCCACTGTTCTGATATTCATATGATTTGACACGATAGCTTCGATAACAGTCGACATACCGACAGCGTCTGCTCCAAGAGTTCTAAAAGCTTTGATCTCAGCTTTAGATTCAAACTGTGGACCAGGAAATTGTAAATAAACACCTTTTTGCATCGGTAGATTTAACTCTAAACCGCGATGATATATTTTTTGTGTTAACGCCTCGTCATAAATATTAGACATGTCTGGGAATCTTGTTCCGAATCCATCAATATTTTGCCCTCTAAGGGGAGAGGGAACAAATGCTGAGATATGGTCTTCAATCATCATAAAATCGCCAGGTTTAAAGGCAAAATTAACACCGCCAGCTGCATTGGTCAAGATCAGAGTTTTAATTTTTAGCAATCCTAAGATACGAATAGGAACCGTACAGGTTTGGGTTGAATAGCCTTCATAATAATGTATTCTTCCTTTCATTAAAACCACTTTTATTCCGTTGAGATATCCAAAGATAAGTTCCCCAGAATGATTGCTGTTTGTCGGTTTAGGCATTTTAGATAAGTGAGAATAAGGTATTATTTTTTCGACTTGTATCTCTTTTGCAAAATCACCTAATCCGGTTCCTAAGACGACGCCGATCTCTGGCTGAAAATCAGTGTATTGTCTTATTTCCTTTAAGATTGTCAAATAGTCTTGATACGTGAGTTCCATATGATCCCCTTCTTTTATTTTTATTATAGATATAAGTATAATATAAATATGAAAATTTTAATTCAAGAATGTCTTAAAGCTTCTGTTCTCATCGATGGTAAAACAGTTGGTTCGATTGATCGTGGTGAGGTTGTTTTTGTTGGCTTTACACAGTCGGATAACTTTGAATTAGTTGATAAAATGGTAGATAAATTGTTGAAGTTACGTATTTTTCCTGATGAAAATAATAAAACAAATTTAAATTTGAGTCAGATTTATGGTCAACTTTTAGTAGTTTCTCAATTCACTTTATATGCTGATCTATCACAAGGTAATAGACCTTCTTTTGTCAATGCTTTATCTGGTGAAAAATCAGTTGTTTTATATGATCATTTCGTAGAACAGTTAAAAAAGCATTTTCCTGATTTACAGACAGGGGTATTTGGTGCTGATATGAAGGTTGAGCTCATCAATGATGGACCATTTACTATTTTGCTTGATTCAAAGGAAATATATCATGAGTAAAAAAGTTTTATTAGGTCTTTCTGGCGGAGTCGACAGTGCTATCGCCGCATATTTGCTAAAACAAGGTGGATATGATGTGACTTGTTGTTTTATGAGAAATTGGGATTCCATAACGAATAATGATATTTTAGGTAATCCTACATTATCTGGATCTAAATGTTCTCAGGAACTTGACTATGATGATGCGGTTGACACAGCTTTTGAATTAGATCTTCCGATCATCAGAAAAGATTTTATCGAAGAATATTGGAAAGAAGTTTTCAGCAATTTTTTAGAGACTTATCAAAAGGGATTTACTCCAGATCCAGATGTCTTTTGCAATAAATACATCAAATTTGGTCATTTTTATAAATATGCTAGAACTCTTGGATTTGATACAATTGCGATGGGTCATTATGCCAAAAGAATAGATGAAAATGGTGAAGCGCATTTATATAAAGCCTTTGATTTAAATAAGGATCAATCCTATTTTTTGGGGCAGATCAGTTCAGAGCAATTATCCCATGCCTTATTTCCACTGAGCTCGATGACTAAAGTAGAGGTTAGAAGATTGGCCGAAGAATTAAATCTTTCTGTCGCAAAAAAGAAAGATTCCACTGGTGTTTGTTTTATTGGCGAAAGAAACTTTAAACAATTTTTATCAAATTATTTACCAGCACAAAAAGGACCTATTATTGATATTGTCAGCGGAAAGCAAATCGCTACTCATGATGGTGTTTTATACTATACTGTGGGTCAGCATCGCGGATTGAATATCGGCGGAATTAAAGGATATACATGCGATCCGTTTTTCGTGGTTGGGAAAGATGTAAAATCGAACATTCTTTATGTAGCACAAGAAGCAGGAAACGAATTTCGTTTCTCTTCGAGATGTTTGATCGATAATTTGAACTGGATAGGTAGTGATTTGCCACTCGAACAGATTTCTTGTAATTGCAAATTCAGATATCGTGGTAAAGATTTACCGGTTCAATTTTCTTTGAGACCTGATAGAAAGAGCTCCTGGTTGACTTATGATAATTATGAATATATCACTAAAGGACAAGTCGCATGTCTTTATTTGGGCTCTCGTCTTTTAGCAAGCGGTATAGTGATCAAAACTTATGATAAGAATTATCAAGAAATACCTTATTAATTTTTTCTTGTAATCAGTTATTAATTAAGCTAAAATATCCCACGGCATTAAGAAATAGAGGTGATAATATTGCCAAAGACACTTGTCAGAGATGGTGAGACTTTAGATGATGCAATGAAGAGATTCAAGCGTCAAGTCAATAAAGCTGGCACTATCGCGGACTATCGTAAACATGACTTCTTCTTAAAGAAAGGTCTTAGACGTAAACTTAAGTCCGAAAACGCGAGAAGAAAGCACTGATTATTAGCTTTCGAGAGAGGTGTGAACCTCTCTTTTTCAAATTATTTATGAAATCATTAAAAGAATTACTCATTGTCGGTCCTGGACCATCTTCCTCTCATACAATCGGTCCTTATCGAATTTGCTTAGATTTTTTGAGGAACACAAACATTGAAAATCTCGACCATATCATAGTTATTTTGTACGATTCTTTAGCATTGACGGGTAAAGGTCATGGGACAGATAAAATCATTTTAAATGCCTTGAAACAATTCGATGTGAAAATTGTTTTTGATACCGAAACCGTTGACATTCCACATCCTAATACTATGCGTATCCAAGCATTTTATAAGACCGGTGAAGTCATTTCTAAAGTATATTGTTCAATCGGTGGTGGAGCCTATCAAGTCGTTGGTGAAAACAGCAAAACTATCGATACGTATCCCTTTAATACTTTTGATGAGATGAAAAAAATTCTCCCAAATTTCAATAACGATATCTACTCTCTGATCGAACATTATGAAGGAAAAGATATTTTTTCGTATGCACAAAATCTTTTATTAAAATCTTTTGATACAATTAAAAAGTCGTTAAAAACTGAAGGCTTACTTCCCGGACCATTAAAATTAAAAAGAGTCAGCCATGAAATTTATACTCGAGCTAATGAGCTTGAAGGACTAGAAGAAAAACGTGCCCTTTTACTGACTAGTTATAGCTATGCTACTAGTGAAGCTAATGCAGCCTCTGAAATGATTGTCACTACTCCGACGTGTGGTGCTTCAGGTGTGGTTCCAGCTATTTTGTATTATCTATATAAAGATTTAAGAGGCAATTTACATAAGCTAACTAAAGCGTATTTAGTCGGTGCATTGATCGCTGATTTCATCAAACAAAACGCCTCGATCTCCGGCGCTGTTTTAGGTTGCCAAGCTGAGATAGGTTCGGCTGCCTCCTTTGCTTCGGCTTCGTTAGCATATTACAACAATTTGTCTATCTATCAGATAGAATACGCCGCTGAGGTCAGTATGGAGCATTTTTTAGGTTTGACTTGTGACCCCGTGGATGGGTATGTTCAAATCCCATGTATTGAAAGAAATGCTGTCGCTTGTGTTCACGCTTACGCGGCGTATATATTGAGCAAGAATGTCGCCATTTATCGACATAATAAAGTTTCTTTTGATGATGTCATTTTAGCTATGAAAGAGACTGGTAAGCAATTACCATCTGATTTAAAAGAGACTAGTAAAGGCGGTTTAGCAAAGATTATCTGCTAGAAATCTATTTCTGAATTTTCGACAGATATGCTAGTTATAGTATCTGCTGAGACATTTAATGGCAGTAACTTTTGAACCAGGATTTCATCTGCAAATTCGACAGTCACTTGAATACCACCACCTTGGCTATAAGCTTTATGGTATATATCGATAAAATAGTTAAAATTGATCGTTGATTCAGCATATACATCTTGATAGGTGTGCATGGCAACAAACTCATAGGTCAATAATGATTTTAGTTTTGCTAGATCAAAAATTTGATCTGAGCTGACAGTCGGCAATAAGAATAGATAACCTAGCACTCTTGATTTCATATCTTTCATCAACAGATCTGTGTCGGTGTAACTTTGACCATTATATTTAAAATTCGAGCTATAAATGCCTACTGTAGAAACACCGGTAAAATAATCATCCCAATCATAATCAGCAGTTTTGATGAAACGTGTATAACTATTAAAACCAGTAGTGGGAGCTCGTTCACCTTTTGTACCGATTGAATAGACAGGTAATGTAGTGTCAATTTTCATCGATTGGTTTGGAGTAAAGCCATCATAACCGATAGTTGCAGTTGCCTTTTGAATCTCACGACGATTATAGTTGATCTTTATTGAAGCGTTAGTATTTGGGTCATCTTTTGAGCTTAATGTGAAAATGATTTCTGTTCCGAATGGCTGATAGCAATTGAACGTTAATGTTTTATTTTCACCATCTAATTGATAATCTACATAATCAAGAACATTTTTATCAATATACCAATCTTCGCTTTCAAATGAATCTTCGTATGTCATGTTCCAGTTGATAGCGGCGTTAAGATTGTTATAATCGGCTGTCGATGGTTCAATCGTAAACTTCACTTGTTTTTGTATTGTTCCATCCGAAAGAAGATTTTCTGTGACCTGTGAAAATCGAATGTTGTTTATTTCTTCGACTTCAAAAGCGTCTTCTTCCAGATTAGCTACAAAATTGTCGGGATTAAAGTCAGTGAAACCATTTGTCATCACTGCCGCACCTGATATCAAAATCAGTCCACTTAAAATAGAAGATAGAATAATGATCGTCTTTTTTCGTTTTGTCATAATGACTCCCCTCTTCGCAGATTTATCTGCTTTCACTTATTATTGAGAGAAAGTCATCGTTTTGTTCGAGCTTTTATTAAATTTAATCTTGGACCGGAAAATCTTTTAAAATTCGATCAGCGATTTGCTCAGGAGTGAAATTAAAGGCTTTTATGACTTCTTCGGCTGGAGCTGAAAGACCAAAGGTATTGATATCATATACATGTTTAGCATATTTATATAAGTTATCTGATTTAGCCATCTCAATGAATATTCTTTTATCATATGGATTAGCTAAAACACTTTCTTGATATTCTTTCGGCTGCATATCAAAAAGCTCTAAGCAAGGCATGGAAACCACACGGACATCGAGCCCGTTTTCTAATAATATCTTTTGAACTTGGCAAGCTAAATCGACTTCAGAACCAGAAGCCATAATAGTTAAATCAGAGTGTTCAGATTCCTCTGAAATAACATAACCGCCTTTTAGAGCACCATTAAAGGAAGCGCCATCATGTTCGGTTAAATTTTGGCGTGATAATAATAAACAAGTCGGATGATTAATAGATGAAAAAGCGAAATGATAACTAGCAGCTGTTTCAGTTCCACATGCAGGTCTGAATACGAAATTATTCGGAATGCTTCTGAGCATCGCGATTTGTTCAATCGGTTCATGTGTAGGTCCATCTTCACCCACAGCGATAGAATCATGACTGAATAGATATACTGCTGGTATTTTCTCCATTGCGGACATTCTGATAGCAGGCTTCATATAATCAGCGAAAACTAAGAAGGAACCGACATAAGTTCTTACGCCTTTATGTAATAAAATACCGTTTTGGATCGAAGCCATTAAAAATTCACGAATGCCGAAATTGATATTATTTCCTTTTCTATTTTCGGGTGTAAAGTCAGAAAATTTCTTGACTTTTGTTTTGACCGAAGAAGCGACATCAGCGCTACCACCTAGGAGGTCTGGGATTTCATCAGCAATCAGATTTAAAAGACTTTGGCTTTCATTTCTGGTGCTATCGGAGTGATTCTTTTCATAAATCGGACCTTGTTTAAATATGAAAGGACGAACATCATTAGTGCACATCATTTCGAATTGTTGATATTCTTTCGGATGTGAAGTTTTATATTCTTCGACTTGTTTTAAATAAGAAGCGTGGGCGAGCTCGCCGCGTTTGATAAAACTATTCTTATAAATCTCTTTCGTTTCGGATGGGATTTCAAAAGCTTCGTAGGAATAGTTTAAATTGTTTTTTGTCTTCAAGACTTCTTCTGGTGAAAAAGCTTTTCCATGACTAGCGGCTGTCCCTTCAAGAGGTGAACCATAACCGATTTTAGTATGGACAATAATGATAGTCGGCTTTTCTTTGGCAGCTTTAGCGATTGTGATGGCACGGTCGATTTCATCTACTTCATTGCCGTTTTTCACTTCGAGAACATTCCAATTAGAAGCTTCAAAACGTAATCTGATATTTTCATTTGAAGAATTGGATAAGGGACCATCTAAAGTGCAATCATTTCTGTCGTACAAAAGAATGAGCTTGTTTAATTTTTGTAATCCTGCAAATGATATCGCTTCTTGAGAGATACCTTCTTCTAAGCAACCATCACCGGTTAAAACATATGTGTAGTGATTGATGAGTTTCTCACCGTCAACATAAAAATTACGTAAGTGTTCTTCACAAACTGCCATACCTATTGCCTGTGCGATACCTTGTCCTAATGGACCAGAGGTAGCATCAACACCTGGGGTATGACCATATTCTGGATGCCCGGGAGTTAAAGAACCGAGCTGACGGAATTGTTTCAGCTGTTCAAGAGGAAGAGGATAACCACATAGATGCAAGTTCGCATACAGCAAAGCGGAAACATGACCAGCCGATAAGACGAATCTATCACGGTTTATCCAATTGGAATCGTTATGATCTGCGATAAGATGGCGAGTGAAAAGAGTATAGATGATCGGGGCGCTAGAAAGAGCCATTCCCGGATGTCCGCTTTTAGCTCTGGAAATCATATCTAAAGATAATGCGCGTAGAGTATTGACGGCTAAGTTATCATTTTTCATTTGTTATACCTCTTTGGAATATTTTAACATAGAACCTAAAAAAACGGGCAATGAATGCCCGCTTCACCTAGATTCTTTCAATTTCCCTTTTAATAAAGAGGAGACCGCAGCGAGTGCTTGGGATTCTGATTCGATGATCAGCTTTCAACGCTACACTGGCGATATAGGTCTCAAAAAAATATGTGTCGGAAACGCGCCATGTCTAGGTAAGATAATTATATGTTTCTATCTAGCTTTTAGCAATATCAATGCATCAAAAAATCTTTGCCTTTAATTGTTTCAGTCAGTGATAATGATGAAAAATGCTGCTGTCTTTTTGCTTCGCTTAAAATTATGCTGACTGAGTCAGAAAGATTTAAAGACCTTGCGTTGATCGCCATCGGAATACGGATGGTTTTATCGATGTGCTCTCTTAAGATATTGTGTGGTATACCGGTGGATTCTCTACCAAACATAAAGAAATAATCTTTTGTTTGATCAGAATAGTCCATTTCTGAATAGACATTCTTAGAATATCTTGTCACGAAATAGCCATCCCAATTTTTATATTTATTTAAAAATTGTTCTATAGTATCAAAACGTTCAATCTCAAAATTTATCGCATAATCCATATGTGCTCTTGACAATGCTTTATCATCGAGTGAGAAGCTCAAAGGACCGATGATTGTCAATTTTGCGTCTAAAGCCATGCACGTCCGGATTATATTGCCGGTGTTGGCTGGCTTTTCCGGCTCAAATAAGACGATTCTGTTCATCTTGTAATCTCTTTTGTCTGTTCTTTTAAGTAATCTTTTAGTTCAGGATCATCGATATGTGGAGATAAGGTGTTATAAACAAGTGCATTATAGTCGTTTAACCATTTCAGTTCATCATCAGTTAACATTGTGACATCGATCGCTCTTCTGACGTATGGACAATAAGTTATAGTCTTGAATTTATAGAAACGACCATCCGGAGTTGTAAAAGCTTCTTCGACCAATAATTCATTTTCTAAACGAATGCCATACTTACCAGCTTTATAAACGCCTGGTTCGATCGTGATGATGTGACCAGGTACGAGCATCGCTTTATCATCGCGGTCTGGTGAATCATAATATCTAAACCCGATAGGACCTTCATGCACACAGTTCATATAACCGACGCCGTGCCCTGTGCCGCATTTATAATCTAATCCTTCTCTCCACATGACTTCACGGCTTGCTATATCGATAGTATGTCCAGTGGATTTTTCAATGAAGATCTGGGTGGAAAGATTGATCTGAGCTTTTAAAGTCAATGTGTAGTCGTGAATGACTTCAGCTGATGGCGCTTTTGCTAGGATAAATGTTCGAGTGATATCAGTGGTTCCACCATAGTATTGACCTCCAGAGTCGACTAATAACAATTGGTTATTTAAAGTCATTTTAGCACTAGCGTCTTTAGAAGGAGCATAGTGCATCATGGCTGCATTCTCATCAACAGCAGCGATCGTTTCAAATGAAACATCGTAACAACGCGGATTTTCTCTTCTGGCATTATCGATAAAAGCAGCACACTTATATTCGTCTAATTCATCGCTTGCGATATTATCATCGATATATTTCATCAATTTTAAAACAGCGATGCCATCTAAGACGTGAACATCGATGGTGTTTTTGATTTCAACATCACCTTTGATGGCTTTGAAAATATAAGCTGGTGATGTGGCATAAATCTTGTTATGCAAATGAGCTATGATATGGCTATTAGTTTTATTCGGATCAACGAGAGTAGGAATGTCTTCTCTCTTATCAATGAAGGCTATCAGTTCATCATAATCATGAACAATAACATCTATCTCTTTTGAAAATTCATCTGGCAATTTTTCTCTATTGATAAAAAGATGTAAAAGACCATTTCCTTCAATATAAAGGTAAGAATAAAAAATCGGTGTAGCACTAATATCATTGCCTCTATAGCCTAAGACATAGGCGATATCATCCAAAGAAGTCAGTATGATATTTTCGGCGTGATGTTCATTGACATATTTGAGTATTTTAGCCACTCTCTCTGATCTAGTGGTCGATAATAATTCAGGATTAACTTTCCAAATTTTATCAGAAGGCATGGATGGTAAGTCTTCAACTAAATAACGATACGAGACATGTTTTATCGGATGGTTAGTATCGATATAGAATTTTCTTAATTGATTGATAGAAAATAAAGAACTATCTAAACCCAAAGGATATAGATTGTTGTGCTTTATATATTCAGATATGCTCATGACACCAGGTTTACCATCATATACTAAAATACCGCTAGTACCCTTTAACTCTTTTTCGGCTTCAACCCAATATCGTCCATCAGTATAGATATAATAGTTGTCTAAAGTGACTAAGAGTGTGCCATCGCTGCCTCTAAAGGAACAAAAATATAATCTTTCAGCTAAATAATAATCGGCGCAGTATTCCGATAAATGCGGATCAGTTGCCGGGATGATGTAGGCTTTTAAGCCATCAGCCTTCATCTGGGCTTGTAATTTTTTAATTCTTTCATCGAAAATGCTCATATCTATTCTCCAATCGCTTAATAAGCTCGCGCATAAAATACGACATCTTCAGCCTTTTTGCCAGTGATAGGATCAGTATCACCAAAAGCGGCTTGATCAAATGGAATGACACGCGGTGTCGCATTGAAGGCTTCTTTAATCTTTTTCTCTTCTTCAGGATCATTAGAAGACATCATTTTAGCAAAACCTTTAGAGTTAGAGATGACTTCTCCTAATTCTTCAAGGGAATGAACTTCGTTGATATGTTCATTTAAGAAACCTAACGCTTTATTGTACATTCCTTTATGGATTTCTTCTAATTGATTGATGATCTCTTCTACAGGATTATCTAATGAGACGGTGATCTTAGAACCATCAAAGCGGCGAGTGAGCATGAATTGTTGCTTTTCTAAATCTTTAGGACCGAGCTCGATTCTTAAAGGTATACCTTTCATTTCATATTGTGCAAATTTCCAACCAGGTGTTTTGTTGCTGTTATCTAAGACGACACGTATTCCGCGTTCTTCTAATTTAGATTTCAATCTCTTGCAGTTTTCTAAAATCTCTTTGTTAGCATCAGCTCTGATCGGAATGATAGCGACTTGAATCGGTGCGATGTGCGGAGGTAAGACAAGACCTTCATCATCGCCGTGCACCATGATCAAAGCGCCTAACAATCTAGTAGAAACGCCCCAGCTAGTATAGTGCGGGTAAGCGATTTTGTTTTCCTTATTCGAATAGCGGATGTTATATGCTTCTGAAAAAGAAGTTCCTAAATAATGGGTAGTACCGCATTGTAAAGCTTGACAATCTGGCATCAAAGCTTCGATCGTATAAGTATCTTTAGCACCTGCGAATCTCTCACTGGCAGGTTTGCGGCCACATACGAAAGGAATAGCTAATAAATCTCTGCCCATCTCATTGTAAGTTCTTAAAATTGTAAGAGCAAATTCACGTGCTTCAACTTCGGTTTCATGTAAGGTGTGTCCTTCTTGCCATAAGAATTCGGCACCTCTTAAAAACGGACGGGTGGTCTTCTCCCATCTGACGACTGAACACCATTGGTTATATTTGATAGGTAAGTCGTTATATGAGTGTACGATATCTTTAAAATGGTCGCAGAATAAAGTTTCGCTTGTCGGTCTCACTACCATTTCTTCAGCGAGAGTTTTATTTCCGCCTTTAGTGACGATAGCACATTCAGGAGCAAAACCTTTCACGTGCTCTTTTTCTTTGTTCAGCAATGACATCGGAATCAGTGAAGGTAAATAGACATTTCTAACACCATAACCTTTAAATTTTTTATCTAGATAGTGTTGAATCTCTTCCCATAATGCGTAACCGTCTGGTCGATAAACAATAAATCCTTTGGCTTGCGCATAATCCATCAATTCAGCTTTTAAACAGACGTCTGTGTACCATTGAGTCAAATTTTCATGCTTGCTGGTGATACTTTTCACTTTTTTATCGTTCATTTTTATAACCTCTATTTTTATTTATTTTGTAATCTGCATGATATCACTGATCGATTCAGTGTCTATGTTCTCGAGACGTGAAGAAGGTAATCCTATCTCATCGCATTGGAATATCTCGCCTGAATAGTGGGCACATATTTCGATATCATCGATATCTTTTAGGTAAGTGTAGACAAATTTTCCAGGAAAGCAAGAGTATTCAGATTGAATCACTCTCAATTCATTGATATTGGGATCTTTATTAGCACTTCCTTGTGTGAATTTCTTTCCGATGATGAAATAAGAGAATTTTGTATTGACTTTACCAGGTAATAAACTGCTGATAGTCGATAATTCAAGAGCTAGTTTAATACCTTTATTAGTATAAGCTTCAAAAATATTTTTTATGCTTTGTAAGTCATCAATATAAGTTATTAAATCACTTTCTTCAAAGCAGATTATCCATTTGATATAAGAATTCAGTTGTTGCTTGCTAACATTTAAGAAAGAAGAAGCGAGAGAATAAGGGATTTTAATCATCAATTCAACTGATTTAGATGAGGTGATTTGGGCGATTTGATCAAATAGAGAAGTGAACAAGAGATCTGAGCCACCATTGATATCAGCACTGATCTTTAAAATATCATAGAAAGTGTGTAAATCTGTTCCATATGGTATGGGATTTAATAAATAGAAAGCTTGTTGTTGTTTGCTGACATCAAGGGTAGGTGTGAAATAAAGTCGAATAGTATTATTTTTAATGATGCTTTTGACTTGTTCAGTCTGATCAATCTTCTGTTTATGGCGTTTATAAAATTGCGGATCAAACAAAGCGATTTTATTAGGAACAATATCATGGATGATGGCATCTACCATAGATAACGATTGAGTGACTGCGTCATCAAAGTTTTTATTATAAAAAGAACTTAAAGTTATGCCTATCGCGACGCTGAGATTAGAGTTGGGTGCTTTAAAATTTAAATGTTGTTGAATAGCAGTTGCAATGGTATGAGCCATCTCCATCGTAGCGATTTTACTCATGGATGCATTGTCGATGATGATCTCTTCAGTTTCACTGTAAAGATAGAGTTTTCTTTTATTGTTCGTATAATGACGTAAGAGATCGATGATTTCTTTGTTCAATTCGGCAACTGCTACTTCATCATCGTTAAGATTTTCTTTATCTAAATGATAAATTTTGATGAAGTAAAAAGCTCCTAATGAGTTAGGATCACCTTCTTCAAGGAAATCGCTTGCCGTGTTTTTGTCTGATAAAACAAAACGTTTCTTGGCAAATAAACCACCAGTTTTCGTTTTAAATGTTGCAAAAGGTAAAAGATGAGATTCAAAATGGATAACACAAGCATCAGGATTGAACCCGGTGAGTTCAATCATCGATGTGACATAGTGGTTTTTGGTATTTATTTTGATATCTGCCTGAATGAATTCGTTTATTTTCTTTCCTTGTGAGATATCTTTTAACCAATCTTGTACGCGATATCTATCAGATGCTTTGAATTGATCTAAAAATGCCTTTTCAGATAAAGTTCTCTGCTTTTTCAGGTTCATTTTATCAAAATAGGTGAACAATTTTCTCGAATAATCATAAGAGTAGATTCTGATATTATTATCGACTTTTGGTTTTTGACTCATTCTTGGGAATAAGATGACTAATAAGGTGCAAATTATGATGAGAATAAATAGGGTAATTATCAGAACGATGAGCACCACAAAAAAAGGATTTGAGGTGCTTATCAGCGAAGATAAATAAGAAAAAAATATATAATTCATAAACAAAATAATTATATCTTTAAAATATATATATAGCAATTTTAATGTATTTAGACTATATTATTGATGATAAATTTCGGAGGTCAATTTATGGATATTTATGCAAAATTAAAAGAACTCTTATCTCAACAGGTCAAAAAGAAAAATTTCAATGTTGATCTGATCACTCCTGAAACAAGCTTAGACCAATTAGGATTAGATTCTTTAGATACTGCTGAATTATTGATCAATATTGAACAAACCTTTTCTTTACCTGAGATCACTCAAGAAGAAATGCTTGAAGTTAAAACAGTTAAAGATGTCAAAGATCTCATCGAAAAGAAGAGATAATTTAATTTTTCTGACGAAAACTATTGCAAACTGATTTGCGTTTTGCTATATTTGTTTTCGCTGCCTACTTAGCTCAGTTGGTAGAGCAACCGGCTGTTAACCGGTAGGTCGTAGGTCCGAGTCCTACAGTAGGCGCCATTATTGGTCTCCATTGGAGGCTGTTATGGCCTGGTGGAGAAGCGGTTAACTCACATCCCTTTCAAGGATGCACTCACGGGTTCGAACCCCGTCCAGGTCAATTGATAGAAAGATCATCCAATACATTCATTGTATTGGATTTTTTTAAAAATACTTCTAACGATAACTCGATTATGCTATACTTTTTGTAAGCGTTTACAATAAAGGAGCATAATATGATAATTCAACCAGAGAAAATTCGAAATGTCGCTTTAGTCGGACACCAAGGATGTGGCAAAACTTCCCTGGCTGAATCCCTCGCTTTAAAAGCGGGTGTTATTCATGTGAAAGGATCGGTTGAAACTAAGAATACGATCTCGGATTTTTTGCCTAAAGAAAAAGAAAAGCTTGTATCCCTGTCAACGAGTGTTATTCCTTTAAATTATAACGGATATAAAATAAACATCCTTGATCTACCTGGTAATGATGACTTTGTTTTTGAAACTATCGGTGTCACTAAATTGATCAAAGGAGCTATTCTAGTCATCGACGCTTCGAAAGGTGTTCAGAATGGAACCATCAAAGCTTTTAAATTATTAAAGAAGCGTGGTGTTCCTATGTTTATTTTCTTGAACAAAATGGATAAGGAAAACGTTAATTTTAATGATCTGTATGAAGAGATTAAGGAAAAATTAGATCCTAAGAAATGCGTACCTTTCTCATATCCGATCGGTAGAAAGGAAAATTTTGATGGCTTTGTCAATGTGGTCGAGTTAAAGGCGAGAAAATATAATGGTGTCACTTGTGAAGATGATGTGATTTATGATGATAAAAAAGCTCTTATTTTTGAATTGCATAACAGATTATGTGAATCTGTCGCAACTGTTAATGATGAGCTTTTAGAGAAGTTTTTCTCAGGTGAGCCACTCACAAACGAAGAGATCAAATTCGGGTTAAGAGAAGGCGTGTTACATGGTGAACTATATCCGATCATCGTCGGTTCTGCAGTCAAAGATATCGGTATTAACACTTTATTGACGATGCTGATCAATTATCTTCCTGCTCCGACTGATTTAAAGCCTGTGGTCGCTCAAGATGCTTCTGGTAATGAAGTCGATTTAAAGACTGATCTTAATGGTCCATTAGCATTGACTGTTTTTAAAAATATGTACAATTCATATCAGGGATTGATCTCGGTTTTCAAGGTCCAATCTGGGACGGTTAAAGTCGGAGATGAAGTGTATTGTTTAGATAATAACAAGACATATAAGATGGGAAATCTATTCACGGTTTGTGGTGAGAAATTGACTCCGGTGCCCGCGATTGGTGCAGGTGATATCGGTGCAGTTTCTCGTTTAGATGATTTGCATCTTTCTTACACCCTTTCTTCTAAGGAAAAATCTGTTAAATTGTTATCAAACTCTTATCCGACACCGACTTATTTCGTCGCTCTTGTTCCGGAAAGCAAAAAAGATTTAGACAAACTATTCCAAGCTGCTGAAAGGATGCAATTAGAAGACCCGACGATGTCTTTGATGAAAGATGATACGACTGGGCAGATCTTATTAGGTGGTTTATCCAAGACTCACGTCTCATATCTTATGGAAAAGATCAGCGATGAATATAAAATTAAATTCACAACTGAAAAGATCAAGATTTCTTATCGAGAAACGATCACTAAATCCAGCGAAGCTGAAGGTCGATATGTCAAACAGACAGGTGGTGCTGGCTATTTCGGTGTGGTAAATATGCGCTTTGAACCAGCTGACAAGACTTCATTCGCCTCAACGGTGTTCGGTGGACATATTGATAAATCATATTTTCCTGCTGTAGAAAAAGGCTTCTTAGAGGCTTTAAATAAAGGAGGATTGATAGGTGCTCCAGTCATTAATGTTAAAGCCACATTGTTAGACGGTAAACAACATTCAGTCGATTCAAATGAAATGGCATTTAAAAATGCAGCAATTCTCGCTTTTAGAAACGCTTATGATAATTGTAAACCTATTTTATTGGAGCCTTATTATCGCATCGTTGTCAATGTGACCAACGATTATTTAGGAGCGACATTAAGCGATTTGTCGAAACGTCGTGGTCGCATCATCTCAACTGAAGAAGGTCGTGATCAAAGCTTAGATATCATCGCTATAGTTCCACAAGCTGAGATTCAGGAATATGCTAATGAATTAAAATCGATCACGAAAGGAACAGGCTACTTTAATCGAACATTTGAAGATTATGAACCAGTTCCAGAACAGATCAGCAAGGAGGCTATAAAGCAATATAACGCTTAATAAAATCATGAGAGTAAAATTAGGAAAAAAGCCATTGGTTTATCCACAACCGGTTTTGATCATTGCAAGTTATGATCAGGCTGGTGATGCTGATGCTATGAATGCTGCCTGGGGAGGTGTTTCAGATTTTGATGAGATCACTATCAGCCTTTCTAAAAATCATAAGACGGTTCAGAACATATTGGAGAAAAAAGAATTTTCTGTCAGTATAGCAACTAAAAAATATGTTGCTGAATGCGATTATTTCGGCATTGTTTCTGGACACCAGGTGAAGAATAAAATCGCTAGTGCAAAATTAACTGCCTTGAAATGCCCTGATATTGACGCTCCTTATATTTTAGAACTGCCTTTAACTATTGAATGTCGACTCGAATCATATGATTCTGAAAAAGAGATCTTAAAAGCCAAGATAGTTGATACCTTGATCGATGAGAGCATTCTGACTGACGGAAAAATTGATCCGGATAAACTCGAGGCGATTTCTTTTGATAGCGATAATTCTTCTTATTTGTTAGTCAAAGGAAAAGTAGCTGATGCCTTTAAGGTAGGAAGAACATTAATCAAATAATTATTTCTCCTTTATACAAAGCTGTTAGAATGAGCCTCTAACAGCTTTTAAAAATATTTTTAAAAGTTATTGAATAAGATGAGGCTATTTTGTTATAATTCATACTTGCTGTTAACAAGTATAGAGATTTAGGAGATTAGAAAATGGCAAATATTAAGTCACAACAAAAGCGTATTATCACAAACGAGAAAAGAAGAATCGCTAATCAAGCATTCAAATCTAGCATGAGAACTGCTATCAAAAAGGTTAGATTAGCTGTTGAAGCTAAAGATTTAGCTGCTGCTGAAGCTGCTTTACCTGTTGCTGTTTCTTTAATTGATAAATCTGTTCAAGAAGGTATTCAACATATCAATACTGCTAGCCGTCAAAAATCTCATTGCATGGCTAGTGTTGCTGAGCTCAAAGCTTCTTTAGCTAGTGAGGCTGGCAAGTAAAATATTGAGAGTTCTCTATACTTTATATATCAAGCTATAGTGTCTCACTATAGCTTTTTTAAATTTTTATGGATGAGAAAACTAATCTGATCGCGAGATATAAAGATTTGAGCCGAAGAGCGTATTTTCATGAAACTATTCTTCATACGTTCTTTTTATCTTTGAGTGAACTCAATCTTTTCTATTCGATCTGTTCTTCTAAAGATCGTAACTATCATATGTTTAATAATTCATACTTTGAAGTTTGCGGACCTACTACTAATTCTGAACGTAAAATCATCTTGTTTTCGTATCAAAGGCTTTCACTAGAACAGATTAAAGCAATTAAATACGAACTGTTTTCGTGCTTATATTTTGAACCGATAAACGCTAAGTTTTCAGATGTTTTAACGCATCGGGATTTTTTAGGTGCCTTGATGCATCTGGGCTTTGAACGAAAAATGTTCGGTGATATTTATATTGAGAATTCTAATGGCTATGTTTATCTTTTTAAAAATATCGAAGATGAAATCGCACGAGATATTTGTAAAGTTAAACATACGCTCATGAAAGTTAGCTCGGTTCCTTTAGACCAATGTCGATTGATGACGACATTTGTCGATAAGAAAATAACCACATCTTCGTTAAGAATCGATTGCCTTGTCAAAGATGCTTTTAATCTTTCACGTAAAGAGAGTCAAATGCTATTAGCACAAGAACAAGTTTTCATCAATGATGTCACTATTAAGAATAATAGTCATATCGTAAAAACTGGAGACATCATAACATTAAGACATCACGGAAAGTTTATTTTTGTAGATACGATCGGAAAGACAAATAAGGGTAGATTGATAGTAAAAATACAAAAATATCAATGATTATCTAAAAGATAAAAAGAATAGCTCTAAGCGCTCGTCAACATTATCGTTGTTGAGTTTGACATCTTTTTCAATATCACCTAGTCGGCATAAGATATTCAATAATTGTTGAAAAGAATAGTTCTGAATATCTTTGCGAGTATAATAGATTTTTGCTGATTTTATCTTGGCATTTTTATTGGATAGTTCCGATGCGATATCATCGTTATTATATCCTTTAGCGATCAAAAATTTTGTCAAAGCCATAAAACGAAACTGGTTAGCTAAAGTAGAGATCATAGAGAGGCCTTCCCATCCGTTTTGTCTTAATTCTTGATAGCTATTTAATGCTGATTTTATATTTTTATTTAATAATTTACTAGCTAAATCATATGCTTTATCTTCAAGAGGTTTATTAACTAACAATTTTACATCATCAGTTCTAACATGTTTGTTATAAAGGAGCAATTTATCGAGATTGTTGATAAATAAAGAATAGTCACCAGAACAATATTCATTCAACAATTTTACAGCGTCGCGATCGATATCACCGCCAGCTTCTTTAGCATGTTTAAATGCTAAGGAAACAAAGTCCTCGTCTCTAAGATCAAAGACTTCATGGAAATCAGCCGGCAGTTCTTTTAAAGCCTTTACGAGTTCATTTTTTGAATCGAGAGTTCCTGTGACTAAGATATATAAATCGCAATTTGGCTCCGGATTTTTAAAATAGGATAATAAAGACTTATAGTCTTGATCTTTTTCTTTGATAGGATTTTTATTTCCTTTTGCAGTCGATAGAAAGTAGGCATTCGAAAAAATGACGGTTTTTCTTTCGCCGAATAAAGAAAGAGAACAGCATTCATTGACTAAATCAGAGACGGTATCTTTATATCCGTCATACTTGATCACTTCAGTTTTGCTGTTGATCTCGTTATTGACTATTTTCGTGATCAAGCCAGAATCTTTACCGAAGAAAACTTTGATCATTTACTGATTATTTGATTTTAGGATAATCTTCGATTTTCTCATCGATGACTTCGGCTTTAGTGATAACGACAGGTGTTAATGGCTTGTCATCTTCGTCTTTTGCGACGGAAGCGATTTTATCGACGACATCCATACCATCGATAACTTTACCAAAAGCAGCATATTGACCATCTAAGAAAAAATCATTGTTATCACAGATGAAAAATTGTGAACCGGCAGTATCCATCCCCATAGCTCTAGCCATCGAAATGACGCCTCTTTCATGCTTTAAATGATTTTTCACACCATTTAAAGAAAATTCACCTTTGATTCTAAAGCCAGGACCACCAGTGCCATTTCCATTAGGATCGCCGCCTTGTATCATGAAATTTTTGATAACGCGATGAAAAGTGAGTCCATCATAAAAGCCTTTAGATGCTAAATAAACAAAATTTTTGCAGGAAATCGGTGCGTTTTCATAATCTAAACTGATCTTTATATCACCGAAATCTTTGACATGTAGAATTACCATAAATTACCTCTTTCAAAAAACAGGGACATAGCCCTGTTTTATAATTCATTATTTCTTTGCTTTATCTTGATTTTTGACAGCGTTGATCTTAGCTTGGATGGCGCTTTGATCACCAAGATAGTAATGTTTGATAGGTTTTAAATCCTCATCTAATTCATAAACGAGAGGAACACCAGTAGGAATGTTTAAGCCCGCGATGTCTTCGTCAGAGATATTATCTAAATATTTGACTAAAGCTCTTAAAGAGTTGCCGTGAGCAGCGATCAGAACTTTTTTACCAGCTTTGATTTCTGGAACGATAGTTTCATTATAATAAGGAACTACACGTGCGATAGTATCTTTTAAAGACTCATGCAAAGGAAGCATTTTAGGATCGATGCCGTTATAGTGAGCTTGTTTTGCAGGATTTCTTTCATCATCTGGATCAAGAGCAGGCGGAGCAACGTCGAATGATCTTCTCCACAAATGAACTTGTTCTTCACCATATTTAGCAGCAGTTTCAGATTTGTTCAACCCTTGTAAAGCACCATAATGTCTTTCATTTAAGCGATAATCTTTGATGACAGGTAAATAATCTTGGTCGATGCCATCTAAGACATGCCACAAAGTGTGGATGGCTCTTTTTAAAACAGAAGTGAAAGCAATATCGAAAGAATAGCCTTCATCTTTTAATAACTTACCAGCGGTTTTGGCTTCTTGAACACCTTTTTCAGATAGATCAACATCAGTCCAGCCAGTGAAAAGATTTAATTTGTTCCATTCACTTTCACCATGGCGGATGAGTACTAATTTAGTCATGATTAAACTCTCCTTATATTTCCAAAAGATATTATAATCGGATTTAAAATAAATTTATAGATTTTTGTACATGATAATTTCTATCGTTTTGGTGACATCGCGGCATTTATCAGTGATATATTCAAACATGCCATAAATATCTTCAGCTTCACGAACTTCAGATCTTTGGAATTTATCGGGTTCTATATAATAAGCACGGACATTCTCTTCGTATAAGTGATCGGTTTGTTCTTCGATATTGCGCACTTTTTCGATGAGAGGATCCATCAATTTCTTATTGGTCAGACTATTTAAATTTTTCAGTAATTCATTGACAGCATTCACACCAGCAACAGCTTGCTGTAAAAATAGTTCGGTATTGTTTGGTAATTGTTTATAGTTTCTTAAATACATCTTATAAGAGACTTCATCGATAGAATCAGTCAAATCATCGATATTATCTAATAACATGAATATATCTTCCCTATCGATAGGTGTCATAAACTCTTTAGCGAGTCTCTCTTCCGTGTCATGCTTGATCAAATCTGCAGCATGCTCGATCTCATGAACATCATTTTTTAATGTTAATAAATCAGTGCTTTCAAGCTTTTCAATTCCTTCTTGAAGCTTTTCGATAGCTTTGACAGAATAAGAGCCAACAGTTGCGAATTGTTCGAAGAAATAATTTGTTTTATTCTTTTTAAATAACCCCATAAATCAGTTCCTTTCTATGCGATACCTAGAATCGCAAATAAAATATATGTCATGATAAACCCGATTAAGATACAACCGGGGAAAGTAAATACCCATGTTAGGACCATATCTAAAGCTATGCGCCAATTGACTTTTTTAGCGCCTTTAGTCAAACCGACACCGATTATAGAACATGTTTTTACTTGTGATGTTGAAACAGGCCACGAACAAGCCAGTGATAAGATTAAAGAAATAAAAGCGGAGATATCAGTAGCAAAGCCTTGATATGGCTCTAAATCTACCATACCCATACCGACCTTCTTAATGATGCGATAACCGCCGATAGATGTGCCAAGCCCCATGATGATTGAGACTAGGATAGGAAGCCATAAGAAAGCAGGAGCATGAAGGAATTCTAAAGCAAAATCTGGCGTGTTAGGATTAGTTAATACCACTTGGCCAGTCTCTGGGAAAGCGATGGATCCCAAATACAATGCTAAATAAATAATACCGATAAATTTAAGACCATCTTGAGCGCCGTGCGCTAAGGCCATACCGGCGCTAGAAACTATCTGAGACCATTTAAAAAATATAGTTGTTTTTCGACGAGTCAAGTTTTTACAGATCAATTCGATAAGTTTAGTGACGAGGTAGCCTAAACCCATGCCTAAAACACCTGAGACGATAAAGCCTATTCCGACATCAACCCAAGAATCAGCACCAGGAACAGGATTTAATCCCATGGCCATCATCGCAAAACATGCACCGGTTAATCCAGCGACAAGAGCATGTGATTCGCTAGAAGGTACACCGATAAACCACGCTAAAACACCCCAAACAACAACTCCGACCATGCCAGCAGAAAGACCGGTTAACGCATTCTGAGCATTTTGAACAGCACCTTCGCCTTCAAAACTGCCGAAATCGACGATACCAGCGATAGATTCTGCGACACCAGCTGCAAAAAGAGAAAAAAGCAAGACACCGATAAAATTAAAAACAGCTGCTAATACTATGGCTTTTTTAGGAGAGAGCGCTCTTGTAGATATACATGTAGCTACTGAGTTAGGAGCATCAGTCCAACCGTTTATAAAAACGACACCTAAAGCGAGCAAGACAGTGATAACAATTAAGGGACTATGTCCCATTAATTCAAAAAATTGTGGTAGAGTGATATAGTTGCTGCTAGTCAAAAAGACAGTTTCCATTTTTCACCTCTGGACAACAATATCTAATATAACAAAATCTTAACAATTTCTTAAGAATTATTTTACAAATCAATCAATAACTCGCTTGATATGAATAAAAGTTTAATGATTAAATGATGAATTATTATCATGTCTTTTGTTTTAAAAGATGAAATTTGTTCTTTAGTTAAAGCTAAAATCAAGTATCTATTCACATTAAAAAAAGTTCTGGAAATGAAATCAATAAATTACAGCATTAATTAGGCGAAGCATTAATGTAGAGATACTGATTAAAATTGGTTTCAAGAAGCGAATTTGCTAAAATATTTGCGAGGTAAAAATTATGGAATATAATCGATATATTGATCACACATTATTAGCTCCAGAAGCTACAAAAAAGCAGATTGAAAAATTATGTTCAGAGGCTAAAGAAAATCATTTTGCAAGCGTCTGTATCAATCCTTCATATGTCAACTTGGCCAGCAAATTATTAGCAGGAAGTGATGTTAAAGTCTGCACTGTCATCGGCTTTCCTTTAGGTGCTACTTTGATGGCTAGTAAAATTTCTGAAACCAAATATGCTATTTTAGAAGGCGCTGATGAAATCGATATGGTCATCAATATCGGAAGGTTAAAAGATCACGACGATGACTATGTCAGAACTGAGATTGCTGAGATCAAAAAAGTTTGTCAAGATAAGATCTTGAAAGTCATTATCGAGTGTTGTTTGCTCACTGATGAGGAAAAAGTGCGAGCTTGTCAATTATCTAAAGAAGCGCATGCTGATTTTGTAAAAACATCGACAGGTTTCTCTAAATGGGGTGCAAAAGTTGAAGATGTCAAATTGATGAGAGAGACTGTTGGACCAGACATGGGCGTTAAGGCAGCCGGTGGTATCCGAGATAAAGAGACCATGCAAAAAATGATCGAGGCTGGTGCTGATCGCATCGGGACTTCACACGGTGTTGAATTAGTTAAATAAACAAAAAATGTGAGTCGGTGCTGAATCCATTTCGGTCAACTATATATCAACCGTTATGGTTCATTAGGACTCACATTTTTTTGTGTCCAAATTTATTTCGGATCGATCGGGTCTAATTCATCGATATTTAAGAGGTTAGTCAGTATCATGGGCTCTTTATCAGTCTCTTTCAACAAGAACTTACTGAGCTTGTCATTGATTTTTCTTTCCATATCCATGATAGTGAGTTTCTTATCCGAATTATTAAGCAAAGTAGTAAGAGTTGAATTCAAGATTTGACCCATCTGATTAACGATAGGTTCAGAATCTTTTAAGTATAAGAACCCGCGCATCTGAATATCTGGATTAGAAACTATCTTCTTTTGATTTATTGAGATTGCTAAACCGATTAATACCACACCACCATCAGCCATTTGCGTTCTTTCATTGATGGCTGTTTCTTTAACATCACCCACAGAACTGCCATCGACCATGACATCACCGTTTTTGACGATTATCGATTTTCTAACAGGAGCACCATTGTTATCGAAAGCTAAAGCCATACCGTTGTCGTAGACAAAGGTGTTGAAATGATTCAGACCGATACCTAATTCGATAGCTAATTTGGCATTAGCCATCAAGAGGCGGAACTCGCCTTTGACAGGCATGTAATACTTAGGTCTAAAGAGGGAGATCATCATTTTTAAATCTTCTTGTTGAGCATGCATAGAAGACACAACTTTTCTATTTAAAGTGATGACATGACAATCAGTTCTAAAAATCGTATCAGCAGCATCGGTAGCTATGATCTCAGTCCCCGGAACAGAAGGGGCTGCGTTGATCCAAAGATCTTTTGTTTCCACTTTGATACCAGAAATATTACCATAGCAGATCTCTTTGCAATAGCTGAAGAGTTTTTCTCCTGAATCACAGATCAAAATAACCACATCTTTTGCTGGGATATATGATAATTCACTTATATCAATTCTAGAATCTTTAGGGATGACTAATTTGTTGATCGAAGCCATCTTATCAAAGAAATTAGCTATTTCTGGGTTAGGAATGCAGATCTTCTTTTTAAATTTAATAGCTAAGTTGATCACTTCTTGAATGTTATAAAAATTTTGGCTGTAAATAGAGACGAATATCTTACCGGTTGAATCTTCAAAATATTGTTTGATGTGCTCGGTGATCTTATGATGAGGTGAAGCGATACCGACTTTATCGGCGCTTTCAGATTCGGTCATCAAGAGGAATGTTTTATCAGTTTCTGAGAGTCGTGCGACTTTCGGTAAATCGAATTGGAAACCTTTTAGAGGGGAATAATCTGACATGAAATCTGATGTGTAGATGATATTTCCGAATGGAGTCTTTAATGCAAAACCGAAAGAATCAGAAACCGAGTGAGTGGTTTGGAACAATTCGAAATGGTGGCCAGCGATATCCAGGGAATCCGATGGCTTTACAGTGATAAAAGTAGCTTGATCGAGTTTTCTAAATTTTTTGCCTAATGTAGCTTGGATGATAGAAATTGTTGTCTCAGTCGCATAGATAGGAGCTTTAACAATGTTTAGAAGATAAGGTAAAGCACCGTACTGATCATCATGACCATGGGTGATGATGATCGCTTTAACTCTTCTTGTGATATTTCTTATATAATCGAAATCTGGGATGATGACATCGACACCAGGAATTTGAGCATTTGGATATTTGATACCGGCTTCGATGATAAAAGCATCGTTGTTGACTTCGATGACATAGCAATTTTTACCCATTTCATCTAAGCCGCCTAATGCGACCACTTTTATCGGATAGTTTCCGATTTCCTGAGCAAAATTTGTTTCTTTTTGAAAGGAAGTTTCATTTGAATAATTAGACATAAATAATTAACACCTCAAATTCTTGTTTATAGTATAACTTAAATAAAAATTAAATATCAATTTCTAACAATACTGGGCAATGATCAGAACCATATACATCATTGAGAATCTCAGCTCTTTTAACCTTATCTTTCAATGAGTCACTGACTAAGTAATAATCTATTCTCCAGCCGGCATTTCTTTCTCGAGCTTTAAAAAAGTAAGACCAGTAGGAATATTTTACTTCATCGGGATGCAAATATCTAAAAGTGTCTACTAACCCAGTGCTTAATAATTGTGAAAAAGCATTTCTTTCTTCGTCAGTAAAACCAGCTGAGTGATGATTGCTACTCGGATTTTTTAAATCGATCTCTTGATGAGCAACATTGAGATCACCGGTGAGAATGATCGGTTTTTTCTTTTGTAATTCGATAACATAATCACGCAATTTCTGTTCAAACACCATACGGTAGTCTAAGCGTTTTAATTCTTCACCAGAATTAGGGACATATAAAGTGATCAAATAAAATTTTTCAAATTCTAATGTGATCGCTCGACCTTCATCGTCATATTCACCATCTTTTAAACCATAGTGAACGCTTAGAGGGGAAACATTTGTCAAACAGGCTGTCCCGGCATAACCTTTTTTCACTTTAGAAACAGTCCAAAATGCTTGATGCCCTGAAAGAGTAAGAGGAAAATCTTTGTGTTCAGTTTCAGTCATTTTTAATTCTTGGATGCTTAAAATATCAGGATTATATTTAGTTAGCTGCGGTAAAAGATTCTTCTTTAAATAGGCGTTGATAGAATTCATGTTAAAAGAAACTAAGATCATTTTTCACCTCGATCATCAAGTTTAAGAATCGAATGATACATCTCCGGACGTCTATCTCTAAAGATTCCCCAATCGACTCTTTCTTTAGCGATTTTATCTAAATCAAATGAGTGAACAAGAATCTCTTCTTTATCTCTAGATGCTTGTTCGACTATTTCACCATATTCATTTAGGATGAAAGAAGAGCCATAAAAAGTCATTGAGGAATTGACATCTTTTTCTTCACCGATTCGATTAGAGGCGACTAAAGGCATGATATTACCACTAGCTTGTCCGATCATGACATTACGCCAATGCTTGGAACTATCAAAAGGTAAGACAGGTTCGCTTCCGATCGCTGTTGGAAACAACAAATATTCAGCACCTTTTAAAGCTAATGATCTTCCTGTTTCTAAAAACCATTGGTCCCAACAGATACCGATACCGAGGTGTCCGAAATGAGTGTTGAAGACTTTAAAGCCGGTATCGCCAGGAGAGAAATAAAACTTTTCTTCATAGCAGGAACCTGTCGGGATATGAGTCTTGCGATATAGACCGAGCCTCTGTCCATCACTATCGATCACACAGATAGAATTAAAATAGCAATTTCCTGCCTTTTCAAAGAAAGATATAGGTAAAACAACTTTTAATTCTTTAGCTAAATGTTCAAAATAAGTTAAAGTTTTGGAATGCTGATACTCCTCAGCAAAATCAAATCGATTGTAATCTTCGATCTGACAAAAATACTTTCGTTCAAACAATTCTTGTAAAAGGATGACATCAGCATTTCTCTTCTTGGCTTCTTGGATCATTCTAGTAGCTTTTTGAATATTTTCATCATAGTTACTAGTGCAAGACATCTGGGTTGCACATAAATTGACAATCATTGTTTATTCTCCTCTGGTTCTATTTCAATCTCTTTCGAGTAAGGAATTTGCTTAGTGATGCAGTGTATATTTCCACCGCCTAATAAAATGCTTCTAGATGGTATTTGAATGATATCTTTTTCACCGTGATAAAAATCATTGAGAATCTGTTTATTCACTGAATCATTTTTATCACCAAAAGCTGGTAATATTATAAATTTATCTGACATATAAAAGTTGATATATGATGCTGCTAAACGCCTATTTGGTTTTCTGGCTATCGCATCATCATCTGTTATGAGAGCAGCACTTTCTTCTTCGCTCATATACTGGACATCAGGAAGAGGCATTTCGATGATCTGGAATTTGCGACCCTTAGCATCAGTTTCTTGTTTTAAAATCTCTAAATCTTTTTGGCTTCGTTCATATTGCGGATCGTTTTTATCAGCGCATGTCGCTAAGGCGATGACACCTGGTTTTAGGAAGCAAGCGATATTATCGACATGACCAGATGTTTCATCGTTATAAATACCATAAGGCAAGAAAATGACTTTTTGGACATTCAATGTCTTCTTTAATACATCTTCGATCTCTTCTTTGCTCAGATTAGGATTCCTTCCTTTAGATAATAAGCATTCACTGGTGGTGATCAATGTGCCTTCACCATCACTATGTATGCTTCCTCCTTCGAGAATAAAATCTTTTTGTGAAAATCTCGGTATTCTTAAATCGAGCAAGATATTTTTAGAAAGTCGATTATCATCAGCAAAGTCTTTATAAAGCCCGTTATATTCTCCACCCCAAGCATTAAAACCAAAATCAACACCGATGACGCTTTCATCCTTTTTTAAGAAGATAGGAGTGTTATCTCTAGCCCAACTATCATTATAGTATTCACGCAAAATGGTTATCTGTGGATCAGTGAATTGCTTTACTATCTCATACGGGATTTTCGGATCGATGATTAAAACTACTCTTTCATACTTGATGATATTAAAAATGATTTCTTTGAAGGTAGGGAGAGCATATTTACCACCATTTTGCCAAGTGTCAGCGCGATAAGGTAAAGAAATAATAGTAGCTGAATGCTTATCACCTTCAAAAGGAAAAATATAACCATCAGTCGATTTAAAATCTTTATTAATAGCTTTCATATTTCGATTAAAAAACACTATTTATTATATATAATTTTATTATAAAATAAAGACAGTTTCTCGGAGGAGATATGAAAATATTAGCAATTATCACAGATGGGTTTGAAGAATTAGAAGCTGTGGGAACAATCGCTTTATTAAGAAGAGCAAAATTAGATGTTGATATCGCTTGCATTGATAAAACACAGGCGACAGGACGTTATGGTATGATTTTAACTGATCTGATCGATTGGAATGATGTTCATATCGAAGATTATGATCTGTTATTAATCCCAGGCGGGCCTGAATATATTGAAGAAGAAAAGAATCCCCGTTTTTTAAGCATCGTCAAATCATTTTTCACTCATAATAAATATATCGCTGCTATTTGTGCAGGACCGACTATTTTAGGTCATCTCGGTTTATTAAAAGGAAAAAAATATACTTGCTTCACTTCGATGAATGAAGATTTCCAAGGTGAATATCTAGATCAGTATGTGGTCAGAGATGATAAGCTCATCACTGGTAGAAGCTGTGCTGCTTCTATCGACTTCGCCTTAGAAATTATTGCAACGCTTTTAGGCGAGAAAGCCTTAGAAGAGATAAAAGAGGAGATTTATTACTGATATGGGTGTGATTTCTTGGGTCATTCTTATTCTTTTAGTTTTAGGTACTGCTTGGGGATTCTTTCGCGGCTTTGGACGAGGAAAACCTATTAAATTATCCTTTATTGTCGCTATTTTATTAGCTTATTTTGTCGGTTTACCGATAGCGAGAGCTTTGATGAATACCGATTTTGGAAGTGTGACTATCACTGAATTTTATATCTCTAAGCTTCCTGAGACGGAGGCTTTTACGGCTAGTTTAAACGGATTGGAATTCATCGCTAAACAAGACATGATGTCTGCGGCTTTATCCTCTATGAAATTCCCTTCATTTTTCCAAGGTTTTTTCATTTCTAATGCTGTGTTATTAGATGATACTGTTGCGACAGCTATCGCTTCTTCTTTTGCCTATTGGACTTTAGTCGCAGCTTTATTTGTCCTCTTTTTCATCGTGGTTTTGATCGTTTTAACCTTAGTGTTCCATCATTTTAGAGATTTGGTTTTCGGTGAGGATGGAAAAGGAATTTTAGGAAGGATTGCTGGCGCCTTGAGAGGACTTTTCAAAACCACTTGTTTCATTCTTATCGCTATGGCAGTATTCACTTTAGTCAATCAATTGATGCTCCATTTTGATAATACGACCTTACAGGATTTTATCACTAGCGATTTAGCTTTAGATAAAGCTGGCTTCTCTATCGGACGCCTCTTCTACGATACCGTTAATATCTTCTTTAACTGGATATCATTACAGGTATAAAAATGTTCACATTTCATCATATTGATAAGTGGGGCTTTGCAAACCTTGATCTGATCGAAGAAGTCTTAGAGCATCAGTCGAAAGCGGTTGTTCTTTTAGTTGGTGCCTCAAGCTCCGGTAAATCTTATTTAGCCTCTTATTTGGTTGATCTTTTAAAAAGCTATGGTCATCATGCGTTGATCATTTCATTAGATCAATATAATCATGGACTTTCAGGTATCATCACTAACAAGGTTAACATCAACTATTTTCAAGGAAAATTGAAGCAACTATCCGAGATTAAAAAAGCCATCAAGGATGTCATTTATAATATTCCTTTTGAAAAGAAATACGACCAAGAAGCATTAGACCTGATCCGACCTAAAATAGTTCAATTTTTTTCAGATAAGAAGGATTTAGATTTGTTTTTATCTGCTCTAAATTCAGAGTGGAAAGTTTTAAATTTCGATGAACCATCTGTCTATAACATGAAAGAAGCGGCTGTTGATATCAAGGCTCTTTTAAACAATGAGACAATCACTTCGAAGAAATATTCTAAGGTGGTTTCTGAACGTGTTGAATCAGATGAAAAAGTGTGCGGATCTGATTATGATGTCATTCTAGTAGAGGGAATTTACGCCTTAGATTCAGTGATGCTTTCAGAATTAAAAGGATTAGATAATGTCATCAAAGATTTTATAGATGGTAATCCCAAATCTCTTTTCATCAGACGTATCGTTCGCGATTCTAAGGCTACTTCTGCTGATAATGTTTTTACCATCTCAATTTACTTTAAATATATCATCAAATCCTATTTAGAAACCATTTATCCTAATCGGTTAAATGCTGATATCATTCTATTCAATGATATGACTTTCACTGAATTACGGGCTGGTGACTTATATGTCACTAAAGATGAAATCCAAACTAATGATAAGGATGTGATCGATCATATATTAGAACATAGTCAAATAATTGAGACTTTCTATCAACGTGATATCTTTTTCTCATCACCTAATGAGAGCCGTGAGTCACACAACGTCTTGCGTTTAAGATGCATTTCAGATGATATGGGAAAGACATATTATCCATCATCATTAGTTCATAAAGGGACTCCCAAAGCTAGACTTGATAATCGAATAATTCGTCCGATCAACGTCTTATTAAAAGAAGGTGAATTTTATAAAGTTTGGAAAGATGAAGGCGAGTGTTTAAGAGATTTCTTGATGGCAGGATTTTATATCGGACCAGTCAAAAGAAAAATCAAAAGACGTTTGATTTATAAAGGATTAAAACTTGTCGTGCGTGAAGTAGAAGGCGAAGGTTATTACATCGAGTTTGAGCATGATACACCCGCTGAGATGATGGAAACCTTTGCTAAAGCTATTAAGCAACATAAGGTCATATAAAAAAATAGCTATCAACTCCATGAGCTGATAGCTATTTCGTTATATTGCTTTAAATCCTAATTTTTCAAAGTATGACTTCAATTCTTTGGCGTGGTGTCCATAGATGACAATCTCGTGATTGCCTAATGGATGAGTGAGCAATTTATCTAGATTATTAAGTTTAACCACGATTTGAGTTCTGCAGAGATGTTTCTCATAGAGGTCTTTGATTATCTCACCTTCCTCAACAAATAATTCATTTAAGTTAGAATTGATACGGAAAACTGTTATCGGTCCTTCTTTGAGTTCACCATGAATACCGACACCGATTCCGGATTCGAAATGAGTATCAAAGACATAGCTTTCACACATCGATAAAGGAAGTGTGCAATGTGCTAAAACTATCTCATCATCAGAGACATTGATCCTTGATGGATTAGCTTGGAATGAAGGCGATTTTAAGATATATTTAGCCACAAACATCGAGAGCATCGAAGGTATATCACCTTCACAAGTTCCTAAGCAATCAGTTTTAGAGTTGAAGATAGCAAGAGCTAAGCATGCCGTGGTTTTTAAGCTTCCTAATAAGTCAAAGCAGCGGATGGTTAAACCATTTAAGCGGTATTTTTTAACCATGTCTTCTAAGGCTTGATAGAGATGGTATGCTTTCAACAATTCGGCTTCGTTGAAGTTAGAACCTTTATATTCAGCAGGTAATTCATCAGTTTTAGTAGCATAGTTAGTCGCGACTTCTTGAATAGGTAGATCTAATAATTCGATACTGAATAATTCTTTGACTTTTTCATAATCAACATCGGATGAAATCAACCAATCAGATGGTTTGCCGATCACACCTAAACGATATTGACAATCGGTCTTGGTTTCTTTTTTAGCTAAAGCATTAAAACGGGATAAAAGATAATCATTATCACCGTGTAAAACTTCACCTTTTAGACCATGTTTGACTAAGAAAGCCATGATTTCTAAAGAAGCTGCTAATGAGTTATTTGCTCCATAAGTGAGTAAATAATAAGGCGCTTTTAATTGACCTAAAGCTTTCAAGAAGAGGTTTTCACTTCCACCAGATTGAACTAAAATCAAGGATAGATCACAATCATCGTAGAATTTAGAAACGTCTTCTACATATCTAAAAGTGATGCCATGCGCTTTTAATGGTTCAAGCATGGTATTGATTTCGTCGTAAACTCTTTGGTTATGTAAGGAAGATAAAATCGGATAAATGTTGATTTTCATATTTTAAGTACTCCTTGAATGTTTTATCGACTGCTCTTATCGTATGGTATACCCTCGGCTTTCGGCGCATGTGAATGCTTTGACGATATGATAAGAGTGAAGAAAGCCAAGAGATAAGGAAGCATATAGTAGAAAGCGTCTTTAGTAAAGATGCTATTTGGAATATTTGGTAGCAAGGTGAGGTAAGAAGTGAAAACTGGGGCGAATGCTGAGAAGAAAGCAAAGAATAATGAAGCAAATATGATATTGGTTGCTTTCCAGTTGCCGAAGATTTCAATGGCTAAGACTAAGAAACCGTATCCTAAAGCGTCGATCTGCCAGTTTCCGACGAAAATATTGAAGTAAGAGAAAATGACAAAACCACCTAAACCAGCAGCAGCTGAGCCGATAGCAGTGCCGATGTATCTCATTCTATTGACATTGATACCGACAGAATCTGCAGCGGCAGGATTTTCACCGCAAGCTCGCAAACGAAGACCGAATCTGGTTTTGTTCATTGTTAACCACAATCCGATAATAGCTATAACACCTAAGATGATTGCAATGTTCATACCCATAAAAGCATTATCAACAAATACATTGCCAGTCGAAGGTTTTAAGTACTGGGACAAATTCAAATTTGATATGACTACTTCAGGAGAATCAATCTTGGTGATAGAAGTGTTAATGATAGTACAAACAGCCACCGCAACAGTATTCATTGCAGTTCCGACAACGGTCTGATCCGCCTTCAATTTGATAGCGACAAATGATAATAAGAAAGAGAAAACAATTGAGACAATTATCGCAAAGATCAGAGCTAATAAAAATAATAATTGAACCGCCCATACTGAAGAGGCAAAGAAAGGAACGCTTTCTCCTAGAATTTTCATAAAGATGATTCCAGAGAAACCGCCAACGACCATTGAGCCTTCTAAGGCGATATTGATGATACCAGAGCACTCAGAAAACATACCGCCATAAGAGCCAAGGATGAAGCCGATGCCATAGATGATGAAGTAACGTAATAATGATCCCCAATTAGATGCACCAAACATGTTCGTTTCCTCCTTTAGCTTAGTTTTGATTACACTGGTCAACAGCTTCTGTCTTAGTATTAGAAGATAAAGTAGACGAATCAGTTATAGATGGCACTTTACCACTAGATGAATCATTGAGTGATGATGGATCATCAGGTGTTTCCTCGTTGATATCATGATGATGAATTTTGTTTTCTTTCTTCTCATATATATGTCTTAAAAGCATACCGAAGAAAGAGGAGAATGAAGCAAAATAGATGATGATCGCTTTAATCAATTCTGTGTAGTGAACATTATAGGTTGAAGAGACATTCTTTAATGGTGTCTGAGCAGCGTCGATCATAGTTAAAAGAATTGAAGATAAGATACAACCGATAGGAGAATTTTGGGCGATCAACGAAACAGAGATACCGGTGAAACCATCACTGAGCAAAGCTTGATTACCAGAACTCCAATAGAAGCGTAATGAGCTTAATGGATTAGCATAAATTATATAGCCGCAAATACCAGCTAAAGCACCAGAAATTGTGAGGGCAAGTATGATATTTTTCGTCTGATTCATACCAGCATATTGAGCAGCAAACTTATTAGAACCTGAAAGTTTCAACTCAAAGCCAAATTTTGTTTTGACTAAGATGATTTCAAAGATGATTAATATAGCAATAGCAATAATCAAGCCTATATCAACGCCAGGAAGACTATCGATGTTTAAAGAAGGTAATCTTGCAGCTTGCGGAAGATTGATAAGCTCAGTTGGAGTCTGTGTATGTTTAAAACTGCTTGGTAAGAATGAACCGATCAAACCGATCACGTAATATATAATCCAGTTTAGCATAATGCCAGAGAGAACTTCATTAACATTAAATTTAGCCTTTAAAAATCCAGGAATGAAACCAGCTAAAGCGCCAGCGATCATACCGACTAAAAGACATACAAACCAATTAGCTCCTAAAATACCAACTATGACACTGGAAAAAGCGCCGATAGTAACTTGACCAGTTATACCGATATTGAAAAGACCTAGTTTGAATGAAAATGCGATCGCTAAACCGGATAACATCATCGGAGTAGCTTTATATAAAACACGACCAAAAGTAGTTCCATCCGAAAAGCCAGCAGTCAATAACTTTGCTAAGCCTTGAAAACCAGCGGCTGGATCAAGGCATAACAAGACGACTAATCCGGCCAACAAGCCTACAACAATACAGAGGATACTAGAAACTAGAGAACCATAAGCTTTTTTACCATTCAGAAAATGAAAGAATTGTCCGACTTTCATCAAGCCGTTAGACATGATTGAGCCGGCCTTATGAAAGAAAGTTTTCACACTATTTTTTTTATCAGTCATGGTCTTTCTCCTTTCCAAGTTGCTGGAAATAGTTTTCCTCAAATTGTCTCATATCTTCTTCTGTCATTCTCTTACTGCCAGACATGTACATACCGATTTCGTTGACATTAGTTTCTTTCGGGTTGAGTTCAGCAACAATTTGACCATTGAACATAACAAGAATTCTGTCAGAAAGGTTCATGACTTCTTCTAATTCTAGTGAAATGAGTAAGACACCACTACCAGCATCTCTCTGTTTCAGAATTTCGCGATGGATATTTTCAATAGCGCCGACATCTAAGCCACGGGTCGGTTGAACTGCAATCAATAACGGACAATTACGATCCAATTCTCTAGCGATGATAGCTTTTTGTTGATTACCACCAGACATACTTCTAACGATAGTATTTACACCTAATGAAGAACGGATGTCATATTGTTTTATCAGTTGTTCAGCGTATCTAGCTTTAGCTTTTTCATTGATGAAACCGAATGTTTGAAATTGTGATTCAAAATATCTTTGCAAGACTAGATTATCTTTCAAAGAAAAATCAAGAGCTAAACCGTATTTTTGACGGTCTTCAGGAATGTGAGACAAACCAGATAAGCTTCTTTGACGCACAGTCATGTCTTCTAAATGGACATCTACAAATCTAGGCTGACCATCAATTTCTTTAGGAGATTTAAGATGCTTCATTTTATATTGCTCAGGTAATTCAGGCTTTACATATTGATATTTCTCATCTCTTATATCAGGTACTTTATTCTCAGAAGCTTCTTTTTTAAACAGCTTTTTGAAGAAATTACCAATATTCTTGAAGAAATATTTAATATATGCAAAAACTATAGAAAACCATATTTTTAAATGTCTTCCGACCATTTGAAAGAATGGTTTAAGAGGATTTGCAATGAAATTTATACAAAAATATTTAATAGGTTCTTTGATGTAATTAAAGAAGAAAGAAGAAACAGAACCTTTGAAGTAACGCCAAATCTTACTAACTGTATCTTCTTGTCCGCTCTTGCCAATCTTGAGGTAACGATTACGATCAACATTATGTAAAATAGCTTCACCAGATTTGATTTTATCGATACCAGTCAAGGCATAGATCAATTGCGATTGACCATTACCTTCGATGCCGGCTATACAAACTATTTCACCTTTTTTAACTTTCAATGAAAGATTATTGACAACATTTTTCTTTCTCTCATTATCAAAAACAACTAAGTTATTAACAGTGAGAATGTCTTCGCCGATATGACATGGGTTCTTAACTGTAGTCAATTGAACATCTCTACCAACCATCAATTTAGACAATTCTTGAGCGTTAGTGTCTTTTACATCAATCGCATCATATGCAATCTCATTTCTTATTATAGGTATAACACGACCTTTTCTTAAAATTGTGACACGATCGGCGACAGCAAGTATCTCATTCAATTTATGTGAAATGAATAAAATAGATTTACCTTGTTTAACGAGCTCTTTGAAAGATAACATCAAAGAATCAATTTCTTGTGGTGTTAAGACAGCAGTCGGTTCATCAAAAATCAAAATATTGTTTTGACGATACAACATTTTTAAGATTTCGACTTTTTGTTGTTCACCGACAGCCATATCATCGATTTTTTTATCTAGATCGATATCAAAATGATATTTTTCACAAAGCTCTTCAAGTGACTTGCGAACCTGCTTAGGCTTTAAAAAGCCAAATAATTTAGTTGTTGGTTCATAACCTAGAATAATGTTTTGCAATGCAGTATAGCATCCGACTAATTTGAAATGCTGATGTACCATACCGATTCCTAACGCAGTAGCTTCATTAGGATTTTTGATATTAACTTTTTGACCTTTGACAAAAATTTCGCCTTCATCAGGAGTATAAAGACCAAATAAAATAGACATTAAAGTGGATTTGCCTGCACCATTTTCACCTAAGAGCGCATGTATCTCACCTTGTCTTAAGGTCAAAGAGATATCATCATTAGCTTTGATACCAGGGAAAGATTTAGTAATATGTCTTAATTCGACTGCTATTGGTTCGCTCATGACTTGACTCCTTTTTTATAAAATGAGGCAGAGGATACCTCTGCCTCAATGAATATTAAACAGATAGATTATTCGTTAGCAATATAGTTGACTTTAACTTTGGTAGCGCCAAAGTTATTACCAACTAAATTTGCACTATCAGAATTGGAATTGATCTTAATTTTGCCAGCTTTGATGTCAGCTAATAAAGAATCATAATCTTCTTGCTTGAAGTTTTTGAATCCCCAGCAGTCATCATCACCAGTAGTTTCAGGAGTGGGTAAGACGCAATTGTTAGATTTAGCACCAACAGTGACAACCTTTGCTTTTAATGCATCAGGCCAAGTCATATTATTGTTAACATAAGAAGCTAATAAGACTTCGGTAGTCTCTTTTAAGTTTTTCATTGCTGAAGTGATGCAATCTTCTTCTGCACCACCGATTGTAGTATCAGCATGTTGGTTGACATCGACACCAATCCAAGGCTTTCCACCGGCAGCAACACTACCAGCAACGACTGATTGATAAACAGCACCACCACATCCGAAGATGACTTCAGTACCGCTATTATACCAAGTTGTGCATAATTCAGTAGCACGTGGAGTAGCAGCAAATTGTCCAGCATAGAAATAGTGCATTTCAATGGATTCATCTTCTAAGCCTAATTGTGTAGCAGCGTATTCTGCGCCTTGAACATAACCAGAACCATATCTGACGACGGCAGGAACAGCCATACCACCGCAGAAACCAAGCTTTCTATATCCTTCTTTAACAGCAGCATAACCAGCTAAGAAGCCAGATTGCTCTTCTCTATAAATAACAGAAGTAACGTTATCAGAGAATTCAAAAGCAGCATTATTATTATCTGAATCTTCAGCGACACAATCCAAAGCTAAGAGAGCAACATTATCAAAAGCATCCTCTTCAATAGCTAATTTAATGGCAGGTTGGAATAAATAACCAGGTAATGCGATGATCTTTGCACCCCATTCAACCGCAGTTCTCATAGCAGCTAATCTACCTTGAGTATCATAGTTGTTTTCGGCAGGTTGGTAATAATGAGTTTGAATTGTTCCAGTTTCAACCATATTATTGCTACCTATTGTGCCGGCGCCATTAGTAGTAGCAAAAGCATTGACACCTTCCCAAGCAGATTGGTTGAAGCTGTGATCATCTAATGTACCAGAATCAGTAACAAGAGCGATTCTTAAAGGATTGCTTTCAGAATAAGCACTGAGCTTACCAGATTCAACAGTTCTGACAGTACCGATGTCGATTTCATCATTTTCAAAAAATTCTAATTCACCGACGCCAGTTCCACCGCAAGAGGCAAGAGTTAAGACTGAAAGAGTAAGAGCTAAGAAATTAATAGACTTTTTCTTCATACGCTTTATTTCCCCCTTTTTGTATGAATTTTTTTGAAAAAATGGGCTCTATCGATAAGTATGAGCCCATTTAATCCGTTGGTGTTTCTCTAGCGGTTTTGGATTAAATGGATAGTCTCCTATAAGGTCGGAGTTAGATACAGAGCTACCATATACAAGCTCACTATACCCATTTCTTCGAAGGTATTTTACCACTTTTAGTATTGAGTTTAACTGTTTTTTTAAAATTTCTTTATGGAAGGCCCTTACTTGTTCACATCAAACTCTGTTTGTTCAAAGTAAAAAGGCCATATCGGCTTAAAATAAGGCTATTTAAAATGGCATTGTTTATTTTTGAAAAAGTGTTGTCCTAGTTATTTTCAAGCTGTCAATCGAAAAAAAATCTTTAATATATTAGGAAATAATTCTACAATAATATTGCTTAACCTTAAGGAGGGTATACAAATGCTTGTTAATGCTACAAGAATGCTTAAAGCTGCTCGTGATGGACATTATGCTGTCGGTCAATTCAACATCAATAATCTTGAATGGACAAAAGCTATCTTAACAACAGCTCAAGAATTAAATTCACCAGTCATACTCGGTGTTTCTGAAGGCGCTGCTAAATATATGACTGGATTTAAGACAGTCGCCAGCATGGTCAAAGCCATGGATGAAAGTCTCGGAATCACTGTTCCTGTCGTTTTACATCTCGATCATGGCACTTATGAAGGTGCTAAAGCCTGCATCGCTGCTGGTTTCACCTCTATCATGTTCGATGGATCTCATCTCGATTTTGATGAGAACATCAAAAAGACTAGTGAATTAGTCAATCTCGCTCATGATAAAGGACTTTCTATTGAAGCAGAGGTTGGTGCTATCGGTGGTACCGAAGATGGTGTCACTGCTGATGGTGAGATCGCTGATCCTGAAGAATGCCGTAAAATTGCAAATTTAGGTGTTGATTTCTTAGCTGCTGGCATCGGAAATATTCATGGTATCTATCCAAAAAATTGGAAAGGATTACATTTTGATGCTTTAGAAAAGATTCATCAAGCGACTGATCACATTCCTCTTGTTTTACACGGCGGAACTGGTATTCCAGATGATCAGATCAGAAAAGCCATCATCAATGGTGTTTCTAAAGTCAATGTCAACACTGACTGTCAATTAGTATTTGCAGCTGCTACTGTTGAATATTGCTTAGCTGGAAAAGCAGCACCAGATCCAGATAAAAAAGGATTTGATCCTCGTAAATTATTAAAACCTGGATATGAAGCTATCAAGGCAAAAGTCAAAGAAAGAATGGAAGTCTTCGGCTCTATTAATAAAGCTTCTTACTAATAAAAAGTGTCACCCAGTCGGGTGACATTTTTTAAACTAGATCAACAAATTCACAATCGCAGACTTTTTGTAAATCTTTTGGATTTATTTCGATTTGTAATCCGATTTTACCGCCTGAAATAAAGATAGTCTGATAGTTTAAAGCACTGATATCTATAAAGGTGGAAAAGCTTTTTTTCATTCCGATAGGTGAACAACCGCCATGGATATAACCAGTCAGTGGTAGAAGCTCTTTTTGATGTATCATTTCAATATTTTTTTCATCTGCGCATTGAGCGGCTTTCTTTAAGTTGAGTTCTTTAGAAGCAGGAATCACAAATACATAGTGGTTTTTACTCTTTCCAACTGTCACTAAAGTTTTGAATACTTGATCGATGTTTTCTTGTAGAGAACTTGCGACTTCTAGTGCGCTCACCGCACCAGATTTTTGATAATCATGTACTTTATATGCGATATCAGTCTTATCTAAAATACGCATCGCGTTAGTTTTTGTCATTTTAATATTATTCCCTCTATCTTATTTCCATTATTGAAATTATTAGAATCCATCATTTTTTTACCTGGTTTTTGAAGCTCGAGAAGATTGACTTGACCTTTAGACAATTGCAAGATGATCTTCTTCTTCTTTGCTAAGACTATTTTTCCTACTTCTGATTCAACTTTATCTGAATAATATTCAGCTTGATATATTTTTAATATTTCATCATTCAGAAATAAATATCCGCCTGGTTTATAAGATAATGATCTGACTTGATTAATAAAATCTATCGGTGAGGCATTTAAATTCAAATGCTCTTCCTCTTTCTTTATCGATGGTGAGAAAGTGACTTTTTTCTCATTCTGTTTAGTAGGTTTTAAGTTTCCTTTAAAATATTCAGGGAGCTTATTCACCGCTAAGAAAAGTGCCGCATCAGCAACTTTTTGTGATAAAGAAGTGTAGTTATCAGTCATAAAAATCGGTATATATTCAATCGCATAGACATCACCAGCATCCATCTCTTTGACCATTTCCATCAATGATACGCCAGTGATATCATCACCGTTTTTTAAAGCGTATTGAATAGGAGCAGCTCCGCGATATTTAGGTAGGATCGAAGCATGTAAATTCAAAGGTTTATAACGGCTTAGTGTGAGAATGTCTTCTTTGATGATTTGACCATATGCAAAAGTCAAAAGCAGATCCGGTTTCAGATCTTCGATAAATTGATAATCTGTATTTAATCGATGAGGTTTATGAACTGGAATATGATATTTATCTGCGACAAGAGCAACAGGTGATGGCTCTATTTTATTACCGCGTCCTCGAATTTTGTCTTCTTTAGTCACGACACCGACGATATTAAAATTATTTTTGATCAAACCTTCTAAGAGTTTGGCAGATATTTCAGGAGTTCCTAAAAAAATGATTCTTTCGTTTGCCATTTTTCACCTCTTTGTGTTTTCGACGTTAAAAATTATATGCTAAAATAATACAAATGTGTAATACATGCTTGTTTCTTGATTCAAATATCAATATAACCGCTGGTAAAGTCTTGATAACTTATCTTTTGATGTTTATTTTTGGTTGTGTTTTAGGTTACGCCTTAGAAGTTTTATTCAGACGGATATTCACTGCGCATCGCTTTGTGAATCCGGGATTTATGAAAGGACCTTGGCTACCTCTATATGGTTTTGGCCTTGTTTTGATGAGCACCATCAATTATCTGTTGATCACTTATTTACCTAGTGATTTTGTTTTTTATAATCCGTTAGGAAATCTTTATGAAAATCAGTATATGTCAGGACCGACAGTTTATGATCTAGTCCCGATCATCATCGTCGCTATCAGCTTAGTGGCTTTAGAGTTCATCGCTGGTTTGATTTTTGTAAAAGGTTTTAAAGTCAGATTATGGGATTATTCCAACATGAAAGGAAATATTCTTGGAGTTATCTGTCCTTTGTTTTCATTTTTCTGGTTCGTCATTTCGATCGTTTACTATTATGCTATAAATCCTTTTATCTATCGGCTTTATGCAATAGTATTCAATTTCATGTTTGAAGGTGATATCGGAAATGCTACAAGTCATTATCTGGTAGTTTTTGCTCTCGGTATCGTATATGGTATTTTCCTTATAGATTTGATCATCTCTTTAAATGTCTTTTCTAAAATCACCAGCTTCGCTAAAAAAGTTCAAACTGTTGTCGGATATGAAAAACTAAGAGAGTCTTTAAAGAATCACTTGAAACTTTCAAAAGAAAAATTCAATGCTTTGATCCCTGAAGAAATAAAAGAATCTTATGAGACTAAAAAGAAAATAAAAAAGGAAAGAAACAGTCGTTTTATTTATAAAATAAGAGCACTGATTCTAAAGGATCCGAACAAAGATACGAGTAAAAATTATGATGAAAATGGTCGCCCTATCAGAGCCGATGAAGATAAAGAAAAAAGCTAGCTTTCGAGCTAGCTTTTTTTACTTGGCACCGATGAGATGATTGAATAGTAAGACCCAAACTAAATCGACATAGCCTAAGAACCAGCCGCCTAAGATAAAGATGATAAGGAAAAGAAGGCTAGACATTTTTTTGTCAGAGATAAAATCATCAGCTCTGACTAAAATTTCAACTATCCAGTTGACTACAGGAATAATCAAAAGAATCACTTGGACTAAGCGGCTACAACTGTTGAACCATTTTTTCATTAAATTTGCCTCCTTTATTTATTATACAATATCAAGCTCTTAAAAATGCATAAAATAAATGTTATTCCACATATTTTTACTACTACGGCTGGTTCACTAAATAATATTTAAAAATGTGTTACAAAGTTAAAATTATTTTCAGTTTGTAACACTAAATTGAATATTAAATATTTTCTTATCATATAAAAAAGAAATTAAGAAATCGTCTGTGTAAAGAAACGAATGATAAGAAGAGGATGGCTGAACGCTAATATTCATTAGGCAACTTGTTTTAAAATCTTCGCTATTTTTTCTTTAGTCATAGCAAAACATAAGTGCTTGCTAAATATGGAGTATTGTTTGAGACGCATTTTGATCAGTTCCTATAGAAAAAAATCACTGTTAATCCTTATTAAATTCAGTAGAGAATAATAGTGTTAATATTGTTTCGTAATTGTGAGACCTTTTTTTGTGATGGGCTTTATTAAAAATCCGTGATTTCGTTTACTAGTACAAGAAGGGATTATCAAAAACACTTATTGACAGTATAAAAAGAAAAACCTGATAGCTATAAAGGCTTCAGGCAGAATTTACGATAATGTGGAGCTGACGAGAATCGAACTCGCTACCCTCTGCTTGCAAAGCAGATGCTCTTCCAGATGAGCTACAGCCCCAAAACACAAATGTTGCTATAATAAAATAGAACAAGAGCCTTCTAATTGCAACATTCTTTAGAAAAGAAGGCAAAAAAAATAAGCAGACGACGGGAATCGAACCCGCATAACGACCTTGGCAAGGTCGTGTTCTACCACTGAACTACGTCTGCAAGAATGGCGGATCTAACGGGATTCGAACCCGTGGTCTTCTCCGTGACAGGGAGACGTGATAAACCGCTACACTATAGATCCACATGCGTTTTAAAGCGCTCAATTATTATCTCAAATGGAGTGATAAAGTGCAAGAGTTTTTTTCAAAATTATTTTTTCTGAATATTTTTACGTTTTTTATCATCAGATATTTTATAATTTAAACATACATGGAGGGCTTATTCATGGAAAAATTAATACTTTCTGAAGATGAGATCGTCAGAATCTGTCATCGTCTTGGTAAGGAAATCGATCAGAAGATCGCTGAAAATCATAATGATGTCCCGATCATTGTCGGTATTATGAATGGAGCTCTTCCTTTTATGTATGAGTTAGTCAAACATATCACTAGTCCGATACAATTAGATACGGTCAAAGTCTCGTCATATGATGGAACTGCTTCAACTGGTGAAGTAAAAGTTGAAAAAGGTCCCGATCATGATTTAAAAGGCAAAGATGTTTATCTGGTTGAAGATATCATTGACACTGGTGTCACGATGCACTTCTTAAAAGAATACATCAAGAAAAAATATAAACCGCGTAATTTATATGTCTGTATTCTGATAAAAAGAAATAATCTCAAAATGCAGTATGATGAGCTTGCTGATTTCACAGGTTTAACAACCGATGAACAAAGATACATCGTCGGGTTTGGTTTTGATTACTATGGCTTATTCCGAAATGTGCCTTATGTCTTCGTCCCATCGATAAAAGATATTAAAGCTTGGGAAAGTCTTTTAGGAGACGAACATAAGATTTAGTTTTCTAACTTTTTGAATAAATCTAAGCTCGCACGAATAGTATCGTCCATATCAAAATATTTATATTGACCTAATCTACCGCAGAAATAAGTATTTTTCTCTTCTTTTGCGAGTTCTAAATATGATTTGTACAGATTTGAATTTCGTTCATCATTGATAGGATAGTAAGGTCTATCTCCTTTAACAAATTCTTTAGGATATTCCCTTGTGATATAAGTGACTGGTGAGGTAGCATCAGTGAAATGTTTATGTTCGATTATACGAGTGAACGGAATTTCTCTTTCAGTATAATTGATAACTGCGTTTCCTTGATAGTCTTCTTGTTCAAGGCGCTCCGTTTCAAAACGGAGTGTACGATAGCTCAATTCCCCTAATTTAAAGTCAAAATATTCATCGATAGGTCCAGTGTAAATGATGCGCTTAGCGATACCTTTTAGGCTATCACGGTTCTTGATGAAATCAATTCCAGTTTTAACTTCGATGTTTTCTAACATTTTTTCGATCACATGAGTGTAGCCTTCAACTGGAATGCCTTGATAAAAATCATTGAAATAATTATTGTTATAGACAAAGCGGCAAGGGAGTCTACGAATGATAGAAGGATCTAGTTCTTTACAACTTCTGCCCCATTGTTTTTCAGTATAACCTTTCACTAATATCTCGTAGACATCTTTTCCTACTAATGAAATAGCTTGTTCTTCCAAATTAGTGATGGTTTTGATGTTTGCTTCTTTCTTTTGCTTTTCAATCATCGCTTTAGCTTCGGCAGGTGTTTTTGTACCCCAAAGAGCATAAAAGGTGTTCATATTGAACGGTAGATGATACAACTTTCCTTTATAATTAGCTAATGGTTCATTTATAAAATTGTTTAAATGACAAAACTTTGTAAAAAAATCATAGACTTCTTTATCAGATGTATGAAAAATGTGAGCACCATAGAGATGAATATCGATATCATCTTTTCTTTCTGTTCTGATCGAACCACCGATAACATTATTCTTTTCGATAACAAGAACTTTTAAGCCTTTATCAGCAGCTTGTCTAGCAAAACTTGCACCATATAATCCACTTCCGACAACTAAATAATCATACATAGTTATAACCTCTGTAAATTTTTTATTAATTATAAAGTATAACATTTATTTTTTATATAACGTATTTATCATTTTCTTTTTGACTTTATGAAACTATTTTCACATAAATAATTCTTTAAATATTTTTAAGAGTTAATTATAATTTTTAATTGGGAACCAAAAAATGAATTATGATGTTGTGATTGTCGGTTGTGGTCCTTGCGGATATATGTGTGCTTATCGTCTGCTAGAAAAACAACCTAATATTAAAATATTAATGCTCGATCGCGGTAAGGACATTTCTAAAAGGACTTGTCCTGTTTTATTGCATCAGCTCAATAGCTGTCCTAAGAATAAAGATGGACAATTTTGTTTACCAGCTTGTTCTATGACTTGCGGCTTTGGTGGAGCAGGTGCTTTTTCAGATGGTAAATTTAATATCACTACTCAATTTGGTGGTTGGCTCAATGATTACATTTCCGATGAAAAGGTTTTAGAATTGATCAATTATTGTGATGCTGTGAACTTACAATTCGGTGCTACTGATGTCATCACTGACCCATATACTGATGAAGTGAGAAAGATTGAACAAAAAGCTATCGGTTCTGGTTTGATGCTTTTACGCGCTCGAGTCAGACATATCGGTACTGATGAGAACGTGAAGATTTTACAAAGAATCAGAAATGATCTAGCTGAGAGAGGCGTTGAATTTTGCTTTGGTCAACCGGTTGTTGATCTGATTGAAAAAGACGATAAAATCGTCGGTGTAAAATTAAAGAATGGTGAAGAGATTTCTTCTTCATACGTGGTTATGGGTATCGGAAGAGAAGGATCTACTACACTTCGTAAGATGCTTTCTAGTCACGGGATTGATTTTGTGAATAATCGTGTTGATATCGGTGTCAGAGTTGAAACCTCAGATGTTATCATGCAAGATATCAACAAATATTTATATGAGGGTAAGTTCATTTATAATTCTAATCAAGGGACCATCGTCAGAACATTTTGTTCTAATCCATCTGGTCATGTCGTCATCGAAAATGATGACGGTGTCATTTTAGCGAACGGTCATTCCTATCGCGATCCGAAATTAGAAAGCCAAAACACCAATTTTGCTTTATTAGTTTCACATAAATTCTCAGAGCCGTTTTCAGATCCTAATCAGTTTGCTAAGGATGTTGCCTCGCTTGCTAATCGTTTGGCATGTGGTTCAGTCATCGTTCAAAAATATGGTGATTTAAAACGCGGTAGAAGAAGCACACCTGAAAGGATCAAAAAAGGCTTTATCAGGCCTACTTTAAAAGAAGCTGTGCCAGGTGACTTAGGTCTTTGCTTACCATATAAGACTCTTGCCTCTATCATCGATATGATCGAAGCACTGAATAATGTTACCCCAGGCTTAGCTAATGAACACACTTTGTTATATGGTGTTGAAGCTAAGTTCTATTCAGCTCGACCTTGCTTAGATGAAAAATTAGAGTGTAAACAGAAAGCCAATTTATATTGCGGTGGTGATGGTGCTGGTATAACTCGTGGATTAGCCCAAGCTGGTGCTTCCGGTGTCTATATTGCTGATAATATTTTGTTGAAAGGAAAGTTCTAAAATGTATAACACGGTATCTATTGAAGGCAGTCAATTCGGTGATGAAGGCAAAGGTAAAATAACTGATTATATCGCTAATAGAGCTGATATCGTTTGCCGTTATCAAGGCGGTAATAATGCCGGGCATACCGTTGAAGTTAATGGTATCAAACACGCTCTTAGAAGCTTGCCATCCGGTTGTTTTGTTCCTGGTGTTACTAATGTGATCGCTAATGGCGTAGTGGTCAATCCTTTTGCTTTGTTAGACGAAATAGATGAGAATTTCCACGGACATGAATCTGATTTAAAACTACTGATTTCGGATCGTGCTCACTTGATTTTGCCTTATCATATCGCCTTAGATGAAGCTATTGAAAATAATCTTGGCGACAATAAGATCGGAACTACCCATCGCGGAATCGGTCCATGTTATTCTGATAAAGCCTTGAGATTAGGTATCAGAGTCGGTGATTTATTAGATAAAGAATACCTTTTGAGCAGATTAAAAACTGTTTTGCCAGTTAAGAACAAAGAACTCATCGCGTTAGGAAAAGACCCGATCGTATTAGATGATTTATATCATTCATTACTTGAAGTTGCTGAAAAATTAAAGCCTTATATCACAGATACATCTGTATATCTTAATGACGCTATCGATTGCGGTAAGAAAATTGTGTTTGAAGGTGCACAAGGCTCTTTATTAGATTTAGACCATGGTACATATCCGTTTGTGACTTCTTCATCACCTACTTCTATTTCTATTCCTTTAAACACTGGTATCGCGCCGCAAAAAATCAATCGTGTCATCGCCATTATGAAATCATATATGACGAGGGTTGGAGAGGGACCGATGCCTTCTGAACAACATAATGAATGGGGAGATACCATTCGTGAAAAAGGGCATGAATATGGTGTTGTCACTAAGCGCCCACGTCGTGTCGGTTATCTCGACTTAGTCTTAGTCGGATATACTTGCAGGATTACCGGCGTCACTGATTTAGCTATCACATTATTTGATGTCTTGGAAAATGTTTCTGACTTAAAAATCTGTGTTGCTTATGAATTAGACGGTAAAACTATTAAAAATTTACCTGCTTCTGCAAGTGATTATGCCAGATGCAAACCAATTTATAAAGAGTTTAAAACCATACCAAGTTTTGATAAAACTAAAATAAAGAAATTTACAGATTTACCTATTGAAGCACAAGAGTATTTGAACTTTATATCTGATACATTACACGCGCGTATTTCGATATTATCTCTCGGACCTGACCGCACTGAAACTGTTGTCTTCAACGATATATTATAAAAATTAAAAAATTGTATCTGACCTGACCGCCAGATACAATTTTATTTATAAGATACCTAATTCTAGGATATGAGAACGGTATTTATCACTGGTCTCATAATCTTTCTTTTCTCTTGCTTCCTGATACAGATTATAGATTCGTTTATCTTCATCCGTCAGATGTTTTATTTCTAGTTTGAAGCCTAAGATTGTTAATAATTTCTGATATGTGAAAGTGAGCGAAGAGATTTGATCGTAATCTTTATCTTTTTTCATCATAAGACCATTTAATTCTTTGGTCAGTCTATCAATGACTGCTATCGCGTTAGAAACATTTAAGTCATGTGCTAAAGCATCCATAAATTCCTCATAGTATTCGCTTCTAAGTCCTTCGCATGTGAGATTATGTAAGTCTAATTGATGGATGGCTTTATTTAATGTTTGATAATATCGGTTAAATTGTTTTTCAGCAGCCTGTAAATTTTCTTCTGTGTAATTGATAGGTGCTCGGTAATGAGTGGATAAGAAGAACAATCTGACAGCATTTCCAGAGAATCTGTTTAAAACATCTTTTGCTAAGATTGAATTACCTAATGATTTTGACATTTTGACACCATTAGTCAGTAAAAAGCCCACATGCATCCAATAATTTGCAAGTCGTGTATGATTGATAGCTTCGGATTGTGCTATTTCATTTTCATGATGCGGGAATTTTAAATCAAAACCACCGCCGTGAATATCGATCAAAGGTTGATGAAAAACATTGTTGACCATGACTACACATTCGGTATGCCAACCCGGTCTTCCACGTCCTAAAATCGTATCGAATTTGATACCGTCATCATCAGTTAATTTCCATAAAGCAAAATCTAAGGAGTTTTCTTTCTGAGAATTGACATCGATGCGTTTACCAGCTTCTAAATCATCAATATTTTGATTTGATAAGGTGCCATAATTTTTAATTTTAGACACGCGAAAATATATATCATCTTTAGTTCTATAGGCGGTATCATTATCAAGCATCTGTTGGATGAAATTAGCCATTTTGTCGATATATTCGCTGGCTTTAGGATGATCATATAGAGGTAGAATGTTTAGTTTATTTAAGCAATCCTCATAAGCCTTGATATAGAAACTTGATAATTCTTTTTCAGTTTTATGTTCTTTTTGCGCTTCTTTGATGATTTTGTCATCGATATCAGTATAGTTAGAAACACACTTGACTTCATAACCGATTTCCGTAAGGAATCTTGTCAGCAAATCAAAAGTGATGGTCGGTCTAAAATTGCCTAGATGCACGTAATTGTAAACAGTAGGACCGCAATAATAAATATCGACTTCATCATCTCTCAACGGTTTGAATTCTTTGACCTTTTTCTCATAAGTATCATATAAATACACTTGCTTTTTCATATGTTCTTCTCCACGAGTTGTCCGACTTTTTTAGCCATGTTTTGTAATCTATATAAATTATAATAAGCACCCTTTAATTTTAGCAAATCTTGATGATTTCCGCGCTCGATAATTTCACCTTTATTGACGACAAATATGATATCGGCATGCTTGATAGTTGATAGACGATGAGCGACGATGATCATTGTGCCGATCTCCCGCATTTTGATGAGGTTAGATTGGATTAAGCTCTCAGTCTCAGTGTCGATATTGGCAGTAGCTTCATCTAATAATATAAGCGATGGGTGATAGATCAAAGTTCGTGCAAATGAGATCAATTGGCGTTGACCAGCTGAGAAATTTTCACCTCTTTCAGTGACAAGTTCATCATACTGTTTAGGAAGCCTTTCAATAAACTTGTCAGCACCAACATATTTAGCAGCAGAAATCACTTCATCTTTAGTGATATCTTTCGCTTCTAAAGATATATTAGAACTGATTGTACCTGAAAATAGGAAGACGTCCTGAAGCATGATACCAATGTTTCTTCTCAGACATTCGAGTGAATATTTTTTAATATCGATATCATCGATTAAGATTTCACCTTTGTTAGCATCATAGACACGCGAGATCAATGAGATGATAGTTGATTTACCAGCACCAGTTGCTCCGACAAAAGCAGCAGTTTGGCCTGGTAAGATGACAAATGAAACATCTTTTAGAACGTAATCATCACCTTCATAGGCGAAATAAACATGTTTAAATTCTATTTTGCCTTTGAATGTCGGAACGTCGATCGTTTCCTTATCATCGGTGATTTCAGGCGCGATCTCTAAGATTCCTTCAGTTCTTTCAGCCGAAGACAAAATAGATTGGAACTGATTTAACAGTTGAGTGATCGTTTGTATCGGTGAAAAGAATTGAGTGGAATATGAATATAATAGATTAAAATCACCGACCAACATGGTGGAATTATATAAAGAAGGCACGCCAAAGGCGATGATGATTAAAACACAGCTCATCTGTAACAAATACATCAATGGATAGAATATTGCAAAAAGGTTTTGACTCTTTAAATAAGTGCGTTTGATCTCTTCATTGGCTTTATCAAATTCTTTGACTTTTCTCTCTTCTTTTCCATAAGTTTGTATCAATTTGACTCCTGAAAATGACTCGGATAAAAATGCATTCATTTTCGAGATCGCTTTCTTTTCACCTCGGTAATAAATCTTAGCTTTTTTCCTAAAGAAATAGGAGAATAAAAATACGACTGGAAAATAAGCGAGGAAGATCAAACCATATAGACCGACAGAAGAGATAGAAACTATGATGATAGTGATAAGAGTGATTATCGCTTTTAAAAACTGTGGTAAAACATCGGAAAAGAAAGTAGATATATTTTGAGTATCATTAGTGATACGAGTGACGTAAGAACCAATCGGAATAGATTTTAATTGCCCTTGAGATAAAGATAAGACGTGGTCGAACAATTTATTTCGGATATCATTGACGATCTGTTGACCAAGTTTTTTTAGTTCTAAGTTCAAAAAATAAGTTGAGATAGCAGAAACGAGCATCGTTAAAGCATCGCCTAGAACTAACAAGATGATCAATGATGAAAGATTTTCTTGTTCAGGATTATCGATAGCGTTTAATAAAAAGCGCATGATCAGCGGTTCTAAATTAAAAAGGAAAGTAGTTAAAAGTGAAGCGAGTAAAACGATTATGAAACGTTTTTTATACGGGCTAAAATAACCTGAAAATCTCTTGAGAATAGTGAAATCTTTCAGTGAATATTGTTTGGTTTCTAATTCTTCTTGAAAATTAGACATTATTCACCTCCTTCTCAAGCTCTTGAAGTTGAACGATGTCATGATAAAGCTGACAATTTTTAAGAAGTTCAGCATGTTTACCTTGAGCGATGATTTCACCTTTATCCATGACTAAAATCAAATCTGCATCCTCAATCGCAGAAATGCGGTGAGCGATGATAAAGGTTGTCAGTTTGTTTCTAAATGCTTTGATGTTTTTTAAGATGCGTTTTTCAGTATCAGCATCAACAGCCGAAAGAGAATCATCTAAAATTAAAATAGAAGGATTTTTATAAATAGCCCGAGCTATAGAGATTCTTTGTCTCTGACCACCAGACAAAGAAGAACCTTTTTCTTTAACAAAAGTATCATAACCATCTGAAAAGCCTTCTATGTCTTTATCAATACAAGCGAATTTAGCCGCTTCCTTAACTTTATTTATATCACATCGATCTGGTTCATCTTCTGAGAAAGCGATCGAATATTTTAATGGACCAGAAAACAGAAATGCGTTTTGTGAAACAATCCCGATATGTTTTCTCAGATCTTCTTTACGCCAATCATTTATATCTATATCATCGATAAATAAAGTTTTTTCGGGGACATTATAAAGCTTCAGCATCAGGTTAACCAACGTGGATTTGCCTTCTCCAGTACGGCCGATAATTCCGATTGTTTGACCAGGAAAAGCCGTGAAACTGATATTGTTTAATGCATTGATCGAACCATCTGGATATTTGAAAGACAGATCTTTAAACTGGACTTTTCCTATCAAATCATCTCGTAAAATAGCATCCTTTTTATCTTTAACATCTTGTTGAACATCAAATATTTCTGAAATTCTTTTATAAGCTCCTCGCCCTCTTGATATATAGTCGATCAGCATTCCACCAGCAAACATCGGCCAGATCAATGCATCATAATATCCGGCATACGTGATGAGATCACCCGATTGTTTGATATTATCAGTAGGGAAGAAACCGGTATTGATGATTGAAAAAGCCGCCATGGAAATCATCAAGCCGAAGAAGATGGTGATAAAAGTGTTGATACCTAAATCGATGAGCGAAGAATAACGTAGATAATTGATAGAAGTATCTTTGGCTTTTAAGCTGAGATGTCTAAAATGATAGCTTTTCTCTTTTTCTTTGATAAAAGCTTTTATCACTTGAAAGCCTTGTAAACTTTCTTCGGTATAATCGGATAAGTCTTCAAATGCATCCGAGGAAATCTTAAACTTTTGACTTTCAAATTTTCCGACGACAGCACCGAAAACGATAAAAAATAAGAGCGGTATCGCTGAGATCAAAGTGATTTGCCAACTCATCAAAAACATATAAATGAAAGCAGTGCAGCCTAAGACCAATAGGTCGACTAAAAAGATGAGACCATCTGAAAAGACCATTTTGATAGTTTGTAAATCATTGGTGAAATATGATAGTAGACCACCGACTTTTTTATTTTTGAAATAAGTTATGGAAAGAGTTTGAATATGGACAAACATCTCTTTTCTTAAATCGCATTCAATATATGCTCCGATATGTGCTGAAGCATATCGCCAACTCATTCTACCTAACACAATGATCACCGTTATGATCAGTATGGAGATGACTAACTTAAAAAAATCAGTCTCATAAAATGCGATATCAGAAGTCGAATACATGATAAATGAAATCTGATTGGTGATTTTATCTGGTGTCAATTTATTTACGACTTCACCGATAATTTTAGGAACGAGAAGTTGAACTAGATCGACTATCGTATCAGCGACGATGATGTATAAAAAAAGATACCAGTATTTTTTGTAATACTTATTTAAATATTTACCAAAAAGCATAATAAACAAAGATTAAGAACGTAAGATTTCAGTGACTTCACCTTCTAAATCATAGACAAAAGCATTGACAACTTTTGCCATGACTAAATCTCCTTCTTTTAACGGAACCTTAGAATATAATCTCATCTGACCATCAATATCATCGCTAGCATAAAGATTATTGATGCAACCATAAGTTAAAGTTGCTGGATCATAATCAGTGATCAAGCACTTAAACTCTTGTCCGATGCGCTGTTTATTTAATTGATAAGAGATCTTTTTCTGTAATTTCATGACGGCATTATACCTAGCACGTTTGATCTTTTGTGGGATTTGGTCAGGAAATTTAGCCCCAGGTGTTCCCTCTTCAGGAGAATACATAAAACAACCTAAGTGATAAAATTTAATCTTTTCAATCTGTTTTAATACTTCCGCAAAATCCTCATCGGTTTCTGATGGAAAACCGACCATTATTGTTGTTCTTAAAACTGCATTTGGAACTCTCTTTCTAAACTTAGTGATCAAATCGATGATATCTTTTTCAGTTCCTCTTCTTCCCATGTGTTTGAGGATCTTATCCGAGAAGTGTTGAACAGGTAGATCAAAATATGGAGTGATGTTTTCTTTATTATATAAATCGATCAATTCATCAGTGACTTCATCAGGATATAAATACATCAATTTTACGAAATCAAAATTGGGATGCTTAATTATTTCTTTAACCAAATCGACAAGTGAATGATTGATATCACGACCATACATAGATGTATCTTGAGATATGACAGTTAACGAGCGGATACCTTCTTTATCAAAAATATCTAGTTCTTTTTTTAAGACTTCAAACGGAACCGATTTAAATCTTCCTCGGATATAGGGAATCGCACAGAAAGTGCAAAAATTATTGCATCCATCTGAGATTCTTAAATAAGCTTGTCTTTTTGGTGAGATGAAACTTCGTTTAGTAGGATTGATCTTTCCAGTCAGTTTTTTTCCTTTTAAAATTGTTGAGAAAACTTCACCGAAGCGATGATAATCTTCTAATGGTATCCATAAGCTGACTTCAGGAATCTCCTTTTTTAGTTCCTCAAGATATCTTGTAGCTAAGCAACCGGTGACGACAACTGGTTTGTGATATTCGACCATCTCTAAAATGGCATCGATGGATTCTTTTTTTGCAGCATCGATAAAGCCACAGGTGTTGACCAGAATGATATCAGCTAAATGAGGATCTGAAACGGTTTCAAAACCATTTATTTTTAAATATGCTAAAATCTCCTCTAAATCAACTTGATTCTTAGCACAACCTAAGGAAACAATACCAATATTCATCATAGCCTCCTTACAAACGAGATAATTTTAAGTTAAATATACGAATAAAACAATAATATCTGTCAAAGAATTCGATTTATCGTTCTGATTATTCGGCTGAATGGGGTGGTAGGCTCATATCTTTTCACAATATTTCCGTATTTATCTATGATGAAAAAGGTGAAATTCCATTTGATTTTAGAGTTTTTCAGATAAAAAGGATCATTTTTCTTAACGATACTGGTGAGAGTAGGTGTAAATGCGTTTAGTTTATCAAAGCCTTGAAATTTGGTATTCATTTCTAAATAGGCAAATAACGGTTCTTTATTCATGTCGTGAAGAGAGATACGTTTGGTTCTGATAAATGAAGTTTTATATCTTTTATCTATCTCCGCATTGAATTCAGAGTCCTTGTAACTGCTCAAGTCAGTAAATGTATCACTAGGAAAATCGATCACTTCTAAGCCGAGATGATGTAGTGAGTGATATGCATCTTGAATATCGATATAATAATCGCTCAAATAGCATAGCGGTGAAGAATTAAAGATCAATAATGTTTTTCCTTTTAAGGATTCTAATGAAATCAATCGATCGTCTTTAAGCGTCACATAAAAATCATAGATATTCATATGAGAAAAGTGAGATTAAATACCTCAACAGCTTTATTCTAACTCAAAGGCGCCTGTATATAATTGATAATATGTGCCTTTTGCTTTGATCAGATCGTCGTGGTCACCTCTTTCGATGATACGACCATGATCTAAAACGATGATAACATTAGAGTTTTGAATAGTAGAAAGGCGGTGAGCGATTACAAAAACTGTTCTGCCTTTCATCAAATTATCCATACCTTTAGTGACAATAGCCTCAGTTCTGGTATCGATTGATGAGGTAGCTTCATCCAATATCAAAACTGGTGCGTTATTGACGGCTGCTCTGGCTATTGAAAGCAATTGTCTTTGACCTTGAGACAGATTAGCACCATCATTTGTCAACATCGTGTTATATCCATGTGGCAATCGTTGAATGAAAGAATCCGCATTAGCTAACTTAGCAGCAGCGATACATTCTTCATCAGTAGCCTCAAGCTTACCATAACGGATATTATCCATAATTGTTCCAGTGAAAAGATTTGTGTCTTGTAAGACCATACCTAATGAACGTCTTAAATCTTTTTTACAGATCTTATTGATGTTGATTCCATCATAACGGATCTTGCCATCGGCGATGTCGTAAAAGCGATTCAAAAGATTAGTGATAGTTGTTTTACCAGCACCTGTAGCACCGACAAAGGCAACCTTTTGACCAGGTTTTGCATACAATGAAATATTGTGTAGAACCATTTTATCGGGAGTGTACCCAAAGTCGACATCGAACATACGAATATCACCTCTTAATAAAGTGTAAGAGATTGAATGATCAGCGCTATGAGGATGTTTCCAAGCCCAGATAGTCTGTTCTTTTTCGTTATCAACCTCAACGATTTCACCTTTATCGTTATATTTTGCTCTGACTAGAGTCACATATCCATTATCGACTTCTTTTTCTTCATCTAAGAGTGCGAAGACACGGCTTGAACCACCGATTGCTAAGGCGATAGAGTTGATTTGATTAGCGATTTCTGCGGTTGCATTAGTAAATTGTTTTACCATCGGTAAGAAACTAACAATGATAGCAAGCCAACTATTACCAGCTTGTAATAAGGCTGGATCATGAACCTTATAAAAGAAGAAAACAGTTCCTAAAATAGCGATACAGACATAAAGCACATTGCCGATATTGCCTAAAATAGGCATCAAGATATTCGCATAGGAGTTAGCCGAATAAGAGACTTTTTGTAATTCATGGTTGATGGTATCAAAGCTTTGTTTGGATTCTTCTTCGTGGCAGAAAGATTTGATGACTTTTAATCCGACCATCATCTCTTCGACAAAACCTTCTTGACGACCGACCATCTTTTGTTGAGCGACGAAGTTCTTAGAAGAATGACCACCGACTTTAAAGATTACAATGCCCATGATGACAGCAGCTAATATGACGACGATTGTCATATAGATCGATGTTAAGAGCATGATGACGAATACGGAGAGGAAAGTGCAAAAACAGATCAGAATAGTTGACATGGATTGAATGATCAACTGACGGACCGTATCGACATCGTTAATATAAATACTCATGATATCGCCTTTGTCGTGAGTATCGAAGAATTTAACTGGCAATCCTTCCATGTGATTGAAAAGATGCTTTCTTAAATCATCCATATATTTTTGACCAGCGATAGCGGTGACCTGCGAGTATGAAAACTCAGCAGCGATTGAAATAATATATGAGATACCGAGGGTGATCAAATCAGGGGTGATCTCTTTCCAAACATCAGAATTGATAGCGCCTTCTGAACGAGATTCGAGTAAAGCATTAGTGACTCTTTGTAAAACTAATGGGGCAGCGATGTGACCAAATGCGGCAAACAAAATACAGATCACAGAAAAGATGAAAGCCAGTTTATGCATTTTGATATAGTCAAAAATCACTCGGATAAGAGGATGACGTTTTTTCTTGATATCAGTCATTTGAATCACCTCCAACACGATTTTGTAAATCAAATATTTCTTTATAAATAGCATTAGTTTTTAGAAGTTGTTCATGAGTACCGATTCCATTGATTTGTCCATCTTCCATGACGAGGATAATATCGGCGTCTTGGACAGATGATATACGCTGAGCGATGATGATTTTGGTGGTACCTTTTAATGTTGTTTTTAAGCCTTCACGAATCAATGAGTCGGTCTTGGTATCAACAGCCGAGGTCGAATCATCCATGATCAAGATTTTAGGCTTTTTCAGGATGGCTCTAGCGATGCAGAGACGCTGTTTTTGTCCACCAGAGACATTGCTTCCACCTTGTTGAATCATCGTATCGTATTTTTTAGGAAATGATTCAACGAAAGAATCAGCTTGTGCAATTTTACAAGCCTCGATTATTTCTTGATCGGTTGCGTTCTTATTTCCCCATCTTAAGTTTTCCTTAATTGTTCCAGAAAATAAGATATTTTTCTGCAAAACCATGGAGACATTTTCACGAAGAGTTTTAATATCATATTCTTTTACGTTATGGCCACCAACGATGACCTCGCCTTCTGTTGTATCGTAAAAGCGGGACAAGAGATTCACTAAAGTTGATTTTGAAGAGCCAGTTCCACCGATGATACCGATCGTCTCACCAGAATAGAAGTTTAAATTGATATTAGCTAAGGCAAATTTTTCAGCATCTTTGCGATATTTAAATGAAACATTTTTAAATTCGATCGAACCATTAGGCACTTCATATAATGGTTGATCACAATTTTTGATAGTCGGTACTTCCACTAATACTTCATAAACACGTCTCATCGATGCAGTAGACATCGAAATCATGACTAAGACCATCGAAAGCATCATGAGCGATGATAAAATTTGGGCTCCATAAGTGATCAGTGCCGAAATGTGTCCGATTTCAACATTGCTTCCAGTGATCATTAAGATGGAATAAGAACCAAAGGTGACAATGAATAGCATTGAAACATACATAGCAAAAGTTAAAATCGGATTTGATAAAGCGAGGATGCGCTCCGCTTTGACGAAATCGTCTCTGATATTCTCACTAGCTTTTTTAAACTTCTGCTTTTCAAAGTCTTCTCTCGTATAGGTTTTGACAACTCTTATACCGTGAACATTTTCTTCAACCGATTCATTTAAAGCATCATATTTATCAAAAACGCGGTTAAAAATCGGTAATGAAAAACGGACAACCAAAAATAAAGCTACTGCGAGTAAAGGAATCAGTATCGCATAGATCCAAGCGAGAGAAGGAGCCATCACACTCGCTAAAATGATCGAAAAGATAAACATCAATGGCGCTCTCAAAGTGATACGGATCAATATTTGATAACACATTTGAATATATGTGATATCGGTGGTCTGACGTGTCACTAATGATGAGATGGAAAATTTATCTATATTATTAAAGGAAAAGCTTTGTATTTTATAGAAAAGATCCTGTCGTATATTAGTAGCAAAACCAACGGATGCTTTTGCAGCAAAACGACCAGCTGTTATACCGCAAAGCAATGAACAGAAAGCCATCACCAATAAGCCAGCACCATATCCGATCGTTACCGGTATGAAGTTTTCCGCCAGTTCTTGATTAGCAAGAATGAGTTTGTTCTGATCACTGATGAAATTGAGTAGCATTTGCATCACAAATGGAATAAAACATTCAAATAACGTTTCTAAAGTGATGAAAATGATAGCGATAATAGATGGTTTTTTATACTCTCTAACGGATTTTATAAATAATTTAAAAAAATCAATGTAACCAATTTTAACGGGTTTAGTTTTTTGTTTAGCTTTAGCCATTCCGTACCTCCCCAAATGTAGAAAAACATCTATATATAATTATCATAGAATTTTTTTAATCTCTAGTGAAAAAGTAAAAAGAAAATTGTAAGCGTTATCAGACTTATTTTTGTGGAAGAAATGCAATGCTTTTAACTGATTAATTGAATTTTAACTTGTATTTTCTGAACTTATTAAACTAGAAATGATTAGGAAAATTGATTTATAAAGCTTAGTTTAGTCTTTGTTTATTCATTCAATATAATTTGTTAAGAAACATAATACTCACGACAATGATGATGTCACTAAGCGGTGATGACCTTAACCATCTGATGTTATTTATTACATATGATGTTAATTTAAAATTGATTAAATATTAGGACTTATATTTTAAAATTATTTTTTATTTGGAGTCTGACGTTTATCGAAATAGTTAAAAAAATAACGAAAGTTAATGAAATTATGATTCCAATCAATACAATTGAACCTATAACTCCGATTATTAAATATGGTGTATAGTCGGTTTCAGGTTGTTCTGTTCCAAATAAATGATTCTCTTTGCCTTCTGGGTAAATTTTACCAGTTTGGAAGCTATAAAATCGCATTTCTTCATCTTCTGTTGCAAAAAAGCCAAGATAATTTCCTGGAATATCATCACGTTTGACATCCACGATAAAAAACCAGTACTCATATCCTAAGAGTTCACGTAAATCAAAATCCTTATCTATACCTTGATAAACTCCTTTAAGGGGATCTGAAGGAAGCCATAAATTATCAATCCACATTTTTTATAATATCCACCAATATTTACGTCTTTATAAGTCACATAATCTTCATAAAAGGTATAATCTATAAAATTTCCGCTTGGATGAGAGTCTTCATTATTGCTTCATGAGCTATAAAAAAGAGAAGCTATTATAGGAACAAAACATAGAAATTTTGCAATTTTGTTCATAAAATATTCCTTTCTTTATTTTTAATATAATCGTGTATAATTTGCAGTTATATAAAGAGAAGAACCAATTGTTATTTTTAAGATATCACTAGTTGAGTTTCCTTGCAAATATGTGTATTAATGGTTTCATATGTATTTTATAATCCGAAAAAATTTATTTGAAGAAATTATGATAGGTCGATAATGTCATTAATTTAAGATGACATAAATGCAAATGAGTTATAAAAGGGCTGCAACATAGCTTCGAGCAATTGCCGATATTTTGTTACAGCCCTATTAAGTTCAATAATATCGGGACAATGAGACATTTTAAATCCAAATGCTAGTTATATAATCTCAATTTATGTGATTTTATGCAATAAATAAACTCAATTTTAATTACTAAATAAATATATTTTAGTGACATTTGTTATATCCAAACACCAAAACTGCACCATAGTTTTTGCCAAACAATTAAGTCTAAAATTCATAATTGAATGGTATACAATTCAAATATAAAAAAGTCGATAAATTTGGGAATATTTCTACTTAAAATCCTAACTTTATTGACATAATTACATAAAGAAATAAACTCTAAATTAGGGCTACATATTCAAATAACGGAGGTGTTAATTGAAAAATCAAAACTATGTTCTTAAAAAGGATTTCTTTAAATCTTTTTATTTTAAAGGAGATAAATTAGCTGAACCATATGGTTTTCCTAAATTAGAAGCTGTAAAACCTCAAATAGTCGAGGGAATCATGCCATTCAATATCTTGATGAGCAATTCGAGGCGAAATGTTTGGATGCATTTTTTTATTGATGATTATCAATTTGAAAGAGTGTATCAGACGCCTACAAAATATCTTACACTCTTTCAAAACGTTAAAGGAATCATAACACCTGATTTTTCTCTATATGCAGATTTACCCAAAGCAATTCAAATCTATAATTGCTATAGAAATAGAGCAATAGCGCGTTATTTACAAAAACTTGGATTAAATATCATTCCAAGTGTAAGTTGGAGCGATGTAACTAGCTATGGTTGGTGCTTTAGTGGAATTGAAAAGCACTCTGCAGTAGCTATTTCTACTAATGGATGTTTTCAATCAAAAGAAACATTAGAAGCTTTTATAAAAGGATATCTAGCAATGTGTGACGTAATAAAGCCAAAACAAATCATTCTTGTTGGCAAAGTTCCTAAAGAGTTACAAAACAATTTACTAATAAATGCTTTTCCTAATCATAGTATGGAAATAAACAGAAAAAAAGGGGGAATTAAATGGGAGGAAGAGGAGCTACACTAGCAGGTCAGCACACTAAAAGCAAAGATAATATAAAGATTAAAATAGGTGGAAGATTAAAAAAAGATCAGATAGCTGTCAATTGGAACGATCCAGTGACGTTCTATGAGAATGATATGTATGACAAGCTAAAAGAAAAAGGTTTTTCTACAAGAGCTTCAACAGACATTGTTGATGAAACAACAATTGCAAGGCAACAAAGACAAATTGATAGGCTAGCTACAGAATATAATAGTGTATATAGAAATGTAACCAAAGATAATGAAATTATGTTTGGCACTGAACATGTAAAATCAGTCAAGGGTAAGCCTTTGCCAAATATTTGGGGCTATTGTGCTGTTGCTGTAAAAGAAGATGGTAAGCCTATTCAAAAAGTAGTATTAAATCTAAAACAATTAGAAAGAACTGCTAATGAACAAGTTGTGTCTGTTAGATCAGGTATAAAGGAAAAGCATTTTGTTTCTATTGATTTAGATAAATCTAGAGAATATGTTATCACTCATGAAATGGGGCATGCTTTAGAAAATAGCTTGGTAGCACAGATAACAGCTACAAATAAACAAGATTTTATGGACAATTATGATAAGACATTAGCTAAAATTAAACATGATGTAGTTGATTTAGCAAATAAGAAGTATAATGGATGTGACATTTATCTTTCAAAATACTCTAGCCAAAATGATGCTGAGTGGTTTGCTGAGACGTTTACTAATTTAAAGTTATCTAAAAATCCTGCACCGATTGCTAAAGCTTTAGGAGAATACATAGAGAGGTATAAAAAATGATAATGTTCCCATGGTGTGATGTTGATACTCAAAATCAGTTTGAAACTGTTCCTGAAACTAAAGACAATCCTCTTGGAGTTTTGCCTAACAAATTAGCTACATCAGAAAATTTAGTTATTTATTATTCTTTCTTAGTTAAACTTAAAAATAGAATTCTTGATGCTAAATATGGTGAGCCTGAAGAAGTAATTCCAGGCTTAGCTTATGATGAAGAAAAGTTATCTGAGAAGATGATAGAAGAGTTTAAAGCTTCCAAACTATATCAAGAAAAATCTGAGAAAGAAAGGCAAGATATCATCGATGCAATCAATGATAATCCATATCCTGATACTCATGGTGTGTTCTATTAAACATTAAGCCCTTTAATTTTATTGATAATTAAAGCTATTAACTAAAAAGAGTGCCTTGGTTCAATCGCTAAAGCACTCTTTTTTGTTGATTTATCGTGTTGTCTTTTTAGGATTGTATGATTGCTTAGATTTAACAGTATTCTTATTAGTTCCTATCTTCCAAGGCCAAATTGGTGGATATTTCTTCCCTAATGCTTTCATCAATGTAGCATACCACCACCAAAACAAAAGGAAATATGGTATTTCTAAGAGAATAGCACAAACCCATCTTAAGACCTGTTTAAGAGCAGGAAACCAAACAGATAAAACAGCTAAAACTACTCCAATAACTAATAGGACAATAACTACAATTGCAAAACCATTCATTTTTATCCTCCATCATAATAGTGTTTTTAACTTCTACAACGTAATTTAATAGTTTCCTTTATTTCACCTCCATATTGATTTAAATATTGTCTTGATCTAAAATACTATTGCGTTGAATGTTCTATTCCAGTTAGCTGTATTCTAGCAATTAGATTTCTTTTTATTGACTTTTTATCTTTTAAGGATTATCCTAATATTACTAGGTGACCTACTCCGTTAAGCTGTGTGGCAGCAGGTTAGGTCACCTTTTTATTTTTTATGCTTGCTTTGGGTTTTAATTTTTCTTCGCCGCTTAGATCTTGCTTTCTGAAATTTTTTGTTAGGTGCTTCTGTATAATTATTTGGTTCAGTTTCCCATTTTTCAATTGCTTTGATTAACAATTTCTTATCTGACTTACTTAGACTATAGTTTTGATATTTTTTTCTTTTTTTGTAAGTGGTGGCTTTTTTATCAACGATTTCATGAATGACATATGCTTTTTTTAATCTAGTCCATGGATTTATATCGTATTTTAATTCTATAGGATTCTTTTTCTTTCTCATTACTGGTTCATGGCTTATAGATACTGATTTTAAATGTTTATTCCCATATTCGTCATAATATTTGTCATAAACTATATGTGGATGAACCCCTTGATGTGCAGAAAGATTTCCTCTAACAATAAAGTCATATTTCTTTGTAGGCTCAGGTTTATCATTTTGCTTAATTCTTTCTGAACGTTTATAAAGATGAATAATGCCAACTATAGATACAATCACGAAGATTGATAATATTACTAATGCAATTATCATTTTTTCTTGCTAAACAACCAGATAGATGGTGCTTCTTCACCTTGTGCTTTCTTGATGATAGCTAACCACCACCATACTAAGAGAACATAAACGATATCAATCACTAATTCGACGATGAATAACAAACCTTTAAATATCCAGGTTATAACCTTTAAAACAGGTTCAAAGATCATAGCTAAGATAACTAAGACTACTAATGCTACAATCAAGAATACCCACGAATATTGTTTAAAGAATTGAACTATATCATTAGTTATGAAATCCCATAAGCTAGGCGCAGGCATGCCTATTAAATAAGCATTCCTTGTTGTTAATGGATCATGTATGGTTCTGATATCAAACACTTTGTTATTCTGAACTACTTTCATGCCTAATGTCACTGTTCCATAGAGCTCATGACATTCAGTAGTTTTAATAAAGACAGTTGTACTACCAGTTCCCCCATCTGGAAATGCTCTAACAACTTGTGGTTCTTCATCGATAGATCTGACTAATGAATCTGCTTCTATTGCATAGGCGAACTTATAATTTATATGATCATCAGAAGTGACGAATTGTTTAAATGCTTCCCAACTCTCTTTTTCATCTTTAGATGCATCTTCATCAGGTGAATAGCTATCTATATTTTGAATATCTACAATCATCGGAACTTTATATTTCTTAGTAATAGTATAATGTTGCCATAAATCATCATTATCGTATTGCTCTTCAAAAGAGACAACTTCATTTTTAGTGACACCATTTAATGAATAACTAGTGCCATCTTCAGCATAACTAGTATATGTATATTCTTGTCCTAATATATCATGAAGCGTATAACTGATTTTTGATATATTGCTATATGTATCTCGATAAACTGATGGGTCTGGTGATTTAGAAATCTCACCCATCACGCTTCCCAAAGTATAGGTGAAAGCCGTATAGTCTAATACATTCGTATGCCAATAAACTTCTTTGATTTCATCTGGTTTAAAAGTTTCATCTTTGAAATTAAAGAAAACATAGAAAATTTCTTTAGCTTCATTAAGCTTTTCATCTTGTTTTGTATGAAGAAAATAAAAAATCGTTGAAGCACCACTAGCTTCATAAGCTTCTGAATGTGTTGGTGCTAACCATAGATCTTGAACTGCTTCTAATTCATATGTGTCTTCTGAATAGTAATTAAAAAGTGCATTCTCTTCTTTACAATTATTATCATACAAGAGCTCATATTCGTTATCTGTGCCGAAATCATAAGTTTTGTCACTAACACTATCTGGTGTTAACACTCTCAATGTTCTTGGTTTGAATCTATATGTTTCTTCAGAGCTTTCTATTGCTACATAATTCGGGATTGTAAACTTATAATAATAACCTTTAGATCCACTATAAAAATTAATTAAATCAAGCTGTGAAGTTTTTATTACATCATTTTCATATCCAGTGCCATCATCTTTTATCTCTGAAGCGTTGTAATAATCCAAAGAATAAGAATATGTGCACGATTTATAGTCATATATTTTGTTTTCATTCAACTGACAATCATCAATTCTATCTGCTGAATATAGATATAAATACAACTGATTCACACCATTTGGAAGAGTTCCTAAATACTTATATGACGTCTCTTCACCTAACTTTCCTTGTGGAGTTATTGAATCGATATCAAAATTTCTATATTCTTCATCAGATACATGTCCATCTTTATTAGCATCACCATAAAGAACTGCTAAGTCATAATAAACATTTGTTCTAGCTATATCATAAGGTGAATCATATGATGCATATTTAGTTATTGGAGTGCCGATAGCTAAGCCTAATGTTATTCCTAATAATATTCTATTCATCATAATTCTATGCTCCCAAATAACTTCTGATGGTAAACATTAGCCACATTCATCGTTAATTGTTCACCTGTTTCTGATATCGTGGATACAGATATAGCTACTCCGCTTCTGTTCCAAGATACTGGTAATGAAACACAAGGCTCATCTGTATTTAATAAACCCATAGACGTAAAGAAACTGATGCTTCCACCATCATCAAAGAAATCTGATATAGAATCATAGATAGAATTTTTAATGACCTCTGGTGCTACATCATAAAAGCCTGCTTTCATACCGAAACTATTCTGATCAGTTGATAGACTTGTATCTAGAGTCCCGGAACTTAAATTAACAAAAAAATCATAACCATGTTCTTTATGTTGTTCACCAGGTTGTAAGATATCAACATATAGAAAATGATCATATCTATATCCTGTTGCTACATCTTGAGAATATGGATATCCGCCTATATACAGCTTGCTTTTATCGATCTCTTCTTGGAGGATACTATCGCAAGAACTTAAACTGAACAGGCTTAATGAGCTCATCAAAGCTATTATCATCTGCTTTAATTTCATTTTCTTCACTCCTTTCTTTTAGATAAAGAGAGGGGAGTTTTATTCTCCCCTCCAAAAGGATTCTTATTTATTAATACTTGAAGAATCTTCTATCTCTGGTGTACTACTAGAATTAGGAACTTCTTCTTCGGGTTCTTCTGCAAATCTTAAGTCCCATTCATAATCAGTGATCCAGCAATCAAACTTGAACTTAGTGAACACTCCTCTAAACCAGTTTTTAAAACATTGCCAGAATTTAGTCCAACCAGAAAGTTCATCATCTGGATTTACTGCATTTCTTCCTTCAGTTACCCTAATTGTTAAATTATCATTTTTTGTTCCAATACTTTGATCATCGTTAAGATAATTCACTTGATAATTTACCTTGTAACTTCCAACAGATGTTGGATTCTCTTGATAATCGGTATCATCCAATAAAACTGATGTGACATTTAATTCTGGATATAATCCATAAGTGATAATTGATTGAATTTGTGAAGAAGTTAAAGGAGCATCTGAAGTTGCGCTAACTAATGTGGAAGAAAGAACAAACACAGGTGGCAAATCCGCTGACACAGTGACATGTGCTACAAATTCACCTTTGTTTCCACCCGTATCAGTACAAACAACTTTCACATCACATGCACCAACTTTTGTTGGGATAAATTCACCTTCAATTTCTAATTGTAAACTCTCACTTGAATCGACATTATCTGTCACGGCAAAGAGATCTAAAAAGTCTTCTTGTGACAGATTTAACACCTTTGATAATCCGATCATGATATTACCATCTCCACCATCTTTCATAGTGATGATCGGTGCTTGAGTATCTCTCACTGAAACTTGAAACTCTTGTGTTGCTGCATTTCCAGAACTATCTGCCACTGTCACATTTAATCTATGATTGCCTACATCGAAAGCTGACCACACTTTATCTTCTATTAATGGTTCGCCATCTAATGTATATGTTGGAGAGCCGATTGTACCACCGTGATCTGTACCATTATCTGTGATTGTGAAATATTCAGAAATTTTATCAAATTCTAATGTATCACCGGTCGAAAAGACAAAGGACTTTGAAGGAGCTAAAGCAATTATTGGGTTTACGATATCTATAACATGAATCTCTAAATAAGCAGTTGAACTTTGCAAGTATTTATCAGTAGCAGTGATAGTGATTGTATAAACACCTAACTTTGTTTCATCGTATTTAGCTTTTTCTTCTTCAGTGCATTTTACTTCGACATCTACACCTAATAAATCTTCAGCAGAAACATTAGCTAAAATCTGATCGATAGTCCAAGGATCATCCACATTGACATAGATTTCTGCTGTTTCACCATCTTCTAATTCACCATCTTCACCATCATTTGCACGCAATACATTTGCTCTTTTTGAATCAACTGTAGGCTTGAAGCTCATCTGATCATGACTTGTTAAGCCATTAATAGAACATAGTGTTGACATGAGACCTAATAACATCATCGTTTTAATTTGTTTCATCGATTTATTTCCTCCTTTATAAAACAAACTTAATACTACTCACCAAATCTTACTTTCCATTCAGAGTCTGTTATCCAACAATCAAATTTGAATTTGGTGAAAACACCTCTGAACCAATTGCAAAAGCATTGCCAAAATTCAACCCACCAATTACAAAATTTTTCCCATCCATTCATCTCTTCATGAGCATTTTCAGCATTATCAGAAACTACCATTGTAAAAGTATCATTTTCACTTTTTATAATTCCATTTGCTTCATATGTGAATGAATAATTAATAGGATAGTTTCCCTTTTTTGTAGCATTCTTTTGATATTCAGTATCATCAACGACAACTGTTCTCAATTCTTTATCAGGTTGCAGAGCTTTCATAATAACTGTTTTTACTTCCCCACTTGATAATGGCTGTTTAGCTGATGCCGAAACTAAAGTGCTAGACAAAACAAAAACAGGCGGTAAATCACTATCAACAATCACATGAGAGATTAAGCTTCCTTTATTATTAGCTGAATCAGTACAAGTGATAGTGATGTCATATTCACCTACTGTTGTCGGTATAAATGTACCTTCGATCTGTAATTTTAAATTATCTGAAGAATCATGATTATCAGTCGCAGAAAACAACATCAAAAAATCATCTTCGGTCAAATTGAGAAGTCTTGATAATCCAACAATTAAATCATTTGTGCCACCATCTCTCCTTTTGATCACAGGAGCCGTTATATCATGAACTATAAGACTATAGCTTTCAGTTGTTGAATTTCCTGCGCTATCAGATGCTATAACTTTTAATACATGATCACCGCATTCTTCACTGCTAAATGTTTTATCATCTACAAGAGCTTCATCATCGATGTAATAAGCAACATTTTCTAAATTATTGCTATCATCAGTAACTAAAATATACTCATCAATCGAAGAAACTGAAATTGTTTCTCCTTCATTAAAAGTTAAATCTTTAAGAAGTTGAATCGTAGGTGAAATCGTATCTTTGACAATGATTTCTAGCCAAAAATTAACATCATATGTATCTTCATAAGAGGTCTTAAATAGCAAATCATATGTTCCAGGTGTAGAAGCATCATAAATACCCTCATAATCAGGTAATAATTGTGGAGCGGTAAAGATAGCTGCTGAATATTTACATGATATATATTGCTTTCCTGTAACCTTATCTAAAATTGTATTGATATCTGGATATTCATTAACACCAGCTTCAAAAACAATAGGCGGTTGATTCCATCCTAAATGATTTCCTGTTTGCTTGTTATAGAAAATATTATTATAGAATCCCATATAAACAGGAACTTCACCACTTAAAATATCTTCTCCTTTAACAGAATTTCCATACGAATCTTGAATATAGATTTCGCCGAGCTGCTCCAATACTCGATTTCCAGAACCATCAACGTCATCATAAAAATCCTGGATATTGCCGAGAATGGTAGTAGGGCAAAGATTGTTTATTCTATTTTCTAAAACATTATTGCCATAATTGTATCCCTGAAAAGGAAACTCAAATGGAATATCTTTATCCCAATCTGGCTGATTATATGATGTTCTAGAAAACCCATAATAATCATCTCCTGAATATACAGGAGTGTCCCAAGGATGAAACTTATTATCTCCTATGGAAATAAAAAAATAAGTATATTCGTCAACATAATTATCGAGAATAGATTTGATTGCAAATAATTCATCAGGAGTGTCTTCTTCCTCAGGATGATTAAAACCGACCTTATAAGGTGTTAGTGTTTCATCATATCCAGGATATGAAGACAATCTTCTAGAAGGTGCAGAAAAGATTTCTCTAAAATTATTAAGCTCATCACCAGATAATACAGTCAACTCAAAATCATAGGAAGTATCTGGGGCAGGAATATTATTCTCATCAGTGATGGATTCGAAACTTCTATTACTTATTTTTTTTAGTGAAGTAAAAGTAGTAGCTATAGTAGAAGTTCTAGGACTCGCTTGTGCTATACTAGTCATCGATAGTGCTGATATGGCTAATACTATCTTTTTACTAATTTTATGCATTTATCATCATCACCTCCTTATTGATAAAGCATTTTAAAAGATTAAATATAAGATTGAAGCAATATAAAAGCTGTATGTTTTATCTGCTTTGATTATACTTTTCTTGCTTTTTATATAAGCTTTAGCTTATATAAAGCATAAATACTATTTTTTAGATTTCTTAGTTATAGTTTCTTTTTCTCCTTGTTGGTTTCGTTTCTTTAAGACTCTACTTGCTAAGTCATCTTCTGTAATTGCTTTAGGTTCATCTGTGAGCTTCCATCTAGACTTTTGGATGAGCATCTTTTGTACAGAATGAAATTGAAAAGTGTTAGTGCTTCCTCGACAATACTTGATAGGTATCACTGCTCTTAAAGCATCCACTGTATCTGAAGTGATTCTAGTTTTCCCAAAGTCGTTAGTATCATGATATATGCGACCAAGGAAGAGAACATATGAGTGAGATGCTACACATTTTTTTAAGTTGTAGATTTTACCAAGGAAGTCACGACTTTTAGAATTTACCAAGTATGCTTCATAGCCTTTCTTTTTCTTTTTGAACCAAAGATTAATTCTAGCTGGAATAGTGATTAAATTAAGATAGAACATTGCTGTGAAATGTGGATTGATTGCAATAGATTTTCTCATAGCTACAATTTCTGTCGCTAAATCTCTTTCACGATTGATATCTGTCCCCCAGTATTGATTAGTTGTTGTGTAATAGATAGTTTCTTGACCTAGTTGACCGATAAGACGCATACAATCAGCAGCTCCAGAATCTTGTTTTGAATATTGCCAGAATGTTGTACAATCCTTACCCGATAATTGTTTTTCATCTTCACAAATAATCGAATAGGGAAGCAAGTGATAATCTTGAAGTTTATCAGAATCTTTTTTATCTGGATTAAGTGCACAATCTTTTATATTCAACATTTCAGGTGAGTAATCCATAGCATCGTTATTGGTTATCCATGAGTGAAAAGCTTTGCCGTAGTAATAAACATAATTATTTCTCATCAAAGCCCATCTAGCATCAATATAATCAGCAAGTAATGAAAGAAATGGGACAGGTTTTGCAGAAAGATGATTGTCATAACTCAAATTAGCATAAGCAGCTAAAAGCGAGCCATCGGCAAGCAGTTTTTTAGCTTCTGTGTATGAATCAATGTATCCTTGCTCAAAATCCTCTACAAGCCTCTTTTCAATACAATCGAAGGGAATTTGTGGAAAAGCTAGACAAATGAATTTTATTTTTAATAGTGCCCGTTTGATTAAATCTTTTGTTCTGATATTAGCATATCCTGCTTGAAATGTGGTTTTACCGGACCGAACTTTACCAGTGATATAAACTAAGTAACGCAAATGATTGCAAAGAAACTTTTCAGTTCTTCTGCTAGAGCCTCGAAGTAATAAATAATAGACTAATTCAACAATCCAAGGCACAATTAATAGAGCTAAAAAAATACAAAGAATTACAATAGAAGCTATTGACATAGTATCTCGATCAAGACACTTTTAAGTTTAATCTAACTAGTATTTCTGTCAATAAAGTTGATGATTAAGGCTTAAAAAACCTTTTATTTATGGGCTTTTTTTATTTTTAGATATATACCATTCATTTTTTAAAAAATGATTAGAATTTAAAAAATCCGTATTTGTTTCCTTAATAGCAAAAAAAATTTCAAGACGAATATCACTATTAAATGAAATAGTCAATTATTTTTTGTTTGAGATTGGATTACTCGCGCGCATACGCGCAATATTAATAATCTTTTTATAAAAGATATATAAAAAAGATATTTAAAAAGATATTTATACTAGGAAAATAAAGAGGGATTCTAAGGGGGAAAAAGAGGGGTGCAATATTTTGCATCACCTAGTGCAATATTTTGCACCAAGTAGTGCAATATTTTGCATTTGCAAGTGCAATTTTTTGCACATGGAGATTATAACTAAATTATTTTACAGATATGCGAAAAGGTAGTCGTTAATATATTTTTTTGTAAATGTGCATAATCCAAAGCTATCATTTTTCGTATAAGATACATAATCCCCATAGAAAAAATACTTACCAAATTAACCCGTTGGTGGATTCTCTTCTTTATTGCATGAACTACATAAAAAGAAAGAACCTATGACCAAACAACCTAAAAATTTAATCACTTTGTTCATATTATCTATTTCTCCTTTGTTTGGTAAGTCGAATTTACTTGAACGTTATTATTATCACCCTTTACCTTGATATCAACAGGATTTATACCAGATAAGACTTGATTTAAGAGCTTATTAGCTTGTACCAAATCTTCATATTGTTTTCTAGAAATTATTACTAAATCTTCATTCTTTGCCCCTAATAATTGATTGATTGAAATCCCATAAAAATTAGCTAAATCAATGAGTGTCCCACAATCTGGTTCACAAACATTTCTTTCATAATTTGAATATGTTTGTTTTGCAATATGAACAGCATCGGCTACATCTTGTTGCCTTAAAGCCCTACTTTTACGATAAAAAAGTAAACTTTTTGCTAATTGTTCCATGCTTGTATCTTATCAAAAGTATCATTTTTTGTAACTTGTTCTTGACAAAAAAAAAAAAATGAGAAAATTGTAAGTGAAAATCTCTAATATTAGAGTTTTAAGAACAAAATCAAACAAATTAAGAGAGGAAAAATAGCATGATAGTAAACAGATACATGGTATCAGCATACTCTAATGGAAGATACTTAGAAGAACGTTTGTTTACTAGTTTTAATGCAGCACTCAATTACGCTACTGGTTTTTCTCTTGCACTTCTTAAATTACATCAAAATTTCAGTTCAGTTTTTATTTACGATAGAAAAACTGGTGTATCAATTGATTACATGAAGATAGAAGGAATCGGATGCACTAGCGTTTCATCTAGATTAGCAAAAAAAATTATGAAAGTAGGAGGAAAAAAACATGAATGAAGAAGTAAGAAAACTATTTAACTGCTACAAAAAGGATCTTCTTAAATTTACTCTTGAATATCATCTTCCTTCAGAAAATTTTTGGCATATTAAAACATCGAAAATTAACTATATTTCAGATGAAGTTTATGACAAAATTAAGAAAACATTTGTTTATGAAGTTCTAAAAAATCATCTTTCCTCTGACTTTATATATAGAATTGCAATTTACCTTGCAGATAATGATTCAATGCCAATATATGTTGAATATACAAGTAAAGATTTAAATCTCTATATTTTTGAATTTGGTAACTATTTGCATAGCAAACAATGCTTAGAACAATACCTATCTGAATTACGAAATCTTTCTAGTGAAATTAACGCAGATTATAACGATTTAGCTCATGAAAAAAATAATAATATTCAACTTTTACAAAAAGCCATTGAATCAGTAGTAAAAACTGCTTACTTCTCACTTAGAAAAGAAGAAGACCAAATAGAAAAGCTATTGAATAAAGCAACTATGACATGGATGAAAAATTATGAAAATAAGCCACAAGATATGCTAAAGAAAATTAAACCAATTGAACCAAAGAAAGTAAATATGGGAGGAGAGAAAAATGAAAATTAATAGTTATGAAATATTTACTCAAATGTTAGATGCGCCTTATTACGATAAAAATTATATTCAATTTATTTTGATAAATCTCTATCACATTTCTTATTACAAAACTAACTGTACATATAAAGCTATGATGCAAAGCTTTGAGGAAGAAATAAAAAAAGCTAATCTAATTAATCCTGGAGTTAATTCAATTCCAAAACCAATTGTCTATTCTTATTTTGAATTTCTAGGGTTACATAAAGAAAATATAGCCGAAAAAGCGAAAGAGTATTTTAAAGCTCATGACTGCAAGCAAACATGAAATATTTTGCTTATATAAATCAACAAAAAGAAGACTATATTACTGCTCATCAAAAGGTCGGATTTTAGCAATAAATCAAAAAGATCCTAGTCAAAAACATTATTTAAGAAAGCTTTCTAGCCATCCTAATGCAGTTAAAATCGAAAATAAAATAACGAATATTTCATTAATAATTGTCAAAAGCTTCTACAAACCACTATTTAAACTTTATCAGCCAAAAAACTACAAAATCATATATAAAAATGGTGATAAAAGAGATTTAAATCTTAGCAATATCTTTATATATCTTGAAGACATAGAAGGGAGTAATAAATCATGTTAGGTGTCAATAGCTTCTTAAGTATCCAAGGGTGGATGATAGAGGGACTCGGATTATCTGGCAATGAACTTATTATTTATGCTGTGATATTCGGAATGTGTCAAGATGGAACTTCTAAAATTATAAGCAACAAATTTTTATTATCTTGGATTCCACATTGCAAAACTAGAAATTTACAATACATAATCAAAAAGCTGATTGATAAAAACGCTATTGTTGTTTATAGGACTACTGCCAGAGCTTCTGAATATTACATTAATATTCAGATAATGAAAGAGGCAATAAAAACAACCTATATCAAAGCTGAGAAAAATAGCGTTGATGAACTACATCCTGAAGACTATACGTTATCTAATATTGCCAAAGATACTGTGCTTGACTGTATTCGCGAAAATGACAGGAAAACACCAGAGGAAATTGAAAAGCAAAATGATATACGGAAGGTTCTTGATTACCCTTGGCCTTACCAAATAGTAGATAAAAATGAGCATTTTTAAAAGAAAAGATAATGGCAAATGGCGTGTTCAAATATGCTACAAGACAATTGATGGGCAAAACAAACGCTTTAGTGCAACTGCAAAAACTAGAAAACAAGCAGTAGAGATGGAAGCTGCTTATCAGAAAGAAATCAATAATATAGCTTCACCAAAAATAACTCTCAATACTCTCACAATTCTATTCTTGGATAAGATGAAAGGAGAACTTAGGTTATCCACCATAGATGATTACAAAAAAAGATTTAAGTTAATACTTCCATATTTCAATGAAAAAACTATCGATAAGATTACTGTTAGTGATATAGCAATGTGGAAAGCCGAGATTGAGAATAAAAATTATAGTCTTACTTATAAAAAGAGTCTTTACAAAACACTGAAACATATGTTTCGTTTTGCTTCTTCAGAATATGACATAAACAATAACTCAATAATGAAGGTATCAAACTTTAAACCCGATCCAAATAAACTTATCATTTATGAACAAAAGCTCAATTATTGGAATATGGAACAGTTTCAAGCTTGGCTAAATGCTATAAAGAAAGATGTTGAAAGCGCCGATAAGAAAACTAAAAGGTTTATGATTCTTGAATCAGTTAAAGTTCTTATCGCAATACTTATGTTAGCTGGTCTAAGAATTGGTGAAGCCAATGCTCTTCAAGTAAAAGATTTCATAGATGGCGAATACCCATACCTAAAAGTTAATAAGAGTGTTACGCACAAGATAAAAGGAATTAAAGAATTAGTGACTAATCCAAAAACTATTTCTTCAATACGGGATGTTCCGATACCAGATTTCTTAGCTTCAGAAATAAGAACTCATATTGGTTATTTAAAGAAAATCAGGGGTTATTCCAAAAATTTTTATCTATGTGGTGGAATCCACACTATATCAGACTGGGTAGCTACAAAATATAAAAACCACTATGAAGAATTAGCACACATTCCACATATCAGGATTCATGATTTACGTCATAGTTATGTCTCATTGCTAATTAACTCTGGAGTTGACATACAGGTGATATCAAATCTTGTTGGACATTCATCATCAAAAATAACAATGAGTGTATATTCGCATATGTATCCAAAAACTAAAAATTCAGCTATAGAAAAGTTAAATATTTTAATTAGAAAGGAGTAAATAATGTTTCATCACTTAAAAATAGATTCCACAGACTATGAAGCACTTGCGATTGGAAAAAGAGAGTTTGATATACGACGTGATTTAGATAATTTTCAGATAGGAGATACAATCAATTATTTAATAAGAGATAGTGTTGGTTACTCATACGTTGTCACAAAACCTATTTATCAAGTTGTTTATAAGATTCAAAATGTTCCCAAAGATGGTTTAATGCTCGGCTATTGTATTCTTGGCCTAAAAAAACTTTCTAACACTTTCTATGACGAGAAAATAATAAGAATAACAGAGGATAAAAATTGCATGAAGATAACTGTTACATTTATGGGTTATAAAGGAAACTATGATAAAAAAGGCAGTAGATTAAAAGAAAAAGTAATAATATCTGGCAAACTAATAAAAGAAACAGGCAAGCAAATAAAAGTCCTATGTACAGATGGCGTAACCTACACAATTAAAAAATCAGTAATTTTATCAATGACAAATGAAATTTAAGGGGAAATGATATGAGAGAAGCATTAATTGAATTAAGAGTAAACCAGTTGAAAGCTATGGATCAATTTGTCCATGAAGTAAACGATGAAGAACTTATTGATGATTGGCTTAAAAATGGTGTTCCAGATGAAGCAAGTGAAGATGATTACGAAGAGATTGCAGCAGATGATAAGCTCTATTATGAATGTGTGAAAATCTTTAAGCATATCGCGATTGAAGATGATGTCTACTATTAATGTCTATTAAAAATTTAGTGAATATCAAGGAGTTTAAAAATGATTGAGCTAAGCTACATAATAAAAGATGTTGATCATAAATGTTTAAAAGAATCTTTCATTGTTGGTCAGCTTATTGGTGAAGATAATAATTACTATTATGTTAAAAACAATAAAGGTGAGAAGCGATTAATAGATAAGAAATTATTGACTTACATGCGGATTAGACAAGAGGAGGACAATACTTAATGACAAAAAAAGAGTTAGTACAAATAATTATCGAAAATTTTTCTGACGAAGATGGAAATATTAATCTATCTGGGTTAGATTTTTCTGAGCATAAAGGAGACGTAATTTTAAATGGCTTAAAATCTAGTGGCAGCATATTTGAAATACATCAGTCGGCAGAAAAAAATATTGTTCAGTATTGTCAAACAGCTAGAAAACAAATAATACAAGTATGTCAAATGGCAGGAAAAGAAATCATTCAAAAAGGTCAGATTCCATATTCAAGCTCTAAAACATTAGATCTAATGACAGGAAAAATTAAAATTGATGAACCTTATTAGATTAAAAATTAATGGTTTCGCTGCACCAAAAGTGCACCATATCGATTATTATAAAGAAAAAAGCCCACAAATATGGGCGTAAAGTTCAATAATATCGGGACAATGAGATTCGAACTCATGACCCCTTGCTCCCAAAGCAAGTGCGCTACCAAGCTGCGCAATGTCCCGAGTGATAAGCTTATCTATTCTAAGAAAATTAGTTAAATAATGCAAGTGATATTTTGGCTATATTAAAGAATGGAATAATTAAAAACAAGAAAGGCGGTTTTTAGATGCCTTTCTTGTTCTAGAATCAATTTTGAAGATAGCTTTATTATGTTTTTAGTGCGTTAATACAATTATTTGCTGCTAGCCTTGAGATCTTTCTTCTCCGCTTTTTTAAATTTCTTATAAGCTTTTCTCGCAGTGTTAAAGCGTTTAAAGCCAGCTCGGAATTTACCATTGAACATATCAATCAATCCGAGCAATTCCTCCCAGTCCATAAAGCCATTGGTCATACGAGAAATCGTTTTAACAGTTTGGTTATAGACTCCTTGGATTAAAGAGTTGGATGTTTGACGTGCTCCGAAGAATCTTAAGAAACGGATAGCGAAACGAACTGCTTTACCAAAGAAGCGACCTGTTCTACCAGGAGCATTAACTAGGTCACGCATCGTGGTATTAGGTGTCACAATGATGCGGCCTTTCTTGTCCCTCACGAATTTACTATCTGGAATCTTATGTCCTAAGAGAGTTGTGAATTCTTCGTCAGAGATATTTTTGATATCAGCGGTTTCATATTTATGAACATCCTGTCCTTCATATGGATTGATGTCGGTTGTGCCAGCAAGCTCTATTTCGCCTTGTAAAACATGTGTTAAGCAATCGGTAGAAATCAAAATATTGTACTTGCCTCCTTCGATTTCAAATTTATTTGTTTTGACATTGAAATATCTGAAGGTTCTTTCATCAAACGGAATGAAAACATCAACAGTTTCGTGAGCCTTAATCAAAACTTTTTTAAATCCCTTTAACTCTAATTTAGGACGGAAAATTTTGGGATGTAGCATAGATACATATAATTGAGCAACAGTCTTACCATCTATATCACTAGTATTAGTGACTTTAAAATGAGCACCCGTGTGATCGATTGCTAAATCACTATATTCGAATGTGGAATAAGATAATCCGTAACCGAATGGGTAAGCAACAGGTATTTCCTTAGTTGTATAATAGCGATAACCGACATATAAGCCTTCACGATATTCAGCAGTAACTTCTTTACCTGGAAAATAGTTTGAAGAAGGAACATCTTCATAATTCAGTGGGAAGGTTTCTGATAAATGACCTGAAGGATTCACTTTACCTGTAAGGATTTCAGCGGCGGCAATTTGACCAGATTGACCACATAAAGCAGTGAAGAGTATTGCGGAAGAAGCGTTATTGATCTCTTTCATATCAACAGCACAACCACAGGATAAGACAGTGACAATCTTTTTGCCTGTCTTCTTTAATTCATTTAATAGTGTAAGTTGATTGTTCGGAATCTTAAATGTTTCACGATCAAGTCCTTCGACTTCAGAATATTCGTCTAAACCGATTGCTAAAATGACTAAATCTGCTTGCTTAGCTAACTTGCATGCTGATTTGATGAGTCCATTCGACTTACCACCATAACGTTTGTAACCTTTTTCTGCACCGATGATTTCTAAATCGGTTCCTTTTAAAGCATCAAGTAAGGAAACAACACGATATGGATTAACTTTTGAAGAGCCTGCGCCTTGATAACGTGGGGAAAAAGCTAAATCACCGATTACAGCAACTTTGGTTTTGGATTTTAATGGCAATATATTGTCATCATTCTTTAATAAGACGAAACTTTCTCTCGCTGCTTTGATGACTACTTCGTCATCCTCTTTTTGATCGAAACTAGTGTCATCATTTTCGTAATATATCTTATCCACTAATGATAAGAAATAGTCCACGGATTGATCGAGATAAGATACATCAATTTTATTTTCGTTAACAGCTTTAACAATTTCACGATTAGTGATACCGGCAGTGGAAGGCATCTCTAATGAAGAATAGCATTTTAAAGCTTCGATTCTATCATTGTTTCCGCCCCAATCAGTTACTAAGCAACCTTCATAATGCCATTCGTCACGAAGGATATCAACCAAGATGTGTTTGTTCTCATTAGCGAAGAAACCATTGATCATGTTATAGGCAGTCATAATAGCGGCTGGATGGTGGTCATTGATGGCGATTTCAAATCCTGTCATATAGATTTCACGCATGGTTCTTTCATCGACGATGGAGTCATTTTGCATACGTCTCAATTCTTGGTTATTGAGTATGAAATGCTTGACACAAGAGCCGATGCCATTTTCTTGCATACCATCGACATAAGCACCTGCGATATTGCCTGCTAACATCGGATCTTCAGAAAAATATTCAAAAGATCTTCCACAAAGAGGGTTTCTTTTAATATTCATACCAGGCGCTAAAATCATATTGACCTTTAAAGCTTTGGCTTCTTTACCAATAGTATGACCGACTAATTTAGCGATTTCGACATCAAATGAGTTGGCAATTGTGACAGGTGCTGGGAAACAAGTTGCGACGACAGATTGATGTAAACCTAATTGATCAGATGCGCCTAATTGTTTTCTGACTCCTGAAGGACCATCAGAAAGAAAGACAGATGGGACGTTAAGCCTTTTGATCTCCTGTGTTTCCCAAACAGTCTTACCAGACATCAAACTAGCTTTCTCTTCCAATGTCATCTGCTTGATCAGCTCTTCATGTTTCATGTGAATTCCCCTTTTCTATTTAGCTTTAATCTTACCTTGTTCAGAACTTGGAGAAGGCGAGTAAAGCCCTTACATAAACTTCTAAAAAAATAGAAGAAAAATATACAAATTTATTATAGTTTATTTTGGGATAATGACAAACATAAAATTCCTAAAATGACTAAGCGCTTTCACAATTTGTCAAAAAAACTGATTCTATAGACATTTTTAAGTGGTGCTCGGATCTAAAACGATATCTATTTTAAACACCCCATCATCAACATCATAATTTACATATCCACCATATTTTTGGGCGATTCTTTTAATAGATAAAGATCCATATCCATGTTCAATAGATTCTTTTTTATCGGTCATTGGAATATCATCTTTGAATTTAATCGATCCACAATATGGATTTTCTTCATGAATGAATATCAATCCCATATGTTTCCTAATGGAGAGAGAAATAGTTCTATTCGCATGATTTTGAACTTTGAGCAAAGCGTCAATCGCATTATCGAACATATTCATAAACAGTGCATAAATATCACTAGAATTCATGAACGATATCGAAGAACCATCTGCCATTACAGTTGTAGTGATTTCGTGAATGCTCAGCTTATGTTTTCTTTCAGCCAAGACCAAGTCTAAAACATCATTCCCGGTTTTGTAAAAAGTAGAAAAACTTATCAAATCGTCGTTGAGTTTTTGAATTCTTTGCGACTTGTCTATGTCATTAATATCTGCAATTTCATGTTTCAAATCATGAACTAATATCATCAGGTAATCGATGTTTTCCTTTGATATTTCTAATTGCTTTTTTTCATGTTGCCAGATTTGACTTTCTTGTTTAAAGAATAAGTCTTTTTTCTTTTTAGAAAAAAACTCAAAAAGAAGTAAGATGGTTAAAATTGCTGAAATCATGTCATACAGACTAGAGATGATGAAAATGATCAAGTCATTAAGTGAACCGCCCAAAGGATTAACATATGCTTCAGACGCGATGTTTAATGAGGTAGCACAAAGCAAAATTAAAGTTCCCAAAATAATATTTGTACGATTTTCTAAAAGAGAGCTATCCTCGGCTTTTATCTTTTGAGCAAATAGAAAATAAATGCATATACTAAATAGTATAAATATAGCAAAATATATTAATGATATAGTAAGTTGGTTATTCTGTAAAGAAACAATATTATGCTCAATTAATGATAATACAATCTGATTTAATTTATATTCAAAATGTTGACATGCATAACCAGCACTAGCCAAGAAAATAGCACTTAATAAAGGTAATTTAAAAGAAAAATATAATGAAGCTATCAACAGACAAAATAATAAAAAATATCCGATGATTGTAACAGAAACATATCCAGGATTTAAATTCCATAAAGCAGTATAGGCAAAAATGATAATTAGCGATAGGCAGACTCTAGCAGGAAATAAAGTTCTTTTTGGTAGTTTAAAAGCAAATAATGCAGTTAAAAATAATAGTTCTAGGTCAAATATGTAAAGTGATAGTTGGGTAGTAGGAATGATCTGTATTATCGTCTCGAGAGATATCATTTTCCTGTTATTCCAGCCCATCGGCTTAAGGAAATCATGAATGATTTATGACGAGGACGTGAAATATTTAATATTTCGCCATTGTCTAAAACTATCTCTTTTCCTTTGATGGTATCGATGTGTGATGAATTAACCAAAGATGAATTAGAGCATCTAAAAAAACCATTTTTGTTGAGTTCTAGCTCATACTTAGCTAATGAGCCCCAAGAATACAATGTGCCACTGGTAGTATGAAAACCTAAAGAATGGCCAAAAACATCCAAATAAAGAATATCATCCAATCCGAGTTTTTTGATTCCTGATTTTGTCTTGATCATAAGATTGCTACTTTTATTCTTTTTATCCAATGCATCAAGAGCTCGTTTCAAACGGAAAGAAAAATATTCGTAAGTAAATGGCTTAACTATAAAGTCTAATGCATTGACTTGATAGCCTGTAACTGCGTATTGAGCAAGTTTTGTACAAAAGATTATGATGACATCTTCGTCAATCTCACGTATTCTTTTTGCGATGTCAATCCCGTTATCTTCTCCTAATTGAATATCTAGTAAAATTATTTCAGTGTCACGCTGATATTCTTGTAAAAAGCCTAAAGCATCGGAATAATGCTTTATTTCAACCGGCTGCGAGGCTTCAGCAAAAAACTTATTAAGCATATATAAAATCAAAGAAAATTCATCATCAGAATCTTCTACAACTGCTATTTTTATCGGATGCTTACTTAATTTTTTGCTGGGCTCTATGTTCATATCATTCAAGTATAGTTTGAATTTTGTTGTCTGAAAAATATATCAGTTGAATTGAACGACCATATGTGAAATCTTATATAACGCTTTAGCAAAAATAACACCAAAAATGCCTGGTAAGAATAAGCCGGTGCAAGCAGGATCGATGTATTTGAAGTAGTGATATTGTTTTTTGTTAGTCGCTTTGAGCTTTGCCTTAAATTCCTTGAAGTCTTGTTTAGCTTCCTTGGTTCTCACCTGTCTCATATGAATGAGTGCTTCGATAAGGATAATACGTAATTGATGACAGATGATTCTAAATCTCTTACGATTTTTGCGATAATCAGAAATGTTATAAAGGCCAAAACAGATTTCGGCAATTTTTTTGTAATCTTTATAGCGAGATAGGGCTATTTTCTTTTGGACTGATTGATCAGGACGACCGATATAATAGTCATAGAGCGGTAGTGGTAGATATTTAATCTTATTTATATGTGGAAGAGGAGTGTAGATGAAATAATTATCTTCATAGAAAGTTTTCTTAGGAATCTCAAGATTTAATGATTTTAAAAGCGACGTTTTATGTGCACATGAATGGATGGTTAAATATTCATAAACTTTTAATGGCTTCATCTCATTAAAAGTTGATGCTTGATAGGCTTTAAAATTGCTCTTGTATGATATGACTGTTTGCTTTTCATTTCTAATGCAATAAACATAATCAGTGATATATAAATCAACATCATCAGTATCGTTTCTTAAAACATCAAGGAAATCTTGATATGCTTTAGCGTCGAGCCAATCATCTGAATCAACAACTTTAAAATATTTGCCGGTAGCTAATGCTAAACCGTTTTGAACACCGCCACCATGTCCGGAATTTTCTTGATGAATAACTTTGATGATAGAAGGATATTTTTCTAAATAATCATCAGCAATTTTTCCAGTATCATCTTTAGAGCCATCATCGACAATGATGATTTCTACTTCATCTTTTCCAGCTAATAAAGAGTCGACACATTTAGACATATACGCTGCAGAATTATAACAGCATACAACAAAAGATATTAGTTTCATTTTTGATTACTTCCTATTAACATTTTATGTTATTTATAACTTTTTTTCTACAAGTAATTATGGATACAAAAAAATGGCATAAATTTATGCCATAATTATACCTATCAACTGCGCTCGAAGAGATTCGAACTCTTGACCCTCTGATTCGTAGTCAGATACTCTATCCAGCTGAGCTACGAGCGCATGACGAGGTTCCAGTGGGATTCGAACCCGCGGTTAAGGATTTGCAGTCCTCTGCCTTACCAACTTGGCTATGGAACCAAGATAGAATTTTATCAAAATTCATTGACTTAGTAAAGAAAATAATTTGGTAATTAGAAATTTGTGCCATTATATCCCCAAATTGAAGTTTCAAAATATGCTACATAAATACGATCAGGTTCGATTGCTAAAGTTTTATTGATGATTTCAGTGATAGTTGATGTTAATTTGTCATAATCATTTTGTCTGGCTGATCCATATATTTTTACTTCAGCGATACAGCAAGCATCAGCACTTCCTTTGAAATACATATCTGATGACTCGAAACTCAGCATCAGCCATTGCTCAGTTTTTCCTGGTAATATAGAGATGGCTTGGCCTAAATCAGTTTTTAAAGCAATCTTATCAGAACTCGTTAATTGTTTATTGGTTTTAATCGTTATGAATGGCATGATAAATATTCTCCTTGATATAATTATAACATACAGAAACTTGCGAGGTCCGATATGCTTCATTTGAAACAGTTCTCGAGGAAAGATATCCAAAAAGAATATGCTTTTTTTCAGCAATTCAAGAGCGAAAACGGTTTTGAGAATCCTTATTACAATTTAGACTATACAAAATTTAAAACAGATGCTGTCAAAGAAAGGTTGAATTCACATCGAGGTATAACAAAAGATAGCTTAATACCAGATACATTTTATTTCCTTTATCAAGACGAAAAAATAGTTGGATTATTTAAATTACGTCATCATTTAAATAGCTTTTTGGAAGAAGGGCCTGGGCATATTGGTTATTTTATTTTGAAAGAATATCGCAATAGAGGATTTGCGACTATTGGATTAAGATTATTGATCGATAAGATTAAATCAAATCATTTAATTAAAGAAGATGAAATATATTTTGAAGTCAATAGAAATAACACCGCTTCTTTACGAGTTATTAAAAAATCAGGCGCCTATTTTCATCACATCACGAAGGATAAAATATATGCTCGTATATCATTAGTTAATAATGAACATTTATATCCGATAATCAATCACAATCATAGAGGAAAAGTGATGATCAATCCAGTAAAAACAATTAGCATGCCTAAGAAATTAATCATCATATTTTTTAGAGAAGTCATAGATCGATTGATCAAAGAAAATGCTATAAAGCTATATTTTGTCAATAATGGTGAAACACCATTAGAAGTATATAAATTTGTCGATGAAGATATCTGCATTACATGTGGGATTGTTGGCGCTCCTGCAACTGCTGGACATCTTGATGACATTTTAGTAAATGGAGCAAAAGATGTTGTATTTGTTGGAGGAGCAGGTAGCTTAATTTCAACGAATGTTGGTGAAATTATGTTAGTAAGTGGTGCCTTTAGAGATGAAGGATTTTCTTATCATTATCTACCACCATCCGACATCGTTTATCCTGATAATAAACTGATAAAAAAGGCTAGTGAATATTTAAAAAAGAAAAATATCGATCACCATATCGGATTGACGTGGACTACTGATGCGTTTTATCGTGAGTTCAAATCAGAAGTTAATTATTATAAATCTAGAGGTGCAAAGACAGTTGAAATGGAACAGGCAGGCTTAATATCTCTTGCAATTGTAAGAAAAATCAAATATTTAGGTTTATTATATTTTGGAGACGATTTATCGAAAAAGCAATGGTCTAGTCGTGATTGGAACTCTAAGGTTGATTCTCGTTTATTTTTGACGTATTTAGCAAAAGATTTGGTGAAAATTTTGTAGTATCTAGATATTATTTTATTCATCAGTGATTTATAGAATTTAAACACAGGTCAAGCGTTTATTTACTGTAATATAAATGATTGTATAATTGATGCAATATAATTTATGTTTTATATAATTTACAGTTCTAAGTGATTTGTGTTTGTTAACTCTTCTCATTTCTCTTATGAATAAAAGTTAGTAAAAGCTTAGACAATCGTATCAAATAGTCATTAGAAAAGAATTACTAATGTAATAATTAATATAGTATCAACAGTCGTCACTAAATCAAAAAAATTGAAGGACTGAACATTAAGTTTTCTTCAGCAAAAAGTATTAAATTAATAAAAGGCTTAAATCATTTAGATGATGAATTATTTATAATTACTAAAATGGGCAAATAAAATTGATCACCAAAGAAGAAATCGAATTTATATTGACATTAACTATTCCAAACAACTGTTATTTTTGCTTTGGAGCTATAGGTATAATTCCAATCGTTATCCCAACCTTCAGGCTTCTTATCAGTCATACAATTGATGGTTAAATCCACAGTATTATTATTAAAAACAAGTTCGCCCATTTTTGTAACATTTGAAGGAATTGTAATATCTTTTAATGAGGCTTGACTGAACGCTTGAGAGCCGATTGACTGTAAATTTACGCATTCGTCTAAATTAACACTAGTTAGACTTGCATTAGTCATGAATGCCCCTTCATCAATCGTTTCTAGTGTAATCGGCAAATTAAGCTCAGTTATTTTTAGACGCATGAAACTTCTATAGCCGATATATTTTAAAGTGGAAGACAATGTAAGCTTATTTATCGACTGAGCTTTAGTTGGAAATAATCCAGTATCTTTTCCATCAGCTACACCGATTGTACCTTCTTTGACTGTGAATTCCGTCAATGAAATTGTTTTAACGCCGACAAGCCAATTATCAATATAAAGTCCATTGTCAGTCCAATTTGCTTCATCATTGTAGATTGTGGTTTGTGCAAAAGCATTATATCCAATTTTGTTAACTGTCGAAGGAATATTGATTTTGCTTAATGAGTATAGACTTGAAAAAGCAGTTTTTCCGATGATTTTTAAGCCTTCTGGTAAAGTGATACTTTTTAAATTTCTAGCATAATTTAAAAATGCATTATTAGCAATAGATATCGTTCCTTCTTGAACTGTGTAATCAGTTACATTATTAAAGTCACTATTGATAGCTACTAGATAGTTATCTACGTATAAGACACCATTCTTCCAGTTGCTTTTATTTTCATAATAACTGGTTCCGGTAAACATATCACGTTCTATTGTGATGGCTTCATCAGGCATATTTATATTTTCAAGTGACTTACAGCCATTAAAAACATTTTGATCAATCTCAGTTAAAGTACTGGGCAAATCAATAGATGTAAGTTTTTCACAATTTTCAAAAGCCATTTGTCCTAGCTTTGTCGTTTTATTTAAGTTAACAGTCATTAATTCCTTAGCACCTTGGAAAGCATAACCCCATATTTCTCTGAGAGAATCGGGAGCTTGAAAGTCTTTTAACGCTGTTTCAGTAAAAGCATTATATCTGATTTGGACAAGTGAAGTAGGAAAATTAATTTTTTCTAACGATGTGCATTTTTCAAAAGCATAATCAGGAATTACGGTTATTTTGTTAGATAAAACAACTTCAGTCAAATTAGAACAACCATAACAGAATTTATATCCTAAAATTCTAACTGTTTCAGGTACGATAAGTTTCTTCAAATATGTATTATTGGCAAAAACATTATCACCGATTTCCGTTACTTCAATATTATTAACTTTCGAAGGGATTTCGACTTCGCTATTATCTGCACTGATTCCTTCAACTTTAGTTAAAACACCATTTTCATCAACTGTAAAGATCAGTTCAGATGGGATATTTTCTTCCCACTTAGCATATAAACTCACATTGTTTTTTACTTCATAAGGGAATTCAACTTTATTGATGAATTCTTCTTCTAAATACCACCCGACAAAGGTGAAACCTTCTTTAGTTGGAATTGGTTCTTTTTCAATTTTGTTAGTTTTTACATCACTAACACCTGTTCCTCCATTTAAAACAAAATGAACGTTATAAGTGTTTTGTTCCCATTTAGCATATAATGTTTGGTCTTTAGTGACCTCATAAGGGAATGTTACTTTATGTTGAAATGTTTCTTCCGTATACCAACCATCAAAAGTGAAGCCTGTTTTTGTGGTTTTAGGTTCAGTTTCGATTAAAGAAGTTACTATATCTTCGACTGGACTACCACCATTAGTTTCAAAACTAACTCGATATTCAGTTGTGACATCTTCAATCAGTTGATAATATGCGTAAACATTGACATCGTTTTCTAAGACTGAATTTTGGTAATAATTTTCAGTCAGTTGAATTTTGAATGTTTCATTATCGAAATACCATCCTTTAAACTCATAATCAGTTTTTTCAGGAGCAATCGGCAAATCCAAGACTTCATTACCAGACGTCTCAATCGTTGAAAAAAGCTCGTTATCTACATAAAAGGAAATTGTATATTTTTCAGGCTCAGGCTGATTGATTTCTTCATAATAAGCATAGCAATCGATATCTTCTAAAAGAGGCTTGTTGAGAAAATAATCATTTGTAAGTTCATTGTTCCAGACATTTTTATCTAAAAACCATCCTTTAAATTCATAATCAGTTTTTTCAGGAGCAGCAGGCAAATTGATGAGTTCATTTCCTCTAGTCTTTAATTCAGTAATCAGATTATTATTATCAAAAAATGAAATTGTATGTAAATTATTTACATCATTGTTGTTTTCACAAGATGATAAGACAGCTAAGGATAACCCTAGTAATAAAGCACTTTTAAAACCAATATTTTTTTTCTTTCCCATATATATACCTCGAATGTGGACTTTATATTATAGATTATGATTAGCATTTTCAAGTTATATGTTAATCAAAAGTATAAAATGCATATACAATATTAACTTTTTGTTTTTAAATTAGACATTATATTTGAACTTTTTGAACGAAAAAAAGTTTTATTTGAGACTATTATGATAGCGGAATATCTTGTTTCAGGTTCTAATATTATAATAGTTTTTTAATTATTCAGTACTTTCTCAGAATAAAGAAAAGAACGATAACAGTAGTCAAATATTCAGTAAATTTCTAATACTAATTTAAAGAAAATTAAGTTTTTTCACCAAAAATATCGATGTCAAATGAAATGGAGCTTTGATAGTAACTTGTATATAACTTAAAATAAAAAAAGTCCGAAGAGTTCGGACTTATATAATTTTATTGATGCCTTTAATCAGCATCAATTATCGATTCATTACACGAGCAGACGACGGGAATCGAACCCGCGTGATCAGCTTGGAAGGCTGAAGTTCTACCATTGAACTACGTCTGCAGCGAAATAAAGTATAAAAAATTGTTTATAAAAAATCAAGTTTTACTTATAAATCAATAATTTTCGGCTGATGTAGTTATAGATCATAACAATCAAAGTCCTTATTATGAAATCGATCGGATAGGAAAAGAATTTAACTCCAACTGTCAAAAATAGATAATTATAAAGAAAAGTTTGAAGCCCTATGCCGATAAATAAACCAACGATAGCCAATCCTACAAAGAATAAAATACCTTTTAATGATTTACTAAAATTCGATTTAGCCGCTTTATAGACCATAAAAGTCGACATCAAATAGTTAATCACTACACCGATTATGAATCCTCCTGCAGTTGATAAAACTGTAACTAATATATTTTGATTACCATTAAATATAACGAATTGAATAATATACGATAATGCGAAGTCAAAAACTGCTGCAACGAGTCCGACGATTGCAAAGCGGAATATCTCCCAATAAATCAAATTAGAATTATTTTTTTCTTCTACATATAATTTATAAATCAAGTAATAATAAATTCCAGTGATAAATAAACTCATTGCTAATGAGAAAGAAGTTGATAAACCAGCGACATAAAGAAGCGAAGAAATCACTGCAGCTGCTAGTACACCAAATAAAGATAAAATAAATAGATAGATAAAATTTTTATATTTTTTAATTGATATTGGGGTCAATCCTGATGGCTTTACTAACCAAGTTATAAAATAGAATAAAATAAAAAATATAAAAGAAAATATAACTGAATCAATTAAAAGCGTTTTTGAAAGATTCAGAGTCATATTTTCAGAATATATGAATGAGAATAAATCATTGTCTTTAAATGAGATTAAATTTGAATTTAAAAACAAAACTCCTACGAAACTTAAAACAAAGGATAGGGCTAGCACACAGATAATTTCACCGATACATATTTGGAAATTTTGAGATTTTAATCTATTGATCAATTTTGATAGCATGCCTATATTGTAGATTATTAAATTCTCATCTTCAAATTTAATGAAGATTATTTTATAATTTAAAGGCTATTTGGAGCAGTACCCAAGTGGTTGAAGGGACTGGTTTCGAAAACCAGCAGTGGGGAAACCCAGCCAGAGTTCAAATCTCTGCTGCTCCGAATTTGAGTCCTATGTGAACATCCACTCCAATTTCATTGCTGTTGGTGGGGAATGTGCATTTACAGCAAAGCTTCCCGATATAAGGAAGAAGAGCTAAATATGTGGCTGTAACAAAACCTTAGATAAATTACTGAGGCATGTTATAGTCTTTTTTTGTAAAAAAAATAAAAGAACGGCAACCCACGCAGAACATATTTGAGGTTATATTACAGCCACTTTTTATTGGCTTTTAATGCATTGATAGTATAAAATAAAGTGAATTAATTGGAAAGATTTATGACCAATAACAATGTTACATATAATAAACTAAAACAATTAATAGAAGAGTTTCAAGAAGGAATTTTTGCCTTAAGAACTAGACGATTCGGTACGGTTGCCGAAATTATGATCCAAGAGCTTTTTCATGATATTAGTTTTTCACATGATTTGGCATATGATCTCATTCAATCGGATTCTAATAAAAAAATCGAAGTTAAATTTTCCACAGTAATGAAAGAAAATAATGCAAGAATAAAACCTGACAACGTAATTGATCAATGCTTAAAGGGAACATTTCAAAATAGAATGATGTCTTTTGAAGATACCAAGACTATGAAATTTGATTGTAACATTCAGCAAATCAAACGAAAAGAATTTGATATTTTATATTATGGTCTTTTCTTTAAAGACAAGATAATGATTTTTAGAATACCAACAGATAATATTATTTCATGTTTAGGATACTCTGATTTCCAACATAGAGGGAATGAAGGAGAAGGTCAATTTCATATTAACAATGATACTATTTCTTATCACATTCAAAATTGGCATGTAAGAGATTTGTCTTATGAACAGTTATATAATTTGTTTAAAGGACATAAGGAGAAATAAGGCATGAGAAATGTATACTCTTTGAAGCAGGCTTCGCAAATTCTTGATATATCAGAAGCAACTCTTAGAAATTGGATTAAGGCTGGTATAATATCAGCTAATAGAGGCGAAAATGCTGATGTTTTGATTCAAAAATCTGATCTTAATGATGTATTAAAAAAAATAAACAATAATTCTTTAGAAAAACTTAAATCGCGTAGAAATAGAAGTAAAAGTTCGAAGATTTGTATTTCTAAAAACTATATAGGTCAATGTGAAGCATACACAGTTGGAAAAGAAATATTAAAATTAGCTACTCAAATTGATTTATCGGAATATGATATTAAGCAAATTATTTCAAATTATTTTAAGAAAGCATTTGCTCAAATAAAGTCTAAGAAGAATCATGAAACTTTTAAGTTGTTATTAAATGAACTTGAAATTTATGATGATTCTTTTGGAAACGAAAGACTTAAAAAAATAAATAGTTTCTCAATTCCAGATATTCGCGGCATAGATTTTTTAGGGTTACTCTATATGTCTCTTTTATCAACCTCTAAAAAAAGTAAGGCTGGGTCTTATTATACGCCAATAAATATAGTGTATAAGATGATACAAAATTTATCAGAAAAATGCCGTTGTTTAGCAGATAAAATTGTATGGGATCCATGCTGTGGAACTGGAAACTTTCTTATTTCTTTAAATTTAAAAGGCATCCCAATTAAGCAACTTTATGGGTCTGATTTAGATAAGACTTCAGTTACCATATGTCGTATGAATTTGTTCTTAATGAACCCTTTATCTGATTATCAATTACTATGTAGTCACTTTGACTGTAGGGATAGCCTAGTTAGTTTTGATAGAAAAGTGGATGTTATCATTGGGAATCCTCCTTGGGGTGCAACATTAAATAAAGACTCAATTTTAAATTTTTGTTATGAAACTTATTCGAATTCTGCCGATTCTTTCGATTTATTTTTAGAACAATCTTTAAAATCTTTAAATAATCAAGGAATATCTTATTTATTAACACCTGAAGCTTTGCTTTCTGTTTCAATACATTCTTTAACTAGGCAGTATCTAATAAATAATTCTAAGCTTTTAATGGCTAATCTTTGGGGACATATTTTTGATCACGTTCAAACCAACGTAGTTTCTCTAATGTTGCAGAAGGAAAAATCAAACAGTTTTTTTGAAAAGGCTCAAGTAATATCTTCTAATTGTGATTATTGCATTTCACCTTCTCGAAAATTTGATCAGGACAACTGGAATTTTGCAACTTCAGATAATGAAGAAAGCCTATTAAGGAAAATTGAATCTATTGATGCATGTTATTTGAAAGGAAATGCTGATTTTGCATTGGGAATAGTTACAGGAAATAACGCAAAATTTCTTAAAAAAAGTAAAGAAAATAATGAATGCAATGTTCTTAGGGGATCAGACTTACATCGATTTGTATACGATGAACCACAACAATTTATGTCCTTTACTCCAGACAAATTTCAACAAGTTGCTCCTGAAAAATATTATTTTGCAAAAGAAAAACTTCTTTATAGGTTTATAGGAAATTCACTTGTATTTTCTTATGATTGCAATCAGACATTGTCGCTTAATAGTGCAAATATTGTTATTCCAAGACTTAAGGACTTCAATATTAAATATATTTTGGCAATATTAAATTCCGAGGTCGCCAACTTTTATTGGAAAATGAAATTTCACTCTATAAAAATTCTTAGAAGTCAAATTGAGTCAATACCTATTCCTTTAGTTTCTTTTGAAAAGCAAATGGAAATTGTCATGCATGTAGATAACATTCTTAATAGAAAAGCAATCAAAATGGAAGAGGAAATAGTAAATAAACTTATTTATAGGTTGTATGACTTGAATGACTTAGATATAAAGACTATTAAGACATCGGTAAATGCATTAAAGTAATAGGTGGGATGTTTTATATGAGAAATGTTCATACTCTTGTTGCCTATAAACTGAACTTTGACTATATGCGCAGGAATAATCCACTAAAATTTTATAACATTAGTCAAGTATTATTTTTTTAACATTAGACAATATCTTTTCCAATGGGAAAAGAGCATCCAAAATCATTAGATGCTTTAATTTTAAATAAATTGCTCTTAAAATATTCTTGTTATATAC
>CASDVP010000006.1 GCA_949284445.1 uncultured Bacillota bacterium
ACAGGAATTGACCTATGAAAACGTCCATGAGTTTATCGACCGTATTTTGATACATGAATTAGACCGGGAAACCAACACCCGGAAAATCGAAATCCATTACAGCTTTGTCGGACAGGTTGATACCGAGCAGGAGCCGACGCAAGTTGTCAACCATGACCGCCGCAACATGGTAGATGTAAAAAGTATCGCTATCTAACCTCAGCAAAAGCAGTTCCGGTATAACTTTCGTCTTTATTGGTTATGACTAAAGAATTTTCTGACATAAAAGAAGTTATCGTGCTTTCTAATGAATTTTTAACTCCGTTTGATAAGAGAAAAGAAAAAGTGATCGAAAACAGTGCGACGACTAAACTGAATAAAGCGATGGTTAAGAATTTTCTCTTGCTCAATAGATTAGTATAGATTTCACGAAAATTATCTATGAGTGAAAAAGGATGCCGAGTTTTAGGTTTTAATGGCAAATTAACTTGTTGGTCTATCTTGTTTTCAAATGTTATTTTGCCGTCGATCAGACGAAACACTTCTGCGCACTCAGGGATTTCATCTTCTTCATGAGTGATGATAATGACAGCTCTTTTTCGACTTTCTTCAACAAGAATGTCAGTGATATCGTTTCTGATATTTTTGTTTAAAGACGCTAGTGGTTCATCAGCTAATAAGATAGGCGTCTCTTTTATGAGTCCGCGAACCAAGGCGATTCTCTTTTTTTCACCACCAGATAGCTCATTGAAATTTTTCTTCAATTTATTTAGAAGACCGACTCTTTTTAAGCATTCGGCTATTTTCTTTTTCTTTTCACTAAGAGATAGTGAAGAAATCGCTAATGGTTTTAAGAGGTTATCTAAGACTGTTTCTTTTTCAATCGCTTGATAGTCTTGAAAGATAAAGCTGATCTTTTGATATCGGTAATCAGCTTTTTCTATTTCATTTAATGAACTAAGATCTTTTTTATCGACGATCACTTTACCTTGATAGTCATAATCCATTCCACCTATTATTTGAAGCAAAGTGCTTTTTCCAGAACCGGATTTTCCAACTAAATAATAAAGGCCAGTATCCACGATTTTAAGACTTATATTCTTAAGGGTCGGTTCCTGATTGTTTTTATAACGTTTTGTTAAATTTTGAATTTCGATCATAATCATTCCTCACCTTCTAATTCTTTTTTGATGTCATCATTCTTGATTCGTTTTAGCGGTAAACTACTGGCAAGAGTGGAAATGAAAATAGAAAGGATATTTACTATTAGAAAGGCTATAATGTCGAAATACTTTAGAAAATTAGGATAATTATAGAAGTTAGTTATACAGTTGATTAACAATGTGATCAATAGGCTGAAGATTGAAAAGAAAATCAACGTTTGCAGAAAGAATAAGATAGATGTGCTCAGCGTTAGTCGCTTCTTATTTTTCTCAGTATTTTCATATAAGGTTAATAATGCGAATAGTCTTATATTTTCATCATATAAAGAGTAGATGGCTAAGAATTCTAGATTCAGTGCAGATAACAAAAATAAGAATAAGAAAATGACTAAAATTACTGTCAATGAAGAGATGATGGTATCACTGGATTCATCAGCTTCTAAAATTTTGGAGTTGATAGTTATATTATTATCAGATAGTTTTAGAGTTTCTTTAAAAGCAAATGGGTCGTCAATATTGATGATATTCTTCTGTGATCTGAAATCATCATTCATATTATTAGTTATATAGAACAGATCTATAACTGAAGTTAATTTGCCTATTTCTTCAGAAATTTTTGGAAGAAATATCTTATTTAATACATCGTAGATTTGATCATATGAATAATATATCGTCGGTGTGTTAAACAATTCGTTCTCAGAGGCTAAACCGACGATATGGAAATCGAATGTTTCATCATAAATATCGGTGTTTTTATAATCGTTTAAATATACGATTTTATTTTCAACGATGGATATGGTGTCACCTTCAGCCTCTTCATAATTGATATCGAATGCTTTCAGAAATGATTTATTAACTATTATTTGATCATGCTTTTCAATCGTATGACCTTGAGATAATTTGTAATTGTATTGCTTAAAACAAGGCAAAATTTTGACGACGTTCGTTTTTGCGTGATAATAAATTTCGTTTTGTTCAGATAGAAAATAAGATAGGCACGGATAACTTTCATCTATATTTAATTTTCGCAATTCTTCCTCAGTTAATGCTTCTCTTCTTTTCAAAGTCAGATGACCTGAAGATGCGCTGATTGTTTCTTCTTTATATATTTCAATCGTGTTGTAGTTATAAAACTCTTGCATCAGATAGTTGATGCTATTGGGTAGTTGAAATCGTAAATTTATTCCTAGATATAAAAGACTTAGTGCGAATGCTAAGAATATAGTTGATAAAAAAACTCTTAACTTTTTAGAACGTAAATATTTGCGCATTATTTTAAGGCCATTTGAAATAGATAGACTAGATGTTTCATTTTTTATTTTTTCTTCTTTTGTCTCACCTGTGTTTTTTGTCTTTAATGGCTTGATAAGTCCGTCTTCTAATAAATAAAGATTATCTGCGATTTGATAGGCAGATTTTTCATCATGTGTGACTAATATGATCAGATGATCCTTTGCTAAATCTTTAAGGATTTTATATATTTCCCAAGAATTCTTCTCATCTAATTGGCCAGTCGGTTCGTCGAGGATGATTATGTCATTCTTACATATCAATGCTCTAGCGATGCTCGCTCTCATCATTTCACCACCAGAGACTTCTTTTGGATAACGCTTTAGCAACCCCTCAATACCTACTGATTCAAAAATCTTTTTAATTTCATTCGTATCAGGTTCAATACCATTTAGTTTACAAGAGAGACTGACATTTTCTTCTAATGTTAAATAATCTAAAAGCAAGGGAGATTGAAACACAACAGCCGGTTTTGATTTAGAAATTATGTTAATGGAACCTGTTTTTGGCTTTAATAAAGATGACATCAATGATAATAAAGTTGATTTTCCTGAACCTGAACGCCCTAAAATGATATTCAAACCTGGACCCATGAACTTTTGGCTGAGGTTATTAAATATCATATTGGTGTCATAGCTGAAACTGATATTGTTTAAAATTATCTCACTCATATATATCTCACACTAATATTTAGTGGAAAGATAGTGTTTTGTCTAAAAAATCATTTTAATTCAGCATATTGTTTTAATGGCTATAAGTAAAAATAACACTCCACAAAAAATAGTATTCCCAATTAGAAGATAAATAATGGTGAGTTACTGATATAAAAATAGATAAAAGCACTCTTGATTATCTCTCAAAAGAAAACATATTATTTAGCTGTTATAATAGAACAATAATGATTTAGTAAAATAGCAAATTAAACTTTCAATAATAAATTGCTAAACATTTATTCTTTGCAAATATTATTATTTAATGAATTTTAATAAGAAATCTACAAGTTCAATAATTATAAATCCATTATTATTATCTTTTTCTTCTAATGGCTTGTTAACGACTAATATTTTTTGAATACTATCATTCAATGCAAGAAAAGGTTTAATCTCACGTTGTCTTGTTTCTTTTTCTGAAATATCTGAGCAAGCTTGTATATATAATTTTTTATTTCCACGTTCAGCAATGAAATCAATTTCCATTTGTGTTCTTGTTGTTATGTTATGTTCATTTTTACTAAACATATCAAATGTTCCGACATTTACATGATAATTATTATATAGAAGTTCATTGTAAAGTAGATTTTCGACCATCTGCCCTTTCATCTTGAAATGCAAAATTACATCTTGTATTTTTCAATCGATTATCGATGTAATAATATTTCTTAGTTGTTCTGATGATTCTCTTCCCATTGATATCATATCGTTGGGCTTCCTGAAGGATAAATGAATCTTTAAAAGCGGTAATGATATTGTTAATTGTTTCACCATCGATTCTATTTTTAGTCTTTTGCTTATATATTGTCGCTAGTTTGCTGCTGCTTATAAGCTCTCCGAGACATGTGGCTAATAGGATTGACATCTCATCTAAAGCTTTTTGTCTTCGGAAATGATATCTTTCAATTATATCTTTGAGATAAAGTCGTCTCAAACAAGTTTTTAGATATTCTTTTTTTTCGTGGGAGCTATTTTTAAGAACGACTTGAGACATACCACCATAGAAAAGATAATCACTTAGAACTTTATACGCATCATTATTTGTGCAATTGACATATTCTTCGAAAGATAATAGCCCATGAATAGATTTTCTAATAAGTAGGATTTATCGCACCTTTGATGCCGGTGATCACTTTAGGATATCAATTATTTCGATTGCCGATCAGTTTTTGTAAGTATAAGTCTCGTTTAATCATATTTATTCTAATCAAAAAACTATGTACACACACGTTTTTTACCGATTACAAAGTATCGATTAACTTTGCTTTAATGCATTTATGATTAAGCAATATGCTGTCAATGCGCCGATACCATTTGGTACAGGTGTGTACAAAATATTGTCATCAGGTTGAAAACTTAGATCGCCATGGCCATCATGATATCCACAGTCGAGAATGATTTGTTTATCATGGAGCAACTCTGATGAAATCAGATCATCTTTACCAGAGGCTAATGCGAGGATATCAGCATTTTTGATGCTTTCTTGGAGAGTGATAGTCGGTGTCTTGGAATGAGCGACGGTGATTGTAGCATTGTATTTATTCAATAATAAAGCTAATGGCAAACCGACTGTTAATGAACGACCGATGACCAATGCCTTTCTGGAAGATATTTCAAGATTGTAAAAATCAATAAATGCTTTGACTGATTGAATGGTTGCCGGAAGATAGTCTAGATCTCCTTTTAATAATCGACCTAAGTTCATATCAGTCATTCTATCTGGATCTAAATCTGGATTGATTCTTTTGATGAAATCATCTTCATTTTTGATATTTAAAGGACGTGCTAAAACTGTGAAATGATCTTTTGATTTTCCTTCAAACTCAGCTAAACTTTGTGAGATATTTTCCGTGTTTAAAAATCCTTCTTCGTAAGGGATTGAGAATTCATCTAAAACCCGTTTGATCCCTTTTAGATAATAAAAAGAATCGAGATTGTTTTTATCTGAATACAAGTAAAAAGGATGTTTGATCTTTTCACGATTGATTGAAATAAAGGTTTTGAGTTGTTCTTTTATGGGTTTTGCTAACAGTTTCATTTATCTTTTCCTTGTGGCACTTTCGGTAGTCCAGGCATAGTCATCACTGCACCTGTTAAAGGCACTATAAATTTAGCGCCTTCAAAAATTCTTAAATCCTTGACGTGAAGAGTGTGAGTTGGAACGTTTAATAGCTTGCTATTATCACTCAAGGAATTGGGAGTTTTACTGATGCAGACATAATAATTTCGGGCTTCAGTCTGATTCAGATCAGATAATTTTTTAAAAACTTCTGGAGAATACTCTACACTCGTAGCACCATATATTTTTTTTGATATTGTTTCAATCTTTGTGAATAAATCTTCTTCTTTAGTAACTATCGGTTGGTATTTAGCAGGTGTATGCTCGATAATTTTGATAGCTTTAGAAGCTAAATCTTTAGCACCATCTGGTCCATCAGAATAGGAAGAATTTAAACTGTATGGAATATTCTTTTCTTTTAAGTGATTGATTATAACCTCTGTCTCTTTATCATCATCTGAAGAGAAATGGTTGATCGCAACGATAACAGGTATGTGATAATAAGAAGTATTTTCTAAATGCTTATCTAGGTTGGCTAATCCTATTTTAACTGCTTCACAGTTAGGAGTATTTAAATCTTCGAATTTAACACCACCATGTAATTTTAAAGCTCTGACCGAGCAGACCATCACGATTAAATCGGGATTGAAGTGACCTATTTGTGAGACGATATCCAGATATTTTTCCATTCCTAAATCACTTCCGAAACCAGCTTCTGTAACCACATAATCGGCTAATTTTAAGCTTAAATCTGTGGCGATAATAGAGTTTGTTCCGTGGGCGATATTAGCGAAAGGACCTCCGTGAACGATAGCAGGAGTCGAGTATTTAGTTTGCACGAGATTCGGATACAAAGCGTAGTGAATGAGTCGTTTGATGGAATTGCGAATCTTTAAATCTTTGACTTGAATCTCTTTACCAGATTTTGAATAGGCGACTAAGATATCATCGACACGGTTTAAAAAGTCTTCTTCATCTGTTGCTAAGCAAAAGATTGCCATGATTTCTGATGCTGCAGTTATCACAAAAGAGCTCTCGTGGATTTGACCATCTTTGGGATTGACTGCTACCTTGATTCTTCTTAAAGAGCGGTCGTTCATATCCATTGCACGTGGAAAGACGATCTGTTCTGGATCAACATCTAAGTCAGAATTCTGATAAGCTTCGTTATCGATCATACTGGCGATGAGATTATTGACAGCAGTGATAGCATGTAGATCACCAGTGAAATGAAGATTGATATCTTCTTCAGGATATAAGGTTGCTTCACCGCCTCCACAACCACCGCCTTTAACACCAAAAACTGGCCCAAGTGATGGTTCTCTTAAACATGCGATGACTTGTTTATTCAATGCTTTTAATCCATCAGCTAAGCCAATCGCAGTAGTGGTTTTACCTTCACCAGCTTTCGTAGGAGTGATTGCTGTTGTTAAAATCAATTTACCTTTTCTCTGCTTTTGATAGAGGCTTTTATCAGTGATTTTAGAATAGATATCACCATAAGTGAATAGCTCTTCGGGAGTTAAGCCAAGATCTTTTGCAACTTCAGTAATTTTTCTGATTTTCATTTTTGGATTCCTCATATAATTCCTTTAATATCCAACTGACTATAGCATTACCACCAGCGTTAGTAGCAGTGATCAAAGAGCCGATAGTTTTACTGTTTTTAGGTCCTTTTAAGCGACCGGATTGTGAATAGACAGCTATGATATTATTAATATCTTCTTCTATTATAGACGATTTTTGTAAGGCTTCTTTAAATCTTTTGGCAAGAGGATCAACGGCATATAACAATTGCCCATATTTAACTTTAGTAGAGTCATATTGAAAACCTAATCCTTGACTAGAGATGAAATGAGAGCCATCTTTTTTAGCTTTTAAGTACAGAGCGATTTTAGCATCGATATTATCTACACAGTCGATGATATAGTCATATTTATCATGTGGTAAATCATCAATACTAGTGATTGTTTTATTTATGCCTGTGATTTTACATAAAGGATTTAAATCTAAAGCTTTTTTTGAACATACTTCAACTTTAGATTTGTTCAAATCATTCAAATCGTAGAAGATTTGACGATTCAAATTAGATTCATTAACCATATCATAGTCGATGATGGTGATGTTAACAAAACCAGTTCTGACTAGAGCGTTTAAAGCATTTGCACCTACGCCTCCAACTCCAGCTAAGAGAATATTTAATCTTTCGATTCTATTTAACATGCCTGGCTTTAATAATGCGGATGTTCTTTCTTTTAAAAGATGATTATAAGAGATGATGTCATAGATTTCTTTTTTTTCTTTTACAATAACATCATCAAATTGGTTTCTTAAAAAAGTGCGCTGTTTTTTTGCATATTGATGTGTGTGAATTTTGATATCTTCTTTAATTTTATCGATAGTATCACCATTTTTGATGCCATTGATAACTTCTTTATAACCGACAGCTTGAAACGCTTTTAAATCTGATGGATATTTCTTCATCAAGTTTTTGACTTCATCCATCAATCCATTTTGGAACATCATTTCGATTCTTTGATCGATCAGCTCATTGCCTTTATTTTTATCAACGGATATTTGAAAGAAAACAGTCGGATATAAAGGTTTATGATCGTTAGCTTTTAAAACATCTTTTCTGGAAACGCCTTCATCGATCTGTTCTAATGCTCTTATGACTCGGCGTGGATTTTTGTTGTCGATCATCTCATATAATTCAGGATCTTTTTCTTTGAGAATTTGTTGTAAATTCTCTAAAGACATATCCCTGTATTTTGAATCCTTTATGTCATTCTCTTTAAATTGATAGTTGAAAAGAAGTGCTTTGATATAAAGAAAAGTGCCGCCGACTATCAACACGTCTTGATTATTTCTCACATATTCTTCTAAAACAGGTCGATATTCTTTTTGAAATTCATAAACACTGACTTCTTCATTCGGGTAATACTTATCATAAAAATGATATTCGATATCGCCGATATCAGTAATCTTTGGTTTATCAGTTCCGATGTTCATCTCTTTGTAACATTGAAAAGCATCAGCTGAAATGATCGGCAAATGAAATTTCTTAGCTAGTTTTAACGCTAACGACGTCTTACCTGAGGCGGTTTGCCCGAGAATTACATAAATCAAAATCCGGTTCTCCTAAAAATCTTTTCGATATCGTCTTTTGTGATTTTAATGATGGTTGGTCTTCCATGCGGACAATTGCTAGGGTTGACACATTTGCTCAAATCCTTCAATAGACCTTCCATTTCTAATGGTGACATTTGATGATTGGCTTTGATCGATTTTTTACAGGCGATATTAGCTATAGTCAAATGTAATAGTTCTAATGGTTTAGAAACTTCGTCGTTCAAGCAGGAATGAACGGTGTCTAAAATCACGCTATCCATATTAGCATCATCTAAGAAAGCTGGTATTTCAGTGATCTTTAAAGTTCGATCTCCAAACATTTCCGCTTTGATGCCGACTTCCTCGAGCTCTTGTTGGTGTTTTTCATCGAAATTTTCGGTTTCTTTATATGACAATTCTATAACTATTGGAAAAAGCGGAATCACTCTTTCTTTTATGGATGCAAACAACAATTGGGTCTTTTCATAATTTATTCGTTCAGCAGCAGCATGTTGATCGATCAAATAGAAACAGTCATTTGCATCGCAGATGATATAAGTTTTTAAAACTTGCCCGATCGGATGCATCTCAGGCAGTTTTGATTTATATCCTTCGTTTGAAAATGCACTATAAAAATAGTCGGATGTCGGTTTTCTAATAGTTGTTTTAACTTCTTCTTTTTCTTTTGCTTTCTCTCTTAATTCGATGTCTTCTTTGATGCTTTCGAATGTGGTTTGAGCCTCATATGTCGGCTCGATAGGCAAGATATCTTGATATGATGTTTCTTCTTGTTTATTTATAGAGTTCTGGTCTATTTTTTCTTTTTCTTCATTTTTAAAATCTTCGATATCAATAGCATCATCAAGATTTAAATCCTTGCTAGTCTTCTCATCTTGGCTGGCTTCATATAACGGTTTTTTATTCTTTAAGGTTTCTACAATAGTTGATTTGATCTCAGTTGCGATCTCATTTTCTATCGAGATTCTCACCTCTTTTTTTGTCGGATGAACATTGACATCAACAAGTTGAGAATCAACAGTGAGTTTGATGACTGCAAAGGGATATCTTAATGGTGGTAAATAATCGCGATATGCTTCTTCGATCGCTTTATTGATGCGATAATCGTAGATGCAACGATTGTTTAAGAAAGTCAGCATATTAAAGCGACGTGAATAAGAGATCTCTGGTTTTCCAATATATCCTTCAAAAGAAAAGCCGATTCCTTCACCTTGGACTTTATAAAGTGATAAAGCGATTCTATTTCCGTATATCTTCTGAATCGTTTCTAATAGATCACCGCGACCAGAAGTGGTAAAAATAGATTTATTATCCAAAAAGAGTGAAAAAGATATCTCAGGAAAACCTAAAGCCAAATGCTCAGCGACTTCGATGATATTTGAATTTTCAACTTGATTTGACTTGAGATATTTTAATCTAGCAGGCGTGTTAAAAAAGAGATCGGACACTTCAAAAATACTGCCTTTTCTTAAAGGACCAGGTGACACCTGCAATTCAGAATCAGGCTTAGATTCGACGCGTGTTCCTTCTGTGCCATCGGAGGTTGTCAGAATAACCTTTGAAACAGAAGCGATAGAAGGTATCGCCTCGCCTCTGAAACCTAAAGTGTGAATTCGATTGAGCTCATATTCGCTTTTGATTTTGCTAGAAGCGTGTCTTAAAAAACACATGCGGGCATCTTCTTGATTCATGCCGGTGCCATCGTCTTTGACAAGAATCTTTTTTCTTCCGCCATCTAAAACCCCGATATAAATATTTTTGCTCTCAGCATCGATTGAGTTTTCAACTAACTCTTTGATGACGCTAGCAGGTCTTTCGATGACTTCACCAGCAGCGATCAAATTTGCTAGCTCTGGTTTCATCAATTGAATTTTGCTCATCATTTAATCCTTTTCTTTAATGCGACTAGATAATTCAAGGCATCTAATGGGGATAGTGTCAAAGGGTTAAGATTTTTTAATTCAGTTATGATCTCATCTTCTTTTTTGACTTCAGGTTTGATCTCTTTGACTTGATCTTTTTGAATGCGTGAATCTTGTTCTAAGGAAGTTAAAAGCTCTTGTGCGCGTTCAGTGATGTCAGTCGGTAAACCTGCTAGTTTAGCAACGTTGATACCATAGCTCTTGTCCATGCTACCAGATTTCATCTTGTATAAGAAAGTCACTTCACCATTTTCTTCCTTGACATCACAGTGAATGTTTTTAACCGCTTGAATCTTCATAGATAATTTAGTTATCTCATGATAGTGGGTTGAAAAGAAAGTTTTTGCATGTACTGATTTTACGATGTATTCAATGATGGATTGAGCGATAGCCATACCATCAAAAGTAGCTGTGCCTCTTCCTATCTCATCAAAGAGGAATAAAGAATTTGGACTGGCTTGACTGAGCGCTTCAGCGACTTCTGACATCTCGGTCATGAATGTTGATTGACCTTTGATCAGATTATCTGAAGCACCGATTCTAGTGTATAAAGAGTCAAAGATAGGAATATCACAAGTGTATGCTGGAACGAATGAGCCGATTTGAGCTAGGATGACGATCAGACCGAACTCTTTCATATATGTGGATTTACCACCCATATTAGGTCCGGTTATTATCAAAACATCAGTGTTACTGTCCATTTCATAATCATTAGCGACAAAAAGGGTATCGGGACTCGCTTTTTCGATGATCGGATGACGGGCATCAGTGATTTTGATGACTCTTTCATTGTTGAAATGGGGACGGATGTAATTATTTTCGCTTGCGACAAAAGCCAATGTTAAATAATAGTCTAACTCACTGATAGTTTGACTAGTCTTTTGTATCGCTAGTGTATACGAAGATACTTTCTTTCTGATCTCTTTAAAAAGTCGATATTCTAAAGACATCCTCTCATCTTTAGCTCTTAAAATTTTATCTTCTTTTTCTTTGAGTTCAGCAGTGATATATCTCTCACCTGTTTTTAAAGTCTGTTTACGGATATAACCATATTCTGGTTTGATTTGACTTATCTGACCAACGCTGACTTCGATGAAGTATCCGAAGACTGTATTGTATCCGACTCTTAATGTTTTGATGCCTGTTCTTTCTTTTTCTTGAATTTCTAAATTATTGATCCAAGTTTTGGCATCCGAAGTCAAATCGATGAGCTCATCTAGCTCGGGATTAAAACCTTTTTTGAAGATGCCACCTTCAGTTATGGTGGTCGGGCAATTTTCATCGATAGCACGTGAGAGCAGATCAACTAATTCATCGTATTGACCTAAATCCTCAGCGAGTTTGTCAGAGATAGGGTTGTTGATATCTAATAGATGATTTCTCAGTGTCGGAAGAACGGTCAGTGATTTTAAAAGCTGAAGTAAGTCATGTCCGTTTGCACTCTCATATCCCATCTTTGCGATGAGCTTTTCCATATCGAAAATCCCATCTAAATCTTGTCTTAATTGTTCTCTTATCAGGTAATTGTTGACGAATAATTCAGTGATATCTAATCGCCGCTCAATCTCTTTCTGATCAGCACTTGGGGAGATTATCTGTGATTTTAAATAACGAGAGCCCATCGGTGTTTTTGTTTTATTCAACAACCAGTAAAGCGTACCAAAACTCTTGTTGTCTAAGCTTTTGACCAGTTCCATATTGCTCTGAGCAGAATAATCGATTTTCATCGTTTTTAAGCTCATCATGTTCTGAACTGGCTTCAAGTAAGTCAAATCGCGTTTTTCGATATTTCTGAGATAATTATATAATCTTGTGGCACAATCTATTTGTCTTTCATCACGTAAATTAGTAAATAAAGCATTTGTTTCTATAGATTGAGAGTTGTCATTATAGTAAGAAAAACAAATCTGTGAATTTTTCTTAATATAAACTAAAAGATTAGCATCGATATTAGTCGGTACAACAAGCTCTTTGATATCAAGAGATAATAGTTTTTCTAAAATCGGTTCTTTAAGATTTTCGACATTGATACATTTCATCTCACCGGTTGAAAGATCTGCATAGATGATAATGGCAATATTTTGATAAGTCATCAAAGCAGCTATGTAATTGTTATCAGCTGTGTTCAAATCCAAGTTAGCGCCTGGTGTGATGATTTGAATGACGTCTCTTTTGACTAGTTTTTTAGCTAGCTTCGGATCTTCAACTTGTTCACAGATAGCTACTTTATAACCTTTTTCAATGAGTTTTTGAGCATAGGAAAGATAGGTTCTATGCGGTATTCCACACATCGGGATCTTTCTGCCATTACCACAAGCTTTGGCAGTCAAAAATAATTGTAATTCTTTAGAACAGAGCTCCGCGTCTTCTAAAAACATCTCATAGAAATCACCTATTCTAAAGAACAAAATGATATCACTATATTGTTTTTTTAAACTTAAGTATTGTTCCACCATCGGGGTGAAAGAAGTCTCTTCTTTTTTTTCATTTTTAATATTTGCCATAAAGATTACCTACAATTAAAAATTATACCATTCTAAGTCTCTTTTTTTTGAAAAAAATCACAACATCCGTTTCTAAGGTATATATGTTGATATTTGTTGTTGTCTAATCTAAAACCGATAGTTATTAAGTTAATTCAGATAGTACTAAATGTAATCGTTAAAGAATCCGTTTATTGATGTTTGATGGGCTTTGAAGTTGAGTTAAAAAGATGAAGCTTATTAGAATACATCTAGGGTTATATTGCCTGGGAGGTAGTTAGTACAGTTGTTATTATTTTACTGACTTTTATCAATGTAATAGCCATTGAAAATAGTGCGAACTTTTAATAAGGGATTTTTCGAGAGTTATTAAAAAATAGATAACAGTGATTTAGCTTTATTATATTGAAGCAATCTTTTTAATATCATCTAAAGTGACAATTTTGTTTTTACTGATGTTGATATATGCGTTTAATTTGCTAATAGCAGCATTGATATCTTCTGTATCTGATATATGAAAATAAAAATTAGATTCTTTTAAGATACCGTTTATGTCATGAATGATATCTTTGTTTTGAAGAGTTAATCTTTGAATCAGTTTATCAAAGATAGAGATGTTTATTTTAGAAGATAAAATAGGGAAATAATGTTTTAGATTGTATTTTAAACAGAATTCCATCAATCGTGTATGATTCGATTTTAGAGCTTTTAGTGTAAAACTTCCCCATTCATTTTGATTTTTAAACAAATCAGTAGTTGCACTTACATCTTCTAATTTTTGCAGCAAACCATTGATTATATCTTCATCTTTATTGTCAAAATAAAAATCTTTTTGTAAAAAATAATATTTAAACCAAGTAAAATACATTTTTTTATTCTTTATTATACAATTAAGGATAATAAGCAGTATATCAATTAAACCACTGTTATATTCATCGCTTGATTCGATTAATTCATTTGACTTATATTTTAAAATCCATGAGATGATTACTAAAAATGGATTATAACGCTTTTCATCTAAGATTAACTCACTGAATGGAATATAAGTATTAAAATCTGTAATCAATTCAAGGATATTAAATATATCTAAAGATGGAATATTGTAAAATGATTTAAGCAAAGTGTAAATTTGACTAATATCTTCGCTTGTTTTATTGCCTTTTTTTCTCATTTCACCACTTGTCAAACAATAATTGCTTATCAATTCATCAATTGCCATTTTCAAGTCTTCATCATTTAAATGATAATTGCTGTAAGAATAGTATGGCATAGAATTTTCAATATATAGCAAGGGACTATTTTCTTGTTTTACCACATTATGCTTAAAAATGTTTGCAGGAATAAATCCAAAGGTATTTTTTCTATCAATACTATAACTATAACAATCATTTTCATTATTCATCTCTTGGAAGTTTCTGATATATCTCACATAAAAACGTGGTTCTTTACCGAATCTATCCGTATCGAAATTGCCTTTTATGACAGATAAACTCTCATTGATAGGGATTATCTCTTTATTGATTTCGTCCCCATCATTACTGTAGCATTCCAAAACTAAGGCATCATTTTGTTCAAAAATCTTGGTTGGTAATATAATTTTAGTCTTCTGATCATATTTGATTTTTGCAAAAGATTTATTTTTTAACTTGTCATATAAATATTTCAAGAGATCTTGACTATTTATTTTGGTGCGATTTTCATCATGGAGTGAACCGATGATCCAGGTTTTGATTTCCTCTTTTTGATAATCACTATACTCTAATAAGAGGTTATCAATGATTGATATCTTCGTTTCTGCTGAAAGTTCATTATTTGCCTTAAGTGATCTGATGAGAATAGTGAGATTTTCGACTGGGATTTTGCGCTCATCGAGATAAAAGCCTTTGCTACATTTTTCAATGCAATACTCGCCTTCATCATTGATGCATTTAATAGCAGACAAGATTGTTTTACGATTTAATTTAACTCCAGTTTGTTCGGATATTTTATTTGCGATCTGTTCACAATTAATATAATGCTTTTCGTCAGTATATCGTTCTAATACTTTTAATACATGATAGTTTTTATCAATCATATTTCACCTCTTATAATCATTAAAGTAATTTTATTTTTTCCTTAAAGTGATAGTCAATAAGATCATGATTGATGTCCAAAAAAACGGACATCATTGTAATAAATGATTCTCTGCTAAATCGTTTGTTGTATGATTGACGCACAATCTTTAGGAGGCAAAAATATGAGTGCAAATTTCTTAAATGATGTGATCGGTCACGACTATCAAAAATCAGAGTTAAATAATGTGGTCAAATGGTTCAAAAACAGTGAGTACTATGAGAATCTTGGTGCTCATGTTCCACACGGAATTATTTTTTCTGGTGAACCAGGTAATGGCAAGTCGATGATCATGCGCAGCATAAAAAATGCTTTAGACCTACCGACCTTTGTCTTTGAAAATAAAGGCGGAGACATCGTTCAACAGCTTGATTCATTGTTTAATAACGCTAAAAAAGAGAAAAAATCAGTGGTCATCATCGATGAACTCGATCTATTGATTGACAAAGACACGAAAGTCGTCAGATGTTTACAAGAAAATTTAGATGGCGTTGAAAATAAAACGACTAATACTTTAGTCATTACAGCATGTAATGACATCGATGAGGTACCTTTAGCTTTGTTAAGAACTGGAAGATTAGAAAAGATCATTGAAATCAATACTCCGAATAAGCAAGAGATCAAAGAATATTTAGAATACTGTGCATCTAAACTACATTTAAACACCGATTTTATTGAAGATAAAGATGTAATTTCAGGTTTTTATGGAAAAAGCTTTTCTGATATCAAATCCATCATGAATGAAGTCGTTCTCAGAAATGATGGACATGTTATCGATTCCGACAAGATTTTAGATGTGATTTCACTCAATGATGATGGTGCTATTAGGAAAAAGGAACCTGTGACTTTAAAAACCTGCATTCATGAGTCTGGACATGCTGTTGTCGCCAGTGTTTTTACTGATTATTTCAGCATTGGAAGTTTAAAAGTCAACGGGGATGCTGGATACTATATTTCTAAATCGAATAATTCAAACTCTGATCACAATGTAGTTTTAGCTAAAATTCAGATTATGTTAGCTGGAACTATCGCTGAAAAAATCTTTGCTAAATATAGTTGCTTAGGAAATACTTCTGATATCGTTAAGGCCTATAAATTAGCGGTGAAGTTAGTCACAAATTCTGCCTTTTTTGATCCCTCTTTAACTGTTGATGATTATAGCGATAACTATTCTGACTGGAAATTTAAAAGGGTTGATTTAAGCGTCAAAAAGATCATTAAAAAATGTGAGCGTAGTGCAAAAAAGATTTTATTGAATAATAAAAAGATTATTTTTATATTAGCTCAAAAATTATTTGAAAAACATTTTTTGAAATCTCATGAAGTTCAGGAGATTTTACAGAGTGCAAAATAAATAGGCTTAAGAATGATACTAGAATTATTCTGATATTTAGTATAAAATTTATCTCAATGAGGGGATTTTGTATGAGATGTCAGAAATGCGGTACCGATAATGCTGATGATTCTATTTTCTGTTCTAATTGTGGTAATCGTTTAGTTAACAAGACTATTTGTAAACAGTGTGGTAAAACTAATTCAGCTGACAATAAGTTTTGCGTATATTGCGGTGCTAATTTAACATCTACAGATAATAAAACAAAGAATGTTGAATCAAGTGTTTTTCCTGGTTTTGATTTTCCAAAATCTAAAACCGGCGCTTTGCAGATCGGATTAAGCCTCTCTTCATTTATCACTTGTTGTTTAACTGTGTTGTTCAGTTTGATCTTCACTTTTTTTATCGGTGCCAAAGTGACTTCAAATAGTGCTTCTGGTGGCGCTGAGATTAATATTTTTTACTTTTTCTCAACTGTATTCGAAGAGTTTCCTGAAACTTCTACAGTTGCTATCTATGGTCAATCTGGTGCTGCCATCGGAACGATAAGCGCCGTTTTGATCATGCTTGGAATCATTATAACAATACTTTTGTTTACTGATTCTATCATTAAATTCTTCAATCATAAGATCAAAAGCTTGACTAAATATGCGGTCTTATCGTATTTGATCTATATAGCTGGAATATCACTTTTTATGTTTAATTCACATACTTCTTTAACTATTTCAATAGACTATCAAAACATTGTTTCTGCTTTCACTCTCAATGGCGCTACAATAGCTGGCATTGTTCTAGGCGGTATCACTTTTCTAGCCACGATTGTTTTAGACACTATTAATAAATGTGCAATAAGCACTTCTAAATCATCAATCTCTATGTCTATTACAACACTTATATCATTTATTTTCGGCATTGTGGTTTTATCTTTATTAGGATGTGGCATTCTCACATTCAGTGAAGAAGGTGTCACGATGGGCACCGGTATTTTAGCTTTTTTTGAAATCGTGTTCTCTACTGCTAATGCCATTGATCAAAGCTCACCAGCTTGGCAAGAGTTCGCCATGAATTTTGCTGGCTCAATGACTATCATCGTTTTTATGTTCATATGTGTACTTCTGTTTATCTTAATGTTCATTTTAATGATGAAAGAGCAACTGACCGATTTTGGTTACAACTATAAAAATAAGCATTTCGTTTTTGGATGCTTTGCTGGTATCAGTATTATTTTAGTCGGAATTTTCCAAATCGTTTTAGCTTCTGTTTATGGAGAGTATTTCTTTGCAACGACTAGTTATGTGTTAGTTATCCCTTCATTTTTGATCGTGCTTGGTGTTCTCCAATTTATAAATTCACTTGTTGGTAAAATAATGTGTTCTAAAAAACCTAAAGAAATTGATTATTACAATATCTAAAAATCAAAGATGCTATTTTACATCTCTTAAAGCAGCCTCTTGATGAACAAATTATTGAACTAAAAAAGTCGCTTAAAGCAAATTAAGTTTGATTTGCTAAAAGCGACTTTATTTAATTATGGGATAGAAACAAAAGTTATTTGTTTACTCCAAAGTACAAATAGTTAGAAAAGTCTTGAATTTCGCTTTCTACTTGTCCAAAACGAATTCTGATCGTGTCTTTAACGTAATAGGTTCTACCTTCGATCGTTGTTTCTTGGTAGCCTAATGATTGAATTTCAGCTTTATATTTTTCCATGAAAGCTGAGATCTTAGCGGAATTAGAATAGATGCACATATCACCAGTTCCATCGTAATTGGTACCTAAATTCCAAGTGTTAGCTATATCTTTGTCATAAAGATATGGGATGGTGTCAGCGATTTCTTGACCGAATGTTTTTACTAACATCTTATATATATTGGTGTTTTTTTCTTGTGACCAAGAAGTCAAAACTTGCTCCTGACCGTTTAGTTTATCAAAGCTATCTTGATCGATGAAAGAAGGTAGAGCTTGTTCAGAAGAATATTCAAATTTTAATTCTTCCTTTCCAGCTAATATGCCACGATAGACGTATTGGTAATTGACGGTGTCTAAGCGTCCAAGATCATCAAGTTTTATTTTTAACGATGAGTCTAGCATAGCTGAGAGGGTTGATCCACCAAACATGCACTCATTTTCATTTTTGACATGATCTTTGACTTCAAAAGTTAAATTAGAAACTTGGTCAAACAGATCAGGGGAAAGATTCCAAGGGACGACACTTGATAGATCTTGATCAGGAATTATCTCACCGCTTTGACTGACTTGTCCATGTTTATCAACAACAAAGGGGATCAAGTCATTTCCGACTTGCTTATATCCTTTAATAGTTGTGACATAATTATCTCTATCAGTTTGATTTAAGATGAAATATTCATCTTTTTTCATATAATAGCTGTTTGAACTTAAGGAGCTAGCTTCAGTACCATCAGCTTTTAAGCCATATCCACGTGCTACATAACTGTTTTGATTCTTTATGAGATTAAAGGCATTTGATAATTTATCACTAGCTTCACCTGCATCATAACTTTGTGGTATTTCAATCACGGGATTTTTTTGAAGGGTGGAGATTGTGTTGATAGATAAATCAACAGCGTTTCCATCGCTATCATAATAGAAGCCACTCAGTTCAGCTTCTAGTTTTATCGCGTCATCAGTTTTTGAAAGGATTAAAGAATCGACACTCTTAATGCTTAAATCAGTGAGAACAGAAATAGCAGTGATTGATTCATAAAGGCGATCGATATTTATGCCGTAATATTGATAATTGCTTGAGTCAGAAGAAAGGAAAGTGTTATCGATTTCTTCCTGGATGGAGAAGATACCATTTCCCCAATAATAGTCAGAATTATCAAAAGGCTGAGAAGCTTGTTTGTTATTACCATCGATATAATGGTCGATAGCTTTACCATTTTCGCCTACTGATAGCACATAAGAATATTCTTCGTTGTTGATACTATCTATCAGGCGATATGCCATCAAGTTATTTTTGGTGTTGTCTTTATCATAATATGAGGTCAATGAAATACTACCAAAGTCGACAAAACCATTGCCAGAACGATAACGGATCTGGGTGTCAAATCCTACAGTATCTCTGGTTAATTCTGAAAATGTGTCATCATCTAATGCGCTTTCTGGAAGCTTATAATCTTCTATATATTGAGCGAGTTTTGTATCAGATGTCTTATTTAAATCTCTAAAAGTTGCTTTTATCAATAATTCAGTAGCAGTCGAATCAGTATCTATTTGATTATAAAGATAAAATGTTAAACCTGCATCAGATAATTCAAACCTAGCTGATGTGATGATATAGTCATCTGTATATGGAGAATACCCCATTTGATGTGAAAGTATATATAAAAGATCTTCATCAGTGGTGACGACACTATCACCTTCGACTGAAAACATAGATTCTGATAATGAATATTTTGAATCGGAAGTGATCAACTTCATATAATTCATATCAGTACAATCTTTGACCACTTTTAACTGATCGTTAGAATCATAATAAGTGACTGCTTTACCTAGAACAATGTTTTTTGAGGTATCGTATTTAAACTCATACACCATCGTTGACCCTAAGCTAGAATCATAACTAGGTAAAGTCAGATAACCACCATTTTTATATCCGATTGAGATATAGGAAGGTGTATAAATATCTTTTAACTTTAAAGTGCCCATTCCGGTACCATCATCTTCTTCAGAGTTGACAGTATAGGAAGAGGCTTTGCTGACATCGGTTAAAGAAGCCATCACTTTTTGAATGAGTTCTTTATTAGAAGGTTTAGTTGTGGTCGATATCGGATTAGGACCAGTTGAAGAGGAATGGTGTTCTGAATTCGTAGTTGAAATGTCAGTTTTACATCCGACTAGTGCTAATAAGGGCAAGATAAATAGGATTGTTAATTTGCTTCTTTTCATTTAAATAGTTTTCCTCCGGTTTATTTGAGTTTGAAAGGAGATGATATATCTTCGCTACCATTGTTATAAAAAACATTGGCGATTTTACCATCTTTAGAAATGGTGTTGCTAAATCTTTCTTGAGGATATTGTTCGTAATATGGGCTATCATTACCAGTAAAGGTGTATCCATTAGCTACAGTAACGGTTTGAACAACATTGCTGAAGACCAGACGATAATTAGTAAATCCTTCCACTTCTTCAATATTCCAATTAAATGTATAAGTGTTTCCTTTGTACAACTTGATATATCCTTCAGTCAAAGAGGTAAAGTATAAATCATTTAAAGAAGAGTAATTATAATGGTTTCCTACGATGGTATTCTTAAATTCATCGAGTGAAGCACCTGAACTTTCAATATTTTTGATGGTGACAGTGATTTCATCTTGAACACTTGGATCGACAGTTGATTTAACAACAACGGTCACAGTCTGGTCGTTTTCAACTTCTTTAGCGGCCAATGTGAATTTGCTATTTTCTAGATCGACAGAAATTTCTGCATATTGGCTCATCTCTTCTTCTTTGAATTCCGCAGTAAAAGATTTATCAACCACACTATATGGTGAGACTTCAACATAATAGTCGGCGCTCTTTCCCTCTTCTAATTCTGTTAATGAACCAGCACGAATCCCCACAGATTCTGGTGGAATTTCTGTGACATTGATAGTGATGCTTCTTTCATTTCCATATTGATTTGTGACAGTTAATTTTGTTTGACCAGCTTTCATAGCTTGTAAGTAGTAAATACCATTTAAATTGCTGAGTTGAACAATGCCTTGATTCTCTATTCCTGTTTCTTCATCAATAGTAAAAGTCATCGGAAGATGAGGATTGGGTTCTAATACTCTGACTTCAACTGGTACTTTATCTCCTACATAAAGAGTATTATTTGGATGCCAAGCGCTTGTATCAGTTACAATTTCAAAATCAGTAGCGATGAAATCAGATTCGTGTAATTTATTTTCATCGTCCGCAATTCTATCTTCGTATTTGATTGTAGAAGTGACTGTGATGGAGTCAGAAGTCGGTTGGGCGTTTTCTTTGAGTGTATCAGTTGTAAAATCATATCCGTTTTCATCATAAACAAGAACTTTTAATTCAAAAGATAATAATCTTCCACTGTTATCAGTGGTGATCACATATGAATTTTCATGATGTTCTTTTAAGGATAAATCATTATAAGCAGTTGCACCTTTATATTCAGACTTATCTGAGGTAGAAGAATTTGAATAAGTGATGTCGTGATTGATGAAGTAACTGGATGTTAAATAATTCAAAGCGATCGTTGACACAGTGCACACGTTATTTAAAGAGAAAGAATGGATATAGGCTTCGATTTGTTCTTCAGTTATACCATCATCTAGGACTCCGATCAAGTCTTTAGATACGCTGGTCTCTAATCCTTTTGACAAAGTCAAACCATATAGAGAATTGCCTTCGCGATAATATAAAGATTGGGAGGTTAATGCACCATCATTTTCGTAGTCTATTTGAGTGCAATCATCTGAATAAGTCGTCCAAGAATAATTGTCATTGTTGACTTGATAAGTTCCAGAAGAAGATTGTTCAATCTCTAGCTCACTACTGGTTTTTAAAATGTCACGTAAATAATCGATATCTTTATCTAATACTGTGATATCAATACTCGCTGTGGCATTTCCGTCATTACTGCTAGCTTTGATTGTTGTATTGCCTGCTTTCAAAGCATGGATAGCACCCGTTTGTTCTATAGTTGCTACTTCTGGATTTGAAGATGATAGAACTATTGATTTATCGGTAGCATCTTCAGGAGTGATTTTAGCTGTGACTGTGGTTGATTCGCCGACATAAAGCTCTTTTTTATCGGCAGTGAGTTCGATATTAGAAACTAAGATGGTTTTCTTACTTACCGTTATATCAAGAGTCGCTGTAGCATCTCCAGCATCTTCACTCTCAGCAGTGATTGTAGCCTGTCCTTCTTTGACGCCTTCCACAAAATAGTCTTCATCAACCTTGATTACTTTTGCAATCTTTTCATCTGAACTTGTGATATTGATATTTGGGTTATCTGGATTAGAGGGAGTATATGAAGTCACTAATTTCACTCTTGAACCTTCTTCAATATCAGTGACACCACCCTCCGTGTTTAAAGTGATCGAATCGATCAAAACTATTTTCTTTGTGACAGTTAAAACAAGTTTTCCTTCTTTGTTGGAACCATCTAAACTTTTTGCAGTGATAGTGACTTCACCAGCTGCTATAGCTTTTACTAAACCGTTTTGATCGACGGTAGCAATCTTTTGATCAGACGATGCAAAAGATAAAGATTTATCAGTTGCGTTCTCTGGTAAGACTTCAGCTTTTACCTGTAGACTTTCGCCTTCAACTAATGAGTTTTTATCAGCGGATAATTTGATAGAGCTGACTTTGACCGATTTCTCAGTACTATTTGCTGAGCCATTGCCGCTGTGAGCAGTATTGGTGATAACACTGCTTGAAGAAACATCAGTGCAACTGGTTAATGGTAGCAAACATATTCCTAAAAAAGCTAATAGTAATTTCTTTTTCATAATTGTCTCCTTTATCAAGTATGAATTATATTAAATTATATAAACAATACAATATATTTGTTTATATATATTAAATTATTTATTTTAACAAAGGTCTCACTGTTGTTATTTTATTTCTAAAGTATCATTAAAAATGGTCTTTTTTAAAGAAATGTTGCAGTATTCAAATCAGGTGTTGTAGTTCTAATAGCATCGCTGATTAAGGCTTGTATTTTTGAATTTTAACGCACTAAAAAATGATATCGTCAGTTTTAATATGAATATCAAAATGGCGATATCATCAATAAAATGCTAGTTTTGACAAAACAACAAATCAAAACTTTGTTTCAGTCAAAGGAGTGATCAATTCTAAAAGTTCTTTTCTTAGAGATTGATAATTGATATATAAAGGATCTTCTTCTAAAGAAGTGATCTCTTCTTTGATCTGAGATAAGAACTCTTTTCGTTTAGATGGTTCGATGTTTTTTGCGGATTTCTTTTTCTTTTCTAACATCTGAATCTTTTTATATAATTCAGATTTAAAATAGACATCTTTCACTTTTAAATATTGTTGATAGATTTCTAGAGACTGAAAGTCATCGACTAACTTTTCAGCTTGTTTTCTCAAATCAGTCATCGACGATTTCACCTATCAAAGAATAAGTATGTGATTCGATAATCTTCACTTTTTTGATCTGGCCGATCAAATCTTTAGTACCGCTAACATGGACTAATTTGCCTTCTGGAGTATAGCCAGAGATTCTTTCACTATCTTTTTTAGAAATGTTTTCAAACAAGACATCACAAGTCTTACCGACGAATTTTTGAGCGCTGATAGTAGACAATTCATCGATGAGAGCTTTTAGTCTATCGAATCGTTGATGTTTGATCTCCATCGGTGTTTCATCTTTCATACGATAAGCAGGTGTACCTGGTCTAGGTGAGAAGATGAAGGTGAATGCCGCATCGTATTTGACCTCTCTGACTAAAGAGAGAGTTTCTTCGAAATCTTCGTCTGTTTCGTTCGGAAAACCGACGATGATATCGGTCGTCAAAAAGACATCAGGTAGACGTTTTCTTAACTCGTGAACCAGAGAGAGGTATTCTTCTCTCGTATAACGTCTATTCATCGTTTTTAAGATGTTATTCGAACCTGATTGAACAGGAAGATGAAGAGACGGCATGACGTTTTTATATTTTGCCATGACATCGAAAACCAGGGGATTAAAATCTGACGGATACGGAGTTGTAAAACGGATTCTTTCGATTCCGGTTTGTGCGACTCTCTCTAAAAGATGGGCAAAAGCATATGTGTCAAAAAAGTCTTTGCCGTAAGCATCGACATTCTGACCTAACAATGTCACTTGTTTATAGCCTTGCGCTTTCAAGCAGTTGACTTCAGCGATGATATCATCTTCTTTACGAGATCTTTCACGACCTCTAGTGTAAGGGACTATGCAATACGTGCAGAATTTATTACATCCGTACATGATATTGACGAAGGCTGAGACTTTAGATTGTCTAGAACCCGCAAAGTCTTTGATGCCTTCATAGACTAAATCACTGTTAGCCTGAACATCGACTAAACGCTCTTCATTCTTCAAGCAATCTTCTAATAAAGAATAAAAAGCAGTGATATTGTTGGTTCCAAAAATCAAAGATACGAATGGAAAATGTTCTAAGACATATTTGACTGGGACTTCTTCTTGCATGACACAACCGCAGATAGCGATTATGACATCAGGTTTTTTATTATAACGATCTTTAGCTTGCCCTAATTCACCGTAAAGATGATTCTCAGCGTTTTCTCGTATTGCACAAGTGTTGAATAAAATAAAATCAGCATCAGAAAAGTTCTCAGTCTCTTTCATATTCATAGCGAGTAAAAAAGAGCGGAGTATTTCGGAATCTCTAACGTTAGCTTGGCAACCATATGTTCTAATACAAAAACGCTTTCCTTCTCCCCAAGAGGATAGGAAAGCATTTGGACTCAAATCAAGAGTTTGATAAGAAACCGGTTGGTTAGGATTCCGTCTAGCAGCTTCCTTTAATGAAGGAAGCGATCTTAGGCGGAGCTGTTTCATGCTTGCTTAATTACTTAGCAGCTTCTTCGTGATGGGGAACATCAGAAGAGACAGCGTGAGCAGGATCGAAAGCGACTTTGGTGATGTGAAGCATGATGGTGGTGACTTCACGAGCTTCTGCAGAAGAAGGCTCAGAGAAGTTTTGCATTAAGAATTCAGGTTGGACAGAGATATCACTAGGTTCTTGATCATCCTTTAAGAAACGTCTAGCGACGATACAAGCCTTGATAGCCTGATTTAAGGCAGATGCACCAACGAGAGAAATCTGTACGGCACCTTCTTGACGAATGTTGCCAGCAATAGCACCAGCTAATTTCTGGATTTGAGTGTTTCCACTAGCTTTTAAGGTAGTCATTTTGTTAAACCTCTTTCCACATTATTATAAACAATTTTACTTGATTTACAACAAAATTAAAGCTGATTTGAAAAAGGCTAAAGAGTTTAAAAGCTCTAAAGCCTATAAATCATTAATTTTTAACAGCTTTCTCCTTCCATCGTTTCGTTGATGATCTGATAGTCGAGAAGCTTTTTAGTTTTATCATCGAAGTTTAATATGACGCCGTTGATGAGGATCTTTCCTACACGAGGGACATCTAACATAGCTGGTAAGGCAGAGATAGTGCGGCGCATCGAAGCTTCTTTGATGTCGCCGAGAACAGAATCATAAGCACCGTTCATACCAGCATCGGTCAAGAAGAAAGTACCTTTGTCCAAGATCTTTGCGTCATTAGTCTGCACATGAGTGTGAGTTCCGATGACGGCGCTCACTCTGCCATCGGCATATTCACCTAAACATCTCTTCTCAGCCGTAGCTTCAGCGTGAAAATCGACGATATGAATGACCTTTTCATCATCTAAAGCGATGATCTTATCTAAATCATAGAAAGGATTGGTTTGAGCTTGAGTCAAGAACACTTTTCCTATGAGATTAGTGATGCGCACTTTCACACCATTAACAGTGACAAGGGCTGTTCCATTTAAAGGACAGGAACTATCAAAATTGTATGGCCTTATCGCTTGAGAAAAATCATATTTAGGATTGAAGGCATCTTTGTTGTTGAAGAAATGATTGCCGCTAGTCACAAAATCGATACCGCTTTTTAAAAGTTCAAGATAATGTTTATGAGACAAGCCATGACCATGAGTGGCATTTTCTCCATTAGCGATGACAAAGTCGATACCATCAGCTTTTTTATGGATATCTAAATATTTTTTAATGCCTTGTCTTCCTAATGGGCCAACCACATCACCAAAAAATACGATTTTCATAATGTTTATTTTGCAATTTGAATCGCTCTAGTTTCACGGATGACAGAGATCTTGATCTGACCTGGGAATTGTAACTCATTTTCAACGCGATCGCGAATTTGTATAGCCAAGACTTTAGCGTCTTCATCAGATATCTTATCAGGGACAACCATGACTCTGACATCACGCCCCGATTGAAGTGCGTAAGTGGTTTGAACACCCTCAAAGCTATTACAGATGGTTTCTAATTGTTCGAGTCTCTGGATATAAGTTTCTAATGTTTCACTTCTAGCGCCAGGTCTAGCAGCCGAGAGAGTATCGGCAGCAGTCACTAATTCGGAAATGAGATATTTCTTAGCGACATCGCCGTGGTGTGATTCGATAGCGTTAATGACTTGATCAGGCTCACCAAACTTTTTCGCTAACTGGGCACCTAATTGAACGTGAGATCCCTCTTGTTCAGTATCGATAGCTTTTCCGATATCGTGAAGAAGACCAGCTCTTTTGGCCATCACTTGATCGATTCCTAATTCGCTAGCCATATAAGAAGCCAAGTGAGCGACTTGTATAGAGTGATCAAGGACATTTTGACCAAAAGAAGTACGATATTTCAAACGTCCGATATAGGGTAATAATCCGAGGTTGATGCGAGGTAATCCAAGTTTAAAAATGGTCTGTTCGCCGATTCTTCTTAAAGAATCATCAAATTCTGCCGAGATTTTGGTGTATAAATCTTCAATTCTACCGGGTTGAATACGGCCATCTCTGATCAAAGCTTCAAGAGTCAATTTAGCCTTTTCTCTTCTGATAGGATCAAAGCATGAGCAAGTGATGGTTTCAGGTGTATCGTCGATGATCAATGAGACACCGAATAAAGCTTCCATGGATTTGATATTACGGCCTTCTCTACCGATGATACGGCCTTTCATCTCATCGCTAGGAAGAGCAATCGTGGAAGTAGAATGCTCATTTGTTACATCTTGGGCATATCTTTCCATCGCTAAACACATGATGGATTTGGCTTTATCTACAGCTTGGGACTTAGCTTCTTCTTCCATCTGCTCTTTATAAAGAGCGATTCTCTTGGCTTCTTGTTCTTCAACTTTTGCCATCAAGATCGATTTAGCCTCTTCTTGAGATAACTTAGCAATTTTTTCTAGTTCTTGATTGATGCTTTCAAATCTTGATTGAACATCTTTTTCCTTCAATTCCAAAGCAGCGACACGTTGTTCATACTCGCTCTTTTTATTTTCGAGAATATCTTCTCTTGTGGTGATGGATTCTTCTCTTTTATCAAGAGCAGTTTCTCTTTGATTGAGTTTGTTTTCATTTTGAACGACAAGAGCTTTTCTCTCTTCGATGTCTCTTTGAGCTTCTTGCTTTAAGCTTTCGACTTCTCTTCTACCTTCAGCTTTAGCATCAGCAATGATTTTATCCGCCTTATCATTAGCATCTGAAACGAGTTTCTCAGCATTATATTTGGCATTTTCATTCTTCTTTTTGGTGAAGAATTGAGAAACGAAATACGTGATGAGACCGCTGGCGATAAAAGCGACTATGCATAAAACGACACACATCCAGATTTCCATAATTTTACCCCTTTCTACGCACATACAAAAAATCAGTTTCTTTAATAAAAAACCGATTGGATTATATAAAAGATCTAAATATTCAAGAACGACTTATAAACAAAAATCTTGAAAGTAAATCTTGTATATTAAAGTATAAACAAAAGTTTATACGACTTTATTATAAACTAAAATTTTGCTAGTAGTTAGAAAATAAAAAATAAAAAAGAGAGGCGCTTAATCACCTCTCTTCGTAGAAACAAGTTGCTTATTCGTTAACAGCAGCATTTTCAGCACTTTTTGGGCTGATAGCTTCTTTGACTCGGCTTTCTATTTCAGCCGCTAATTCAGGATTATCTTTAAACCATTTATACACGGAAGTGATGCCTTGACCGAGCCTTTCACCTTCATAAGAAAACCAAGAGCCAGACTTTTCAATGATGTTATAATCAACAGCCAACTGCACTAATTCGTGTTCATGAGAAATACCTTTGCCGAAGATCAATTCAATCTTGCAGTTTCTATATGGTGGAGCGACCTTATTCTTTACTATCTTAACATTAACGATATTTCCAATATATTTGTCGCCTTCTTTGATCTGATCAGCGCGACGGATTTCGATTCGAATCGTTGCGTAGAATTTTAAAGCTCTACCACCGGTAGTGGTTTCGGGATTTCCATACATCACACCGACTTTTTCTCTCAATTGATTGATAAATATAACGGTGCAGTTAGATTTAGATAAGATACCAGCTAATTTTCTCAATGCTTTTGACATCAATCTTGCTTGTAAACCGACAGAAGAATCTTCAAAAGTACCTTCTAATTCTGCTTTTGGCACTAGAGCGGCGACAGAATCGACGACGATCATATCGATGGCATTTGACTTAGCTAACATGTCAACGATCTCTAACGCTTGCTCACCATAATCAGGTTGGGAAAGGATAAGATTATTGATATCAACGCCAAGAACTTTGGCATAATCAGGATCAATCGCGTGTTCAGCATCGACGAAAGCAGCTCTACCGCCATACTTTTGCACCTGGGCTATCGCTTCTAAAGCTAAAGTGGTTTTACCAGATGATTCTGGACCATAGATCTCGATGATTCTTCCTCTTGGATAACCGCCAACACCTAATGCAGCATCCAGTAATAAAGAACCGGATGGGACAGCTTGCACATCAACGCTTGGTGCTTCGCCCATTTTCATGATGATGCCTTTATCATTGAAATAATTGCGGATATCCTTCATCGTTGCTTCGATGAGCTGATCTTTTGAAGAATCAATTTTAGTTTCTGTCTGTTTCTTTTTATCCATAGAATTAGTACCTTTCAAATATTATTAAATGATTTTAGAGATTTTGTTCACCGAAATAATTAATTTTTTCATAAATAGTTTTAAAAGCAAAATCGACGACTTTTTCTCTGATGACTTCTCTTGTGCCAGTCAAATTCAATTTATAAACATAGAGATTATTTTTGATGATCAATCCGACATAAACCAGGCCGATATCTTTGCCTTCGCTAGCGGTTGGGCCAGCATTTCCAGTGAAAGAAACTGTGATATCTGAAGAGAAATAATTGCTAGCATTTAAAGCCATTTCGCGTGCGCATTCTTTTGAAATAGCACCATATGTATCGATAGTCTCTTTGCTGACGCCTAATTTTTCTTTGATCTCATCAGTATATGTGACGATGGCACCTTTAAACACTTCACTAGCTCCCGGAATGCTTGTGAAGGTTGATGCAAAAAGACCGCCGGTCAAACTTTCACAGCTAGCTAAAGAAAGATGATTGTTTTTTAACAGTTCTAATAAATCTTGATGTTTCATATTATTTCCCATCTTTTAAGACTTCTATATTTTGTTTGAAGTAAATGATACCTGAGACTAGAGAAGCTAAGAGTGCTAGAGCAGCTAAAACATTAGTGATGACATAAGTGTATTCAAAATTACCTAAACCATTCATATCAAAATAATTAAAAGGAAAACCGTTGAGGAAGATGATAGGGATGACGATCATCTGTAAGACAGTCTTTATTTTTCCATAGATGTTAGCAGCTAATACTTTTCCTTGAGAAGTAGCTACCATTCTTAGGCCATCGACTGCTAAATCTCTTCCGATGAAGAGAACAGTCATGATGGGATAAAGATAAAAATGACCTTCAGTTGTTATCCTGGTAGTCAAAAGAATTAAAGAGGAATCCACTAGGAATTTATCAGCTAAAGGATCCATGAATTTACCAAAATTAGTGATGAGATTTCTTGATCTAGCTATATGTCCATCAACAGCATCAGTTATCGAGCCTAAGATAAATACAGCTGCACAAACTAAGTCGATCCAAGTGAAGCCAGTAGTTCCTAATAAAGGAGCAAATTGACTAGAATTAGGCAAAAATGATAAGCAAAAGATAATGATTATTACGAAAGCGAAAAAGAATCTGGTGATCGTTATCCTATTTGGTGTATTCATACATCTCCTTTCAATGTTTTTTGTGAGTACCGACCCTATAAGCCATGTTATGTCTAGGATGAAAATTTATCTAAGTGTTTTACACTTGCCATCCGCAGTTCGTTTCCCGCTTCTGACTTCCCTCACCTTGATTAGGTTTCTCGCTTGTGGGGCTTTCCTACGTTGCATTCCTGTCATTTCTAACAGGTTCGTCACTGTGGAGCTTTTATAGGGAAGACATCCTGCCGAAGTTTAGATTCTTCCCAGCCGTTTGGACTCCTCCTCCCCAAAGTTATTTTTTCCTTTGGCGCAATCACTGCTTTCATCACAGAAAGCGCGAGCATGGACTTTCCTCAAAGAGCTCAAGGCTCCCTGCATTCATCTAGGCCGGCTATTATATTGTATAACTTATTCGATCGTATTGGGATTTATTCCTGCTTTATTTAATGCTTTTTCTAATGCAGAGATGCGCTTTAGCAACTCTAAATTGTTCAAAGAAGCATCTTGATTAGTGCTGATACCTGCTAAACGTGATTTCAACGCGGCTTTTTCATTTTCAGCTTCGGAGAGCTGAGAATCTAAAAGTGTCACTTTATTAGTCAGTTCATTGATTGTTTTATTGGTTTCATTCATGTATTGTTCAAAAGTTTCGTAATCTTTAATGACTAAATCCAAAAAAGAATCGACTTGTAAAGCATCATATCCAGGTTTAGTGCCTTCAAAAGTTTTGTGATAGATTTTATTAGAATCTAATAATAATTTGACTGACATAGCACACCTCTTTCTTACACAATACTTTTATATTATAAAGTAATTTATTAAATTATAAACTTCAAAAAAGAATATTTATAAATATCCATAGCGCGATGAAACAACTGATTTTTTATAAGTTTTAATGCTGCATAAAACTGATTCTGGCAAATCAACGTTTACGTTTAATGATTTTATTAAAAGTTAAGAAATAGTCTGTGAATAGCAAAAATTTAAACCGTTTTCTTTCATTGATTTAATTAAAGAACAAATGGAGACAAGTCCTTATGTGGGCTCTCATTAAATTTTTTATTCTATGTCTATCCTTTTTTCTTGCAAATCAAATATTTAAATGGAATATTAAAGTATCAAATAATACGTATATAGTTAAACAAATTTGCTCTAATACAAAACTTTGCTTTTTAAATGCTTCGTCTTTAACTTTAACAGCACATCTTGCTACTAAGGTTGTATGATCTTGATTATAGTATATGAGTTAACAAAGGCAAATTATAGTAAAAAGCCATTTGGGTTTAAAGCATCAATTGCTTGAATTTATAGTTAAATGATTGTGGTATTTTTGTAGTACATGGCAAGGATAATTCAGGTAAAACGACTTTTCTAAAATTATTTGATCAAACTCTTTCACCGACTGCCGGCAAAATCTATTATTCTTCAGGCAAAAAGCAAATAGATAAGAGACATATATTTTCCATTCACGAATGGGGCTTCATTTTTAGAAAAATTAAGTGTTTTAGATAACATCCGATTGTTAAGTAAAAACAGAAATTGGTAAAAAAATATTTTAGGGTTATTTAGCAGTGTTGGATTACATAAATCTGAAGAAGAATTCAGCTTAAGTCATTATTAAATCTAGGCTTTGGTCAAGCTAAACAAAAGCTGATTTTGATGTTTCTGTTTATGTTGAATTTCTTGGCTAGTCTACTGCTTTCATTAGCAGTAACAGCTATATTTAATACGATAGCTAACTCCTCTTATTCTTTATTTGCTTTAACAATCAGTGGTTTTAATCTCTTATGGTTATTTGTCATAACAATGGTTGCTCTGCTCAGTTCAATTTACCGAAGAAAAATTAATGATAAATATCATTTATAAACAATATTGCCATTACAAAAATATAAAAATGTTAAATAAATATTATGAAATTATTTAAAAATCTTTGCGCGATGTGCGCTTGTTTTTAGATGATTTTAGGAGAAACGTGCAACTGAAAATTCTCATTATTTTTATTTTTTGCCTTAAATGCTTGACATGTAAATTTCAAATGAGCATTTGTAGATATGTAAGCGCTTATAAGAACTGATTGAAAAGTTATTTTTTTACACATATAATCTAAATGGTAATTGGAGGTGGATAAAATGAGATTTACATTACCAAGAGATGTCTATTATGGTCAAGATTCTTTAGCAGAACTCAAACATATCAAAGGTCATAAAGCAATCATCGTCACTGGTGGTCATGCTATGCAAAAATTTGGTTTCTTAAAGACTGTTGAAGAATATCTTAAGGAAGCTGGATTAGAAGTCAGAACTTTTGAAGGCGTCGAAAACGATCCTACTATCGGAACTGTTATGCGTGGTGCTGAAGCGATGAGAGAATTTGAGCCTGATTGGATTGTTGCTTTAGGCGGTGGTTCTCCTATCGATGCTGCAAAGGCTATGTGGGTTTTCTATGAATATCCTGATTCAAAGTTCGATGATTTAGTCGCAGGAAAATGGCCTGAATTAAGAAAGAAGGCTAGATTTATCGCTATTGGTTCTACATCTGGAACTGCTACCGAAGTCACTGCTTTCGCTGTTATCACTGATCCTGATAAAGGTATTAAATATCCTCTTGCTAATTATGAGATCACTCCTGATATCGCTATTGTTGATCCTGCATTACCGCAAACCATGCCAAAGAATACAACTGCTTTCACTGGTATGGATGCTCTCACCCATGCAACTGAAGCTTATGTATCCTTATTCCATTCCGATTTCACCGATCCTTTAGCCTTACATGCAATCGATATGATCATCAAGAATATGATCTTATCTTATAATGGCGATAAAGAAGCAAGAGCTAATATGCACTATGCACAATGCTTAGCTGGTATGGCATTCTCTAATGCTCTATTAGGTATCACTCACTCTTTAGCTCATAAGACTGGTGCTGCTTTCTCAACTGGTCATGTCCCACATGGTGAAGCTAACGCTATGTATTTACCTCACGTCATCGAATTTAATTCCAAAGATCCAGTGACTTTAAAGAGATATGCTCATATCGCTGATTTCTTACATCTCGGTGGACATACCGATGAAGAAAAAGTTGAGAACTATATCGCTGAAATTCGCAAATTGAATAAAGAGATGAACATTCCTGATGGCTTAAAAGCTTTCGGTGTTCATGAAGATGAATTCTTGAAAAAATTACCTGTCATCGCTCATAATGCTGTCTTAGATGCTTGCACACCTGAGAATCCTCGTAAAGTCGATGATGAGACTATGGCGAAGATCCTTAAATGCTGCTACTACAACACTAAGGTAGATTTCTAAAAGTAAGTAAAAAAAAGAGCATAATAGTCTGGAAAATTATTTCCGGACTATTTTGCATATTAAAAGGAGGCAGCATGTTTAAAATAGTAAGTAAAGATGCTCTTAATCCATCAGTCACTAGGATGAATATTGAAGCACCTCTTATCGCTAAAAAAGCTAAAGCAGGTCAATTCATCATTTTAAGAGTCGATGAAGATGGAGAAAGAATACCGCTGACTGTCGCTGGAACCGATGAACAGAATGGGACAGTAGAAATCATATATCAAGTCGTCGGTGCAACCACTGAAGAATTAAATCACAAGAATGTCGGTGATTATTTAGCTGATTTTGTAGGTCCTTTAGGTAAACCTACTGAATTAGAAGGCTATAAAAATGTCGCCGTCATAGGTGGAGGTGCTGGTTGTGCTATCGCTCTTCCAGAAGCAAGGGCATTACATAAATTAGGTGCGAGAGTCACTTCAATTGTCGGCTTCAGAAACAAAGATTTAGTCATTCTTGAAAATGAATTTATAGAATGCTCTGATCAATTTGTCAGAATGTCTGATGATGGTTCATGGGGAGAACATGGACTTGTCACTAACGCTTTGGAAAAATTGATCTTAGCAGGTGAAAAATTTGATTGTGTGATCGCAATCGGACCTTTGATCATGATGAAATTTGTTTGTGAATTGACAAAGAAATACAATATCAAAACCATTTGTTCAATGAACCCGATTATGATCGATGGCACTGGAATGTGTGGATGCTGCCGTGTCATGGTCGGTGGAAAAATGAAATTTGCTTGTGTCGATGGTCCTGATTTTGATGGACATGAGATCGATTTTGATTCTGCTATGTTAAGAAATACCATGTATCGTCCGTGGGAAAGACACAAGTATGAAGAAACTTGTAATCTCTTTAAACAGGAGGTGAAATAATATGGCTATTGATATGTCACCAAAAAAGCATCCGATGCCTACGCAAGATCCATTGGTCAGAGCACATAACTTTAAAGAAGTCGCTTTAGGTTATAGTGAAGAGATCGCTATGGCAGAAGCTAAGCGCTGCTTAGGATGTAAGAATCCACAATGTGTTACTGGCTGCCCAGTTCAAATTAATATTCCTGCATTTATCAAAGAAGTTGCAAATGGCAACTTTGAAGCTGCTTATCAAATTATCACTCAATCTTCATCTTTACCTGCTATCTGCGGTCGTGTTTGCCCGCAAGAGAATCAATGCGAAGGCAAATGCATCCGTGGAAAGATGCCAGTTCGTGAAAATGGAAAAGTAGTCGGTATGTCTGAGCCGGTAGGAATCGGTCGTCTAGAGCGTTTTGTCGCTGATTATCATCGCTTACATGCCGAAAAGAAACCAGTAGAGATCAAGAAGAATGGTCATAAAGTAGCTGTCATTGGTTCGGGTCCTTCAGGATTAACATGTGCAGGTGATTTAGCTAAAAAAGGCTATGATGTGACTATTTATGAAGCCCTTCACTTAGCTGGTGGTGTTTTAAGCTATGGTATTCCAGAATTCCGTCTTCCTAAATCCATTGTCCAATCTGAAATTGAAGGTTTAAAAGAATTAGGTGTTAAAGTTAAGACTGATGTCGTCATCGGTCAAACATTGACAATTGATGAACTGCTCAATGATTATGGATATGAAGCTATCTTTGTCGGTTCAGGTGCTGGTTTACCGAAATTTATGAATATTCCAGGGGAAAATGCTAAGGGCGTTTATTCAGCAAATGAATTCTTAACCAGAATCAACTTGATGAAAGCTTATTTAGATGATAGTAAGACACCTATTGAACATCCGAAGAGAGTCGCTGTTGTCGGCGGTGGCAACGTCGCTATGGATGCCTGCCGTTCCGCTCTCAGATTAGGCGCTGAAAAAGTATATTGTGTTTACAGAAGAAGTATGGCTGAATTACCAGCCAGAAGAGAAGAAGTTGAACATGCTGAAGAAGAAGGTGTCGATTTCAAGCTTTTGAACAACCCGATCGAAATCATCGAAGATCGTGATGGTACACCAAAGACCAATCCTAACTATGGTTCAGTAAAAGCCATCAAATGCATCAAGATGAAATTAGGTGAACCGGATGCTTCTGGTAGAAGAAGACCAGTTCCGATTCCGGATTCAGAATTCGTCTTGGATGTCGACTGTGTTATCATGGCACTTGGAACCTCACCAAATCCTCTCATCAAAAATACCACACCTGGTATTGAAACAAATGCTCATGGTTGCTTATTAGTCAATGAAGAGACAAATGAAACCACTAAATCTCATGTTTATGCAGGCGGTGATGCAGTCACTGGTGCTGCTACAGTCATCTTAGCTATGGGTGCTGGAAAGAAAGCAGCTAAAGCGATTGACGAATATATATCGAATAAAAATTAAACAGCCTGTATTTCATCAAAATTAATATAAGACTATCAGTATCTTTACAAAAAAGATATCGGTAGTCTTTTTTTTGTGACTCCTATAAAGCAAATGTTAAGAAAAAACAGAAAGTGATTGACAACAACTTGTCTGGGGGGGGTAAAATTTTTTGCGAAATGAGCTTTTTTATGAAAAGAGCTGAAATAAAACATAAATCCAAACTCGATTTAAAGAATGGCTATGGCTATGCCATCTTAACGATGGTTCTTCTCAATCTGGTTCTCTTTGGATCGATGACAGTTGGTTTATTTGTCGGAGCTATTTTAGTCGCTGGTGCAGTTCAGTGTTGTTATATTTCTTACTTTAATGATGTAGCTAAGCATAAAAGAGAAAGTGTTGATAGCACTTATAGAGGATTTCGCCAATTTGCACGTGCATTATCTCTTTACCTTTGGCAACTGCTCTACTATCTCGTTCCTCTTGTAGTCATCGTCATTTTATCAGGAATAATCACAGTTGCTACTTCAGATCCTCATATTAATAACGGATTATCTGTTCCAGGTCTTATTTTGACGCTTGTTCTGAGTCTTGCTTATGCCGTTTATGCTATTATCTTGTCTCTCAGATTTTATTTTAGCTTTTATGTTTTAAACGATGAAGTCGATTTATCGGCAAGAGAGTGCATCAAAAAGTCGATGACTTTAACAAAAGGAAAATGCCTTAGTTTATTTGTTTTCGAATTGAGTTTTATAGGTTGGTGGTTACTTGTTCTCATCACATTTGGTGGTATGAATCTCTATGTTTATCCTTATTATATGACTGCAAAGAGCAATTTATATTTTGATATCAAAGGCGAATTAACTGATGTGAAGTCAGAAACGACAAAGCCGAATACTGAAACAATTAATTAAACCGATTTCAACAATATATTTAAAAGGTGTCTTAATATTATTTATATGATATCAATGACACCTTTTTTGTTGCTTTAAAAAATATCTTGATATCTAGAATAATATTTGCGATAATATCTCACACTGTGAGGCAACTCTATGGAACAAGATGAATTAAAAAAAATAACTGACTTGTATGCCAGCATTCTCAAAGTCTTCTGTCACAAGCCTATCAAAGATGATACTCTCGGTTATGGACAAGGACAAAATCGTATTCTTATATATTTGTCAGATCATCCAGATGGTGTTCTCTCTGGTGATTTGTCAAGTGAAGTCCATGTGGGGACAGGTCGTATCGGAAACGCCTTGAAAGAGATGGAACGAAAAGGTCTTGTCAAACGTTTTGATGATACTAATGACCGCAGGAAAACGATTGTTAAAATCACTGAACAAGGCCTTCAACTAGCTGAGAAAAGAAGAAATGAATTCATCAGTCTCAACAAAATGATCATCGATAAGATCGGATATGATGAGTTTTATCACTTCCTGCTCACATTCAAGAAGATCGCCGAAATCGGAAATGAGTTAAAGATGAAAGGGGAGGTGGAATGAGATGTTCAAACTTTACAAAAAATTCCGCAAAAGAGATTGGATTTTAACTGCTATCATCATCGGATTGACCATCTTACAAGTTTATTGCACGATGACGATGGTCGATTATGTGCAAGGGCTGATCAGCTCTATCGGTTATCTTAATTATCATAATGATCCTACTTCGATGCCTCAACTAGTCCAATTGCTCACAATTTCACATGCTTTTAAAGATGGTGCAGTTGATTGGACCGTGTTCTCTAGTTGGTTAGCTAATAACGAGAACTTATTAACAGGATTAACACCACAGGTGATAGAAGCTTTACATGGAATACCGACCGCTTCAATCGGTAACATCTGGTTCAATGGTGGAATGATGATTTTAGTCGCTACTGGAACGGCTTTATGTCAAATTGTTATCGAAGTGTTAGCTTCATATATCACTGCTAATTTTGCTACTGATATCAGAAGTGAAGTAAACGATAAGATCACTAATTTTTCATTAGCAGAGATCAATAAGTTTTCTACCGCTTCGTTAATAACGAGAGCGACAAACGATATTCAACAAGTTTCGATGTGTACTCTATTGATGTTAAGAATGGTATTCGCTGCTCCGGTGACTGCTATTTGGGCTATCTGTAAGATATCTGCAACCTCTTATGAATTACCATTAGCTACTGGTATCGCTATCGTTTTGATGGTTTTAGCCTTAGCTTTTATCATGGGTTCAGTATTACCTAAATTCAAGATCATGCAAAAGCAGATAGATAAGATCAATTCCTTGACACAAGAGAATCTCACCGGTATTCGTGTGGTCCGCGCTTATAATGCTGAAAAATATCAAGAAGATAAGTTTAAAACTGCAAATGCTAATCTCACTAAAACACAGCTTTTTGCTGGTCGTGTTTTAGCTCTTATGTCACCAGTCATGACCATCATCATGAATGGTTTGACCTTAGTCATTTATTGGCTTGGTGCTCTTTTGATCAATGCGAAAAATACAGCTGTCGATTATGCTGTCATCACTTCATTCTCTACTTTAGCTACTCAGATCGTCATGGCGTTCATGATGCTACTCATGATGTTCATCATGTGGCCGAGAGCTTCGGTTTCTGCTAAACGTATCAATGAGATTCTATCGACTGAAAACAGCATCATCGATACAGTTGAAGAAAAGGCTTTGACTGAAGTGGGGACTGTCGAATTCAAAGATGTTTCCTTCCGTTATCCTGATGCTGAAGCTGATGTTCTTGAACATATCTCTTTCAAAGTTAAAAAAGGACAGACGATCGCATTTATCGGTCCTACTGGCTCAGGAAAGAGCACCTTAGTCAACCTTGTCACTCGTCTATATGATGCTACAGAAGGTGAAGTTTTAGTCGATGGCGTAAATATTAAAGATATCAAGCAACAGACATTGAGACAGAGAATCGGCTTTGTTCCACAAAAAGGTCTTCTTTTCTCTGGAACGGTTCGTTCAAATCTCGGATTCGGATTGACTGAACCGATGAGTGATGAAGAATGTCATAAAGCCTGTGAAATAAGCTGCGCTGAAGAATTTGTTTCTAAGATGCAAGGCAAGTACGATGCCTCTATCGCTCAGGGCGGAAGCAATGTCTCAGGCGGTCAAAGGCAAAGGCTTTGTATAGCTAGAGCTATCGCGATCAAACCAGAAATTTTCGTCTTCGATGATTCTTTCTCAGCTTTGGATTTCAAGACTGATAGAACGGTTCGTGAAAATTTAAAGAAGGATGAGAGCGATGCTACTAAGCTGATAGTCGCTCAAAGAATCGGTACGATCATGGATGCTGATCAAATCGTTGTTTTACAAGAAGGTCAGATGGTAGGAATCGGCACCCATCAAGAATTGCTGCACAATTGTGAACTCTATCGTGATATCGCACTCTCTCAACTTTCCAAGGAGGAATTAGGCTTATGAACAGAACTAATCAACCGAGTGTCAAACTTGAAAAAGGTCAATTCTCTTCCTCCATCAAACAGCTTGCTATAAACGGTAAGAAATATTTGACGCCGATGATCGTCGCTGCTGTCTTATTAATCATGTCAGTGATTTTACAAGTCTTAGCTCCTAGCCTTATGCAAAGCTTCACTGATCTGATAGCTGATAACGCTATTTCTAATGATATTCCTCTCGGCATCACAGCTAGTGATGGAAGCCACGGTCTCCTCTTCTATGGATTAGTCTTGATCATCTTTTATGTCATAGTCGCTTTGTCTTCGTATTTTGCAAACTTCATCATGACGACTATTTCTCAGTTATATGCTGCTAGTTTAAGACAAAAGATTTCACAAAAGATCAACAAGATTCCACTCTCTTATTTTGACAGTCATAATTTCGGTGATATCTTATCGACTTTGACTAATGATGTCGATCAAATAGGTCAATCATTACAACAATCGGTCGGTATGGTCATCCAATCTGTATTTTTGCTCATCGGCGTTTTGATTGCAATGTTTATAAACTCCTGGCAGATGGCCTTGACTGCACTTATCTCTTTACCACTGATGGCTGTTTTCGTAGTCATTGTGACTAAATTTGCTATGCCTCAATTTAAAAATAGACAGGATTCATTAGCTGATGTCAACTCAGTCATCGAAGAAGATTACAATGGTCAAATCATCATCAAATGTTTCAACGCTCAAGAAAAGGTCAATAAAGATTTTGAGAAAGAGAATAAGAAATTGCATGATGCGATGTTCAAAGCTCAGTGCTTTGGTGGACTTATGCCACCGCTCACTTCCTTCATATCTTATGTCGCTTATGCAGCTGTTTATATCTCAGGCGGCTTATTGATGAATGATAATGCCGGTGTCACTTATGGAATGATCACGGCATTTACAATCTATGTTTCTTTATTCCAGTCACCTTTAGCCCAAATCGCTCAAGCTATGAACACTTTGCAGATGGCTGCTGCTTCATCACATCGTGTCTTCGAATTCTTAGATCAAAGCGAATTAGAAGATGAATCTGATAAGAGCCTGTGTTTTTATCAAGAAGATGGTAAAGAACACGTGCACGGTGAAGTCGAGTTCAGACATGTCAGTTTCTCATATGATAGCACAAGAGAGATCATCCATGATTTCTCTGCAATTATTAAACCTGGTATGAAGGTTGCAATCGTCGGTCCAACCGGTGCTGGTAAGACGACTATCGTCAATCTCTTGATGCGTTTCTATGAAGTCAATAGCGGCGATATTCTCATCGATGGTGCCTCTACAAAAAAGATGACTAGAGAAGAGATTCATGACATCTTTGGAATGGTTTTACAAGACACATGGATGTTTGAAGGCACTGTGAGAGAAAACTTGGTGTACAACACGCCTAATATTAGCGATGACCAGATCAAAACCGCTTGTAAAGAAGCTAGTATCTGGCATTATATCAGAACGCTTCCAGGTGGATTAGATTATCAGATCACAGATTCTTCTAATATCTCTGGCGGTCAAAAGCAGTTGTTCACTATCGCTAGAGCGATGATTAAAAATGCACCATTAATGATCTTAGATGAAGCGACATCAAACGTCGATACGAGAACTGAAGAGAAGATTCAAGAGGCGATGGATAAATTGACTAGTGGTCGCACTTCATTTGTTATCGCCCATCGTTTATCGACTATTAAAAACGCTGACCTCATCTTAGTCATGAAAGATGGTAATATTATCGAACAAGGTAATCACGATGAATTGATAGCTAAAAATGGTTTCTATGCTTCACTCTATAATTCTCAATTTGCCTTTGAGTGATAATCATTCCTTTCAATAAGAAAACCGCTGGTCTCCCAGCGGTTTTTAAGTGCTAAATCTGTCTGTTAGGCGTATATTTTATCGATGATTTCCGGATGATCGATAAACGGATTTCGATTACCTTGATATTCGTAAATACGCGAATTTCTTTGCCTTTCAAAATCATCGACCGGATCTTCTTTTGCCCATTTTAATAGCAATGATAAATCACCCATTTCAGGTTTACCGTCCGTCGGGCTGTTGACAAGGCTTAATCCAGGATTGACAAGCTCCATATAGAATAAGATTCTAGCTACATCACCTGTGAAATCTTCATCAGGATCAGAGGAATGATTCGGATAAAAAGTATCACCTGAACTAGATGTTGAGAAGTATTTATTTGAGCGGCTACTATTGAGGCTTTCATTGCTGACTCTGAGATTGTGTAAGTCAGACATGTGATTAGTCGTGTTATTTTCAGGTCTAGAAGAAGCACCGTTTATGACCATGCGCGAACAAGGCCAAACATGTTCTCTATTCCAGTAAAGTGGACTAGAACTCCATTTTTCTTCAATTAAATCTCCATCATATAAACCATATAAATATTCTGGATTTTCGATATCTTGATCGGTGTAGAGGAGCGTATATCTAGCATCACCATATGAATATTTAGTGTAGTTTGAAACTAATTCATATAATTCATTTTCTAAGTCTGTTCCGCTGAGTGAGAAATCAATATTTTTATAATATTCATCACTAGATATCGGTGAATATTTTGTCATCGGGACTTGTCCTTCGCCAGGTTTTAAACCACCAGTAGGATTCACTGGGGGATTGTCTGGATCTGGGTCTGGTTCTGGATCCGGATCGGGATCTGGGCTAGGATCTGGATCAGGTTCAATAGGTCCTGTGCCATCAAGAGTATCAACTAATTTTAAAGTGGAATCAGACGGAACTAATGCAGAGAAGTATAAATAATCTATATACAGCGCTTTGTTTTTTTGAGAAGTTAATTCAATAGCTAATGTATTCGTTTTCTCTTCGATATTATCCTCACCATAAACATTAGGATTCGGTTCGAATTCACCTGATTTTGTATAGTCATCAAGACTGAAAGTATAAGTTGCAGCACCATTAGCACCTGTATCTAATTTGATTTTGAAAGATGTGATGATGATTTCATCTTCAAAAGAAGTTGACAATATCCAAGGAGAAGTTTGTGGCTTTTTACTTGAACCTATTTGCATCCCTTCATTATTATCTGCATCAAAGCGTGAGCTGCTAACATAATTTGCGCTAGTAGTATTAAATGTTAATCCGTTAGCAGAAAATGTCGAAGGCTCTGCTGTGAAATCATTGCCCTTGAATTGATAACCGAATGTTTGTTCTATGTATTTATCTGAATCGTTAGAAGAATCGCTGCTGATTGTAGAGCTACTAGTATTTGATGAATTTGAATCAACATGAGTAGTAGAAGAATTAGATTGAGCTGATCTAGAGGTGGAAATATTAGTTTCACAACTGACTAATACTGGAAGTAAAAATAAAGCCAAAAGATTTAGTTTTTTCATGTTTGAACCTCTATCTTTAAAACTATAATAGGATAACAGATATTGCATTTATTTTTGATATCGCCTGTGAAAAATTCGTATTTTGTGCTTTTCAGAACATAAATTGAGTTGGAGTTTTTATTTTTACTGATTATTGTTTAAAATATAGTTATGAAAAACAAATTAATTTTATTGAGTTTATCGTTTATTTTATTAAGTTCTTGTGAAGTTCAAATCACTTCTTCTAGTTCTTCGATTGTAGATATTTATGAAAATAAAGAGCTTTTTTATGAAAATTATAAAATAGCTACAAGTTTAGAAGAAAGTCGTATAAGAACTGAACATCATTTGATGTCTGGTTCTATTGATATGCAATTACGTCAACCTACCAAATGCGTTGAACCGCCTATGGAAAATGGACTTTATCTCAGAAACACTTCAGCATATTTCGAAGACGATGGCTGTACATATGTCATTTTAGATTCAAATGGTCAAATCGCTAATAAAATCTTTTATGGTGGCGCCTATGTTTCTTTGGAAGAGGTTGCTAGTTATATTTATGCTTTTGGAGAGATACCTGTTAATTATGTTGATGATAAAACAGGCAATCCGACTAAGAATCCCTGGGGAGAATATCTTAGATTGAATAATACTTTCTTTGAAGGAGGTAGATCAGATGAACCAGCACTTCCTGGTAATGGGTATATCAGTGATGATGGTTTAGGATATCGCTATTATGAGATAGACATAGGTGCTGAAAATTATAATAATGGTAAAAGAATACAGAGAGGATCATGTCGAATTGTTTATACAAGATACTATCTAGATGGTTCTCTAATAACTGATTTAAACGATAGATATGTTTTTTATACCTATACTCATTATTCATCATTTTTAGAATATTTGAATTATGAAAATGGGTGGGGACAAGAATTTGGCTTTGATAACAATTATATTCCTACTGAATATCAAGAAACATCACGCGTAGATTTCAGCACGTTTAATTGAAGAGATTTATCTTAAAGCACTAGATTAAAAATAAATATTGATGATAGTTAAAGCTGTCTGAAATAAAGACAAAGCTTTAGCACTACAGATAAATATAATCAGATAGACTTAACAATAAATTAGTCGACAGATTTTAATGAGGTCGACATATCGACTTTTTTAATCTTAGGACTCAGCAAAGCATCGACTAGGATGACAAATACTAAAATTATGGCGATAGATAAGATATAAGTGTAACATTGAATATCAGAAAGCGAACCTAAATCTAAGAGCTGAATGACTAAGTACATCAGAAGAACACCGATAGGAAGACCGAATATCGCACCAAAGCAAGTCATGATAAAGACTTCACGATAGATATACATATGAACTTCGCTTTCTTTATAACCGAGAACTTTTAAGGTGGCGATTTCTCTAGTTCTTTCGCCAATATTCATATTTGTTAAATTGTAGACGACAACTGCAGACATGATGATCGCAAAGCAGATGATCAGTATTGCGATAGGTGCAATCGTATCTCTTAAACTTGATAATACCGGATCATTTACTAAAGCATCTGCTAAATTTAACAATGATAATCCAGCATATATCATCGCTGTTGAACCAGCTACTGATATGATAGTCATCACCAGATTCTTTTTATAACGGAAGATATTTCTAAAGGAAGATTTGATCCTGAAAGGTAATCTGCGCCAAAGCGGTTTGATCTTTTCTAAAAGGATCGGTTTTCCAGCTTTTGGTGATTTGGGTAGTAATAGTGTCGCAGGTTGATCTTTTAAAGTCTTCTTAACGGTGAATACGCTGATCAAAGTGACTACTAATATCATTCCTATCGAAGATAATAAGCCGAAAAGCGGTGAGAAAAGATAGATCATTCTTGGTGTGAAGAACGTTGTTTCTAAGCAAGGATAAATGATAGTTGGGATCAAAAACAATCCTAAAATCATTCCTAATATGCAAGAGATAAGACAGGTCACTAAAGATAAAATCAAATATTTCTTTGTGATCTTCTTTTCTGAATAGCCAAGAGTGTTTAAGCATCCGATCATGCTTCTTTCTTCTTCGACTAAACGGCTCATTGTAGATGAGACTACAAGAGCTGCGACAGCTATGAAGAAGAAAGGAAAGACAGCAGCTATCATATCGATTTTGTCACAATAAGAGCGCAAATAGGCATAGCTGGTGTTTTGTTCGAGCGAGAGTATAGTGATATTAGGATAATCATTTAAAACTGTGCTTGTGATCTCTTCAATACGTTTTTCAATCTCGTTTTTATAAATGCCAGTCAAATATCTGCCAAAGAGAGGATCGATATCCACATAGATATCAGTGATAGGTAAGGCTTGTGAGATCGGGATTGAGATAGCACCTAATTGAATATTTAGGTTAATGGTGATTCTATCTCCATAAAAATAGATGATTTGTTCAAGACTTTCTTGATTGATCAAATCAGGTTCACCATATTTAGAAATGACTAATGGATTTTTAACAATTCCAACAATCTTTTTATAACCACCAAAAGCGGCTCCAAGATTAATCACGTCGCCTACACTATGTGAAATCATTGAATCAGACATTTGTTCAACAGCGATTTCATTTTCGTTTTCTGGGAGCCTGCCATCGATGATCTCAAAAGTATCAATCGTTTGATCTTGGTGAATAGTTGAAAATCGAGTCAATGGAAAATCGTCAGGTAAAAGATCGACGGTGATAGAAGAACTAGCTCCTGGCATCGATTGCTCTATCTGGGTGATGATCGTCTCTTCTAATTCTGGTATGGCTGATGAATCAAAAACAGTCACATAAGTTGAATTGATATAATGCTCATATTTTGATAAGTCTTTTTCGATATCTAATTCTTCATCATTATCATCGCTTTTTGTGAAGCCTTCTCCCGAAGTATCTTTGATGATCAGATCAGGTATGTTGTGATCTTCGTAATAAACACCAAAAGAATTGGTGATCATCGAAGAAAGCGTGCCGATGCCGGAAACAAAAGCGATGCCTAAAAGGATGATAAAGAATATTGATAATAGTTTCGCTAAATTGCTTCTGATGCTTCGATAAATCGATTGAGTGTATGCTTTCATATCACCATTCTATCTCCTCAATAGCTTTTGGATGTTCATTATATTCTTCGCTTTCAACATGACCATTTTTGATATGAATGACGTGATCAGCCATATCCTTCAAAGCGGAATTGTGTGTGACGATGATGACTGTTTTATGCTCTTCTTTACACATGTCATGCAAGGTTTTTAAAATTGTTTTTCCAGTTTGATAATCAAGAGCACCAGTTGGCTCATCACATAAAAGAATTTTCGGATTTTTAGCCAGTGCTCTAGCGATTGAAACACGTTGTTGTTCCCCACCAGAAAGTTGAGCAGGGAAATTGTTCATTCTTTCACCTAAACCTACTTTTTTGAGTATTTCTTGTGGATTTAAGGCGTTCTTACAGATTTCAACTGATAATTCAAGATTTTCTAAAGCGGTGAGATTAGGCATCAGATTATAGAATTGAAAAACAAAGCCGACATCATTTCTTCGATATTCAGTCAGACCTTTTTTATCTAAAGTTCTTAAATTAGTATCGCCGATAAAGATATCACCACTAGTCACAACATCCATTCCACCGATCAGATTCAAAACAGTAGTTTTTCCAGAGCCAGAAGGGCCTAAAACAATCGCTAATTCACCTTTGTTGATAGTGAAACTCATTTTATCAACAGCATTGATAGTAGTATTTCCAACCACATAGGTTTTAGTCACATCTTTGACGATGACTTCAGCTTGATTCATGGGGATACCTCCGATGTCTATTTTATAATAAATTAACAAGTGTTTATTTTCAAATAAAATAATTTGAACATAAAATAAACAAATGTTGATTTTTTAAAATAAAAGACTAAAATAGGAATTATCATGAAAGATAAAAATACAAAAAAATCACAAGAAACTTCTAAACATATCCAAAATTGTTTGTTAGAAGCTATGGAAGAAAATAGACTTAATGATATCACTGTTTCCTATCTTTGTAAGATTGCAAATATCAATCGTGGAACATTTTATTTGCATTTTAATTCGATCGAGGATGTTTTTGAAAGATTAGAAAATGATTTCTTCAATGAAATCATGCACGAGGTTAATCAGGTTAAAATCTATTCGCTAGATGCGACTTTTTATCTCTCAATTATCGATATAATTTTAAGAAATAAAGCGTTGAGTAAATGGATAGGTAGTGACTATAGGGGTTCTGCTTTAATGAAGCAATTGCGGGATTTCCTAGCTGAAAGATTCATAAGCGAATTTCTTGAAAAATACCCAGATAATAGTATTGACGAGGTAAAATTGTTGTTTTCTTTCATCATCGGTGGTGCGACTGATCTTCTTGTTGCTTGGTTAAGAGGCGGACAAAAAGAAAATCGCTATATGATCGCTCAGACTCTAGGCCAGTTCTCAGCTTCCTTAGTCAACAGCGTTAATAAAAAACTCATCAGATAATTCATAGAACAAAAAAATGTTGTAACCGACATGACGTGGAGTTACAACATTTTTTCTTATTTAGTTATTTCGTATTACTTCAACTGGTTTCTTTCTAGCTACAAAGAAGACTGGTAAGAAGGTAGCGACGATGGCAACTAAGATCGAAATACCTAACATCATCAGGATCTGTAATGGTCCGAAGATGAAGAAACTACCGACCACGCCTAGCGTTTGAACTAATTCATTATTGAATAAAAAGACAGCTACTCCTGCTGCTATTGTTGCTAAGATGAAGTTGATCAATGCGATGACAAACGCCTCGCTGAAGAAAATCTTGAAGACATCGCTAGATCTAGCACCGACAGCGCGAAGAATACCGATTTCTTTCTTCTTATTAGAGATAGAGATGGTGATGAAGTTAGCTAATAATAAAGCGGAGAAAACAGCGAGACCTAAAGCAACATAAATTAAGACATTAGCCAACATTTGTAGCATGCTATTGTAGGAAGATATTGATTGCCAAGGGGCGCTATTCAAGAACACTCTAGTTTGTAAATTAGTGCTAAAAGATTCATTTAACATCTTTTTTAAGGTGTTGTCATCTTTGATATCGACTAATAAATAAGGATATGGACCAAGTGTATCTTTTTCGAAAGCTGAATATAACTCATCAGATATGATGACTAAATTAGAAGACATTTTGTAATCAGAATTGATATAATAGCCAACAACCTTATAATCGACAGGATCAGCCTCATAATCAGTAGAGAAAGAACCTCTATAATAGAAAGGTTCAGATGGTGTATTTAAATACTTTTTAGCATATCTAATATACTTTTCGTTATAGAAGGAAGACCGGTTCTTTCCGCCAAACGCATTAGTCTCACTATCATAGTAACCTGTTTGTTCATATTGTTCAAAGAAATCATAAATTTCGTCTGAATATTGTGGATTGAATTCATCTCTTCTAGGCAAATTATTGTTTATCACTTGATAATAAGCATATGCTTGTAATGTATTAGTGATTTCGCCTTTATATTCTTCAAATTGACCAGTGCTGTTATCTTGATATCTGTAATATTCTTTGACGTATTGATTAAAGATATCTGTAGTAGGTAAATTGGCTAGAGCATAATTAAATATTTCTTTGTTTTGGTTGTTGACATTAGAATTGAAAACGATATCTTCATAAGAATTTTCTGTCACTTTATATTCAGTTACTTCACCATCTTCACCATAAGAAGGCTCTAAATAATAATCATGAACAATTTTATCAGCGTCATCCAAAGTGATGTCGTTTGTATCAAAGAATTGTTGTAAATTATCGAATGAGATAATCATCTCATCATTTTCTAATTGAGTCTTGTTAGAATCAAACATAACAACATTATTTATATATGTTTTAAGATCAGTTACAGATTCAATATAATTTTCGGTTACAAATTCTTTGTTTTCGCCTTTATAGAGACTGAAATCTGAATTAGAAGGTTGGTTTTCAAGACTTCGTAAATTGATTATTTCTGTATCAGCTAAACGCTCATCGATGAATTCTTTTGAAACATAGATACAATTAGGATAATTGCATTGAATCTTATATTTATATTTATTGTAAAGATTGATATTATTGTTGGAATAATAATCAGTGGTTTGACTTAATGGATAAAATTCAGAGGATGGATCAGCTACATTTGCACCGGTGTTGATAATTCCAGTAATTGTACAATATGAGCCATAGTTACCAAGCATTAATTTATGACCGACGACATTTTCAGCAGTCACATTACCAATTGTTAAATCCGAAAGATTATCACGTCCACCAGTTGTGTTTAAAAATGCAACATGGTAATCTGTCAAGGCGATTTCATTTATATTCTCGGGTAAGCGACCAGCTTCCACTGAAAAGCCTAGTTCATTGAGTCTTTCTTCAGTAAGGTTGACATGTCCTAGAGCTTGTGGGATAAAGAACTGACCATTAGAATAATTAAATCCCCGATAGATAAACATTACAATTTACATCATATGGGGCTTCTTGGTCATCAGTTAAAACAATATCTGGAGTGATACCATATTTGTTAGATATCTCAGTTATATCTGCGTCACTAAATTTGCTTCTATTATAATATATTTCACCATTATAATCATATTTATCCTGCTTTTGTTTTGATAAGACAAAGTGATCACGTGAACGATTTTTTAATCCATCATAAACAGTATTGCTCGCACTATAAGTGCTGATAGTGTTGACAACCACGAACATAGCAAAAGATAAAAATGATAATAAAATGGTTAAAAAGAGACGGAAAGGTTTGGTCTTTAAAGCAGAAACACCAATCTTAATACTATTCTTTAAATGTAGTGATGATTTGATCGTGTTAAAGTTTTGTTCTTGACAATAAACAATTTTATTTGGATCAGTGTCTTTAAATGCTTCGCGGTTTAGTTGCTCATCGATTCTAGCTACTCTTTTTAAATCTTTATTAGTTTTATCATCTGATGAGATAAAGGTGTTGTTCTGACTCAACACTTGGTTGATGGCTCTGATATCTTCATCAGTCAAGACATGACCTTTTTTGAAAAAGAACATATCTTCATCGATTTTGACTACCCCTTCGCTAGATTGTTCTGGTTTTTCTTTAAATTTCGAAATATCTGAGATAATCTTACCATCTTTTAATTCGATGACACGATCACCATATTGTTCTGCAAATTCACGGTCGTGAGAAACGACGATGACTAATTTGTGTTGAGATAGTGATTTTAGAGTATCAAATATCTGAATACCTGTTCTTGAATCGAGAGCGCCAGTAGGTTCATCAGCTAAGATGATCGGAGGATTTTTAATGAGAGCTCTAGCGATAGCGATCCTTTGTTTTTGACCGCCAGATAATTCATTCGGTTTGCGATCGGCAAATCCAGTTAAATCTACTTCGCTTAAAATTTCTGTGATTTCTTCTTTGGAAGCCTTTTTACCCTGCAATTGTAAAGCTAAGGCGATATTCTCACCGACTGAAAATTCATTGAGGATGTTATATTCTTGGAAGACGAAGCCAAGGTAAGTATTACGATAACTATCAAAATCGGATTGGCTGAAATCTTTGGAACTCTTTCCTTTGATGATGATCTCGCCTTTGTCTACTTGATCTAATCCGCCTAAAACATTCAATAAAGTAGATTTACCAGAACCGGATTTACCTAAGATAAAGACTTAACCTCGTTCTGGAAATTTGATTGACACACCATCTAATGCTTTGACAGGTTCACCTTTTTTAGGCCTATAAGTCTTATAGATGTCAACAACTTCTAACATGGCTTTTGTTCTTCTTTAACTGTTTAATTTTACTATAAAAATCAAGCAAAATTATATAAAGTATGAGTAAATTAATTAGAAAAGCGCTTACTATTTATGCTACAATTATTTTAGAGGTGTATATTATGAAAATTGTTTTTTGTTCAAAAACAGAAAAAATCTCTGCAATCACTATCACTATTTTAACAATTTTAACAATCGCCTTTTATTTCATATATCAGATCACTTGTTTTTATGATTTTGGTGGTGGTTTCGGATTCTCACAGACCACAATCGCTTTGATCGCCTTTATATTCAGCAGTATTGTTGAACTGGCGATGCTGTTACTTAATGATGCTCATATCTCATTGAATATTGTCACCACTGTTATCGTATTGCTGCAGTTAGCTTTTAATTCCTTTCTCTTTTTGCTAGTAGATGTTCATAATGCTGGTGTTCCTGGTTTTAGAGGAGTTTCGATTTTTGTATTTTATATTCTCATCGGAGTGACTAGTCTCTTAGAATTGATATTCAATTTTAAATACCATCTGCTTCAATATAAAAGATACGAATGTATCAAAAAAGACCGATAAAACATCATTTTTGTGATGCTTTTTCGGCCTTTTTATTAGTTATCTTGGTTTTATCAATCAGAGTTTATTAGCTTTGATGAGTTTTTCAAGTCGGTCTTGATCTCTAGTTTCGATCTCTTCGTATAAAGCTCTAGCGTGGTTAGATGAATGATAGATGAGAAGCTGTTTTTTCTGATCGCTAGTGAGTTTATTGAGAGTTCTTCCGTAGAGATTAGGATGCAGATTTCTCCAGTTGACGTCGCTTTCGATCATGCATTTTAAGTCTCTAGTAGGTCTCCATCCTAAGACCTGTTTTGCTTTTTCATTAGATGCGACGATGCTATCAGCATCACCAGGGCGACGAGGACCGAATGTCCAGTTGACAGGATGACCGGTGACTGCGCTGACAGTCTCGACTATCTCTTTGTTGGTATAGCCGCTTTCAGATCCCAAATTGATGATCTCTGATCCTTTACCAGATAAGAGCATCTTCATGCCTAAGACATGGGCATCTGCTAAATCCAGAACATGGATATAATCTCTTAAATTAGTTCCGTCTCTAGTCTGATAATCATTTCCAAAGATCTGCATCGGTCTACCAGTTAAAGCGGCGTTAACAGTGACTGGTATGAGATGAGTTTCTACAGGATGAGCTTCACCTATCGAACCGTCTTCACTAGCTCCTGCAACATTGAAATAACGGAAGATGCAGTGTTTGATCCCGTAGGCTTTTTCACAGTCACAGATAAGATGTTCAGCCGCTAACTTAGAAAAACCATAGGGAGATTCGGGATGAAGAGGAGCATCTTCTTTAATGGCAGGTGAATCAGAAGAGCCATAAACAGCAGCGGTAGAAGAGAAAACGATGTTTTTGCAGTTATATTTTCGCATCGCTCTTAATATGCTGATAACAGCGGTAAAATTATCATCAAAATAGCTGAGAGGATGTGAGACGGATTCTGGAACGATGATCTTTCCCGCAAATTGCATGACGCCAGCGATATTGTTGCGACTAAAAATCGTATCTAATAGACCTAAGTCTCTGACATCACCGATCACTAATTTAGCTTTTTTATCGACCGCATCGACATGACCGGTAGAAAGATTATCGATGACGATGACATCATATCCAGCTTTGACCAACTGTCTGACTGCGTGAGAACCGATATATCCAGCACCACCAGTCACTAAGATTGTTTCACTCATGGGTGATTCCTCCTTTTATTTATCTGATGATTATTTTAATACTAATTCAACATTGTTAGAAGTAGGGCTATTAGGACGTTTATCAGCAGCGAGGCTGATGAAAGCATAGATGGTCATAGCGATAAAAAAACACGTCAACAAAACCATCAAAATTTTGATGAATTTTGAGGCTTTTTTCGGCTCTTTATTTTCGATGACAGGTTGAGAGGGTTCTATTTGTTCTTCTTGTTTTTCTTCTCTCATATCAGAACATCATATCTTTATAACAGCGAGGATATGGAAGAGTATCTCTGATATTAGACATGCCAGTGACTAACATGACTAATCTTTCAAATCCTAAGCCGAAACCGGAATGAGGGATGGAACCATTTTTGCGCAGATCTAAATACCATTGATAGGCAGGAATGTTCATCTTCAATTCGATCATACGGCTCAACAGTTTGTCATAATCGACTTCTCTTTCACTTCCTCCGCAGAGTTCGCCGATGAAAGGAACTAACAAGTCGACAGCACCGACTGTTTTACCATCAGAATTTTGCTTCATATAGAAAGCTTTGATCTCTTTCGGATAATCGGTGAGGAAAATCGGACCTTTATAGTAAACTTCAGTCAGATATTTCTCGTGTTCGCTACCGAGATCTAAACCGAATTTGATGTCAGAAACTTCAAACTTATGACCGTTTTGTTGGGCTTCTTGAAGAAGTTTGATAGCTTCTTCATATTTGACTCTTTGGAACGGTTTATTGATGAATTCATCTAATCTATTAGCTAGTTCGCTATCGATTCTCTTTTCGAAGAAGGCGATATCGCTAGAGCAATCTTCGACTGTGTGTTTCACAACATATTTGAGGAAATCTTCCATGATATCTTCGATATCGTTTAAATGTGCCCAGCTGACTTCCGGTTCGATCATCCAAAACTCAGCTGCATGACGGATAGTATTAGATTTTTCGGCTCGGAAAGTCGGACCGAATGTATAAGTCTTTCCATAAGTTAATGCGAAAGGTTCAACGTGTAATTGACCAGAAACAGTGAGATGAACATTATCTTTTTTGAAGAATTCTTCAGGATGTTTATAATCCGCATAGACATTGAAAGTCTGACCTTCACCTTCACAATCATTAGCTGTCAAAATCGGAGTGTGAATCCAGTAATACCCGTGTTCGTGGAAATACTGGTGGATATAATAAGCTAATGTGCTCCTGACTCTGAAGACAGCATTGAAGGTGTTAGTCTTCATTCTCCATTGTGGGATCGTTCTTAAATATTCAAAAGATGTTTTCTTTTTTTGAAGTGGGAAATCTTCGCTAACACCACCTACTAAAACGATCTCTTCAGCTTGTAATTCGATTGGTTGTGGTGCGGAGATCGTCACATGTAATTTACCTTTTACTTTGATAGAACAGCCGAGGCGGATAGCAGATATCTTTTCATCTTGTCCGTCATAGACGATCTGTATATTGTCAAAGCAAGAACCATCGTTTAAGGATAAAAATCCGACTGCTTTTGAAGAGCGGTTGTTTCTGACAAAACCGCCTAATTCGACCTCTAAACCTTCTAAACTTTCGGGATTTTCCTTAACTTTTTGATAAATTTCTTTGATAGTTAGACTTTCGTTTAATTCCATAGTAGTCCTCCATTAATTCTCTAAGTCTAAATTCGGATAACTCGAACAAGATAAACTGCTGAATTCACCTTTTTGAATCAGGTGATGAGCACATTTAGCTATCATAGCAGCATTATCAGTCGTGCACCATAACGGTGGTATCAAAACATTGATATCAGTATTTTCAAAGCGCTTTACAATTTCTGATCTGAGATAACTGTTTGCGGAAACACCACCGCCGACCACGATCTGTTTGACGTTTAGATCGATAGCAGCTTGATGAGTTTTATCTAATAACTGATCGATGAATCCGACTTCAGTGGAACGAGCATATCTTTTGATGGTTTCTTCATTTAATTTGCCATCGATTTTTTCTTCTTTGTCGATCAATCTGACAAGATGAGATTTTAGACCAGAATATGAGAAATTGTAACCGGGTGTTTTCGGTTTTGGAAGCGGAAATACAGATATGTTTTCATCCCTTGAAACCTTATCGATCCAAACTCCGCCTGGATATGGAAGACCTAAAGCGCGAGCGACTTTATCAAAAGCCTCACCGATAGCGTCATCTTCGGTTTCGCCGATGATCTGAAATTTCATCGGTTCTTTGACATAAACTAATTCCGTGTTACCTCCAGAAACGATCAGAGATAAGAGCGGATAGTGAAATTCACCTGCGAATTCATTGGCATAGATATGACCTGCTAAATGATGAACTTGTATGAGGGGGACTTCTAAATAACTAGCGATGGTTTTAGCAGCCATATTGCCGATCTGTAATGCGCCAGGTAAACCTGGACCAGCGGTCACAGCGACATGGGTGATATCGTGAAAATCAAATCCTTTTAAGGAGAGAGAATAGCTTAAGATGGAAGTGATGTTTTTCAGATGTAATCTGGAAGCTAGCTCAGGATATACGCCGCCGAAACGGATGTGATCAGCGATTTGAGTGTTCACAGAATTGACTAGTAAATCATCACCATTTTTCAAGATGGCTATAGCTGTTTCATCACAGCTGCTTTCGATAGCAAGTATCACTTCATCTTTCATAGTTCTAACTCCTTAAGATAACAGATAGCATCGTCATCTTGGTAATAATTTTTTCTGACCCGATAAGCTTTGAATCCGCATTTTTCATACAATCTTATCGCCAAGGTATTTTTCTTTCTCACTTCCAGAAATACTTTTTTAATCCCCTTATTTTGTAATGACTGAAGTATCTCTTGAATGAATTTATAGCCATAGCCTTGATGTCTTTCAGCTTGCGTGATGACTATCTCATCAATCTCAGCTTCATCAATCTCTTTTCGTATCGAGATATAACCGATGATTTTGTCTTCTATTTTATAAACACAGATTTCGAGATTTTCATCCTGTAATTCGAGTTCTTTCTCGCTAGCTGCTTGTGAAGAGATATCTTTAGCGAGTTGAGAGATCACGCTCAAATCATCTTTAGTAGCTATAGTGATCATATCTGTTGACTATAGACTGGTAAGTAATTTTCTTCTTCGGATGAATAGTAATGGAATTCCTTAGCGAATCGCATCATAGTGTTCATGACATCGATCTTGATGATCGATTGATCTTGTAATTCATCAATAGCGGCTGTATCAGCTTCTTCGACGATATAAGAAGAGCCGGTTCCTAGTGTTGAGACTTCATCTTTATCTATCCTTTTAGTCTCTTCACCTTCTTTGATGAAAAGATTGCCATTTCTATCAGAAAGGACAGGGATCATATTTTTATTCACTTTTTGATAGAGATCTAATGTCGGAAGACCAAACAGCTTGATCTGAGGATTAAAAGCATAAATAGTTCTAGGAATGGTCAAACCTAAACGGATACCAGTGTTAGAACCAGGACCTAATAATAGATAAAAACTATCTACATCTTTCAATTTACAATCGAAGCGTTTTAAGAGCTGCTCGATAGCGATGATGGTCAGCTCTAAGGTCTTTTTCGGATCCGGTATTTCGATAGTGGAAGAGAGAGAACCGACTGTTACTCCTACTTGTAAACGCTTGGTCGCACTGTTGATAAACAATCTTATCTCTTGATTATCTTTCATCTGTGATCACCAGCTTTCTTCTGTTTTCATCGATATATGAAAAACTCAATTGGATTATCGGATGATAATTTAAAACGTCTTTAGAAGCAAATTGAGGCCATTCGATATAGGTGATGATATTTTTATCCCCTAAAACCTCATCTAATCCTAAGTCCTTCTTTTCTTCATCAACCGATTCTAAACGATAACAATCGACGTGATAAAAAGTGAATTTATCGCCATCATAAACTTTGATCAGATTAAAGGTGGGGGAATTGATCATCTTTTTAACACCGAGATACTTGCCGATGAATTTGAAGAACTGAGTTTTTCCAGTACCTAATTCACCCTCAGCAAATATGACTTCACCACCCTGAAAACTTTCAGCTAAGGTTTTAGCGACAGCTTCAGTATCAGCTAAAGAATTGAGATCGTATTCAGTTGTTTTATTCATTGCTTTTTAGAGTCCACGTGGTCAAAAAACTTAAACACTTTGACAGATTCATCTTTGAATATGTCATAGCTTCCAGAATGTTGAATTCTCTTTAATGGAAGTTCCATGATATCATCGGAGAGCATCATACCAGATTTCATACCATAAGAATTGATAGAGATGAATAAACTTTCAACCACTGTGTTGATGTTGATGTCGTTCAATAATTTGACGCCTTCTTCATCAAAGAACTTGCTAGATGATTTAGGATCGGCTAAGAAGACGACGATATTGCGCTTTAGTCCAGGAACTTTCACAGGAGTGAATCCGTTTAAATAATCAGGTAAGTAAGTGAACTTGTTAGTACCCATGATCGAAATGATCATCGATTCTTGATGAGAAACTTTAACATCATAGCTGTAGTATTTACCGAAGAGGCCGACGCTAGTATTAGTTTCTTCTGGTTTCTTCTTGGTAGGTTTCTTTTTATCACCAGTGATCTCTTTAGCTAAATCTAAATCGACTAGAGTCATATCGGTAGCAGGTAATTCTTGAGTGCTAGTATCTAAGTTTGTATTAGCTTCTGGATAATATGGTGTGCCATCTAAATTGACAAAATGATCAGGAAGTTTATTCGCATCTTCGAAAGTTATTGTCGGAACTGCGACAGATACTTCAGCTGATGTGAAATCATGTCCGTTTCTCTTTCCGAGAACGACAGCTCTTGAATAGATGGTGTTGATGGTTTTGAAACAATGGGATTGAATGACTAATTGATCATCGATCTGACCTTCAGCAGCTAATAAACCCTCGTCGACATGAAGGTAAGAATTGACATAACCGTTTAAGGTATCTTCAAAACTGGTCAAATAATCGATGGATAAAGTTCTTCTTTTCTTTCCGGTGAAGTGTGAGAGGATGAAACCTCCGATGATGATGACGATGGCGATAGCTAAAATCGTCCAAGTCAACCAAGAGAGCTTTTCATCGGTATTTAAAAATGTAACTAAGATAACACCGATGAAGGCGATGAGCATCAAGATCAGTGATGCTAAATCTAAAACGTTATACTTTTTGACTAGATCTGTGTATTTTTTGCGTGTCTTATCGATATCGTCATCGATGGAATGAGTGGTGTCAATAACATAAGTGATGGGCTTAAAATATGATTTGTATTCAGAGAGATTTTGACTGCCGTTATATTCACCATCGATCGAATCTTGAGCAGCTTCGCTTGATTCAGTTAAGTCAGCGATGATGGGCTCACTTTCCTCTGATTGATTATTATTGACTTCTTCTGTGTTTTCAGTTGCGTCATTTAATTCTTTATTCTCGTCCATATCGGACCTCCTTTAAGCAGGTAAAAAACTAATAAAAATTATAGCAAAAAAATATATATTTTATATACATATTTATTTATGTATCGATGTTTTTGTATTTCCAGATATCTTCTCAGTGCGATAAATGAAGATATTCATATCGAATTTATAGCGTTCGCTGCACTAAAATAGCGATAATTTCATCAAAAATGGTGATTCGTAGATGAGTTTAGATGATTTAAAAAAATCTGAGTTTTCACTCAGATTAAGCAACTACAGCACTAGCGACATTCATTCCGTAATTGACTAATGCGATAAATTCCATCAGTATGGCTATGTCAGCTATGACGTGATAAGCGGTGTGTGTCAATCTTTTTGTTTTTGAAAAGAGTGAGACGACTAAGCCGATATCAAGAACAATCGGAGCGAAGATGACAAGATATGAACCAGGATAAGTGATGGAATAGGTCGTCTGTAATACTGGCATGAAGAATAGTGGAATGTATAAAGATAAGGTCATAAAAGCAAAACTGATTTTTTTGATAATGCTCTTATTCTTTAAAAGGATAGTCGGAATAGCTAAAGCGATAGAAACACCCCAAACTATACCGATCATCACATAAGCTAAATAGCCATCATAAGCACTGCTAGAATGTGATATGTGATATTGAGATAAGACTTGGCTTCTCAAAGGGACTAGGAAATAGCAAGTGATGATGAGCGGGATCAGGATGAAATAAGATAAGAGATGCGGTAATTCTTTTTTAGCATCATCATCTTTTTGATAAGAGGTGTGATATCTTTCAGTCAAAAAACCAAAACCTGCCCAAACTAGCAGAGCTAAGATGATGAAAATCAATCCGAGATAGCCGTAGCCACCTAATAGATTAAAGTTTTTTGAAGAAGTGAAAGAAAACACTAATGCTAGAACGATAAATAATAGAGATAAAGCATAAACGACATAAGACAGAACTTTACTAAAAATCTTTTCACCTTTAAGGAATTCAAGAGGAGTCATTTCGTTAAGAATACGAGCCTCTTCTTGATTTAGATAGGTGAATTTTGCTGGGTCGAAAACATTTTCTTTTTTGAATCTTTCATACCAAGGCTTTTTGTCCATAGATGAACCTCCTATTGTCAGGCAAAAAAGCACATCTTAAAAATTATAATGTAAATTTTCGAGTTGTGAAACAAAAGTTAAATAAAAAGTTAAAAAAATTAACAAACTTCGGTATTATGCAATAAACTTTTTTAGAAATTTATGTATAACTGAAGTTTAAATTTCCGTCATTATGTGAATAATTGAAATTTTGCTCTCTATAACGTTAATATGAATAAATGATAGTTGAAAATATCGCTAAGTATGCGAACTTTTTACAAATATATAAATATCAGAACAATATTTTTAAATTCAGTAAATTTAACCTATTGCACAAGCTAAAATCGGATCTATTTTATAAGGCGTTAACACTCAGTTGTCAATTGATAATTGAAGTTAAAATCCTTTTATAATTTCTAAGTTGTTATTGACAATTAGTTAGGGGGGGGTATATTAGATTTGTTAATTAGTAAAGAACATATTTTAGGTATAAATTCAAATAATAAAACATGATATTTTTAAAAGAGTGAAAGGAAATAAAGGCGATTAAAATGAAAAGAAAAAATGTTATTCTAGGCTGTTTATTAGCTTTATCTTTAGCCTCTTGTGGTGGTACAAGCACGACAAGTGAGAATACCGTAAATGGTTCATCGATTGCACATGGTTCATCGACGAGCCTAAATGACAAACCTTCTAGCACTAGCGTTAATAGATTGACACCGAAAGAAGAGTTCTTGAAAGCTAAAAATGCGATTCAGAACCTAGATGGATATTCTTATAGCGATTCTTTACAAGTGAATCTGCAAACAGCTTTACCTGATGATTTAGAACCGAGCGGTGTTAAAAACGGAACTATTTGCTATTCTTCAACCTCAGAGATCAATAAGGTCTCTCATTATGAATTGAGCGGGGCTTTATTTTTTGATGGTAATAGGTATGAGATTGAAAAAGATAATGTCAGAAGAACTATCGATTTAGATGAAAATGGATCTTTGAAGAAAATCACTGAAGATGAAATCGATGGTAATGAGACTTCAAGCTTTGCTAAAGCCATCTTTGAATATGATGATTCGAAGATTAAAGATGTCAAAAAAGCAGGTAGCAAATATGAGATTGAAACTACCATGTCTGCTTCGACTATTATCGAAGATATGGTTAATATCTTAGATAGTTCATTTGTCAGGAGTTTAGTCGGTACCAACTATCCTGGCTTGACACCGGATTATTCATTGACTGCTACTATCGTAGATGATTTGATCAAAACCTTTGATTATTCTTTAAGTTTAACAGTTTTAGGACAGACGATAGAGCTGAGTTATCATCTGCAGTTTACTGATTATAATGACACTGAGCCTTCTTTGCCTTCAAATATTCCAGGCCTCAGTTTAAGTGATTCAGAATTACAATCTGAATTGACTAAAGTTAATGGCTATTTTCAGGCATATAAATCATTAGATCGAAGCGGATATGATTATAAGTCTGTCGTCGATGTTGATTTCGTTGATGGCACTCCGATTTTGACAGATGTCTCGACCACGGTCCAAGGTGAAACAAAAAGAGTCATCACAGATGGCTCAGTTTATTATGAAAATAGAGTTGAAATGGATACAAATTTACCTGATTATGATTCAGAAGATTATGAGAGATACAGAGTAAAGACTTTAGATAATAAAGTTTACGATGTCAAAAATAAATTGATAGGTCATGAGTCGACAGAAGTGACTGATCCATTAGCAAGTGATGAATATTATTTCTTCTTATCATCTTTAACTATCGATGATGTTTTCTATATCGTCAAAGATGATGAAAAAAGTAGATATGAAATAGTCTTATCTCAAAATGGGGTATCAAAGCTGATCAATCTGATCACAGATAGTACCAGATTAGATGTCACTTTAGCAAAACATGATAGTCCATTTGGAACCTATTCAAATTTAACTTATGACACAGCGATTGTTGAAATCGGATTAGAAGCTGATGCACTAAGCGAGATCAATGTCTCATTAGATGGTGAGTTCTATACTGTTGTTCCAAATTATAAAACTTCAGGTGAAGCTTCTTGGAAAGCGACATTAGATATTAAAGTTGATAATTCTTTAGCTGAAAAATATGAAGTGCCTGCAACTGAAGAAGACATCGATATTTAAACAATTTTAGTTGAAGCCAACTTTATATTTATTAATACAAGTGTAAAATCACATCTCAAAAGATGTCCATTTAAGCACATTTTATCTTGTTTTGATTTTAATATTGATATTATTAAAACTGTGTTTGTGTGTGGTTTAAATCACTTAGCTTTCTTATTATTTAAAGAATGGGGTTTGAAGAATGAGACATTATCCATCCATGGTATTTTGCTTGTGAATTCACCTTCATCAGTATTTTTCCAGAAGTTCTTTAAGGTTTCCATCTTTGCATCTAAATCATCTAAGATGTGTAAAACATAAGCCTCGGCTGTGAGCGGAACTTTAGCTGAGCCGAATTCAGGCTTGCCATGGTGAGAAAGGATCATGTGGATTAAAACAGTCAGTTTTTCTTCACTGATTTTTTCTTTCTGCCCTTCTTCATAAACCATCATCGCACCGATTGATATATGACCGATAAGATTTCCTTCTTCAGTGTAATTAGAGGCGATCGCAGAATTGAGTTCTTTAGTCTTACCGATATCATGTAATAAAGCGCCAGCTATCAGATAATCCTTGATCAAAAACGGATAATCTTTCTGTATTTCTAATGCTGATTTACAAATGCATAAAGAATGATAAAGAAGTCCGCTGATATAAGCGTGATGAACGGTGATGGCTGCTGGATAAGTCGTATAAGTTGTGAAGTTATTTTTGATCAGAGTCGTTGTTAAAGCTTTTAATTCAGGATCTTCGATCTGATTTAAATATGAATTCAATTGTTCTTTTAATGAATCAAGAGGAATAGGAGCGACTGGGACGTATTTAGATAGATCTACTTCATTATTTTGAACACCTTCCATGTAATTGATTTTCAGTTGTGGATGTCCTTTATAGACGAGGATTTGACCATCAACTCTGATCAGATTTCCAGGTTGAGCGATTTCTAGATCTTCATCGTCGACAGTCCATTTTTTAGCATCGATAGTTCCAGAGACGTCCTGTAACACTAATGAGAGATACGGATTTCCGTTATTTGAAACAGCGCGGCTAAGACTTTTTATCATAAAAATTGCCGACATGACAGGTCCTTCATAATTCATGTAGTCTTTAATCATTTGTAAAGTATCCTTTCTTAGCAATAATATCATACACTTCTTTTAAACTATAACCATTGTTTAGAATTTTTTTGATGAATTTATTCTTTCTTTTGTAAAGATCATTTTCGGATTTCGATAATGAAAGATAGGCTTTATCAGCTATCTGTTCTAACCTCTTACCATATGATTCATCGTTATTGAATCGACTTTCATCAGAAGAGAAATAATCGTTGATCATCTCATTCACTTCTTCTTTATTAAATCCACGTCGATAGAGAAAGTCGGTCAATATTTCTTTGCGCTTAAGAAGAGGCTTAGAAGGCTGATCTTTTTTTCTTAAAAGTTGTTTACAAATATTTATTGATAGATTGTTGAACTTATTGATGTCTTCAGAGGAGACAATATCTAAATCAATACCTTTCTTCTTTAATTGTTCAGTGATATAGTTCATCCCATATCCTGATGAAGATTTAGCTTCTAGATAATCTAAAGCATAATCTTTGTCTGAGATTATGTTTGCATCTAGATAAGGTTTTAGCAGCGTAAAGATATCATTTTTTGACAATTTAAACTTAGTTTTAAGTTTATCAGTGATTTCCTTTTCAGTATATCGTTTAGAGGTGATAGTTTTATCTAAATATTGTTGAGCCTTTAAGAGATGATCAGCTTTTTTGATAGCCATCATTTCATTTTCTGACAGCACTTTATCAGGATAATAGTAGTCATCAGTAAAAACGCTTTTTGAGATTGTAAAACTATCACCATTTATGACTAACACGATAGCATTTTTGATCGGTTTGATCTCATCGATTTTAAAAGTTTTTTCTGATGGCTTTTTCATAGACATCCATGATCCTTTCATAGTATCCTTTTTGTGAGAATAAAGAGGAATTAGTCAAGTAGGCTTCGTTAGTGATGCTAGCTTTATCTAACGGAGACATATTTAGTACCTTATCTAATTTTTGAACAAAATTATCAACATTATCATATAAGAAACCATTTATACCATCTTTGATATAAGTCATCAGATTGTAGTCAAATTTAGCTAAGACTATCGTCTTAGATGCCATAGCTTCTGAATAAGTCAAGCCCTGTGTTTCACTGGTTGACGCATTGATGAAGACATCTGATAAGTGATAATAGAAGGAAGTCTCTTCTTGTTTGACTTTACCAAGGAAGTAATAATCGTTAGGATGGTGAGTTTTGTTGACCTGTTGTTTTAAATTATCTAATTCAGGTCCATCACCGACTAGAAGAAACACGACATCTTTTCTTTTGTAGATATCTAGATAAGTGTCAAAATTTTTAATCAATTCGTTGACGTGTTTCTCACTGCCCATCCTGCCTAAATATAAAACGATTTTCTTCTTTAGAAGCCCATTCTTTTCTTTGAACGCTAATTCTGTTTCTGAATCGTTTTCTTTTTCAAAGCCAGAGAGATCAATGGCGTTAGGAATGACATTGATATAATTAGTCACTCCATATGATTTTAAGATATTCTTAGCTTTTTGGCTTGGAGTGATGATTTCACAGCGCTGAGAGGCGATTCTTTTAACCACTGCTTCAACGGTTTTCTTGGAAAGGGAATCGATAATCGGTATTCCTTTGCTTATATATTGGGTATAGTCTCCATAGGCGGTATGAAAAGTATAGATAAGAGGAACATCAAATAATTTCGATAGCAGCCTTCCAAACGCTGATATTCCGAATTCTTGTTGGACATGAATGATATCAAAAGGTATCTTTTTTAAGATTTTATATGCTTTAAAAGAAAAGAATGATGCCATTCTATAATTGTAGAGAGATGCTAATGCTCTACCTGGTATGCGCAGGATATGATCTTCAAAGCTGATCTCTTTTTGATTTTTCAAGCCAGTTGTGATGACATATACTTCATGACCATGGGCGTCTAAGGTGTCTTTTAACATCTTAGTAGCCGTAGCTACACCATTGATATCAGGCTCATAAGTATCAGTAAAAAGTCCAATGATCATTCTTTTTTCTCCGTATCATCTAATGAATCTTGTTCTTCTTGTTCTTCTGAAGAGGTGAGGGTTTTAGTCTCATAAATCATAGGTCCTTGATAATTGAGACCTTTCTCGTTATCGATATCGATTTTAGTGCCATGCGGTAACATCTTTTCTAAAGCTTTCTTCTCTTTCATCATCTTTTTATATAGTTTAGCTTGCTGTCGTTTATTTTTTCTACTTTCTTTTCTTTCTTGATGCTCTTTATTAGCATTTAAATCTTTCATCGTCTCCTGTTGAATTTCTGGATCAATCTCATTTTTAGCCATCAATTCCTCGGCTTCTTTTATAGCCTTTGCTAAGGCTTGTTTTTGAATAGATAAAGTGATCGGTCCTTCTTGTTCAGGGATTTCTTCTTGTTCATCTCGTTCTTCCATATTCTTTTTGATGACCATAAATGATCTTTTGACGTCTTCTTGTGTCAGCAATGGTGCTTCATCATCTGCGCTGTTATCAGTGAAGAAGTTTTGAGCACCTTTATCATCGCTAGCGTTCAGATTGAGAACTTCTAAGTCATAAATGGTGGCTGGATTACCTAATAACTCATATTTTTTCGGTGAACCTTTGTAGAAGAAGAAACATAAACCACCGACTATCAGATTTAAATAGAAAGTTAACAAGCGCCATAAGATGTTGCTAGCGGTAGCAAAACTGGTCGATGATGAACCTAAGGATGGTGTTAGTAAATAAGAAAAAATAGTTTGAAAACCGATCTCAGGTGCACCGACGATGATGTATGACGAGATGAGATTTAGATAGGTAGATCCTGATAGACATGAGACATATGATATCTGAGATAAATCGATTCTCAGAGCATAAAAGCAGAGATAAGGAAGAGTGTTTAAAAGCAGAAGTTTTGAGATTTGGAAAAAGAGAACTGCGAAGAGCAACTTATAATGATAAAACAAACGCTTTAACTCAATCCTATAAGTTGCTAATTGTAAAGTCCACTTTTTTCTTTTGTAATCAGGATCTTTGATGATATGTAATTTGCTTAAGATATTGATTCCAGTGTTCAAGACTAATCGATGTAATTGTCGCCAATAGGCCAATAATAAGATCAGAAGTAAAAAGAGGATATTGATGCCGAATCCGATCAGCGATAACGGGAAGATTTTGATATTTCCTAATAATTCTATCGGGATATCTTTCACATAGGGATAACCGACAAAAATCATGACGCCTGAATAGATGGTGATCGCAAATTGATAGATGAGGAAATTCATGGTCAAAATAGAAGCGACATTCGTCCCTTTAATTCCTTGTTTTGTAAAAGTATATGCTTGGATAAATGAGGCACCAGTCTTATAAAAACACCCGATGAAATTTCCGATTATTGAATTCATGATGCCTTGTGAAAACTTGTAGTCATTTTTATAATGTTTAGTCAATAAAGTGATGCCTAAACCATCTAGTAGAGCCATCGCGATCACTACTATAATGGCGATTAAAAACGGAAAGAAATCAACAGTTGCTAGAGTATCAAAAGCAGCTTTAGGATCGTCTTTTAAAATATAAAACAAAGCTAAAGCTGTGACGACTAAAAAGATGATGAGATTGAACGTTATTCGATAAAAGCTTCTGCGTTTCTTCTTTTGACTATTCATTGAATTTTGCTGATAGCAAGATTTACTCTACGAACGATCTCATCTTTACCTAAGATCTGTAAAACATCATAAAGTTTAGGAGCATTAGTTGAGGCACAGATAGTCACTCTGATGATAGCGATGCAATCAGCATACCATCCGTTATAAGACTGAGGATCTTTTTTATAGACCTTTCTATCGTCAGCAAAGCCATGCTTTTTACCGAGGACTTTCATATCATTGAACCAGGTCTGCTCATCACAGTCGAGGTTTAAATTATCACGATAATCGATCAAAAGCTCTTTGATGATCTCTTTAGAGATGAATTCATTATATGGTAATGGTTGATTCAAAGCTTCATCATATGATTTCGGATCGAAGAAGCGGATCTTAGGAAGAACATCTGAGAATTTCTCATAATCCTTTCGCGGTTTTTCCTGTTCGCGTTCGATATTGATGATTTTCTTGAAACGTTCGATATCGTTATTGATGAACTCTTTGGTTTCTGGTGAGTATTTTTCAGCCCAAGATAAGCATTGTGCTGTGAATTCATCTTTGTTCAGGTGAGCTAAGACTTCTTTTGAAATGAAGGCCAGTTTTGGTAGATCAAAGAGAGCGCCATCCAGTGAAAATTTATTAAAGTCTAGTTTGAATTCATCTAAGGAAGTGTTAGGGTGTTCCATCAACCAAGCTTCAAAGTTAGAATTAGCGATCGTGTAGAGATATTCAATGATACCTAATTTAGGATATCCTTCTTCCAAGAAGAAAGAAACAGCAGCTTCTTTATCTTTACGCTTAGATAATTTACGTTTGTTTCCAGTCTCTTTATCAGTGACCATGATGACAGGTAAATGAGCGTATTTAGGTGCTTTAAAGCCCATGGATTCAAATAATTCGAGATGTATCGGTAAAGATGAAATCCATTCTTCGCCTCTGGTCACTAGAGTTGTGCCCATGAAATGATCGTCGACCATGTGAGCAAAATGATAGGTCGGTAATCCATCGCTCTTTAAAATGACGATATCTTGATCGTTTTGACTCAGATCCATATCGCCTCTGATCTCATCATGAACTCGGATGTGATTGAGATGGTTGCCCTTTGATTTAAAACGGATGACATAGGGTTTACCGGCTTTGATCATTTCGATAGCTTCATCGATGGAATAATGACGGCATTTCGCATATTCACCATAATATCCAGGGATGACTTTATTAGCTTCTTGGACTAAACGCAATTGATCTAAATCTTCCTTGGTGCAAAAACAAGGATAGGCACGACCTTTCTTGATCAATTCTTTGATGACTATTTTATAAATATCAGCTCTTTTTGATTGCGTATAAGGTCCATAGGCACCTTCTTCGTGATCACCGAAATAGCCTTCAGAAGAGATGATGTCAAAATTAGCGAGTTGATTGACTAAGTCTAATCCTGTTCCTTTGATCTCGCGCTTTTGATCAGTATCCTCTAATCTGAAATAATAAATGCCATCAGTTTGGCGAGCAAACTTATAAGCGATAAGTGCAGTAAAAAGAGATCCAGTATGTAAAAATCCAGTTGGAGAAGGTGCAAATCTAGTCACCTCAGCACCTGGTTTTAATTGTCTAGGTGGAAATCTTTTTTCTAAATCTTTGATAGTTTCCTTGACGTCTGGAAAAATGAGATCTGCTAATTCTTTATTTGTTGCCATAAAATCACCTCACTTTATTCGATTGGCTTGATATAAAAACGACCATAAACTTGGTTGATATCTACGACTGTCATAAAAGCTAATGGATCGCGTTCTTTGACCATTTTAACAGCTTTTTTAACCTCTGATTTCGATATGACCATGATCAAGAAAAAGTTTTTCTTACCCGAGAAAGCACCTTTGGAATCGATGATGGAACAGGAGTGCGGGAAAGAACGGATCAAGACAGTCGCTAATTGTGAATCAGAGGTGATGATCTGTAATTCTTGCTTGCGATTTTTGATGTTTAAGAGATCGACCACTTGGCTGGATACAAAGAAATATACGACTGTATATAGTGCCATCGTGACGATGTTATCCATCTTCATACTGGATTGATAGGTGTTTGTTTTTGAGCCGATCGCTGAGAAAAGCACATAGCATAAGACAGTGATGGTATTAGCGATTAAGGAATATTTTCCGACAGAAGTCGACTTCTTTTCGGAAATATATAGCGATATGACATCGACACCACCTGAAGATGTTCCGATCATCAAAGCGAGTCCAGAAGAAACACCAGTAGTTATACCAGCAAAGATTGCTCTAGCTAGATGATCGTCATAAATGTTCACGACATTAAATATCCAATCATCCGGTATAACCTGGTTGAATAATGAAACAAAACCGACATTGATCAGAGTAAAAATGGTGAATTGCTTTGAAATTTTAAACCAAGAGAGGAGGAGAATTGGAATATTGATAACAAAATATAAAATTGAGACTAATGTTTTTTCATATTCGATCAGATTGACTGGGAAGATTTCGATGAATTTGATGATCGCTTGTGAAATACCGGAAGCACCGCCAGAAATCAAGGCGTTGACAGTTGTTGGAGCATCACCACTGGTTGCCCATTGTTTAACGCATTCAATAGTCGGAGAAATAAAGGCTCTAAAACCATAAGCAAAGATGAAAGCAGAGATCGCTTCAATAATAAATTTACTAATCCAAATCGTCCATTTTTTGGCTTGAGGATGATCTATGAGGAAAGAGCTGGTTTTATCTTCAGCTTCGGTTAACCATTTCATATAATTTTCACCTATTAAATAACGTATATATAATACAAAAGATATTTAATTTTTCAATTACATTTTATAGAAGAAATTACATTTATTTAATGAAAATTTCAAAATGATTTTTTACTTTTGATAAATGAGTAAATCAAAAAAAAGTGTTAGAATGTGAAAGGAAATATGGATAAACTAGACAAATATGTTTTAAGTAATTGCCAAAAAATACATGGTAAATACATTATAATCACCGGCGCTACTGGTTCTATCGGCTTTGAAACAGCGAGATTTTTGATGCTCTTAGGTGGAGATATCGGAATCACATATAGAAACAAAGAAAAAGCCTTGGCTGTTAAAGATAAATTAGAAAAAGAATTTGGTAAAGCAGTTGATATTTATCCGTTAGATCTAACAGATATCAATCAAGTGCGGTCTTTTCCACATATGATTGATAAAAACGTGGATTTCTTATTCAATGTTGCTGGGACTTATCATCTGCCTAAAAAGATCATCGATGATAAATATGAAATAACATTTTTATCTGATTTTCTTTCGGTATCTATTTTAAACAGGCTATTTTTAGAAAAATATCCGAATATCACAATCGTTAATACTGGAAGCGTTTCTATGTATTATTCAAAAGTTGATTTTGATGATATCATGGGAATAAATGTAAAAAATAAAACAGTTCGATATGGTCGAGATAAAAGATTATTAGCATTAGATACATTGAATTTAAAGGAAAGATGTCCGAATAATCGCATCGTCTTATGTCATCCAGGGGTATCGGCAACTTCTCTTTTTGCTAGCTCTAAGGGAGGGTTTAACAAAGCCTTTAACGCATTGATCTTTCCTCTGATGAAAGTTATTTTTATGTCACCTAAAAAAGCCTCATTAAGCATTGTGATGGGCGCATTTCTCAGCCTTAAAAATGATGAATTGGTCGCTCCTAGAGGATTTTTACATTCTTGGGGATACCCTAAAGCTATCAAGTTTAGAAAATCTTTATCACGCAGTTTAGAAAGAAAAAGATTGAAAGAGATATACGATAAACTATTATGAAAAAAGCGATATTGATCTATTACACTGGCACCTATAATACCAGGTATTTAGCAAAAAAGATCGGTGAGAAGATTTCTGGTGCATTTAATGTGGATTACTTAGAAGTAGATTCTCATTCCCAACCGATCGATTTATCTTCATTTGATCTCATAGGATTAGGTTATCCGATCTATGCGTTTAATGCACCATCCTTTTTTCTTAAGTATTTAAAACGATTAAAGTTTCCTGCTGATAAACAATACTTTATATTTAAAAACTCAGGAGAAAGTTTTGCCTTAAATAATGCATCCAGTCGAAAAATAATCAGATATTTGAAGAAAAACCATGTTAACCGTTTCTCAGAATATCATTTTTTGATGCCGTATAATATTCATTTTAAATATGATGATGCTTTTATATCTGAACTTTTTGAAGCGGATAAAAAGCTTCTAGAAGTGTTACATTTTGATATTTTAAATGTTCATACTCGTTCTATAAAAAGCAATTTCATCTATAATTTAGTGTCTAAAATATTGCGTATTCAAACATTTGGTGGGTATCTCAATTCATATTTTTATAAAGTTGATAACACTAAATGCATCGATTGCGGAATGTGTGTTAGAAATTGTCCAGTTGAAAATATTTATTATAAAAATGGTCATATCAAATTTAAGCATCATTGTCTGATGTGTATGCGGTGTTCCTTTTATTGTCCAAAGGATGCTATCTCAATAGGCATGCTTAAAAATTGGAAAGTGAATGGTGGTTATGACTTTAAAATGATCGAACAAAACAAAGGATTAAAAGAGAAGAAGTTTATAGAAAAACAAAAGGGATTCTTTTATAAATGTTATCCAAAAACCTTTAAAGAAATTGATAAGATGTATAATCAAATAATATCAAAGTCTGACTAATATTTTCAGTGTATCTTCTGTTATTTAGCTAATTCAGAAGGATCAGAATAACGATTATGTTTGACTCTATCACGAACTTCAGCTTTCTTAGCGTTGTTGAAACGATCTAAAGTTCCAACTAAGTAACCAGTGATTCTTCTGATTCTTTCAAAATTCTTTTCCTGATAATGATATGAGCAATCTAAATAATCACCATCTTGGTTGATCGTTAAGCTTGTGATGACTTTATCGGGATTCTTTTCTTGAATCTGTTTTAAACAATATTCCTTTTCCTCTTCACTGACCTGTCCTGTTACTTTTATTTCCATAAACGTTTACCTCCATTTGTAATAATATAGCAGTTTGAAAAAAATAATGGTTAAAATATGATCACTGAGCTGTCGAGACAAATATAAAAAGACGGCACTAAACATATATTTATATGATATACTTTTATTGCTGTTTTATTCGGGAACTGATCAATGGAAAAAGTTAATAAAAAAAAGCAAAAACTGAGTTTGAAACAATTCTGTTTACGATGCATCGGCTTGATGTTGATTTGCCTTGCGATAATAGGTGCTACTAATCATACTTTCATCGGAACTTTTTTTACTTATAGTTTTTCTTTTCTTTTCGGATATTATTATTTCGTCATTTTATTCTTGTTTTTGATTTTCGGATTTCGATTGACTTTTTCTCTTTCATCCTTCCCTTTTAAAAAACATATTTCAATTTGGATTTCTGTAATTTTGTTATTCATTTCTATAATCTCTCTCTCATCAATTCCTCTTTATGATGCTGATAATGTGACTTTATCTTCATTTTCACAGGTATATATGGAAGAGATGTCGGCTTTTTCGCCAAAAGCCTTTGCTCCTGAAAACTTTTCTTCTTTAATCAATCTTTCAGGTGGATATTTAGGCCTGTTCTTCATGATTCTTTTTGGCAGTATGTGGGGACTTATCGGAGATTGTTTTTTCTTCGGTATCCTTTTATTGGTATCGCTGATCATTCTTTTTGTCAGACCATTCAAGCGTGCAGTCGATAAGAAAAAAGAGAAACAGATAAGCGATCAATATAAATCTCCTTATCAGAACGGAACCAGCACTAAAGCTTCAAAAAATAAACCGATTCCTGTAAAAAAGACGGTGAATCCCTCTCTTGTTGCCCCTCTCACTTCTGATTTTGGTCGATCTAATCAAGGAGGCTTTGTCTCTTCAAATAAAACTGCTGCTGAGAACAAGCAGGCGAATCCACAACCGACTATCATCATAGCTCCTACTCCAATCTACCCTTCTGAAAGCCATCTGTCAGGAGCTAATAATCCTGTTGACAATAGTTTATTGAATCAACCTTTTCAGAGAGCAAATGCTAAACCTATCAATTCTAACTTTGATACCGCTCAAGCATCGGTTACAACCGCTGAGAGAAATGCTCCTCAAAACAATCAATCCGCGATCGATTATGCGGCTTTATATCATGAACAATTGCGCAAGAATAATGAATTGACTAAGAGATTGACAGAACAGCAAGCACAACTTCAAGCTAAAAATGAACAGGCTAGTTTTATTGATACTAGCAGATCACAATCCACTGCATCTCGCTATTATAGTCAGACTGATAATAAGAGCATCGACCACAAAACTTCTAACAGTTCTTATAGTTCATATAATAACGGCTATTTTTCTACTCTAAAAAGAGCTGAGCCTTCTAAACCTGTATCCGATATTAAAAAAGAGACTGATATCAAGCCTAGTTCTTCGAATCTATCACAATCTAAATCCTATGGATTATCTCCTGAAGAAAAAGATGCCTTGCTAAAACGTGCTCAAGCATTTAAGGCTAATTCCTTAAGGACTGATAATTCCACTTTTGATGTGGCACCGGATGATGATGTCGGATTTGTGAATCAAAATGAGAACAGTTCGTTTATACCTAGTCGTGCAAATAGCACTAACCGTGCATATCACACCAATTACAATCCATTAGAAGCTCAAGCTCAAAAAGTGAGAAATCTTCCTGAGAAAGATACTGGCCCTAAAGAATTCCAAGTCGATTTACCTGCTGAGCAAAAAGAAGAAGTCAATGCAGAGCAAAACAGTGAAGAGATGCTCGAGCAGAGGTATTTTGAGATTAAACGTAGAAAACGTGAAGCTGAAGAACAAAAGCTAAAAGCGGAAGAGGAAGCTAAAAAAGCTGCTGTTTATAAATATGTTTCTAAAGCTCCTCGCATCTATGATTATCCTTTACCGGATGATAATTTATTGGAAGATAAAGATGATTCTGAAAAATTGATCATCAATTCTCAAGCTGCCCAAGAAAAAGCTAAGATCATCAATAACTTTTTTGAGAATTTCCGCATCCAAGCTAAAGCTATTTCATATACGATAGGTGCTTCTGTCACAAGGTTTAATATTCAAACTGAGCCTGGTGTTCGCAGCGAAAAAATCGCTTCGTTAGCTAATGACTTACAAATCGCTTTAAACGGTGATAAATCTGTTCGTATCGAAACCGTCGTCGAAGGTCGGTCTACTTCTGGTATAGAAATCGGAAATGCTGCTCCTATGGCTGTTCCTTTCAAAGAAGTTTTCATGGAGATCGAAAAGAATACTAAAGATAATCTTTTATTGCCGATAGGCAAAGATATCTCAGGTAAGATAGTCACTTATCCTTTGAATGATATGCCGCATTTATTAGTGGCTGGAACAACTGGTTCTGGTAAATCAGTTTTAGTTCATTCGATGATCATGACATTGATCATGCGCAATTACCCTTCACAATTAAAACTGATGTTGATCGATCCTAAACAAGTTGAATTCGCAAAATACAATTTAGAACCGCATTTGTATTGCCCAGTCGTCTCTAATCCTGCTAGTGCGATCACCGCTTTGCAAAAGTTATGCGAAGAGATGGATAGACGTTATTCGGTCCTTTCCAAATGGCATTGTGTCAAAATCAGCGAATACTTAGAAAAGAGACGCAATCGCGAAGATCAGATGGAAGAGATGCCGAATGTCGTATGTGTGATCGATGAATTCGCTGATCTGATGCAGACCGGTGGTGATGAAGTAGCAAGCTGTGTGCAAAGACTCACTCAAAAGGCGCGTGCTGCAGGTATTTATCTGATCATAGCGACACAAAGACCTAGTAAAGACGTCATACCGATGACTGTGAAAGGTAACATCTCATGTCGTATCGGTTTATGCTGTTCGACCGGTGTTGATTCACGTGTCATCCTCGATGAGAATGGAGCGGAGACCCTCTTAGGTAAAGGAGACTTGTTGTTTAAAGCTCCTGGTAAGAAATCTTTGATCCGTGCTCAGTCACCATTCATTTCTAATGAGGACATGGAACGGGTTTTGGAATATGTGCACGATAAAGCTGGGGATCCCAATTATGATCCTGATTTCTTAGACTTAGAAGTCAAAGACGAAGATCCGAGCGTTGGAAAAGCCCAATCATTCGATGATATGTATGATGAGATCAAAGATTATGTCATGAAAACTGGTATCGTTTCCAAGTCGAATATCATGCGTAATTTTTCCATTTCCTACTCTAAATCAGATCAAGTGATCGCCAGACTGCGTTCTGATGGCATCGTTCAAAGCATACAAGGTGGTAAAAATATCGTTGTACAAAGAAAACCCATGGAGGAATAAAATGGCAATTCAAAAGAATTATCTTTACACAAAAGCGTTTGCTAAACGATATGTGATTCATTGCGATTATTTGAAGAAAGAAAATCTGGAAGCATATTTTCTTTTAGCAAGATTGTTATCAACTTATCCAAAATTCACAAAAAAGCCCAATCTTCTAAATCTTGCTGGCTTCGAATTTGATTTCCATGTTTTATTATGTCAAACCAGTATCGTCTTTATCGGCAAGATTTCACAGACTGTTCATCCAGCTCTTTCCCACATCTTTAAAAATCCCTATAAAGAAGGATTAGAACTGTTCCGAAGCATTTATGAAAATGGTTTTGAAGTCGATAATCTCTTATTCGAAAACGTCAAAGATCAGTTGCTTTATGAAACTTTGAATTTTACTGATCATCCTGAACAGATGATTTTAGCTAGTATCCCTTCATTTTTAGCAGCGCCTTATATCGATGCCGAAAAATTAAAGAATATAACTATTTCGGATGTTCAGAAAGCATTTAAAACTTTAAAAGATAATAAAGTTGGCGGGGTGTTATACTTAGGCCCTGAACTGAAAAAAGAGCTAGAAGCGACAGAAAAATACACTATTGAATTACCAGTTTTAGATAAGACTGTCGATCTTTTCGGAAGAAGCTCTCTGGTCTATGAAAATCTGAAAAAAGAAGCAGTCGGTTATCTTTTGAAAGTTCCGACAGTTCATTCTTATCATGAATTAGATGTTTTAGGAACTTTCATCAAAGCTTTGTGCTTAAAACTAGAAAATGATGCTAAATCGCGCTTAGGCGTTGATATCAATCCTTCTTGGCAATTTGTTGATCGAAGTCATGCCGCCATCACTTTTTCATGCGATTCTAAGAAAGCTCATTATTTAGTTGAACAAAGTTTTTTAAAGGATGATGAAGCTATCACTGATGATGTCGTTTCATTTTATGATGAAGCTTTGCTATATAATGAAGAAAAGCGTTTATCGATGCTTTTAGATTCTGAGCGCGTCTTAACCCGTTTCTATATCGGTAGTGCTTTCGACCTAGAAGGTGAAGAATTTTTTGGTATTTCCTGCACAGCTGATGATTTGAAAGATTATCAAAAACAAACTTTTGTGCAAGCTATTATCTTAGCTAGTGGAGGTGAAAGATGATCAAATCTGATTACGGACATCTTTATTGTCCATTTTATGAACAAAAATTTGACAATGGTTTAAAATTGATTTTTATCCCGTCTAAGAGCCATGTCAGAGCCGCTGGTGTTTATATCGCACAGGGAGGCTTTAAGCATGATGAGATGATCGATAAATCGAAGATTCCCTTCGGGACTCCATATGTTTTAGAGCGTGTTATCTCTAGAAAAGATATCCGTGAGCGCTTTTTAAAAGAAGGTGCGATTTTAAAAAGTCACACCGACTTTTCTTACACTTCTTTTTCGGTTTTCACTCTGAGAGATGTCTTTAAACCTTTTCAAGATTTATTAAAATTGTTAGTGCCCTCTTCATTCGATGAAACCGATGTTGAAAAGGCTAAGCAGTCGATTAAAGCTATTCCAGAGACTGATCTTTCTTATTCTTGTCGTAAAGTGATCGATAATCTTTATTATTCTTCACCGATCAAATACGGAATCATTCCTGAACAGAGCGATTTAGTCTCGATTCATTACACGGCTTTAAAGAAATATTTACAAAAATACTATACTCCGAGCAAGATAACTTTATTTGTGATCGGCGATTATACACCTGATGAAGTTTTACACGGCGTTGATCAATTAAGAATGCTCAGCAACACCTATCCTTCAAGCGTGGAAAAGAACTATGAAGAAAACTATGCTACAGTCAAAGAAAGCTATCAGGAAGAAGAGAGGGATCTCACTTATCCGATATTATCATTAGGTATCAAGTTTCAACCTCGCAAAGAATTATATGAAAAATACGGACAGCTATTGTTTTATATTTATGAGATTCTAGTCGATATTTATTTTGCTAAGAACAAAGAATTCTTAAAAGGATTAGAAGAATTTTCTAGTCATCTCGTCAACGTTGAATTTAAACAAGGTAGCGAAGATACTTATCTAGTGCTCCAATTCATGACTGAAAAAGGTCTTGCCTTAAAGAATTTTTTAGTCAATTGCATCACGCATTTGAATAAGAAGATCACTCGCCAAAATCTATCTGATTGCATCGATGATTACTATTCAAAAAGCTTATCAAATCTCGTTGTCAATGATGAGTTATTCGATCATTTTGTCTCTGGATATGCTAATAATCTGCCATATACCGGCATAATAACTCAGACGACGAAAATACCATATAAATCATTCCAAACTTTCACCACTGATTTTATGGCCTTCCCTAGAAGTATATTTTATCTGAAAAAGAAATGAAAATTATTGGTGTTGGCATTGATATCGCGGATATCAAAAGGTATGAAGATAAAGATGATTTAGCTAAACGAATCCTTCATCCTGATGAATATCGCGAATACGCTATGGCAGTTTCTAAAGCTAGTTATTTAGCTTCGCGCTTCTCTGTCAAAGAGAGCTATGTGAAAGCTAGCCAAGATAAGACTGTCGATTATCGCAAGTTATGTGTGAAGAAGTCTGTGCAAGGAAATCCTGTATTATATTTAAATGGTGAGCGATTAAAGGCGTTTGTTTCTATATCCCATGATGATAAGGCTATCGCCATCGTGATTCTGTATCAAGATTAAAGGTATTATTGAAATATGAGAAAACCAGTATTACTAGCTACGGCTAAAAGCGAGAACATTATTGAAGTCACAATCGGTAAAGATTTCTATACTTCACCTAAGAAAGTGTTCACTCTTTATGAAGATGATAAGATCGTCTGTGATATTGAACCGGTCAGCAAGAGCGAATCACAATCGACATTCATATACACTCTTCTATTAAATGATTTCACCTATGTTCCAGGTAAAAAGTATGAGATTAAAACCAGTGAAAATTACTTTATTCCACTGGATATCTCATTTTTGGCTGAGCAAGAAGAATTTGAAAAGAAATATCGTTTTGATGGTGAATTAGGTGCGATTTATCGACCGGATAAAACTATTTTCCGTGTCTTCTCACCTTTTGCGACGACGATGCTATTAAAAATACAGAGAAAAAACAGCGATAATCTCGAAATATATAAAATGATACCAAATCGTGAAAACGGTGTCTTTTCATTAGAGATCGAAGGTGATTTAGATGAAGCTAGTTATCTTTATACTCCGACTATTTTCGGTGAGATCAGAGATGTCGTTGATCCTTATAGCTATTCAGTCGGCATCAATTCACGGATCGGATATGTCATCAATCCTGAAAAGATCAAAGCGATATCGACGCATGATGATAATCTACCACCCTTTTCAGATCCTTTGAAAGCCTTTATATATGAATGTTCTGTTCGTGATATGACTTCTAAGACATCGATTCCTCATCGAGGTACTTTTTCAGCTCTTTCTCTTGATAATCAAAAGGATAAAGAAGGTAATCCTATCGGATTAGACTATATCTCTTCTTTAGGAATGACGCATGTCCAATTATTGCCTGTTTTAGATTTTCATACCATTGATGATGAAAGACCTGATGAAAGCTACAATTGGGGATATGATCCTTACTTTTTCTTTGCTCCTGAAGGCTCTTATTCTTTAAATCCTAAAGATCCCTATTCGCGTGTCATGGAATTAAGAAATCTTATTGGTCAATTGCATGCTCATGGATTAAGAGTCGTTTTAGATGTTGTTTATAACCACGTCTTTTGTGTCGAATTCAATCCTTTAGCTGTTCTGGTTCCAAAGTATTATTTCCGCATCAATCATGACCATTCTTCTTCTAATGGTTCAGGCTGTGGAAACGATTTTGAATCAAGACATTATATGGCTAGAAAACTCATCATCGATTCTTTGATGCACCTTTTAGATTTCTATGATGTCGATGGTTTTAGATTTGATCTGTTAGGCATCTTAGATGTCGATACGGTCAACAAAGCTTATCAAGCTGTCATCGATAAAAAGCCAGAAGCTATTATGTATGGTGAAGGTTGGGACTTACCGACTGCTTTACCCGGCGATAAAAAAGCTTCGATCTCTAACTCTAATCATCTTAAAGGCATCTCTTTCTTCAATGATCGTTTCCGTGATGTCGTCAAAGGTAGCACATCATCTTTATCAGTGAAGGGCTATTTATCTGGAGACACTAATTATATCGATGGCTTTAAGCACGTGTTTTTAGGTTCTTCTATCGCCTTAGCTTTTGCACCTTTATTCACTTCACCTACTCAATCCATCAATTATATCGAATGTCATGATAATCACACTTTATATGATAAACTCAAAAGCTGTTGCCATGATGAAACCGAAGAAGAGATTTTTAAACGTTTGAAGTTATGTAATGCTGCTACTTGTTTAGCTAGCGGTATTCCTTTCTTCCACGCTGGTCAAGAAGTCGGTTTATCAAAAGATGGTTTAGGCAATACCTATAATGCTGGCGATGAAGTTAACGGATTTGATTATAAAACGGCTTATCATAGAAAAGATTTACTTTTATTTTTCAAAGATGTTATTTCGTTTAAAAAGAAGTTTTTTGATTTGATTGATAATCTTAAGGATGTCAATAAGCATATCACATTTGAAAATTTAGACCATAATGCGATCAAGATCAATTATATTTATGATGATTATGAATTATATTTGATATTCAACCCGACAAAGCAGTCTTTCACTTATAATTTCGATGAGTATGTCAACTTAGTATTCACTGATGCTGGAAATGTTGAACACAACGACTTCTATATCCGTCTAGCTATTATCAACGGGTTATCACTGAATATCTTTTTGAAGAATAAGAGGACTCAAAGATGATCAAATATATCAAATATGTATTAAAAGCTATTCCGACTTTAATCCATCGCTATCCGAAGATTCTGAAAATCGCTAAGCATCCTGAAAAATATGATATAAGAACTCGTTACGAAGCTTCTAGCAAATTGCTAAAAAGGATCAATGAAGTCTCTTTTCATGCTGAGTTCTTCATCAATAATCAAGAGAATATCCCTAGTGAACAATGCGTCTTTTATTCGAATCACACTTCTAATGGTGATCCGATCACTTTCATGAACATCATGGATAGACCGATCGCTTTTTTAGCTAAGAATGATGTCGCTGAGATGATCGTCGTCAAAACACTAGCTAAGATGATCGGTAGCAAATTCATCGACCGGATGGATCTGAGAAGTGAGATCAAAGTCTTTCAAGAGATCAATAAAGAATTAGCAGCTCATCCTGAACTCTCATTTGTTGTCTTTCCTGAAGGTACTAGAAGCAAGCGACCTGATTTTGTTCTAGGTTCTTTCCATCCCGGTTCTTTTAAGATAGCGACTAGAAGAGATTTGCCAATCGTCCCTGTCGCTCTTTTCATGACCGATCGAATCTTATATCAAAAATATCATTACAAAAAATACCCGGTTCAGATCAGTTTCTTAAAACCGCTTTACCCTTCTGATTATGAAAATATGACTTCACAGGAGATCGCTGAGTATTGTCATCAAGCGATCAAAGCTGAACTCGAAGAGTTGAAGAAAAAAGATGCTGAATTAGTTCAGAGATTAAACGGATATTCTGATACAAAATTAAATCGTGTTTTATATCTTCCTAAACCCAAGGATTAGTTGAGTTTTTTGCGATCGATCTTACCGATATCAGTTCTTGGCAAAGATTTCGAGACAACTATTTTTTCTGGGATCGAATATTTGATCAGACGTTCTTTTAAATATCTCTGTATTTTTGAAATGAGCATTTCTTTATCAGTCATATCGCTTTCAACATAGAGAGTGAAATAAGGGTGCTTGTCATCTTTGTGATAGATTGCCGCACATGACTTGACGCCTTCTACTTCACCAGCTAATTTTTCAATATCAGCTGGGAAGATATTATATCCAGCTATTTTATAGACGTCTTTAGCTCGGTTGATGAAGAAGAGAAAACCTTCTTCATCCAAGTATCCGATATCTCCGGTTTTCAACCATTTATTATTTTCAGAGTCGTAATAAAAAGGCTGTTTATCTTCTTCAACATTTAAATAACCGAGGCATAGAGATGGTGAGGAGATCAAAATTTCACCTGTCTGATTCGGCTTTAAACCTTCTTCGTAAGAGACTTCTGGATCGACGATTTTCACTTTCACACCTTTTAGCGGTTTACCGACAGAACCGATTTTATTCTCTTTTAAGGTGTTGACGAAATTGACTGTCGCTGTTTCAGTGAGTCCATATCCTTCTAATAGGCGATTGATAGAAGAAGCTTCTTCCATGCGTTTGTTAAATTCGGAAAACAGACGGGTTTCAGGCTTATCTGCTCCGATATAAGTAGCGATCAGATTTCTTAGCTTTTTGCCTGAAAAAGCCTTTCTAGCTAGAAGTTTATCAGTCAGATAAGGAATGGTTAATAAGACGTTGATCTTATTCTGTCTTATCTTTCTAACGATTTCGTTTCCATCATAAGAGATCATGAGTGCGCTAGCAGCATTATTTGATAATGGTGCATGGATTCCCATCGCTAGGCCGAAGCCATGGAAGATCGGCATAAGACCGATCATCGAAAAACCTTCTGTCTCATGACATAAGATATCTTTGGATTGGCGGGTGACAAAATTGATCGCTTCATCATTGATGATGACGATCTTGCTTTTACCGGTGGTACCGCCTGAGCGCAAGTAGAGACTCGGTTTTAATCCATCCTCATTTACGACGACCTTATCATCGGATTTCATTTTATATAAATATTTATTTTTATCGATTGAAGAGAGCTCTTTTTTATACATCAAGTGAAAACCGATGCGAACGATTGGATTTAAATCCGGAACGGCGCTTATATAATAAGTTTTAATCTTTGTTCTCTTGATGATATCGAGATATTTTATAGCTAAGACATCTAAAACAATAAAGTGTGTGGCCTTGGTTTCTATGATCGATTCATATAAAACTTCACTCGGTAATAGTGGATGTAAGATAGAAGCGATAGCACCGATTTTAGAGAGAGCATAAAGAGTGATGATGGTTTCTGGTACATTAGGAGCCAGCAAAGTGACCACGGTGTCTTTTTTAATCCCTAAAGAATGTAAAATGCTCGCCATTTTATCGATTCGATTGATGAATTCTGGGAAACGAATGGTTTTATCACGGAAATAGAGGGCGACGGATTTGCTGTTTTTATAGCGTGCAACAGCTTGATATAAAGTGCTTGATTCTCTCATAAATTGAATCCCATTGATAAAGACATAATACCTAAAATAATGATTATTATAGGCTGATGTAAAACATAAATCCAAATAGTATGGGAGCCTATGAAGCCGATCGGTTTTAAAACCAGTTGATATTTTCCTGGCTTTAAATATGAATATCGATGTTCTCTAAACAAAGCTTGACCGATAGCGATGCCGATAAAAATGACACCTGCAAAGGGGAAGATCGGCCACCAATCGATATAATTCAGCGATTTTCCTAATGCGGAATAGATGAAATCAAGAAATGTGAATTCATGCTTCAGATCATTTCCTAAATAAGCTGAAGTTGTAGGCCAAGAGAGCAAATGATTATTGATTTTTATGCCTTGTCTTAAAAGCAAACCGGTGAAGAGGATTAAGACGCCGAGAGCTAATGGGATCAAAGGATGAATTTCTTTTTTGAAAACTTTTTTAGCTATCAATTCTAATAACGCGTAGACAAGGATTGAAAAAGCCATGATGTGGATGATACCCCAAGGGATGAACAAGTCCATTTTAAGAAAGTGAGATAGTCCATAGCTTCCTAGTGAGATCAAAGAAGCTACAAGACAGAGCAAGAGGCTTCGACGGATATTGCTCCTTGTCAAACTGGTAGAGATTCCGCAAGCGAAAAGAAACATGCCAGCGAATAAAGGCACTAGGTAATCATGGATGACATCATTAGACATGATGGAACTACAAAATTCGATCAGTGATGCTAATTGCGGATGATTGACGATATTAGTTTGAAAATTAGAGAAGATATTCGGCAATTCTGTGAAATCATAACAGAGATGAAAGAGGACTACTAAAAAAATCGGAAATCCTCTCAGCAAGTCGACTTCTAAGATACGCGATTTTTTAATCTTCTTTTTAGTGACTGTTAAGCTTTTCATCTAGGGGATTATATCACTTCAAATCAAAATTTAGGTAAAAAAGAAGTGAAAATGCTACCGCTGTACCGCTTTTTTCTACTTAAAATGAACATAGAAGGCGCTATCATCATGCCTACTTGAATAAAAAAATAAAGTTGTTTCTTAAAAAAGAATAGTCATTACTTGTTAAATATTTTTATTAATTATTGTATTAAAATAAGTAGCAAGTTATAATTTAATGCGGTAGTAATGTGAAAGGTTAATAATATCTTGGCTAGATTATTTGATAGAATTCCGGGAGATCTCTTCTCTCCACTCGCAAGAAAATATAAAGCGATTTATGCTTTCGCTTTAGTGTGCTTATATCATTGCATAAAATTGTATAAAACAGATATCAAAAGGAGCGATTTCGCTTCACTTTTAAGAAGTCAAGGCGAAGAGCTGATGGCTCTATTCAATATAGATACAGATAAACTTGACGATAAAGATGAAAGCGAAGAAGTGACTGTTGATGATGCGGATAACGAATTGAACCAAAAGGTTTCCTATATCATCCGTAAATTAGCTAACTGCGGTTGGTTCATCATCTCGAAAGATCCGAAAAAAAACAATGTCGAATATATTTATATACCGGCTTATTCGATTCAGATTTTGAAGATTTTAGATGAGATCACTTCTGATATCGGTTCTTATTTACCTTTAGTCCATCAGACCTATGCGGAATTGAAGATGGAAGATGAGAAAGAAGACGATTACATGTATCGTTCTTTAATGAACGCGAGAACCAATGCAGATACGATTGAAATGTCAGTCACCCTATTAAGACAACAGATCTGTGTCTTCGGAAATCGTTTGACTTCAGTTTTAGATCCGAATGTCGCTTTAAAACAACACTTTGATGAATATCGTATCTCAATCTCTGATAAATACTATCACCCGATGAAAACCTTTGATTCTTTAGGTCTTTATTCATTGCCGACGATCACGATACTTAACCGCTGGTTAAAGAGCGAAAGAATCATCTCTTTATTAGTCAAAGAGGCTAAAGCAGAGCCTCTCAATCAAAAGAAGGAAGAAGCGACTTTAGCTAGTGAGATCATCAAGACCATTCAAGAGATCATCGATATTTTCTCACGTCTCACCACCGCCTTTAATGATATCGATGTCGCTAATGCAAACTATACTGAAGCTGTTCAAAGAAAGATCAATTATCTCTCAGCTTCTGATAAGACTACTAAAGGTAAGATCGATGCCATCATCTTAGCGATGGCTAATGAGATTAAAAATAATCCAGCTCTGAGATACGAGGAGATGCCTATTTTAAATCGCGCCCATGAAACTTTGATCTTGAATAGACAAGGCTTCTTCGATTCGCAATCTTTGACGATGCCGTTTAAACGAAATCAAGCTGAAGAAGGCGAATTTTTGCCTTTGGATGATGAGTTCTACCCGGAAGAGCAGAGCGCGATTATGGATGAATTCATGAACAGACAGTTAACACGTTTTTCAGATTCAGCCATTTTAGAGTTTTTATCTTCCAATATGAATGGTAAAGATGAACTAGTCAATACTGATGTCGATCTGACAATACTAGATAATCTGGTTCTGTGGATCTTAGCTGTCATCAAAGCTAATTTAGGTGTTATACCTTATGAAGCTACTAAGCTCTCTGATCGCATCGAATATGCGAATTATTATATGCCGTTATATAAATTTACAAGAAAAAAGAATAATAAGAGGTAACGAAGATGTTTCAAGAAGAATATGATAAATTGACACGTGGAGAAAAGAGTCAGTTTTCTGAAGCGATCAACGAACTTCTCTACAAAGAGTTTATTTTAAGAAAAGCTTATGATCGCAAAAGCCAGATGTTTAAAGCTGATCCGACCTATTTGTTCATCGAAAGACATTTTTCTTTGGTTGAAGAATACCTGTCATTCATCGATGTGACTCTGACTAAAGATGAAGATGACGGCGTCATTTTTATCGTCTCTGATATCGAGATGAATCATCTCCGTTTAGATATCGTCACCACTTTATTAGTCTATGCGCTTCGCTCTTTCTATGAATCAGCGATCAGCAAAGATCCGCAGGAAAGAAATGTTTTGATGAGTTCGAGCAATCTGATGTCTTTATTACAAGAGAGCGGCTTGTCTAATATCTCTAAGCGTTTGTCATTAGCGACGATCGCTTCTTCTTTGAGAACTCTTGATTCATTTAATATCATCACTAGATATAGCAATACATATGGTGATCCGTCATATAAGTTTTACATTCTTCCGACGATCCGTTATGTCATCTCCACTGAAAAGATGAACGATCTCTATTCCTTCCTCACTCAGAAACCAGAAGAGAGCAATTCATCGATGCTTTATAACACTTTTAATGCTCCTAAGGAAGAAGAGGTTCAAAGCGATAGTGATGATGTCGCAACACCTGTGGAAACAAAGATGGGAGTGGACATCCCTGTCGATTTCAATGAGGGAGAAAAATAATTATGAAAAATCTTGTTAAACTCCGCTTGATCAATTGGCATTACTTCACCAACACCACTTGTGATATCAAAAATATCACCTATTTAACCGGTCCTAACGGCACTGGTAAATCAACCATCATTGATGCTTTACAGATTTTGATTTTAGGTTCGACAAGACCTGAAAATTTCAATAAAGCCGCGAATGAAAAAGCCCGTTCAGGACGTACTTTGATCTCTTATTTAAGAGGTCAAACCGGTGTCACCGGTGATGGTCAAGTCATCAATTTGAGAAAAGGTAATTTCACATCCTATATCGCGATTGAAATCTATGATGATGTCGAAGATAAGACTTTTACTTTAGGCGTTGTTTTTGATGTCGATAGCTCTGATCAGATCGATAAACATTATTTTTACATAGCTTCGCCATTCTTAGAAAACAATTTTACTAATTCTGAGATGGAAAAAGATTCTAATCGCATCAAACCCCTTCAATACAAGGAATTGTCTAGCTATGTGAGATCTAACTTTAAGCCTTCTCAGTATCGTTTCTTTGATACTGATACCGATTATAAAGGCTTCATCAAAGAAGCATATGGCAACTTGCCTGATAAGTATTTTGAACTTTTCAAAAAAGCGGTCTCTTTCGCTCCTATCTCTGATATCTCTTCCTTTATCACCGAATACATCTGCGATGTCGATAAACAGATCAACATCGAGCCGATGCAAAAGAACATCGAACAATATAAGATTTTGGAATTAGAAGCTAAACGCTTGAGAAATAAAGTCGATAGCTTGAATAAGATCTCAGAAGTCTTCAATTCTTATCAAACCCATCAGCGCTATCTGAACACGCTCAATTATGTCAACACCAGAGTCAGCTATGAGGAAGCCAAAAAGAGATTAGATGACTTCATGGAGAAGTTAAAGAAAGATAATGATCGTTTATCATATATCTCTAATCAATTATTGGTCTGTGATTCTCAGATCGCTGAGCTGAACGCTGACTTAGAATCTTATAACGCTAAAAAAGTTCAATCCAAAAATTATTCCTTGACCGAACGTTTATCGATGAAGAAAGATACCATCACTTCTAAGATCACTTCGATTCAGATGTCAGCCTCACAAGTCATGACTAAACTGAATAATTATGTTCATGATTATCAGAGCGCCTGCCAAAACTTTTATACATATTATTCCCAATTCGATAGTTCACGTCTAGGAAAAAATATCAAAGGTGCTTTCGATGAGCTGTTAGAACTCTGTCAAGATATCACCAGTGAAGCGACTTCTCTCATTCAAAGCATCGATGATGATAGCGTCGATTTTGAAGCCATCAAAGTCTTTAGAAATGATATGGATCTGTTGAGAAATCAAGCCATCTCTTTAAGACAACAATTGAATAATGAACTCTATGTCATATCTGAAGAATTACAGCAATTACAATCGGATCTATCTGCAGTCAATTCTGGAAGAAAACCATTTGATAAATTAGGTCCTAATTACATGGCGATCAAATCATCTTTAGAAAGAGCCTTACAAGATCGTCATAGCGATGCATATGTCAATATCTATTGCGATCTAGTCGATGTCAACGATCCGGAATGGACTTTAGCCTTAGAAGCCGTGCTTTTTAATCAAAAGTTCAATTTCTTTGTCAATCCTAAGTATTATGAGGAAGCTAATCGCATCTTGAAAGAATTAGCGGATGAATATAACTATTATCGTGTGTCTTTAGTCGATACCGATCGCCTTTTAGCTAATCATATAACTGCTAATGAAGATTCTATCGCTGAACTCATCACCACCTCTGATTCCGGTGCGAGAGCCTATACTGATTATCTTTTAGGTCGCATCAAAAAGTGCCGATCTTTTGAAGAAGCCCGCGCTTCAGGGTCTGGTCTTTTATCTGATTGCACCGGTTATCGCGGATATGCGACTTGGTATCTGAATAAGGCTCATGCGAGAGTGTTCTATCTCGGAACTCAAGTCTCTTCTTCTACCAAAGCTATTTCTGCTAAAGATTATCAAGATATGCAGGCTAAATATAATCTGTTCACCGAAGCTTTGAACAAGCTTCAAAACCTCTTAGCTCTGCCGGTTATGTCTGAGGCTGAATGTCAAAGCTATCAAGCTGATATCGATAAGACTTCTGAGATCAGAAATCTTCAGAACGATCTTTCCAATGTCGATTCTCAGATGCATGATGCGGCTTTAGGAGACATGAATGAACTCGATAAAAAGATCTCTGCTATCAAAGAAGATATCGCTTCGATCGAAAAAGAACGCGCAGACTTATTGACAGAGAGAGGTTCTTTGCTCAACGAAGTCAATCGTTTAAACAGTGAAGAGATCCCCTTAGCGACTTCCTCAGTCGAAAACTTTAGAGCTTCATTGAACAACTTTGATCCTCAGCTTTCAAATCACGATTACGAGCCGTATTTCAATATGTTGATCGATGAGCAGCACATGACCTTAGCTCAGATCAGAAATGCAGCTACTAAAGAATATATTCAAACTTCTAATAAGCAGAAATATGAAAGGGAGAATCTCATCCGTTTGCGTTCTGATTATTGCGCAGCTCATAAACTTGGCTATGCGACAACCAATTTAGACACTAACGATGAATTCGATGCTGAATTAAAGAATATTTCGACGGTCATGCTTCCTGATTACGAGGAAAAGATCAAAAAAGCACATGATGATTCCATCAAAGAATTCAAAGATGATTTCGTCTATAAACTCCGCACTTCAATCGAGACAGTCTATCAACAGATCGAGGAGCTCAATCAGGCTTTAGTCGATTCTCACTTCGGACGTGATACCTATCAATTTAAAGTCTCTCCTTCCAAAGATTATCTTGAATACTACAATATGATCATGGATCCTCTGCTTTTGAAAGCTGGTGATGCTGAAAGCTTATTCATGGAAAAATATCGCTCCACTATGGATGATCTCTTCAATCTGATCTCTTCTTCCACTAGCGCTTCTGGCGAACAATTAGAACAGATCACTAAGAACATCGACACTTTCACCAGATACACGACTTATATCGTCTTCGATCTCTTCGTCTATCGTGGAACTGATAGCGTCGCTCAACCGATCTCTTTAGGACGTTCATTCAGATCGCAATCCGGTGGTGAGACTCAGACTCCTTTCTATATCGCTATCTTAGCTTCCTTCTCAGCTTTATGCCGTGCTAAAAATAGCAAGGATAACAACACCTTAAGACTAGTCATCTTTGATGAAGCTTTCTCAAAAATGGATGCTGCTAGAATCAAAGAATCCGCTAACCTTTTAAGAAGCTTTGGCTTACAGGCTATCATCTCTTCACCTAGTGAAAAACTAGCTGAATTAGTCAGTTATGTAGATCTGATCTTAGTCGCTAACCACAATGATAAACGTAAGCATTCAAGCGTCGATGTATATGAAGAAAAGAAGAAAAAGGTGAGCGTTGAAGAATTCGTCGAAAATAAAGCTCTTAAAGAATGAAATATGAGATAAGGACTGCATCAATTAGCAGTCTTTTTTGATGCGTAATAATAAAAGATTAGTATTTCTATCTAAGCTTGACTCTTTCTTATGAAGTCATCAAGGATGACAAATAGCAAAAATAAACAGATTTGATTTATAGTATTGTAAAATGTCGTGACTTATAGAAAAATGTGCAAAAAATCTAGACATATATCATTAAATGTAATAAAATGCACTGCATTTAATGATTTAATGATTAATTCTTTTGTTAAAGACATATTATAATATTTTTTAGTCACAAAGATTTAAAACTTTATTCGTCAGAAAAAATTTTACGTCTTTGTCATCTTAATCATAGGAGGGGAAAATGAAGTCTATTTTAGAGCGCTTTAAAAAATGTAATGTTGGCGCTTACTTCGTCTTTTTTACGATGCTTTGCTCACTGCTCTCTTTCATCTTTTGTCTCGTCGGTATCGCTTCCGGTTATCAATCTTGGCTCACCTTTGTCTGCTTTATTTTGATTTTAGTCGCTGATGTTGTTTTGTTCGTTTTTAACAAGCTAGAATTCGCACCAGCTGTCAACGCTATTCTTTCAGCTTTAGGAATCGGATTCTTCATCTATGCTGGCTATAACTATGTGGCTACCGTTATCACTGGTATCGATATTGAAAATTTTTCAGCTGATTTTATCCTTTCTTGTGTCTTTTATGTTTTGGCTTATGCTTCTAGTGTCGCTTCTATCTTTTTACCATTATATAAGAAGACTCAAACTGAAAGCACAGATAAGGTAACTGAATAGGAGTTAATCATTTATGAGAAAAAGATATACTGCTAGTAAAATTTGTTTGACCGCTTTTTCATCTCTTTTAGGCATCTCTGTTTTAGCAACTGTCATCTGCAATGAAAATGTCACGGCGATCAACACTGCTATAGGTACTTCCTCTTGGAAAAAGGTTCAAGTAGAAGAAAGCGATGAAAATACCGATACTGAGTATTACAAATCAGATTATGAACATCTAGACGATGTGATCGCCGATACTGATAAACTTATCGAAGAGGAAATGGAAGAAGGCGCCGTTCTTATCAAGAACGAGAATAACGCACTCCCGTTAGCTCAGAATGCAAAAGTTACAACAGTTGGTTTGGCTTCAGCTGTTTCTAGTTTATCCTCATCTGGTTCTGTTGCCGGTTCCAGTGCTACTGGTCGTGAAGTCACTTTAAAGGCGGGCTTAGAGCATGCTGGTTTTACAGTCAATCCGACAGCTTGGGACTATTATAATGATGCGGATGTTCAATCTACTTATGGCACTGTTAGAAATGGTATGAGCGCTCCTGGACCATTGATCCAAAAAGTTGGTGAAGTTCCGTGGGATGTCGCTAATGCTGCTTTCGGTTCATCTATCAGCCAATACGGCGATGCTGCTATCATGAACATCACTCGCGTCTCTGGAGAAGGCAATAAAGATGTCAACCGTTCTGGTACTACTAATACTCCTAATGGTGATGCTTTGACTTTATCTAATGAAGAGATGGGTGTTTTAAGAGGCTTAAAGGCTTTGAAAGATGCTGGCACAGTCAAAAAGATCATCGTCTTATTAAACTGCACTGCTTCTATCGATTTAGCTTTCTTAAATGACGCCCAGTATGGAATCGATGCTTGCTTACAGATTCAAACTGTTGGAACCACTGGTTTTAACGGCGTCGGTGACTTGTTAGCTGGAAATGCTAATCCTTCCGGAAAGAGCAACGATACTTTGTGGTATCATAACGATCAAAATCCGACTCTTACCAATCAATTAGGCTATGAGTTTTTAAATCCTGAAAATTTAGCTTTACACACTTTGACAAATGGTCTCGGTGGCTATGAGGCTCACTATGTCGTCTATCAAGAAGGCATTTATTTAGGATATCGTTATACTGAGACTCGTTATTCTGATTATGTGACTAATAGAGCCAACACTGGTGACTTCGATTATGCAACTACTGTTTCAGTTCCTTTCGGATATGGCTTATCTTACACTGATTTCTCTTATTCTAATTTTAAAGTGAGCAAAACTAGTGATGGCGATTATCAAGTCTCTGTCGATGTTAAAAACGATGGTAAGGTAGCTGGTAAGGACGTAGTTGAAGTCTTCTTACAAAAGCCTTATACCGAATACAACGTTGAAAATGGTATCGAAGCTAGTGCAGTCGAATTAGTCGGATATAAGAAGACACCTTTAATCGATCCAGGCGATACTGAAAACATCACATTGATCGTCGATGATAGACAATTCGCTTCTTATGATGCTAATACTTCTAAAACTTATGTTTTAACTCCAGGCGATTATTATTTGGGCATCGGTAATGGCGCTCATGATGCTGTCAATAACATCTTAGCTGCTCAAGGTCATACCCCTTCTAATACTTCTGATCGTATGGATGCTGAAGGTGATGGTGATTTAGCTACTGTCGCTTTGACTCAAAAGAATCTTGATAACACCACTTATTCAAAATCTGAAGCTACTGGTAAAGAGATCACCAATCTCTTCGATAATTCTGACTTGAATAAATATGCTGAAACCAAAGAGAAATCACCTGTCACTTATATAACTAGAAACAACTGGCAAGGAACTGTTGTCTTAGATTCTCTTGATAATAATGATAGTTATACTAAGGTGACTATGACTTCCAAGATGCTTGAGGATTTCCGAAAAGGTTATACCGAAAGCGAACTCAAGAAGGATAACGTCAAATATCCTACCTATGGTGCCGATAACGGATTATCATTAATCAGCTTAAGACAAGATGCTGATGGTAATGATATCCCTTACGATGCTGATATTTGGGATACTTTCTTAGATCAGCTCACTTGGGATGATACAGTCCACCTTCTCTCTAATGGTATGAGATCTACTGCTGGTATCGAAGGCGTTATCGGTAAACCGGCAACCCTCGATCACAACGGTCCTTTAGGTGTCACTGAATTATTCGCTACCAATGAAAATGGTTTAGCTTATCAAAAAGGTGAAGATCCAACAGCTAGACCTTCTACTTTCCCTGCCGCTGGTGTTTTAGCTTCCACCATGAATTCTGAATTGATCGATAGAGTCGGTAAGATGTATGGTGAAAATTGCCTCTGGGCTGGTTATAAAGGAATTTATGGACCAGCTATGAATACACACCGTTCTCAATATTCTTCTCGTAATGCTGAATACTATTCTGAAGACGGTTTCTTAGCCGGTAAGACTGCTGCTAGTCAAGTCGTTGGAATTCAATCAAAAGGTATCTATGCTTACATCAAACACTTCGCCTTAAACGATCAAGAGACTAATCGTTATGGTCTTTCTACTTGGCTCAATGAACAAAGCTTCCGTGAAATCTATTTAGAAGCTTTCCAAATCGCTATTGAAGAGGGCGATGCTCATGCTATGATGAGTTCTTATAACCGTGTCGGCACTTCTGTCTCTGCTGCTACTTCTAATCTTGTCACCGATTGGTTGCGTGGTGAAGAAGGCTTTGATGGCTTCGTTGTCACTGATATGTATATCGAACAAGCATACGGAACTTTAACTTTCTATACCGGCTTGTTAAAAATGCCTTATGCTGTTTATTGCGGTAATGATTTAGTCGATGGTGCTAATGTCGATCATCAATTCGATGATTATAGACAAGGCTATGGTGAATTAGCTTGGAGAATGAGAGAATCTGCTAAACGTATTCTTTATACCGTCTGTCATTCAGCTGCCATGAACGGTTGGGACTCTAACACTAGATTAGTCCATGTTCTCACTCCTTACCAGATCGCATTGATCGCTGTTGATAGTACCTTAGGTGTATTAACTGCTGCTTCTTTAGGTTTCTTCGGATTCGAATATTACGTCAAGAACATCAAGAAAAAGAAAGAAGATTAATCATCAGAAGTAAAATAAAAGGATGTGGTCGCTTATGATCACATCCTTTTTGTATTTTGTCAGATATTTTTTCTTATTCCTTGAGTTTTTTGTTGTATTTATTTGTTAATAATATTGAAGAAAGAACCATTAAGACAATGTTTAAAAGAATACAACTGAGAATTCCTAAAAAAGTCAAATTAGCGATTGATAAATTGACAAAATGGTTTATGACAGAACAAATGATTATTGCAAAGACTAAACTAGAAGACTGATTCTTTGACGCATACAAATAAAAAGCAAAAATAGGCACTGCATTTTTATATACAAGCGTAATTATAACTACATTGTACAGACGACTCCTTTTCAGTGCCTAATTACAAAAACAAAGAATTATATTCAGCTCAATAATGTAAAAAACTATACAAGTTAAGAATTATTCTTTTTTCGAAAAATAAAAGGGTGTATAATATTATCATTGAAAGCGTTTACACAGGAGGCTATCATGAAAGAAGAGATGGTTGCCATGATTTTAGCCGGTGGTAGAGGTACCCGCCTTAAGTCGTTGACTAGCAAAATTGCTAAGCCAGCGGTTTTTTTTGGTGGCAAATATCGTATCATCGACTTCGTTTTGTCGAATGTCGCAAATTCCGGTATAAATTGTGTTGGTGTTGCTACACAATATGAATCGACTGTTTTAAACAATTATATCGGTACAGGTGCTAGTTGGGGTTTAAACGGCACAGGTGCTTTAACTTCAATCTTACCACCGAGAGAAACACCGGAAGGTGCTAGTTGGTATTTAGGAACTGCAGATGCCATCTATCAGAACATCGATTGGTTAGATAAGACGCATTGCGAATATGTGGTCATTCTTTCTGGTGATCATATTTATAAAATGGACTATTCGGAAATGCTCAAGTTCCATAAGAAGAACGGTGCAGATGTCACTATTGCCTGCATCGATGTGCCGCTTGAAGAAGCATCTCGTTTCGGTATCATCGTCGCTGATAAAGAACATAAGATTTTAGAGTTCCAAGAGAAGCCAAAGAATCCGAAGTCTACTTTAGCTTCTATGGGTATTTATATCTTCACCTATAAATTGCTAAGAGATGCTCTTATCAAAGATCATAATGCTGAAAAGACCGAGCACGATTTCGGTAAGAATATTCTTCCTTATTTATTAAGCAATGGAAAAAGTTTATATGCTTATCCTTTCTCTGGCTATTGGAAGGATGTCGGAACCATTAAGTCATTGTGGGAATCCAATATGGACTTATTAGATTCTGACTGCTTATTACATCTTTTCTCAAAAGATTTTAAAATTTATTCAGCTGATACTTGCTCTCGTCCACAATATATTTCTCCTAGTGCTGAAGTCACAAATTCCATCATCAATCAAGGCGCTGTTGTAAAAGGTAAAGTGGACCACTCTATAATTTCTAATGAAGCAGTTATCGAACCAGGTGCGGAGGTTGTCAATTCATTCATCATGCCTGGAGCTGTGATTAAAAAAGGCGTAAAAGTTAATTATGCTATCATCGGAAGTAAGACTATAGTTTCTAATGATAAGATAGGAAAAGACGGGGATATCATCCTCGTTAACGACTAGGGAGGTAAACTACAATGGCTATTAAAGTATTAGGTCTAGTCGATTGTTTTAATAATCCTGATTTCGGCCCGATGACCAAACATCGCGCTATCGCTTCCACTTCATTTTTAGGACGTTATGCGTTTGTTGATTTTGTTTTATCTAATTTTTTGAATTCGAAGATTCCTTCCATCGGCATTTTATGTCAACATCATATCAGATCATTGACAAGACACGTCGGCAGTGGAAGAACTTGGATCACTAATACGAAAATCGGTGATTTCCATGTTTTATATGATGAACCAAATATCTCCAATTTTTCATATAATACCGACGTTGCTGACTTGATTGAAAATCGTTGGTTTTTAAAACAAGTGAATCCAGATTATGTGGTCATCTCTTCACCACATATTGTGTTCCAAGAAGATTTTTCACAGCTTTTAGCTGATCATATCGCATCAAAAAGCCGTATTTCTCTTCTCTATGCTCACGTCACAGGTTTAAAGAATTCTTTTATCAATGCTAGAAAAGTTTATATTTCTGATCGCGGTAAAGTCACTAAATTCGAGATCAATCGCGGTGAGAATGATGAAGGCGATGTCTCTTTAGGAACGATGATCTTAGACTATCCAATGTTAGAGAACCTCATCGAATATGCTTCTGGAACATCCTCATTCTTTTCATTAGCTGATGCTTTGAATTATGTTTCACCATCTGTTTTGATCAGAGCTGTTAAACACAACGGATATGTCAGATCATTTGATTCTTTAAAGCATTACCTCAAGTATTCTTTAGAGCTTTTAGATGAGAATGTATATAGCACACTCTTTAAAGAGAATTGGCCTATCTATACAAAAACTTATGACACACCGCCGACATTATATAAACCCGGTGCTTTAGTAAAAAACTCCACTATCGCTAACGGTTCTATCATTGAAGGCACAGTCATCAATTCTATCGTCGGCCGTGATGTGAAAGTTCGCAAAGGTGTCGTGATCAAGAACTCGGTCATCGGCTCTGGTGCAGTCATCGATGTCAACACTCATATCGAAAATGCTATCGTTGATAAAGAAGCTCAAGTTTTACACGTTTCTGAAGTCATCGGAACTTTAGATGATCCTCTTTATATTGCTAGAGGAGATATAGTTTAATGAAAATCCTTTTAGTCTCAGGTGAAGCTCTTCCGTTTTGTAAATCGGGTGGTTTAGCTGACTTTATCTTTTCTTTTAGCAAAGCTTTAGTCAAGGAAAATCAACAAGTCTCTGTCATCCTTCCATTCTATCAATCGATCAGAGAAAAGCATCCAGAGATCATGCATGGCTTTTATGATTCTTTTGATTTTTATATGAACTGGAGACAGCAGGGATGTGGTGTCTTTAAGCAAACAGTCAGCGGTGTTGATTATTACTTTTTAGCGATGGATGAATGGTTTAATAGACCGAATCTTTATGGCTATGACGATGATATCGCTCGTTTTGCTAGCTTCATGATGGCTGTGAACACTTTTATCACTAGACATAATGTCTTTGATGTCGTCCATTGTAATGATTGGCAGACTGCTGTTTTACCTTTACTATTGAGATATAATCCTAACCCGATAAAAACCGTCTTGACCATTCATAATCCTGCTTATCAAGGATATGCTCGAAGAGAAGACTTATCTAAATACTTCAATCTTCACACTGACTACTTCGATTCTGGCTTAGTGAGAATGGGAGATAGCTTCAACTTTTTAAAGACCGGTATCATGACCGCTGATAAGATCTCTACTGTCTCTAGAACTCATTGCCAAGAATTATTACGTGATCATGATAGTTTTGGTGGTATCGGCGCTATCATCGATTGGTGCAGACACAATGATTTCGTAGGCATTGTTAATGGGTTAGATACGGACTTATGGAATCCTGTTACCGATAAACATCTTTACCAGAACTATTCAGTTGATAATTATATAGAAGGTAAGAAAGCTAATAAGTTGGCTCTCTTGAATTCTTTAGGAATATCAGCTGATTTTAAAGGACCGCTCTATTCAGCTATCACACGTCTCTCTGCGCAAAAAGGCGTTGAAAGAATCATTCAATGCATGCCACAGTTGAAAGCTGCAGATGCGCGTTTGATCGTCATCGGCACAGGTGAGATGGAAGATAATTTCTTATATAATGCCTTACAATATCCAGAAGTTTACTTCATCAAGAGATATGATGAGAACCTCGCTCATGTTCTTTATGCTGCTAGCGATTATTTCTTGATGCCGTCTTATTTTGAGCCTTGTGGAACCAGTCAACTCATCTCGATGCGTTATGGCACTGTTCCGATAGTCTCTAATGTTGGTGGTTTAAACGATACTGTTAAAGATCTCTCTCGCGGAGATGAAGCGACCGGTTTTGTCTTCAATAATAAAGATTATTTCGGCTTTATCAATTGCTTCTATGCATCAGCTTCATATTTCTATAATCCTGGTCTTAAACGCGAGATTATAAATGGTATGAAAGGTGATTATGGTTGGCATCTTTCCGCTAAGGAATATCTGAATCTCTATAACTCTATAACTTGGAAATAAACATTCTTAGAACGATTTGATTTCATAAACTATGGTCATCAACTTGATCATAGTTTTTTTGTTGGATTATATAAGCATAAAAAAAGCTGAGCTAAATGCTCAGCAGATTTATATTATTAGGCGGCAACAGCTTCAGCTGGTTTAGTTTCTTTAGCTTTAGCGTTCTTTCTTAAAGTACGGATAGCAGCAGTAGAAACTCTGATTCTTTGTTTCTTGCCATCAACAACAACAGTTGTCCATTGTAAGTTGACATTGAAACGACGACGATTATGTCTCATAGAGTGAGAGACATAGTTACCAGACATCGGTCCTTTACCGGTAAGTGGACATTTTCTTGACATAGTAATCTCCTCCAAACTTATATAATCACAATAAAAACGTGCTTTAAAATAATATCATAATCGCGTTTATGTTTCAATCAAAAATTACGTCATTTTTTATAATATTAAAATTGCCTTTAAAAAAGCCTTTGACCGATCAGGCGATCAAAGGCTTAATTTTGTAATTTGTGAGAGATTAAGCTAAGTTAGAATTTCTTTCCTCAGCAGCTGCTTCTCTTAATTTTAAGAATTCACGTTCGGTTTCATCATCGAAAGCAGTATTCATCTTTGGCTCTTCTTTAGGCTTCTTCTGCTCAGCTTCAGTTTTCTTTCTTTCAGCTTCAGCTTTCTTATTAGCACGATCAGTTTCGTACTTCTGTAATTCATCTTCAAAGACTAATTCTACTAACTTAGTAGGTTTACCGGCATCTTTGAGTTGATGATACTTTGCATTGTTCTTCTCAACATGTCTACGTAAGTTTTCGATTTCTTCTTGATGGACTTGTTCTTCAGCCTCAGCTTGTTCTTGTTCGAGTCTAATTTCAGGATCAACCCATTCAGCACCTTTTCTAATAGCGAGCTCTTTTTGGTCGCTAGTGATTGCTTGCTTATCTAATTTCGAGAAGCGCTCAACACCCATAAATAAGAAGATTAGACCGATCAATAAGTAGCAGATAGATTCACCGCCGAAATAGATGAAGGTATTGGCAATTCTCCAGGTTTCAACGTTAGAAGAAATAGCAGGATTATTATTAATAAGGTTGATAATAGCATTAGCGATACCAGGCATAGCAATCATGATAGAACCATAAACAGCCATTGAGAAACCATCAGTTCTGACACCATAGATAGCTTCTTGATGCTCTAAGACATCTGATAATAAAGCCATAGAGATATACATAGCAGGAACAGTACCGATAGATTTTAAGCAGAAAGCGGTGATAGAAATACCCCAAACAGCTGAAGTATTGTCGGCTAAAGGTAAGACTAAGAATCCTAAGCACCCCATTATGAAGGCTAAGAAACCACCGACTTTAATGCAGTTTGCTTTACCGAATTTTCTAGCTAATGGCCAAATGACTAACATACCTAAAGCAGTAGGAATAGCACCTACAGTATTGATAGTTCCAGCTAATTTGGTTTGGTTAGCACCTAAGAAAGCTTGGGAGAACCAAGTAGCATCATTATTTTTCAACATACCACCTAATTGATAGAGGAAGTAGAAGATGATAATCATCCACCAGAATTTATCACGTGTACAGATCTTAATCTGTTGACTCATAGGAACCTTTTTGGTTTCTAATGCAACATTGTCAGAAGAGTTAGCAATCTTTAATTTTAGTTTTTCCTCAGTGATTCTTTCTCTAGTGAAATAATATTCTAATAAACAACCGATTACTTGAACACCGATTAAGATAGCCATTAAGATGACCCATTTGCTGTTTGCAGCACTTCTCGCAGCTTCATCAGCGAGTTGACCAGTTTCTGCACCAGCAGGGAGCAATCCTAAAGCATCAATAAAGAATGGTGCAACCATACCTGCAGCTCCAGACGCAACAATTTGAGCAGCATTTGAAGCAGTAGCTAATAAGGATCTCTTAGATCTATCACGTGTGGAAAGGTTGACTAAAGCAGAGTGAGATGTGTAATAGAACGGATAAGCTACAGCGAAGTATAGGTTATAACCTAAAGCGATAAATACCAATGTTAACCAATTTGGATCTTGAGCTGTGGCTCCTTTAGGAAATGGAACTAAGAAGAGGATTAAGAGAGCAATAGCCATTAATGGCATACCGATTAGAATGAATGGACGAGCTTTACCAGCGATTGATGGCTTTCTTTCGAATAATCTACCGACTAGTAAATTACCAATGACGATGATGATGGCAGAAACTAATGGTAATAACCATGTGAATGTATAAGCCCATTCACCTAAACCTAAAACATTACGCCAATACTGACTTAAATAAGTGTTGACAACACTATTTGCAATAAGGGCGAATGCTGGACCGACTAAGTAGCCAAATGCAGCTTCTGGAACGAGTTTTACATTGGCAGACTTAATCTTTGTAGAGAGCATAGGAGTTTCAAAGAAACTTTTTTTTGCGTCTGTTGTTTCCATATAGATGTTTTCCTTTCAATTTGAGCTTCATAGCAAACATTATGCTATGCACTTCTATAATAGAATAGCGCTTACAAGGCGTAAATAGCAAATTGTTTTTCATAAGATATCAAAAAATAATCTTTTTTTGTCAACGCGGCTTTTTGGAAATATCTTTATTTTGGAAACGATACCAAAGGTTATGAAACTTATAATCTAACAAAATAAAACAAATGTAATTCTTAATTCACATATTTTTTCGTCAATTGGTGAAAAATATATTAAAAATAGGCAATTTTGCAATCTTTAAAACTTGTTTTGCAATTTCAAGTGTTGTAAGGCTTTACATAAAATTTTAAAATGTTTACAGGGATGATTTTTATACGTTTTTTATGTATATAAAATCATCAAACAATTAACTGGAGGGGTTTATGGACGAACAAGCTACAATCAAGCCTGAACCTAAAAAATCGCGTTTTAAGGCTTTGAAAGTTGTTTTGGCTGTCTTTTTACCGCTATTTTTTGTCATTTCAGTTGCTGTCGCTGTTTTATATGGCGGGGAACTGATTGAAGAACCAACGGTAGAGTACGGCACTAAGGGACTAATCCGTTTAGAATCACCAAATTATCAACAATCATATTTCGTTGGTGATAAATTTTCTTTTGATAAAGATAAGAATCAGGTCTGGTTGGTCGCTAGAGATCCATCATTAGAGAATATCGTTAATAATACCGATATGCCTGGTGATGAGTATGGTTTCGTCATTCGCAAATTCTATAGTGAAGACGGAGTTTTGACCGCTAAAGAAGACATTGAAGCTAATGCATCTATCAAATCTATTTATGAAAAAGAAGAGGATTTGGCTTCTAAAAAAGAAGAAGCTACTTCTGAAAGCACTGCTGAAGAAGGAGCCACTGATGATGAAACCGCTTCTGATGAAAGCACAACAGAAGAAGTTAAAAAGTATTATTATGTCGATTCAGAATTCTATTTGAATGCTGAAGACATAACAATGGCTCCTAAAACCACTATTTGCTTAGCTAGTAAAAGATATCAAGATTTGACTCTTGAATTAGATACTGATGTTATCGATGGTTATATCGATGAGACTAAGTTATCTAATTCTGTCACTATTGAAGCTGAAAACTCTGATGTCTATCAAGATGATGTCTTGTTAACCAGAGAGCAATTGCAAACATTGCCAGATGGCAATAAACCTTTTTTGTCTAATTATGGTACTTCTACTGATGGTAAATCTTGTAGCGGTGGTGCTTGTTTAAGAAGCTTCAATAAAAATAATATGGCTGTTGATTTTGAGATCGTATCTTCTCAATCAATAACTGTTGAGTTGACTACATTGATTTGCTTAAGACCTGATGCAGATTCTTTCACTAATTATTTTAAAGTTTCATTAAATGGTCAAGATATCAATGCTTTTGAAGGCATTGAAGTTCCTGAAGGAAGTGGTTACTATACACCTTATACAATGCCATCTGTTCAAATTGAATTGCAAAAAGGCATCAATCATTTAGTCTTTTCAAGTGGTTCACACGTTGGGCTTTCAGCTTCTCCTTGTAATTTAGATGCTATTAAGATTTCTACTCTTGATGAAGAACTTAAGGTCATCGGCGATAGCAATGCTATTGTCCTTAACGAGGAGGCAGGATTATGAGAGAACGAAAAATCAATTGGGTCAATAGAGCTTTTGGCTATTTAGCAGTTGCTACTACTGTTGCACAAGCTTGGATTTATACCTATGTGCCTAATGAACTGTTTAATTTACAAGTCTGTCTTTTATCTATTTTAGGTGTCGGTCTTTTCTGTGTTTTGATGTTATTTAAGAAGACTGCAGTTTTAGCTCCGATTGCCTTGATGTGTTGTGATTTTTTATGCGTTTGCGCATTTGCTAAAGCTGATGGTGTGATCGACTACTTTTCTACTGCCTTTTTCAGTGGCTTTTCCTTCCAAGCTTTCTTTAATTTAGACACCTTTGTTTGGCTCACGCTTTTACTATTTATCATCTCCTTTATTTTCGCATCTGTCGCTATGTATATTCCTCTTTTCAGAAAAAGTAAAGAAGAGAAGAATCATATGGCTAAAAAGACTGAATTAACTACTGGAGGAAATGCCAAATGAAAAGAAAAACAGCTTTAAGAATATCTAAGATTAGTTTTCATGTCACATTTGTTCTTTTCGCATTAGCTGCTACTGCTAGCCCGATGCTATTAGATTATTCGGGTATGATCAACACCGTATTTAATATTCAAACTTCTACTGGTAGCGGTTCTGACGGAAACACCTATTTCGATACTGAATTTGAAACGATGGATGAAGTTAAGGAAGCTAGTAAACAAATCATTGATGAAACCTTAAAAGAAGGCGCTGTCTTATTAAAGAATGATAACGAGGCTTTACCTTTAGCTAGTGAAGATACTGTCAATCTTTATGGCGCTGCTTCCTACTGGTCAGTTGTCACTGGTATGGGTTCTTCAAGTTTTAAAGTTAATGGTGATCAGGACCCATTCGCCGATATCGTCACGTTAGAATCCGGCTTGACCAGTGCTGGTTTAAAAGTCAATGAAGATTTGAACACTTGGTATAAAGATAACGGTCTTAATTATTTAGGCGGCAGTGATCACTTCATCGGTTATGAAGACCAAGAAGTGCAAACAGTTGTTAAAGATGCTCCATGGAGCGCTCTTCCTTCCGCTAAAGAGAATGATGCTAAAGCTGGTATCATGGTTTTAGCAAGAAACTCTGGTGAAGCTGTCGACTTATATGCAGATATAACGATGGATGATGGTGCGACAAGAACTATTGTTAGCAAAAAAAATAATGGCAACCCTAACGGTTCTGTCGGAGACGCTTTATCCCTCACTGATAATGAAAAAGATGTTCTTGCAAACATGAAGAAAATGAAGGATGAAGGAAAATTAGACAAGATTATTGTCTTGATGAATTGCGCCAGTCCTTTCCAAAGCGCTTTTGTTGATCAAGAAGAATATGGTATCGATGCTGCAATTTGGGTCGGAACTCTTGGTACCAATGGTGCTAATGCAGTCGGCAAATTATTGACTGGTAAATATAACTTCTCTGGTAGAACTGCTGATACCTTCTTTGCTGATAACAAATACAATCCTGTTTACTACAATTTTGGTTCTTATGAATATGGAAATTCAAGCGCTTTAAAGAGCAATTATTTCGCTACTTTAGGCGAACAGAACCATAAATTCTATGTCGCTTATCAGGAAGGTATTTATAACGGTTACAAATATACTGAAACTCGTTATGAAGACGTCTTAACTAATCGCAATAATGCAGGAAGCTTTGATTATGAAGCTGCTGTTTCTTATCCTTTCGGCTATGGCTTGAGCTATTCTGAATTCTCCTATTCCAATTTCAAGGTCACTGAAAATACTGAAGAAGACACTTATACTTTGACTGTCGATGTCACTAATAATTCTAAAGTCGATGGCAAAGAAGTCGTTCAGGCTTATATCCAAAAGCCATATACTGCTAAAGATATCGAAAACGGTGTTGAAAAATCAGCTGTTGAATTAGCTGGCTTCACCAAAGTTGATGTCAAAGCAGGTGAAACTGTTCCTGCTACTATTGAAATTAAAGGAAAATACTTAGCTGCTTACGATGCTAATGGTGAAAAGACTTATGTCATCGGTTCTAGTGATAAAGATGATGAATATCTGTTCACTGTTGCAAAAGACGCCCATGATGCTGAAAATAACTTCTTGCAATACAAGGCTGATAAAGGCGTTGATGTCGATTTAGAAAATATCACCACCAATGATAAGCGCGGTGAAGGTGATAAAGAATTGGTTTGGGGTAAGCACATCGACTATAGTGCTACTAAATATTCCACAAACGAATATATCGAACAACAGAATGAGAATTTTGAAGCTAGATATGATGGAGAAGAAGCTAATTATGGCGTTTCTTCTATCACCAATCAATTCGATGATACTGATTATCAAAAGGTTGGTCTTTTCTCTGACAGCGAAGAATCTCAACCTTATATGTCTAGAAACAACTGGACTGGCACTTATGGCAAAGTCATTAAATTGACCGCTAGTGCTGATTTAGCTGCTGCTCAAGCTGTTCCTGCAGTTGAACAAGATAATATTTCTTATCCTACTTATGATGAAATCGGCTTCTATGAAGGCGATGATATGTTCGATGAGATCAAACTCATCTACTTACGCGGTAAAGATTTCAACGATCCTGATTGGGATACTTTGCTCAATCGCATCTCTTGGGAAGAAACCTGCTATATCTTACAAGATGCTCTCCGTTACACTCGCGGTATCGATTCGATCGCTGCTCCTATGACTTCTCAACAGAATGGTGCTATCTCACCTGTTCACTCTCGTAATGATGGCGCTATTCCGAGTCAAAACGCTTTCCGCGGTTTTGCAGAATTGAGAAACGATGGTGTCAATACCAAACCTACTATCTTTGCTAACAACGGCATCGTTGCTGCTACTTATAACGTCGATCTCATCAGAAGGATCGGTAAACAGACTGGTGAAGAAGCTATCTGGGCTGGTTATAACGGCATCTATGGCTTAGGTGTCAACATCCACAGAGGCTCTTACTGTGGTAGAACCTTCGAATATTATTCCGAAGATGGATTCTTGACTGGTGTTGCTGCTGGTTATGAAGCTGCTGGCTTACATGACATGGGCGTATTTGTTTTAGCTAAACACGCTGTTTTAAACGACCAAGAGACTCACAGAGCTGGTCTTAATGTTTGGGCTAATGAACAATCCATCCGTGAGATCTACTGCCGTGCTCTTGAAGTCGCTATCGATTTAGACAGAGAATTAGCGTTTGATGAAAATGGTAATAGAACTCATATGCCGATGTTAGGTGTTATGACTGGTATGAACCGTTTAGGCGCTGTTTGGACTGGTGGTCAAGGTTTCTTAAACACTGTTTTAAGGGCTGAATTCGGTATGACTAGTTATGCTATCTCCGACTATAACTCTTCTCGTCGTTATATGTCTCCTATCCAAGGTGTCTTATATGGTAATGATTTGCCTGACGGAAACACTGGTAGTTGGTCTGGTGGTAACGATTATGATGGTAACAGCGCTCAATTTGAGGATTATGCAACTGGTTATGGTAAGTTAGCTTGGGCGATGAGAGATTGTGTTAAGAATGTTCTTTATACAGTCGTCAACTCCAATGCTATGAACGGTATCACTGGAGATTCTTCTTTCACCACCATCACTCCTCTTTGGGAAAAATTAGTCCCAGTTGTCACTCGTGTTTTATTCACTTTAGTTGTTTGGTCTACGGTCATGTTCGGTGCTATCTACATCTATGATTGTGCAAAACAGATTCAGGAATCCTTGAGTTTGAGAAAATGAGAGGTGATAAAATGAAAAACAAGAAAAAAATTGTTGGCATCTCTCTTTTATCTTTGATGTTTATGTCACCTATTCTTTCTAGCTGTACTCAAGAATCATCATCCTCTGTCGCTGTGCATGAATGTGTCTTTTATCCAGTAGAGGCTGTCGCTTCTACTTGTAAGACACAAGGACATAAAGCCTATGAGGAATGTCCGTATTGCCGCAAGAAGATGATCGATGGTCAAGTCGTGACTGATGAAGAAGTTTTATTGCCATTAGATCCTAAAAATCACGATTCGAATTCCTTGACTACTCATCCAGGAACTCCAGCCACATGTTTGACCGATGGCACTAAAGAATATTCTTATTGTGCTGATTGCGGCTCTTATGTTATCGATGGTGAAAACTATACTGAAGAAAATTATCAGGAAGCTTTAGTCATTCCTAAAGAAACTGCTGAACATGAGTTAGTTCATCATGATGAAGTAGCTTCGACTTGTATACCTGGTAAAAAAGCTTATGATCAATGTTCGGTCTGTCATAAATATTTTATTGATGGTGCTGAAGTTCAAGAAAGTGATTTGATCATCCCAGCATCTGGTGAACATAATTTTAATACTTATGGTGTCTGCGAGAATGGCTGTGGAACTTATAAATGGGATAGTCATGTGTTTGATACTTCTAACTCTGTTCCTCTAGTGCCTTCTTCTGGAGAAGGATGGGTTGATGCCGATAAAGATGAAAAAGCTGCAATGATCGCTTCCACCCATGCTAATAAAATGACATTCCATACACAGAGAAGTTCTACTGATGGCTGTACAGTTGTTTACAGAGACGAAGAAGCGATTGATATAACTCTTTCTAAAGGTGCGGCGAATCAATGCACTTTCACTAGATTTGCGGTCGGTGAAGGAAGTACTGCCTATACTGGTCAATTCTATTTGACATTTGAAATCACTATTGATCGTGATATGTTAGTCGATAGATTAGGCGCTATGATCACTGATTATGATGCTAATGTCAAAGCTGAAACTTTAGGTGAATATGATCAATCGAATCTTTTAGGCGCTGATAGTGGAAATAAAGGAAGTGTTGAGAAGAATCCAGAAAGAATTCTTAAAGCAAAAACCACTTATCGCTTCATCTATAAGATGGAAACTACTAACACCAGCCCTTCACCAGACATGGTCGATAAACAAGAACAGATGGTACAAATCTTTATCGGCGGTGGGGATGCTACTTATACTTTAAGCAATCTTCATGTCATCACTCTTCCTGAAGCTGAAAAGACAGGTAAAGTCACTTCTTCATTGCTCTATTTTGGTGAAACTGATTTAGTTGAAAATGAGAAAGATATCAAAGTCACTGATTTGACATTAAATAAGACTTATTTGACAATGCAAGTCGGTGATGAAGAAACTTTAGTCGCTACTGTTTTACCTGATATTGCTACAGATAAAACTGTCACTTGGTCAAGTGATCATCCTGAAATTGTTGATGTTGATGACAATGGTAAATTGACAGCTAAAACTACTGGGACTGCGAAGATCACTGCTACTTGTGGTGGATTAACAGCCACTTGTGATGTTGAGGTCTTAGATATGGTTGTTCCGGTAACCGGAGTTGAATTAGATAAAGAGACTTTAGAATTAACCGCTGGCGATGATGCAAGTCAATTAGTTGCTACTATCACTCCTGATAATGCTTCTAATAAAACTTTGACTTGGTCCAGCAGTGCGCCTGAAGTAGCTAGTGTTTCAGACACTGGTTTAGTGACTCCTTTAACTGAAGGTCAAACAACTATCACAGTTAAAACAAATGATGGCTTGTTTGAAGATACCTGTGTTGTCACTGTCAGTGCTCCGACTGAGAAACATTATTACACCTATTTAGAAGAAGATTTCTTTGATCCTGCTAATTGGGATGCTAATGGTGAAGGAGCTAGAGATGACTCTATCATCGATAGTGATTTCAAACTCTCATTCACTTCTAGCACTGCTAGTAGATTCGATTTATTCTATGGTCCTAATCATGCTAATTTTGCTGAAAATAGTGATAATATTGATGGTACTAAAAAAGATCAACAAGCTATTTTTGAACAGATTTACAATCAAACCTATTCATTTGATATGGATGTTGAAACTGATGGTGAAGTCAATTTGATGATCTTTGGTACTTCTGGTGCTAATGGTCCTACAAATACGAGTTCCGCCTCACTATATTTGCATATCAAATCTGATGGTAGTATGTCTTTAGATCAATCAGCACCTACCTCTAACAATGATTTCAAAGATCATTTCACCTGTGCTGATACTGGTTTTAAATTAAACGAGACTAACAAGTTATCATTTAAAGTCAATCGTGTTGATATCGACACCTTGACTCTTCAAGTCTTTGTGAACGATAAACAGGTTAAATTCGAAGGTGACGATTGGACACAAGGAAGTCGTGGAACCTATTCTGTTGATGAAAATGGCACTTATACATCTACTTACGTCAAAGATAGCGGATATGGTCCTCGCTTTGGTGTTTATCCTTCGGCTGACACCACTTTCAAGATTTCTTCTCTCGCCATTGATCCTGAACCTGAGCAAATCACTGAACCTGATCCAGAGCCTGTAGAAAAACATTATAATCTTTATAATGGAAAAGATTTCTTCGATCCAGCTAACTGGTATGGAACTACTCAAGAACAAATCGCTCGTGATGATTCTATCATCGATGAAGATCATAATTTAAGTTTTACAGATGCGACTCCTAGCAGAACCGATTTCTTCTACTTTAAGGATGATGGATGCCATTTTGGTGACAAAAATGCTGATAATAAATGGAATGGTTACACTGATTATTATGGCATAACCTATACCTTCTCATTAGGCATCGAATCGACTGGTGCTTTCGAGATGACTGCTATCGCTAATAAGTCGTGGGTGACCCCTAGTACGACTGGTGGCTTCGGATTTGTTTATCACTTTGAAGATAATAAAATCACTTTAACTTGTCATCATAATAGTGATAACTATACTTTTACTGCTAATACTGATGCTTTTAAATATAATCAAGTCAACCAAATCTCTTTAAAAGTGACTAGAGTAGATTCGGACACATTAACCTTACAGTTGCTCGTCAATGATGCAGTTGTTGAATTCGATAAAAGTGGTGATTATCCTGGCAGTTCCTATTCTTTCACTATGAGCGATGACTTTGTTTTGAGTTTTGATAAATATCTCGCTAACAACGGATATGGTCAACGCTTAGGAATCTTTCCTGATGCTGGTTCAGTAGTGACTATTTCTTCACTAGCTATCGATCCAGCACCGGCCAATTAACCAATTTATCTTTTGATCGTAATTATGAGCTATAACTGAACAGTTATAGCTTTTTTATAAAGAAAAAACCGGATAACTGGAGAAAAGCCATCCGGTTTAAAAAGGAGAGTATCGGAACTGAAGAATCTATTATCTTTGGACTCTTCCAGAAGCATCACCATTCATCAATGTTTCAACTTCTTCAGTGCTGACGTGATTGACATCGCCAGGGATAGTTTGTTTTAAAGCAGAAGCTGCAACCGCAAATTCCAAGGCTTTCTTTTCGTCGCCATTGTAAGCTAACAAACCATGGATGAGACCACCTGCGAAAGAATCGCCTCCACCGACGCGATCGACAAGACGGATTTGGTACTCACGAGAGTGATAGAATTCTTTTCCATCATAGATGAGAGCTGACCAACCGTTATCAGAAGCAGAGTAAGATTCTCTTAGAGAAGTAGCCATATATTTGAAACCAAATTTATCTTTGAGTTTCATAAACACATCTTGATAACCGCTAAGATTGAGTTGACCTTTAGTGACATCGCTCTTCTCAGCTTTAAAGCCTAAGCATTTTTCACAATCTTCTTCATTACCGATCAAGACATCGACATATGGCATTAAAGATGTCATGACTTGGATAGCTTTTTCACTAGTCCACAATTTTTTACGGAAGTTTAAATCGCAAGAAACTGTCAAGCCATGCTTTTTAGCAGCTTGGCAAGCTAAGATAGTTAATTTTTCAGCTTTCTCAGAGATAGCTGGAGTGATGCCAGTGAAATGAAACCAATCTTTGCCTTCAAAGATTTTATCGAAATCGAATTCATCAGCTTCAGCTAAAGCGATAGCAGAATTAGAACGATCATAGATGACTTTTGAAGGACGCATAGCATCACCAGTCTCTAAATAATAGATACCGATTCTGTCACCACCTCTGACGATATAGTCGGTATTGACACCGAATTCTCTTAAAGAGTTGACAGCGCTTTGACCGATATCATTCTTAGGAAGCTTAGTGACAAAATAAGTTTTATGACCATAGTTGGATAAAGATAACGCGACGTTAGCTTCACCACCACCGTAGCAAGCGTCGAAACTATCAGATTGAACAAAACGTAAGAATCCATGAGTGGAAAGACGAAGCATGATTTCACCCATAGTGACAATTTTAGCCATAATATATACCTCTTTTTCTTAAAAAATATTATTTACCTTCATGAATCTGCAAGCATTTAGCGACGATTTCCTCATGGCTACCTTTAGTCATCCAGGAGCCACCGACAGCGATGATCTTATCGAATGCTAAGTATTCTTGATAAGTCTCTTCGTTGATACCACCAGTCGGCAAGAATTTGATATCGGGGAAGACGGCTGCTAGGCTCTTGATAGCTTTTAAGCCACCATAGATGCTAGCAGGGAAGAATTTGACGATCTTATGTCCTAAGCTGATAGCATGTATGATCTCAGTCGGAGTCGCAATACCAGGAAGATAAGGAATGTTATGAGCTTTACAAACCAAATCGACATCATCAGCAAAGCCAGGTGAAACGATGAATTTAGCACCGGCTTTGATGGCATCTTCACATTGTTTAGCGTTGATGACAGTGCCAGCACCGATGAGAGCATCCGGATATAATTCGATAGATTTTTTGATAGCTTCAGCAGCACAAGCAGTGCGGAAAGTGATTTCAGCAATAGGTAATTTTCCTTCGACTAAACCACCGATTTTATCTTCGACTTCATCGACAGAGTTTAAGACGACGACAGGAACGACTTTTAATTCGTGAATTTTTTCAATGATATCCATAAGTTATAACCTTCTATATTAATCTTTAGTGAAGAATTCGACAGCGTTATCGAAGCTGATGTCCTTGACCATCTTTTCTAAGAACTTTTCATTCAAAGGATATTCACCGTCTTCGACAGTTTTGCCGATCAAGTTGCATAATAGACGTCTGAAGTAATCGTGTCTAGCATAGCTTAAGAAACTTCTTGAATCAGTTAACATACCGACGAAATGCGGTAATAAACTGTAGTCAGCTAAAGTTCTCATCTGTTTTTCCATGCCATCGCGATGATCGTTGAACCACCAAGCAGCACCGAATTGAATCTTGCCTTTATATGGGGCTTTTTGGAATGAACCGCACATCGCTAACAAAGGTTCATAGTCTGCTAAATCCAGAGTGTAGATGATGGTCTTATATAAAGCATCTTCTTTTTCTAAATCATCTAAGCAATGTGTCAAATCATGGATGAGATTTGTATCGGAGATAGCATCATAACCAGAATCAGCACCTAAAGTCTCATAAGCTTTAGAATTGAGATTTCTTAAGGCTTTGAGATGATATTGCATGACAAAATGGTATTTAGAGCAGGCTTTTCCGAAGAAATGTAAGATCTCAGCATAATATTTTGCTAAATCGCTCTGAGTCAATTCTTCATGGTTCAAAGCTTTTTTGAAGATGACATCGACTTCATCGATGCTCGCTCTTTGATAGAGGAAGTCTTCGAATGAAACATCGAATGCACGGCAACCATTTTCAGCAAAATATGCTAATCTCTCATCTAAGGCTTCTTCTAAAGCTCTGATATCTTTGATCTCTTTATGAGTGACTTCTCCTAAAGCTTTGATGACGTCGGCATAGTTAGGAGCATAGATTTTAATGAAGTTATCAGCTCTGAAAGCAGGATTGACGACCACTTTGAAACTTTTATCTTGCTTTAATAACTGATGATAGTGTAGGTCAGAGAGAGGATCATCAGTCGTATACAAAGTGTGGACATTAGCTTTAGTCAGAAGCTTTCTGACTGAAAGTGATTTTAATTTCTCGTTTAAGAGGTCGTAAATCCTTTCAGCGTTTTCACTGGTCAATGGTTCATCGATATCGAAGTATTGCTTCAATTCCAAATGAGACCAATGATAGAGAGGGTTTAAGAAAGCGTTTTGTAAGGTATCAGCCCATTTCAAGAACTTTTCTTTTTTATCTTTATCTCCAGTGATATAAGCTTCATCGACACCGTGAGCGCGCATCAAACGCCATTTGTAATGGTCGCCGAAAGCTTTGCCGTTCTTTTTTTCGACTAACCATAAATCAGTGATGGAATCATAAGTTCTATCAGCGTAGATCTCCTCGATTGGAAGGTGGCAGTGGAAGTCGAATATCGGGAGATGTTCAGCTACTCCGTGATAGAGTTTTTTAGCGACTTCATTTTGAAGCATGAAGTCTTGATCATTAAAGTTTTTCATTTTAGTTTTGATTAGACTCCAGCATAGCTAGAGAAACCGCCATCGATAGGTAAGACGACACCGGTGATGAAGGAACTTGCCTTGTCAGAAATCAAGAAGAGAGTAGCACCGATGAGTTCATCCGGTTCACCGAATCTGCCCATCGGAGTAGCGTTGATGATCTTACCAGTACGAGCGGTAGGAGTTCCATCGGGATTGAATAATAAGCTCTTGTTTTGAGCGGTTGCTAAGAAACCAGGAGCGATAGCGTTGACACGGATGTTAACTTTAGAGAAGTGAACAGCTAACCATTTGGTGAAGTTGCTGACAGCAGCTTTAGCACCTGAATAAGCAGGAATCTTGGTCAAAGGAGTGAAAGCATTCATAGAAGAGATGTTTAAGATAGAGCAACCTTTTCTACCTAACATATCTTTAGCGAAGACTTGGCTAGGCAAAAGAGTACCTAAGAAGTTAAGATTGAAAACGAAAGAGACACCGCTAGGATCGAGATTGAAGAAAGTCTTTAATTCCGGATCATCGATATCACCGACTTCATAATATTCTTTATCAGTGTTGGCACGAGCGTTATTACCACCAGCACCATTGATGAGAATATCGACTTTGCCTAAATCATGATTGATATCCTCGTGGGCTTTCTTTAAGCTTTCTAAGTCTAAAACATTAGCAGCATAGCCATAAGCGACTCCGCCATCAGCACGGATCTCTTCGACGACTTTCATCGCGGATTCAAGCTTCAAATCAAGAACAGCGACTTTAGCACCAGCAGCAGCGATAGCTTTGCTTAAAGCACCGCAGATAACACCGCCAGCACCTGTGATAGCAACGACTTTATCAGTGAGTCTAACACCGATAGGTAAATCTTCATACTTCATTATTTATTTTCTCCTTTTTTATATTCAGCCATTTCGAATAATCCATTTATATAACATGCACCTAAGGCGCGATCATATAATCCATAACCTGGTTTAGCATCTTCACCGAAGATGTTTCTGCCGTGATCGGGTCTGACATAACCATCGAAGCCGTTTTCAACTAATGCTTCAACGATCTTAGCGATATTTAAGGACCCCATCTTGCTCAAGTGACCAGCTTCGACGAAGGAATCGTGGTCGCCTAAGTATTTGACGTTTCTCAAGTGTGCGAAGTGAATGCGACCTTCTTTAGCATATTTAGCAGCCATGTGGACTAGATCATTCTTTCTAGAGGCACCGAAGGAACCTGTGCAAAGAGTCAAACCATTGCGTTTGCTAGGAACAGCTTTGAAGAGTCTATCCAAGTCTTCTTCGTTAGAGATGATACGCGGCAATGAGAAGACATCCCACGGCGGATCATCAGGATGGATAGCCATATTGACATCGCATCTTTCACATACAGGAATAATTCTTTCTAAGAAATAGACGAGATTTTCAAATAATTGTTGATGTGATACGTTTTTATATTCAGCTAATAAAGCCTGCAATTCATCTTCGGTATAACTTTCATCCCATCCAGGTAAATGCAAATGTTTAGGATCGACCTTTAAAAAGTCTTCATAGATATAAGCTAATGAATTAGAACCATCGGGATTGACATAGTGCATAGTTGTTCTCAGCCAATCGAACACTGGCATGAAGTTATAACATACGCATTTGACGCCGTATTTAGCCACCAATTCAATATTCTTAGCATAATTAGCTATCAATTCATCACGGTTAGATTTACCCAATTTGATGTCTTCGGAAACAGGAATGGATTCGATGACTTCCATTTCTAATCCTTTAGCGGCGCATAATTCTTTTTGTCTCTTCAATGATTCTTCCTTCCATACTTGACCGGGTTTAGCATCATAAAGAGCGGTGACAACACCTGTGATTCCTGGAATTTCACGGATGTAGTCTAATGGTATGCTGTCAGTTTCACCATACCAACGAAACGTTAGTTTCATACAGGTCTCCTTTCATGAAATTTAAGAGATATTAGCTATCATTATAAATGATACGCTTTCTAATTAAATTGCAATTTTTTCTTGTTTTGGTTGCAATTTAACTAGACCATCTTTATACTATCTTTGTTATTATACTATATATGTTTAATTTTAATTACAAAAGTATTGATTTTGCTCACAAACTAGATAACACCACCACACCTAGCGAAAACTTTAAACGTCACATGCATTATTTTAATGAAGTTATCTTTTTTGTTTCTGGTGATGTCGATTATCATGTTGAATCAGAGAGCCGCAAACTATCACCTGGTGATGTCATCATCGTCCCTAGCGGAAAGTTTCATTTCGCTGTCTGTAATCTGAACCAGACTTATGAAAGATACGTTTTAAAATTTCCGGATAAAATCTTACCTGACTTTTTGGTGGAATTCATCAAAAACAGCCCTTGTTTTTATTCCGATATGATGAAATATCATTTGGATTTTTCAACTTTAGATGATTTCTTTAATCAATTTAAAACCGAAGAAGAAATATATGCTTTATTCACCAGTGAACTGATCAAGTTTTTGATTTATCTATCTAAAGAATGTCAAGAATCTTTCACGACTACTAGACAGAATGACATCATCAAAAAAGTCATCGATTACATCGATAAACATCTCAATGAAAATATCACTTTAGAATCCCTATGTGAGCACTTTTATTTTTCAAAGTCATATTTATCCAATTGTTTTAAAAAATATATGAACACGCCGATAATGCAATATGTGCGTTCTAAAAAAATCATCATCGCACATCGAATGATCATGAACGGCATGAAAAAGACGATGGTAGCTGAGCAATTAGGCTTTGAAAACTATTCGACATTTTATCGTGAATATAGAAAGATCATCGGCTTAACTAAGAAGAATAAGATAAAAAATAGATAAAAAACGCAAAAGAATTAAGCTTTTATTGCAATCGCTTACATTTCGTTATATCCTTAAAATGTTATTAAGGAGTATCAAATACATGAGAACAATAACTAACATCAATCGTGATTGGACATTTGAGGATCCGAAGACGAAAGAACTGTTCCAGATTGATTTACCTCACACTTGGAACAACGAAGACGGTCAAGATGGCGGCGGTGATTATTATCGCGGACAAGCTGTTTATCAACATAAATTCTCTTGTCCTGACTTATCTGATGATGAAGTCTTGTATGTGGAATTCAAAGGAGTCAATTCTTCGGCTGAAGTTTATTTGAATGGTACTTTGGTCGGTAAACATGACGGGGGTTATTCCACTTTTCGCTGTGATTTGACTTCAGCTTTCAAAAGAGGTGAAGAAAATATTTTAAAAGTTTTAGTCGATAACAGCGTCAACGATCACGTCTATCCTCAAAAAGCTGATTTCACTTTCTATGGCGGTATCTATAGAGATGTCAACTTGATCCGCACTAGCAAAGAACATTTTGATTTAGATTTCTTTGGTGCTAAAGGTATCAAAGTCGATACCAAAGTCAACGGTGAAGACGCAATTATCACTGTCACCGCTTATACTAAGAGCGAAAAGAAGATCGCTATCAGCATCTTAGATGATAAAGGTGAAACCATCCTCGAAGGCGAGAATGGTAAAGAGCTGACTATCAGCAAAGTTCATTTATGGAATGGCTTAAAAGATCCTTATCTTTATAAAGCTGTCGCTAAGCTCTTATCCGATGATGGCACTGTCTTAGATGAAGTCAGCACCAACTTCGGTGTGAGAACTTTCTCAATCGATCCTAAGAAAGGTTTCTTCTTAAATGGCAAGTCTTATCCTTTACACGGCGTTTCTAGACACCAAGATAGACTTCACAAAGGTAATGCCCTTTCTAAAGAAGATCATGATGAAGATATGGATATGATTCGTGAAATCGGTGCTAACACCATCCGTTTAGCTCACTATCAACACGATGATTATTTCTATGATTTATGCGATAAATACGGCATGATCGTCTGGGCTGAGATTCCTTATATCTCTCAGCATTTAATCCATGGCGATGAAAATGCTATCTCACAGATGCAAGAATTGGTTTACCAACAATACAATCATCCTTCGATCGTTGTGTGGGGCGTCTCTAATGAGATCACGATGGTTCCTAAACACAAGAAAGAGATGTTAGCTTTAAATCGTAAATTGAATGATTTGATCCATAAGATGGATCCTTCTAGACTCACCACTTTAGCTTGCTATGCTGTTGCTACCCCATTCAATAAGACTGCTCATATCACCGATGTCGTCTCTTGGAACCTCTATTTAGGTTGGTATGTCCCCTTTTTCTTCCTCAACGGTTTATGGATTTCTTTCTTCCACCTCATCTATCCTCATAGATGCTTAGGCTATTCAGAATATGGTGCTGAAGGTATGCCTAATTTGCATTCACCAAAACCAAAACGTTTCGATAACACTGAAGAATATCAAGCTATCTATCATGAGCATCTCTTAAAATGCTTTGAAAAGCATCCATACTTATGGGCTACTCATGTTTGGAATATGTTCGATTTCGGTTCTGATGGTCGTGATCAAGGCGGAGACCCTGGTAAGAACCATAAGGGTTTAGTCACCTTTGACCGTAAGATCAAGAAGGATTCCTTCTATCTCTATAAAGCTTATTGGAGCCATGAACCTTTCTTACATCTCTGCTCCACCAGATACATCAACCGTCATGAAAAGAGAACTGAGATCAAAGTGTATTCCACTTTGAAAGAAGTCACTCTCTATCATGACGAGAAGAAAGTAGCTACCTTACAAGGCGATAAAATCTTCAGATTCAAACTCAACTTGCATGAAGGAGCTAACCAGATCAAAGTCGTTTCTGGTGATTATCACGAAGAGATGACGATTCAGAAAGTCGCTGAGAAAGATCCTGCATACATCGTTACAAGCGGTAACAGCATGAGCTGGGAAAAGAAGAAAAAGTAACAATCTGATTTTGATTTATTCCATAAGAGTCACTTTTAGTGTCCTACCTCCTTCACTAACTGTGACTCTTTTTTTGATGCTTTGATGAAAAATGAGCATAGTTTTAATGCTGATTGCGCATTAAATGAGCATTAAATGTGCAAAAAGATTATTTTTTTAATTGTTTTGCATATTTACTGTTTACATAAACACGCATCGTCTTTATAATTTATGGATGGAAATAGGAGGTCTTCTAGTATGGATGAAGAACAGAAGATAAAAGCTAGTGACGAACTCTCAAAATTGATCGAAAGAGTTAAAGCTGCTCAAAAGGTTTATGCAACTTATAGTCAAGAACAAGTCGATAAGATTTTCCAAGCTGCTGCTATCGCTGCTAATAAGGCTCGTATCCAGTTAGCTAAAGAAGCGGTCGCTGAGACTGGAATGGGTGTCCTTGAAGATAAAGTCATCAAGAATCATTTTGCAGCAGAATATATTTATAACACTTATAGAGATACTAAAACTTGTGGTGTCATCGAAAGAGATGATGATATGGGTTATGAAAGGATTGCGGAACCTTTAGGTGTTTTAGCTGGTATCGTTCCAACTACCAATCCGACTTCTACCGCTATTTTTAAATCCTTGTTAGCTTTAAAAACTAGAAATGGTATCATCTTTTCACCACATCCTCGTGCTAAAAACTGCACTATTCACGCTGCTAAAATTGTTTTAGATGCCGCTGTTGAAGCTGGTGCACCTAAAGATATCATCGCTTGGATCGAAGAACCATCGATTCAGCTCTCCAGCCAATTGATGAAATCTTGTGATTGTATTTTAGCTACTGGTGGTCCTGGTATGGTCACCGCTGCTTATTCATCTGGTAAACCAGCTATCGGTGTTGGTCCTGGTAATGCTCCGACGATCATCGATAGCACTGCTGATATCAAAATGGCTGTCTCTTCTATCATTCATTCTAAAACATTTGATAATGGTATGATCTGTGCTTCTGAGCAATCAGTCATCGCTTTGAGTGATGTTTATGATGCTGTCAAAGCTGAATTTATCTATCGCGGTGCTCATTTTTTGACTAAAGATGAGCTCAACAAAGTTAGAAAGACCATCATCATCAATGGTGGAACCAATGCCAAAGTCGTCGGTCAAAGACCGGTGACAATCGCCAAGATGGCTGGCTTTGATGTTCCTGAAGATACGAAGCTTTTGATCGGTGAAGTCGAAAAAGTTGATCTTTCTGAAGAATTCGCTCACGAAAAGCTATGTCCTGTTTTAGCGATGTATAAAGCTGATAGCTTTGAAGAAGCGTTGAATAAAGCTGACACCTTAGTCAGAGATGGTGGCTTTGGTCATACTGCTGACTTGTATGCTGATGAGATTTTATCTAAGGATCACATCGATGAATTTGCAGATAGAATGAAAGCATGTCGTATTTTGATCAACACCCCTTCTTCTTTAGGCGGTATCGGTGATTTATATAATTTCCGCATCAAGCCTTCACTCACTTTAGGCTGCGGTTCTTGGGGTGGAAACTCCGTTTCTGAAAACGTCGGTGTGAAACAATTATTAAATATTAAAACTGTTGCAAAAAGGAGAGAAAATATGCTTTGGTTCAGAGCTCCTAATAAGATTTTCTTCAAGCCAGGTTGCTTATCAAAGGCTTTAGAAGAACTCAAGACTGTCTATGATCGTAAACGTGTTTTAGTCGTCACTGATAAATTCTTATATGAATCTGGTTTCAGCCGTAAAGTGACTGATACTTTAGATAGATTAGGCATTCAAACAGAAGTTTTCTCTGATGTTGCGCCAGATCCAACTTTAGCTTGTGCAGAAGAAGGTGCTAACTTATGCAAATCATATAAACCTGATGCAATCATTGCTTTAGGTGGTGGTTCACCGATGGATGCTGCTAAGATTATGTGGGTCTTATATGAACATCCTGAAGCCGACTTCTCTGATATGGCTATGGACTTTATGGATATCAGAAAGAGAGTCGTCACCTTCCCTAAGATGGGTAGCAAAGCGATGCTCATTTGCGTTCCTACCACTGCTGGTACTGGTTCAGAAGTCACTCCTTTTGCGATCATCACCGACCAGAGAGATGGAACCAAATATCCGATCACTGATTACGAATTATTACCTAATATGGCTATCGTCGATTCTGACTTGATGTTGACCATTCCTAAAGGTCTTACCCGTGCTTCTGGTATCGATGCTCTCACTCACTGCATGGAAGCTTATGCTTCTATGTATGCCACCAGTTTCACCGATGCTCTCGCTAAAGAAGGTATCGCTGAAATCTTTACTTATCTCCCCAGAGCTTATAAGAATTTAGGAAATGATCCAGTCGCTAGAGAACACATGGCTCACGCTGCTACTTTAGCCGGGATGGCTTTTGCTAATGCTTTCTTAGGTATCGATCACTCTTGCGGTCATAAATTAGGCGCTTATCATCACTTGCCTCATGGCGTTTGTGTCTCCTTGATGTTAGATGAAGTTATGAAGTTCAATGCCGGTGAAAGACCTACCAAGATGGGTACTTTCCCACAATATCAATATCCGCACACTTTGAGAAGATATGCTGAGATCGCTGAAATGTTAGGAATCACCGGTAAAAATGATGAAGAGAAGTTTAAGAAACTCTTGAAGAAGATCGATGATTTAAAGGTAGAGATAGAACTTCCTTTAACCATCAAAGAAGCTGGTGTTGATGAAAGCAAATTCTTAGCTACTTTAGATGAGATGTCTGAGGCCGCCTTCAATGATCAATGCACAGGTACTAACCCTCGTTATCCTTTGATTTCTGAGATCAAAGAACTTTACTTAAAAGCATATTATGGCGAGAAAGAATATGCTAAAAAGTTCGCAAAATAGTATAAAATAATAACTAGAGGTAAATATTAATGGCTAATGAAAAGGAATTAGGTGAGTTGATCCTCACTAGAAACAACAAGAAGATCTATCGCAAAGACGGAACGATCACTAAAGTTTATGATCACAAAGCATATTCTTTCAGCGATGTCTTGAGAGAAGCGATGAATCAAGCTTATGCTCGTGAATGCGGATTTAATGCTCCTGAAGTCTATGACGTTTTCCCTGTCGGCAAAGATTATGCTTTAGCAAGTGAGGAAATCAAAGGCAAGACTCTCGGTCAGTTGATCCAAGAAAATCCATCTGATAAGAGAAAATACATCACAAAATTGGTTCAAGTTCAACTCGATGTGCTCTCACATCTCTCTTCTAATCTCAAATTACCAAAATTAAAAGACAAACTTAACGCTTATATCTCAAATTCTGGACTCGACGCTTCTACTAGATATGATTTACATGTCAGATTAGAAAAGATGCCTAACCACTATAAAGTCTGCCATGGTGATTTAGTTCCTCATAACATCATCTTAGTAAAAGATAAATATTACATCTTAGATTGGGCTCATTGCACCAGAGGAAATTCTTCTGCTGATGCAGCTATGACTTATATCTTATTAGTCTTAGATGGCGATGAAAAAGGTGCTGAGATCTATCTTAAGGAATTCTGCAAGAGATCTGATATCGCTATTCAATATGTTCAACAATGGATATCAGTCGTCTCAGCCACTAAGTTAGTCACGACTAAAGATAAAGAAAAACGCGCTCTCTTGATGAGAAACATCAACGTTGTTGATTATATCTAAACTAAATTTCTGATAATTGATAAATAAAGGCTATTAAATCCTTCTCTATCAAAGGATTTGATAGCTTTTTTCTTATGCTAAATAGTGAGTCAATGATTGATGTAATCCTTTACATAAATTAATAGTGGATGAGTAAGTAATTATAAAATGTGTATAAGATATAGTCACAACAAAGATAATGTCTAATAATGTTATTCCAGTTAAGTGTTGTTAATTATCTTTAGTGGTATAATGTCAAGTGCTAAATAAAGACGTTCAGAGCTGAGTTACTGTGGTTATTTAGCAA
>CASDVP010000007.1 GCA_949284445.1 uncultured Bacillota bacterium
TTGCTAAATAACCACAGTAACTCAGCTCTGAACGTCTTTATTTAGCACTTGACATTATACCACTAAAGATAATTAACAACACTTAACTGGAATAACATTTAACTGATTAAAGATGATGTTGACTATTTACCGATAATGTTATGATAAGGCTTTAAAAACAGAAAAACTTTAAGTAAAATTAGTCTTGAAAAAAGATTTGAAAGAAATATGTTAAGAATAGCTATTGTTGAAGATGAAGCTGAGATGAGAGATATTCTTAAAAGATATCTCAATCATTTCTTTAGTGAAAAAAAGGTTGATATCAGCATATTTGAATTTGAAGATGCGATAAGTTTTATAGATAAGTATAAGTGTGATTACAACCTTATATTTTTAGATATCAATCTTCCGCATATGACTGGATTAGAAGCTGCTAAAAAGATAAGAGAATTAGATAAAACGACTATGTTGATCTTTGTGACTAATCTAGTTCAGTTTGCTGTGAACGGGTATCAAGTTCAGGCTTTCGATTATTTAGTAAAACCAGTCAACTATAATAACTTTGCATTGACGATGAACAGAGCTTTACCCTCTTTGAATAGTTCAAGTGAAAGCATATTAGTCGTCGATAATAAACGAGTCATGCATCGCATTTTGTTATCTAAATTGAAATATATAGAAGTCGTAGATCACATTTTGAAATTCCATGTCGATGATATGGTGATAGAAACATATGATTCATTAAAAAAATATGAATCCATGTTAACCAGATATGATTTCTTCTCATGTAATCGTTGCTATTTAGTGAATCTCAGATTCGTCACTTCAATAATAAAAAATGAAGTGGTTGTAGGAGATGAAAAACTGTTGATCTCAAGACCAAAAAAAGCTGAATTTGTGCAAGCTTTGAACAGATATTTAGGCGGTAGCCAAGCATAATGCAGATCACAAGCCTTTATATTTACAAGATTATTTTCACCTGCGAAATTTTGATCGCTTTCTTTTTATTCACGTCACAAATGCCGAAGAGAAAGTATTGTGTCGCAAGATATATTGGGGTGAGTACCTTTGCAATTTTAGCATCAACATTTTTCCCATTGATTGAAGATGTTTCATATACTTGGTGGTATTCATCTTTGATGTTTTTCTTATTATTTGTGATTTGTTTTTTTGGTACTTATTTTATAATAAGAATCTCTTTTCAAAAATTGTTTATCATAGGCGTAGCTGCTTATACTGCTCAGCATCTCTCTTATCAAATTTATTCTTTATTATGTTTTGTGTTTCGCTTTGATGAAACATTACAAACGCTTTATAGCAGTGATACTATCGATGTCACTTTTTCCATTATTCTGCTTTGGCGTATAGTCATCACTTTAATAGTTTATGCTTTAGTCTATGTGGGTGTGTTCAATATCTTTGTCTCTAAAATCAAAGATGAGACTAAGATCAGCAACTTTTCCATCGCGGTAGTTTCAGCTTTGATTCTTCTAGTCGATATCGTCGCTAATTCTATCGTCGTCTATAATGATGATAGTCATAACTTAGTCACTTCTGTCATCATCTGCGCTTATAATATCTTGTCTTGTTTGATGGTGTTTTTTATCTTGTATTTCATCATCAATATTCGTTCTTTAAAATATGAATTGTTAGTAAAATCTTTGCTTTTAAATCAAGCAGAAGAAAAATACGAACAGAGCAAAGCTAATTATGAATCAATCAATATTAAAGTTCATGATTTAAAACATCAGATCAGACAATTCGGCTCTCAGAAAACATTGAATAAAGAAACGATCGACGAGATCGAAAATATGATTCAAATTTATGACTCAACCATGCATACTAATAATAAACCGATAGATATAATTTTGGTCGAAAAGAAAATGCTTTGCAATCAATTAAAGATAGATTTAAAAGTCTATGCGGATTGTTCTAGACTGAATTACATTTCAGATGTTGATCTTTATTCTCTTTTCGGCAATGCTATTGATAACGCGATAGAAGCTGTTTCTAAAGTCACAGATCCTGAAAAAAAGACGATCAACTTAATTGTTAAAAATGTCAATGATTTCATTTCTATAGTCATCGAAAATTATTATGTTGGCAATGTTCTTTTCGGAGAAAATCATATACCATTAACGACTAAAATAGCCAATAAAGAAAATCACGGATATGGTTTAAAGTCTATCCAATCAATAGTAGAAAAGTATGGCGGTGTTTTGAGCATCGATTCTAAGTCTGATGTGTTTAAATTATCGATTTTATTCAAAGCAGATAGCGACTTAGAAGTTTATTGAGCTTAAATAGCTTCATTCAATAATTCTGATTTTTTAGATAATCATTAGATAAATATTGATTTCAGAAATAATTTTTTGTATTTTTAATTACCTTGCTTATGACTATTTTGATGAAATGAAAAATGACCCAAGAAGGATTTGAACCTTCGACACCCAGTTTCGAAGACTGATGCTCTGATCCGGGCTGAGCTATTGGGCCATGTATGTTAATTATAAAACAATTCGTAAATTATTCACTAATAATTTTATACAAGCTGACGAGGTCTTTGATCTCTTGAAAATCGTTTTTTAAATAGAAATTATAAGCAGGATAAGTTTTATTGGTATCTAATAATAAATATTTGATGTCTTTCTTTTTAACAGCATCTGTTAATAATTCCATAAAAGTAGTTCCTAAACCATGACCTTGTTCTTTTGGTGAAACACAGAATTCATCTATGCGGAATTGGTTTCCTGAATAAAAATGCATCAGTCGTCCTAAGGCTATTCCGACGAGTTCATCATCTTTATATAGGCCATATGAAAGACTATTTTTCGCCTGTAATAAATCATCTAAATAAAAATTTATCATTTCTTCTGACCACTCATCATTCCATGGTTCGCCAGTGAATGCTAAAAGGAAAACAGCTTTAACAGCTTCAAAATCTTTTTGAATATCAATCTCATGTACACTTAATTTCATACTAAAAGATTTTATCAAAACATTTTTTAAAAAACTGTATAAACTTCTTTATCGGTTGCTAAAAAAATTGAAAAATGCATACATTTTAACAAAGATTTAAAATCGAATTTCCTTTAATAGTTGCTATTTGAAATCTGGTGGGGGATAGCTATAATAAAAATGCATTATATATCGGAGGTAAATTTAATGAAAAAAGCCAAATTAATAATGCTGATTGCTTTGGCGACTATGACTGCTCCTTTAGCTTCTTGCGAATTCAGAGGTGAGACGTCTGCGATTGCTGGTGAAAAAGGTGATAAGGGAGATAAGGGAGATAAAGGCGAAGCCGGTCTCGGTATCAAATCTATCGAAAAAACATCTACGTCTGGTAATGTTGACACTTATACCATCACTTATACTGATGATTCTACTTCTACATTTACAGTCACTAATGGTGAAGATGGTGAGCAAGGTATCCAAGGTGAACCTGGTGAAGATGGACATACTCCAGTCATCACAATCGGTGAAAACGGAAACTGGTTTGTTGATGGTGTAGATACTGGTGTTGCTGCTACTGGTAACAAAGGTGAGCAAGGCGACAAGGGTGATAAAGGTGACCAAGGTGAACCTGGTAAAGATGGTCAAGATGGTGAAGATGGTAAAACCGCTTGGGCTAATACAATCCTTCCAACCGTAGGTGGACGTGTTGTTCCTTCTATCGGAAGCGGAATCACTGGCACTGCAGTAACTTTCACGATGATTCCTCAAGAAGGTTATTATCTTGAAGATTTATCTTTGGATGGCGGTTTAACTTCTGCTTTAGATGAAACTGCTCCTATTTATGATGCTGAAAAGAATTCTTATACCTATTCAACAAGCATGGTTGATAACGGCTTTGTTGTTTATGCTACATTCAGTGATGAAAAAACCAACTCCTATATCGATGGTAAGAAATATAATGATGCTTTGATCGATTCTTGGGGTAATGTTATCAAACAAGGAACTATCGATTCTAGTGCTCCTGTTTTTGAAAGCGGTGCTGGTACATCAGATGATCCTTTAATCATCGCTACTGATGAACAACTTTTAGAATTTGCTAATGCGGATGCCACTTATTTCAAGCTCTCAAAAGATCTCACAGCTAAAAATTTAATATTACCTGAAGGTAAGATTACCAAAGTTGTTGATTTTGATAATCATAAACTTGAATTCACTGATACAAAGTCAGTTATGGCTATTCAAAATGGTCAAGAAGTAACTTTAAAGAATGGTACTTTAGATAGTGCTACTAATGGTTTTGCTAGTATCGGTATCGGATCTTCTCAAGATGATATTATTGGTGGCAAGTTGACATTAGATACTATGCTTGTCAATAATGCTGATTCTGGTGTGGTAATTGAGAATAAAGATTCCGAATTAAATGTCATCAATAGTACTATAAATGCTAATGTTTTTGGTATTTCTACCAACGCTTCTTTAGGTGAATCTGTCACTAATGTTAAAATCAATATAGAAGGTAGTACAATTTCTGCTTTCAGTGCAACATCGGATGATAATACTGGTGTTCTCATCAATGTTCCTGCTGATGTCACTATCACTGACTCTACTATAGGAGGTGAAAGACAAGCCCTCGTAGTTAGAGGCGGTGATGTTAAAGTTTTTGACTCTACCATCAAATACAATGACGGATATTATCAAAATCCTACCGATAGCCCTGCTGGTCCGTTCTATAATGGCGAAAAATGGGGAGATGGTAACAGAGTTCCTACAGCGGCTATCGTCGTCGGTGATAATGCAACTAATGCTTATAATTATGGTGCTACTTTAACTCTTGATAATATCAAATATGAAGAAACATTAGTTGAAGAAACCACTGGTAAAGATCCTGTAAGACCATATCAAATCTTTATGAATGGTGATAGTGATGAACATATTGCTACTTTAAACATCGATAGAGAATCTTATGCCCAATTCAGCCGTATTCATAGAGGTAACAACACAGATTTGAATGTCCTTGATGAAGATCCAGCATCTACTAATACTTTCATTGATGGTAAGTTATACACTAAGGTTTACAACACTGATGGCGAGTTTGATGAAGTTTTATCAACTGAGACTGATATCTCTTTCGCTGGTGGTTCTGGCACAGCTGAAGATCCGCTTTTGATCGCTGATGCTAGTCAGTTTGCCTATTTAAATGATCCTGCTGTTATTAAGACTGGTGTCACTGATTTCAAAATCACTTCTGACTTAACTCTTGAGACTATTCTTCCTATTTCTGGACGTGCTGAGACAAATATTGATCTCGGTGAACACAAATTGACTATCGATCCAGCAGTTTCTGTTGCTGCTCAAGCTACTACTTCTATCGCTCAAGGAACATTAAAGATCTTTAGTAGTGCTACTGACACTAAGGGTGTTCTTGATTGTAAGACTTTTATCAATAACTATACTCAAACCTCTTTCGAAATTATTTCTGGAGCTTCATTGATTCTTGATAATGTTGATGCGACTAGCGACACTGTCTTCGCTTATCCTCGTGGTGATGCCGCTAGTGTTGATATTTTGAACTCTACTGTTACTGCCTTTGCTTATGGCATCTCTACTAATGCTGCTACTAGTGAAAATTATAACGTTGAAATCAATGTTGATAATTCTGAAGTCACTTCTACAGCTGGTGCAGGTATCATCATTAATGTTCCTGGCACATTAAACATCATTGATTCTATTGTTTCTGGTAATACTCATGCTGTCTTTGCTAGAGCTGGTCGAGTTAACATTTCTAATAGCACATTGAAGTTAGATAATAGTAAAGATGCTGATGCCGATGCTTGGATTGGTAAAGCATGGGGAAGTGGAAATGGTGCTCCTAAAGGCTTCTTAGTAGTCGGTGATAGTTGGAATGGTGAAAAATCTGGATACATGAGTTCTAACATCCAAGTCAATCTCACTAATATCAGCTTTGAAACTATAGAAGCTAGTGGTGATGTAGAAACAAAAGATTATCCATATGTTTATGCTTATTACACTGGTTCAACTGAACAACCCACTATCACATTAGATGCAGAAACCATTGCTAACATCGGTGGTCTTGAAGACAATTCACTTTTCTCACAACATAACGTCAAGGTTGTGATCCCTGAATAATCCTTTAAAAATAAATTTTGGTTTGAGGCTAGAATAGCTTTGATAGGCTATCTAGCCTTTTTTTGGATAGAGCATTGAAGCTCAGCACTAATCATCATTTTGATAAAATGGTAATGAGGTCAGTTTTATATGAATAAAATATCTTTAAAAGGCTATTCGGAGAAGGAAGTATATCTTTTGTATGAAATTAAAGACGAATATTTAGTTGTTGTAAAAACCTTTGTCGATGTGAGATACAGAGGTAAAGGATTGGCTAAAAAACTACTGATTCAGTTCTTAGAAGATACTAAGACAATCAATAAGAAAATCACAGCTACCTGCTCATATGCCCAAAGTTTTCTTCTCAAATATGAAGATGAAAGAATCGATAAAGAAAGATTAAAAAAAGGTATCTGCATGTCATTTATGATTTGACTTTAGCTTAACATTTGCGCTATATTGCTAAAGTCAGTGACTATATCAAAATTTTTACGATTTCACTGTTCTATAAAGATATAATATTCACAGAAATATAGGAGGCGATTATGAAAAAGTGTAGTAATTGTGGTTCTGAATTAGACGATAATGCGACTTTTTGTCCTTTTTGTGGTGCTAGACAAGATGGAAAAATAACTTGTGTCAATTGCGGAAAGGCTATTGATGCAAATTCTAAATACTGTCCTTTCTGTGGGAAAGATCCAAAAATCAAATCGAATAATGCTGGTTATCAAAACACCTATAGTTCCCCAAGCTATCAATATCAATCTAATTCTAATGAAGTATTGCACGGGACTGGTATCGGTGTTCTCATCACCTTCTTCTTATCTATTGTCGGATTTGTCATTTGCTATTGTTTGGGTGATTATGAATGTAAGCAGGGTGCTAAGATCATGCTTATCATTGATATTGTCATTTCCGCTATCATCGGCATCATTTATGCGATTATTGTTGCTACAGCAGTAAATGCAGCTTATTAATATCCTATATAAGTTATTTTTTTGGTTGAATAAAACTTCATCAGCAGTATAAATCATTTAGCTTTTCGCATTTCTTTTCTTAATTTTTAATCATTAAAATAATTCTTATCATCAAATTGAGAATGATAAGAATTATTTTTCTTTAAGGCGATTTATTATTATCGCTTTGAGGAGTTCAGTGCATTTATCAGAGATTTTATCGCCTAAATTTAGTATCTTTTTAGGTTATAAACTTTTTAAAATGAGTTACCAAATGCGAGCAGCTAATTCTGGATGGTCTATAAATGGATTTCGATTGCCTTGATATTCATAGATGCGATTGTTTCTTTGAATTTCAAAGGCATCAACTGGATCAGCTTCATTCCACTCTAATAATGTCGAAAGTTTACCCATTGAATAATCATCGTTAGCATTTAAATTATCATCTAAATGAATAACGTCTTGGTAACAAGTTGCCATATAGAAAAGGATTCTAGCGACATCGCCACGATGATCTCCTGCATAATTGTGTGCATCATTAGGTTCACCAGCAATATTAGGAAAGAAAGTAGTAATTGTATCAGTGTTATCAAAGAATAAATTACCATGATCACCGTTACTGTTTTGACAAGAAACTCTTAAATTATGTAGATCAGAAGATCGGTTTTTCGTGCTGCTATCAGGTCTCTTGTCACCTCCTAATCCCATTTGAGCACATGCCCAAACATGTTCTTTGTTCCAGACACCATTAGCCGCAGCTACGATGTCATCACCATCATATATACCATATAAATATTTAGGATCTTCAGGGTTGGCATCGACATAAAGAAGGATTTCAGTGTCATCGCCATATGACCATCTATTGAGATTAGAAATCTTAGAATATAGTTCTAGCTTCAAAGCATCACCATCAAGAGTCAAATCAACATCAGAATAATATTCTTCAGAAGTGATAGGTTGATATTTTGTTTCAGGAACGCCGTTCTTTCCAGGAACTGCAGGTTCTAAGGAACTGATATCAGTAGTTAAAGTCAAATCTGAATCTTTAGGAACTAAAATGGTAAACGTTAAAGTATCTAAATATAAAGCTTTAGATTGGACTGATAGACCGATATTTAATCCACTCACTTTTGCATTAAGATCTTCAAATTCAAATGTGCTATAGGAGGTATTTTGCAAACTTTCAGCAAATCCAAAATCACCATTAGAAATAGTGAACGAAGTCGGATTTTTATATAAGCCTGAAATACTTATCGAAGTTAGATAAACTTCTTCTCCAAAATCAGTTGACAGGACCCAAGGTGTTTTTTGAGGTGCTTTATTAGATCCGATTTGTACACCATCACTGCTTTGACCTAAAAAAGTAAAGGCATCATAATTCCAAGTTAAGCCATTGATTTCTTTGGAGCCAGCAGTAGTATTATAGCCAGAACCAGTAAAATCGTTTTGATTAAATTTATGTGAAAAAGTTTGATATACATAATCATCTAAATTCTCACCCAAATGGAAACGGGCTTCGATTTTAGTGTCTTTTGTAAGTTCAAACGCATAAGTTAAATCTTTAGAAATCAGCTTGTCTCCGAAATAATAACCATCAAAGATACCATTAACAGTAGTAATAGTAGCTGTTAAAGAGATGGTTATTCCTTTATCATAAGTGCCATTTTTAACATTAGCAGTAGCAGTTCCACCATCACCAACAGAAGAAAATTCAAACGTATAAGATTCAGTTGCAGAAGTTGTAGATTCAGACTCAGTAGAAGAACCATTAGAAGAATCAGTAGAGATAGGTGGATATGGGATGGATGATGAAGTTGAAGAAATATTAGAACAACTAGTCATTAGAGATAAAGCGAGTGGTAAAAGAAACAACGCTTTTTTCATTTTTTATTTCCCCGTAATGAATTATATTTCATTAAAGCTAATATTAAAACCCTTCTGACACACCCTGCTATCGCTATTACGTAATTTACATTCAACACAATATTGACCTTAATCTTATTCGAATGCTGTAAAAGGCATCAAAAAAATTGTTTAAGCAAATGCCTTAATTCATGCAGCCATTCTTTTTACTTTGCATAGACTAATTAATGTGTAATCAAGATAATTTACGTAATGATATTTGTTTCTAATTGTGGCGACGTCCTATTAGAGTTCTTCATTATTTTGTTCATTTAAAGGAAAGAAAATATTAAAAGAAAAGATGTCATCATTGATTTTTATCAAGTGGTTTCCATGATATTTATCAACTATCATCTCTAGAGACTTAATACCGAATCCATGATATCCATCATTTGTTTTTGTGCTTTTAGGATGACCATCAGAATCAAATTTGATCTCTCCACTGAAATAGTTTTCAAATCTTATTGAAATAAAATTGTTGATGTTTTTGACAAAGAGATTGATCAATCTTTTGCTTGGATCAGATATTTTAGATGTGGCTTCAATTGCGTTATCTATGGCGTTTCCAAAAAGTGAATAGATATCACTATCTGACATAAAATTTAATTTAGAACAATCAGCGTAGCATTTTAAATTGATTTGAAGTTGATTACAATTGAGTTTTTTATCTACTAATATTATGTCTACAGCATCATTTCCAGTATGCATAGTTGAATCATAGATTTGAATAGCTTCAGTCATATCTTGTAAGGCTTCTTGGTTAATAGAACGATTTTGACCGATAGCAATAATCTGCTGTTTCATATCATGACATTTGATATTGATCAGATCGACGTTATTTTTCATTTGCGTGTACTTTTTCTCTGCTTCGTTTAATAGAAATGAAGAGACATCTAAATCTTTCTGAAGATTTTTACTTCTCAAAACGAAATAAAGCAAGAACAGGATGACGAAACAATTGATCAAACTATAAAGGCATATCATATATTCGATGACATCCATCAAGTCTTTTCCATAACTGACTATTACGGCATTAACTAAAATATCAATAATTAAAGCAATGCCAGAAATAATCAGTATTTCCATGTTGTTGATCGACAAATCCTTTTTGATTACTCGTGAGATAAATGCGATGTAAACTGTCACATAAACTAAAGTGAAGACGACTGTTGTCAAAGTCAGTCTCAGCACTAATAATCCGCCATCTTCTAAAAGATTATCTCCGTTATATGCTGATTGATAAGAGTTTATTAAACCGCACGCTAAAGAAAGAACGGTGTTTAATTGATAGGCAAAATGTTGAGCAGTGTATGCGACTATAAAAAAGAAAAGAACTTGTTTCCATGAAATTTCATAAATAAAAGGTAAAGTTAAGCAACTAACGATAGCAAAGATGAAATACATCAAGGAAATATACCACCATGAGTATGAAACATCTTTTACTAATGGATAGAAAACAGCTATAAGTAAGCAAACAGAAATGGAAGCTATATATCTTATGGCTGGCTTTTGCTTTTTCTTCATTTTATGAGAAAAAACATACAGGCCAGCTAACATTTCAATCATAAATAAAATCTTGTTGATAAAAAGATTGGTTATGATCATTAAAAGGCATCCTCTTGGCTTAAGAACAGATTTAATGAATCTATGAAAGTTTGTTTTTTATAGCGCGATATAGGTAATTTATGCCCATCTGCTAAGATGACATCATTGGCTTTAATTCCAGTGACGAAATGTAAGTTAACTAAATAGCATCTATTGCATAAGGCAAAATTGTCTTCATTTAATTCTTTATGGTAACGATCTAAGGTATCGATGCTTGTATAGGTGTTTTTTAAGGTGTGGAAATAAAGTGTATGGTTGATGACTTCAATATAGATCAGATCTGCGATGTTAATAATTTTTTTAGTTCTATCCGTCTGTGAGATGACTAAAGTTTTGCCTTTAGTTTTTAAAGTCGGTAAAGCTCGGTTTAAAGACATTTCTAAAGCATAATAGTTGAATGGCTTAACTAGGAAATCAAATGCCTGAACTTTATAACCTTTCAAAGCATATTGTGCTAAAGAAGTAACAAAGATGATCATGATGTCATTCTTTTCCTGGCGTAATTTTTCAGCTGCATCCATGCCATTCATACCTGGAAGATCAATATCGAGAAAAACTAATGTGAATATAGAAGCTGGTCTTTCTAAAAAAGACTTAGCATCAGTAAAACACTGGATATTAAAAGATAATTTATGTTCATCAGAAAAATGTAATAGATGTTGTTTTAGCTCTTCTTGAGTGTTTTTATCATCTTCAACTATTGCAATGTTCATGTCTGTTTTTCTCACTATTCAATCTTTATAGCTAGTGTAAATAATGATATTACAAGTTTTTCTAATTTTAAAGTCTGAGCAATTTTAAATTGAAGATTTAACAAAAAAATATTAAAAAAAGAAAAAATATATACACAAGAGTTAATAATTGACATATTAAACAAGATATTGCTATTGACGATACTAAACTTGCTTTTGACGCCTTCTTTCTTGATAAAACCGCTTACATTTATAAACTTAATGGTGATAGCAATTGCCATTTGAAGAGCAGAGGCGAGTTATTAGAATTTATAGGAGGCTGTTTATCATCAAGTAAAAAAAGCAAAAGGTAAATTTGTAAAAATAGAAAAATCCTAGGAAATCTTTTTTACAAATCTAAAAAATGAAAACTAGAAAAAATATTTTATTAAGGAGATATTTATTTTATGAATAAAAAAATTTTTGTTGCTCTTTTAGCAACAATGGCACTGTCATCAACAGTTGTTTCATGCACTGAAACACCTTCTACAAGTAAGCCAAGTGTTGATACAGTGTTACCACCTGAAAAAGAAGCTGGTGTCAATTCCTTGCAGATTAAATACAATGATCGTAAAATCACGGGATCTTTAGAAGTCAATCTTTCACTCGGCACATTAGAGCTAACAATCGATGTCGATAAAGATGAAGGTTTTACTGGAACAGTCACATTTGATAGCTCTGATAAGAGTGTTGCAACTATCGCTAGTGACGGCAAAGTCACATTGCTGAGTGCTGGTGAGACAGTCATTTCTGCTACTATTAAAGATTTGACAGAAACTTTTGTTTTAATCGTTAATTCACAAGCTCCAACCTTAGAAGAACATACTATTACAGTCGTCGGTGGTAAGTCTTCAGTCACTACTGCTAAAGCTGGCGAATATGTGACATTAACACCGGAGATTCCTGCCCATAAGAAATTCATTGATTGGACCTTTGATAGTGAAGATGAAATTTGGCGTAATGGTCATACATTCAAGATGCCAGACCATGATGTTGTCGTCACTGGTCAATATGATGATATGTTATATACCTTGAATGTTGTTGGCGCCAAGGTCAAAGATTCTTCCTCTGGTGAGATCACTGATGATCCAGCTGGTGAATATAAAGATATCACCACTTATCAATTCACTTATGACACCCCTATCTCTATAGAAGCAGTCGAAGCACCAGATGGAATGATTTTTGTGGGATTCGATTATGGTGTGAAGAACAATCGCGTCGGTGAATTAGGTGAGACTGAATATGGTCCCTTCACCATGCCTGATAGCACTCTTACAGTTTGGGCTGTCTTCTCTGACTTTGCACCTGAGTTAGTTCCTGCTGAAGGCAATCCATATGGTGGCTCTGGTGCTAAAGGTATAACTGCTGGAACACCTGCAAATGAGTCAAACGATCCAGATTTAGAAGGATTATCAGGTATCAGAATGGCTATTCCTGCCAATACAGCTGCTACTTATGATATGCCAGAAAATATTAAAACGACTTGTGCTTTAGACACAGTTGCTAAAGGAACTGCTTTAGTCAAAACTATCTTTAAGAACCATCATGAAACACTTCCGATCACAGTTGAATTCTATGCTACTTATTATGGAAACATCACAACCACTGGTGAAGTCACCATTCAACCTGGCGAAACAGTGACTAAATATTTCTTAGCTGGTTTAGGTATCAACTTGCCTTGGATGGGTATAGCGGTAAGAAAAGATATCGGTGGTGCATCAGGAGATACTATCTTATTAGATATGGTCTCAGGAACTGCTCCTTATTATCCCGAAGGCGATAAGAGCTTGAGCGTTTCTGGTAGACCTGAATATGTCACTGTTGATAAATGGACATTTCATGATGGCTGGAATACATCTAGACCGTGTATCATTAATAATTCTGTCGGCTTAACAGCTATTGGTGCTAGAAACCAAGACTTTAATGATAATGCAGGCAATCCACGTAACGCATACATCTCTACTAAAATAAATAATTTACCTGAGTTTGATTCTAATAATCCTAAGACTACTGTCTATGCTAAGATCGTTAACAACGTCAACCAATATGCAGTTCAAGATAGTAACTTCCAAATCGCAATCAGTCAGACTAATACTCCACTCAATGATAGTTCAGCTATCATCAAATCATTCAAATTGACTGAGTTAGCTCAGACTGAATTATTCGCATTTGAAATTGATAGATTTGGAGATAATGATGAATATTGCATCAGCATCATTAAACCTGAAGCTGAACCACAAGATAACTTATACGCCTTTAATTTCTGTTTACAAATGACCTATAACAACGTTATGGGCTATGAGGAGAACTAATATGAGCAAAAAAAGAATATTTTTCTCAGTGAGTCCTGTAGCTATCGCTGCTTTATTCTCGGCTTCTTTGATGGTTAATAATGCTGCAGCTAGCAGTGCTCCTGAACCTGTTTATGGGAATTATTACAATTCTGATTATGCTACGCGTGATGAAGTCCTAGAAGCTTCTAAGGCTCATAATGAGAAGATCATGGATGAAGGCATCACTCTACTTAAAAACGAAGATAATGCCTTACCATTAGCTGAAGAAAGCAAGATTTCTGTTTTTGGTAAGAACTCTGATTCCATCATCACTGGTGGATCAGGCTCAGGCTCTGGTGGGGGGGGTGGCACAATTTCACTAAATGCTGCTCTTCAAAGCGCAGGCTTTCAACTAAACCAGACTTTAACAAATTTCTATTTTAATGATTCTTTATCTGGCTCTGGTCGTGCCACTGCTCCTGCTAATGGTAATGTCACATCTGGTTATACAACTGGTGAAACGCCTATCTCTAGTTATACTTCTGATATTGAAGCTAGCTATGAAGAATACTCAGATGCGGCCATCGTTGTCATCTCACGTATCGCTGGTGAAGGTTTTGATTTACCTCGAACGATGTTCTATAACGGAAGCAACTACGCTTCTTGGTCCACCACGATGGAAGATGGTCAATTAGTCCCTGGTGCAAGAGCAAAAGATGATCACTATCTCCAACTGGATAAGAACGAATCAGATCTTATCAAATACTGCGGAGAACATTTTGATAAAGTTATCGTTTTATTCAACACCGGTTCACAATTCGAAGCTGGTTTCTTAAATGATCCTAACCATTATGGATATTCACCTAACGTCAAAGCCGCTTTATGGATTGGATACCCTGGTTCCAATGGAATGACCTCTTTAGCAAAGATTCTCAAGGGTGAAGTTAATCCATCCGGTCATACTGTTGACACTTGGGCTAGAGATTTTAAAGCTGATCCTGTCTTCCAAAACTTTGCTAATAACATGCAAGAAGTCAGCCCAGAATTAAAAGGAAATCAATATGAAAATTTAGCTGCTTCTGGAGGTAATGGAGGCGGTGGTTATAGAAGTAACTACGTCACTTATAAAGAAGGCATCTACATGGGTTATAGATATTATGAAACTCGTGGATATGATGAAGGAGATGCCGCGTGGGATGGTGAAATAAATGGTTCTAGCCGCACCACTTGGGATAACTGGTATGATGCTCATGTCGTTTATCCATTCGGTCATGGTTTATCCTATACCACCTTTACTCAAGAAATCATTTCTAGCACTCCTAGCGGAACTTTAGAAAAAGATTCTGAGATCAAAGTGACTGTTAAAGTCACCAATACGGGTGAAGTCGCTGGTAAAGATGCAGTCGAACTTTATTACACTACTCCTTATATCGAAGGTCAGATTGAAAAATCTCATGTTGTTTTAGGCGCCTTTACGAAAACTCCTTTGATTCAACCAGGTGACAGTGCTGATGTCACTCTGACTCTGAAAGCTCAAGATATGGCTTCTTATGATTGGAGCGACGCTAACGAAAACGGCTTTAAAGGCTATGAATTAGATGCTGGCGACTACACCATCAGAATCATGGCTGATGCTCATAATGAATATGATAGTTTCACCTTGAATGTCGCAAACAACATCCAATATGAAAATGACAGCGCAACTGGTAATCCAGTTGAGAATCGCTTTGATGAAGTCAGCAATTATATTCCTGAATACGAATATTCAGATGGCAGTCATGGTCAATATATGACTAGAGCAGATTGGGAAGAAACTTTCCCGACTAGAGATTATAAATTGACCGCTTCAGAGGCCGTTAAAGCAGAATTAACAGAATGGGATAACCGTCCTGCTAATGCCGATGAAAGCATGCCTTATTACACTGATGTTATGCCGACTACTGGCAAAGATAGTGGCATCATGCTAAATGAACTCATCGGTGTTGATCCTGATGATCCGTTATGGGAAACCTTCATGGATCAATTAACAGTTGATGATTACTACAGCTTAGTTAACGATGGAAATTATGCATCTGGCCAAGCTATTTCAAAATACGGTATCACTCGTGCTCCTAATGCTGACGGTCCTGCTGGTTATATCTATGGTGCTCCTTCTGGAAATTATACTTCCTGGTGTTCTGAAACTATCTTAAGCTCCACATGGAATGTTGAATTAGCTGAGGAAAAAGGTCGTTTGATGGGCGACTTAGCTCTATGGGGCAATGGTAGTCCACAATCAAGAATCTGTGGATGGTATGCGCCAGCTTGCAATATTCATAGAAGTCCATTCTCTGGAAGAAACTTTGAATACTATTCAGAAGACGGATTCATCTCCGGACAATTTGCTGCCTATAACGTCATCGGTGCTCAAAGCAAAGGTTTGACACCATTTGTCAAACACTTCGGTGTCAATGATCAAGAATCCAATCGCTGCGGTTTGATGACTTGGGCAAACGAACAATCGATGCGTGAAATCTACCTCAAACCATTTGAATTAGCTGTTAAGGTTGGTAAAACACGTGGTATGATGTCCTCTTTAAATCGTATTGGTGCTACTTGGGCTGGTGGTGATTATCGTTTGATGACTGAACTTCTTAGAGATGAATGGGGATTTAAAGGCTGTGTAGTCACTGATACCTATATGGGTGATAGTTCTGGTCTTTCTAACGCCAATCAGATGATCCGAGCTGGTGCTAACCTTTCATTAGGTAATTCTACCACTAAATATAATGAAGGAACTCCGACTACTGTTTCTTGCTTGAGAGAAGCCGCAAAAGGCATCTTATATGCTAATGCTAATTCTAACGCTATGAATAAAGGCGATTTTCCGACTAAACCTTCAGCATTCTCTAGCTTTCAAGGAACAACCTTAAAGACTGGTGTTGTCAACGCTGCTTACACAGCAAGTGTTGCTACTGCTAGTCTCAATACAGAAGTTTATCCAGACGGTTCCAATTCTGATATCAAATATAGTTTAGTCGACGGCTCTACACTTCCTAGCGGACTATTCTTAAGTGAAGATGGAACGATTTCTGGTACACCTACTGAAGAGATCAATAATCACCTTTTCCGAATCAAAGCTACTTATGAAGATGCTTCTGCTGAAGCGGCTTTCACAATCAGTATCATCAACGATAGCGGATCTATCGTTTATAAAGCTGAGACCAAATTACCTGAAGCTATCATCGGAGAAAATTATGAAGGCTCCGTCGCTGGCGCTAAGATCATCAGACCTGACGAAACTGAAGATACTGATACACCTATCACCTATTCCTTAGCTAATGGTAGTTTATTACCTGAAGGTTTAACCTTATCAAGCGATGGCAAGATCACTGGAAAACCTACTAAGGAATGCGCATCTTATCAGTTCACAGTTGAAGCCAGCGCTTTAGGTTATACAACACAACGCATCACCTTTGAAATCACTATCAATCACGATATCAAGTTTGAAACAAAAGAATTAGCAGTCGGCAAATTAGGTATCGCTTATACCGATAGAGTCGCAGCTGCTACTTCTGATGTCTCTGTAACTTACTCCTTAAAATCCGGTAACACATTACCTAAAGGTTTGTCTTTGACTGCTCAAGGTTATATCACTGGTACTCCACAAGAGACAGTGACAGATCATGAATTTGTAGTCATCGCCTCTGGATCTAATGCTCGCGCAGCTGAAGCTACTTATAAGATTTCAATCGGTTTAAGATATGTTTCCACTGAACTTCCATATGGTAAAGAAGGTGAAGCTTATCAAGCTCAAGTCGATACTGCACAAGGTGCAGGTGAAGTCACTTACACTTTAAAAGAAGGCAGTGAATTACCTGAAGGCTTGACATTATCTAGTGATGGTAAGATCACAGGTACTCCTACTGAATGCGGAACTTTCAATTTCACTATCGTCGCTTCTAGTGAAGGCAAAGTCTCAGATGAGATGACATTCCAATTATTCATCGATAACAAAGATTATGTTGATACACCAACAGCTCCAAAAGGTGAAGGCTTAACTCCTGTCGCAATAACATTCATCGTCATCGGTTCTGTCATCGGTGTGGGCTTAATCGCATGGTTAGTTTACTTCTTAATGAAACGTTTAAAAGCTAGTAAGTGATGATGCTTTAGTCAATTGAGAAAGGAGTACTCTATGGAAAAACCAAAAAAGAAAATTCATCGAACTAAAGCATTGGGTATTTACTCTATCACTCTTGCATCTTTATCAGTCATTCTCGTGACGGCGACATTAGTGGTGACTCTTAACAAATTTCTTTATAACACTATTTGCTCTGTCATGGGTGGTGAGGAGAGATACTTGATCAGTGGTGACCCATCAGTTGCTCAACGCTTCACTGCTGATTATAAGAATAAAAAAGAAGTTTTAGAAGCTGCTAATGATCTAAACACAGAAATAGTTTCTGAAGGAATCGTCTTACTTAAAAATGAACAGAATGCACTTCCGATACCGGAAGGTAGCAAAATCACTGTTTTCGGCAAAAATTCAGTCAACCCAGTTCTCGGAGGATCCGGCTCAAATGACGGATCCTCCACCGAATCGGTGGGCGATGTATACGAATGTTTAACCAGAGCTAAATTCGAAGTCAATCCCGTCATGTATGATTTCTATAAGAGTTCTGCATCTGGCTCAGGCCGCCCTTCTTCCTCCTCTATTGCTATGGGTGATAAACTGACCGGTTTTCCAACTGGAGAGACACCGATCACTTCTTATACGACAAAGCAGAGAGATTCTTATAAAGCCTATAATGATGCCGCTATCGTCTTTTTGTCTCGTTTTGGTGGTGAGGGATTTGACTTACCGCGATCGATGTATTATGACGGAAGCAAATATACTAACTGGGGCAAATATGAGAAGAAATTGATCCCGGGTGCTAACAGTGTCGATGATCATTATTTACAGCTTGATAAGAATGAGACCGATATGCTCAAAGAAGCATGTGATAACTTTGATAAAGTCATTGTGGTCTGTAATTCAGGTTCGCCGATGGAACTCGGATTCTTACAAGAGAACAACAAGATTCAAGCTGCTTTATGGCTTGGGCATCCCGGTAACAGCGGCCTTGATGCTTTGGGACCAGTATTAAAGGGAGAAGTCAATCCTTCTGGCAGAACTGTTGATACGTATTCTAGAGATTTTACTAAAGATCCATCATATCTGAATTTTGGTAATAATATGAGCGCTAACGGCAATCAATACTATCTTAATGGCTCAACTAAAAATGCTTATTTCGTCGAGTATGAAGAAGGCATTTATGTCGGATATCGTTATTATGAGACTAGGGGATATACGGACGGCGAAGATTGGTATGATGAGAATGTTGTTTATCCTTTTGGATATGGTCTCTCCTATACAGATTTTACATATGAGATAGATGAAGAATCTTTGTCATTTAAAAATGGTAGCACGCTGACTAAAGATGGTGAGATCACTCTCACTGTCAATGTCACCAATTGTGGAAATAGAGATGGCAAGGATGTTTTACAGCTTTACTACACTGCTCCTTACATCGATGGTGGAATCGAAAAAAGTCAGGTTGTATTAGGTGACTTTGTCAAGACTCCGATCATTCCTAAAGGAGAGACTAAACCTGTTACTTTAACTCTGAAAGTCCAGGATATGGCATCTTATGATTATTCTGATGCAAACGAAAATGGTTTTGCAACTTACGAATTAGATCCAGGAGATTATCAGATCAGTTTAAGAAAGAATGCCCATGAGGTTATCTCTACTCTAAACTATAAGATCGATGAAGAGTATATCTATGGGACTTCAGTGACTGAACACAAGGTTGAAAACCGTTTTGATGATGTTTCTGAACATATCACTAAATACTTATCTCGTTCTGACTGGGAAGGCACTTGGCCGACTAGACCGACTGCTCAAGATCAAGAAGTGACGCAAGAATTCATCAATACTCTCAATTATTCGGTCGATGACAAAGAAACTGATCCTTGGTATTCAAGCACTGCTCCGAATCAGAGCAAAACTCAGCTGACACGTGATCAATGCAAAGTGAAGATCTATCATCTTTTTAATAAAGATTATGATGATCCTTTATGGGATGAACTTTTAGATCAATTGACAGTCAAAGAGATGACGGATATGATCGCAACTGGTAATTTCAGAACTATCGCTATGGATAATATCAAGAAACCTTTGACGATCGATGGTGATGGACCGATGGGCTTTGCAATCTTTATGGGTGATGATTGTATCTATGATACTTGTCGCTATGCTTCAGAATCAGTCGTCGCTGCTACTTGGAACAAAGAATTAGCTTATAGACAAGGCTTGATGGTCGGAAATGAAGGACTCATCGGAAATGAAAGAGAAGATAGTACACCATATTCAGGCTGGTATGCACCGGCGGTTAATATTCACCGTTCACCTTTCGGTGGAAGAAACTTCGAATATTATTCTGAAGATCCTATCTTATCTGGAAAATTAGCAGTCGAAGTCATCAAAGGCGCTAAAGAAAAAGGCGTGTATACCTATATCAAACACTTTGCCTTAAACGAACAAGAAACTAATCGCGATACTTCTGGTTTAGTGGTTTGGGCTAATGAACAGGCTATGCGAGAACTCTATTTTAAACCGTTTGAATTAGCAGTCGTCGAAGGTAAGACTTCAGCCATGATGTCTTCGTTTACCCGTATAGGTACGACTTGGGCAGGAGGCTGTTATGAATTATTGACTGAAGTTTTAAGAGAAGAATGGGGATTTAAAGGCATGGTCATCACTGATTTCAACCTCAAAGCTTACATGAACACTGATCAGATGATCAGAGCAGGTGGTGATTTAAACTTATCACCTTCTAAGGCTCCGACAAAAACTTCTACTCCTACTGATATCACCAATATCAGAAGAGCGGCTAAAAATATTTTGTACACTGTCGCTAATTCAAATGCGATGAATGGTCAAGATGATTCAGTTATCTATGGATATAGACTACCAGGTTGGGTCACGCTCCTCATCGTTATCGATTCCGTGTTTGCAGCTGGAGCGCTTGCTTTAGGTGGTTTATGGTTTTTCTTCAAAATGCAGAATAAACAATTGAGGTTAGAAGGTGAACAAAACGAAACTGAGAAAGGAGAAACAGAAACAAATGAACAAAATTAAAAAGATCAGTTGCGGTGCGTTGATGTTGTTAGCAGGATTATCACTCGTCGGTTGTACTGAAACTTCATCCGTCGATAGCGGTGTATTTTCAACACCTTTACCCACAGGTGTGAATGAATATGTCATGGAAGCTGAATACATCGACTTAACTGATGTCAAGGGTGCCGGATTATCTAGTGAACAATCCGGTGTCGATATGATTTATGGCGATGGAACTGATGCTCAAAAAGAATTAGGTTGGAGTGAAGGCTACTATATCGGTTATACCTATAGTATTCAGACTAAATTAGATTTTGTTTTCACAGCTACAACTGCTGAGACAGCGACTTTTGTCTTGAGACTAGGCTCTGAATTAGGAGATTTGAATATCACTCCTGATGATATGGAAGTCGCTTTAAATGGTGAACCTATCAGCTACGGAAGCATATATGTTGCTAATAGTGAATCAATGGCTCAGATGAAGTTCTATGACAAAACTTGCGGAACTAATTTGAACCTTAAACAAGGCGAAAACACTTTGTCTATCAGCATCAAGGAAAATAGCCTTCGTGGAAATGGAACAGGTGGTCCTTGCATCGATTGCATCAAGATTCAAACTAAGGCAGAAGTAAAATACACAGCTCACACTGATAATCCAAGTAAACGTGGACAAATCTAAAAGATTATTGAGATAAAACTTTTCCTAAAATGACCACTGACTGAATAGCCAGTGGTCTTTTTTTTGAGCTTTTATTTTTTGAAATTGATATCGCCTTTATAACTGGTTTTATATCCGGGATTTTCATCAGGTCTTAAGGCGTTAGGATATAAGATGTCTTGCTTGATATCATTGGCGATCTTTTGAAGTTGACCATAGATGAAGTAAGGATCACTGATATCTTCCATGATGGCTTTAGTAGTATCAGCTGTGATATAAATATCACCTACTTTACACATTCTTTCAATCAAACCAATTTTGAGGTTGATACTGGTGATAGAACTATAAAAGATGCTTTGAATATTTGAACCTATCAAACCGTTTTTTATGATGATCCTTTTATCTGTAAAGGCGTATTCCTCTCTTCTTTGTCTTTTGCTAGCAGTTATGATACTGACTATCCATATCCAGACAGGTATGAGATGTAAGGAAAAGAAAATGACTAGTATCAAAATCAACCACCAATCTAGCTTTGGCATATTAATTGCAATCATAGCGATAGCAAAACCATCGAACAATCCCCAGATCAAAGCGATGAAGAAAAACTTAAAAAATGCAGATAGAATGAATGATAGACGTTTAGGTTTACTTCTCCAAAGGATCTGTTCATCCGCTGATAAAACAGATTCGATAGTAGGATCATAATCGACATTATTCGATTTGATAAAGTACTTTTCATCGACTCTTTTCATAATTCTCTTAGCCTCATAATTATTGTAAAGGAAAAAGTAGAGTTGACAAAACACTTTTAACTATTTCTATGAAAGGTATTTAAAGTTTGCTACATCAGTGTAAAGATGTTCTGATCAATTTTTTAAATAGATTAGATTTATAAGGCTGATATCTCATCGGCAAATCAATGATCTGTTTTTTATCGACAATACTTTTTAAATGGCTGAAAGTATCAAATCCGGTCTTTCCGTGGTATGAGCCCATTCCTGAAGTGCCAACTCCTCCAAAGCCCATCTCACTATTAGCCAAATGGATCACCACATCATTGACACAACCACCTCCAAAACTGACATGACTCAAAGCGTGGTCAATGATCTTTTTATCATTAGAAAAGATATAAAATGCTAGTGGAGTAGGATGCTTTGAAATGATGTCAAAAGCTTCATCGTAAGTTTTAAAAGTGATGATAGGAAGAATAGGACCAAATATTTCTTCTTGCATAACTTTATCTTCAAGAGTCACATCTTGTAATACAGTAGGTTCTATTTTTAATGTTTCTTCATCATAAGAACCACCGATGATCACTTTCTTTTCATCGATCAGATTTAAAAGTCGCTTAAAATGTTTTAAAGAGATGATTTTCCCATAGTCTTTATTTTTTAATGGCTCTGGACTGAATTGTTTGATCACTTCTTCCTTTAAATAGGTGACAAATTCATTTCGGATATCTTCTTGACATAAAAGATAATCAGGTGCGACACAAGTCTGTCCACAATTGAGAAACTTGCCAAATACGATGCGTCTAGCTGCTAACTTCAAGTTTGCAGTCTTATCGATAATACATGGACTTTTACCACCTAATTCTAACACACAAGGTATCAGATTATTCACAGTGCTCTTCAAAACTATTTGGCCAACATTTTGTGAGCCTGTAAAAAAGATGAAATCGAATTTTAAGTTTAATAATTCAGTTGCAACACTAGCATCGCCTAAAACGACTTCTACTTCGTCTGGGCTGAAAGTTTCAGCGATGATCTTTTTAATGATTGCAGAAGTGTTAGGGGAATATTCCGATGGTTTTAAGATGACAGTGTTCCCAGCAATCAATGCATCTACTAAAGGCTCTATAGAAAGTAAAAACGGATAATTCCAGGGGCTGATGATGAGGGTGTTTCCAAAGGGAGATGGTAAGACATAACTTTTTGAATAGAATTGGGATAGAGGAGTATGAACACGTCTTTTCTTAGCAAATGATCGACCATGTTTAATAAAATAGGTTATTTCAGATTTGACTAAGCCGATTTCAGACATGTAAGATTCAAATTGACATTTTCCTAAATCGGTTTTTAATGCAGCGCTTATCTCTTCTTCATATTTATCGATGATTTGATATAGTTTTTTTAGTTTCTTTATCCGTTCTTTAATGTCTAATGTAGAACCTGTTTTAAAGTATGTTCTTTGTTTTTCTAAAATAAGATTTAAATCGCTCATAACAGACCTCGTTAATCATATTCAAAGCAACTGATATTAAGTCTAAATGACTTTTATATTATATAGAAATTATCGTTTGTATTCAAATTGTAAAGAACTTTTTATTATCAGTTATTTATGTATTTACAAATAAAATAAATTATCATATTACAAATTTATAGCTATGCGGTATACTATTAAAAAAGAGGAGAGATATATGAAAAAATCTATCTTATATTTATGTTTGCCGTTACTGCTTTTAGGTTTAAGCTCTTGTGATTCTACTGGTGGTGGTTCTGACACTACCAATACCAAACCTATCAGTGGTACTAATAACAGCAGTGGAACGACTGAAAAACAAGCTGAAGATTTCACGATTAAAACTTCAGATAATGGCTTGTCTGCTGATACAAGCAGTTATACTTTTGCTAATGCTGAAGAAGGTGATGATTATCCAGATGCCGTTATCGCTTTGACAACTGATCAAACTTGGCTTCATTGCACGGGACTCAACGAAAACTACACCAAAATCATCATCGAAGATGAAACTGTTTTACCGAAGGATTCGGTCACGATGCATACGGTCTTAAACAGAGATATCGTCGGTGCTAGTGGTTCAAATGATATCGACGGCATCAATTTGATCTTAGATAGAAAATTGATAAAGCCTGGTGATAGTAAATTAAAATTACAAGTCAGACCGTCAAATGGAAGCTCTTCTATCGCTAAGACAACCACTATTTGTGTAGATGTTCATGTCAAAGAATTCGGCACGATTATGGTTGATACTTATGATGTTGATGTCAAAGTCAATCTTGATGGCTTAGCTGACACGATTAAAAAAGAATCTGAAAATCCTACCTCTATAACATTAAGTATCACTGATTCATCAGATAGAGAAGAAGTTTATGGCTATTCTGCTGATTATAGTTCTCAAACTGATATTCCGTTAGCTGAGATCCCTGCTGAAATCAGTGTATCTGACATCAAATATGCAGTAGGTCATACCTACAAAATGTTTATTTTTGTAGAAGGTGAAAAAGTCAGTGATAGAATTTGGCTTTCACTCAAAGCAAGTTCCACCACTGATGGCTATTCAATCAGATCTGAAAGTGCTAGTCAAAGCATTTTAGAAGTCACTAAAGACGGAGTCACTGTTGAAGCTGAAATAGATACTTATCTAGCTTTATAATTCAATAACTCTTTATTATCTTAAGTATCAGATACCGATGAACGCTCTGTTATCATCAAGAGATTCATCGGTATTTTTAGTTGTCATGTTTTTTAAGATTAGAGTAAAAAATGAATTAGGCTATATTTAAAAAATGACAACTTATAATTATCAAAATTGCTAATAATTATTTGACTTTTGAAAAAGCTAAATTTATCATTTTATTAACTGAAGGGGGCTATGAAAATGGATAAATTAGTCATTAATCTTAAAAGAATTCTTGAACTGAGGAATATACCTTATAAACAGTTCTTAGTGGATATTTGTAGAGAAATTTTAGCTAATGAACCGACAAAATCAGAAAATACATGTTACGAAATGGCTGAAAAAGAAAAAGCTAACTTTTCCAATATGCTTAAAGGCGCTAGACCGCTTAGTAAGGCTTTCTATATTCCGATAGAAAAAGTGCTCGGTATATCTCTAGCTTCAATTTGTGATGGAACTTTTGAGAAAGGGCTATTTATAAATAAAGGGCTACGTTATACAGCTAGCTTAGATGATTATCAAAAATATTGTGAGCTATTTGAGGAAAAGAGCAATGACCATGAAGTCATAAGAGAAGTATGGCAAAATTATGATGAATATGACAATAATCTTTTGACGTATATTTTACAATATCAGTCTTTAGAAGGCTTAAAAGCTTTGCATGATAAAAAGGGTGCTAAAGTTGATTACTGTAATACACATTTGAATATATTAAATGGCTTTAAAGATGAAGTTTCTGATATTCTCAGTCTTATTTGTTCAAAGGATTCAGATGAGGTTTTTAATCAATATTTTGATATTTATCAGACATTCATAGACAATTCGTTTGATAAAGATTGGCTTGGGTTGCTGTCAGATGAAAAAAATATGGACCAAATCTTAAAAGCCCAGAAAATATTATCAAGTATTCTTAATGACAGAAAAGTCAAAGTTAGTGAGCTCAATCCACGAAGAGGGATTAATGATGAAAAAGAAGTTATGATAGCAAGTCCATATATCTATTATCTTTTGAACTTTGCACTTAAACATTGTGATACCTATTTAGAACAAGCAAAACAGATGATTCGTCATGGAATTTCTTACAATAAAAAGCTGAATAAGTTTTTAGAAAATAATACTGATTATTCTTATTGTAGAATAGAGGATAATGGGACCATTTATAATGGCGTCTTGCTTTATGGAAATATCATTACTTATAAACTGGAGACTCAGACAAATTTTGATCATGAAATAGAAATGCTACTAGATGATTTGAATAAAACTATCAATGAGATAAAGTTTTATGATAAGCCTAAGACAGGTGGTCTCTCATTAAAAGGTGTAAGAATTGTAAATGGAAATTTATTGAAAGCTCATTCTGGCAATGAAGTCGAATATGAGTTCTTACAAAAAGTTGAAAAATATGATTTACCATTCATTCCTAAGCTGATATCGGTTAACGATAAATTCGATACTTTTACCTATTTTAAAGGAAATTCTTTAAGCTATGATTACACAGATTCTTGTTCTTTAGAAATTATTAAACAAGTCATAGAAGCCATCAAAAAGAAAGATGAAGTTTCAAAGGAAATTCTTGGCAATAATAAAGTGTATGTCCATGCTGATCTTTCTCTTAGAAATATGATTTTTGATAAAAATGAGTTTGTTGGATTTATTGATTGGGATACTGCACATATCGGTGATGAAAGTGAGGATCTTATATATTCTATTTGGCAACTTTTAAATATAGGTAGTCTAACGAGAAATAATAATTTATTGTATGATCGATTTAAGCAAGCAATATCTTTTTATAAACCTTCAAAGGAGCTCAAACATAATTTTGCTGATAAGATGATCCTAGTTATGAATAATGTCATCAAAGGAACTTCAAACGATAATCCTAATTATCAACGCATATATGAATGGGTAGGTTGGAGCAAGATTTGGGTTGAATTATTTAGAGATAAGATTAAGCAGGATATCGGATGATGAAAAACAGTATCAAAAAAATATTTCAAAACCTAAAATATTTTGATTGGCATTTATATTTTGTACTTATATTTGTCGCTTTATTTCCTGCTATTTTACAAACAGTCAGAACCTATTTCTTATCTTCGGCGATTGATGTCAGTGAGTTTGATATTTTAGGTCAAATGGAATGGTTTGACCTTTTCAATGAATGTATCATCGCAATGTTGATCATTCCTTTATATTCCATACTTAATACGTTTTTAAAAAATGATTCTGATCTTTTTCCAAAGCAAGTATTTAAAGCAGGAATCACTGTCGTTATTGTTTATGGTGCATTTTCAGGAATCATGTATGCATATGCAAAAAATGTGGTCAGATTTATGAATCCTGATGAATTCAAAATCGATCAAATTGTCAGCTATCTAAATATGGAAACAATCGCATTTGTGCTTGGCATCATCATTCAATTTGCAAATGTCTGTTTTATCATTCTAGGAAAAACACAAAATTTCTACATTTATACTATATTAAATTCTATTCTTCTCATTTTTACTGATTATTTGTTAATTCCCAATTACGGCGTAAATGGTGTCGCTTATTCAAACATCGCAATTAATGGTGTGCTTGCTATAGGGATGATTGTCTTATTGGTGTCAGAACATAAAATTCAGCCAAGCTGGTTTGATAAAAAAGATAAGAAAATGTATAGCGATTGGGCAAAGATAGGTAGTGCCTCTTTATTTCAATCCGTTTTGGACAATTTGATCTATATTCTAATGGTCGTAAAAATGGTTAATTCGGCATCTAGTGCTGGCAATTATTGGATAGCTAATAACTTCATTTGGTTATGGCTTTTAATCCCTGTTACAGCACTAGCCGAGATCATTAGAAAAGATTGCATAAACGGATATAACGGTTTGAAACAGAGCAATTATTATATGATATTATGCTTTATATTTATTATATGGCTTTATTTAATTCCTTCCTGGAAGCCATTCTTTCAAAATGTAGAAAAATTGGAGAACTATTCTGAAATTTATGATATCACGTTTAAATTGTTTTGGTTTTATATTGCTTATGCTCTTTCTGTAGTTCCGGATAATATTTTTATTGGTTTAGGAAAAACTAAATATTCATTTCTTAATTCTTTTGTAGTCAATGTCATCTATTATGGTATTTTCTATTTGGCATATGTGACAACCGGTTTTAAGATGACAATTGATATCATCATCATGATGTTTGGATTTGGGATGGTAGTCCATTTGATTGTTAGTCTTCTTGAAGAAAAGATACTCTTAGTAAAAGAGTTACGTAACTCGAACAATAAGGAGGAGAATAACCTATTCATAAAAGGGGGTTAATACGAAGAAAGAGTAAATATATTTAGCAGCACTATTGTTTATCTTTTTTTAAATTTATTTCCTTTGTTTTTCATTAATCAAATCGTAATCTGATTTATCGCCTGCTTTTTAAGTATTGTCCCAAAACTTTAAGAAGTCCCAATAAGAAGTCTCAAATAGTATTAAACTCTTGCTAGAGTTCTTGCTTTTTATTTTCAAGGTTGCCTAAATAGTTATTTCTACTGCCTAATCTTTCATGAGCATCGTAGCTATTTTTCAATATTAAATATCGGAATATATACTTTATAACCGTAAAACTTTTAAATTTAAAAATTTTTACGATTAGATTGTTTTCAATATATTTTCATTTAATAAGAAATCAAAAATGTTTATCATCTTATATCCTTTTTCTAATCTAGTAAAAGGATTGTCATCAGCTGTTATGATCACTTTTTTATATCCATCATCTAACCCTTTAAATGCTGATAATTCTCTTTCTTTAGTGTCAGGATCTTCAATGGTTAAAGAAATTTGAATATAGTATTGGTCATCAGATGTTTTTACAACAAAGTCGATCTCTTTGGAATTATTTTTTCCAATATCAACTACGTAATTACGTCTGATAAGCTCTAAAAAAACTAAATTTTCTAAAATGTGTGTCATTTCAATTTGACGAAAATTGATCTTTTCATTTCTTAAACCTAAATCACATGCATAATATTTGTTCAGTGTTTTTAGATATTCTTTTCCTTTTAAGTCATATCTAGAAGTTTTATAAAATAAGAAACTATCGCAGATATACTTCAAATAATAGGAAATAGTTTCATTATTGACTGTCTTATAATTATTTGATTTCAAAGTATTTGCAATCTTGTTAGGGGAGACAACAGATCCTACCTGTGAACATAGTAATTCTAATAATGAATTAAATAATGAGGCATTTTTAATTTTGTTTCGTTCAACTATATCTTTAAAACCGATTGTTTCATTCAGCATTTTTAAATAATCGATTTTTTCATAAGCCTTATCTAATGTGGATATATATGGCATTCCACCATACATGATATATTCTTTGAAGGTTTGCTTTATATCCCCACCTCTATGATCATAAAACTCTTTAAAAGATAGGGGATATACTTTTATTTCAATCCCTTTTCCACGCAATTTGGTATTTATTTCACTAGAAAGAAGCTTGGAATTAGAGCTGGTAATGTATAAATCGCAATTGAAATCGATTTTAATACCGTTGACTAAGTCTTCAAAATTATCGATCAATTGAATTTCATCGATGAAAATATAATATTTGTTATCATCGATGATGCGTTTATTGATGTAATCATATAAAGCATTTATGTTTCTGAGATTTGTAAACTTATTGGATTCTAAATTTATTGATATAATGTGATTTTTATCGATGCCACTATCAATCAGATATTTATAGTATATTTCAAATAGTAAATAAGATTTTCCACAGCGTCTTATCCCAGTGATTATTTTTACGATGTCTTTATCTTTGTAGTCTATTAATTTTGAAAGTAACAGATCTCTTTTGATCATAATGTAATCCTCATTGATAATATTATAACCGCAAAACTTTTAAATTTAAAAACTTTTGCGGTTATATTTGCAACTTATATCAAGTGCTAGATATTCTTTTCTCCATTATTTTGTAGTCAAGCTTATATATTATGATGCTTTTTATCTGATATCTTACGATGGACTTTTGCACACCCTTTTATTTCTAATTTTTTTAAATCTGTTATGACAATATTTATTAATTGATTTTGAAATTGGTTTTCCAAATAAATTTCTATTTTAATGGTTTTAACATCGTCTTTAAATCGATCAAATGAAGCCTATGATCAGCAACTTTTCTTAAAGAACTATCGAATCCATTTGCTCCGAACAAATAGAACTCAACATTTTTGTAATTTGATAGAGATGGTACAGATATATCTTCACACATATCTTTATAGTCTTGATAAGTTCTTTCCTGTTTAGAAAATTTTGATTTTCCGATAAGTAAATTATCACCAGCAGTACCGACAATATCTAGCTCTATACTTCTTCCTAAATTTTTACTATTTATATTCAAATTTTCAAATTGTTGGTAGAAAGTTTGTAGTCTTCCTTTTTTATTAAGAAAATTTAGATAAGTCATGCATTCTTTCTCGAAAGCATGTTCTATAAATTCTTTTATAGCATTTTCGTATTGCTTTCTTATGACTTTTCCAGCTCCGCTTTTAATCCATTCAACATTTCCTCTAATAAAGCGATAAAAGAATGCCATCATTTGATCAAAAATTTCATAGTGAACATCTCTTTTAGAATGAAAAGAAGATCTTCTAATCAACACGTTATCTTCGACAAGTTGAGATACATATTTAGTTATTTTGCTACTATCTTCTGAAAAAAAGAGACTTAGATCTTTTATAGTATCATAGCCTTCACTAATAGCTTTGATGATTGAAGCATATAAGCCACCAGTTGCTACATCAGAGGTAATAACTTTGCTAGGATCGTCTGCAAAAATAGCAGTTCTATCAAAAAAGAGACGATTCATATTGTCGTTGAAACTCTTGCTAGTATCTATCAGTGAAAGATAATATGGGAATGTGTTAGTCAATGCTAAAAACTTAGCTTTTTCCAAAAGATCTTTCACATCGGATAATGCTGAGATAGCTTCATCAAATTCAAATTTGTTTAGTAATAGTTGAAAGGTGTTTCTTTTGTAAAGAGGTGCCTTACTATCTTGAATTTCTTTTTCCATAAATGAAACATTACTTCCAGTTAGAATAAGAGTGAATTTTCCTTTTCTAAATAACATATCTATAGCTTTTTGAAGCGAAGAAGTGAAATCAGTTTTCTTTCTTTTGCCGTCTCTAGTCAGAATGAGATTCGGATATTCATCAATGACTAAAAGTCCTTTTTCATCCCCAAAATATTCGTTTACACTTTCAAAAAATGCATTCCAATCTGTATATACTCCACTAGAATAACCTAAAAGCCTATTTAATTCTCTAGAGAAAACTAATCTATTATCAAGATCTTCACTATCAGTTGCAAAAAGAAAGAGTGATTTTTCCCCTTCAGCTAGCATTTGCATCAAAGTTGTTTTACCGATTCTTCTTTGCCCATAGACATATCCAAATTCAAAACGATCACTATCATAAAAACTATTAAGCAATTTAAGTTCTTCTTTTCTTCCATAATATCTTTTCATACAGCAACTCCTATCAGAATATGTCATCTTAAATGTAACAATAATAAATCATATTTGCTAGTATTACGGAATACGTATTCAGTGAATACGTAGTAAGCAAACTTAAAACCATAACTTTTATAACGGATTTGTATCGTCTTTTCATTTTTAAATATCTATTCATCATGGTTGTAGTTCTAGGACCAACTATTATTTCATTTTTAACGCAGAAATATTTGTCTGATAGTAATTATTTTTTAGCATTTTAGGTGATATGGTTATTTCATCTTTTTTATCTATTTATTAGGGTTCTCTTTTTCTGACTTTTGAAAATAAAGATTTATCACATCTTGTATTTGTATTTAAGACGATTGATAAATCTGACATTGAATTTGAATATGAATAAAAGCAAATAAAAACTACAATGCCTAGGCATTGTAGCATTTAACAAGATAATTGACCCTAACGGGATTCGAACCCGTGGATGCAGCCTTGAGAGGGCTGAGACTTAAGCCGCTTGTCGATAGGGCCATCAAGCGCCTTAATAATATAAATTAAAGAAGTGAATTAAGCAAGTATTATTATAGTTGAATCAGTTGACTAAATTGGTGTTTGATCATGATTTATCAGACTTTTAATAGAAATTATTTCTTCGATAATTGCTTTAAATGACATAAAGCAAAAAGCGGTGATACACAAAGTGAAGAAGCATTGTGATAGGGAGTGATTAGAAAACATTTTTCCACTCATATCTGAAAAGCCTATTGTTGTAAACAGAATTATAGAAATAGTGATCAGAAAGATGTTGATGATAGATATTGTTATGAAACGATGTAGCTTGTTGTTTGAATTTTGCTTTATCAGTATTAGCAATGGAGATGAGAATAGCGACAGCGCACTTATCGCTATCAGCCAAGATGGTCCTAAAAAATTGTTTTCTACACTATACATAATTAGGTTAGAAATGACCATGAGATTTGATGCCATTCCAAAACTATATTCAGTGATCAGCAAGTGATAAGTTTTTCTATCATTTGAATGATAAGTCTTCAGTTTAATAAAAGCTGGTTTATAAATGAAGAAGAAAATAATCAAAAATTCTATGCAAGCCAAAATGCCTAAAATATAAAGAATAGTTGAACCAAAAGAGTTGAAGGACAGAAAACCTAAAATCATAAAAGGTAGTAATAATATGACCTCTTTAATAATTGATATTATGAAATACAAAATTTGGATATTTTCTTTGTCTCTATATGCATAAACATAAAGTGTTTGTAAACAACATAAAACAATGACCGGAATGAAGAAGAGAAGCGTGATAGATGAAAAAGACGTTATTAAAAAGTAGATGAAATAAATCAGTAATAGAAATGTGATCAGTGAGTTGATGGTGAATAGCATGATATTTTTTAGATTTTTCATATATCTATATTTTGTTATAGACTACACTAAAAGTATATTCTGTTTTAGATAAATTGTTTGCAGCAGTTATATATCTTACATTAGTATCATTAACCCAAGAGAATGTGATTGAAGTAGCTGACCAATTTTGATAGATATCTACTGTGTTTGATTGGCGAGCTGCTAATTTAAAACTTTTAATATCTCCTAATCCTTCCCAATCTCTAGCGTGTTCTTCAAAACACATTTTAGTATTGTACTCAACAGTAATGTCAAAATTATTAGGATTGAATACTTCAATAGTCCAAAAACTACTGTTCCACCAGAATTTATCAGTAAAATCATATAAATGGAGTTGTAAAAAATTATCCATAGCTATTGATATCGAAATGGTATTTATACCTCTAGTTAAATCAACTGGTAAGCATGGCATAGTTTTTGGATTAAACTTATAATTATAAGTAGAGACGATGTCTAATCCTGCATAGTAATAGGCAGCAAAAATAAGTTCAGAACAATACCAAGAAGGGGAATTGATATCCGTTCTTGTATATTTAAACTCAAGTGGATTCGGCTCATATGGCTTGCCTAATTGCTGTGAGATAAATTCTTTTGCGACTTTAGTAGCACCTAATTCACCCGCTCGATAAATTCTGTAGATTGTAACGCCGTAGTCCAAAACTCTTGTATCATCTACAAAGCCATATTGCACGCCACCAGCAACAGCTTCAACTGTTTGGATATAATTACCATAATCACTATCCTTCGAGTTATTATAAACAAATGCCACATGTTTTAAATCAAAACTGGCCATAGCTTCAAAAACTATGTCACCAGTTTGGATTACTGAATAATCATAGTTAGAGTAAACTGGTTTTCTTTTAAAATATTTTTTATTTGTTTTATTTGGCTCTCCAATGTCACTATCTAATATATAATTTGCATCTGTAGAGCTAGAGTTGGAACTAGCACTTAGAGGATTTATAAATGGATAATCATTTGAACATAAAAAAATGATAAATTCATCAATTGAATACTGGTGCTCATAGTACAAATCAACAAACATATCATAAGAGACAGGTTCGAAATCTGTATTTTTTTCTAAATAAATATCATAATAATATTCAAATAAGTCAAGATAACTAAAGACTTCTTCACCAGTATATTTTTGTGTTTTATTATTCTGGTTTGTTTTTCTTATATTCGAAACAACTTTATTAGAGGCGCATTCATTCTTGCTTGTAGATAAATTTGCAGAACCAAGAGTCAGCAAAGAGGTAAACACAAAGAAAATAAATTTTGTATTTAACATATAGTCATTCCTCTTTTTTGTTCTATAAAAATCTTAATTAAAAATTCCTTTTAAAACAAGTTGTTTTATTTTTTCATTAAATATGATATTCTTTTCTGTAGCACTTTTTATGTGCTAATAAACATAGATGTGAATCTTGTCGACTAGTCCTTTATGCCGCACCAACCTATAGATAAGTTTCAACGCTTAGCATACTGGGTTGACATCTCGAAACATCTAGAAGAACAACAAAAAGGAGGCTCAAAATGAGCGAAGAAGAGAAGAAAGAAGTCGAAACTACTGCCCCTGCTACTGATGTCATGGCTAGCACAGTCCATGCTGAGACTGATAGAGTTGTCAGTCCTAAAACCTTATTAGATGCCGGTTGCCATTTCGGACACCGTGTCTCTCATTGGAATCCGAAGATGAGACATTTCATCTATGGCAAGAGAAACAATCTCCACATCATCGATTTAAACAAGTCTGCTGAACAGATTCAAACCGCTTATCATGCTTTAAAGGACATCGTTTCTAAAGGTGGTAAAGTCTTATTTGTCGGCACTAAAGCCTATGCTCAAAAAGCTATTCAAGAAGAAGCTGTTCGTTCTGGTTCTTTCTATGTCTCACATAGATGGTTAGGCGGAACTTTGACCAACTTCAGAACTATCTGCAAACGTATCGCTTTACTCAAAGAGATCGAACAAGAAGAATTGACTGGTGGTTTTGATAACCTCTCCAAGAAAGAAGTCGCTGAAAAGACCAAGTTAAAGAACAAGCTCAGCCAAAACTTAGAAGGTATCAAAGAGATTAGATTACTTCCTAACGCTTTAGTCGTTGTCGATCCTAAGACTGAACACAACGCTGTCGCTGAAGCAAGAGCATTACATATCCCTGTTTTCGCTTTAGGTGATACCAATACTGATCCTGATGAGATCGATTATTTGATCCCTGCTAATGATGATGGCGAAGCTTCTATCCGCATCGTCGTCGGTTTATTAGCTGATGCTGTTGTCGAAGGTAAAGGCGGTGAACCCTTATATGCTTATAAAGATGCTGAAGCTGCTTCTTCCACTATGGCTGAAATGCTCAAAGCTGTCGATCCTAATGAACAGATCAAATCCATCCGTTCTAAGCTCAGAGATGATGCTATCGCTATGAGAAAGAGCGCTAAAGGTGGAAGAGTCGTCAGAAGAAAAGTTAATAAGAATTTTAAAAAAGCTCCTGCTAGAAGCAAAGAAGCTAACTCTGCTGAAGCTCCTGCAACTGAAAAACCTGCTGAGACTACTGCTGAAGTTAAAACTGAGGAGAGCAAGTAATGAGCAATATTATTGAACTTATCAAACAGCTCCGTGATCGCACTGGTGCTGGTTTGATGGATTGTAAGAAAGCCTTGATCGAAAACGGCGAAGATTTAGAAAAAGCCGCTCTTTGGTTAAGAGAAAAAGGCATTGCCAAGCAAGAGAAGAAAGCTTCTCGTACTGCTGCTGAAGGTGTCGCTTGGGTTAAGACTAGCGGAAACAAAGCGGCTATCATCGAAATTAACTGTGAAACTGATTTCGTCGCTAACTCTGATCCTTTCAGAGAATTAGTCAAAGGTGTTAATGATATCGTCTTAGCTGCTGAACCTAAGACCAAAGAAGAAGCCTTAGCTTGCACTGATAAAGATGGTAAATCTATCAAAGATTTATTTGTCGATGCTGGTATCAAACTCGGTGAGAAATTAGATTTCCGTCGTTTTGCTATCATCGAAAAGAGCGATGATGAAATCTTTGGTCCTTATATTCATATGAATGGTAAGATCGCTACCTTAGTAGTTTTAAAAGGTGGTGATGCTGAAATCGCTAACGGTATCGCTTTGAATGTCTGCAATGATAATCCCACTTATATCTCTGATGCCGATATCCCTAGTGATGTCATCGCTAGAGAGACTGAGATCGAAAAAGAAGCTTCTTTAAACGATCCTAGCTTTGCAAAGAAGCCTGCTAATATCCAAGAGAAGATCATTGAAGGTCGTGTTAAGAAGAATTTAGGTTCTTCTGTCTTGACCGAACAGGTCTATATCTTAGATCAAGAGAAGAAAGTCGGCGATGTTCTCAAAGCTAGCAAAGCTACTGTTTCTTCCTTTATCCGTTATGCAGTCGGTGAAGGTATCGAAAAGAAACAAGAAGATTTTGCTGCTGAAGTCGCAAGTCAAATGAAGTAAAAATCTTATAAAGCACCCAACTATTGGGTGCTTTATTTCTAAGCAGGAGAAAAAAAGATGTATAAGAGAATATTATTAAAAATATCTGGTGAAGCCTTAGAAGATAAAGATAACCATCATTCTTATGATCCCGCTTTTATTAAAACTATTTCTGACGTTGTTAAAGAGATCTCTGATATGGGAATCGAAATAGCTATCGTTGTCGGTGGTGGCAATATTTGGCGCGGCAATTTAGCTCCTTCTATCGGCATCGATAAAACCACTGGTGATTATATGGGTATGCTGGCTACTATCATGAACGGCATGGCTTTACAGGCTACTTTTGAAAAGAATGGATTAGTCACTAGAGTGATGTCTGCATTACCGTTAAACGCTTGTTGTGAACCATATATCTTAAGAAAAGCTATCAGACACTTAGAAAAGAAACGCGTCGTCATCTTCGCTTCGGGTGTCGGTTCACCATTCTTCACCACTGATACCGCTGCGGCTTTAAGAGCTAAAGAGATCAAAGCTGATGCAATATTGATGGGCAAAAACGGTGTGGAAGGCGTGATGGATGACGATCCGCGAATCAATAAGAATGCTAAACTCTTAAAGAATGTCACTTATCAAGATATCTTAGCTAAAAACTTAAAAGTTATGGATTCGACCGCTGTCGGTCTATTAGCTGATTCTAATATCCAGATCAAAGTTTTTAATATGTCTGATCCTTTTAATGCTGTGAGAGTCTTAAAAGGGGAAGAATTAGGCACTACCATAAAAGCCTAAAGATTTTTTTGTCTAAATATAGTAAAATATTAACATTATATCGGAGGTATTTCTTATGGATATAAAACAAGAATGCATAGAAAAGATGGATAAGACTATCAGCAGTTTCAAAGAGACTTTAGGAACTATCAGAGCTGGTAGAGTATCTCCTTCTCTTTTAGATAAAGTTTTAGTCACTTGCTATGGTGAGTCGATGCCTTTAAAGCATGTCGCTTCGATCACTGTTTTATCACCTACTGACTTAGGTGTTAAACCTTTTGATCCTTCTACTCAAAGAGATATTCTCTCTGGTCTCAACAAAGCTGATTTAGGTTGCAATCCTGTCGTCAATGGTGGCACTATCATGCTGAAATTTCCAGCTCCTAGTGAAGATAGACGCAAAGATTTGATCAAGCAATGCAAGAAGTATGGTGAAGATAGCAAAGTCGCTTTGCGCAATATCCGTAAGGACTTCAATAATAAAGTCAAAAAGGATGAAACTCTTTCTGAAGATATGCAGCACGATATCTTAGACGAGATCCAAAAAGCGACTGATAAACACACTAAAATCGTCGATGAGCTTTTAGCGAAGAAGATCGAAGAGATCGAAACGATATAATAAATGGAGCTTCAGCAATTTCAAGCTAAGACTCCTTTAAAGCACTTAGCATTCATCATGGATGGCAATGGGCGTTGGGCTAAAAAACGTCTTTTGCCTCGTTCTATGGGTCATAAAGCCGGTGTGAAAAGAATCAAAGAGATCATTGATTCCTGCTTTTTTGATTATGGGATCAAAGCGGTCTCTCTTTTTACTTTTTCCTCTGAAAACTGGAATCGTCCTAATGAAGAAATACAGACTCTTTTTCAATTGTTAAAAGAGTTCTTCAAAGCTAATATTCAGGAATTCAAGGAGAAGGGTATCCGTATCTTTGTCTCTGGTGATTTAAGTGATCCTAGAATTCCGCCTGATGTTTTAGAGACGATCAAAGAAGCTTTAGATGAGACTAAGAATGGAGATTCTCACTATTTCAATGTCTTATTCAATTATGGTGGAAGAAAAGAAATAGTTAAAGTCTGTAAAGAGATCTCTTCGGAAGTTTTAGAAAATAAAACATCAGTCTCCGATATCGATGAGAGTTTGATCTCTAAACACCTTTATTTTTCAAAACTTCCTGATGTTGATCTCCTCATAAGAACCAGCGGTGAAGAACGATTATCCAACTGTCTTTTATATGAATGCGCCTATGCTGAATTCGTTTTTACGCCTTGTTATTGGCCTGATTTCACTTTGAAAGAATTATCTTCTTGTTTAGAACAATATCAAAGACGTTCACGTCGTTTTGGAGCTATCAAAAATGATCAATAAATTGAGTGTTTCGTCCAAGAATTCTATGCTGACTCGCATCATCACCGGTGTGGTTTTATTAGCCTTATTGGTGCCGTGTTTAGTGTTAGGCGGCTGGTTTTTCTTCGCTTTCTTTTTGGTTTTAGCAGTCGTCGGTGTCCATGAGATATTAACAGCTCCTGGTAGCACCAAGTTTCCTTGGTATGTGAAAGTTGGTGTTTATATTTTCCTCTTATCTTTTATATTCTGGATATTTATTAAAAATTGGGCTTCTAATGGTGAAGTTCCTGGTGATTTCTATTTGAAAGACATCTTTGTGTCGATCTCTGGTCTCATCATGTATGCCTTATTCTTATTGATGGTCGCTGTCTTTTCGACCAAAGTCACTCTTTCTGATGTCACTTATCTCTTCACAGTCGGCATCATTTTCGCTTTAGGTTTCCAGTGCATGTATTTCTTGAGATATTTTCCTAATGCGCCTGGCATCTGTTTAGATGAAGGTAATACTTTAAGAGATACTTTAGTCAATCCTTCTTGGTCTTCGTCTCCAATTTTGATTACTCAGTACATGTCTAGATATTACGAACACTTCCATCTTTCTCAACGTTATAATTCCTCTCTCATCTTCTTCTTTATGCTGATAGGAACTTGGGGTGCTGATGTCGGGGCCTATTTCTTCGGAACTTTCTTTGGTAAACACCGCATGAATCCTCGAATCTCTCCACATAAGACTTGGGAAGGATTTATCGGTGGTGCTTTCTTCTCTGCGCTGTTATCTTTAGGTTTTGCAGCTATCTGTGAATACTGTTTCAATTCTCCTTTAGTTCCTGGACTCATTCAATTTGCGGATTCTCCTCTTTTAAAGTCGATTAATGTTTTATCAGGTACTGCTTGGCCGTTCTTAGTTTGCTTAGCTGTTTTGATGCCGATCATCGGTAATGTCGGTGGTTTTGCTTTCTCTCTGATCAAACGTCAATTCGGTATCAAAGACTATGGTAAACTCTTTCCAGGACATGGTGGTGTCATCGATCGTTTTGATTCGATATTGACCAATTCGATCATGTGCTCTTTAGTTCTTCTCTTCACTTCACATGCCTGGAACTTCTTATTATGAGAGAAAAAATCATCGTTTTAGGTGCTACTGGTTCCATCGGTAGACAATGCTTAGATATTTTAAAATATTCCTTCGACTATGAATTAGTCGGTGTTTCTTTTAATTCTCAGATCGAACTATTAGAACCTTATCTCTTTTATTTTGATTCTTTAAAATATGTCGCTATCTCTGATGAAACGAAAGCGAAAGTCTTTCAAAAGCGACATCCTTCTTATGTCGTTTTATCTGGTCCTAGCGCTAATGTTCAATTAGTTAAAGAATGTCGTTCGACAGTTTTTAATTCTTTGATGGGTAATGTCGGCTTAGAACCGACGATCACCGCCATCAATCTCGGTTTAGATGTTCTGTTGTCGAATAAAGAATCGTTAGTGATCGGTTCTTCACTGATCAAAAAAGCCTTAGAAACTTCTAAGAGTCATCTCTATCCTGTCGATAGCGAGCATGTTGCCCTAGCTAAATTGCTTGCTACTTTAAAAGAAAAAGGGATCAAAAACGAAGATATATCTTCTTTATATGTGACTGCTAGCGGTGGTTCTTTAAGAGATAAAAAATATTCAGAGTTACCTAGTGTCACTAGTGAAGAAGTTTTACACCATCCCACATGGCACATGGGAAATAAGATCACAGTCGATTCAGCTACTCTAGTCAACAAAGGTTTTGAAGTCATAGAAGCCAGTGTCTTATTTAATTTTCCGTTAGATAAGATCAAAGCTTGCATCTGTAAGGAATCCTTAGTTCATGCTCTAATTGAATATCAAGAGCATGGTGAGACTAAATACATCTATGAATATTCACCATGCGACATGAAAGTCAGCATCTCTTATGCTTTATCTAAAGGAACTTTAAAAACACATGAGTTGGATGCTGAAGATGAAGAAGAGGTGAGAAAACTTCATTTTGGCAAGATCGATAAAGCGTTTTATCCTGCATTTGATTTAACAATTGCGATGTTTAAGAAATATTCTAATATCGGGATGATATACTATAATGCGGTTGATACTAAGGCTATCAATGCTTTCTTAAATAAAGAGATCGCTTATCTTGATATTTATAAAGCCTTAAAATACGCTTATGATCATCTACAAATAGATGAAGAATTCACGTTATTCAATCTTCCTTTGATCATCAAACAAGCTGAAGTATATGCTGATGAAGTCATCAGACAGATAGGAGAAAGATAGTTATGCAAATATTCATCAATATCGTTGTCTTTATCGTCGCTTTATTATTAGTCATCTGTATTCATGAATTAGGTCATTTCATGGTCGCAAAGATCTGTAATGTCTATTGCTTTGAATATTCGATCGGCTTTGGACCGGCTATCTTCAAACATAAATTCAAACATAAAAGATATGTTCATCCGAAACAGAAAAAAGATGAACCTTTATATGATGCTCTCACCAAAGATATCGATAAAGAAGGCAAGTATGAAAAAGTTGAAGGTGAGACTCAGTTCTGCATCCGTCTTTTACCATTAGGCGGATATGTTTCTATGGCTGGTGAAGACGATGATGATGCCGATATCAAAGTGCCTAAGAACCGCACTTTAAACGGTGTCAATCACTTCAAACAGATCTGCATCATGTTAGCTGGTATCGCTATGAACTTCATCCTCTGCTTCTTGTTATTCTTCATCTCTTTCTCATTCTGTCCTCAAACCGCTTATCATAACGATTCCAATACTGTTGAAGTTGCTAAGGATACCGCTATCTATGATGCTGGTTTAAGAAGCGGTGATAAGATCACTTCTTTATATCAAGTGTATGAAAATCTCGTCGATATCAAGACACAAGAAGTCATCCCATCGATCTCTTTCCCAGCTGAAGGTGATCGTCAACCCTTAGATAGTTATATGTTATTTAATGATGGAGCTAGTTCTGGAACCTTTGACGAATTAGAACACACCAGTATCGCCTATGCTTCTCAGAACATGCTCACGATCGAATTTGAAAACAATCCTTTTGCAGATTTAGTCGCTAATGCTAATTCTAAAAGGATCATTCATTTAGATTATGTCGATAGTGAAGGTGTCACTCACGAAGATATCAGCTTCACTATCTCACCTGAATTAGTCGATGATGTCTATGTTTTTGAAAATATGGGTATTTCAGCCACTTCTTATAATTTCACTTATGGAGCTGCTGAAGGTGTTAAGATCGCTGGTCAACAATTCGGAAACCTCTTTGTCGGTATCTATCAAGCTTTAGGAAATCTTTTCACCGCTAGTGGTTGGCAGAATATCGGTGGTCTCATCTCTGTTTATCAGATGTCTGCTCAAGGGGTTGAATCTGGTTCGATCGCTTATGTTCTATATCTCTGGGGTTATATCTCTTTAAACTTGGGCTGCTTTAATCTTCTTCCTATCCCAGGTTTAGATGGCTGGCAGACTCTTATAGCCTTAGGAGAAACCATCACTAGAAAGAAAGCTCCTACTAAGTTTAAAGCTATCGCTAATACTATCGGTTTATTATTGCTATTAGGATTAGGTGTCGCTCTCATCATTAAAGATGTGATCATGTTCTGATGTTATCGATTTAAAAATGAAAAAGAAACTACGATCTATTAAAAGTGGGTCGTAGTTTTTAATGAACAGGTGTTTTTCTGATTGTACTAATTAAAAACATCATCAGTATGACTGGTGTTTGTGGCTTTATCGAAAGTAATCAGATCGTTTTGCTATGTAAGATTTAAAGCTTTTGAAAATTAATAGGTTATTCTACTTCTTTTTCAAATACTATGACGCAGGCGTAAAGCCATTGAGAAAATTCAAATTGAACAAGTCTCCAACCTTCACTAGCTTTTTCATCAAGAACCTCTTGTAACTTGTTTGTTAGTGATTTCTTGGTTATAGCATAGCCGATTGTCACTGTTTCATATTGATATTTTTTCATTTTATCATCTCCAATTATTTCATCTCATCTAATGTATTCTTGTTATTAACTAATCTAATAAAAGCATAAATTTGAATTGTATGACAACTGAGTACTTGTAGCCAAAAAAATTAGTGCACAAAGCTTATCCATATTATATTCGACGCACTTTTTCTCAACAATAGTAGCTGTTTATTGAGTTCTAATGACTATTACAATCAAAACATATTTATTTTGAAATATTGCGATAAAATAGGCACTGATTTTTGATTTTGTTGAATTTTCGGAAAATCATTTTTTATACAAAAATGGCTCCTTCTTTTTGTTATCATTTTATGGGTATAGTCCAATACCAAAAAATGAAGCAAAAAGGTGGAAACCATGCTTAATTTTAGCAATTTTAATCGTGACGTAAAAGAGATGTTTTTAAGGTATGTTGGAAAAATTACAAAGTCAACAGAAATAACTAGAAAAAATAGGTAAATATGCTCTAGAGATATATCAAATAAAAATAGGGCTTCAGAATCTAATGCAACATATAAAAACACAACCACAAGTAAAGCGAAGAATAAGAAGAAAGATAGCTGTCCAAATGCGACTTTTTTAAAATAATTCTCTATTTTTAAGTGGCAAAACATTAAAACTCAATTAGATTCATGCTTGTGAGATTTTTACAAAATGAATGAGTAAACTTTAAGGTGCCTTTTTCTAATAGAACCAAACGGCTAAAAATGTGGCAGTTCTAACCTGTTTTTATCTGTTAGTGAAATGCTAAAACTGAAAAAGCGCCCGATTTTTCAAGCAAAAAGCTTTCATTTTGACACCATTGGTGTGTTTCAAAGTGTTAGTTATAAAATATCAAGCGGACTTCTTAACAGTTATTAATAATCCAGAGGAAAAAAGTTGAAGAATAGAATGTTGTAAAGTCTTTGAAGGACAATGTCTCTCAAAATGTCCTCTAAAAACCATTTAAGCTTTAATCAAGATGTGATTATAAAACTTTACAGTTACAAATTCAAAACAACTATTACTCAAAAATGAATCTGTTGTACAAGATGCTCAAAAGTATAAAAATATCTGCAAAATTATGAAGAACTAGTTATATTAAGTTTGTTATAGATAAAGGTGGTCAGTAAAAAGATTGCGATTTTTTATATAGCACAATTGTGTTGTTGAAAAATGTCGGTAAAGATATCGGTAAAAATGACGGTAAATATGTCGGTGAAAATGTCGGAGAAAAAACTCTTGAAGAGCAGCTGATTAATGCAATTAAAAATAAGCCTAATATTTCTCAAAGAGAAATGGCTACGTTAATCGGAAATTCAACCAAAACTATTGAGAGAATAATCAAGTTTTCAAATAGAATAAGACGTATTGGTCCAAACAAAAGGCGGCTATTGGGAAATCATTGACAGAAAAGAAGATTAGATTACTGTTATTAAAAATATTCTAGATATCATTAGATTAAAGTGTTTTAAATAAATACTAAAAAAGCCCACTAGGCCTGTTGTAGCTTAATGGGCTTTTATAAGAGGGATTACTTGATCTCGATGTATTTATCTTCTTCTTGCTGAGGTTTATTTTTAGGGATAGTAATAGTTAAGACACCATTATTAGTAGAAGCGTTGATATCAGATTTCTTCACGCTGTTACCGACATAGAAGGAACGAGAATAGTTGCCACTAGAACGTTCATAGTGGATATATTTACCTTCTCCTTCTTTGCTAGAATGATCGAATTTGGCTTGAACATTAAGATAACCGTTCTCTAATGAAATCTTGATATCTTTCTTATCGACACCAGGGATTTCGACTTCGAGTTTATAGTCGTTGCCTTCATCTTTGATATCAGTTCTCATCAAGTCGAAGCTCTCGTCATCTCCATTGAAGAAACTGTCATCGAATAAATTTAAGAAAGGATGGAAGAAGGATAAGCTAGAATGGTTTCTGTTTTGACGATCTTTACGATAGTTCTCGTTTTCATTTCTTCTTTGCATCTCATTTTTTTGTTCATTCATAATTAATTGCCTCCGTTAGCACTCACTTTTCTTAAGTGCTAATTATAGTATAGTCAGAAATTAGCACTTTTCAAGTGCAAGTGCTAAATATTTTTAATCAATTTTGAAATATTGCGATATTTATCGACAAATTTATTAAAAAAATATTTTTGTAAAAATGACTTTCATAATTTTCTTAATGCGTTTTTATAGCCCTAGTGCTAGAATAATTACTAGTAATTTTTCCCCTCTATTCAGGTCTAAAATCGTGTTTTGATAATAAAGGGCTCAATATGGATTCATTATTTGAAAGATTTTTAACAAAGGTTAAAATCAATGATTTAAAACCTTTCGAAGAAGGTTCTTTTGATAAGTTAATAAACGAAAAAGAAAACAATTGTGTTGTCGCTAACATCGTCTTTCCCCACTATTTACCTTATAAGGCCTATCAAGATTTCTTCGATGCTATTTCTACTTTCACCGCCATCGGTGGTTTTAGCATGAAGATAACTTTTTCTTATAAAGATGAGAGATCTTATTTTCCACGTCTTTTAGAAGAATTCAAAGAAGCGATGAAATGTCAGCTTTTAGATGATGTTTACTTTTATGAGACTGAAAACAAAGTCCTGTTTTATTATCAAAAGACTGAACAAGCTAAACAGATCAGCGATGAGATCAGAAAGTTCAACGACTTTCTAGATTCCATCTCTTCATCTTATAAATTGATGATGCAAGAGAAGATCTATATGAGTGATGATTTTTCTAAGAAAAGAGATCAAGAATATCAAAAGACAGCTCTTGATACGATGAAGAACATCAAGATTCAAGAAGAGATCAATTCCACCTATCAGCCTTGTAAATTAAAAGATATCGAAAATTTTCCTAAAGTCATCGTTGCTGGCACTATTTTTAAAGTCGATGATCGCAAATCTAAAAAGATGACTCTCATCCGTTCACTAGAACTATATGATGGGACTGATTCTGTTAAGGTCACTATCTTTGAAGGTAAAAAGATGACCTTAGAAGAGGTCTTAAAATATGATGTCGGAGTCAAAGTTAAGATCTATGGAAGAACTTTTTATGATTCATATTCTAGGGATGAGATCTCTATCGAAGTAGATAAGATTGAACAGATCGAAAACGATCCTTTAAGAATGGACACCAGTCCGGAAAAGAGAGTCGAATTACATTTACATACTAAACTTTCAGCTTTAGATGGTTTAGCTGATTTTGCTTCTTATGCAGAAGCTGCTAAACGCTTTGGTCATAAAGCTTTAGCAGTCACCGATCACGGTGTTTGCCAAGCCTTTCCGAAAGCTCAAGCAGCAGGTAAGAAATACGGTCTTAAAGTTTTGTATGGAACGGAATTTTATATCGTTGATGACTCTCTCAGATATATTTTCAATCCCGATAAAACCCGTGTGTTAAATAAGTCAGACTATGTCATCTTCGACTTAGAGACGACCGGTTTATCAGCTAGATATGACCGCATCATCGAATTCGGTGCTGTCAAAATCGATTCAGCTGGTCAAGTCATAGATACGATTGACTTCTTCGTCAATCCTGATAGAAAGCTATCGAGGTTCTCTATCGAAGAATCACATATCTCACAAGAACAGGTCGATCACGGTAAACCCATTAAAGAAGCTTTGAAGATGATCAAAGAATTCTTCGGAGATAGTGTTTTAGTCGCTCATAACGCTAGCTTTGACTACGGTTTTTTAAATGAAGCTTTAAAGAATAACGGATTAGAAGGGATCAAGAATCCAGTCATAGATACTCTTCCTATCTCTATTTATTTATATCCGGAAAAGAAACGTCATACTGAAGGAACCTTAGCCAGGGAATTAGATATTCAGTTTGATGAGATCTCCGCTCACCGAGCTAATTATGATGCTCTGATCTTATCTAAAATATTGCAGGTTTTTATCGCTAAACTGACTAAAGACAACGAGAAACTCACCCATGCTGATTTAGCTGACTTACCTGTCACTGATCAGATGATCTTATGCATGCATCCTTATCATGCTACTTGTTATGTGAAGAACACCGCTGGTTTAAAAGACTTATATAAATTGATCTCTTTATCACAGATCAAATATATCTCTTCTAACGGCTATCCGCTTTTACCTAAGAGCGCACTGACTAAAGCGAGAGAGAACCTCATTATCGGTTCAGCCTGTTTAAACGGTGAAGTCTTTGAAGCAGCTATGACTAAATCCTCAGATGTCTTAAAAGAAGTTATGTCTTACTATGATTTCATCGAAGTTCAACCTCCTGCTAACTATTTATATTTGATCAACAAAGGTCAGTTATCGAATATGGATGATGTCAAACATATCCTTTCAGATCTGATATCAGATGCTTTATCTATCAATAAACTTGTCTGTGCAACTGGTGATTGTCATTATTTAAATCCCGAAGATAAAATTTTGAGAGATGTTTATATCTCGGCTAGAGGCTTAAAAGGTGCTAGACATCCTCTTAACTTAGCTCCGTATGAAAATGCCAGTGAAGAAGTCAAAAAAGCATATTATAAGCATCCTTTTATCAATCCAGATCAGCACTTCAGAACCACTGATGAAATGTTAGAATGTTTTTCATTTTTAAACGATGATAAATTAGTGCATGATATCGTCATCACTAACACCAATAAAGTCGCTGATATGATCGCAGATGATATCAAGCCAGTTAGAGATAAACTTTATCCACCTAAGATTGAAGGAAACGAACAGCTTTTGACTGACTTAGTTTTTAAAACTGCCAAGGAAAAGTATGGTGATCCATTACCGAAAGAGATTCAAGAACGTCTCGACACTGAATTACATGGTATCATCTCTAACGGTTATTCAGTCATTTACTGGATCTCATCCCTTTTAGTCCGTTGGTCTAATGAACAAGGCTATATGATCGGTTCACGTGGCTCAGTCGGTTCCTCATTAGTCGCAACCATGTCTGGCATCACAGAAGTCAATCCTTTACCCCCACATTATATCTGCCCGAAATGTCATCATTTAGAATGGGTAGATCCTAATAAATACGGTTCTGGTTATGACCTTCCGGAAAAGATCTGTCCTGAATGCGGAAGCAAATTAAAGGGCGATGGTCAAAATATTCCTTTCGCGACTTTCTTAGGCTTCCATGCTGAAAAAGTGCCTGATATCGATTTGAACTTTCCATCTGATTTCCAAAGCATCGCCCAAGAGCATATCAAAGAGTTATTAGGTAAAGATAACGTCTTTAAAGCTGGTACTATTCAAGCTGCTAAAGAGAAGAACGCTTTAGGTTATGTCAAAGGCTATTTTGAATCTTTAGGAAAAGATCCTACAAAAATCAGACAAGCTGAACTGGATAGATTAGCGATTGGTTGCTCAGATGTCAAAAGGACTACCGGCCAGCATCCAGGTGGTGTCATCGTCATACCCGATGATATGGAAGTCTATGATTTTACACCTGTTCAATACCCAGCTGATGAAGTCGATTCCACCTGGAAAACAACACATTATGACTTTAAAGCGATTCATGATACTGTTTTAAAGTTTGATATGTTAGGACACGTCGATCCCCAAGCTGTAAAAATGATGTGTGATCTCATCGGTATCTCATTTAAAGAGGTTTTAGAAAAGATACCTTTAAATGATCCAGAAGCTCTCTCTTTATTCTGGTCTCCGGATGCTCTTCATCTCAAAAAGAACGTTTTAAAACAAGAGACCGGTGCTTTAGGCTTACCTGAATTTGGAACCACCATCGGTAGAAGAACACTGTTAGAGACTAAACCGCGCTGCTTTTCTGACTTGGTCAGAATCTCTGGTCTATCACATGGTACTGATGTTTATGCTGGTAATGCTCGTGATCTGATCTTAGAGAACAATTTGACTCTAAGAGATGTCATCGCTTGCCGTGATGACATCATGATCGGACTTAATGAGAAATATGGAATGGATCTCAATGACACTTTTAAAATCATGGAGATCGTCAGAAAAGGTAATTTCTGTAAGCCAGCTTTTAAAGAACAACGTGAAAAATATACTGCGATGATGAGAGAGCATAATGTTCCTGATTATTACATTCGTTCTTGTGAAAAGATCCAGTATCTCTTCCCGAGAGGACATGCTGTCGCTTATGTGAACATGGCTATGAGATGCGCTTATTTTAAAGTTCATTATCCTCTAGAGTATTATGCGACTTATTTCACTTTGAGATGTGATGCTTATGAGATAGAGACTATGTGCAAAGGTTTACAGGCTTGTGTGAAAAGATTAGACGATATCAATTATCGCATCGCCAATCACAAGAAGGTCGAAAACAAAGAAGTCTCTTTGATAAATGCTTTAGAACAGACTATCGAAATGTATGATCGCGGTTATGAATTCTCTCATGTCTCGATCAACAAATCCTTATCGACTGCCTTTTCAATCGATCATGTGCATCAGAAAGTCATACCATCTTTCTCTTCTATCAACGGTTTAGGAAGCGCAGTTGGTGATCAGATTGTCAAAGCGAGAAATCAGATGCCTTTCACTTCCGTTGAAGATTTAAAAGCCCGTGGTAAAGTCTCTGATAAACTCATAGAAGAGCTGAGAAAATTAGGTGCTTTAGAAGATTTACCTGAATCTGATCAGATGACTTTGTTTTAAATTAGATTATTTAAAAAACTTTATAGTTTTTAATTACTAATGCAAACTTTTGACACTAGTGTCATAGATTTTTATTAAACTATCTGAAAATAATAAAATACGATCAAAAAAAGGAGTGATTATTCCACTAGTAGTGTTGTGAACTCACATCTTTTTTAATGAATAAGTTTAAATATAAAAGCACCTGAATCTCGATAGTTTCAGTCAGAAACATAAAGCAAGTTCCTGATTATTTCAGTTATTGTTCTAACATTTGAAATCTAGTTAAAGCTTAATAATGTAATTCAAAGCAAATTTTATATTTCAGCTATATTCAAGGATGAAATGGGAAAATATAGATGAATAATCGTGACAAAAATATATAAATGTAAAATAAATTACAGATTTTTTGTTATTTCTGATCATCTAGCTGCAATCGCTTACACAAAGCGTTGATTTCATCTGTCGAATTATTCTGAAAAATAGCGATACTTATCGAAATATTTAAGATTTTCCTTTATTTTGATAAATAACTTTGAAAATGTTAAAAATACTTTTAAATACTTTTATGTATAAAATGATTATTTTATTTATAAAATGTCGTATTTATCGATATATTTTGAAATAAATAGACTGCTATTATAACCGTCTATATTTTTTCTATTATCACTTTAACTTGATTTATTAGTGATACAATGTAAGCGGTTTAGCAAATGGCATATAAAGTGAGTGGAATTGCATTACCTATTTTTTCTCTTCCTTCTAATTATGGAATTGGAACGATAGGTTGTGAAGCAAAGAGATTCATCGACTTCTTAGCTGATTCAGGTTTCAGCTATTGGAGCATCCTACCTTTAGGTCCTACTTCCTTTGCTGACTCCCCCTTCCAATGCTTTAGCGCTAGAGCGTTAAACCACTACTTCATCGATTTAGATGATCTCATCGAAAAGGACTTACTTAAAAAGAGAGACTTAGAAAGCTTCATGTGGTGTGAAGATGAGAGGGAAGTCGACTATCATCTCATTTACACAAACAGAAACAAAGTCCTGAAAAAAGCATTCAATCGCTTTAAAAGAGGAAATGGGGATTATTGGCGCGGATACACTTCATTTCTCAGAAAAAATGAATTTCTCGATTATGCTTGCTTCATGGTCTTAAAGGAACTTAATAAAGGTAAGCCTTGGCCGAAATTTGAGAAAGGCTACGATGAGTATTCCTTCAAAGCATTTAAGAAGATCAAGCACCAGTACTGGAATGAAGTTGAGTTCTATCTTTGGACTCAATACATCTTCTTAAAACAGTGGAATTCCTTGAAAAAATATGCTGCTGAAAGAGGGATAAAAATCATCGGTGAAGAACCCTTCTATGTCGCATTCGATTCGATAGATGTCTATAAACATCATCGTAACTTTAAACTCAACAGCCATAATCAAATGGAAAAGGTCGGAGGATATCCACCTGATTGTTTCTCACCTGATGGACAAGTTTGGGGATCTCCTATCTATGACTTTGATTATATGGCTAAACACGATTATCGCTTCTTTAAAAATCGTCTGAACTTCTCTTTAAATCTTTATGATCAAGTCATTTTGAATCATTTTCGTGGTTTCTTCAATTACTATGCTCTTAATGCAGATAGTAAAAATGGTTTAAATGGTGAGTTCTATCAAGGACCTGGTGCCTTGATGTGTGACGCCTTAGTGAAAGATCATACCGATAAGATCATTGCCGAACACGTCGGCTATTCTTCTCCGCTCATCGAAGAATTCTTAGAAAAGAGACAGGTTCCTGAGATCAGCGTCCTGGAGTTTTCTTTAGCTGATCAAGATAACTTTCCTCTACCTGAAGACTATCCTTATCAGACCATCGTCTATTCGACAAGACATGATAACGAGCCGTTATGCAGCTATATCTTCTCTTTAACTGCTGAAGAAAAGATGCATATGCGCTCTATCTTAGATAAGAGCTGTTATCAGTTAGGGGTGAGATTAGTCGATGATTCGATCGAAGGCTGGTGTAAAACGATTTTGGAATTAGGATTAGCTTCCCAAGCTAAATTGATGATCATCAACATGCCTGATTTGTTATTAGAAACTCATAGCGGAAGGATCAATACTCCTAATACTATCACCAACAATTGGACTTATCGAATAGGTAAGAATGACTTGACTAAAGAATTGAGTCAAAAATTAAAACGACTCAATCACTATTATGGACGCATATAACTTTGAAATTATTAGAGACGTATAGCAGTTGAGACTTTTATTTACAGGAGGAAAAAATTATGAAAAAAGTCACAAAAATCAGTTCCTTAGTCGCTCTCTCTTTATTGATGTTAGCCGGTTGTAATGGGGGGGGTGATTCCACCACAAAGCAAGATAACTCCAAATACAACTGGACGATCACTGTTTCTTCACCAGTAGAACAAACTGCCTTTATTACTGAACAATGCAACAATTTCAAAGAAGAGAATGGTTATACGAATGTCAAATTCAACTTTGTCAACTATCCAGAAGGTGAAGTCGATACCAAAGTCGCTGATTGGTCAGCGACCAGTGCACCTGATGTTTATGCGTTTGCATCTGATAAGACTTTAAGCTTAGTACAAAAGGGTGCGTTAGCCCGTGTTCCTTCTAATTTCCAATCTCAAATGACGAAAGATATGACTTCTGGTGCTATCGATGCCGGAAAATTAGGCGATAATATGTATGCATATCCCTATGCTGGTGATAACGGTTATTTCTTATATATCAACACTGACTTTGTCTCAGTAGACCAAGCTGCTAAGGTAGAAGATATCATCGCTGCTTGTGAGGAAAAAGGAGTCAAATTCGGTTATCCATTAGGCGAAGCTTTCTATTCGATGGCAATGTTGACCACCTTCGGTGCTTCTTATACTGTCAAGATGAACGATGATTACTCTAATGTCAGCAGTATTGAAGCTTCTTATGATACCGAGGATGGTTTACAAGCTGCTAAAGGCTTCCGTGATCTGATCAATAATCCTAACGTCATGACTGGTAATGCTAATGATGTGTTAAAAGCTCCTACTCAAGCTAACGGTTTAGGCGCTATTGTCGGTGGTTCTTGGAATGCTGCTGATTTTGAAGAAGCTGTCGGTAAAGATAAATTAGTCGCTTTGAAGATGCCGACTATCACTGTTGATAATGAGACTAAGACGCTTCGTTCGTTCTTGGGTTATAAATTATATGGTGTTAATCCTCAAGTGAGTAAAGAAGATACTGCTAGATTAGCTTTCGATCACTCTTTAGCCAATTATTTAGTCGGTGCTAAAGTTCAAGAGAATCGCTTTGATACTTTCTCAACCGCTCCTACCAATACGACCGTCGCTAAAATGTCTAAAGTCACTAATAACCAATATGTCAAAGCTATCAATGATCAAGCTAATGATGCTATTGCTCAAACTATTGTCCCTCAAGGTCTTTGGGATTCTCCTAAGGCTTTATACGATGGTATCAAAGCAGGAACGATCAGCACTGACCAACAATTACAAGAAGCTTTGACTGCTTTGAATACTGCTGTAGAAACTTCCAAATAATGATTTTATAAGGATAGCGGATTTTTCCGCTATCCTTTTCTTCCTTAAGGAGGATTTATGGATAATAGAGAACAAGTGGTCGCTAATCAATTAGAATATCTTTCCTTATCTAAGCCGCAGAGAGCACTATATAAGATCAGTCATTTCTTTCTTGATCTGCCTAAAAGAGTGATGGCATCACTGAGAAGGATTCCTGGCAAGACTAGAAGAGTAAAACAATCTGCAGAAGGCATCTTTTCATCTATCTATCACGCAGGTAAAGAAGGTGATTATAAAACCCGACTCTCTTTTATTTTAATGGGTTTTGGATTGGTCACTAGGAACCAGATTTTACGAGGCGCTTTTTATTTTTTATATGAGGTTTTTTTCATCGTTTTCATGTGCTTATTAGGTGGAAGCTCTCTAGCTTCTTTACCGTTTTTAGGACAGATAGGTCGTGTCACTTACACCGTTATCGATCCTGATTTTTTGATCGATGTCGAAACCACTGCCTATTATGATAATTCTTTTACGATTCTCTTGTTTTCAATCATCACTATCGCATTGATATTGATCTTAGTTTTTCTCTGGTATAACCAGTTAAAAGACAGTTTGAGATTACAGAGATTGAGTTATATCGGAAGAAAAGCATCTGATAAAGAATCATTTAAAAACATCTTCGATAAAAGCTATGAGAAGACGCTTTTATTCTTACCGATGTCAGGTCTCATCCTATTTACAATCATCCCGATTATCATCATGATTTTGATCGGATTTACAAACTATAATTCCGCCCATTTGACACCTACTAATCTCTTCGATTGGGTGGGTTTATATAATTTTGAAGAGCTGTTTTCTACCGGAGCATCCACTAATAACAACATTTTCTTAGAAGTTTTTGGTCAGGTGCTATTGTGGACTTTAGTCTGGGCATTTTTTGCGACGTTTTCCAATTACTTTTTAGGGATGATCATGGCTATGATCATCAATATCAAAGGCATCAAACTAAAAAAGGTGTGGAGAACTATTTTGATTTCAACGATCGCGGTTCCACAATTCATCTCGCTATTATTAGTCTCTTATATTTTCTCTGATTATGGTGTTGTCAATGGAATACTGACTTCTTTAGGCTTGGTTTCCGGTCGAGGAATACCATTCCTATCTGATGCCTTACTAGCTAAAGTGATGATCATCTTGATCAACACTTGGGTCGGAATTCCATACACGATGCTCATCTGCTCTGGTCTATTGATGAATATTCCTGATGATCTATATGAATCTGCCCGAATCGATGGCGCTTCACCATTAAAGATGTATATCAAGATTACACTCCCTTATATGTTATTTGTCACTACACCTTATTTGATTTCTCAATTCGTGGGTAATATCAACAACTTCAATGTCATTTATTTATTGACTTCTGGCGGACCGGCATTTTCTTATCCAGTCGCTGATGTTCCTTATCAAGTCTCATCAACGGGCGTCGGTCATACTGATTTGCTCATCACTTGGATCTATAAGATGACAGTCACTTCTAATTCTAAAGACTACGGAGCTGCTTCAGTCATCGGTATGCTCATCTTCGCGGTTGTCGCCGTCATCTCTTTGATCTTCTACAACCGTTCTAATTCTGTGAAAAATGAGGAGGAATTCCAATGATGGCTGATCTATCTCTAGGAAAAAAGAATTCGCATTATCGTTCTCATAAACGGGCGATTCTCACTAGAAATATCTTCGTTTATATCTTTTTAACAGTCATATCTATCATCTGGCTGATCCCGTTTGTATATCTAGTTTTCCAGTCTTTGTCTTCGATATATTCGCCTTCTAATTTCATGCCTTTTTTACCAACAGAAGAGAATATCGCAAACGGATATCCGGTCTGGACTTTTGATAATTATATCAATCTCTTCACTAACGACAATTATCCGTTCTGGAGATGGTATCTAAACACTTTTATCATCTCACTAGTGACTATGATCATTCAGACGATCTTGGTGTTAGGCACTTCGTATGCACTGTCTCGTCTGAGATTCAAAGGTCGTCAAGGGATCATGAGATTGATTTTAGTCTTAGGTATGTTCCCTGGCTTTTTAAGCACGATCATCATCTATTTCACACTGCAATTATTCCATTTGGAGTCCAATATCTTTTCTTTGATTCTGATCTATATCGCTTCTTCTGCGATGCAGTATTACATTGCTAAAGGATTCTTTGATACGATACCTAAATCACTGGATGAAGCTGCTATGATCGACGGAGCTAATAAGAATACAATTTTCTTTAAAATCATCATGCCTTTATCTAAACCGATCATTGTCTACACTCTGCTCATCTCTTTCACAGCACCTTGGGGTGATTTTATGACCGCCTCTTATATCGCAGGTGGAAACCCGAGCATGATGACAGTCGCTGTCGGTTTACAACAGATGATCACTTTGACACAGAGAGTTCAGATGTTCCCAACTTTCTGCGCTGGTGGTGTCGTAGTCGCTATCCCAATCATGGCTTTATTCTTCTGGTTACAGAAGTATTATGTTGAAGGAATCACTGGTGGAGCAGTCAAAGGATGAGAAAAGCACTTATACTTGGATTATTACCGGTTTTAGTCTCTTGTCAAACTGCATCTTCATCAGTCATCGAAGGTCAGATATTTGAAGAAGAGATTAAAAGACAAGTCATTGATGATAAATATCGCAATTATTATGAGATATTTGTCAGTTCTTTTGCTGATAGTGATCAGGACGGGATCGGAGATCTAAACGGAATAACTTCGAAGATTTCATATCTTTCAGAGTTAGGATTCACAGGTTTATATCTAACGCCTATTTTTGAATCTAATTCTTATCACAAATATGATGTCAACGATTATTTTGCTATCGACGAAGATTTCGGAACGATTGATGATTTAAAAACGCTTATCAATACTGCTCATGCATCTGAGATGAAAGTGATTTTAGATTTGCCATTAAATCATACCGGTTATTATAACAAGTGGTTTGAGAAATCTCTTTTAGCGCATCAAAAAGAGATCAATGGTCTAGAGATGACAGACGAAGAGAAGAAGTATTCAGACTTATATGTTTTCTATGATACTTTAGAAGAAGCCAAACAGAGCGGTAAAACGTATTATAGAGCAGGTGCTAATCCATTCTATTATGAAGCTAATTTTTCTTCTGATATGCCAGAACTCAATTATGATAATCCACTGACTTATGATCTTGTTGAAACAGTCTTTAAATATTATTTAGATTTAGGTGTAGATGGGTTCAGGCTCGATGCTGCTAAGTATTATTACTTGAATGATACTAGTAGGAATATCGAAGTCTTAAACAACTTTAAAAAGTATTGTCAGACTATTAAAGACACTTATATCGTCGCTGAAGTTTGGGATAGTCAAAGCATTATTAAAGAATATTCCAAATCCGAGATCGATTCTTTCTTTTATTTTCCGATGTCCAGTGCCTACCCTTCATCATTCATCACGAATAGTTTTGGATTTGAAGGCATGCATAGAGATAAATATTTAAATGGGCAATTAGAGATGCTTTCTTGTGATACTAAAATTGCAGCACCATTTTTAGATAATCATGATATGAATAGATTGACACAAAGCGGTGATATCAGACGTACTAAGATGCAATTAGGATTATTAGCGATGTGCAACGGTTCTAGTTTCACTTACTACGGTGATGAAATCGGGATGAGCTCTTCAAATAATCCAGGCGGTGATTACGCAGATAGCAATTATCGCACCCATTATTATTGGGGTGATGAAAATATCGAATGTCATGATCCAAGCTATAGCAATCGACAGACAAATTATTTTGGTACAGCAAAAGAACAATCCGAAGATCCGAATTCCATTTTGAATTATCAAAAAAAAGCTAATCTATTGAGAAATGCCTATAAGTCGATAGCTAGAGGTGAGATCTCAGTCACTGAAGAAGATGAGAAGGTCAACGATAATGATGATGTTTATCTTTTAGCATATGATAAAACCTATGAAGATGAGAAGGTCAAATTAGTCTTTAATTTTTCGATGAATCAGACTTTGAGTTATAAGACTGATTTGAAAGTCTCACACGTTTTGTTATCTGATGTTAATAAAAAGGCGACATATTTAAATGGTGAATTAGAACTTCCACCATATAGCATCGCCTTATTAGAGTATTAGGAGGGTATTTTTTATGGCAAGTTTAAAGCTCGAACACATTTACAAGGTGTATCCTAACGGAACAAAAGCAGTCAACGATGTCTCACTCGATATCAAAAATGGTGAATTCATCGTTTTTGTCGGTCCATCAGGTTGTGGTAAATCGACAACTTTAAGAATGATTGCTGGCCTAGAAGAGATCACGGCTGGTGAATTATATATCGATAACCAGATCGTCAATGATGTCGAACCCAAGGATAGAGATATCGCTATGGTTTTCCAAAACTACGCCTTATATCCTCATATGACCGTCTATGAAAATATGGCTTTTGGTTTAAAGCTGAGACATGTTCCTGATGATGTGATTCAAGAAAAAGTTTTATGGGCTAGTGATATCTTAGGAATCAAAGAATATCTAGATCGTAAGCCTCGTGCGATGTCTGGTGGTCAAAGGCAGCGTGTAGCTTTAGGAAGAGCTATATTAAGGGATCCTAAAGTCATGCTTTTAGATGAGCCTTTATCTAACCTTGATGCTAAGTTGAGAACTCAGATGAGAACTGAGATTGCCAAACTGCATCAGAAGTTGAAGACGACTTTCATCTATGTCACTCATGATCAAGTCGAAGCTATGACGTTAGGAGATCGAGTCGTCGTCATGAAAGCCGGTCGCATTCAACAGGTTGATACTCCTAAGAATTTATATGATTACCCTTCTAATATCTTTGTCGCTGGATTCATCGGAACACCTCAGATGAATTTCTTTGACTGCACATTGCTTAAAGAAGACGAAAATATCATCATCAAATTTGAAAATGAAAATGTGCGATTAAAAGTTTCTTATAATCAATTGATAAAAGTCAATCCGGATTACTTAGATGGAAAGCATCCGATCATCTTAGGTATCAGATGCGAGCACGTGCATCTGACAGATAAAGCTGATTCCTTAGCTATCAAAGTCAAGATTTCAAGATTTGAAGAATTGGGATCTGAAGCACTGATCTATGCTAAGCTTAGCGACGATGATGATTCAATAGTTTCAGAAAAAGGACAGATGATCATCAAAACAGATAGGATCGATGATCTCAAAGCCGATGATGTCGCCTATGTGAGATTCGATTTATCACACACTTATTTCTTTGATAAAGAGACGGAAGAAACTATTACTCCAAGACTTCCAAAAGAAAATGTTTTCGATGTTAAATTATCAGAAAAAGAACTTGAATTATTAAATATCCGCTTACCTCTTCCAGAGGTTTTACAAGGTAAAAATGCTTCTGATGCTAAGCTTATAATTCCTGTGGATGCTTTTAGAATAGATGAAAAAGGAACTGATGTCAAAGTTGTTGATAAAGAAGTTCTAAACGGAATTAAACTATATCATCTATGCCTTAATAATCGTGTCTTTTTCGCTGTTTTAGATGAGGATTTAGAGATTGGAAAAGAGGCAAAGTTATCTTTTGATTATTCTGAGATAACTGTTAAAAAAGATGATGAAGTAATAATAGAGCCTCTTAAAGAATATGATGAATATAAAGCTGCTTTTTATAATTACCAAACCGTTATTTCTAAAGGAGATTTTTCTGAATTTACCCAGCTTAGAGATGATAAGATCAAAGCAGCTACTCAGTATATGGACGCTCAGATCTTATTAGAAAATAATGAGTATGAAAAACAGAGATTAGCTCTCAGTGAACTGACTGAAGAAGAGAAAGCTGACTCGAATAAACAATTGCAAGAATTTATATCTAAAAATAAAGCTGAAATCAAAAAGATCAAAGCTGAGAATAAAAAAGGAGCTAAAGAACTCAAACTTAAATTTAATGTGTTAAAGAAAAAGCTTAAAGCTGATAATGATCGATTATTCGATCAGAAGAAAGAGCTTGAGATCAAAGAATATAATGAATTCAAACAGAATAATAAAGACGTAGATGCTCTCAAGCGACGTAAGGATGAATATCATATCTTCAAAGATAATTTGCAGACTGAAAAAGAAAACACTTTGAATTTAGCTATCAATGGAGCGACGATGGATTATGAATCTAAACTTTCTTCTTTGAATGCTTCTTCAAGAAGAAAGATCACTCTTTTAAAGAAAGAGATCACTGAAAAGAAGAAAGAATATGCTCGTCAGATAAACGGTGAAAAAGTTTTATCTAAAGAACATCAAAAACGCTTGAAAGTTTTGGAAACCAAACGAAAAGAAGCTATCGAAAGAGCGTCATTAGTCTTCTTCTTTAAGATCGAAAATGAGTGCTATTCTTTATTGACTGATATCATCTCTAATAAATTGATACAAGGCTTAGGGACAAGAGTGTTCAGCAAAGAATTTAAGGTCGAAGTTCCTCATGATGCTTATAAGCTGACTCATTCATCAAATTCGATAAAAGGGACTGTGATTGATAATTTAAACTTTGAATCAGCTTTATTTGCCAAGATCAAATTAAATTCACTCGATAAATATATCTATATGAAAGTAGACAAACCTTTAGAGATCAACAAAGAAGTATCTCTTGAAATCGATGTTTCTAAAGCTATGATCACTGAAACTGGCATGAATATCAGGTTGTATTAGAGGCTCAGTTATGAAAACGAATAAATTATTATTGTTACTCGCTTTGCCTTTTCTCACCTTAGCTTCTTGCTCTGATAGTGGAATCGAAGCTTTAGAAGCTTCAAAAGAAGCTGTTAAGAATTTGAATGAGGTGACAAGCACTGAGTATTCTCTCAGCGTTGAAGGTAATATTTCGCGCTTTGATAGCTTTGAAGAACCAGAGAATAGTTATAAAGTTCCTCAAGGCATCTTAGGTGATACTGGGTATTCATATATATTAAGAACTCCGCTTTTGCTCAATGAAGAGACTTATTATCCAAAAGAAGATATTTCGGAGTCTATAGATACTTCTCAATACGGGTATTTTAAAATCATCAGTCGTCTTTTATGGGATTATGATACTCGCACTTCCTTAAAATTTGAAATGAGAGACGATGATTTAGTCTTTTATGTCAAAGGTTTATCTAAGAATTTAGTCTTTTATCACGTTTTAACCGATCCGGACAATTTCCTCTATTCCGAAGTTCAGATCTATGCCCGTTTTGATATCACTTTAGTTTATAATTCAGAAGGGTTGCTCATCGAAGAAACTATCAAGAGTCAGAATCCTTTAAGCGATAGCAAAGAAAAGACAGTGAATGTGAAAACAACCTATTCTTATTCTTAAATATGAAGAAAACTTATCTATTAGTCAGTTTATTTTTACTTTTATCTTCTTGTAACAATGATATCCGACAAGATATCTCCGATTTTTTGAGCGGATGCAGCTTAGAAAAAGCTAAAGGATTCACTAAAACCATCTCTTTGAATTATTCATCTATTTTAGAGACGAGAAAAGAACAAGAAGAGTTAGGAAAGAGCGATATTTTATTCGTCGCTGATTTGACTAGCACTGAAGATTACTTTTCCTATGTTAAAGAAACCTTTTCAGGAGAAAACCATCTCTTTGATCAAGATAGTCAGATGTATGTGAATCTGACTGTTGCTGAAACCGAATTTGATGAAAGCAACGATGTTTACACCACTACTGTATATAAAGAAGGTTATAAAGATCTAAACAATCCTGAAGAGATCAGCATCTATCAAGAGGTGACTGAAACACCTAAAAGCCTCATTCAATCTCGAATCGATAAGATTTTTTATTCCTCTAATCAAATAGATGGTGTCTCTGGTGGTCTTTATTATGCTGATTTCTTTATCTCAATAGCTAAATTCGATATGTATATCGATATTAAAGAAGATAAATTGTTCTATCATCTCGACGATTATCCTTTTAAAAATGATAAAGAAGAAGGACTGGTCAACGAGAAGATAATCATGAACGAAGTCGGCATGCTTGAATCATTAGAATTGACTAATGATAACTTTACGACTTCAGAAAGAAATAAGACTCTGATAAATGTCGTTTATAATGTTGATATAGATAGAAATCAGTATGATTTAAGCGATAAAAAGTAATCGCTTTTATCATTTCATATTTTATAAATAGGACGTACTTCAGATTATAAAACGTTCCTTTTTTAGTTTAAATCCCTTTAAAAATACTACAGATTGTCAAAAGTGCATTCTTTATATAATTTAATTATTTTTAAGTTGACTGTGCCCAATCATTGATTTAGAATAATCAAGAAAGGGGTTTCAACGCTTATTCAAACCATGGAAAGGAAATTATTTACATGAAGAAAAAAGCATTAGGCTTAGTCGCTTTATCGCTAGTATTCGGTATGTCATTTGCTACTTCATTGATCTCTTGTACCAAAACTAGTTCGACAGTTGGGGGGGTGGTCAAACTGAAAAGATCTTAGAATCCATCGCAGTCACTAAAGCACCCACCAAAACCACTTATTTAGAAGGAGAAGAATTCGATAAATCAGGTATGGAAGTCACTGCTACTTACAGTGATGATTCCACTGAAAAGGTTAACAATTATCGCATCAAAGTCGCACCAGATGGTCCTTTAACTCCGAGTGATACATCCGTTACGCTCACTTATGAAGATAAATCTACTACTCAAGCTATCACTGTCAATGCGATCGTTTGCACCAAATTAGAGATCACTAAAGATCCTATCAGCACCGTCTTCGCACGTGGTGGCACCTATGACTTCACCGGCTTAGAAGTCACAGCTACTATCGAACATCAGGATGAACCTAAAGTATTGAGCACTGATGAATACACCTTAACAGTCGGCGGTAAAACAATCAAAGATGGTGATACTGTTGAATTAGATGGTGCAGAAGCCTCTTATCCTGTCACTGTCAGTTATAAGAATCAAACTGATACCTTCGATATCAGAGTCATCAACGGTTATAAGATTGAAGGCGAAAATATCCTCTATACTGAACCAACCGATGAAGATAATAATTTCGTAAGATTAAAACTATCTGAAGACTCAGGCTATTTAACTGAACCGAGTAAAAATGGTACCATTCGTGCTGTATCTGGAGTGGCTGATGCTGAATATGCAAGTGGAAAAGCATACTTAGGTGACTTAAAGAATGGTAACGTCATTGAGTTCTATTTCAGAAGTGAAGTTGCTACTACTGCTGATATTTCTATTTCCGCCGCAAGCGGTTATCTAGTTAAAGATGATGGTAACTGGACTCCTGAAGAAATGGGCGATATGCAGTTTAATAAAACTGTCACAGTGACACTTAATGGTACTGTAGCTAATGTTCCTGATGATGTCATCCTTGAAGGTGGAACTCCTGAAGATGTCGGTGGTGTCAATGCTATGCTTTGGACTAACTGGAAGACAGTTAACTTTGGAACAATGGAAGTTAAAGAAGGACTCAATGTTGTTAAGTTTGTAGTTGCTAGTGAATATACAAATTGCCACAATGGCAGCTGTGCGTTCAACTTAGACTATTTATCTGTTGATTTTGGAGCTTAAAATTATTTAAAGGAGCTAAAATACATGAAATTAAAACTCAATAAACTTACGCCTGGTAGGATAGCTCAACTCATCGGTGCTGGTGTATTATCAATCGCCTTTATAGCTGGCACATGTGTAGCAGCTTATTATGCACCTATGATCACCACGTTCTTGTGTGGTACTGGTGTCAGTTTCGAAACTGAAGAATTCAAACAATCTGCTAAATTATCTGATCAACTTTGTCAAGAAGTTGCTGAAGAAGGTGTTGTTCTTCTTAAAAATAAAGACAATGCTTTACCAATCAATACCGACAAAGTGAATATCTTCGGTTGGAGAGCTACTGATCAAGGCTTCCATCTCTCTGGTATTGGTAGTGGTGCTTCTACTATCAATGAGAATAAGAAGGTCACTTTGTTAGATGCATTTGAAAAAGAACATATCGACTATAATAGCGAATTGATTGATTTCTATAATAGCTATGATTCTTTTAATGGTGGATATGGCACTGGCAATGGTGAACGTATGACCTTCAGAGAGCCATCTCTAAGCGATTATAGTGATGAGTTATGGGCAAATGCCATTGACTATTCTGATACTGCAATTGTTGTTCTTTCTAGAGTCTCTGGTGAAAACGTCGACGAAATTCCGATGTATCAGAATAAAGCTCATCAATCTCGTGATAATGATAGACATTATCTTGAACTCACTACTGAAGAAGAAGCTTTGCTTCAAAATTGTCGTGAGAATTTTGATAAAGTCATCGTCTTATTAAACACATCCAATCAAATGGAATTAGGTTTCTTAGACGAATATGATATCGATGCCTGCTTGTTAGTCGGTCTCACTGGTCAATCTGGTGCTTTAGCTATTCCTCGTATCTTAAAAGGTGATATCAATCCTTCAGGTCGTACAACTGATATTTATCCATATGATTTGACTTCTGATCCGACATTTAATAATTATGCTAGAAGTGGAGATCATGTCACCTATGTAGAAGATATCTATTATGGTTATAAATACTATGAGACAAGATATGCTAACGACGAAAATGGTTATAAAGCTGCTATCCAATTCCCGTTCGGATATGGTTTATCATATACTGATTTTGACTGGAATCTCGATAGTATGACTATCGATGGTGAAGAATATGATGTCTCTGGTTATAATGATACAAAGCCGATTGAATTAAGCAAAGATACAGAAGTGGAACTTTCTTTCAGCTGTCATAACAGCGGTGCTGTTGATGGTGCTGATGTCATTCAACTCTATGTCAATGCGCCATACACTAAAGGTGAAATTGAAAAACCAGTCACAAAGTTAGTCGATTTTGCTAAGTCAACCAGTGTTCCTGCTGGTAAATCTCAAACTGAGATCACTATGTCATTCACCGCATATGATTTAGCTTCTTATGACGCTTATGATGCTAATGATAATGATGCTGCAACTTGGGAATTAGATGCTGGTGAATATTCTCTTAACTTTATGGATAACTCTCATGAAGCTAAGACGATGACATCAGATGGCAATGGTATCAATTCTTTAAAGTTCGAAGTCAAGAATGATATCGTCTATGATACCGATCCGGTAACCGGTAATGAAGTCACCAATCGTTTCACTGGTGCAGATGCAATCGCTGGAGTTCCTATCGATGGAAGTACTGTTTTCAGTCAACCAGTCGATTATTTATCTAGAGCTGATAATTTTGCTAACTTACCTAAAGCTCAAGGACAGCCTTCTAATTCTAATGAAGTTTCTAAAGCTAATAATTATAGTAACACCGGTTTTGATCAAACAGAGATGCCTACTCTCGATCAAAATAATGGTCTCTATCTCCACACTCGTAAAGATGGTAGTAAGGCTACATTAGAAGAATTAAATGGCAAGAACTTCACTGAAACAGGTCCTCTTGCATATAACGATGAACTCATCAATGAAATCGGTGCTAATTATGATTCTGAAAAGCTTGATCAACTTGTCGATCAATTAAGTGCCAATGATGCTTGTAAAATAGTTGAGGATTCCGGCTTTGGTTCTCCAGCTGTTGAATCTATCGGTAAAGCTCGTGCTTATGACTTTGATGGTCCTGCTGGATTCAATAGTAACACCCAGACCGGTGTCACTTCAGGTGAGTGGACTGCTTATCCTAATCAAACGTTAATCGGTCAAACCTTCTCTAAACGTCTTGCAAAACAGATCGGCTTATCAATGGGTGCTGAAGGAAAAAATACTGATTTACAAGGATGGTATGCTCCTGTTGTCAATCTCCATCGTTCACCATTCAATGGTAGAAACTATGAGATGTATTCAGAAGATCCAGTCTTAAGTGGTAAATTAGGTGCTCAGACTATCGATGGTGCTAAGGCTAATGGTGTCTATTGCTTCCTTAAACACTTTGGTCCGACAGAACCTGGTCAAAACTCTCGTAATCAAAACTCTTGGATGACTGAACAAAACTTACGTGAAAATTACTTCAAAGCTTTCGAACTTGCTGTCAAAGAAGGTGGATGTAATGCTGTCATGTCTTCATTCAGTTCTTTAGGTGGTGTTTGGACTGGTGCTAACAACGGTATCTTCGTTGATATCTTAAGAAATGAATGGGGATTCAGAGGTTGTGTCTTAACTGACTGGTGCGATGGCGGCGGTAACATGAATTGCCACGTTGGTGTCAGAGGTGGAAATGACATCTGGCTCAATCCTAATGTCGGTAATAACAGGAGTAAATTAGACAGAAGCAATCCTACTGAAGTCTATTGCGCAAAGCAAGCTGCTAAGAACGTTATCTACACTATTTGTAACACTAGATACTATTCACAAACCTATGATCATTCTCAAGATGAAATGGTCTTCCCGATCGGTGAAGCAAGTATCAATGTTCCATTTGCTTGGTGGATTCCAACTTTAGCTGCTATTGATGTCGTGATGATCGGTGGTTCTCTTGTCTGGGCTGGTTTCACACTCTTCTATCATAAAAAAGAGAAAGAAACTGAACAAGAACAGAACTAGACATTCATTCGGTTAAAAACAAAGGGGTTGGGTGATAAAGCTCAGCCCTTTTTTGGTATAATTTTGTTGAAAACTGATGATTAAAATTCAAGAAATTATTTGCCTTAATAAAGATCTTATCGCTGACTTATTAGCAATTTGGAGAAGATCAGTAAAGACTAGTCATACTTTTTTAAGCGATGATGAGATCTCTAGGGTTGAAAAGTATGTACCTGAGGCTATCTCCAGTGTCTCTCACTTGTTAGTAGCTTATGAAAATGAAAAAGCTGTCGGTTTTTTAGGGGTTATAGAACAGAAAATAGAGATGCTTTTTATCGATGATAAAGAACAAGATAAAGGCATCGGCTCTTCTCTTGTCAATCAGGCTATTAAAAGATATGGTGTCGAGAAAGTAGTCGTCAATGAAGAGAATCATAAGGCGCATGCCTTTTATTTAAAATTAGGTTTCAAAGATATAGAAAGAAAAGAAACAGACGAACAAGGAGGTCCTTATCCGATCATCATTATGAAAAGATGAATGCGAGATAACACTAGCTTTCTTTATCAGGTATTGAAACTGTGATTGTAAAGACATCATCATCGATTGTAATCTCTGATATTCCATCATACTTATGAGCTAATAATTCGATGCTTTTGATTCCTAGTCCGTGATTGACTTTGTCGCTTTTATGAGTTTTAAAGGACTTATTATTCTGATCGTATTGAATATCACCGCTGAAATAGTTGTAACAGACAATCTTAGATAAATGCTGTTTATCACTGACATCTACAGAAATGATTCTCTTTTCTTTGTTTTGAATTTGCATGACGGCTTCGATTGCGTTATCAAGGATATTTCCTACTAGTGTATATAAATCAGTGTTAGACACTTCTTTAAAGGCATTAGGATTGACATTCATCGTCAGCTTGATATCGTGTTTTTTGCAATAATACCATTTTTCTTGCAAGATGATATTTAAGACCTGGTTATCAGTGACTATGATTTCATTATAGGCGCTGATATCATCATCTAATTGATTCAACAATTCTTCGGCTTCTTTTCCGCCTTGTCTCAGAATTCTCACTTGATGTTTTAAATCATGAGCTTTAATCTTTAAAGCTTCCATATTGGTTTTAGCATATTTATATTGCCATTCTTGCTGTTTTAATAGTCTTGAAGCGATGTAATTATCAATCTTCAGATCATTGTTTCGTTTGACAAAGTTATCAAAAGAGATGATCAGAGTGAGAGATAAAAGCTCTGAGATCATCGCCATGATGTACATGAGACTGTTATCACGGCTGAAATATTCGCAGATAGAGCTGAGGATGATATTAAATAAGATGATTATACTGTAGAAAAAGAACAAGGGTTTATCTAACTTGTTCAGTGATGAATCGATGATGTTTTTGAGCAAGAGAATGCCAAAAATGAGATAGACAAATAGATAAGTGCCAACATAAAGGAATCCGCTAGCGACCGTGATGTGTGAGATATCAAGAAAGTTCAAACTAGGATTGAATCCTTCGACGATCAAGATATAGATCGAAAAAGAAAACTGTCTTAAGGAATAAGCTTTTAAATAATTAGAAAACAATTCATATGGTCCGCCTTTAAAGAGGATTAACATCCATAAAAAGATGACGCCAAAAAGAAGTATATAACAGAAACAAGAAGTGAAAATGATCGCGACATTATTGTAGTTTACGGCTTCAAAAAAATAATTTTCAAAATAAGTGAGACCAGCTATAATACCTGCTAAAATTATAAAACCACTTATTAATTTTAAAATAAAATGCTTTCTTCTCTCCAGCTTGTAGAAAAATAAAAAAGAAGCGAGCAAAGTCTCTATGATCAGAAGCGTCCATCTGAACGCATAAAATGAAATCGAGTTCATGATTTTAATTTATATATGAGCTAAAAGCTAATAAGAAACTGTCTTTATACATCCTAGTCAAAGGGATGCGATTATCGCTATCAGTGAGTATAACTTCTTGTTTATTGATCTCTTTCACATATTTTAAGTTTACTAAAAAGGAATTAGATGGGCGAGCAAATTTATTAGAGATAGTTGCTGATAATTCCTTCATGGTGCCTCTGACAATATGGGTTTTATCTTTTAAATGGATATATAAATAATGTTTGATGATCTCGAAATAAAGGATGTCGTTTTCTTTCAGGGTGATGATTCCATCAGTTGATTTAAAAGTCAGGATTTTGTCACTTTCTTTATTGATGCGTTTGAGGGCTTTTTTGATTTTTAATGAAAATTCAAAATAGCTTAGTGGTTTTAAGATATAATCGATAGCATCGACATCATAGCTATCTACTGCAAATTGAGCAGTTTTAGTTATGAACATGATCGGAATATCTGGGTTAGTTAATCTTATTTTCTTAGCGACATCGATACCATTGACTTGTTCATTCAGAATGATATCTAGAAGAACTAAGTCATAGTTATTAAAATCCAGTTTTAAAAACTCATCGGATTTACTGAGAGCAGTGAGCTCATATCCGATATCGTTTTCCTTAGAAAAGCGAGAAAGAAACTCCTCAGTGATCTTTCTTTCAGCTTCTTCATCTTCTAATAATGCAATTCTAAGTTTCATAGCTCTAATAGAATATATAGCACAAGAAAGCGCTTTTTTAAAGTAAAAAAGTACCCGTTTTATTTAAACAGGTACCTTTTTCTTATAACAAGGAGTTATTAAGCGTTGTCTTCTGGTTGATCTTTCTTGGATTTCTTGTTGAGGATGTACATCAACCAGCAATAACCAATTCCACCTAATGATAAGACGAAGACAAGACAATCGACAGTGATCAAGACAGGTCTCCACGGGAATGTCCAGGCTGTACTGGCGATCAGATCACCAGAATCATTGACTTTATATGATTCATCGACTGCCCAGGAATTAGTGATCGCATAACAGATGTTTTTAGCAGCGCGATGGATGTAATATTGCATGGTTTTATCGTTTTGATAATCAGTGAGTTGCCAGTTGCTTTGATTGGTGTTTAACCAAATATCTGTGCCAGCCCATAATCCGGAAACGATATCTTGATAGAACATTGCAGAGACACTGGCTTGGTCGGTGATGACCATTCCTTTAAATCCCCATTCATCTCTGAGCAATTCGGTCATCGCACCTCTATGAGCACCGATCCAACGAGAACCGATTCTATTCATAGCAGCCATCAAGGCATTGGTTCCACCTTCGACTGCACCTTCAAAGCCTTTGGTATAGATTTCACGGATAGCTTGTTCATTAGCGAAGATCGCACCACCATAACGATTGGTTTCCTGATCGTTTAAGAAGAAGTGTTTGGTATAAGTGATGACACCTTTGGATCTCAAGCCTTCGACTTCACTTTTTGCCATCTCATATGAGAGATGGGCATCTTCAGAATAATATTCAAAATTACGACCGGAATATGGTGAACGATGGATATTAGCACCAGGGCCATAGACACCAGCGACATTGATTGAGATGGTATCTTGACCAAATAAGACACCTAAATCATGGATCAGTTCAACGTTCCAAGTGGAAGCCATCAACACTTCAGCCGGCCAAGCCATTGAACTGACACCGCTGACTAATGTTCCAGAAACACCGCTAGGTCCATCCTTATCTTGAGTAGGTGGCAAACCGATTTTGTCGATTTGAATGGTAGAATAACCGCCTAATCTGATGAGTCTAGTCATCTGTGAATAAGATAATTGATTGACTAAGTCATCCCATTTTGGATCATCATAAGGAACACCGATTAAATCTTTGACTGAATATGAAGTAGATGTGCTGTTTTGAGTGAATGTGAAATTATTGATCGCTTCATCATCTTCAGTATCAGTGTTTACATCGTAAAATGGTAAGTCATCAAGTAGATCTTGGCTAGCATTCCATGAGCCATTAGAATAAGTTGTTGGATATGTACCTCTCCAATCACTTCTGGATAAATATTTGTATTCAGATTCAGAATAATAGTTTATATCTACATCTTCAAAGAGGTTTGTGATCTCTGTACCTGTGTCTGAGGTGCTATAAGTAGTTGAATCAGTGCTTTCTTGGTTGAATGCTACTTTTGCAAAAGAGCTGTTACCATCATAGTCCATGCCATCAGCAGTGGTCTTTCCCTTCAAAGCGAGAATATTGTTTAAAGCATCATGAGCATTTCTACCGACGGATAAATAATAATCACCTGGAGTCAAGACATAAGTTTTAGCTGTTTGATAATCATAAGAGGTCAAATCTTTTTTATCGACGGTGATAGTGACATCGGTTTCAGCATCTTTAGCTAATTCAATAGTTTTGCTGAACCCGACTAATTCGACAGATGAAGTTTCTACTCCACCTTTTGTATATGGCTTTTGCGCATATAGTTCAACAACATCTTTTCCGGCTCTATCACCGGTGTTTTTGACATGAACGGTGACATCAAATGATTTTTTATCATCGCTTTCAGTCACTGAGAAGTTAGACCATTCAAAAGTTGTATAGCTAAGACCATATCCGAATGGATATTGGACCTCAGAAGTATAGTCATAATCACCAGCATTTCCTTGTCCGAGGACTCTATCTTCGTATCTGGTCTCATAATATCTATAACCGACATAGATACCTTCACCATAGACTAAGTATTTATTTCCTCTGTCGACATTGCTGTTAGTGATGTTGTAATCTCCGAAATTTTGGATTGAAGGAGCGCTTTTTGAATCATAGGCATAAGTATCGACTAATCTTCCTGAAGGATTGACATCGCCTTTTAAAATATTAGGAATCGCATACATACCTTCTTGACCAACACCGCCAATCCAAAGGGCAGCTTTGATGTTTTCGTATGCAGGATCTTCTAAGACATCTAGTTCGATCGGATTATTAGTGTTGATGACAAGAATGACTTTGTCAAAATTATCGCAAGCTAATTTTAATAAGTCACGTTCGTTTTGATCGATTTGTAAATAAGTATATCCAGTGTTTAAATCAGCAGTCGGAATATCGGCGCTCTCTCCACCGCTTCTTCCTAAAGAGACAACGGCTACATCATCGTCTTTCAAGGAACTTATCACTTTATCAGTGTAGACGTTTTGTGGAACTTCATTGACAGCAAAGTCACCCTTTCCAGATTGATCGGGAGTCTTTTTACGATAACCTTTGCCAGCGCCAGAAGTGTAGAAATTCCACAATGTTTCATTGACTTTATAGCCTTCTCGTTCAAATGCGCTCTTTAAAGTCGGTGCATTAGCTGTATCAACTGATCCTGAACCAGAGCCACCATAGACGAAATCAACTGAATTCTGACCTAATAATGCAACATTAGTCTCAGCAGCTGCTAATGGTAAAGCATTATCTTCATTCTTTAATAAGACAGTGCCTTCATCAGCGACTTCTTCACACAATTTTTTGGATGCTTCACTAGCAGTATAATCACTTCTAGTGAGATAAACATCGAGCAGGTTTTGATATTGATAAGCAAATATTGTTCCTACAATCAAAGCAGCAGATAAGATTCCACCTATTGAAGTTGTGATGATCGCTGCTTTCAAAGAGACTTTTCTCTTTTTCATATAAAATCACCTTAATTTATAGTCGTTAAGCGTTAGGATCAGTTAAAGACATTTCAGCAGCACCATCTTTGAAGTAGCAGACATATTCTTGACCATAAGCTTTGATGACATCTTCTTTGCCTTGAGCCATGTTCTTTTCACCTTGGGTTTTAGCAGGTAATTCTGTCGGATAAACTTGATTTTTATCTCCAGTATTGATCTGAATATTAAAACCACCTGCTTTAGAATAGGAATTTAATAAGACATCACTAGCAGTGCCTAAAGTGGTCTTGGTATAGCCATCAACCGGTGCGTCTTGAGTATAGGTGCCTTGATTATAAACAATGGTGGTTGCTAATATTTGCGAATATCCGTATTGAACATTAGTTGAGAAATATTCGTATTTATCATCAGTGTAAGTGATGACTATATCAATTTTAGCGTCATAAGAACCTTCGCCCATGCTTCCTGGCACCGCAGTTTTATCAGTGATTCTGACATCTTTAAAATCACTTGTTAATAATTTAGAGACATCACCAGAAGCGGTGGAAACAGTCGTTTTGACTTTGCTACCATCTTCATTTGATTCCTCTGTTTCATTCGGATCAGTGAAAGAGAAGACGTTTTTACTATCTTCGGCATAAATTTTAAAACCGGTAGCATAATCGCTGTTAAGAACATCTTCTTTGTTCTGAGCCATGTTCTTTTCACCTTGGGTTTTAGCAGGTAATTCAACTGGGTAAACCTGATCCTTATCAGCGGTGTTTATAGCTATAGAAAAACCACCGGCGGTAGAATAAGAATTGATGAGGAATTCACTCGCTTTATTGAGATCATATCCAGTGACACCATCTTCAGAGGCTCCTTTAGTATAAGTGCCGTAACGAATACTGGCAGTTGAAGCCATGACCATGCCATAGCCATAATTGACTGAAGTGTAGATCATCTCATAAAGACCACCTTCGTAGAATTGAACTTGATAAGCATCAGCAACCCATCCACCATAAGCGTTGGTGTAGGTTTCTGAATAGGCATAAGAATCGATCAATTCAGCTTTTTGTGTTGTGTTTCCACAGGCTGTAAGACCGCTTACAGCTAAGAGAGATAATAAGGGTAATAATACTTTTTTCATACATGTTTCCTCCTTGTTAAGAAACCACAAAAACATTAGTTTAAAAACGCTTACATTTCAAATAATTGGCATAAAAGTATAATTTTTAGGCACAGAATTCTTTGACTATGCTGATTTGATCACTATTTTGTTTGTAGAAAAAAAGGGCTTTCATTTACATTTGACTTTATTTTCAAAATCGGTGGTTATGAGAAGGCGAGAATTTTATGGTATAAGTGATATGAGGTAAAATTTAATAAAAAAACATTTACTTTAAAACGTTGTTAGTTATATAATACTCAATGCTGTTTTCAGCATATTTTAGATTGATACGGAGGATAAGCATATGGCAGTACCTTTTAGAAGAACTGGTGTCACCGCTAAGAGATTGAGAAGAACTCATTTTGTTTTAAAAGCTACCAATACTCAATCTTGTTCTCATTGTGGTGCACAAATCCAACCTCACCGCGTTTGCCCTAATTGTGGTTTCTATAGAGGCAAAAAGGTTATTGAAGTTAAATCTTCCGCTGAATAATTTATTATCAGATGAAAAAGGACTGCAGGTCAAAAGCTTGCAGTTTTTTTAGTATCATTAAGATAAAAGAGGTGAATCATGACACATGAAGAAGAGATCGGTCTTTTGACAGGTGAATATTTACAGGTGAGCCAATATGCTTTATATACAGCTTTTAAAGCTACAAGTTTATATGTTCAGAGCTTAAGAAATGATAATTATCGACACGGGTCTGAAGAAGTCGACTTAGCTTTATCTGAAAGCGATAGACTAGTGAAAGAATTCCAAGGGAAAAGCCAAGCTGAAATACTGTCCTATTTTGAGAATAAAGGATTGTCTGTCAAAGAGATCAGTTCATTAAAAAAGATGTTAGAAAGAAGAGACTATCTGGTCTCTAATTTCTTCATCGATCATTCTGATGAATTAGCTAGTCAAGATGTTCAGGCTTATGACAAAATCATCGATGAATTGAACAAGTGGATTGATGAGACGTCTTACTTGAACCGATCACTGAGCAAAACAATGAACAAATCGATCGACTCTTTCAGTAAAATTTAGTTAAAAAACAAGCTTTAATAGCATATAATTTTACTTGTTAGGAGCTGTTCAGAACGAAATGTTTTATTTTTCACAACTCAATACTGCACTGGATAAAATCATCAATCAACATCGACCTTTTCGCAAAGTTTTTTTCAAAATTTTTGTGAATGAAAAAATCGCTGCTATCGATCAGAAGAACTTTGTTTCGATCACGCTTGATATCTTAAGAAATTATTTTATTTTAGATTTTGCCTTAGCTGATACTCTTGAACACTATCAGAGCAAATCAAAAGAGGCTTTTTTGTTTTTGATCGTTTTATATCTTTTGAGATTTAAAAAAGCCGATGAAGAAGATATCTACGAACAATATCTTAATTGTAAGACGTTGTTAAGATTAAACGCCGATAAGAATGATTTTACGATGATAGTTAAGCTTTCTAAGCAACCTCATTTATTAAGCGATGAGATCAAGAGGCATCCGTATTTATATAATTCTTTAATTCTTAATGTTCCAGAATTTTTGTTGCGCAGTTTTGTAGCTGATTTTGGAACTGAGATGGCACCAAAGATCGCTATCTCTTTGCATTCTAAAGCGGCTTCTTTTTATCTGCCGTATAAGAATGATGAGATCGAATCACCATTATTATCTAAAATCCGTTTATCTTCGAGTGAATACATCTATCGAGCTATAGATAAGCAAGCTGTTAAGAATGAGATCAAATCAGCTTCTTTAGATGCTATTCCACTAGATTTTTCATTCGCTTATTATCTTTCTAAAATAGATGAATTTGTTTTGGGATCAAAAGTTATCGCTTTCAATCAAACATCACCGTTTATGTCTTTATATTTAGCGAAGAAATTATCGTCCTGCTTAGGTAAAATCACTCCGGTTTTTGTTTCCGATGATTCATATAGATTAGCACTTGATATCAAGAAGAAATATCAGGCTGATAACTATTATCCTTTATTTGCAAAAACTGAACTGGTCAAGACTTATGAAGCCTATGAGGATTTCCAGATCGTTTTATTCGAAGGAAAAGATACTGGAATCGGCAAGATCTCTTCTGCCTTTTCCCTTTTACCATCTCTGAGAGAGACCGATTTCCAAGCTTCTTATCAGTGCCAACTCTCTGGCTTGATCGAAGCTAGTGATTTTGTTAAACCTGATGGTTTGCTTCTCTTTTATAATCATTCATTATTAAATGTTGATAGCAAACGAGTGACCACGATGTTTTTAAGAGAAAAGAAGAACTTCACTGTGTTAAAAGAAAGCTATCTATTCCCGTTTGATCATGATTCCGATGGTGGTTATTTTTCTCTTATGAGGAGAGCATACTGATGAGAAGCATATATTCTTATTCTTTAGAAGAGCTGACTAGCAAAATGATTTCGATGAATCAGTCTAGCTATCGCGCTAAACAGATTTTTAGTTGGCTTTATAAAAAGAGAGTGACCTCATTCGATGAGATGAGCGATATATCCAAGGCTTTTTGTGCAGTTTTAAAACAAGAATTTGATTTTTCTTTACCGACTCCGACCGTCGTTCAAGAATCTGCAGATGGAACGATCAAATGTCTTTTTAAATTAGAAGATGGCGAAGAGGTCGAAAGTGTCTTGATGCATTATGTCTATGGCTATTCCGTCTGTGTTTCTTCTCAAGTCGGTTGCAATATGGGATGTGCTTTCTGCGCCTCTGGTTTATTAAAAAAGAAGAGAAATCTATTACCGCATGAGATGCTCGGTCAGGTTTTAGCTTTCGATAAACTGTTAAAAGCGAGAGATCCTGAATTACGTGTCACCCATGTAGTCATCATGGGTACTGGTGAGCCTTTTGATAATTATGATAATGTTCTTTCTTTTATCAGAAATATCAATTCCCCATTCGGAATCGATATCGGAGCTAGACATATCACTGTGTCAACTTGCGGTGTCGTTCCCGGCATTTTAAAATTTGGCAAAGAAGGTTTACAAGTTAATTTAGCGATTTCTCTCCATGCCCCTAATGATGAATTGCGAAACAAATTGATGCCGATCAACCACGCCTATCCGTTAGAAGAATTGATTCCAGCGATCATTCAATACAGCAAAGATTCAAATGACAGACGAGTCACTTATGAATATATCATGATCAAGGATTTAAACGATTCTTTAGATTGTGCTAAAGAATTGTATGATTTGATAAAACCTACCTTCGGTTATGTCAATCTCATCCCTTATAATCCAGTCATCGAAAACGGTTATGAAAGAAGCCCGAACAATAGAGTTAAAGCTTTTCATAACTATCTTCTGAAAAAAGGTATAAAATCTACTATAAGAAAAGAATTCGGCAGTGATATCGATGCTGCCTGTGGTCAATTAAGAGCTAAACATAAGGGGGAATAAAAATGGATATCTCTAGCAAAATCATCGCTCTCAGCGATATTGGTAAGAGAAGGAAAAATAATGAAGATGCTGCTTATGCAGCTTATTCCCAATATGGTGTTTTACTAGTTGTCGCTGATGGTATGGGCGGACATCGAAAGGGTGAAGTCGCCTCTAAATATGTCATCGATGAGTTATCGATCGAATTTGCGAGCAATCGTCATATTTTTTCGATCGCATCAGCTCGAAAATTTGTTCATCGTTGCTTAAAAAAGAGCAATCGTGAAATCTATAAGATGTCATTATCAGGTGAAGAGTATAAAGAGATGGGAACGACTGCAGTGGTCGCTTTAAAAGCCAAAAACGGCACCTATGTGATGTGTTTAGGCGATTCTCGCTGCTATACTTTCTCTAAGGAGACAGGTCTCACTAAGCAAACGATCGATCAGACTTATGTTGAATTATTGTTTGAAACAGGAAGGATCAATAAAGCTGAGATGCTCACCCATCCTCAAAAAAATCTTTTGATCAACGCTGTTGGTATCAATCCTGATCTTTCACAGATACAAGAAAAGATCATCGATAACGATTCTTATGACTTTTTGCTTCTTTGCTCTGATGGTCTTTATAATCTGGTCTCCGAAGAAGAGATCTCACGTGTTTTATCAGAAGATACAACGGTGCCAGAAAAAGCTGAAAAGCTGAAAAATTTGGCTTTGGAACACGGTGGAAATGATAATATAGCTGTCGCTTTGTGGGAGAATTGATATGCCAGAAGAAAATCGAATGAATGAAATAATCGATGACCGCTATAAAGTCGAGAGCGCCTTAGGCAAAGGCGGCATGGCCATCGTTTATAAAGCACATGATCTCATCACTGATAAAGATGTCGCCGTCAAAATGATGAAAGATGATACGGCTTCTGATAAAGTCAATCTTTCCCGTTTTGAACGTGAAGCTCGTGCAGCTGCTAGCTTGAATCATCAGAACATCGTCAAAGTGGTCAATGTCGGATCTTATAATGGTTTACCATATATGGTGAACGAGTTTGTTCAAGGTCAAACTTTGAAACAAGTGTTAGATGTCCGAGGTAAATTTTCCTTTCTAGAAGCTTGTGACATCATGTATCAGCTATGTTCAGCAGTGATCTATGCTCATCAGCACGGTGTCATTCATCGCGATATCAAGCCTATGAATATCTTTTTAACGAGAGATGGAACGATCAAATTAGGTGATTTCGGTATCGCAACTTTCCAGAATTCAACCCATGTTACCCGCTCTGATTTCGTCATCGGTTCAGTTCATTATATGGCACCGGAAGTCGCACAATCCAATCCGGCTACTGAAAGAAGTGATATCTATTCTATGGGAATCACTTTCTTTGAACTCATCACTGGCCGTGTTCCGTTTGATGCTGAAAGCCCAGTTCAAGTAGCTGTCATGCAAGCTAAGGACAAGTTCCCTTCCATCAAGAAATTCAATCCTAAGACACCGGAATGCATCGAAGCTATCATATATAAAGCTTGCCAAAAAGATCCGTTAGATAGATATTTTTCTGCTGAAGATATGCGCAAAGATATCGAGAGAATTTTAAGAAACACCTCTTTATTAAAAAAGAAAAGCAGTTTCTTTTATAACCTTTTGCATCCTCATTCACCTGATAATGAGGCAAGACGTGTTGAAAAGAGGCAAAAACGCGCTTTAAAAAAAGCTGCTAAAGCTGCTAAGAGTGATAAGAATGAGTGATAAAATCGTCCTATCATCTGGCTCTTTAGGCTATGAGATATTCGATGTAGAAACCCGTGAGGTTTCTTTACATAGATCACGAGGAAATATTTCTTATAAAGGTTCTAACATCTTGATAGGAGATGAAGTCTTATTGGATAAAAGTGGTTTTATCTCTGGAATTGTTCCCCGAAAAAATGTTCTTCACCGTCCGAGGCTAGCTAACGCGGACTTTGTCTTTATCGTCATCTCACTAAAAAAACCTGATTTTTCATCATATCTATTAGATAAATTTCTAACCCTGATCAATTCTTCACATATCACTGTCAAGATCATAGTCACGAAAGTTGATTTAGCTTCTTCATCAGAATTTGAAAAGTTTAAATCATATATGTTTTATTATGAAAGAATCGGTTATGATGTGTTTTATCTCGGTAAGAATGATGAATATGATTTTAATAAAGTGAAAGATGTGATCTCAGGTAAAAAAGTTGCCTTTGTCGGACAGACTGGTGTCGGTAAATCAACATTGCTTAATCGATTATACCCTGACTTCAATCGCAAAATTGATGAATTATATATCAATTCTGGGCGTGGTAGACATACTACTAAAGAGGTTATTTTATTACCGCATAATGACGGGTTCCTTTTTGATACACCTGGATTTTCACAACTAGAATTAAAAGATTTTAAACCGATAGATCTCACGATTTATTATCCTGGCATCAAGGATTATTATGGTAAATGTCATTTTGCGGATTGTCTACATCTTCCTAACACTAAAGGTTGTCAGGTGCAGAAAGCGATTGAATCTGAGACGATTTCTGCTGAATCTTACAAAAATTACTGTAAAATATATGAAGAGGTGAAATTAAACGATATATGGAAAAAGAAACTTTGATTTATCCATCGATCTTATCAGCGGATTTTTTACATCTATCTAAAGATTTTGCTTGCATGATAAAAGCTGGCATCAAAACTGTTCATTTTGATGTGATGGATGGCTTGTTTGTCAAAGATATATCTTTTGGGGAGAAATTATTTAAAACGTTATATCAACGTTATCATCAAAAATTAAATTTCGATATCCACCTGATGACTGAAGAACCATTTAGACATATCAGGCAGTTCTTAAAGCTTGGTGGCAGTGATTTCACTTTTCATTATGAGAATACTATCAACAAGTTAAGTGAATTGAAATCATTAAGAGATGAATATCCATATATCAAACTCGGTATCGCTATTTCACCTGATACGGATGTCTCCAGAATTTTAGGATTAGCCAATAATTTTGATCAGATATTAGTCATGTCCGTTGTGCCAGGAGCTTCAGGTCAATCTTTTATTCCTGAATCAGTTGAAAAAATCAGGAGGTTAGCTAATTTTAGAAAAGACAATAATCTTTCATATCTCATCGGTGTTGATGGCGGAATCGATGATAAAACAGGCCCTCTTTGTTTAGAGACAGGCGCTGATTATTTAGTCACAGGTTCTTACTTCTTTTCCTCTTCTGATAAAAAAGTTGCTTTAGAAAAAATAGTGAGGAAAGACGTATGAATTTTTCACAGATCGCTATTGGCTTATTTGTTTGTTCTCTAGCTTTCTTCATCGTATATGTCATCCTGATGGTCTATTTCAAGTCCTTGACTTTAAAAGGTCAAGATGTCAATTTTCGCAACTCTTATCCATATGAGATATATTCAAAATTAAGCATTCCTAATCGAATTTTGCTATATGGATCATTATTTCTCAACGGTATTTTAGGCGCTTTAGGTCTATCCTTTTCGTTTATGAGCCTGAATTCAAATTATTCTTTTATCATCGGTGTCGTTTATTCGGTTAGTTTTATTTGTTTGATCGCTTCTAATGTGTTGTCTTTGAACTTTTATAAGAGTCATTTATTGACTTCTTTATGTGGAATTTTAGGATTTGCTTTTGCGTCTATTCTCTGCTGCTTTATAACTGTTATCCCTGAAGCTTTAGGTCCTGAAAAGACTTTTTACTTACCGATATGTATCATTATTGGTGTCTTAGGATTTTTAGTATTGTTCTCGTGTTTTAATCCTAAACTGTTATCTTGGGCTAAGATGGATAAAGCTGAAGAAAATGGTAAGACGATTTTCTTGAAACCAAAAGTCAATTATTTGGCTCTTTATGAATGGCTGGTCTATATTTTTTATAACGTTATTTCCTTGATAATCTTCATCTCTCTTTTCTTCTAAGACAGATCTGAAATTTAAGAGGTATGCTCTATGGTTGGACTAGCTGATGCTGATTTTGTTTTTCAAAAAAAGCTCTTATATCTGTTTGCATTGATCGATAGGATTTATATATATGATATAACCAATAATTTTTCGCATCTATTTCAAAACGATTATCGGATTTTAGAGTATTTACTATTTATTTCCATCGAAAAAAAGTTAGAAGAGTTTAATCAAATCTACGCTTATTGCACTCACAAAACTGATCTGTTATTAAAAGAATGCGATTTGTAGGTTTTTAATCATGGCTTTTGATCAGTTATCTAAAAAGTTATCAGATAAAGAAGTGCTTGTCTTTTTAGATTTAGAGGGGACACAATTTTCACATGATCCTATCGAGATCGGATTAGTGACTTATCAAAAAAAAGATAATCTCTTTATTGAAGAAAAACTGTTCACTTATCAATCATATATCAAGGCTAAAGATAAGATAGGAAAAGTGGTCTCTAATCTCACAGGCATCACCAAAGATTTACTTTTAGAGAAAGGCAAGACTAAACAGACGGTTCTAAAAGAGATCATCAATCTTTTAAGGCCATATTCTAAGAAAAATTTTATCGCATATGGTGAACAAGATTTGAAAATGTTAAAGCATTTCATCACCGATGAAAGTTTCACATCTGATTACATCAATCATATCGCTAAGAATTATTTTGATTTTCATCTCTACTTAGCATCGCTGATCTCTGATAACAAAAGCAAATCACCATCTCTATCGAAACTTGCGGAGTTATTTGAAGTATCTAATTCTAACGCTCATGAATCTTTATCAGATGCTCAAGTATTAGCTGATATTTACCAAGAATTTATCAAGGATGAAGAGAATACTGTCGCTATTCTAAAATCATTTTATCCCGATGTCGATGAAGAAAGGATGAGAAAATTGTTATGAGAATCATTAATTATCCTGATGGTCGAAAAGCAGTTGTCAAAAAGGAAAAGCCTTCAAAAGTTGACCGTCGATTGACTGAAAACAAAACCGAATCTGAACGGATCAGAGATAGTATGATCAAAAGAAACATGGGCATGGCATTTGAGTCCGATGTTTCTAAAAGCTGCGATTTTTATCGTGAAAAAGGACTGGCTGATATTTATAAAAGACCGACGCCTATCAAAGTTGTCAAAATGAGTAAAACTAAAAAAGGAATGATTGAAGAAGCATATTTCCAAGAGAAATCCACCACTGATTATGTCGGTATTTATAAGGGAAAATATATCGATTTTGAATGTAAAGAGACCATTCATGATGAAGTTCCTTATCATATGATCAGAGAACAACAATTTCGTCATTTGGAACTCATCACCAAATTAGGTGGGATCGGTTTCTTTTTGGTTTCATTTAAAAAAGTTCAAGAAGTTTATCTGATGCCAGCGACTATCATTCTAGAAGAGATCAAATTGAAAAAGCATCCCGGTTTTAAAAGACAATTCTTTCAAGAGCACGGTGTTTTAGTCAAACGATCTTATTTACCGCCTTACTTGCTTTTAGAGGCGATAGATGAAGCTTTCTTCAATTAGCTTTTTCTTCTGGTAATCTTAAAAAGTATTTATCTTCGACCTTGATGACTTTAACTTCTTTGACATCGCTATCCAAGGTGAAAAGAGTTCCTTGTCTGGTGTAAATATTTTCTTTACCGTCTTCAACAGTTTTGACTGTGACATTGATGCTTTCATCGTGATCGACTTTGGTCACATAAAAGTAATGGTCTTTCTTTTCATCAACGATCATAGAACCATATGGTGCATCGACTATACCGTAAACTAGAAGGGTGTTATTTTCTAAATCTAATTTACCATGCATCAGTTTACCATCGAATAAGTCATTTCCGGTGTAGAGATAGAAAGAATCATTAGCTTTATTAAAAGCAATTTCTAATGAATTCTCTAGAACAACTGAATTGAATTTCTTCTTAAATTTGTTTAAAAATCCGTCTTTCTTTTCTTCAGCCATTATCGTTTCCTCCTCTTGTTATACGCTCTACTACTAGCTTTTTTAGAACCTTTTTTATTCACGTGATGAACGATGAAAATTATCGCTAGAATGACTAAAACAAGCAACACCGCAGCGATGATGATTATCAAAAGATATTTTTGTCTTTGGTTCAGTTCGATCGTCAATTTGACGGTGGTTAGAACCTCGCTTTGCCCATCACTTTTTGTAAGTGAGATTTGAAGATTACATGTTCCAGGCTTTTTCCCGTGAATGATAAGTTCATCATCGATAGTTGCGATATCTTCATCATCGATGGAATAGGTGATTTTTTCATCAGGGAACAGATTGAGAAAGCTTAGCGATGGGAATTGATAAGTCTCGTCTGCAAACATTCGAATCTCAGTGAAATCTAATCCGTTGATAGTGACTTTATCCTGAACAGTGATGGTTGTTGATACCGATTTAGTGCTGCCGTTATTACTATATTCGATTGTTAAATCGGTAACTCCTGTTTTCAATGGAGTTATAGTTAAGTTAGTTTTATCTATCTCAATGATTTCTTCATCATAAGTCAGTTTGACATCACTGAATTCAGAGAGATTGACATCTAATTGAAGAACATCGCCGATATGAAGATTATAATTTTGGTCTAATTCTATATCTGGAACAGTCAGTGAATAATTTTCATCAAAGACTCTTCTCACCCATTCAGGATGATCAACATAAGGATTTCGATTTCTTTGAACATTTTTATAGATGAGATTATTGCGGTGATATTCATATTCGTCTACCGGATCTAAATCATTCCATTCTAATAATGTCGATAAATTGTGATGAACACCATAATATTTGCTATTATCATCCTCTAATGTGTCATCATCAGTCACGACTAGATAAGGTTCAGTTTTACTGTTTTGACCGGTGTTTTTACCATATCTAGTAGCCATATAGAAGATCGCCCTTGCGATATCACCTTTGTATTCATCTAATGGTTCAAAAACCATCTCACCGTCGATGTCATAGCCTTTATAACCAGATAAATCAGTGGTTCCATCTGCTAAATAACATTCGACTTCATCAGTATCTGGATCATTTAAATCATAAACTTCACCATAATATAAATTATTATGGATGTTGTTAGTTCTATGATCAGCTGCTATCAAATGATGTAAATCAGTTCCTGCACCTTTGATCGGATCACCATCAAAGCCATGACTTTTAGCCCAAACATGTTCTCTATCTACTTGAATCGTGCCATTCGGTTTTTCTCTTGCATCATAGTCGATATGGTCTAATGACGAATTGACTGAATAGCCGTTTACGGTGTTGTTATAAGCAGTTTCTTTGCTATCATTACCAGTCGAATATAAAAGTCTCAGATAATAGTCATCATCAGCTTCAGATGCAAAAGTAAAAGTCTCTGGGCTTATCTCGTTTGATAATTCCCAGTTTCTATCTGTGATCTGATAGTATTTACTGACACCACTGCTAGTTCCTGAACCATAACTCAAGAAATAATTGTTTTTGCTTATCACATCATAGAGATAATATTTGAGTTCATCGCCGGTTAAATCTTGAATATCGCCATAATATTCATCGACTTCTTCGGTTGTGGAATCAGTGAAATCCATCATCAAAGATGAATCATAAGCACGACCATCAAAACTAGCTTTAGGTGCTTGTTTGATGCTTAATGGTGAAATCAAACTTGTGATAAAGATTGTTAAAAATAACTTTGTCATATCTATATATTAACATTTACAAACTCAAACAAGTCAAAAAATCTATTCAAAGAAGAAAAGACCCAATCGCTCCTGATTGGGTCTTTAAGACAACTATTCTTTATGATTGATGATATCTTCTAATTCTTTGATCCTCTTATCCTTCTCTTCGAGCTCTTGTTTGAGCTTTGCAATCTCTTGCTTTTTAGTGCTCGGTTTATGCAAGAATGCGAAGAAATTATTCTTTTTTTCCTCTTTATCTGGTTGGACCGTTCCATCGGCTAAGACTTTCTTTTTTCTATCTGGTAAGAAGAAATAAATGATCGAGAAGATGAACACACCGAATATGATAACATTGATCACTACTACGACAGGCACCCACCAGTTGAAGCCTTTCTTAATAGGTTTAGGATTGGTGATGGTCACCGTGAATTCATTGGAATCAGTATTGGTTTTTGCTTGGTAGTATGTATTACAAATGGTATAGATGATGGATTTTGCACTCGAACGAGCTAAGTTCATATCGGTGGTATTAGAAGAATCTAAGGTGCCGTACTTTCCTGCTTTTCCATATTGAGGATTGAGCTGTAAGTTTAAGCCAGCTCTGATGCCTTTTCTCAGATCCATATTGGAATCATCACCAGCATCATAGTCAGTGATGATAGTTCCTTTAAATCCCCATTCATCTCTTAATATGCCATCTAAGAGAGCTTGATTAGAACCTGCCCAAACAGGACCGATTTTGTTGAAAGAAACCATCATTGCGTTAGCTTTACCTTCTTTGACGGCGATTTCAAAAGGACGTAAATAATTTTCACGGAAATTCTGTTCTGTGCACCAGACTCTTTGTTGAGTATATGGACTTGAATCATAGAGGGCTAAATGTTTGACATAGCAATATAATCCGTTACTAGCAGCGCCTTTGACGAAATTAGCTGCATAATAGCCGCTTAAGACACCGTCTTCTGAATAGTATTCGTAATTTCTTCCGTTGTTGATCTCTCTATGGAGATTCACACCAGGCGCATAAATTCCGCTCAATCCGAAGTTCTGAGCATCACGACCGATGATTTGACCAGCCATGTAGAGAAGTTCTTTGCTCCAAGTTTGGCCGACAAGGTTTTCGCAAGGAAGCGCGGTCATATTTGAGCCAGGGACATTAGGAGATAAGTTGGTGCGGTTAAAACCAGAAGGGCCATCGTATTCTAAGTTGATGTTTTTTCCAAGGCTTTCAATCGCTCTAGAACCATATCCGCCATCTTCGACGATTCGTTTTAATTCCGTAATGGACATTTGATCTAAGAATTTATCCCAGGTATCACTGTTGTAGTTCTCGGGATTACCTAATTTCATCATCAATGTCTCGTTGTATTTCAGCTGGCCGTCATAGCTACCATTAAATTCATCATAAGAGACAAAACTTCCATCATCCTTAGTTATCAATCTTAAATTGCTATCTTTATTAGTGGTCGGCATTGAATCAAATACATAGTCATCGTATTGGTATGTCGCATATTGGGATAATTCACGTGAATCAGGAGCTTCTTCTTTTTCAGTAGGGAGTGTGTTCTTCATGTCGGCTCTAGAAAGATATGTCCAATCAACACTCAAATTAGAACCGTCTAATGCACATCCACCATAGGCGCTTTCGCCTGAAAATCTATTTTTGATTCTTCCACCAGAAACGGGATCTTTACGATAACGGAAGCTATCTTCTACATTATAAGTGATGGTGTTGTTGTCCATCTCTTTTAAATGATGAGCATCGGTCATCAATTTCAGTTCATAATCACCAGCTTCGACTTCCCATCCAGTGAGGTCATTTTGATTCGCATCATAGGTGTCATAACTAGCTAATTGATAAGGAGTGACATTGAAAGTTGCAGTAAATGATTGATTAGGATCGAGATCAGGTGTCTTTACAAAATCAATCAATGTCACATAGGGCTTTTCAATTCCGCCAGCTGTATATGGTGCTGTCGCATATAACTCTACGACATCCTTACCAGTGACATCACCAATATTAGTGACTGTGACCTCAATTGTGATCTCACTATCGGAGGTTAAAATGCTATTTTCAGGAAGGGATAGCGGTTTTAATACCCATTCGAATTCAGTGTAGCTTAATCCGTGACCGAAAGGATATTGCACGACTGCATCATAACCAGTTCTTTTGCTCGTGCTGGTTTCAAATATCGTCTTGTCATTAAACAATCCGACGCTATCAGCAGTTTCATAGTATTTATAGCCTAAATAGATATCTTCAGCATAAACGATATCATTGGAGACTGAATTGACGCGAGTGATCTCATTCTTCTCAGGTTCGTAAACGATAGTGTCAGCAAGCTTACCAGAAGGAGAAATCTCACCATGTAAGATTCTACCTATCGCTGTCGCACCGCTTTGTCCCATATAGCCGACATTTAAAGCAGCGTCGATCTCACCGAAATTTGCCTCATCATCGATAAAGGTCATATCCATGATCGAGCCAGTGTTGAAGACAACAATAACTTTATCAAAGTTTGCTGTACACATTTTGATGAGCGATTCTTCTTCAGTGGAAATTTCATTGAATGATCTTGTTTCATCAGTCGGTAAATCATGTTTGTATTGTTTGTCATAGAGATTTCCGATGTATTCACCGCTATAACGGGATAAAACAATGACCGCTGTATCAGAGAATTGCTTTGCTCTCTGTACGACATCATCTGGAAAGGCAGTTGCTGTGACTGGCTCTTTTAATTTGGTGTTGTAACGATTACCCCAATTAGCAGTATCACCCCAGTCAGCATCTTCAGTAGTTGTCCAGTCTTCATATATTTTGATGATTTCTTCATTGTAATTGAAATCAGCATCTTTTAATCCTTGTAAGAATGTGACCTTGTTATCGGGATAGATATAAGAACGTCCAGAGCCATTACCAGTCAATAAGAAACCAGCATCCGTAGCTCCCCAACCGAAGACATTGATATTTTTTTGATCTTTGGATAACGGAAGAGTAGCTTTACCATCTTTGACTTTGTTTTTCATCAAGACGGTTCCTTCTTCAGCTATTCTTCTGACTACTTCATCTGAGGATTTTGCGGATTGTTCAATGACTTCAGTATCACCTTCTAATTGTTCAGCAACACCGAAGAAAGTTGAGATGATGTCTGAGTATTTATAGGCGAAATAATCACCAACAATCATAGCTATTGAGAATATACCTGCGATTGATGAAAGGATTATTTTTGACTTTTTCACATTTGGTTTAAGCTTCATGATGACTATCTCCTTTAGAATTGAATAGAGATTTTATCGATGTTAGCTGCTCTATCAGAGTTATCATAATCTTTGATTTGACCAATGCATTTTAGTGTGATTTTGGTATATCCAGCCTTTAAATCGACATTGCAAATCTCATTTTCTGTCCATAAGAACCAAAGTCCATCACCATTAGCTTGTCGTCCTTTGATCATCGTTTCATCACTGACAGTAACAGGTTGATCATCAATTGCTAAACTGAATTGTTCATTGAATTTTGTATCATAAGTTTGAGAACCATCTGTCGCTCTCAATAAAGAAGCTGCGACTAAAATCAATTTAGCGTCTTTAACTTCAGTCTGACTATAAACATAGAAATCGATCTGAGAACCTACTTTTATATTTTCAATAGCGGTTTGACCATTAGCATTTTCGACGATTTTAGCATCATCTTTCTGGACTCTTGTTATCACTGTGTAAGAGGATGTATCGCTCGTTTTTTCAGTTTGTTCAGCTTCTACAGTGATTCCATCAGTGATAGTGAGGGTGAAGGTCGCACTCTGTGTTTGACCACCAGCGGTGATTTCAACAGTGAAAGTGACTTCATCATCTGGATAATCTTTATCTAATAGATCACCATTCTTATAAGTGTTTCCTAAAGAATCTTTGATTGTATAGTTAGTGGCATTTTCATCGACATAACCATTTGCATAAGTGGCTTTTACTCTTAATCCAGATAAGTCTAGTTTAGAGCCTTTTGTATAATAACTGACCCCAGGAAGTGAAGTGAGTTCGACTTTTGAAATAGCAGGAAGAGTTAAATTGATCGGCATTTCCCAAGAATAATTTTTATAAGTGAAGGTGATCTTATTATCGGAATAACCCAATTTACCATTAGGAGTATAAGAGAGATATTTGGCATCAGGACCGAGATTTGTATCTCCGTCATAGCCGTTTCGATATGTGACATTAAACTTGAGTCCTTCAGGATCAAAGGTATCACCGACTTGATAGTCCTTTTTAGTCGGTTCGGAAATGACTTCGACATCTGTCACATAATCTCCGGTTTCAACTGCCTCATCGCTTGAACGGATCTCAAGACGATCGATATTGGGAGTTCTTCCATAATTATCGCTGCCCTTTTGAGTTCCGATACATTTTAAGGTGATTTTGTTATATCCAGGTTTTATCGCTAATTTTCCAAGAGGAACTTCAACCCAGTTAGTCCACATGGTGGTAGCTGAACCAGCCGGTGGATAATTTTTGCCTTCGATGATAAGCTCATCTGAAAGCCAGACTTCTTCCTCGTCTTCGCCTAAATACATCTTGAACAATTGATTTACGTTCATGTCATCCATCTTTTGAGCGTCACCATTGGTTCTTGTTGAAGAAGCGATCAAAACGATGTCAGCATTTTTCATCTCAACTTTGGAGTAGATATAGAATTCGATCTTCATTCCGACATTGATATCTCCAAGATATCCATCACCTGTAAAGGTGGAATCGTGTTTTAGGTGAGTGTCTTTATTGTTATCATTGAAAGCTAAATCAAGATTATTTCCGGTGATGATAGTATAGCTTTCGTCTGTCGGAGCTTCTGCACCGCTATCTGGTAAATAAACATTTTCAGCTTGAACGGTGATGCCATCAAAAACAGTTATCTTAAAACTGTCAGACATCGTCACTTCATTAGAAGTCACTTTGACAAATAACTCGAGTTCACCAGCAGTATTTAATGCTGTGCCCTGTTTGTATTCATTGTTATCTTTATCAGTGACAATGTAATTTGTTTCATTATCGATCAAACCTTCTTCATAATCGGCAGCAACAACTAATCCGGTCAAATCTAAAGTTTCACCTAATTGATAGGTTTTGATATCAGGCTCTCTGGTGATCTCAACTGATTTCAGAGTTTTTGCTGTGACAGTGATAGGGATATCTTTAGAGACACCCTCGAATTCGATAGTTATCGCTTCGACATCTTCGGTCAAGGCACCTTTAGGGGAATAACTATCTAAGTCACCGCCAGTCAAATCTTCTTCGATGTATCCGTTTTGATAAATCGCATTGAAACGCAGACCAGCTGTTTTAAAAGTTTCACCTACTTTATATTCGGTTTTGGTCGGCATTTTTGTGATTTCTAGGTCAATGCAAACATCGCCATCTTCAACTTTGGAAGTTGTAGGGGGGGGAGTAGTCGAATCAGCATGGCCTTTTTGACAAGAAGTCATCATCAAAGAAAGGGGTAAGAGAGCGCAAGTCAGGATGGGTAGAATATTTTTCTTTTTCATCTTTTGTTTCTCCTTTGCTACTAAATCATGATTATGATTTGTTAGGCATATAGTAGAAAAAAGGATGATAAGAGTTAATATGAATTTCGTTTAATGTAGTTTTAATTTCGTAACCGGTAATAAAAATGTAACCGCTAACAATCAGACTTGCTCTACTGTCAAAGGAAACAAGATATTCAAATTAAAAACATTTTTATCAGTTGTTATAGACATCTCACCATCATATTTTTCAACGATCATTTGGACGCTCTTCATACCATATCCATGATATTTGGAATCGGATTTTGTGGTTTTTGGAAGAGCATCGTTGAATTCTAAAGTCCCTTGATAGTAGTTATGGATATTGATGATCAAAAAGGATTGGTTTTTCTTTATCGATAATGAAATTATTTTTTTTGCTTCTTCTAATTGTGTCACAGCTTCTATCGCATTATCTAATAAGTTACCGAATAGCGAATAGAGGTCAGAATCAGACATAAAATCTAATTCTTTTCCGTCGACGATACAACAAAGTTTAATCTTTTCTTTTGTGCAAAACAGGCTCTTTTCAGTCAGTATGATATCTAGGGCCTCATTTCCAGTCTTGATCGTCGAATCATAAATAGATATCGTGCCTTCTATTTCTTTGATGGTGTTTTCATCGAGATATTTATTTTTACCGATCAGACGTATCTGATGTTTCAAATCATGACATTTTTGATTGATGAGATCGATATTGGCTTTACTTGTGCTATATTGAACTTCCTTTTCTTTTAATAAATGTTTGACGATTGTTAAATCATTAGCGATCTGGCTGCGATTTTCTTCCAAAAATAATAGGAATAACGATAATACGCAGCAGAAGATGTTAAAGATATCTAAAAGAGCTAGATAGGTTTGATTGAAATCGTTTTGACTATAGTAACCGATGAAAGAAGAAACGACTATGTCAAATGATAAGATGACAGTTGAAAGACATAATAATTTGGTGTTGGTTACACCTATATCTATTTTCTTTTTTAAACGCGAATGCAGGATGAAATATCCGACCAAATAAGTCATATAGTAGATAAAAATGTACATTATTATGGTAAAAGGATTTCCGCTCACAAAGGAGTTACCATTGCTGGTGAAAATCAAAAAGAAATCATACACGCCAGATCCGATGACATTATGGACATTATATATTCCTGTCGAAATCACAAAAACATCGAACAGTTCATATGCGATATGCTGAAGAGTATAAGCGACCGTCGAGACGAAGATTAATTTGATCAGCTTTTCATTAAAACAGAATTTCATTCCTAACAAGATAAGAATGAAGAATAAAAAGTATCTGAAAACATCATAAATCGCATTGTCGATCAGAGGAAGTAAAAGGGCAAATGAAAATAATAAGATCAAACATGATAAGAGTCGAAAAACAAAGTGCTTTTGTCTTTTGAGGTGGTAGCACATAATAAATTCAGCGATCAAAAGTTCAAATATAACCGCTAGTTTTTGTATAAAAATCATATGGTGCCACCCAGATAGTCAGCTAAGTCTTTTAAAAAGTGTTTTTTGCGAGAACGGCTGATCTGCAACTTAGTATCACCTAAAAGAAGGTCAAAGTTTTCTACTTTGGTGACATATTTTAGATTTACTAAGTAGCAATTATTACATCTGGAAAAAGAAAACTGATTCAGCCGAGGTTCTAAACTGCTAAGAGAACCGATCGATGTGACATCACCATTGATGGTGTGAAAAATCAGTTTATGGTTTATCACTTCGACATATTTGATTTCATTGACTGATAGTATAGAAGTACTTGTCTTATCTTTTACAACTATTTTGTTATCTTGATTGTTGGCAATCTTTTGATATGCTCTTTCGAGTTTGAGTAATAAATTTGGATAAGAAATAGGTTTGACTATAAAATCCATCGCATCAACTTTATAACCTTCAACTGCAAATTGAGCCATGTTAGTCACAAAGATGATGATGACATTTCTATCGATTGCTCGAATCATTTTGGCGAGTTCTAGTCCGTTTATGTTAGGTAGCTCTATATCTAAAAATAAGATATCGTAGTTCGTCTTATATTTATCTATAAAAACAGTCGGATTATCAAAAATTAAAGTTTCAATTGATAAATTCAACTCGTTTTTAGCTTTGTCTATTGCATTTTTCAATAGACTAGCATCATCTTTATCATCTTCAATTATTGCAATGCGAATTTTTAAATTTTGTTCCATAAGTTTTACTGTTATTTTCAATTTTACAATAAAATCGTTCTAAAAAGTAGAACTAAAAATAATTCATCAGAAATAATAAGAAATAGATGATTATGTGTATACAGCTATATTTCAATGTTTAAGAAATGGTAAAAATAATATCGCTACTTCAAAAAAGATAAATTTAAGATACAATATTGGGAGGAGGACAGCATGCTAGAAAATCAAAAGTTTTTAATAGTCCTAGATTGTGATGGCACCTTACTCACCGATGAAAAAAAGGTTTTGCCTAAAACTAAATCATATCTGATGGAACTTGCTAAAAGAGGAAACATCATAACGATGGCTTCTGGAAGACCGGATAGAGCGATTTTACCTTATTATAGGGAGCTCGAATGTCATGGTCCTTTTATAGGTTATAACGGTTCTATCATCTTAGATCCAGATGATAAGAATTTTCCAGTTTTCAAAAAGAAATATCCCGTCGAGATCATCAAAGATTTTCTCAGCCATTTTAAGATTGATGATTTTAATAACATCATGGCTGAGGATGAGAAAAATCTTTTCTTTTTATATGAAGAACATGAATATGAAAATTACTTCCATCCTCAAGGAATGAAAGTTCATTACGGTCCGATTCTTGATGCGTTTAAAGAAGATTTATTCGGCTTTATCATATCTTTAAGGAATTCTGATTTATTGACTAAAGTTGAAGATGTTATCTCTAAATATGATGATATCGGATTTAGGCCATGGATAAATACTAATCTGATTGGAGAATTCTTCTTCTACTCTGTGAACAAGTCGACTGCTATTGAACGTCTGCAGAAATATTATCATATCGACCGCGCTCATGTCATCGCTTTTGGCGACGCTGACAACGATATTGAAATGATCAAAAAAGCTGGTGTGAGTTTCGCAATGCAAAACGGATCTGAGACTATCAAACAGATAGCTGACTATATCACACCTGCTGATAATAATCACGAAGGTATATATTTAGCATTAAAGAAATTCTTAAGAGACGAATAATAAAAACGGCACTGAATCGATTCATCGGTGCCGTTTTTAAATGATTTATTTGATGTTAATTATTATTCAAGACCCATCAATTTCTTCAATTCGTCCACTTTCTTTTCACCAAATTTCTTTGCTTCAGCATCTTTTAATCCGACTACTTCAACATAGAATTTGACTTTCGGTTCAGTTCCAGATGGACGAATAGCTAAGAAACCACCGCTCTTAAAATTGAATCTTAAGCAATCAGAGTAGTCGATATCGGGATCGTTTAAAGAAGCTTTATAGCCTCTGACATAATCGGTTATCGTTCTCTTTTGATAATCATAGATGGTTTCTATTTCATCGCCAGCAAGTTTTTTAGGAGGGTTATTGCGCAATTTTTCAATCTCTTCGCCCATGCGTTTTTGAGCATCAGAACCAGAGAAAGCGACGGAGATCTGCTCGTTGAAATATCTGCCTGTTCTCATCGATAATTCTTCATAAGCGAGATCTAAAGTTTTGCCTTGTCGCAAATAGTATTCAGTCATATCAGCGATAGCGACAATGGACTGCAAAGAATCTTTATCTCTGACGAAATCAGCTAATAAATAACCATAGGATTCTTCATAACCGAAGAGATATTTTTCACCTAACATTTCTAATCTATCAGCCATGTTACCGATATATTTGAAACCTGTTGCAGTGGTTCTCACTTTAACGCCATAAGATTCAGCTATTTTAGCGCCTTGAGAACCAGTGACAAATGTATTGCAGATCACACCTTTTTCAGGTAAAGCATTGCGACGTTTTAATGTCCCTAAAACAAAGTCGATCAAGAGAGCACCAGTTTGATTACCGGTAAAACGTTGAATTTCTCCATGTGAATTGACAAATGCCAAACCGCATCTATCAGCATCCGGATCGGTGACAATGATGATGTTGAATTTCTTATCGGAAGCAGAGTTTAAATGTTTTAGCTCAGCATATGCTCCTTTATAGGCACCATCAGTTTCGGGATTAGGATTCTCAGTGTGCGTGAAGTCAGGATCAAAATAGTCTTGACCAGGGACAGTCACAACTTCATAACCAGCTTTTCTTAATGCCATCGGACCAACTTTGCAATCACAACCACATTCAGGAGAAAAGACGATGCGAGTCAATCTCTCTGGACCGAATTCTTCTAGATATAAAGAGGTTGAAACTTCTTTGCGAACAAACTGCAAATCATATGCTTCATCATCATCTAGATACTTGACCTTACCATATTTTTCAGGAGCGACCTTCTCATATTCACAAGTGAGTTCATCTGGTAAGGCATCGATTGTAGAGATCAGGCCATCGATGATGCGATAGACACCTTGGCAGCCTTTCTCATCATAAAACTTATAACCGTTATATTCTTTAGGATTATGACTAGCTGTGATCATGACACCACCGACACAATTGAGGTGTCTGACTGTATAAGAGAGTTCAGGAGTAGGATGTGGATCACGGAAAGTATAGACATTAAATCCCATTTCAGTTAAGACTTTGCTGACAGTATCACGAAATTCTTTTGAGCAGTGTCTGTTATCAAAAGAGATGGCAAATCCACGTTCTCTAGCAGCATTTTCACCATATTTTTGTAATAAAAATTGTCCGACACCGATCGTCGCTCTTCGGACTGTTAAGGTGTTTAAACGGGCTGAACCAGGACCTAAAAGAGCTCTCATACCAGCAGTGCCAAAAGCGAGTGATGATGAAAACATTTCCTTGATAGTTTCTTCATCAGCATTTCTGATAATCTTTTTTTCTTCTTCAGTGACTTTGTCAGAATTTAGCCAAGCTTGTTTCTTTTCTAAATAATTCATAATTTCCCCCTAGTCATTCTTTATTATAAACTTATAAATAATAATTTAGTTAATAATATTTTAACTTTGCTTTTCTTTTTGTTTTAAAAAATCATTCAGATGCATTTCATTGTTTTCCAAGCTTTTGATCAGATGAAAATATTCATTCAGATTCTTGTTTGGGTGAAAGTAGCCATAAGCTTTCAGTAATGAAGAGTGTGAAAGGCTGTTTCCTAGGGTGCACAAATCCTGTTCATCTCTAAACAAGTAATAGCAGAGATTACAAATATCTTTATACTCATGTCTATGATAGATGATGGTATCTTTTTTAGATAAAAGATAACCGAGCATAAAATATGCTAGAAGTGAATCATTTTCCCCTAAATGTTCAATTTCTAAAACTTGTTTAAATAGAGCATGATCAGTTTTTGATATTTTTGAAGTGGTCATATGTTTTGATAATAATTGATATCTGATTATTTCCATCAAAGTCCCATTATAATCTGGTCCATATGCTAAGATAGCCTCACCGAGTGACTTATAATCTTTAAAACAGAATCCGTTCAATCTGAATGACATATACGGATTTAGAATGTAAGACACGCGAAAGACAAATACATCATCAGGTAAGATCATCAGTTTTAATTTCAAGATTTTTTCATGCTTTTCTTTATTGACTTTATTTATAATTTGCAAAAATTCTTCCGATTTGAAATAGGTTGCAAAAAAGGTGGTGTCTTTATAAGCGTCTTTGGCTAGCTGATATAAATTGTCATATTTTTTATCTCTTATAATGTAGCTCATATCGATACCTTGAATACTAATGCAATTATATACACTATGCAGAATATAACAAAGCTGAGAGCAGCGATTGTTGTCAAAGAAAAGCGGAGAGCATTTAATACTCTATATAATTTCCTATCTTTGATTTTGTCATAATCCATAACCGCTTTTAAATCGACATAACTCTCGGATAAACAGGAAAAATCTTTGATATCATTTTTTAAAGATATTTTAGCGTATATCGCACCTTCGATATAATTTTTTAATTCTTCTTTTCTTTTTCCGATATCTTCGAATAACTTTTCAGTGTTTTTTTGAAGGAATCTTTTAGCGTAGTTGTATGACTCACTGACATTAGCGCGATAGATATGAAATGCTATAAAGGAAAGATCATATAAAAAGATTATCAATGGATACATATATGCTAAATATGTCAATACATGTGTCAGGACAGGATTGTAGAAATGATCGAAGAAGATTTCAAATGGATTTATCCAAGTGACAAAAAGAAAAACATTAGCAAATATAAAAAATAGAATTTCTAAAATATTAAAGGTGATAGACATAAAATTAGTCTTATTGATAGCTTGCTTTTTTAAATCAACGATCGATGCATCGGCGATTTTAATCATATCGGAAAGATAATATTCCAATTGAGGTTCAATCCTTTCCATTTTATATTCTTGGCTTTTTGTATCGTCTAAAATGATCTCATTCAATGTCAAATCTTCTCCATCAAAATCAAAGATCAATTCACCGATCGAGTTGATTTCTCCGTGGTAATTTGGGTCGATAGCCAAAGGATTTATGTAATACTCTGGATAGGAATGGAGCAATAAATAATCAAATGAGCTTTCTAAGATGAAGCAATCCTTGATATTTAGAGTATAAAATTGAAGTCTATCAAAACTTTCGATCAAGCCTCTAGCTTTAAAAGAGAGATGATCTTTAGCATTATTTATATTGTTGGCTAAGGTGTGATAGTTTTCAGTCTCTTTTAAAGATTTACCATAATCGATGGCATATTTCTGGAGATTCCAACCGCTTTTCTCAGCGAGAAGATAAAATTTCATTTCTTCTTTCATATCAAGCCTCAATAAGGTAAATCAAATCAAAAAGATTGGAAAGAAAGCCATCTTCAAAAGGAAAGATGATTCTAATATTAACAAAAAAGAAGACTAAAGGTATATATGTCAAAATGAAAAAACTTGTTCCATATGCGATTTTAGTCACTATTTTAATAGGCTTATGAATAGCTGGGTTTGTTCCGATATAAAATATTTTAAATAACAAATATGAAATAAAATAAACTAATAAATAAATTATTAAGTATAAGAAATGGGTTACGATGTGGGCTTGCTCCTGTGTGCTCAATCCAGGATAATGATTCAGAATCAATGAAAAAATGCGCATAAATGGTTGAGCAAAGACTTCTTCGGAAAGAATATCCGGAAGAAATGTGGTGATGATAAAAAATATGCCTGTGAATAATGCAGCTGTTAATGAACAATAAAAATAGATTCGTATTCTATTAGTAGCGAATAGAAAAGCAGGCAAGACAAATAAAGGTATCAATACTAAAACTAATAGGGATAAAGACATATCAATTGATACCTTTTAAAGAATCTAATATTTCCTGTTCCTTTTTAGGTAATTTGGATGAGAACGAATGATTAGATAGATAATTTAAAGGGTCAGGTATATCATCTAAAAATTCAAAATATGAAGCATGTAAAAATTGATTTTTAAAGCCATACATCTGTTCGAAAAAATCATTGACTTCAAAGTCACCATATTTGCTATCACCTACTATCGGATGCGAAATATTGGCAAAATGAACGCGAAGTTGATGAGTTCTACCAGTTAGAAGCTCTGCTTCAACTAAGGAATAACCACATGAAAAAGTTTTTATTCTTGTATAGACTGTTTTAGCTGGTTTAGCTCCTTTTTCAATTTTGCCAACTTTTACTAACTTTAGTTTACTGTCTTTGATCAATGGCAGATTTATTTCACCTTTTTTAGGAGTTATTCCTCTGACGAGAAGAAGATATTTTTTCTTGATTTTTGTCCTTTCACGGAATAAGTCCTGAAGCAATTGAAGGCTTGGTAAGTTTTTTCCAAAAATGACAATTCCAGAGGTATTTCTATCGAGTCTATGAGCAGGGCTTGGAATGAAACCAGTGATATTGTTAGGATCCCATTCCTGTTTTTTTGATAGATAGTTGAGGACCATATTTTGCAAAGTGACTCTCTTTTCTTCGTCATTATCACCATGTATTAATAAACCTCTAGGTTTATCAATAACTAAAATATTCTCATCTTCATATATGATAGTAAAGTTAGGCTTAACTGGTCTGAGCAAAGCTTCCTGATGAAATTTGCTGAGCAGATCTTCTTTTAAATAAACACTTACTTCATCATTTTCTTTAAGGATGTAATCTATATTAGCTTTTTTGCCATTAACTTTTATGTCTTTTTTTCGAAACATTTTATAAATAAAAGATAGAGGAGCTTCTTTTAAGACTCTTTTTAAAAATTTATCAATGCGCTGATTTGCTTCATTAGTTGTAATTTTAAAATTCATATAAAAATTATATCATTAAAACCAAATATTAATAGAAATAAAAACGTTAACTCTTGACAAGAACAAAAACTTCGATAAAATAATCAATGCTGTTCTAATCATGGAGCGATACTCAAGAGGCTGAAGAGGTGGGCTTGGAAAGCTCATAGACAGGTAACACTGTGCGAGAGTTCAAATCTCTCTCGCTCCGTATTTGATTAATATTCGCCCAGAACTCTGGGCTTTTTCTTTTTCTGTTTGCACTTTTAATCAAGTTTTCTAAATTTACGACTATAACATTTATGGTTTGCGGATACAAAGGACTATTCACATTCTAAGTGATTTTTAGTGATGAATGACGAATGCTTGTTTTATAGCAAGCTTGAACTAAATAACCTTTTCTTTCTTATTATTAGATCAGGATATCTTTATAACTCTTTCAAGCAATGAATTGAATACCCTTGGGTATTTAGGCAAAAATTCTATAAAATAGAATTAATTGCAAGGAGGAGATAAGAGGTCTCCTGATTTTTCTTTATAGGCATATAGAGAAGAATCCGGGAATGAATGAGAAGCCCTTTTAGGATCCTAGAATCCGTATTTAAAAATTCATCATTCCCTTATTTTTGTTTAAACCTGCTTATACCAAATTGAGGCTTAGACTTCGTATCACATTCAAGAAACAAGGATTACAAAAATAATAGGAACCCGACTAGCAAGATATCTAATGGACAAGGAGGTTACTATGGATGGTCCAATAATAAGCTTTGATGTGTCTAAGAATTCATCACACATGAGAGGCTTTATCGATGTTAATAAGCCTATAGGTAAAGCTATTAAGATCAATCATGATTTAAATGGTTAAAGAATTAGCAAAAACAATTGAAGAGAAAACTCATTTAAAACCAGCTGTTGTTTATGAATTTACAGGTGTATATGCTTTACCTTTATAATCTTTCTTTATAGAAGAAGATTTTAAAATTTATCAAATATCACCTTTAGAATCAGCAAAGATGAGGAAGACCGAAGTTAGACCTGTTAAGAACGATTCTTTAGATACTAACACTATAGCCAAAGTTTATTACGCTAAAGAATTAAGAGAGTTTAATAGGCAAGATAAAAGATATGAAGACTTAAAAGAAATGTCTCGTCATTATCAGTCTCTCATTTATCAATCTAATGTTGAAAAGAACCGATATCATCGATGTTTAGATGCTATTTGGCCTATGTTTGACGAAATTATTCAGTATGATTCAGAAATAGCATTAGCAATCATTAAGAAATATAAACATCCCTCTAATGTTAAAACACTTAAAGGAATATTGACCGTTTTAGATGAATGTCATGTAGGTAGAAGTGGATCAAAAGAAAAGATGGCTATGAAAATATTTGATTATGTTAAATCACATAATTCAGGTGTCAAAAAAGAATAGTATATGGTTGATGAACTTGTTTCACTTGTTGAGAGAATTAATAACACATCTTTAGCTTTAGAAAAACTGTTAAATCAAATGGAACAACTATGTTTGCAACTACCTGAATTTGAAGTGATTAAATCAATTCCTTCTGTAGGAGAAAGGCTCTCAATAAGATTAATAGCTGAAATAGGTGATATCACGAAATACAATTCTTCAAAAGCTTTGATAGCTTATGCAGGTTTAGATCCGATGATTATGCAGTCTGGTAAACAATCCGGTGAACATATGCATATAACCAAGAAAGGTAATACATTTCTTAGAAGTTCCCTTTATCTCTTAATAACTTGTCTTTGTCGATATAATCCTACTTCTAAAATAGCTTTATATGTCTCTAAAAAGAAAAATGACGGCCTTCATCCCAAAGCCGCCAAGATAGCTGGATGTAATAAATTGCTACGAACAATTTATTCTATGCTATCAAACGGAACGTTATATTCCGAAAGTATATAACAAGAATATTTTAAGAGCAATTTATTT
>CASDVP010000008.1 GCA_949284445.1 uncultured Bacillota bacterium
CGGACACACCCGATCCTCATCCCGAACTCGGAAGTTAAGCGCTTGGACGGCGACAATACCCCTCGGGGTAAGATAGCTGGCAGCCGCTTTTTGATTGTTGAGGTTTTTTATGGAAGAAAATTTGTCAAAAGAAACTGTCCATATTATTCATGAATCTGGCGAAGACTATTTGGAAAAAATATTAATGCTTCAAGAACAGAAACATGCTCCAATTCGCTCTATTGATTTAGCGAATGCATTTAATTTCTCTCGACCTGCTATTTCAAAAGCTATTAAATTATTATCTAAAAATGGCTTTGTTGAAGTTACAAATGGATATTTACATTTAACTGATTTAGGTCTAAAAAGAGCTAAGGATATTTATCATCGTCATCGAATTCTTAAAGATTTTTTTATTAAAATAGGTGTTAATGATAAAATTGCCGATCATGATGCATGTAAGATTGAACACGATATTCATGAATCTTCTTTTTTAGCTATAGAAAAACTTTTAGAAAAAATAAATTAAATATTGAATTGTTATTGTGTTTTTCGTATAATTTTAAAGCTGTTTATTTCAGCCGCTTAGTATGGTTTTAAATGCAATGTTGCTACCTATCTAGCGCGATTATCGGAGGTATTAGAATGTACGCAATTATTTTAACTGGCGGAAAACAAGTTAAAGCTGAGGTTGGTAAAACTATTTATTGTGAAAAATTAAATGGTAATGTTGGTGATCAAATCGTTTTTGATAAAGTTTTATTTGTCGAGAACGACAAACCTGTTTTTGGTAAGCCATTTATTAATGGCGCTAAAGTTAATGCTAGTATTGTTAAGCAAAGCAGAAGTGAAAAGATTCGTGTTTTACGTTACAAAGCTAAAAGCAATGTTCGCGTTTTAAAAGGACATAGACAACCCTTTACTGCGGTTTCTATTGAATCTATCTCATTATGATTTATTGTGGTTGGGATGCTTCTAAATTTTTTGTTGACTTGATTGTTATTCAAGGACACAGTGATGAAGGTGAAGAGGGGCATGATTTGGTTTGTGCTAGCGTATCTTCTTCAGTTTATAATTGTTTGAATAAATTGGTAACACGTGAATGCTATAAAATTATAACTAGACGTGGTGTTTGTAAAATTAAGGTTGTCAAGAAACCTAGCGCTGCTGAACTTGATGCTCTATGCCATCTATTAGCTGCAATGATGCAAATTGAACATCAATATCCTAAACAAGTAAGAGTTTATAAAATCAAACGTGATTAAGGAGGTAATTGTATGATTTTCTTATATGAGTTAAAAATTCAAAATTTTGCTTCGCATAAAGGTGTTACATCTACAAAAAATGGTCGTGATTCACATTCTAAACGTTTAGGCGCGAAGTTATGTGATGGTGAATTTTGTCATTCAGGTTCTATTATTTATCGACAAAGAGGAACCAAAATTCATCCCGGTGTTAATGTGAAAAGAGCTGGTGATGATTCTTTATTTGCTTTGATTGATGGCTATGTAAAATATGAAAGATTAGATAGACATCGTTCTAAGGTTTCTGTTTATCCAAATAAATCTTTATAAATTATCTTTGCCTCGCATTTATTTATGACGAGGCTTTTTTGTCTTATACACACATATGATTGATAGAGTTAAAATTACATTGATTTCCGGAAAAGGTGGCGATGGTGCTATTTGTTTTCGTCATGAAAAAAGCGTTGAATTTGGTGGTCCTTCTGGCGGTAATGGCGGCAAAGGCGGCTCAATTTTTATTGTTGCTGATGAAGGTATAAATTCATTGAGCTCTTATAGATTTGGAAAAACTATACGCGCTTCTGATGGTGAGAATGGTAAAGCAAAATTATGTTATGGTAAGGATGCTGAGGATATTTATTTGCCAGTACCGGTAGGAACTGTTGCTACTACTTTAGATGGTAAAGTTATCGCAGATTTATTTCATAACGGAGATACTGCATTGCTTGTTAAAGGCGGACGTGGTGGCCGAGGTAATGCTTGTTTTAAAAATCCGTTGAAACGCACACCTAAAATTGCTGAAAATGGAATGCCTGGTCAGACTTTAACTTTATATTTAGAATTAAAATTGATCGCTGATGTTGGTCTTGTTGGCCTTCCTAACGCTGGCAAGTCTACTTTCCTTTCTAATAATACTCGCGCAGACGCTCAAATTGCCAATTATCCTTTTACGACTTTAGAACCACAATTGGGTGTTTGTTATCAAAGCATAGATAAAAGGTTTGTAATAGCTGACTTGCCTGGACTTATTTCTGGCGCAAGTCAAGGAAAGGGACTTGGACTCAGCTTTTTAAGACATATTGATCGATGTTCTGTTCTTTTGCATATTCTCGATGCGACTTCAGATACTTTAATTGACGATTTTCTTTCGATTAATAAAGAGCTGTACACTTATAAGCCTTCTCTTAAAGAAAAAACTATGGTTGTTGCATTAAATAAAATGGATGAAGTCACCGACAGAACTTTAATTGATAAATTTCATGATTCTTTTGATTCTTCGTATGATATTTATGAAATCTCTGCTAAGAATAATACCGGCACTAAAAAATTAATTAATAAATTATATAATATCGTCAAAACGCATAAAAAATCCGTTAGTTCACTTGAAAATGACGAATTCGTATTTAATATTAATAATAGTAATACAGGGAAAATTCCAGATTATCAAGTGAAACAGTTAAGTGAACATATTTTTGAAATCTCTGGTCAGAGAGTGATTAGGACAAAGCGGTTGATCAATTTGAAAACTGATGAGGGTGTTGATAAGCTTTTAGCCTATTTAGATAAAATTGGTATTGATTCCAAACTGCATGAAGTCGGTGCTAAAAATGGTGATACTATTATATTAGATGGTTTTGAGTTTGAATATTTTGAATAACTGTAGCATAATTGGTAGAAAGGTCTAATAATGTTTTATTATTTGCACGGTTTAATTGCAATGCATTTAAAAAATAGCATCGTTGTTGAGTGCGGTGGCGTCGGTTATGAATGCCTTGTTTCTCATGTTGATGAATTTCCTATTGGCGAAATTTTGTTTGTATATGTTTATCAGGTTATCAATGAAAATGATAATTATTTAGTAGGTTTTAAATCAAATGTCGAAAAGCAATTATTCATTTCTTTAATCAGTGTGAAAGGAATTGGACCTAAAAGTGCTCTCAATGCTTTGAGCTATACTTCTTGTGAAAGGTTAAGTCGAGCAATTGATGAAGCTGATGAATTGTTTTTGACTAAAATTCCTGGTTTAGGTCGTAAAAGTGCATCACAAATCATTTTGGATTTAAAAGGAAAATTACAGATTGATAATATAAATTATTTCGAGCATGATGAAAATTTTAATCTCGTATATTCGGCATTAAAAAACTTTGGTTTTAAAGACAAAGAGATTAAAGAAGCTTTGAATAAGATTGATCTAAAAATGATGTCTATTGAAAATGCTATCTCGTCTGCATTAAGGATTTTGAATGATAAATAATAAAGATTTATTTGCTAAAGATATCAAAGATAAGACCGATGACATCGAAATATCTTTAAGACCGAAGACTTTAAGCGAATATATTGGTCAAGAAGATATCAAAAAAGAACTCGCTATTTTTATCAATGGCGCAAAAGTTCGTAATGAATCACTTGATCATGTCTTGTTTTATGGACCGCCTGGCTTAGGAAAGACCACGTTAGCAAATGTTATTGCTAATGAATTAAATTCTGATTTAAAAATCACCAACGGATCTTCTTTAGTGAGAACTGGCGATTTAGCTGCTATTTTAAGTTCTTTAAATCCTGGCGATGTTTTATTTATTGATGAAATTCATAGAATGCCGATTGTGGTTCAAGAAGTCCTTTATAGTGCTATGGAAGACTTTAGTTTATCTATCATTGTCGGTCATGGCGCAGATGCTAGAACTATTTCGGTAGCTTTACCACCGTTCACATTGGTTGGTGCTACAACTGATCCTGGCTCCTTATCTGCTCCATTGCGCGATCGTTTTGGTATTTTATTCAGATTAAAATATTATTCTCCTGAAGAATTATTAGAAATTGTTACTAGAACTAGTCGTGCGTTAAATTTTCCGATAGTTTTTGATGCCGCATATCAGATAGCTTTGAGGGCTAGAGGAACTCCAAGAATTGCAAATAGATTGTTCAGAAGAGTTCGGGATTATGCCACATATGAAAATAAGACGATTATTGACTTGGATTGCACATTTAAGGCGATGAATTTTTTGGCTATCGATGATCTAGGTTTGGATGAAACTGATAGAAAAATATTAGAATGTATGATTTATCGTTATAATGGAAAACCTGTTGGGATTAATGCAATCGCATCTGCTATCGGAGAAGGCGTTGAAAATATATCTGATGTTTATGAGCCATACTTAGTGCAGATCGGCTTGATCAATCGCTCAGCTAAAGGTAGAATACCGACTAAAAAGGCCTATGAACACCTGAAAATTAAATTTGACGAATTTATGTGATACTTGCTACAATTTTCATTGAAAAATCACCTTTATTTTGCTACATTATTCATTGTTTATTTATCTATCCATCAAAGGAGGAGATTACATGCGACGTTTTATAGCTTACCTCGTAATGATGTTAACTATCATTGGATGCTTTATTTTTAATATTCAGACTGTTTTAGAAGATAAAACTGATGGTATGGAATTTAATCGCTCCACTCAAATTGTTTTCAGCTTAGAAAAGCGAGAAACCAGTTCATATGATACTGAACTCTATCCTTCTTATGTCAGCAACTCTGCTAGTGATTTGAACGATATTGACATAGAAGCACAAATCATGTCTCGACTCGATCTAGCTGGAGTTAGAAATGCTAACGTTTCTATCGTTAACGGCGTAGATAATGATGGCTATGAGTTAAGAATAACTTTAGCCCCATATTCCAGAACTGAATTGACCAATATAATCAATATCATTTCTCGCACTGGGTACTTGTCTGTCGCAACTACTGGTGATCAAACTATAATGACTCAGGATAACAGCGAGTTCTTCGCTTCTGATGTCGCAACGATTGTTTATGATGGAACAACTCCTTATCCGACTTTAAATATCGGTTCAGATGCTGATTTTCAGACGATGAAAACTGCTGCTGAAGAAGCCGCTACTAACACTGGAGCAAGCGATTCCTCTACCGATTCCTCTACTGATGATTCTTCTGATTCTTCGGATGATTCTTCAAGCTCAAATAGTGAGTCAACCAAATTATATATTTGGTATAACAAAACAGTAGATGATACTTATGATAAAGCTTATGGCACTAACGATGTTGTAGTCGATGAAGATGTTTTGAAAAAAGTCGTTGCTACTATTAATGTTGATGATTATGATGCTGAGTCTCATACTGTTCCGATAACTTCCGATATTGATGGTAATGCATTCACTATTTCTACAGCTCGCGCTCTTGTCAATTTATTAAATGCACCTGATTACGGATTCAATATTTCATATTTATATCAGAATACTGTTTCGCCTACATTTGGTAGTAATTCTCTCGACATCCTCTACTTATGCGTTGGTGTTGCTATTTTAATAATTGCTATAGTCTTGATTTTAGTTTATGGTCTTGCTGGTCTCACATCTGTGCTTAGTCTATTAGCGAGTGCTTTCTTATCTTTGATATTAGCCTCTGCCTTAGGATTCGAATTTTCAATAGCTGCTATCTCTGCCCTTTTCTTATTATTTGCTCTTTCCACATTGATTTCGGTCAATTATTTCGAACATGTAAAAACCGAACTAAAGAAAGGTCGTGACATTGAAAAATCCAATCAGGAAGGATATCATAAGTCATTCTTCTTATCTCTTGATGTATCAATAATCGTCTTTGCTGTCTCTCTGTTCAGTTTCTTATTAGCAAGTGGACCATATCAAGTATTCTTTGGCGTTGCCATGATCGGCAGTGTTGTCACTTTCTTATTAACCAATTATTTGAATCGTTTTATCACTTATTTCTTAGTGAAAAATAACGAGAAAAAACTCCCTTATTTTTCATTATTAAAATTTAAAGAAAAGGCTGACAAATCTGTCACACCTAAAAACAAAAAATCCCATAAACTCACCTCTATAATCATTCCTGCGTTTGCTGCAGTTCTAGCTGCTATTGCATTGCCTGTCAATTATGCTTTAAATAATAATTTGTTTAACAATGCCGATTCTTATTCTGATTCTTATACTTTAAATATCTCTTTTAAAACTGAAAGAAATGCTTATGAAGAATTAGATAATGTTGATTCGTTTTTGTTATACATTGAAAATATTGGTAAATCTGGCGCTCAAGATGAGAGATTTGATGCTCTGGATTCTGAAAAGCTTCCTAGTGATTTACCAGAATATTATTTTATTTATTATAAGAACACCGCTTATGTCAATACAGTTGAAAAAACAGATAGCGAAGGCATAACTTATTTCATTAACTATTATTCTGTTCAAGTTGATAGAGATCTGAGTTTAATTTCTTTGGAAAATGCCGATGCAAATGTTTTGAATGTTATTCAAAATGCTGTTCGTGATGGTGAAGTTGCGATCAATTTGTCTCCTGACACCTCTTATACTGAAGTTCTTGTTGCTCCTGGTCATGATGCTGAATTCATTTCTAATTCTTTAGATATGGGCTGTTATTTAACCACTCCAACTAACATCACACATCAAACTAATAATCTCTTCTTAATATTATTCCTCATCCCCGTGTTTGCGGCTATTTATGCATTGATTAGATACGGATTAAATTTAGGTATCACTACTTTAGCCACCGGAACTGTATCAAATGTACTATTTGTCGGCTTACTAGCTGCTTTCCAAATCCCATTTAATTCATTCACTTCTTATGGGTTATTTGTCGGCATAATTCTTTTATTAACTTGTTTGATACCTCCGCTTTATATGAATCATATATTAATTAAAGAAATGAATGCGCGTTATTCTTCAGATGAAGTTAAGGCTTCTATAGTAAACGATTCATTTAATAGATTATTCAAGATTTCTATTCTTCCTGTCATTGTTAATATTGTTTTGTTTATTTCTTTAGTCTTTGTAAATTCTAATCTGCTCGGTTTATCCATCAATGCGATCATCGATACTCTATTGATTTTGCCTATAATTGTCTATTTAGGAGTCGTGATTTATTTCTATCTATTTAAACATTTAAGTTTCAAGAAATGGCATGATAAGTATATTTCTTTTAAAGAAAGAAAAGGTAAAGAGACCAAAAAGGCTTCAGATGGCATAGTTTATGTTGATCCTGATAGTCCACATGAAACTATTATTCCTGGCTTGAATGATTTCTTACATTGATTATGAATGCTTTTCTTATTTCTCTCTTAAAGTATTTTAAAATCACATTAAAAGACCTCGAAACACGTGTGAATACGAGGTCTTTTGTTGATTTAAAACGCCCGTATGATTTATCCGATTTCCAAAACTTCATCTCTAAATTGATTGATGTTAAAAATTCTGGCGATAAATTGGTCATTTACGGAGACTATGATGTAGACGGAATTTCTGCCACTGCTATTCTAAAATCTACATTTGATCAAATCGGCTTAAAATCGGGTTTTTATATTCCTAATCGCTATATCGACGGATATGGTTTGACAAAAACCAGGATTGATGATTTTAAATCGAAAGAATATAAATACATTTTGACTGTCGACAATGGTATTTCTGCTATTGATAGTATCCAATATGCTAATTCTTTAGGAATCGAGGTTATTGTGGTAGATCACCATGAACCTAGCGAAAAAATCAAGGATGTTTCGAAGTTTGTTTTTCATCAATCTCTCTCTAAATTTACAACTTATAATTGTTCAGCTGCATCTTTATCTTATTTTATTGCCGCATATTTATTAAATAAAGATATCGAATATTTTGCAACATTGGCTGGATTAGCGGTTTTTTCTGATGTGATGCCGATGATTGAAAACAACTTGATTTTTGCCAAACTGGCCTTGAAATTTCTTTCCCAATACCACTTTTCTAATTTATCTTATCTATTGAATAATAAATACTCTTTAAACTATGACGATCTGACATTCTATTTAATTCCTGCACTTAATGCTACTGGTAGGATCTCTAATGACGTCTTATCGACTAATAATGTTTGTCGTTTTTTACTATCATTTTCACCAGATAAAGTCACTTCTTTAGGCGATCGAATCTTAGCTTTTAATGAGAAAAGAAAGAATATTGTTAGTCAATTGAAGAAAGAAGATAATAAATGCTTCTCTACTTCTCATGCTCAAGCTTTTATAATTGATGGTTCCTTGTCGGGAATTTCTGGCCTATTAGCTAATCGATATATGCGCGATGCGAAAATGCCAACTCTCGTCTTAATGCCTAATGAAAAGAATCAAGAAACCTATGTTGGCTCGATCCGTTCCTTTAAGCCATATTCTCTTACAAAGTTTATTTCTCAAAACAGGAACTCTTTTATTGATATCGGCGGTCATGAATTAGCTAGCGGATTTACAATATATAAAAATAAATCGTTTCAAATCATCACTTCATTTTTGAGTGATATGGAAAAATATTATCTTTTAAATCCTGATTATGATGAAGAATATATCGATATCACTTTAAATGATTTAAACACTGAAAATTTCCAGATTTATAGTAAATTTATGCCCTTTGGCAATTGCTTTGAAAAGCCGAAATTTAAAATTGAAGTATCTAAAGATGATCTGATTATTTCAAAGAATAAAAAGGCTGTTTTTGCCTACTCATCTGATAAAACAGGCAAATTAGTATATTTCGGTGATCCTAGTTTTCTCGATTCCGTTCCTGGTGATAGCGTTTCTTTTATAGGCACTTTGGAGGAAGAATATTTTAATAAAAATATTACAATTTGTTTGAAATGTCACGAATATATTAGTTAGAAATATTCATTATTTTTTGTTGAGTGTTTTTTGAAATGAATTTTACCGTGTCCTAAATATAATCACAATGGAGGCAAAATTATGCTAGAAGTTTATAAACCAGAAATAGCTCGTGAAATCTTATTATCACACATTCATAACCGCTTTTTTCCAGAAAAGGATTTAGAGAGGTTAGCTAAAGTCGTTCTTCAATCGACTAATGTCACTCCTTTTGTTTACGGATTTATTATTCCTTCTGCGCTTGTTTCTAAAGGAAATAAAGGCTATTTTTTCGCTATTTCGAGCAAAATTCCAACTAAGAACCGACTCATGGTTTCTTATAATTCCTTTGATTCTCTTGAGGCCTGTTGTTTCCAATGCGCTCATATGATCCAATACTTTCCTCTTTTTGGATTTAGCAAGAGATATCTGTACTGAATCTTGCCCATATTTTTAGTAGACACTGCTTTACTCTGCAAAAATCGTTTCCTGTCTCATGGAAGATACAGATTAGATTTTGTAATTATAGGAGACAACACATTTTTTGTGTGGCATTTCGGAATAAATTTATCTTATAAAATACTCAGTTTGAGTATAACTTTAACCTGAAAAATAAGCTTATAGTTAGATATTTAAATAAACGTTATCAGTTTCAATTTTATACCCTTTTATATGATTATTTTTACTGCAAAAAACCTTTATATTTATTGTCAATTAATATAAAATAAAAAGGTCGGAGGAAGATGAATACCAATGTCAAATGGCGATGGCGTTGATTATGAAATTAATTATTTAAATATCGATAAAACTTTATATGAAAAGAAAAAGAAGTTAACTCAGCACCATTTTGCATTTGGCTTGATTTTTTCTTTATATATTTTATGTTTGATTTTTTACTTTGCTTTACCGACATTTAAAGTTAAAAACATGTCCATAGATGGCTTGATATACTTGAGTAAAGAAAATTATTTGAGATTATCAGAAGTGAACGAAGATACTTCTTTTTTATTTTTTGACGCTAATAGCGCCTATCAAAAAGCTGTTTCCAAAGCTCCTTTTTTAATTTTAGATGGCAAAGCCTATAGTAATCCCCTTGTTTCTAAAACTGAGATACTAGAAAATAGACCACTTTTTGAATATGCAGATCAGAAATATTTTATTTCTATGACACTTGCAGAAGTGAAGAATGAATTAGCTATGCTGAACGATTCTCTTTTTGATGACTACGGAAACGTGTTAGAAGAATTACCTGTTCCAAAATTACATTTTAATGGTGATTTTTCATCATATTTGTCTGATTTTAAGCAAACTATGATTTTTATTGATCCTGATAATTTAGGTCAAATTATTCATCTTCAGTTTTCACTTAATGAAAATTCATCTGAAAAAATATCATCTAAAGTTTTTGCTATCCTAAAATCTCCTGAAATAGCTGAAAATATTGGTCTTTATTTTAACATCGATGTCATGCGATATATCTTTGACAATAAATACTACGGACAAATCATTTCAAAGATTAGTGAATATATAAATACTTCCGGTTCCGATGAAAAATTAGAAAATAAAATATTCGAAGATACCGATGAAAGTATCTCATGTTATCAATTCGATTTGCAAATGATCGATGATTCTATTTCGATTGATTGGTATGGAGGATCTTATGAATAAAAATGTTACTGCAATAGACTTCTCTTCTTCTGGGATTCGTGTGGTCACCGGTTATTGCTTTAGAAATAAAGTTTATGTGAGACAGGCTTTAGAGGGATTACCTTTAAAGGTTGATGAACATGGGCAGATTGACATTGATGATGCTTCTAATTCTTTGATGATTTTATTGAATAATCTAAAAAAAACCATCAATGATGATATCGGTCTTATCGTTCCTATTTTTCCTGCTGATTCGCTATCAATTTCTAATAACTCAGGCACAAGTTATACCTCTGGTGAGGTGATTTCCCAAGCGGACTATACGAATTGTTTAGGAATCATTTTGAAGCAAACGAATGAGGCAAATAAAAAAGTCGTTTTCAGTTTACCGTATTTTTTTAGCACTGATAACCAAAATAAAAATCCGACTGTGTTTCCTCTCGGGCTTAGAGCGACTGAATTAACTATCTATGCAGATACTTTTAGTATCAATACTTTATCGTATAAAAGATATGTTAAAATTTTGGAAAATTGTGGTTTGAAAGATTATTATTTTGAGATGGTTTCTCCACTTGCCGCTATATCCTTCATCAATAGAACTAGCGATGTTACGTCTAAAAAATTTGACAGTTATTTAGCTGTAGATTTTGAAAATGATTTAACTTATGTTTCTTATGTCAAAAATCATCGATTGGTCGCGATTAAGACTTTAAATGTTGGTATTGCTCAAGTGCTAAAAACTGTTTCTGATACTCTGGGTATCGATTTAGCCCAGGTAAATGATTTAAAAAATTTATTCGGGTTAAAAAAGGATTATGAAATCGATAATCCATTGCTTGATGTTGATTTAACCAAATTTACTGAAGCCTTTTCCTCAGAGATGAGAAAATTAATCATACAGATCAATGATGCTATTTCCGGATTTCTAATCGATGGTAATTTGCCTTTGATAATATATGGCTATGGTTCTGATATCTTGGAAATAGGAGAGATTTTGACTGAGATCATCGGGCTTGATACGCTGATGTTTCAACCACAAGTTATCGGTGCTCGAAATAGAGTGTTCACCGATTGTTTAGGAGCTATTTTATTATCTAATGAGACATATCTTGAAAATCAAGAAACTGCTCTGCGACATAGAAAAGATCGAATCATTCAAACGGATAACTTTGGAAGATATAGTGAGGAGTAATTATTATGGAAGATACAAACATTAAACCTATTTTTGATGAAGAGGGGTTAAAAGCTAATGCCCGAATCAAAGTTATTGGTGTTGGCGGCGGTGGTTCCAACGCTGTTAATCAAATGATCAAAAACAAGCAAGAAGAGGTTGAATATTGGGTTTTTAACACTGATAGTCAAGCTCTTGCTAATTCGCCATGCGAAAATAAATTGGTTCTCGGTAGAAATGTTACCAAAGGTTTGGGAGCTGGTGGAATACCTGAAATGGGTCGTAAAGCTGCTGAGGATTCTTACGAGGATATCAAATTAGTTGTCAATGGCGCGGATATGATTTTTATTGCAGCTGGCGAAGGCGGCGGCACTGGCACTGGTGCTGCTCCAATCGTAGCTAAAGCCAGTAAAGAAGCTGGCTGCTTAGTCCTTGGAATAGTTACTAGACCGTTCACTTTTGAAGGAAAAAACAGACGTTCTAATGCGCTTGAAGGCATAAATGAATTGACGAAAAACGTCGATGCTTTGATCGTAGTTTCAAATGATAAATTGACTTTTAATAATGGTTCCATGACTTTGGTAGACGCCTTTGGTGCTTCAGATATCATTTTAGCTAGCTCAGTATCTACTGTCACCGATTTGATTTTGAAGCACGGCATCATCAATTTGGACTTTGCTGATGTGAAGAGCACTTTGTCCGGTCGTGGTTTAGCTTTGATCGGTATCGGTTATGGAGAAGGTAAAGATAAGGCGATTCAAGCGGCAACCAATGCGATTAATTCTCCTCTTCTAGAAGCCTCTATAAAAGGCAGCAGATCAATGATTATCAACATCACTGTTGCTGATGATACCACTTTAGATGATGTCCAATATGCCATCAATTACATAACTGAGGCGGCTGGAAGTAATAATGAAGAAAATGATGTCAATATTATCTTCGGTGTTCAGATGGATGAAAAATTGCATGGCAAAATGAAAATCGCGATCATCGCTACTGATTTCGTGAATAAAATCGATTTATCTAAAACTGGTGGCTTACCTCTTAAACCTCACCCTATCAGTAAGCCAGTACCTACCGAAAATGTAGAGGATATTTCTCAGCAACCTGCTACTAGCAGAGTCGAAAAAGAAATTAAGGAAAAGGAAGAATCGTCAGTTTTGCCTGATTATTTAAAGAATCTCTTCGCGAAAAAAGGCTCTTCTGATACTTCTACAACTTCTGATAAAAATATGACGACTGATGATAAGCGTGAAACCACTCAAACTATTCCCGTACCGAAAGGTGATAATTAATATTATGGACATAAAAGAAATACAATTAGCTATTGATAATGAATTAAAAGTCTGTCGTGAAGATATACTGAATGTTGCTGATCAATCCTCGCTCAATGATTTTAAAGGACTTCATCTCGGCAAAAAGAGTCTTTGTTCTTCTTTGTTTAGTAAGATGCGGGATGTGCCTTCTGAATCTAAACAACTGGTCGGCAAGATGGTTGTAGATTTACGCCAGAAGATAACTGATATTTTTAACGCTAAAGAGAATGAGTTAAAACAAGTCGCTTTAGAAAAGCAATTACAGAAGGACAAAGTTGATATCTCTTTACCTGGTTACTCGCATAAATTAGGCAGCAAACATCCTTTTTATGCGGTTGTTGATGATATCACAGATTTCTTTATAGGCCTAGGATACGAAGTTGCTGATGGACCAGAAGTAGAAACTGACTATAATAATTTCGAAATGATGAATATCCCCAAAGACCATCCTAGTCGTGATATGCAGGATTCTTTCTCTATAACCGATGAATTGGTTTTGCGCTCTCATACTTCAGCCGTGCAAGCTCGTGTCATGGCTAAATGTAAGGGCGTCGGTCCTATTAAAATCATCTGCCCTGGAAAAGTTTATAGACGAGATAACGATGCGACACATTCTCATCAATTCGGTCAAATAGAAGGTCTAGTCATTTCTGAAAGTGCAACTTTTGCTAATCTTTTGGAAACTCTTACTCTCCTTTTGAAACACCTGTTTGGTGAAAAACGAAAAGTGCGTTTTAGACCATCTTATTTTCCATTTACTGAACCTTCTATCGAAGCGGATATCTCCTGTTTTGAATGTGGTGGAAAAGGCTGTAAATTCTGCAAAAATACTGGATACATCGAAATTTTAGGTGCTGGTATGGTTCATCCTAATGTTTTGAGGTTGAACGGATTTGATGATACCAAATACCAAGGTTTTGCCTTTGGAATCGGAATCGATCGGGTTGCGATGCTCAAATATAACATCGATGATATCAAGCGTTTCTATACTAATGATGTGCGCTTTATCAGTGAATTTTTTAAGGAGTAAGCTATGTTATTTTCATATTCTTTATTATCTAGATTAGTCGACTTAAGTTCATTTAAATTACAAGAAGTGATTGATCGTTTGACTTTTTCAGGATTTGAAGTTGAAGATCATCATCCTTTAGCTTCTGCTAGCAAATTGGTCATCGGTCAAATTTTATCCTGTGAACCGGTTGAAGGCTCTGATCATCTCCATGCCTTAAAAGTAGATTGTGGAAATGAGGGTGTCCTTGATATCGTCTGTGGTGCTAAAAATGCTCGCACTGGTCTCAAAGTGATCGTTGCTTTACCTGGCTGCGTTCTGAATTCTTTAGGAATAACTATCAAAAAAGGTCATATTTGTGGTAAAGAATCTAATGGCATGTGCTGTTCTTTAGTCGAACTAGGTCTTGATAAATCCTTGCTTTCTGAGAAAGAAGTCAGCGGCATACATGAATTAGAGGCTGATGCTCCAGTCGGTTGCACAGAGGTCTTAGATTACCTTCATCTCAATGATGAAGTCTTAGATGTCAATGTTTTACCTAATAGACCTGATTGTTTGTCCTATATAGGTCTAGCAAGAGAACTATCGGCGCTATTAGGTGCTCATTTTAATGAATATTCAAGAGTTGATTTACAGCAATTTCCTTCAAAGTTTATATTAAAATCTCATACTGATAAGTGCCCAAGATTAGATTTTCTAGGGATTGAAAAGATTAAGACTAAGGCTGAGACGCCATCTGTTATTAAGGCCTACTTGATCGCTTCTGGTATTCGCTCAGTTTCGCCCATTGTTGATCTAGGCAATTTTTCGATGTTACTGACCGGTCAACCTCTCAATATGTATGATGCTAAGCGCAATCCTTCTTTGACTTATCAAGTCTATGATGATTATGAAGGTCCATTCACGTTTTTTGATGGTAAAACCGTACAACTTCAAGCAAAAGATTTGGTCGTATTTGATGACAAAAAAGCGATTTGTTTAGCTGGCATCATGGCTGGTCAAAACGAGAGCATCAGTGATGATACTGTTTCAATCGCTATTGAAGCGGCTAGTTTTTATCATGCTAATATCAGACATACCGCTATCCGACTTGGCGTGTCTTCCTTTTCTCAACAGCTCTTCGGAAAATCTCGTAATCCCTACATGATCGATGAAGCTATCCAAATCACAATCGCCCTTTTACCAGTCTTCTTTGATGAATATAAGATATTTTCTTACACCAGTCTCAACACTTTAGCTCACACTGAAAAAGCTATCGAATTTTCATTAGACAAGATGAATCATCGTCTCGGGAGTTCTTATACTACTAAACAAGTAGACGAGGTCTTAAAGCGCTATCGTATCAAAAAAGAAGGTTCTTTGCTTTATCCTCCTATTGATCGCGTCGATTTGAAAGAGCAATGTGATATTGAAGAAGAAGTATTTCGTTTTTATGATGCTGAGATGATCAAGCCTTCTCTTGAACATTCTCCGATAACTCATGGTAAGTTGAGTGATGAGCAAAAATACAAGCGTCGAATCCGTGAATTTTTAGTGTCAGAAGGCTATGATGAAATATTATCATTCACTTTGATTGATGAAAAGATGGATCGTGATATTCGTATCTTTTCACATGCTCCCAGCTACCGCATCATCAATCCGATGACTAGAGATCATGAATATGTTAGAAGTGACCTCGTCTCATCTATGAAGTCCACGTTAGAATATAATATCGTTCACAAACAGACCGATTTAAAATTGTTTGAAATTTCTCACGTCGACTTAACATCCGGTCATGAATTATACCTGTCATTAGGTCTATCAGGCAATTGCTATTCAACCGACTTGCTCAATCCTAGACCATATAACTTCTTTGATTTAAAAGGAATCATCACTGATTTGTTATCAATGCTCGGTATCAATGAGTCTCGCTATCAGATCGCATATAGCAAAAATCCTGCTTTCCATCCTTTGAATAGTGCGGATATCTATATCGGGAAAACACTAGTTGGTACTTTTGGTAGGCTTCATCCTACTATCAGCAAAACACCTTTATTCGTCGGGGAATTAAATTTAGGTTATCTCTTATCCTTGAAGGGCTCTAAGACCAAATTTATTTCTTATTCACAATATCCAACTGTTCGCCGTGATCTGTCTTTTGCTCTAAGCTCTACTGTGACTTATCAAGATATATTAAATGTCATACGTAAATCTGGTGTTGCTAATTTACAGGATGTTAAACTATTTGATCTATTCAACGATAAAGATAATGATATCACTTATATCGGTATCAGTATTTTCCTCGGCAAGAATGGAACCTTGAAGGAAGAAGAAATCAATGTTGACATTAACAAAATCATCGACACATTGAAAGATAAGTTAGGTTTAAAGTTAAGAGGTGAAGAATGAACACATTTAACTTGATTGATGATAGAGTAACTTTTATCGATAGTCCTGATTTTTTTGATAAAATCGCTCTAGTCGCTCATAATTGTTATCAGGTCAAAGAAAAAGATCATGACAGCAATATCGCTTTTATATCTCGATTGATCAATAATCATCATTTAGCGATGATCGAGCATTATCGCTTCCTTTTTTCGATTGATAAAGAACATTATTTAGCTTTCAAAGACCTGGGAAATCCCTTTATAAAATTGCTCAAACCGGTCAATAGCTTTAGCAACGTTTATTTATTATCAACTTCTTTACGACCTTTATTAGAAGGAAAAACTGAACGTGAACTCGCTCTTTTTCATTATTTAGAAAGAGCTTTGCCAGATGCTATCAAATCAGTGCTATTTCCCCAATTGCCTTTAGGTGAAAGCGCGACTTTAGTTGATCTAAAGGAATATGAATCCATACTTTCAAATGATGAATATGATGAATTAGCTTTTTTCACATATCAGCTGATCACAGATCGTGGTGTCACTCATGAGCTTGTCCGACACCGTCCTTGTTCTTTTGCTCAAGAATCCACTCGCTATTGTAACTATACTAAAGATAAATTTTCTAATTCGTTAACCTTTATCAAGCCTCTTCGATATCAAGAGTTCCAAAAGGTATTTGATACATATTTTCAAACGGTTACAGATACTTATTTTGAATTGATTAATAAAGGCGCTAAACCTGAAGAAGCGCGAGCAGTTCTTCCTAATTCATTAAAAGCATCGATCATGGTTTCGGCTGACTTGAAAGAATGGAAACACATCTTTTCGTTAAGAATTTCACCATTTGCACATCCAGATATTTCACGTGTGATCTCAAAGGTTATGGCTGATATGACCGATAGAGGTATCCTCAAATGAAACTGCCAACTATACCGATAAAAAAACTCGAACAATTCAGTGAGCCTATAAATGTTGATCTCTTATTGACTGAAGAAGAGAAGAAACGACTTATCGGTGTCTATGATGTTACTAACATATCGTGCTCCTATAAATTGACTGGTAACGGTCAGTTTTATAGCATCGAGATATTTGCTGAAGCCGATTTTACTGTTTTAGATAATCACACATTTCAAAAAGTGATTGTTCATGTTGCTGATGATGCTGATTTATCATTAGATACTGATAATCCAGAAAGCAGCGATATCGCTAAAGGATATGATGGATATTATGATTTACGACCAGCCTTTTTAGCCTTGATTTTTTCTATGGCGCCGTTAGACTATTCCTCACAGCCGTTAAATAAGATTGAAAATTCAGACTTCACATTCATGTCTGAAGATGAATACCAAGACGAAAAGGCTAAACAAAACAATCCTTTCTCCAAATTAAACTGAAATTTTATTGTTTTATCCCACTGCTGACCACTTTGGTCAGCTTTTTTCTTCTGTCTTCAAATCGCGTAAAACTAGGGCTTTTAGAGAAAGTAAATCAAATTATATATGAAAAAAAATAAAATTATTGTTTTCTGTATTGCATTTATGTGGGCTAAAGTGTAAAATAGTGGGCGAAAGTGGTAATCAGAAATGTTTTATGGTCAGAAAGAAGCGGCTATCGATGAAAAAGGACGTTTAGTTCTACCAGCCTTATATCGTTATGATATTCAAGGTCAAAATTGTTTTGTTTGCTACGGATTAGATGGTTGCATTGAGCTTTACCCCCAAAGCATCTTTGAAAAAATTGAAGCTAACTTCAGCAATAATTCTTTCGAAACAGATGCTAAAGCTCGTCGTGTAAAACGTGTATTCCTCAGCAACTCATACAATGTCAACATCGATTCTCATAATCGTATTCTTATACCTAAAACATTGATCGATAAAACTAATACTGGGAAAAAAGTCGTGATACTTGGTATTGGTGATCACTTACAAATTTGGGATCAAGAAGCTTATGAAGCAGTAAGTTTAGAAGAAGAAAAAAGCTTTGCTTCAGATGCCCAAAGCTTAGTCGCAAACGGTGATGAGCGAATTTAATTATCACCAACCAGTTCTATTAGAAGAAGTGTTAAGCTTTCTTCCCAATAAGAAAAAACTGGTTTATGTCGATATGACATTAGGCAGAGCTGGGCATGCTTCAGCTATACTGTCTAAATTGTACAAAGGTTCAGTATTTTATGGATTTGATAAAGATGCTCAAGCTATAGAATACTCAAAGAAACGACTTTCAACTTTTGAGAAGAAAATACAGCTGAATTTTGTACAAAGTCCGTATTCGACTGCTATCGATACATTGCAAAATAGTGGATTGATGGGAGCCGATTTCATCCTGTTTGATATAGGTGTCTCTTCGCCGCAATTCGATGATCCTGAAAGAGGATTTTCGTACCGCTATGACTCATTCTTAGATATGAGAATGAATCAAAAGCAAGACTTAACAGCGTACAAAGTTATTAACACCTATAATGAGCAGCAGCTGAACCACGTCTTTCATGACTTGGGACAGTGCGACAATTATCACCGTGTGGTGAAAGCTATATTGCAAACTAGGGAAAAGAAACCGATAGAAACCACCTTCGAATTGGTCGATATCATCAAATCAAATCTACCTTCCTACGAACTGAAGAAAGTTGGACATCCTGCTAAACAGTTTTTTTTAGGAATCAGGTATGAAGTCAACGGTGAAATCGATGAATTGAAAACGGGGCTTAATAAAGCCATCAGTTTCCTTAATCCTGGTGGTAGACTCGTCATCATCTCCTTTAATTCTGAAGAAGACAAGATCGTTAAAAATCTCTTTCAAAAAGTCAGCAAACCAAAACCTACTAACAAATACCTACCTCAAGACGACGAAGAACTCGACTATATACAGCTGACTAAAAAACCATTAAAAGCATCTTCAAAAGAGATTGAAATAAATAATAGAGCTAAATCTGCTATACTCAGAGCTCTGGAAAGGAAAAGAAAAAGATGAAAGATAGGTTACACCGTACTGGTGTGAAAAAAGTTAACCATCTTATTAAAACAGCAAGCATAACAATTGCTTGTTTGGCTTTTTCTTTTGCTTTGTTGATCACGGTTATCTGTATCAATGTGACGGCGCAAAATAAATATTTAAACGAAAATGTCGTCAGTAATTATGTACAGGTAAATTATCAAACTGAAGACGAAACTAATACAATTTTGTTAGATCGCAGCGATAAATAACTGCTTGTGATACCTCCTTTCTAATTATGCTATCCAAATAGCATACAAAAAAAGCCGCATTCCCTCTAGCGGCTTTTTTGTTTGCATCAATAATAAACTATTGAAGAATTATTTACGATAGCAAGCACGAGTTTTGATGTCGGTCTGGACTAATTTGACAAATTCGTTAAGACTGATCGTTCTAGCGTCTTTAGAGCCATGGATACGATAATTGATAGTTGAATTTAAAGATTCTTGCTTTCCGATAACGACTGTATATGAGACTTTCATCGTTTGAGAATCGTGGAATTTATAACCTAATTTTTCATTTCTATCATCTAAAGATGCACGGATTCCGAGCCTGGTGAGACGATCAAGAACATGCTTTGCATATTTCATCTGATCGCTATCAGTGTTGTTGACGACGAGAAGTCTGACTTGTTCAGGCGCTAACCAAGTCGGGAAGGAACCTTTGAAATTTTCAGTGATGATACCGACGAATCTTTCGATAGAACCGAAGATCGCACGGTGTAACATGACGGGTTCTTTTTCTTGTCCATCTTTATCGATATAGGTGCATTTGAAACGATGCGGTAATTGCATATCTAATTGAATGGTTCCGCATTGCCAGATACGATTTAAAGAATCTTTAAATTTGAAGTCTAATTTAGGTCCATAGAAAGCACCATCTCCAGGATTGACCTTATATGGAATCTTATTTTCTTCTAAGCATTCTTTTAATGTAGCTTCTGCTTTATTCCAAGTCGATATTTTGCCAACATATTTATCAAGCGGTCTTGTTGATAGCTCGATATGATATTGCAAATTGAACAAGGAATAAACTTCATCGAAGATCTTCAATAATCTTCTGATCTCTTCACCGATTTGATCAAAGGCGATGAAGATATGCGCATCATCCTGTGTGAAAGCACGGACACGGAATAAGCCGTTTAATGCTCCTGAGGCTTCATGGCGATGAACTAAGCCTAATTCAGCGACACGGTAAGGTAAATCGCGATAGGAATGAAGCTGGTTTTGATAGACGAGAATAGCGCCAGGACAATTCATCGGCTTGATAGCAAATGGCTTCTTATCGACCTTAGTGATATACATATTTTCTTTGTATTCATGCCAGTGACCAGAAGTTTCCCAAAGAGTTCTCGATAACATTTGAGGAGTCATGACCATGTTATAGCCATTCTTCATCATCAATTCCCAATAGTAGTTTTCTAATTGGTGACGCAATAACATACCGTTTGGAAGCCAGAAAGGAAGTCCGGGTCCATAATCAGAAATCATGAATAAACCCATTTCCCTTCCGATCTTTTTATGGTCGCTCTCTTTTCTCTCTTCTAAAAGATGTAAATAATCTTCGAGATCTTTTTCAGAGAAAAATGCCGTTCCATATATTCTTGTCAAAGAATCGTTATCTTTATTTCCTTGGAAATAACAAGCCGAGATTGAAAGCAATTTTACCGCTTTGATTTCCCCAGTGGATTTGAGATGTGGACCTAAGCACAAATCAGTAAAATCACCTTGTGTGTATATAGAGATAGGTGCATTTTTTTCTTTTAATTCATCGATATGAATCAATTTATACTTTTGACCTTTAAAGATATCTTTGGCTTCTTCATAAGAGATATCACGTCTGACGATCTTTTCATTTTTCTTGATGATCGCCTTCATTTCATTCTCGATTTTAGGTAAATCTTCGGTTTCAGAGATAGGTTTGGCAAATTTGATATCATAGAAGAAACCTTCTTCTGTAGATGGACCATAAGCAAACATAGCATCAGGATATAAATGTTTGACAGCTTCAGCCAAAAGATGGGCAGCAGAATGGCGTAAGATTTCAATGGCTTCTGGGGATGACTTGGTGATAACTTCAAAGGAGCAATCATGAGTGACCGGCTCACTTAAATCTTGCAAATTGCCGTCTACTTTCACACAAATTGCAGATTTTGCTAAAGATAGAGAGATAGCTTTGCAAGCATCTAAGCCAGTAATGTTATCATTAACTTCTTTAACAGAACCATCTAATAATTTTAATTTCATAGGACTAACCTTCTTTCAATAACAAATTAAAATTTATATAAACTAATCTAATAGAGGCAAACAAGCAGCTCCACAAATGCCGACATCTTGAGCAAATTTGGCAATCTTGAAACGGATTGGATTGAGATGCCAAGAAGCGATAGAAGCATTTGAAACTTTCTGTAAGTCATCGAGAAAGACATCAGATGATTGAATGACACCACCGCTCAATGCATAAGATTGGCAATTGAATAAAATGTGTAAATTTCCGAACCAAAGACCAAGTAATCTCAACCAAATGTTGTAGACTTTGATATATTTTTCATCATTCATTCGCACATGATTAAAAAACTCAGCTGCATTCTCAACATGTACACCATTGAGTGCACAAAGTCTTACAATACCCTTGCCAGAACAAAGATATTCAGTTTCATAGAATTTTTCATTATATTCGATCATCATTCTTCCACCTTCAAGTGGTAAATCGATCATTTCACCATTATGAATGACACCGAGACCGATACCAGAAGAAATAGTGATGAAAGCTGAATCAGTAAAGCCTTTATTAACGCCATAATAAGCTTCTACTAATGCCGAGCAGTTGCCGTCATTGGCGATACGAATTTTAGCATTTGGAAAAGTATCAACAAAACGAGAATAAAAATCGAATCCGAGCTCTAAGCCTAAATTTCCGCATCTGCCAACTTGGTTATGAGAAACAACTCCACAGATTGAAACACCGATGCCGCGAATGTCGGCATGAGCTTCTTCAGAAACTTCAATAATTAATTCTTTCATTCTCTCGAAGAGTTTTTCACCGTCATCGTGAACAGTAGGACCTCGTCGTACAGAAAGAATATTCATATCCTTATCGACAACAGCAGCACGGAGATTAGTGCCTCCGCAATCAATCGCAATAACTTTATCTAAATTCATAATTTATTTAGTCTAAATCGACTACCCCGTTCTCATTTAAAGTCAAAACTTTTAAGAAGTTAGTTTTGCCTGCGCCAACTGGTGTACCACCAGTCAAGATGATTTTAGAACCATTAGGAAGATTATAATCTTTTGCTATTTTTAAAGAAAGAACTTCCATTTCTTCAACAAATTGAGGAACCTTATTAACTTTATATGGATAGTTTGCATAATAAAGCATTGAATGCGCTAATACATCATCATCAGACGAGACAACAAAGACGGGGCAAATAGGTCTAGTTTTAGAAATTCTGACAGCAGTAGAACCGCTGACTGAGAAACAAACGATCAATTTAGCATTGATCAATTGGGCAGTATCTGATACTGCAGCTGCGATAGCATCATTCGTTGTTTTTGATGATGAATCAAATGCTAGATGAGATGATTTCTCATAATCGAAACGTTCTTCCATGGTTTTGGCGATGCGAGCCTGCATTTGAACGGCTTCAACTGGATAATCACCATTAGCGGATTCACCTGAAAGCATAACAGCATCTGTACCTTCTTCGATTGACCAAGCTACATCAGAAACTTCAGCTCTAGTCGGATATGGATTGCGTATCATCGAATCGAGCATTTGGGTTGCTGTGATCACAGGTTTACCTAATTTACGGCATTTTTCAATAATAGCCTTTTGATATACAGGAACCATTTCTGGTGGAATCTCAATACCTAAATCACCTCTTGCGATCATAATACCATCAGATTCTTTGATGATATCGTCTAAATTTTCGATAGCTTCAGTATTCTCAATTTTTGAGAAAATCAAGATGTTGTCACCATGATGCTCATGGAAAAGATTTCGTATTTCCTGGATATCTTTAACGTTTCTAACAAAGGAAGCAGAACATAAATCAACATGGTTTTCACAGCCGAAGATCAGATCAGATTTATCTTGTTCAGATAAATAATCCATTGTCAAATGTGCGCCAGGGCAATTGACACCGCGGCGATCATTACAGGTGTGGTCATTCAAGGCTTCAACAATCAATTCGCGATTAGTTTCATCTTTTTCTTTGACAACGAATTCTAAGTTGCCATCGTCTAAACGAATGTGAGAACCGATTTCGGCATCATTATAAAGATTTGTATATGTGACGCCAAAAGCTTTATTGTCGCCTAATTTTTCGGTTCCCATATATATTCTGACAATATCACCAATCTTAAAAGTTGCTTTGCCAGAAACGAATTTACCAGTTCGAATCTCAGGACCTTTAGTGTCTAAGCAAATAGGGATTATCAAATCCTCTTCTTTTTCAATCTCCCGTAAAGTTTTAATCTTCTTGAGCTGTTCCTCATGGTCGCCATGTGAAAAATTCAGTCTCATGCATGACATGCCGCTAGCTAAAAGCTTTTTCATAGTCTCTTTATCTTGAGAAGCAGGTCCAATCGTGCAGACAATTTTAGTTTTTTTGTCAATGAGATATTTCATTCTGACACTCCTTTGAAATAAATACTAAATTTTTATAATCAATATATAAACCTAAAATATTTTAAACACATATAGTAAAAAAAACAATAAATTAGAAATGTTGTAAAGCACTTTTTATATAGTATTAAGAGACAACATTTATTACTTGCTATTTTCATTTGGTATAATTTAATTATGAAAATTATTGAAGCTGATTCTGCATTTAAACTATTTTGTAGTTTTACTCTGTCATCGACTGACCAAGAAGTGCTCGGATTATTGTATTTACCGATTATAAAAAGTGATGCTTTTTCATTATATCAATACTTCCTTTCTCTCAAATTTTTGAATTATCCCTATATTTATCATCATGATGCTCTTACCAATTTAGGATTTGATGAAAGCAGATTTTTGAACGCTCGTTCTGCTTTAGAAGGAATCGGATTATTAGAGAGCTATCGAAAAAAAGAGAAAAAAAGCGATGATAAAATCGTGTATTTTTATAAACTGTTGCCACCAGCTAATCCTAAAAAATTTTTTTCAGATGTTCTATTTTCAAATCTATTATCATCTAATATTGGTAAAAAGAGATTTTTTGAAGTTTTTAACCATTTTAAAATTAAAGATGACTTTGATGAAAAAGATTTTATCAATTACACCTCTCAGTTTAAAGATATCTATATGCACCAAATAGTACCTGAAAATCTTGTTTCACCCGAAGATACTCAAAACATAGTAGACAAAAAATATAAAAAAATTAATTCTTTTTCTATCGACCTTTTGAAAGAGAAATTAATAGCTTCAAATCTTAATCTTCAATTAAACGATAGCGTTTTAAACAATATAGCAGACATTTGTAATTTATATGGAATTGAAAATGATAAATGTTTCGAATTATTGATAAAAAATACTGATTCTGATGGAAAATTTTATTTGGACAAATTTATTGATGACTGCCGATTGATCAATAATTATGTTAATGAATCAACAAGTTCTTCTAAAGAATTATCAGACGATTTTAAAGCTAACAAGCTCATTAAAGTATTATCAGAAATCACACCACAATATTTTTTACAAATAAAATTTAATATGGAAAAATTGCCGTCCTATATCTATGAAGAGATAGAAAAATTGAAAACAGATTTTCTTTTGTCCAATCCTCTCATCAATGTCATTTTAGATTATTCGATTCGTAAGACTAATAATCGTTTCAATAGTCTGTTTATCGACAAAGTCGCTTTGACTATCAAGAGCTCCAAAATTGTTGAGCCATATGAAGCGATGGTTTTTCTTAATTCAGCTGATTTCAGCAATGCTAAAAGAAAGCGTACCACGAGTAAAATATCTAAAAAGAAGATCGATGATGTTGCTGATGATGACGTTTCCGAAAAAGATATTTTAGCAATAAAGGACATGATTAATTTATGAGTGATAAATTTAAAAAAGTATCTGATATTTTAAAAACTCCTGAGCTAGTTATTAATCATGACAAACTAGATAAACTAAGAGCAGAGATTGATGCGATCTTAAATTCAAATTTAGATCTGCGATTAAAATTGAACAGATTAAATTTATCCGAGGAAGTCATTAATAATAATCTTGGCAGTATTTATATGTATTTATCGGATAATTTAGTATGCAAAAATTGCAGTCATAAATTATCTGATTGCCCCAAAAAAGAACATGTTGGTTATCAGTATTCTTTGGATACTAGCAAAAAATATTTCAAATTTAATCTGATACAATGTCCTCCTCGTCAAACTCAAAACAGAATCCTGTCAAATCTTATCGCCTTTGAAGATGATCCCTTACAAGTTTATTTTAAATCGCAAAAGCTTTTAGATTTGCTTTCTAAAAAAGATAATTTATACCTTTTAAAATCGGTCGCTAAGTGTGTCGTTTATATTTCAAAACATTTACCTGATGTGAACAATTTCCAAAAAGGTCTCGCTTTATTTCAAATCAATAAAACTGTTTACGTCGATATGCTTCTTTCTTTAGCTGCTTATATCAGTTGTACAAAAGGGTATAAAGTTGCCTATCTTGACATGAATAATCTATTAGAATTATTTAAGTCAAAATATGTTGATAAACAAAATCTCGGTGTCAATTTATTAAATAAAGCCAGCAATTCTAATACTTTAATTTTATACAACTTAGATCAAATCCCACGTTATTTGAGTGAATCGATTGATAATTACTTATTTCCACTATTAAAGAATCGAAATAAATTCAATAAAATCACATATATTGATTTGGGTAAATACAGCAGTTGTAATGCTTTATTTAAAAAATTATTCGGTAATTCGATACATTCAACTGAAATAAGTAAAATAATTGAAGATATATTCGAAGATTACACTATCGCTGATCTGTCATAATTTTTGTAAATTACCTTCACTTGACATTAATAATAAGTGGAGGGCCTTATTATGGTTTATCAAAGTGACAAGACAGATTGTGGAAAAGCTTGTGTCAGAGATGTTATAGCTATCCAATTTGAAGATGAAATTTATCATCATCAGCCTTTAAATAACTCGTGTTCATCTTTTTTAGAGATGCGAGAAAGCCTATGCTTAAACGGTTTGGTTTATTCTTCTTATCAGGTTGATGATCTATCTGATGTGAAGAAGGAACAATTACCAGCGATTGCCCAAGTCAAATATGATGGTATTTTTCATTTTGTAGTTATCAAACAAATATTAAAAAATCATTTATTGATCGATGATCCTGAATTCGGAGAATATGAAATCCATAAGCAAGAATTTGAAGAAATATTCACTCATAAAATAATGCTATATGAAGATAAGTCTCATGCTCCTACTAAAGACAAAATCAATCTGTTTCCATTGTGGAGTAAATTAGTATTTATAATGCTTTTCCTCTTTGAATCTTTCAGTTTCTTCTTTTGTCTTTATTTCATGAATCAAGAGGAAGCTATATTTTTGTCAATAGTAAGTGGATTGCTAGCTTTTATATTTGTTTTTTGCCAGATTCTTTTTAGTAAAAGGTTACGTAAACAATTCGACAACGATATTTTTATTCCATATTTAAAATATACTCGATTACAAAATGATGGGTTGCCTTTGTCAAAATATCTGGATTCACAGATCAATAAGGCTAATCGCTTTGTTTCCTATGGCGTTTTAGCATTTCTTGGATGTTTGATATTGACTAGTAATGGCCTGTTTTTAGCGCTACTATGTATACTAGCGATATTCATTGGCATTTTAGAAATATCGTTTAAAAGGAAAAGAAACTATGTGAATCACTATTGCACATTGAAAGAAATGAAGTTTTTTAGTTCTTTTACGGAGAGAGATATCGCTACAAAAGATTATTTTGATTCATTAAATAAAGCGAATAATTTCTCAATTTCTTATTTGAGCTTAAAGATATTGGAAGTATTGTTCTATGCTTTGCTAGTATACATTTATATGAGTTTAATAAATTTCTATGCCATCAATTTCTTTATATTCAATATTGTTCTTTTAACCACTATTCAACAAACAACTAATAAATTGGTGCTTTCATATCTTGACGATGCCGATGAAACTGTTTATCTGAACAAATTGAGCACACCAATAAATAGTTTTATGCTTAAGAATAATCTTACTTTGGGCTATACTAATAATACTGGAGGCAACAAAAATGAAAAAGCCCATTCATCAGATAGATTATCTTGATAAAACTAAACACGACAAAAAACTTTTAGATTTATTTCAACTCATATTTGATCATGTGTTAGATAAATTAGATAAACGTGAAGATTATGTCCTATCTTTGACTCTTGTTAATAGTGAGGAACAACGAGAACTAAATGATAAGTATCGCCAAATAAATAGACCTACTGATGTTTTAACTTTTCCATATGAGCAGGATTATGATGAAAGCCCCATCGATTTAGGATCGATTATTATTTGTCCCGAAATTGCCAAAAAACAAGCTAAAGAATTTAATCATCCATTTGAGAGGGAACTAGCATTTCTTTTTATTCATGGCTTATTGCATATCTTTGGCTATGATCATATTAAGGAAAAAGATGCCGAAGTTATGTATGATTTGCAAAACACCTTGCTCAATACTTTGCCATATGATTTTTATACTGATTTAACCAAAATGAAAAAAATGCTTAAAGAAGCGCAATCTATGAGCATTGCACCATATTCTAAATTTAGAGTTGGTGCGGTTGTTCTAACAAAAGATTTAAAATATCATCTTGGATTTAACATAGAAAATGCTTCTTATCCTGCTACTGTGTGTGCTGAGCGCGTCGCCTTATTTTCAACTTATGCACAAGGCTATAAAAAGGATGACATAATCTCATTAGGTTGTATCACCGACTCCAAAAACGTTGGGACTTGCTGTGGAGTTTGCCGACAAGTCATGTCAGAATTGATGCCTAGTCACGCACCAGTATATATTTTTTCTTCCGGTTTTAAGGATATGCTTAAGACTACTGTTTGTGAACTTCTACCATTCGCTTTTACTTCCGAGGATTTAACAAAATGAAAAAAGTTGGACATGTTTGCGTTTTCGGACGTGCTAACGCTGGTAAATCTACCATAATCAATAAGATATTGGGCTTTAATCTTTTACCAATGACATCTAAGCCTCAAACTACTAGAGACAATGTCAAAGCAATTTTTAACGATAAGGAAAGCCAAATCATTTTTGTGGATACTCCAGGTATTTTTAAACCGCATGGAAAACTTGGTACTTTATTGATAAAAACCGCTAAAAGCGCATTGGAAGGTGTTGATGTTATCGTTTATGTTGTGGCAGCAGATGAGGCTCCTAATTTCGAATTGCCCCAATTGCTTTCCAAAATCGATATACCTGTCATCCTCGCCTATAATAAGATTGATAAAGTAAATGTCAAAATTGGTGAAGACAGATTGTCGCGCTATTTAAATGCCTTTGGTGATAAACATGTTGAGCTCGTTCATTTGTCCGCAAAGAATGATTATGGTATCGATGATCTGTTGCTTAAAGTCAAGTCTTTGCTTCCATATGGAAATGAAGAATATAGTACTGATATAGTATCTGATCGCCCTAAAGAATATATTATTTCGGAGATGATTAGAGAGCAATGTATGATGTTCTTAAAAGAAGAAGTACCACATTCTCTTTTTGTAGATATTAAGCATATCAATGAAGAAGATGATTTACTTGAAATCATAGGTGATATCATAGTCGAAAAAGATTCCGAAAGAGGAATTTTAATCGGTAAGGGTGGAAGAATGATTTCTAAGATTTCACAAGCTGCTGAGAAAAGAATTTTTGAATATTTTGGCATTCCTACTTCAGTACGCATGCTTGTTAAAACGATTAAAGATTGGCGTAATGACGACCGCTATCTTAAAAAGTTCGGCTTTGAAGAATGATCAAAAAACCTGTAAATACTTTAACTGGTATAGTTCTAAACATCTCTCCCTATGAGGATGATTCAGCCATAGTAGTTTTAGGAACTGAAAATGGGTTGATGAGTTTTGTGTCTAAACATCTTTATAAATTAAATAGTTCCATCAAACCACTTTCGAATATCGGCACAGTTGTTAACATTGACTACCGACAGATTAATGACAATATCAATTCGATCAATTATGCAAAATCTCTTCTTGAAGTCACCTCTTTTTATTCTTCACTTTCTCTTAGTTCATTTTTGTTTTTCTTAGCTCAGTTATCTCTTTTATTGTTTTCTGAAGGAGATTATTATCCGATAAATCAAATTTATTTCCTTTTAAAATTATTGAAAAAGAATGCTGATCCCTTAACAATCTCCTTATTAGTTGTCGGAACTTTCTATAAAAGTCTCGGATTGAATCAAGACATCTCGAAGTGTGTAAAATGTCATTCTACCCATAATATCGTTTCATTTGATTTGAAAAATGGAGGATTCATTTGTAAAAATTGTCTTGCCGAGAATCTTATTCGAAGAGATAACGATGAATTATATATTTTCAAATTTGTATTTTCTCAGTTGAATGAGGAGGTTGTGAAAAGAAAGGTTCCGAAGCATGCTGGCATTAAATTATTAAAAGAATTAACTCAATATTTATTGGAGTATTATGATTTAAAAAAATGTGAATCACTAGAATTGTTTATAAACAGTTTAATATAAAATTTAATATAATATTTTGTTGGGGGATAACTAATATGAAAAGATTCTCGTTTGATGAAATCACAACGCACTTAATAACTTCAGGTTTTGTTTATCCTGGAAGTGAAATATATGGTGGATTAGCGAATTCTTGGGATTATGGTCCACTTGGAACATTATTAAAGAATCACCTTAAATCATTATGGACTAGACATTTTGTTCGTGGGATTGAATACAATGTGCAAATCGATCCAGCTATCATCATGAACCCGAAAGTTTGGGAAGCTACTGGTCATGTCGCTAATTTCCATGATCCATTAGTCGACTGCAAATATTGTCATAGCCGTTACCGTGCTGATGATTTGATAAAAGCTCAAATGCCGGAACTCGATGTTGATAATATGAACTTAGATGAATTGAATGCTGAGATTCAAAAAGGCGAGATCATTTGTCCTAAATGTGGAAAAGCCGAATTTACTCCTATTCGTCAATTCCAGATGATGTTTAAAACCTTCATGGGTGTCACAGAAGATAAAAGTTCGGTCGTATATTTGCGTCCTGAAACCGCTCAAGGTATTTTTGTGAATTTTAAAAATGTTCTCAGAACAACCAGAAGAAAATTACCGATCGGTATTTGTGATATTGGAAAGTCTTTCCGTAATGAGATCACTCCTGGTAATTTTACTTTTAGAACCCGTGAATTCGAACAGATGGAAATCGAATTCTTCTTTAAACCTGGCGAAGATCAAAAATGGTTCGAGTTTTATAAAGAGAATTGCAAATCATTTGTTGAAAAATTAGGTTTGAGAGACGAAAATGTGAGATTTCGTGATCATGAACCAGCTGAATTAGCTTTTTATTCTCAGGCGACAACTGATATCGAATATAATTTCCCGACAATGGGCTGGGGTGAACTCATGGGTATAGCTTGCCGTGGGGATTATGATTTGACACGGCATATGGAATCATCCAAAGCCGATTTGACTTATCTTGATCCGGAAGATAATTCAAGATATGTTCCACATGTTGTAGAGCCTTCATTCGGCTTGGATCGTTTGATGCTGGCTCTGCTCTGCGATTCTTATGATGTTGAACAAATCGGAGAAAAAGATAGCCGTATTGTGATGCATTTAGCTTATGAATTAGCACCTTATACCATTGCTATTATGCCGCTCAGCAATAAATTGACTGATAAAGCTAAAGATGTGTTTAATATCTTAAAAGAAGATTTTGATTGTATATTTGATACGACTGGTTCGATCGGAAAACGTTATAGAAGAGAAGATGCGATCGGAACTCCGTTCTGCGTCACATATGATTTTGATTCTGAAAATGATCACATGGTCACTATTCGTGAGAGAGATAGCATGAAACAAGAAAGAATCCTCATCAGCGATATCAAGGACTATGTCACTAAAGCTTTGTCGAAACATTTGGTAAAATAATGGCAGATAACATATTTAAAGAAGTTGCTGAAAAATCTGATATCGTCAAAGTTGTCAGTTATTTTTTGGGTGCTCAACAACTAAAAAGAAAAGGTAAAGTATATTATTCGCTCTGTCCTTTTCATAATGACCATCATCCTTCGATGAGAATCGATCCTGAAAGAAACATATATAAATGTTTTACTTGTGGTGAAGGTGGAAATGCGATAGCTTTTGCTGAAAAGTACGCTCACTTAACTCCTATCGAAGCATTGAAAAAAGTCGCAGAAATCTGTTCTATTCCTTTAAATCTTAAAGAATTTTCCCAGTCAAAAGTTAAAACATTAAAAGATGAATATCCTTCTGAGATCAAAGCTTTGAGCAAATTATCAGAGTTTTATGAATTGGTTTTAAAAACGAGCGATGGTGCTGATGCTCGCGAGTATTTAAAATCGCGTGGAATTGATGAGAATATCACTCAACATTTTCATATCGGATTTGCCCCTAACAACAATAAACAAAGCATCGAAATGCTGCGCTCTAACGGCTTTGAAATTGCGACCTTGGAAAAAGCGGGAATAATCGGTAATTCTTTTAATTTAGTGGATCGTTATGAAAATCGTTTGATGTTTCCAATAACTGATAATTATGGAAATGTGGTTGGCTTTTCAGGTAGAAAGATAAAACCTGAACAATCCGGTGGTAAATATATAAATTATCCTGAGACACCTCTATTTGTAAAAAATCGGATAATGTATCATTTTGACAAAGCTAAAGAAACATTAAACAAAGATAAATTCATCTATTTGGTCGAAGGTTTTATGGATGTTATCGCTTTTGTAAGAGCTGGTATCAATTCCGTCGCTGGATTGATGGGTACTGCTCTGACTGATGAACATTTACAGACTTTAGCTAATTTGAAAGTTCAAGTTCGACTGGCTTTAGATTTTGATGAGGCTGGACAATTGGGTGAAGAACGGGCGATTGAATCATTGCTCAAATACCATATCCCCTTTAAGATTGTTAGACCATATAAGAAAGCCAAAGATGCTGATGAAATTCTAACAAGATTTGGAAAAAAGGAATTATTATCTGTCTATTCTAAACTCTTAGATCCAGTTTTATTTTTGCTAGCACGGCATCTGCATGGCAAGCAATTATTGAATGATTCTGATGAGATCGAAAAGTATTTATCCAGTGCGAAATCCGCTTTTAAAAGCTTAAGTTCAATTGAACAATCAAAAGATTTAAAGACAATATCCCAAGTCACTTTATTAGATGAAGAAGTGATTTTAAAAGTTTTAAACGGCAAGGATGTAACTCAAAATAAACCAACTAATAATTCTGATTACAAGCCAAGAAAATATCTCTCTAATGAAGAAAAAAAGCCATTTTTAAATTTTGTCGTCGGTGGAAAATATAAAAATATCAACAATTTTGCAGAGTATTTAAATGAGTTAGGAAACATTGAGACTTATGGCTTGCCAGTCAAAATGATCAAATTAGAAGCGCAAATTTTAATGGTGATCATGGAAAATAGAAAAGCTTTTGATGATTATTTTTTACGCCATATCACTTTGTTTTATCAACCGTTTTACCAATTAGCAGCCATGATCGATGAATTCTACTCCGCTAATCCTGAAGCTACTTGTTTAGAAAACGAAGATATCGATAACCTATTGATGAGTATCAATATGAATAATGATCATAATGTGGTTGAAGATTCAGATGATGCGTTTGATGTTTCCGATTTTAGTAAATTTTTGAATCTTTCTCCTGCTCAAAAAGACCTCATTTATAAATTGCTTGAATTGCGAAAGCAAAATGTAAATTTATATGACCCAATAGCATTTAAAGATGCTTTAGAAACTGAAAAGATTTTTATCGAGTATGTCGATTTTCAGCGAAAAGTCACTGCTGATGGTACGATTGATAATCCCGAAGTAAAACTGCGCTTGTCACAATACAAAAACCAATTGAAGCTTGATATTTTTTGATAATAAGGCTCGATAGTTTTAAAATCACATCATAAAATAGCTTTTTCCACTTGAAAAAAGTCCGTTTTTTACTAATACTTAAAATGGAGGTTTTTTTGATGCAAAAGACTGAAAACACTAAAAAGACCAAAGGGATCGAAAAGAAAAAAACGACACGTGCAGTTAATAAGAAAGTTGTAAAAAAAGAAGCAGTAAAGAAAACTAAAACAAAGCAAGAAAAAAAGCCTAAAAAAGTTTCTAAAATTGCCAAAGTCGTTGAAGATAAAACTGCTGTTAAATCACCTAAGAAAGGCAAAGCAGCTCCTTCAGAAGTAAAGAAGAACAAGACTGTTAAAAAATCAGCGGAGAAGAATGATTCTAAAACTAAAAGTAAATCTTTCCAAAAGACAAAAACCGCAAAAGCAGTCAAGGTGGTTGATGATGCTAAAGATGCAGAGCCTGAAGTGATCGAAAATGTTCAAGTAGTGCCAAAAGCTAATGCTTCAGACAAAAATCAAAAAAAGGCTAAAGCTACTAATGTTATGCAATTAGCTAAAAATAACATGGAATTGATGTCTTTAGATGATATTAAACAGATGATTTTAGCTAAGCACAAAAAAAGTGGTGAACCAGTCACTAATGAGGAATTAGATAAATATACTGCTCATTTACAATTGAGCGATGATGCTTTTGCTGATCTTCTCTCATTTTTTAACGATAACAATTTGATGTTAGAAGATCAATTAAACAATTTAGATAATGAAGATGAACTTCCACCTGTAAATGATGAAATAGATAAAAATGATGAAGATGACGATGATGAATTTGATGACGAAGAAGAAACTTATATCGATTATACCGTCACTCAAGACATCAAAAATAATGACCCAGTAAAACAATACTTGCATAAAATCGGTGCTTATCAAGTTCTGAAAAGTAAAGACGAAGAAGTCGAATTGGCTAAACGTGTTTTGGAAGGCGATGAAGATGCTAAAGATGAACTGATTCAATGCAATTTAAAATTAGTTGTTTCCATCGCTAAACACTATGTGAATAGAGGCATGGATTTTTTGGATTTGATCCAAGAAGGAAATCTCGGCTTGATCAAAGCAGTTTCAAAATTTGATTATACCCGTGGTTTTAAATTCTCTACTTATGCTACTTGGTGGATCAGACAAGCCATCACTCGTGCGTTAGCGGATCAAGCTCGTACGATTCGTATTCCTGTTCATATGGTCGAAACCATCAATAAGATCACTCGTGCTCAAAGAAAACTTGTTCAAAAATTAAATCGTGACCCGACCGCTGAAGAAATCTCTGAAGAATTAGGTGGTGTTTTACCTGCGTGGAGAATTCGTGAAATACAACAAATCGCTTTGGATCCTTTGTCATTAGAAAAACCTGTCGGTGAAGAAGAAGACTCACACGTCGGAGATTTTATTGAGGATAAAGACAATATTTCTCCATATGAATATGCTAACAGATCGATGGAGACCGAAAGAATAAATGAAGTGTTAGCTCAGCTGACTGATAGGGAGGCTCGTGTCATACGTCTTCGTTATGGTTTAGAAGATGGTAGAACGCATACTCTTGAAGAAGTCGGCAAAGAATTCAATGTTACTAGAGAGCGTATCAGACAGATAGAAGCTAAAGCTTTGAAGAAATTACGTCATCCAGCTAGAGCTAAATTATTGAGGGACTTCCATAACGATTAAGTTATCTGAGCGCTTGAAGAAAGCCTGTCAATTTGTGAGTGATAAAGCTGTGGTCTTAGATGTAGGTGCAGACCACGGCTTTTGTGCTTTATATTTATCTGAAAACGGTCATAAAGTCTACGCTTCTGAGGTCAAGCAAGGACCATTTGAAATTTTAAAAACAAACCTTAAAAAGTATGGAAGCAATAGACATATTGAACCTCTATTGATGGATGGCTTAGATAAATTGCCACCAAATGTTGATACTGTATTAATTTTAGGGATGGGCGGAAAAACTATCTTCGATATTTTAAAAAGGGCTGAGAACAAACTGTCTCAGTTGACTGACATCATCATCGAACCACAAAGCGATTTTAAAAAGCCGATCAGTTATTTGCTAAAACAGCATTTCTTTAATATAGATGGCTGCTACATTTATGAAAAACATTATTATCCAATATTGCGCTTCACTAAAGGTGAGACTGATAATATCAGCAAATATGCCATTGAATTCGGTCCGGTGCCTTATAATAAACGTGATCCTCTTCTCTACCAATACCTTAAAGAGAAACAAAATATGATAGACTCGCTTCCAGAAAATATTCGATTATTGTACGAAAACGAAGCTAAAAAATTGAGGTTAATCATTCATGACTTTGAAACAGTTGATCGCTAAATTAGCTAAATTTTATCCATTAAAATCGCAAGAATGTTGGGATTTTTCAGGTTATCAAACCGGTGATAAAACTGACCATGAAATTAAAAAGATACTTCTAGCTTTAGATTTTACAGAAGCAGTTTTACCTTTTGCTTTAGAATTTCAACCTGATTTGATCATCACTCACCATCCATTTCTCTTCGGTAAAATGAAACAGGTATTACTTTCAGATCCTCTTAAGTCCAAATTGAATGATAAAATCAATTCTATCTTACACTGTCCTATATATTCTTATCATACAAACTATGATAAAGCTCTTTATGGAATGAATCATTTGTTATTAAACGCGATGAATTTTAAAGACATCAAACCTGTTTCAGATTCTTTTTTATGGACAGCAAAGACTGAACAACCTATTTCTTATGAAGAATTAGTCGATAGATTTATGAAATTTTCTGGCTTCGATTATCTGATGGGTTTACATAATAATTCAAAGTTAATACAGACGATTGGCTTTGTTGCCGGCAGTGGTTCTTCTGAATTTATGAAAGCTATTGAACTTGGTGTTGATTGCTTTATCACTGGTGATTGTCCACATCATGTCCGTCTAGATATGAATAGATATAAGATGAACTATATCGAAGTCCCACATGAGATTGAAGAAAAAGGATTTCTGATAGGAATGTCTCAAACATTGCATAAGATTAATAGTGAATTTGCGATCAAAAAAATTGAATTCGAACAGCCATTCAAATTGATAGGAGTTAAACATGGGCATAAATAATAGTGATAATGATGAAAAAGAATTTGAAGAATATGTTAAAAAAGTTGATGGTTCTATTTCTTCAAAAACCAATCTCGAAAAACTAAAACAATATCACGATAATCCATCGATCGAATTACGAAATGATATTGTTGTAGATAATTTAGGACTTGTTATAACCATAGCCAAAGAATATGCAAATTCAAACCATGTTGAAATCATGGATTTGATCCAAGAAGGGTCCCTTGGTTTGATGAATGCTGTTGAAGATTTTGATATTAATAAAGGCTTTGCTTTTTCTACCTTCGCAACACCTTATATCAAAAATTCTATACGTGCATATCTTTCTAAACATTCGCATTTAATCACCATTCCCTCATGGGTTCAGGCCAAAAAAAGAAAAATTCAAGCTGCGATTGATGCCCTAACTGTTTCGCTAGAACGCAAACCGACAAATCAAGAAATAGTTGATTATTTGAAAGATGGTACCACTTCTGATGAAATCGATAACTTGCTTTCATATAATAAAGATGTTTACTCACTAGATTATAATTTATCTAATAATAGCGATGATAAATTATCACTATATGATTTGATCGCAGATGATAGTTGTTCCCCGTCAGAACTAGCTCTTATCAAAGAAAAAAAAGAAATTTTAAAAGAAGCTATCGATGTCCTTCCAGAACGTTCTAAAGAAATATTGTTAGCTCGCAATTCTGAAAATGATCAAAAAACATTAAAAGAATTAGCCAAAAAATATAATTTATCCAATGAGCGTATAAGACAGCTAGAAGTCAGTGCGAAACATGCAGTAATAAATTACCTTAAAGAACATCTCTGAGCTTTTGAGCTAGAGCTTCTACTTCAGATTTAGATGCACTAGTTGCCGATGTGATGTAAATGTCTTTACCATATAATTCGTCAAGTTTTAGATCATCAATTTTTAGTGTAATCGTAATTCCAATACTTGGATATTTTCTTTTGATCGCTTGATAAATTTCATTAGCATTAGATGAAGTGGTATCACCGGCAACGATGACATAACCTTTTTCTGGTTTTATTGTTTTGAGAAATTTGATGCTTTGTAAATAACGGTCACGATAAAATGGGCAAATATCAAATGAAATAACTTTGTGTTCTTTTAGCAACATATTTTTCACTTCTTCAACTATTTTTTCTGAGATTGTAGTCTGGGGTATTAAATATACAGTTGAAAGCAGTTTCATATTTTTCAGCTGCTGCGAGATTTTGCTAGTTGAATCCAATAAAATCAGCTCGGGAAAGTGCGATATAAAACCGATTGTCTCTTGATGTTTTGGCTTTCCTATAAAAATAAAAGAAGCCTCTTGTTTGATCAATTTATTTAAATCCTGATATCTTTTTTTGATCAGAGGACAGGTGGCATCTATCAATTCTGCACTGTTTTTGTACTTTATTTCATCTTCTATTTTGTGACCATGTGCTGAAAAGACTATTATCGAGTCAGATGGTATTTTTGTCTTATCTGTTATCAATTCACTATTTGTGTCTTTTAAAATTTGATCATTAGCAATCGTGTTATGAATCAGTGGATGCGTCAAAAATATCTTCCTATTCTTTTTCGCAGCTTGATAGATTACTTTAATCGCTGTTTCTACGCCAAAACAATAACCATAATCACTTATAATTTTAACCATAATAAATAATTTTTTTATATAATAATATAGTATATATAAAGTATATCAAAGGAGTGCTAAAAATGGATTACACAAAATATATCGGCATCACTGAAGATTTTCCTAAGAAAGGTATTTCATTTAAAGATATTTCTCCGTTATTAAGAGATTCGAATGCCTTTCACTCTTGTATTGATGATTTGGCTAGATTAGCGGAAGAATATAAGCCTGATATCATTTGTGGACCTGAATCACGTGCTTTTATTTTTGGATCCGCCTTAGCCTATAAAATGGGAATCGGTTTTGTCATGGCCAGAAAAGCTGGTAAATTGCCTGGTGAAGTCTATCAAGTCAGCTATCAATTAGAATATGGCACGGCCTCTTTAGCTATTCCTAAGCATTCTTTTAAGGAAGGACAAAGAGTGCTTTTAGTAGATGATTTAATGGCAACTGGTGGCACTTTTTCAGCTTTAAAAGACCTCGTTAAGATGGCTGGAGGAGATCCTGTCGGTGCCTTGACTGTTATCAATTTGAAAGATTTAAGCGGAGCTAAAACTTGTGGGCTTAAATGCTCTACTCTTTTAGATTTATAAAATATGGAAATCACCAACCACATCGCTACTTTTGCAGAATTAAAAGATGTATATCAGACATATATCACTGATCCACATGACCAAGCTTTGATTGAAAAAGCTTATAATTTTGCTGAAAAAAAACACGCCGGACAAGTCAGAAAATCAGGCGATCCCTATATTACCCATTGTTTGGGTGTAGCTTTGATATTGGCAAAAATGCATGTGGGCCCGCAGACGATCATCGCAGGTCTTTTGCATGACACCATCGAAGACACTGGCACCACTAAAGAAGAAATAGTTTCTCTCTTTGGCGATGAAGTCGCGCAGTTAGTGGATGGTTTGACTAAAGTGACTCGATTATCCGATTATAAGAATGTCGAATTCACTGCTGAAAATCATCGAAAGATATTTGTCGCTATGGCTAAAGACGTTCGTGTGATTATTGTTAAACTTGCCGATCGTCTTCATAATATGAGAACGTTGCAATTTCAGCCAGTTGAAAAGCAAAAACGAATTTCAAAAGAAACATTGGATGTTTATGCCCCGATCGCTCACCGGTTAGGTTTATATCAAATTCAGACAGAATTAGAAGATACTTCTTTATATTATCTTGAGCCCGATAAATATGCTGAAATCGAAAATAAATTGAATACTTTGATCGTTGATGCTAAACAGGCTTTAGATAAATTGAAAAATGAATTGATCAATATTCTTACACCTACAAAAATTTCATTTGAAATAAAAGATCGTGTTAAATCGATTTATTCAATTTACAAAAAAATGTATTTAAAGAATTATTCTTTTGAACAGATTTATGACATCATGGCTCTAAGAATAATCACTGAAACTGAGCAAAATTGTTACGAACTGTTAGGCTACGTCCACGCAAATTTTAAGCCTGTTCCTGGAAGGTTTAAAGACTATATCGCTATGCCTAAACCCAACATGTACCAATCATTACACACCACTATCGTCACTGATACTGGGCATTTTTTTGAAATACAAATACGTACTAAAAAGATGGATGAATTAGCTGAATCAGGTGTTGCAGCTCACTGGAGATACAAGGAAGGAACTTCTTACGATCCTAAAAAAGAACAGATGGAAATCGAAAACCAATTGCATTGGTTTAAAGATTTTGTATCGATGTCACACGAGGAAGCTAATAGCGAACAGAATGCCAAAGACTATGTCGAGACACTCTCTCATGATATCTTTGATGCCAACGTTTATGTCTTCACACCTAAAGGAAATGTCATCTGTCTCACTAATGGTTCGACTCCGATTGACTTTGCTTACCGAATCCATTCTGATATCGGAGAACATTTAGTAGGTGCTAAAGTTAACAATATCTTGGTTCCTATTTCAACACCTTTAAAGACTGGTGATATTGTCGAAGTTATCACCAGTAAAAATGGATGCCCGAATTCTCAATGGCTTAATATTGCAAAGACCAATTTTGCTAAAAATAAAATTCGTAAATTTTTGGTTAAGCAAAACGCGGATTATGTGCGTGAAGATAATATCAAGAAAGGGCGTCAGGCTTTAATCGATGCTTTGCGAGAGCGTAAATTACAGATCGATATAAATAAAGTTGTGACGAAAAAAGTTCTCGACCATTTCCGTGTTCAAAACGCTGATGATTTATTCAACCTCATCGGCAATCGAAATGTTTTGCCTTTTCAGATCATTGATGTTTCTGAAGCCGTGGAATATTCAGCTAGACCCTCTGCTGAACAAATGGCTGAACAGATCAACAAGAAGAAGATCAAAAAGAACACCAATGATGCTGTGATTTTGGAAAATGGTGATCCTATTTTGACCAATTTAGCTGCTTGTTGTCTTCCTATACCAGGAGATGAAATAATCGGCTTTGTCTCGACTGGTCAAGGTGTAAAAGTGCATCGTGCTGATTGCCCAAACATCAAGAAAGCTGATAAAAGTCGCCTGATCATGGTGAAATGGAATTCGAATAGCGTTAAACAGCGTTTATATCCTGTTGATCTTGCTGTTCAATGTCATGATCGTGGTGGATTACTGATAGAAATTTTAAATGCGCTTAATGCACAGAATGCTCAAATTTATAAAGTTAATGCTAAATTACATCCATCAAACAATACGACTACTATCACTATGACAATCTTAGTTAAAGATATCGATACATTGAATCATTATATAAATGTCATAAGTTCAGTGAAATCTGTTTATCGCGTCGATAGGACAAATCATTAGAGGTAAAAAATATGGGAAATGAAATCAAACGCCCTAGAGGCACATTAGATTATTTCGGTAAAGACGAAGAGCTTAAGAACGCATTGAGAAATATTTTGCTTTCTGAAGCCTCTTTATATGGTGCTGATGAAATGTCTGTTCCAATGTTTGAGGAAAGTCGTCTCTTCCATAGAACGGCAGGCGAAAGTTCTGATATTGTGACTAAAGAGACTTTTGATTTAGAGAAAAAAGGCGATAAAAATTATACTTTAAGACCAGAATTCACCGCATCTATCAATCGAGCCATTTTAGAAAACAAGCTTTATACTTCTCCTGATTTGCCATTGAGAGTTTCGTATTTTGGTCCAGTATTTCGTTATGACCGTCCACAAGCAGGCAGATTAAGAGAGTTCCATCAATTCGGTATTGAATTTGTGGATAATGTTATCGATATCGCTTCTACTTTAGACGCCTTATTATTGTCTTTGAGAGCTTGTCAAAAGGCTTTAGGAAAAGATATCTTGATAAAATTAAACTTCTTAGGTTCCTTTGCATCACGCGAAAATTATAAAAAAGCTCTTTATGAATACTTTAAACCAAAAATTGATTCGATGTGCGATGATTGTAAACGCCGTTTAGAACTCAACCCCTTAAGAATTTTAGATTGTAAGGTTGAAGCAGACCAAGAAATATGTAAAAATGCCCCAAAAATCGTCGACTACTTAACACAAGAAGATAAAACTGAGTTTGATAAGATTATCGCGGTTTTAGACGAGATTGGAACCTCTTATCAAATCGATGACGGTTTAGTCCGTGGCCTTGATTATTATACTGGCTTAGTCTGGGAGTTATATGATGAAAGTAACACCTCGATCGGTGCTATCGGTGGAGGAGGTAAATATTCTAATCTGATGAAGCAGATCGGTGGACCTGACTTTGAAGGAATCGGTTTTTCATTAGGTGTTGAACGCTTGATGCTTTGTTTATCTGAAGGGCAGAAACAGAAGCTTTTAAAAACCAAAGTTACTGATGTCTTTATCATCGATATGATCAAAGATGGAAAGATACTTAGAATCGCTGAAAAACTGCGCTCTTCAGGTCTTAAAGTCACATTAGCATCTTATTCTAAAGGTCTAGGAGGTGCGTTTAAAATGGCTGATAGGTTATTCGCTAAATATGTCATTTTAAACGACCAGGATGGCTTGAAACTCAAGAATATGCAGACGCGTGAACAGATCGATATGAACGAAGAAGAAATATTTAATTTATTAAAGAGGTAATAGTTATGTTAAGAACACATAATTGCGGAGAACTTAAAGCTGAAAATATTGGACAAGAAGTCTGTCTTTGCGGATGGGTTGACACTATCAGAAATTTGGGCAGTTTGGTCTTTGTGGATCTAAGAGATAAGTATGGCATCACACAATTGAATATCAATCCCAAAACGTTTGAAGATTCGGCTATCAAAAACGAGTATTGTATTCAAGTTAAGGGGATTGTCACAAAAAGACAAGAGGTGAATCCCCATCTTCCGACTGGTGAAATTGAAATCGATGTCAAAGAGATTAAAGTGTTTTCTAAATCTAAATTGACACCTTTTGAGATCAAAGACGACACCAACGCCTTAGAAGATACTCGTATGGAATATCGATATTTGGATTTAAGACGTCCGATCATGCAAAAATATATGAAGATTCGTTCGGATTTAAGCCGCTTTGCTCGTGAATATTTATATCAAAATGACTTTCAAGAGATCGATACTCCTACTCTGATCAAGTCTACTCCCGAGGGTGCTAGAGATTTCTTAGTACCTAGCCGTATATATAAAGGATGCTTTTATGCTTTGCCACAATCTCCACAACTTTATAAGCAGCTATTGATGATCGCGGGTACTGATCGTTATTTCCAACTTGCTCATTGCTATCGTGACGAAGATCAAAGAGCGGATAGACAACCTGAATTCATGCAGATCGATTGTGAAATGTCATTTGTAGATAGAGAAGATGTTTTATCTATCATTGAAGGTTTATTGAAGTATGTTTTTAAGAAAACCATAAATATTGACTTACCTGATTTTGTCAGAATGGACTACAATTATGCAATCGATAAATACGGCAGTGATAAACCTGATATGCGTTTTGAAATGCTCTTAAATGATGTTACGGCATGTTTAGATAACTGTGGTTTTAAAGCTTATGAAGGTAAACACATCCTCGCCTTAAAAGTTGAGAATTATGCTGATAAAGTCTCACGTAAACATCAAGATGCTGATAATTTATTAGCAAAGAAATATCGTGTCTTTGGTGTTTCACATCTCAAATTTGAAAACGGTCAATTCGCTGCATCAATCGTTAAGAATATCAATCCAGAAAATTTGGAAAAATTAAGAAGAGAGTTAGATGTAAAAGATAATGATTTGGTGATCATCTGTGCTGATGCAGATGCAACAAAAGCTAAAAATGCTCTTGGTGCCTTAAGACTTGCTTATGGTAAAGAACTCGGTTTGATTGATAAATCTGTTTATAAGCCATTATTCTTGATCAATTGGCCGATGTTTGAAAAGAATTCCGACGGAAATTATGAATGTTTATCTAACCCATTTACTCGACCGGTCGATGAAGATTTACCTTATCTCGATTCCGATCCTTCAAAAGTGAGATCTACTTCCTATGACACTATTATAAATGGGGTTGAACTTTCTTCTGGTGCCTTGCGCATCCATGATTCTGATGTTCAAAAGAAAGTTTTTGAAATCATCGGTCTGTCTGATGAAGATATTGAAACAAGATTTGGTTTCTTAGTAAAAGCATTGCAATACGGTGTTCCACCAGAAGGCGGCTTTGGTATCGGTGTTGAACGTTTAGCTATGGAACTTGCTAAAACTGATAATGTCAGAGATGTTGTCGCATTCCCTAAGAATCTTAAAGGTTTTGAACCTCTCTCTTCTTGCCCATCTAAAGTACCTGATGAAGATATCGATATTTTAGGATTAAAAATAGTTGAGGAGGATCACGATGGACAGCCTTAAATTCTCAAGTTTTAATTTAAATAAAGAGGTTATATCTTCTTTAACACAATGCGGTTTCACCACTGCTAGTCAAATTCAATCTAAGTGTTTGCCTCCTTTATTAAAAGGAGAAAATATCTTAGGATTAGCTCCTACAGGCACTGGAAAGACTTTAGCTTATTTGGTTCCAATAATTAATAATTTAGAACCCGATAAACATCTTCAAGCGATTATCATTGTTCCTACAATCGCTTTGATGGATCAGATCAGAGAAGTTGCGAATGATTTACTATCGAATTTATCTTTTCCTACTAACACTCTTAAAGTGATCAAAAATAAGAAGGATTATAATCGGTCTGATCCTTCTATCATCATCACCACTCTGTCGCAATTAAAAGAGGTTTATTCCCATTATGCAGTCAACAATTTAAAATATTTGATCATCGATGAAGGCGATATGATCACCTTTGATGGCTTCAACCAAGAGCTTTCAATTTTAAAAAATCCGATCAATAAAGGCATAGTATCTTTTTTCTCGGCTTCGCTAAATATACAAGATATCACAAAAATTAAAAGGTTTTTCAAAATTAAGAATGTTGTTGATGTCCGTTCTTCGTTGATAACTGCTGAAAATGTCAAACATCATTTCGTCAATATTCGAAGCGTTGATAAGTTCCAAGCCTTAAAAATAATGTTAAAAGAATTAAATCCTTATAAAGCTATCATTTTTTGTTCGTCTAAAAAAGAGCTTTATAGTCTCGATTCCAAATTAAAAAAAGATGGCATCGATCATTTATTGATCAGTGGTGACTTGGATAAAAGAGAGATCAAGCAAGCGTTAAAAAACTTTGCTGATCCTAAAAGCCATCTTTTAATCGGCTCTGACTATGCTTCACGCGGCTTAGATATTCCAGATGTCGATTGTGTTATCTCTTATGATTTACCTTCTAAAACTGAATATTATTTCCACAGAGCGGGACGTTCAGGAAGATTTAACAGAGAGGGTGATTCCTATATTATTTATTCTGAAGATGATAATATATCAGTTGAGAATATAAAGACGTTATTAAGACGTGGTGTAAATGGCGACTTAATAATATTATCTAAAAATGGTTTAAAAACATCCAATGGTCCATACGTGTTTAAGAACCTTGGTAAAAAAGACCAATCCAATGAAAAATTACAAAAGCAGATCCGCCATGCGGTGATGAAAACTAAATCCGATAAAGTTAAACCAGGTTATAAAAAGAAAGTAAAAAAAGCTGTAGAGAAAGTCAAACTTAAGCATCGCATGAAAATAGTGAGAACTAATATCGCTAAATCCGGTGGAAATGCTCAAGATTATCACGAAGATTAAAAGTTTTTGATGAGAGTGAAAAGTTTAGCTTTGGCTTCTTCTTCAGGATATGTGCCTATCGGTTTGCCTTTAGAAAAAACTAAAAGTTTGTTTTTAACACCTGTACCAGCTATGCCATAATTTGCATCTTTTGCTTCACCCATTCCATTTACTGGGCAACCCATGACAGCCACTTTGATCGGCTTGAACACAGTATCTAAAAAACTCTCAACTTCTCGAGCCAAACCTTTTAAATCATAAGTTGTTCTTCCACAAGTTGGGCAGACTATCAGTGATGGTATATCATTGCGACGATGGGATACGCTTAACAAAGTTTTACACGCGCGAATCTCTTCAATGCGATCATCAGCTAAGGATACTCTTAAGGTATCACCGATACCATTCTTTAAAAGGTTGATGATGCTAGCAGTCGTTTTGACAGCACCTTGAATTCCAAAACCAGCTTCAGTTAATCCTAAATGTAAAGGATATGGGTAGATTTGATAGGCATGCATATATAATTGCTCCAAAAGATCAGGATCGCTTGTTTTAAGTGATAAAACCAATTTTTGGAATCCTTCTTGCTCAAATATTGCTAATGTCTCATCCATCGCTAAAAAGAAATCATCAACTGGTGATTTAGTTTTACCACGATATCTGTTTAAAGAACCAGAATTAACTCCGATTCTGATGGCGATATCATGCTCTTTTGCGGATTGAATTATCTTTCTTAAGGAAGATTCATTAATATTTCCAGGGTTGATTCTGATCTTATCTACATGAGCGATTTCTATCGCTTTTAAAGCTAGATTACCATCAAAATGAATATCAGCTATGAGCGGTATATTTGTATTTTGCTTAATGATTTTTAATGAATCTATATCTTGATCATCTAAAACTGAAAATCTCATCATATCTAAACCGCTCTTTTGCAGGTTATTCGTCAGATTGATGAGATAGGCAGTTTTGGAAGTTTTTTTATCTCCCATCGTTTGGATGAGAACATTTCTTCCAACACCGATAGTTTTATTTCCTATATTAAATGTGAATTTGTTCATAATTTAATTATATTAAGTTGAAAAACTAAAATAAATATTACAAAATAGCTAATATGTTAAACCTTAATGTATCTATACTTTTTTATTTTTTATGTAATATTTACAAATTAGCTTGCTAATATACTTGTCAGATTTTATAATCTAATAGTTAAATATCGGAGGTATAAAAATGGCTGAAAAGAGAGTTGACATCATCTTACGCTGTTCAGTTTGCAAACACGAAAACTACATCACAACCAAAAATAAGAAATTACATCCAGATCGTTTTGCTGCTAACAAGTTCTGTCCGAACTGTGGAAAAGTGACTCGTCACGAAGAAAAGAAGTAATAGGGGGGAAAGTTAAATGGCTGATATTATTGATGCTGGCGAATTAGGTCCGGGTAAAGTCTTTATCTACGATAACGCCTTATTATCAGTTATCGACATCCAACACAACAAAACTGCTATGGCTAAGATGAAGCACAAGATCAAGTGCAAAAATCTTCGCACTGGCGCTATTTCTGAAATGATGTTATTCAGCGGAACTAAAGTTGAATTAGCTTATCTTGATAAGAAAGAAATGCAGTTCTTATACGCTGATGAAGGCAATAGCGGTTTTGCTTATTTCATGGATAATGAGACTTATGATCAAATTCAATTACCCAAAGAAAGAATCAAATGGGAATTACAATTTTTAGCTCCTGAATCCAACGTTTTGATCACTTATTTTGGAAATGAAATTCTCGGTATTCAACTTCCTCCAAAAGTCACATTAAAGATTGTTGATACTGATGATAATGCCGTCGCTGGTGATACTGTTAACAAAGCTACTAAAGATGCTGTGTTAGAGACTGGTTTAAAGATCAAAGTCCCAATGTTTGTCAAGAATGGCACTTCCGTCATCGTTAGAACTGATACTGGCGATTACGATTCACGCGCGTAATAATTGGTGAAGATATGTCTATTCCAGTTTGGGGATTTGTATTAGCTCTGATAGGTGCATTACTAGTCGGGCTGATCATCGGTTTTTTTGGCTCAAGAAAATTATTCAAAACAGAATTAGAGAAAAATCCACCTTTCAATGAAGCTATGATTAAAGCTATGTATAAATCGATGGGTGTGACACCTTCTCAAGCTCGCGTCAATCAGACGATGCGCGCTATAAAAGAAGCTCAAAAAAATCCTAATAAAAAATAAAATAAAACGGCTACTTCCGAGATTATCGGAGATAGTCGTTTTTTAAATTTTATCCATCAAACTGAATTAAAAAATAAGTTATCAATCCTTTTTAAAATGGGTCTCAGGTTCTTCACCTTTTTCCAAACGTTTTATATTGGAGATATGACGAATAACCACTAGTGAAGCTAGAACAAAAATAAATATGGTTGTTATATATGTGAGGTGAATATTAAAACTAGGGCCAAAATAAGTTCCACCATTATAAGAGGCAGGATCATTTAAAATCGTCAAATCTAAAATCGTTGGTATCAGTGATAAAAGAATGATAGATGGTACAGCGATGACTGAAGATAAAGATATGCGGTGGAATAATTTAAAAAGGATTAAAAATAGCGTGATACCGACTAAAAAGATCAATGGTGAGATGTAAAGGATAAAGCCAGCAAAACAAGCCACTGCTTTTCCACCTTTAAAAGATGCAAAAATTGGAAAAGTATGTCCTATAGCCACTGAAAAAGCACTTAAGCAGACAGATAATTCTAATAAATGAGGATAGTCAATCAGATCTAACGGTGCATAAAGATATATGAGACTGATGACTAAGCAGGGTATGAAGCATTTAAAGATATCTAAAACTATTGTCAATATACCAGCTTTTTTTCCGATAACACGTCCGACATTCGTTCCGCCAGCATTATGTGAACCGTAATTTCGAATATCGATTCCGTAATGATATGAAATCAATAAAGAAGTAGGAATCGATCCTATCAAATATGAGATGAGCATCCCGACTGCTATGAAAATAATCGTATAAAGAATTTCCATGTGATAATCTCCATTAGACGATATAAATTATAAGTATAAACTCTTTTATTTAAAAGCAAATAAAGCTAAAATCTTATTTGAGGTGTTTTTTAATGAACGGAAACTACAATGCTAATGAGTTACGTGTCTTACACGGTCTAGAAGCTGTTGTTCGTAGACCTGGCATGTATATCGGCTCAACTGATACCGTTGGTCTTCATCATCTTGTTTGGGAAATTTTAGATAACGCTGTTGATGAAGCTAACGAAGGTTATGGTAAAAATATTTTTGTCACCATTCATGATGATGGATCATTAGAAGTCCAAGATCAAGGACGTGGTGTCCCTTATGATTATAATGCTAAAGAGAAGAAAAACGGTTTTCAAATCGTTTATCAAACTCTTCATGGCGGCGGTAAATTCGACGAAGAATTATATAAATCGGCTAGCGGTTTACACGGTGTTGGTGCTGCAGTCACCAATGCTTTATCGGAATGGCTAGAGGTTCACTCCTATCGTGATGGCATCGATCACTATGCCAAGTTTGAAAAAAATGGTAGTAAATTTTCAGGCATCAAAGAATTAGGTCCTACTACTTTACGCGGCACCAAAGTTCGTTTTTATCCTGATAAAAAAATCTTTGATGATATCACTTTTAATTTTGATAAGATCGCACAACATTTAGATGATAAAGCCTGTTTGACTAAAGGTGTCACTTTCCATTTGACTGATGAGAGAACGAATCGTAAACAAGACTTTTTCTATGCTAACGGCTTATTAGAATACTTTAATCGTCATACAGCTGGTAAAGAGTTATTGATCCAGACGCTTCATATGGATGGCGTCAGCGATGATGGTATCAAAGTCGAAGCGGTTTTTGGTTTTCTGAAAGACAATTATGATGAAAAAATCATCTCATTTGCTAATGGTGTGAGAACCGGCGATGGCGGATATCATGTCACCGGTTTAAAGAAGGCCTTAACTTCTTGTTTCAATAGCTATGCTATCAATCATAGTGAGATCAAATCAAACGAATCTTTAGATGGAGATTGCTTGCGTGAAGGATTAGTCGCTATCCTTTCAGTTTGGATACCAGAACATCTTTTACAATTTGAAGGTCAAACAAAAGGCAAATTAGGCACTAAAGAAGCTTTAAATGCTGTCGATTCAATCATCGAAGGTAAGTTATCATACTACCTTGAAGAACACGCTAATGACGCTTCAGCGGTCGTCAAAAAGACTATCGATGAGATGCGTGTAAGAGCTAAGACTGAATCTGAGCGCAAAAAAGAACGTGAATTATTAAAAAATAAAACCACCTTTAGTCTTTCTGATAAATTGACTCCTTGCTCATCGAAAGATTATATGAACAACGAACTCTTCATCGTCGAAGGTGATTCAGCAGGTGGCTCAGCAAAGAAAGGTCGTGATCCTAAATATCAAGCTATCTTGCCTTTAAGAGGTAAACCATTGAATACGACTGATGTCAACGATGTTAAAACCTTGCTCGGCAACAAAGAAATCGCTACCTTGATATATACTATCGGCGCCGGTTTTGATTCTGATTTCAAAATCAAAGACATACACTATGGAAAAGTCATCATCATGACTGATGCTGATGATGATGGTTCTCATATTCAGTCTCTGCTTTTAACCTTTTTCTATAACCATATGAAGCCGCTTATCGAGGCTGGTCATGTCTATGTCGCTTGCCCTCCTCTTTACTTGGTTTCTAACGCCCGAAAAAAGATTTATTGCTGGGATGACAAAGATTTAGCTAATGCGAAAGCAGAAGTCGGTGCAGGATATAAAGTCAATCGTTATAAAGGTTTAGGTGAGATGAATTATGATCAGCTTGCCTCTACTACTATGTCTAGGGCTTCTAGACGTCTGCTCAAAGTTTATATCGCCGATGATGAAGACGCCCATGATAAAGTGAAATTGTTCTTAGGCAAGGATACCGATCGCCGTAAAGATTGGATCGAAAATAATATCGATTTTTCCATAAATGATTCCTTCACTGAGGAGGTTGAACGTGAAAACTAAAAAGAATATTGAAATCGTAAATGAACAGATCATCCCTTCCGCGATGACCGACGTTTTAATCGGTGCTTTTAATAGATATGCAAAAGCTGTTATCACTGATAGATCGATTCCTGATGTCAGGGATGGCTTAAAACCTGTTCAGAGAAGAATCATCTATGATATGTTTGAACAAGGCTACTTGTTCAGCAAACCGACAGTCAAGTGTGCTACTATCGTCGGTCATGTCATGGGTCATTATCATCCTCATGGAGATGCTTCTATCTATGATGCTTTAGTCCATCTCTCACAAAATTGGAAAATGGAAGCTCCTCTGATCGATTTCCAAGGAAATAATGGTTCGATCGATGATGATGGAGCAGCTGCTAATCGTTATACTGAAGCTCGTTTATCCGCTTTGAGCGAGTATTTAGTCAAAGATATTCAAAAGAAGACTGTTGAAATGGTTCCTACTTTTGATGATAAATCTTTGGAACCCACAGTTTTACCGTCTCGTTTTCCAAACATTTTAGTCAACGGAACTTCTGGTATTGCCGTCGGATCAACTACTTATATCACACCCCATAATCTTGAGGAAGTCATCAACGCTGTTGTTTACCGCATCAACCACAAACGCGCTAATTTAGATGATTTGCTCAATTTCATTAAAGGACCAGATTTTCCGACCGGTGGTATCATTGATGATAAACAAGCTCTCAGGAAAATTTATGAAACTGGTACTGGTTCTTTTTACTTATATGCTAAGGCTGAGATCAATCATCAGGATAACACTATAGTCATAAGTCAGATACCTTTTGGTGCCATCAAGAAATTGTTCGTTACCGACCTAGTCAAACGTAAAGAAAGCGATAATCTCGATAACATCGAAGAGATCATCGATGAGTCCTCTAAAGATGACGTTAATATTGTGATTCAGATCAAAAAAGGTGCTTCTCCTGAAGATGTATTGAATTATTTGCAGAGCAAGGGTGCCTTAAGAAACACTATCACCTGTAATTTCTTAGCTATCAATAAAGGTCATCCTAAGACCATGTCTCTACTTGAGATTATCGATGCCTATATCGACCATCAAAGAGATGTAGAAACAAAGGCTTACCAATATGATTTGAAAACTGCGTTAGATAGATTAGAGATCGTTTCTGGTCTGATGAAAGCATATCCTATCGTTGATGAAATCATTGAGAAGATCAAGAAATCTTCAGGAAAAGAAGGTGTCAAGAAAATGCTTCGCGATGATTATGGCTTCACTGAAAGACAAGCTGAAGCTATCGCTATGATGCCTTTATATCGTTTATCTAGACCAGATATTGAAGCTTTAAAAGCCGAATTTGATTCATTAAATGCGAATATCAAGAATATCAAAGAAATTTTATCTGATAGTGATAAATTAGATAGAGTCATCAGTAGCAACCTTAAAGAGATCAGCAAGAAATTCTCAGTTCCTCGCAAGACTGAGATACTCGATGATAAATTATCATTCGATACTGTCGATCAGACTAAACTCATCGCTAAAGAGGATTGCTATGTCGCTATCACCGCTGATGGCTATGCTAAGCGTTCATCTGTCAAATCTTTCACCTCTTCAAGAGATGCTAATGCCGATGATCCTTTAAATTTACCCAAACTTAAACCAGGCGATAAATTAGTCTTTAAGCAAAAGTGTTCTACACACGATTCGGTTTTGTTCTTTACTGATAAAGGGAATTATGGCTTTATTCCGATCTATCAATTACCTGATATGAAATGGAAGGAAGAAGGCAAACATCTCAACAATTTGATGACTTTAAAATCTAACGAAAAGCTCGTTAAATGCTTCATGCTTGACGAATTTAAGCCCGGCTATAACATCGTCATTTTAACGTTATTGAATAAGATAAAACGCACTGCTCTCACCGAATTCAAACAAACGGCTTTGACTAAACGTCCTCTCAGAGCCTGTAAGCTGATGAACGATGACGATAGAGTGGTTGCTGTCGAGATGACATCTGGTAATTCTGATATCATTGTTGTGGATGAGCTTGGCCGTGCTAGCCGTTATAACGAAGCGGATATACCTTTAGTCTCTCTTGTCGCTATGGGTGTGAAAGCGATCGCTTCTGGTGTTGATGAAACTCATTTATCTAGCCTCATCACTTTGACTTCTAAAGAAGCCAGCCTCTTATTGATTCTTGCTGATAAAGGCGCCGCAAGATTAGTGGATTCTAGCGATATTGATACAACGGAAAGATTAGGTCCTAAATCGAATCTGATCAAGATTTTCAAAAAGAATCCGATGTTGATCAAATCTGTGAGTAAAGTCGAAAAGATTCGTGGTCAGAAAAATTACGTCGCTATAACTACTAATGAATCTACATGTTGTCTTGATCTCGCTGACTTAACTCCCAATGATTTAGGTTCCGAGATGCGTGTTAATATTCCTAATTTAGATAAACAAAAAGTTTTAGGAATTAATGATTATGGCTTTATGATGACCCCTGACTATAAACCTGAAACACCAAAACCAAGTAAAATTAACACTGTGAAAGCTTCTCCCGATAAAGCTGATACTCAGCTTTCCCTGTTTGATCTATTTGAAAAGGAGAACAACAAACATTAAATTTTGAAATTTTGATATAATATTTTTAATGAAAAAATACAAAGTTCCATTTCATGCTCAAAGCGTCTACGATATCTCTTTAGATTTTTTTACAAAACTCAAAATCAAAGCCTTGATCGTCGATTTGGATAACACTTTAGAGCCTGCTGATTGCTTTATTCCTTCTGAACGTGCTATCAAACTAAAAAATGATGTTGAAAGCTTAGGAATACGCTTTATCATCATCTCCAATAACACTGAAAAACGAGTAGCTCCTTATTGTAAAAGACTCGGTGTGACCTATTTATCTTTCGCCTTAAAGTATTTTGGTTTCAAAGTGAAGAAATTCCTAAAAAAACAAGGGCTGAAGGTTGATGATTGTTTATTTGTCGGTGATCAAATATTTACTGATTACCTCTACACCAAAAAAATAAAAGGTCTTCTGGTGCTGACTGAGCCGATCACTGTCAAAGACAATTGGCAGACTAAATATGTGAGAAAAATCGATAAAAAGATTCGCGCTTCTTGGGCAAAGAAAGGATTGTTAGGAATAGAATGTCCTAAAAAGGAGGAAACAATATGATTCGTAAAACCAAAAGTTCTGGCTTAACAGCAGAGATCAGAGTTCGTCGCTGTTATAGTTGTGGTGCTATTTTACAAGATAAAGATCCGACTGCTAACGGATATGTCACTAGTGAAAAATTTAATAGCGGTGAAGATGTTTTATGTGAAAGATGTGCTAAATTACGACAGTTTAGTGACAGATCTACTAACTATGATTTCAACCAAGATTACATCACCATTTTAGAGGATGCTGTTAAGGAAGATGCGCTTGTCGTTTATGTTTTAAACGCTTTTTGCTTGACCGGTTCCTTTCTGAATAACATCGGTAAATTTCTTCCTGAGAAAGTTCTTGTCATCGTCAATAAAAGAGATGTTTTACCAAAGCAATATTCTGACGAGTATTTAAAGGCTTATGTCACTAAGGCATTAGAAAAGGAAGATATCAATCCTCTTGAAATCATTTTAACTTCTTCTAATCAAAGTGACCAACTCAATTTAGATGTCGTTCGTGAAGCGATAACTAAATATCGTGAAGGTAAATCTGTCTATGTCATCGGTGCATATCAAGTCGGGAAATCAACTCTAGTCGCGAATTTCTTAAAAGGTTATCACAATAAAACCAATAAAATGATTCAAACGATTCCCTATCCAAATACTTCTTTATCAGTTGTCTCAGTTCCTCTTGATGAAAAGACTTATTTATTTGATCTTCCAGGCATCTATAACTCCAAATCCTTGGTTTCCTTTGTTGAACCTCAATTGGTCAAATATCTGATACCGAGGACCGAAATCAAACCTGAAACCTATGTCAGTAAAAAAGATCAGTCTTTCTTGCTTTCTAACTTTGCTCGTATCGATATCACTGAAGGTGAGCGTACTTCTTTTACATTCTATAAGTCGAATGATATCACTATCATCCGTTGCAAGACTAGCCATGCTGATCAAACCTTAAAGAACCTCGCAACCAATAAAGAGCAGCTCTGTGTGACGAAAAAGATATCCTCTACTGAAGATTTATGCGAGCATCAAATCGCTGCTGAAAGAGGTGATTATCGAATCCGTATAGTCGGCTTAGGATATTTTGATTTCACTGCTAATAATCATAAGTTATCCGTATTTGCTCCAAAACAGATTCAAATCATTGTAGAGAAAGATGGCACAGTTATCTCGGAATAAAAAAATTGTAATTTTTGGTGGATCTTTTGATCCGATCCATCAAGGGCATATCGATTTCATTAAAACTATCATTTCATTGATAAACCCGGAAAAATTTTATCTTGTTCCTACTTTTAAGCACCGCTATAAAGCTATGGATGCCTCTTTCGATAATCGAGTAAAAATGATTGAATTAGCTATTGCTTCCTGCTCATTGAACGGCTTTGTAGAGGTTTCTGATGCTGATAAGACCATAATAGAAAATAAAAAGAAAGGTTTATTTTTAACCGATAATAGAGATTTAGACTTCAATACCAGTCTAGAAACCACTATCTACTTCAAGAAGTTATTTCCTGATGCAGTGATCTATTATCCATTAGGAAGCGATAATATCTCTGCTTTTAATACATTTTATAAAGCTGATACTTTATCTGAAATTTGTCAGATTGTCGAGATCACTCGCAATTCAGATATCGTCTATGATAGTCGTCTTGCTGCCATCTGTATCAATAATAAAATCACTGATATTTCATCTTCTGATATCAGAAGAGGTAAATCTCTTCTAACACCTGTTCAAGTATTAAATTATATTTTAGATAATGATTTATATTTTACGAAGAAAATGCATTCTTATCTGTCTTTACCACGATTTGAACATTCTGTTTCAGTAGCAAGAACTGCATATCTGATCGCCTTAAAAAACAATCTAAATCCACTCATATGTTTTCAGGCTGGTCTATTTCATGATATAGCTAAAGATTTAGTATCTTCTCAAAAAATCAGCATGATGAAAAAGTATTATCCAAAATATAGTTCTTTTCCGAAATTTTCATATCACCAATTCCTTTCTTGCTACATTGCTAAACACGAATTTAATATTGATTCAAAGAAGATATTAAAAGCTATCTTATATCATTGTACAGGTAACAAAAATTTAAATCCTATTGAAAAATGCATCTATGTCGCTGATAAAGCTGAACCACTGCGTGAATATAACACTAAGCATTTATTAGAAGCAGCTTTAAATGATTTAGATGATGGTTTTATTCAAGTGATCAAAGACCAACGCGAGTTTTTGATCAAAGAAAAAAAGGAGTATCTTTCTAATCCTTGGACAAGAAATATGTACGAACAATATTTGAACATAAAGGAGAATTCACATGCTAAAAAATAAAAAAGATCTTAAAAAGAGTTCGAAATTTAGTAATAAAGGATCGATACGTGCTGTTCGTCCGATACATATCGCAGAAGATTTGTCTTGGAATTATGGCGAAGATGTTGTCGTATATGACGTCAGGGAAAAGACACCATTCGTCTCGTATTATATAGTTGCCTCAGCTCAGACTGAAAGAAGATTAGATTTCTTAAAGAAAACTGCTGAAGATTCATTATATGATAACTATAAAGATGTTGACCATATAGAAGGCAGAAATGATTCCAAATGGATTTTAGTCGATGCTCATGATGTTGTTATTCAACTCTTTACTCGTGAAGAACGTCAGAGAGTCGATTTTGATTCCATATATCAGAATTGCCCTCATAAAGTAGTGAAAGCTACAGCTGAGCCTAGTTATAAACGTCGTAAAAAGCCTGTGAGTCAGCAAAGATGAAAAAGATACTTTTAGTAGTTGCAACTTCTGAAGAATTCAAAGCAGTCGAATCATTTGCTAAATTAAGCCTCGTATCTGAAGAGATTTTTAAGATATATTCTTGTCAATTTTATGATAAGGAGATCGATGTGATCAGAAGTGGAATAGGCAAAGGCGCGATGTGTTTTGCTCTTGGATACTGCTTTGCTAAAAAGAAATATGACTTAGTCATCAACACAGGCGTTGCTGGTGGTTTATTTAAACGTATAAAACCATTTAGCGTAGTCGCAGCTGATAAAACAGCTTTTTATGATGTCGATTTAACTGGTATAGAAGATGTGCCTGTCGGTAAACTTGATGATTTACCTTTATACTTTATGACTGATAATAAATTTCTCCAAGAAGCTAAAAAGTTAAATGTTAAACAAGGGACGATATTAAGCGGAGATTTATTTATTACTAAAGATAACTTACCAAATGACCTTGATATAAATTTTGATCATCCGATAGCAATAGATATGGAATCGGCTGCTGTTGGTGAAGCATGTTATCTTGCTCAGACGCCGTATTCAATTCTCAGAACCATATCAGATGATACGACTGCTTCTGATAACGGTGATCAATATAATGATGGTCTAAGCGAATCATGTGCCACAGCTATCAAAACTGTCTTTGAGATATTAAAAGAATACTAATATATTAATAGTAATAAAATAGTACTATTTAATTGCTAAAATGCTAATTTATAAAATTAGTATTAAATTAGTATATATTCTAAATCAATTTTTTTGCGTAATAGAAAAAGAATACTCTTATAAATGAATAGTAGATATATAGTACTAATAATATACTATTTTATAACAAGATGACAAAATATAATTTTTGTAATAATATTTATTTACCTTCGTATAATGTTTATTATGTTAATAAAATAAAAGATAGTTATATTTTAGTACTAATATAATACTAAAATATATATTTAACCTTTTAGTTCTGTTTTAGTACTAAATAATTACTAAATGAAGCTGAGCATAAAAAAACTATGTTGATAATTAAGATTTTCTCAAAATTACCAACATAGTTCTAATTACTTAATGATTACTAAATGAAGTTTAATTTAAGGTGTTTATATCGAATGATATCTTAGCATAGGTAAGCTTCTGATATCCATTATCCCATGAAGTAATAGTCGCATAAACACCGTCTTCAACAGCAGTAATACATTGAATATTGAAATTCACTGGGTTGCCTTCTGCATTATTACCTAGATTTATTCCAGATATCTCAATAGTGCTTACTTTTGTTCCATCCCATTTGTAGATATCTATTGGTAATACTGACTGACTATTGATGCAATAACTTACATAGAAATATTTGCTGTCGCCAGATACAGAAGAAGCGTTTAAGCTAGGATATTTAGGTGTGAATGTCTTAACTACAGTTCCATCGCCATTTAATATTGAGATATTCCTAGATTTATCAAGAACAGCATATTTATCAACTGTAGATTCATAATAGGCAGAAAATGCACCAGCTTCAACATTGCTAAATGGTAAACTATTATCTAAAGTTAATGGGACTCTGTTTTCATTAAATTGATCTAGTTTAAGTGAATATATTTGACCGTTTATACCTATCAAATATAAAGTATCACCTTTGATGAATAATCTGGCATTATCACTTGTACCACCTACGTATAAAGTATCAGTATAAGCAACAATTTTGCCATTTAAAGTTTTGTAAACAACAGCGTTTGCATTTCCACTAGTATTGGTAGCATAATAAATATATTTACCATCGCTACAAACGCCCATGGAGTATCCAGGTGCTTCACTAGAGGAATATGTGAATTTATCAAAGGTAAATTTACTTTCACTCTGGTTATGCATGTTAGCGGAAACATATTCGCCGAGAGTGAAACCAGTTGTAAATGATTTTTCACCTGATGGAGTTGAATATTTGATGATTTTATATGTATCTCCACGATCTTGACCCCATCTAGCGGTCACCAAATAAATATCATCGCCGATGACACAGATGCCTTGGGCATTGGAATTAGTCAAAATTGTTGTCGTTGCGCCCATATCTGATTCGCTGACAGGAAGATTAAGACTGCCGACAAAATTTGCTTGATAATCGTAAATGTAAATGTCGGGTGAATACATACCATTTTGACTTGTCATCACATAGATGTAATTATTAGTCGCATAGACTCTCTTGATACTTCCTCTATTCACAGATATGCTTAAGGATTTATATTCACTAAAATCCTCATTATAGATACGGATTTTATTAGCTAAGGTTCTGACTACAAATTGTTTAGTCAAATCATTGAATTGGAAATAAATAATCGGGTCGTTTTCAATAGTTGGAAAATCGATCTCATCAAAGTCTTTAAATGTTGCTCCATTAGTAAATTCAGAGGTGTTGATGTATTTCATAATACCTGAATTGCTGAAGACGATCACTTTATCCTTATAGAGAGTAACATTAGCACTATCTTCAACAGTAAAAGCACTTATTGTTTGAGAACCAATTACCTCTTTTGTTTCCATATCTATTCTAAGAAGTTGTAAATTTCTTTCAGCAGTTGAATACGAGGTGGATGTATAGTAGATATATTTACCATCAGTACACATACTGTGACCATAAGTCAGATCTATTTCTGAGGCTGCATACCAATCAAACCAAGTTGAATCAGTTTCGAATGTTGGTGCTTGATTCTGAACAGCTGATTCGACCAATAATTGTTCTACATTGGCATATAATTTACCGGTGTATCCCATCGAGAATTCAAGTTTATCCACTGATAAATTTGCAATATTAGAAGTCAATTTTAAAGTGTTTTTACCGCGATAAATGATGTCTTTAGGAAGAACAATTGATTCAAAGACATATTTATTATCTTTAGATACATATAATTCATCAGATTTAACATCACTTCCTATCGGTAAAACAACATCATTGATCTGAATTTCTAGAGCGTCATTAATCTGTAAACTTGTATCGGTAGGATTATTTAATACAATGCTAAAATTCGGCTTTAAATAAGTCGATACATCAAATTCAAAATTGATAGTACCATCCTTAGTTAAATCAACACTCTTTACTTTATTTTGTAAGGTGAGTTGACCGTCTTCGTCATAGCCATAATTATCATGTTCTACGACTGGGGAAGTAGTAGTACCGTTTTCAGCTTCTAAGGTCTTCTTGACCATCACAGGCACTTTACAAGCAACATTGATATCTTGAACTGATCTGACAGTCAAAATCATATTTTCACCTAATATAGCAGTATCAATATTAGATGAAATACTGATCTCAGCTTTAGAAACTAATAATCTATTACCTGAGGCATATTCACCTCTGATATCAGGATTGATCTCCGTATATTTAGTTCCTTCATCAGCTTCAACAGTTTTATCTGAAACAAGACGTAATAAAGCGCCATCATCATACTCACTATCAGAAACGACGGTGATCGGAACTTCTTTGGAAATAGTCTTGCCTTCTTTAGTGACTTTGATGACTACTTTTTCAGTACCCTTAACCAGTTTAGTACCGTTTTCAACTGTGATTTCGCTATTTTTGATAGGTTGTTTAGAACCATCGTTGTAAACCAAATTGGCATTCATACCATCGATATCAAAATCAGTTCCTTCACGATAATAAACCCTATAAGGATTTTCAGTTATTTCGATGCTTTGCGGGATGACATCGGTTAAAGACAAGGTTAAAACAGTTGTTTTAGTTATAGGTGTAGGAGTCTCATCATCTTTGGCTTCTGGAACAAATGTATATGAGAATTCGATATCACCACCTGCAGTAGCAAAATTTTCTGGTACTGTGATAGTAAAATCATCAGATTGCAGAATTTCATCAAAATCACGACCTTTTTCTGTGAAGTGAGCAATGACTTGGAAGTCATCATTGATCGGATTAGCTTTCCCATTATCAAAGAAGATGGTTCCCGAAGATAATTGAGCAGAAATACCTAAGAATTCTAACGGTAAGGAATTCAAATATTTTTGATATTCTCTATCAGAAATTGCGGAATCATAATATTTTTTCCATTCGACATAGGAAGGTAACATGATGCCAGCAACAGTGGAGACGGCGGCAATAACTGCAACGCTCACTGCACTTATCATCAATGTCCTTTTAAACTTTTTACTTTTCATCATTGACCTCCTCACTGATCAAATCGGAAGTTAAACTTTCATATAATTGTTCGGGTTTTGAAGTTTTCATGAAAGTGCTGATCATCAACAAGATAACCCATAAAGCGATAAAGATACCAACGACAGCATCTAAGGAGAAAAGTAATGGCTTCCACCAGACCCATGAATTGATCGAATTCGATGAGATGAACTGATCATCTTCAGCAGGATTCTTTAAATACTCTTGTTCATAATAATCAGCATGTAAATACATGTACAAAACTTGGTGTACCGCATCTCTCATTCTTCTTTGTAAACGGATAGGTGAGGATGAATTGTAAGAGACACCCATGGAGCCTAAAGAGACACCCATACCAAAGTTACCACCAGCGCGTAAGATCGCATCACAATACTTATTGCTACCGATATAGTCAGTGGTGATCGCACCTTTAAAATCCCATTCATTTCTGAGAACACCAGTTAAAAGAGCGACTGTTGTTTCAGAGTGTTCAGCACCTAAACCTTGATAAGTGGTCATAGCACCTAATGCACCGCCCTCAACAAAGGCTTTTCTGAAGGGTTTAAGCTGAATTTCTCTAAAGCCCTGTTCTGTCATCCAAATATCATCACCAGAATAACCATAAGCAGCAAAGTGTTTTAAGAAACAATAACGACCTCTTGTCGATAAACCTTTAACAGCATTTGCAACGATTGTGCCAGCTAAATATCCATCTTCAGATGGTGATTCATGATTTCTTCCGAAGAAAGCAGTTCTATGCGTATCAATAGCCCAGCCCCATACGCCATAGACACCTAGAGATTTCATATCATCACCATACGCCTTACCGAATTCATAAGCTAATTTAGGGTTCCAAGTAGCAGCGACAACAACCATAGTTGGGAAACCAGTACCTCTTGGCGCAGCGGAGAAACCTTTGATTTGTGCAGGGCCATCAAAATCAGCTAAGAAGGGTTTTCCAACTGAGTTAATCGCCTTAGAGCCATAATATCTATTCATTAAATCGACGAATTCATTAATAGTCACTTGATCCAACAATTTATCCCAATCAGGATCGTTATAATCTGCACCAAGTTGTCTTCCTAATTCAGTTATATTATTACCCTGACAAATCTTTAAACCACTATCTTTACCCCAAGTGATCGGAGTAGTATCGATAGGATTGCCAAATTCATCAACAGTCGCATTATCCCAAGCTAATAAGCGGTCTTTAGTGGAATCATTATTACCATTATTAATTGCTGAAGGAGTGCATTCTCTGGATTTGTAGTTTTCGGCAAATTCTTCAGGTTTCATGAAATCGCTTCTTGTCAACCAAGGAATATCTGCAACAAAATCGCCTTCATTACCATCAAGAGGTGTCATATCGATAGCATCTTCACCAGTGAAGAGATTAGAAACTTTCTTACCAGTTACTTTATCAGTCTCAATTTTGATAGTTTCATCAACTTTATACTTAAAGACACCAGGTTGTTTAGTTGAATCGTAATTGACTTCTTTAATAGTATGACTATCAGTCATCAACTTGACTTCATAATCACCAGCTTCTAATTCGTATCCTTTAAATCCATTATTGTTCTTATCATAGCAATCATAGGAAGCAAAATCATTGACGTCGATGGTGATATCGATGACTTCCTCACTTCCAGGATCAAGAACATTAGTTTTATTAAATCCGACTAAAGTGACCGAAGACTTTTCGATTCCGTTTTTAGTATAAGGAACAGTGACATAGGCTTCGACGACATCTCTTCCTTTATATTCACCGTTGTTTTTTACACCTACAGAAATTGTGATAAAGTCTTTATCAGTGATCGACTCTCCAGGTTTGATAGAGATATCTTTTATTGTCCATTCAAAGGAGTTATATGATAAACCATAACCGAATGGGAATTGGACTACACCTTCATATCCTTGACCGAATTGATTGTTCACATCTTTCCAGATTCCTTCAACATCAGCGGTCTCATACCAGCGATAGCCAACATAGATATTTTCCACATAATCGGAATAATTGCTGTCATAATTCGTGTAAGTTTTACCGCCTAAAAAGACATTTGCTGGGTTAGTGAACATATCATAAGGGAAGGTATCAACAGTTCTTCCTGATGGAGAAACTTCGCCGTATAAGAGTTTTGGAATAGAAGTCGCTGCACGAGTTCCAGTAAATCCGATATATAAGCAAGCATCAATACCTGGTATCGTTTCTAAAAATGAGCATTCAAACGGATTAGCTACATTCAATAAGACAATGACTTTTTCAAAGTTTTCACCACAATATTTTAAGAGGGCTTCCTCCTCAGTCGAAATCTCTAAATAATGTCTGGAAGTATCACTTTCAGATCCAGGACCTTTCTTTGTTTGGGAAGTAGGGCTAGCATTCATACCTTCACCAGCCATTCTTCCGATGACGACTATTGCAGTGTCGGAAAACTCTTTACTATAATTTAGTAATTCATCGGTGTAATAATTTTTATCATTGATATTAGGCTCACATAAAGGGATTAAAGTCGAGATATGTGCACCTTTTAAATCGGCGCTTTGGTGCTTAGGCTCTTGATAGTCGTAATACATATCATAAAGTTTTTTGTTATAGTTAACACCATATTTGTTGAGAGCGTCATAAATATCGACATTCTCAGAAAATTTATCATTCTCTGGAGCGACACCGCCCGAAGCATTCATGCCTTCTGAGCCATAAATCCAATCGATTGATCGCCAACCGAAAACATTGACATTTTTATCGGTTGAATAATCAAGAGGTAAAGTGTTGTCTTTATTATCTAATAGAACAGCACCTTCTTCCATGATGCGATTAGACATCTTTTGACCATTTTCACTAGAGATAGAAATGGCTTCTTCATCGACGATCGGCTGGGATAATAGTGAATTGATTTCGTTCTGAGAATTCAGTGCGATATTATTGCCGATTGTAATACCGGTGACGATGATACCCATCAGAACGAAATTGATGATTAATTTTGCTACTTTGTTCATCATTTTATTCCTTTCCACCCATTTAATTTTGAGTTAGCTTTATTATGACGGCTTTAAATAAAAAGATGGGAGATTTTGAATAAAACGATAGTTTAAAAGCATAAATCGATATTTGTTAGCCCTTTCATCTTAAATAAAAGCGTTTACTCATCTAAAGAAAATGATCTTAACAGTAAAAATATTATCTTTATCTTCAACCAATAGATCACCGTTATATTTATCACAGATAAGGCGGATACTTTTCATACCGTATCCGTGAATATTTTTATCAATTTTGGTTGTTAGTGGTAAACCATTATTAAACGATAATTTACTCATGTGAAAATTAGAAACTGAAATCATTGGAAAATCATTGATTCTTTTGACTTGAACATTGATAAATTTATGATCTTTAGGTAGAGATTGAACTGCTTCTATCGCATTGTCAAGTAAGTTACCAAAAAGAGAATAGAGGTCGCTTTCCTTGATGAAATCTAATTGCTTTCCATCCGCTAAACAATTGAAGGTGATATCAAATTTTCGTGAATTGAGAATTTTTTCAGTCATGATGATATCTAAAGGTTTATTGCCAGTATGGATATTAGCGTCATATACGGCGAGCAAATTATTCAATTCGTTTATTGTATCTGAACCGACAGTTTTAGAAGTAGACAAGGCTCGTATTTGATGCTTTAAATCATGTATTTTTAGATTGATCTGTTCGATATTCTGTTTGCTCGATTGATATTGTTCTTCAGACCTTTTTAAGAGATTCTGAATATTTAAATAATCTTTTTCATATTGTTTGCGGTAATAGACTTCAAACATTAAAAACAGAGTGAAGGAAGAACAAGCGACATTATAGATGGCTAGTAAAAGAAAATAGAATAAGTCGGGATGGTCTTCGCTATAATAAGTGACGATCGAGGAGATGAGAACATTAAACAGGACAAAACAGATCACAAAGATGAATAAAGAAGAGTTTTGAAGCTGAAGATTACTGCTGTTTTTTAAAGCCTTAGAAACAAAGCAATACGTCAACGAATAAGTGAGAATATAGACAAAAAAGTAGGTGGTATATGCAAACAGAGCCGTCAAATAATATATTAAAGGAGATAGAGAAGCGATATCATTATTGATAGTGTAAACAAAGATAGGAACAAATTGGGTCAGAGAACCATCTCCGTACATACCTGAGGAAAAATTGCTACCGCCGATAAAAAATGTAAAAATATACATCAGTAAAGAAAAACATTGATAGGCGATATGTTGGGTAGTATAAGCAGCGATACCGCGAAATAAAATCGAGATGAAATTGCTTTCATAACAAAACTTGATAGCAAATAATGTGACTATGAATAAACTTAAAAAAACTATCGAAGTATAAATAGCATTATAGGCTAATACCGGTATTGCAAAAGCGATGCCGATACAGATTAAATTTGAGGAAATCAATCGCAAAATAAATTTTGGACGGTGTTTTAAACCGGTGCACATGATGAATTCAGCGATCAATAATTCAAGCGTGAAGATAGCTTTATAGACATATAATGCAGTCAGGCTATACATCAAATATTCCTGCTTAAATATGAAGCGACATCTTCACGAAAATCTTTGCGCTTAGCATAAGAGATTTTTAGCCTCTGATTTCCAACAACTGTTTCAAGTTTATTGATAGATTTGACATAACGCAAGTTTACTAAATAACAACTATTGCAGCGTGAAAACTGAATGGGTTTTAGCTCTTGCTCATATTTGTATAATGAACCTGTTGTCGAAAAGTCCCCAAATGTTGTATGAAATATCAATTTATGTTTGATTACTTCGATGTACAATAACTGCATCACTGGTATTGATACTAAGCCATCGCTAGTCTTAACAGGTATGATGGTATCAACTTTCAAGCTGATCTTATTGATCAATCTATCGAGTTTGGATTTGAGATTGATATATGAGATGGGTTTAACGATAAAATCAAATGCGTTGACTTCATATCCAGCTGTGGCAAATTGTGCCATATTAGTCACAAAAATTATTTCGATATTCTTATCGAACTGCCTGAGCTTTTTAGAGGTTGACATCCCATCAAAATCAGGTAATTCAATATCCATGAACACCACATCAAATACCGGTTTATAGTCATCTAAAAAATTAGATGCGGTGACATAAGTGCTTATATGAAAGTTTAGGGCCTTTTCTTGTTCGTATCTCTTTAAAGATTGGATCAGAGTTTTGCAATCATTTTCGTTATCTTCAACGATAGCGACGTTGTATGTTATTTTATTCTCACCCATAACAAATCTTCCCTATGTGAATAATTATAGCACCTTTATTTTACTGTATAAGTTTTAATATATCAGAAACTTGTTCAATTTTAATTTTAACAAATAATTGATAGCATCGATAAGCAAAGATAATAAAATACAGAGCAAAACATATGACATCATCATCGAATAATCGACGTTATTGTAATAGAGCTGGATATAATCTCCTAATCCGAGATCTCCTAATTGATACGAGAAGGTTTCGGCCATGATCTGTATTTTTAAGCCTAAGCCAAACGCTTGGATAAAACCTAAAAGCATATTAGTAAAATTAAGAGGGAAAATAACTTTTATCAGCGTTTCAAAGCCTTTTTTACCATCAATAGATAGTTGTTTTTGGTATTGTGAATATATTTTATTAGCTCCAGAATAGGTGGATTGATAAATGATCGGTAGCAATATGATGACGACAACATATATGTTGAAATGTGGAACATATATCATCAATAAAAAAATTAATGCAATTGTCGGAAAAGCTCTCAAAATGGTCATGATCGGTGTTAAAGTCATAGCTAATTTTTGGTAATACCCAGATAAAGTACCTAAAGTTATCCCTAATATCAATGAAATGACAATCGAAATCAATACATTGAGCAAAGTATTACCGATAGCAGCATAGGTTGAGCCTTTTGTTAATAATGTGAGACTCGTCCAAAGACAAGTAAAAAATTCAGGAATAAATTTATCACCGATCGCAAAGTGACAGATCTCCCAAATCAACACAAAAATCAGTAAACCAAGAAAATAAAATATAAATTTAGGTAATTTTAATGATTTGATTTTCATGGTTTAGATTATTTATTCACCATAAACTGCCTTAAAAGCGAGATCAGGAACTAAGCCTTGACCATATGAAACGATATAATCATCGCTAGAAAACTTGTTATCTTCATCGTTACCTGTACTGACAACATAGAGATTTCCATAAGTTACCATTCTGACTAATTTGTAGTTATTACCATTCTTTGCAGATAATTTTAAACCGTTAACTGAATCAAAAATGATGAAATCTGATTCACCTTTAGTGAAGGCTGCTTGGACTTGAGCAGGCTGAGTAATTTCTAAATTTGTACTGCTAGCATATTTAGCTACGGCAGAGGCAGGTGCCCCTTGTGGAGATGTGACTTTAAACGCTAATTCATCCATTTCCGTCTCGGATGTTTGACCAGTCATATTAGTCGGATAATATTTTGATAAATCGGCTTCTTTAATATTGACTCCTAATGGTTCGCTAAAAACTTTAAATTGATCGGCAGAAGGATTCTGTTCCTTAGTGATAAAAGCCAATTTGTTCTCGGCTTGTGAATTTTTGATAACACCTGCATTAAATCCAAATCTTAACTTTTGTTGCTCAACGTCAGAGTTATAAGAATTGATATACTCAACAGCTTTTTGACCACCATTGACTAAATCAGCGGTAGCTTTATCAAATGAATTTAAAAATGAAATGATGTTATCAGCTTGTGACTGATCATTTTCTATAGAAGTCTTGATAAAAAGACCAGCTTGTGGGAAGCCATCAGTTTGATATTTTTTACCGAATTCTTCAGCGATATCAACCGCTTCAGTCAAGGCTTTTCCCGATTGAGTTCTCGCTTGCAAAATGACTGGATAGGAAGAAACAACATAATCGACATCAATAGAGTTGTATTTTCCTGAAATCAAGATAGGTGCAGTATCTGAAACAGCACTGACATAGGCATCAATATATGGTGTCTTTTCATCTGACGAAGAGTTATTAAAAGAAGATGATGATCTAGATGTACAACTAGCAAGTGAAACTATAAATGCACTGCTAAAAAGAAGACCTAAAAATTTTTGTTTCATTATGTAAACCTCAATTAATTATTAAGCAATTCTACAATGGTTTCACCGATTTCATTTTTAGAAGGAGTTATGTTGAAATTGGCTAATATAGTTTTACCGATATCGGCAAAACTCTCTCTTTCAGGAAGAAGTTGACCATTTACGTAGCATGATGAATAGCTGATCAAAGGAACTCTTTCCCTAGTATGATCAGTGCCATGGAAAGTGGGATCGTTACCGTGGTCAGCGGTTATCAATAACAGATCATCATCATGTAATAACGGTAATAAAGTCGCTAATTTTCGATCGAAAGCTTCAATAGCTTTACCATAACCAATCGGATTTCTTCTATGACCATAAAGAGAATCGAATTCGACTAAATTCACAAAACACAATCCAGTAAAATCATTATCACGAGCGATTTCAATAGTCTTGTTCATTCCATCATCGTTTGACACAGTATGTATGGAATCTTTGATTCCTACACCATTGAAAATATCGTGGATTTTACCGATGGCTATCGTTGAATAATTATTGTCCAATAAATCATTTAAAGCAGTACGACCAGATGGAGATAAAGCATAATCGCGTCGATCTGAAGTTCGATAGAAATTATCTGGACTATCACCTAAGAATGGTCTAGCGATAACTCTTCCAACTCTCCATTCATCTTTTAATGTGATCTCTCTAGCTATTTCACAGCACCTATAAAGTTCTTCAAGAGGTATCGTGCCGACATGGGCAGCGATTTGAAGGACCGAATCAGCAGAAGTGTAGACTATCAATGCTTTTTCAGCGATAGCTTGTGGACCTAATACTTTTAGGATTTCCGTGCCGCTTGCTGCATAATTTCCGATTATTTTATGACCAGTGCGTTCAGATAATAAATCGATTAATTCTTTTGGAAAACCTGTATCAGTAAAAGTGACAAGCGGGTTAGGCGTTAAAATACCCATCATTTCCCAGTGCCCAGTCAATGTGTCTTTCCCATTGGACTTTTCTTTTAGTGTTTGAACAAAGGAATGGGGATGATGAATTTTAGTAGTTCCTTGAATTTCAGCTAGATCACCGAGTCCTAAAGAATTCAGAATTGGAATGTTTAAGCCTCTATTAGCATCGGCAACATGGACCCAAGTGTTCGCACCTACATCATTAAAACGTGCAGCATCAGGCATCTCTCCGATGCCAACTGAATCCATCACTATCAAAAATACCCTTTTAAATTTCATGATACACCTCTATAAATATAATTATATAATTTATATATTTTGTTGCAATTTATACGCTTAATAATTTAGACAAACTCAGTTAATGTCAGTATATGTATCATATTCATCTATGCATAAATTCATCATATTTCTCTTTGATTTTATTTTTAGCGACATGCGTATATATCTCAGTGGTTTCTATTTTAGAATGACCAAGCAGGACTTGCACCTCTTTCAATTTTGCACCATTATTGAGTAATAAAGTTGCATAGGTATGTCTTAAACAGTGCGGTGTAATCTTTTTACAAATGCCAGCTTTCTTTGAATAATCTTTAAGTTTCAAGTAAATATATTGCCTGCTCAATAAAGCACCATTTTTATGGACAAAAAAGAACTTTTTATTCTTTTTGATCTCTTTTCGATATGTCGATAAATACCCTTTTATTTTTGAGATCAAATCTGAATTTAAAGGGATGATTCGATCTTTATTACCTTTACCAGTGATCTTTAAGTAGCCATCTATCAAATTCATATCAGAAATTTTTAAATTGACCAGTTCAGAGACGCGTAAACCGCTTGATAATGCTATAGCAACGACCAAGTAGAATACGTTGTCTGATTCGTCTGAAATAGTAATTAATAATCGTGATATCTCCTCAGTGCTTAAAAACACCGGTAATCTCACCTTATTTTTAGGAAGTTCAATATCAGTGATATTGATATTTATCAAATTCAATGACTTTAAATATTTACAAAAATACCGTAACACAGTCGCTTTTTTGATCATTGATCGACGACTATAACCTGTTTCAGATAAAGCTAAGATATAATCGCTTATGTCATTTATCGTCAAATAAGATGTATCTAAATCATGAAAATATGAACAGAATTTGTTCAAATCAAACACATAGGAGGAAATAGTGTTTTGACTATCACCCTTCTCAGTAACTAAATATGTCAAAAAATTATCAGCAGCTTCAGTTAATTTCATCTTCATTCACGCATTCATTTACTTTTTCACAAGAGATGCCGATCAGCCTTATCGGTTGTTCATGATAATATTTATCTAGAAGTTTTAAACTTTCAAAAAATAGTTCATCAGCATTGCTGATACTTTTATTCAGAGTCTCTCTTTTGCTAGTCGTTATAAAATCCGGACTTCTAAATTTAATAGCGATACAATTAGTAGTTTTCTTATATAAAGATAGTTTTTGACCGATTTCTTTACAAATATTAGATAAAACTTCACGTATTTCATCATAATTAGTGACATCTTCAGAAAATGTTCTTTCTGCTGAAATCGATTTAGGATCAAAAGCTGATGTATCCACATAATCATCTCCGAAGCCTCGCGCTTCATCTCTTAAAAAAATAAATTGGTTTCCTAACAGAGATTTTACTTTTTTATCATCACATTTAGCTAAATCACCGATAGTTTTAATACCGAGCTCTTCTAATTTCGGATATGTTTTTTTGCCAATGCCAAACATCTTAGAGATCGGAATAGGCCAAAGAAGCTGTTCAATATTGTTTTTATCAAAGATAGTTAAACCTAAAGGCTTTTTATAATCAGACGCCATTTTGGCAAGAAACTTATTGCTTCCTAAGCCGATAGAACACTTCAGTTTTGTCGCTTTATATAATCTCATCTGTAAATCGAAAAGATAATCGTATTGATCAACAATCTGTAATTGATCAGTCATATCAATATAGCATTCATCGATAGAGGCTTTTTCAATAATGGGATAAATTTTCTTTAAATAGCCGAAAAATAGATTCGATAGTTGGATGTAATATTGATAATGTCCAGGAATGAGAATCAAATCTTTACATAATCTTTTGGCCTCAGAAACTGGCATTCCGGAATTGACACCGAAGCGACGTGCTTCATAACTGGCTGTTGCAACCACTGCCCTTTTAGTTTCTCTACCGATAGCTATCGGTTTTCCTCGGAGTGATGGATCATTAAGAATTTCAGCCTGTGCAAAAAAGGCGTTTAAATCGATATGAACAATAAATTTACTCATTTTAAATATTCAGATCGCAATTGAGCAGCTTGTTTGATCGCTGAATCAGTGATGTGTTCACCAGAGAGCAATTTAGCTATTTCATAGGTCAGTTCTTTATCACTTATCGGTTCGATTGAAGATATTGTTTCATCGTCGATGGTATTTTTAAAAACTTTAAAAGCCGATAAAGAGGAGGCGACAACTTGTGGAAGATGAGAGATGACGATGACTTGTGAAAACTTAGAAATATCACGGATTTGTTTTGCGACAAGAGAAGCAATTCTACCTGATACACCAGTATCGATCTCATCAAATACTAAGACATCATAAGGATCTAATTCATTTAAGACAGATTTGATAGCAAGCATCAAACGCGAAGCTTCACCACCCGATGCCGCCTTTTCTAAGCTTGTTCTATCTAGCCCTTTATTCATCTGTATCTGGAATGAAATTTTATCTATACCAGATTCACTGAGCTCTTTTTTATTAAATTCGATCGAAAAGCTATCACTAGCTAGACCTAATTCTTTGAGAACAGAATTGATGTGTTCAGAAAGTGTTATGGCGATTTTTTGACGCTTCTCAGATAAAATTAGAGCGGTGTCTAAACACTGCTTTTCATTTTTCTTAATCTCTTGTTCAAGGTTATATTTTTGAATTTCAAAATTATCGATATTATTTAACTTTTCTTTGTAATCAGACAGCTTGGATAAGATCTCTTTAGAAGTCTTACCATATTTTCTCTGTAAATCTTTTAATTCAAATAAACGTTGATTGATCTCATCAATCCTATTTGGATCAAAATCTAAATTAGAAAAAGCATCTTCAAAATTGTCAAGAGAATCGGTCAATTGGTTTATAGCGTTTATCAATTGATCAGCGGGCTCTTTAAGCGACGTGCTATCATAACTAGCTAGATGATTCTTAACCCTTAAAGCAGTCTCTCTAAAAGAAAGAGAATCTTGAGGTTCAACAAGCGAAAGATAATCATCGTACTTCTTCTGTATCTGTTCAAATTGTCGTAAAGAATCAAACTCAGCATTCAGATTTTCAATCTCGTCTTCTTGCAAATGATATTTTTCAATATTTTGAATCTGATACTGTAAATATTCGCGGTCATAATCTTTGTTATCTTTGATCAAATTCGATAATTTAGTCTGATTATTTTGTAGCGTTTGATATCGGTTAAGATATTCTTGTTTGAGAGACTTTAATTCAGCATTTCCATACGTATCTAAATAAAACAGTTGTTTGTTTTCATTTAAAATATCATTATTGCTTCCCTGAGAATGAATATCGATCAAATGTTCTACTATTTTTCGATATTCATTTAAGGTATAAAGTTCATCGTTCAAATAGAACTTACTAGTATGGTCTTTTTGAATAGTTCTTTTGATGATCAATTGATTGTTCTCATCGACAATTTCACTGATCAATGGATTATTATGTAAAAAATGTGTATCTAATTCAAAAACTGCTGTAATCGAAGCTTTTTTATCTTTGTCACGTATTAATGAAAAATCAGCTTTTTGGCCTTTTAATAACGATAAAGCGTCAACGATCAGAGATTTACCGGCACCAGTTTCGCCTACTAAAGAAGTATACTTTGAAGTAAATTCCATCTCGCTGTTTTTAATGACGGCTAAATTATTGATCAATAACTCTTTCAGCATAATTTAATACTCACTATATTATTGTAGAACAAAACGGCTTTTTTCCAATCGGATTATATTTTCGCTCACTTCTTTGAAATCTAAATGATATTTTTCATAAAGCGATTTGTTATCACCAAAAGTATAAAAATCCTTTTTGAAAGTATAAGTTATAAATTCTCCAGAATAGCCTTGCCTTTTTAAATGATCTGAGAGAAGTTCAGCAGTTCCTTGATAAATGCCATAGGGATCATAAAAATAAATCCGTTTATAAGTATTAAGATTTAATTCATTTAAAACTGAATCATCAGGCAAAAGATTTAAAAGCATAAACTTATCGATATTTAAATCTTTTAATTCATTCAAGCAGAGATAACCTTTGGGTCCAACACCGATATAAATGTAGTCTGAAGAAAACTTGTTGTACTTAACAAAATTTTCAGTGCATTCACCGTTTAACGTATCAAGCAATTCTTCTTTAGAATATCTAAAAAAAACTGGAATATTCTTTTTAAAAGCCACTCTATCAAATAACAATTGATTAGTTTGTTGATCAAAAGGCATATAGACAGATGTATAGGGAATTGATTTTACCATTGCAACATCGTATAAGCCGTGATGAGAAGCACCATCACCACCTGCTAGCCCACATCTTTCGACAATGAATAAAACTGGTATTCGTTCACGAGAAATATCTTCAAATATTTCATCATAAGAGCGCTGCATAAATGTCGAATAAATATCAACAATCGGTTTATAGCCTTTAAGAGCAAGCCCGCTAGCTAATGTAACCGCATTTTCTTCGGCGATACCAACATCTAGACATCTTTCAGGATAATTTTTGAAAATCGTTTCCAAATTGGAACCTTTTTCCATCGCTGGTGTGATCACAAAAACTTTAGAATCCTTTTTCATCAAGTTTTGAATCGCTGTTTCTTTTAAAGAAGTGTAATCCGTTTTCGGAGTATTGACTTCTGGCTCTGCAAAATAAGGAGCTACGCCATGATAATCGCCTTTACTATCTTTAGCCGCTTGCGGATAACCATAGCCTTTTTTGGTGATTATATGAACGATGATAGGTCCGTTTTCAACAAGGCTTTTAGCTTTTTTGATAGCGAGATCTAAATTTAGAAAATCATGACCATCAAAAGGACCGATATATTTGAGACCCATGGCTTCAAAAACCGTATCTTTGAGAATCATCGATTTGAAATGATCTTTTAAATTCCTTAATTTTAAAAATATTTTCCATGTGAACTTATGTTTGCTCATGCCTTTACCAAAGGCGTTAGATGTTCGAAAATAAAATCTAGAGTTACGCAAATGTTGAAACTTTTTAGCCATAAAACCGATGTCTTTACCTATAGACATCCCATTATCATTGATTATGACCATGAGTCTAGAATTCTTTTGTGTTGATAAAAGGTTTAAGGCTTCCATAGATAGACCTGAAGATACTGATGAATCGCCGATGATAGCAATCGTATAGCTTTTATCATTTTCAAGCCGCTTGGCGATATCCATACCTAAGCCAACTGATATCGAGGTGCTCGCATGACCGTTGCAGTATTTATCATAAGGCGAATCAAATCTGCTTGAAAAAGGACCTTCACCACCTAGCTTTCTCAAAGCTTTTAAACTGCGACCGGTCAATATTTTATAGGTGTATGTTTGATGACCAACATCGAATAATAAATCATCAACCAAGGGGTCAAAATTAGCTAAAAGAGCCATGGTCAATTCCACAGAACCCAAATTAGAAGATAAATGACCACCATTAGTATTGACTGAACTTAAAATATCAGCTCTGATATCAGAAGCTAAGACTTTAAGCTGTTCAGTTGTCATATTTTTAAGAGCTGATGATTTATCGATCAGATTACTCATTTACAACCTCATCAGATACTTCTTCGCTCAGCGCTTTAAGCCTTTCATCCATTTCTTTTAAGGTAGCTATACCTTCATCATAAAGCTTTTTAGCTTCATCAAGAGGAAGATTCTCATCTTCTAATTTCTTTAAGATATCCTCGGCTTTTTCAGTAAGCTGTTGATATGTTAATATATTTTCTTTTTTAGCCATGGTGCACCTCCTTGATTTCACTGATAGCTTCACCATCTTTAAATACTAATTTTACAGTATCGGATTTCTTTAACTGCTCAATTGATTCGACTAATTTACCATTGAGATAAATTTGACTTTTAACTTTATTGTTCGCAGGATTTAACATATTGATCCTTTTTATATAAGAATCCAATTGAAGTCGACAATTCAATAATTTATTTGACCAAATGTTATTAATTTTTAAAAATAAATCCTTATAAACACTTTGATATTTAAATATGATTTGTTTTCTCAATACTTCAAATTTATTCAGATAAATAGTTAATTTTTCTCGCTGCTTTTTGATTTTGCTGTCAGGGGATAAATGTTTTATCTTTTCGTAGAAAAACGATAGCTGTTGTTCTTTATCATAAACAATGTTTTCAAGAGCAGATTTAAGTTTTGAATAAATATCATTTCTAAAGGTGTGAATATCTTCGAGAGAAGGATTGATAAGACTAGCAGCTTCTGTCGGAGTAATGGCCCGATAATCAGAAACCCGATCAGCTATCGCGATATCTATCGTATGACCGATGCAGGTGATAGTAGGAACTTTACAGGTAGCAATAGCTAAGCATACTTTTTCATCATCAAAACACGAAAGATCGGTTTTAGAACCCCCACCACGACCGATGATCAAACAATCAAGATCATATTCAGATGCCTTTAATATCGCTTTAGTGATCGAAGAAGCAGCACTTTTTCCTTGAACCTGACATGGGAATAAAACCGTATCAACCGGGAAACGATCATGCAGTGTTTTTAATATATCCTGATAAGCAGCGCCATCAACGGCGGTCACTATCCCAACTTTTCTACAAAATACAGGTAATTGTTTTTTAGTCTTTTTATCGAGATAACCTAATTTATCAAGCTTTTCTAATGTTTTTTGTTTTAAAAGTAAAGTTTTACCTTGTTGGCTTTGCAGTAATGAAATCTGAGTAGCCCATAATGTCACCGAGGAACCATGCGGATAATATGAAAGGCTTCCTTTCACTTGGACAACATCACCGATTTTATAATCCTCCATATGATAATCAGCACCATAAAAAAGCGAAAAAGCGACTTTTAAAAGCGGTGAAGTCGTCTGTTTTTGTCCTTGATCTCCGATTTCTAAATAAGCGAATCTCGATGAGAGTTTTAATGAATAAATCTCACCATAAACAGAAATATTTTTAAAATAAGGATTTTCAAAACAGCTTTTTAAAATATCCGATAATTCTTTGACACTATAAACATTTTTTTCTGCATTCATTTTACAATCGCTTTGTCTAAGACCGCATTGATGAATCGATGATCATCTTTTTTTAGATAATCCTTAGCTAGTTTGATGCATTCGTTGATGATGACAGCTCGCGGTGATAATTTCGCATAGTTACCATCGCTGATGCCGAGGAATAAAATAGCCTTTGCAACGTCGTCAAGCCGATCAAAAGTCCAATTCTGCAAATGAGAAGAAATCAAAGCTTTGATCTCATCAAAATGCTCTAATCCGAGTGAAAAAAGAGCTTTGGAAAAAAGAGGCACCTCGTTGATATCATTCACACCAAACTGTGATAACAAAATTTGAGTAGCATCTATTTCTTCTTTATTTTCAATAAACAGAAATACCTGGTAAAAGGCATTCATCGTACGGATTCTTTCTTCATGCCTTGTATATTCTTTCATTTTGAGTTTCCTCCTTCTTTCTCATATCGAGTGATTTGATATTGTAAGTAGCAACCGTATCCTAAGATAGCTAAACCGATGATGTGGATGAGGAATAATAGAATATAATCGATGATTTGTAACTGAATGATAGTTATTTTCAGGGCTGAGATAATACTAACAGGAATTAAGAGCACAAAGTCGACTAGATAGATCAGCGCCGAGCCATAGAAAGATTTGATATTTCCCTTTATAGCCTTGGATGATAAGAGAATCATTGCGATCGCATAGATGACATCGATTCCAGCACCTAAAGAAGAAGTCAGTTGTAAATCTCGGCTGTTAGATGTCAGCAATAACGATAAAGAAGAGAAAGAGGAAAGAAGACCAGCGGTAAGAGGTTTTGAAAAACCATTTTCGACTGAAAATTGTAAGGTAGTTTGAATAAATATATCACCTATCAAACAGATTGCTACTAATACGATGGGTAAAGATGCTATTAAAGAAACTCTATGTTTTAAAGTTTCATAGCGTTTAATATCATGAATGATTTGTTTCATTTAGTTACGATAGAACCGATTGAAATATTGACTGTGAGACTGGATATTTCAGTCTGATTTATAACAGCATTGGTTATCTTTTCTTGGATCAGACGAGAAAAGCCTTGGACATCGCTCTCGCTTGTGAAAAACACTAAACAATTGATAGTGATTTTGTTTCTTTTATCAACTAGAGCATCAACGGCAAATTTTTTCTTTTTATAAGACAATATCAATTTATCTTTCAGCTCGTTTTCAGCAAGCGACTGAAGAGTCTCTATCGCGATCTGTTTAAAAACAAAAGTCGATATTCCTAACTTGCCATTCTTGCTATTGCTGACTATCGCATAATTATTCATAAAATCACCTCCGATTAAATTATACTAAAAACATTTACCTTTCTTGTTTTAAACCTTTCATAGTCAAGGAAATTCTTTGCCTATTGAGATCGACCTGCAAGACTTTCACTTTGACGATATCACCAGGTTTGCCATAATCATGCGGGTCAGTGACATAAGCATCAGCTATTTCAGATAGATGCACTAAGCCATTGATTTCGATTCCTAGATCAACAAAGAAACCGAAGCCAGTCACATTTCGAATAGTCCCTTCAAGTATCATACCAGGTTTTAAATCTTTGATGTCTAAAACAGTTTCCGATAATTTGGCAGTTTTTGCTTCGAGGCGAGGATCACGACTAGGCGAAATCAATTCTTTGATGATGTCTTGTAAAGTATATTGACCAACGTTTAATTTTTTAGATAAATTGATGATATCATCGTCATTGATAGATTTTAATTTATCTTTAGCTTCATAAATGGTAGAGCAAGAAAATTCCTTTAAGATCTCTCTAGCGATCGAATAAGATTCCGGATGCACCGAAGTGTTGTCTAAAGGTTCTACACCATCATCAATTCTTAAAAAACCTGCACAGTTTTGAAAGGCTTTCGGACCTAAATATGGGACTTTTTCAAGCTCTTTTCGAGATTTAAAAGGACCATTCTTTTCTCGAAAATCGACGATTGATTGAGCGATTTTACTGCTGATACCAGAAACATAACTCAGTAATGCGACAGAGGCAGTATTCAGTATAACTCCGACATAATTAACCGTATCTTCAACCACGCCGTTTAAAGCTTCTGATAGCTCTTTTTGATTGATATCGTATTGATATTGTCCGACACCGATAGATTCTGGTGGAATCTTGACTAATTCAGCAAGCGGATCTTGTAATCGTCGAGCGATAGAAATCGCGGATCTGATATTTGGTTCATACTGAGGAAATTCTTTGTTAGCTAAGGGAGTAGCTGAATATATTGAAGCTCCGGATTCAGAAACGATAACAATATCTAAATCAGGTAACATCTCTTTTTTAATTTCTTTAAGGAGTTTTTCAGATTCACGGTTCGCAGTTCCATTACCTAAAGCCACAGTATAAGTTTGAAATTTAGTCAACAGATTTTGAAGGATAATTTTACTATTAGAAAGGCTCTTTTCATTCATAAAAGGATTGTTGAGAACATAAGTGTAAATGACTTTTCCGTTTTCATCGACAAAAGCTAGTTTACAACCGTGTGAGAAGCCTGGATCAAATCCTAAAACTTTACGACCTTTTAATGGAGGAACTAATAGAGTCGCCTTCAAAGAAGTCTTGAATTCTTCTATCGCATCTTTGGAAGCACTTTCAAACAAAGTAGCATAAATATCATTGTCGACAGAAGGGCGGATCAGCCTCTCATAACTATCAGAGATCAAAGAGTGAAATTCATCTTTATACGGTGTTTTAGAAGGTATTTCAAACATCTCGATATGCGATAATATTTTTTCATCATTTAACACTATTTTACGTGTCAAACACTTGGTTTTCACACCGCGATTTATCGCTAGGATATTATAGCCTTTAAGAGTTTTGATCAAACGTGAATATTGTGCATAATTATCGAATTTATCACTATTAGCATCTTTTACTTTTTGACACTCGATGACACCTGATTTAAAGGCTAAATCTTTGATGAAAGTGCGATAGTTAGGATTATCAGAGATCTCTTCAGCGATGATATCAAAAGCGCCTTGTTTTACTTTATCTATCGTCTCATATCCTTCTGTAATGTACTTTTTAGCTTCTTCATCAAAAAGACCAGTTTTATCAGTTTTTAAATAATCGGCTAAAGGACCTAGACCAGCTTTTTTAGCTTTGGAAGCACGTGTTACTTTCTTAGGTTTATATGGTCTATAAAGATCCTCAAGTCGAGCTAATGTTTCAGCGTTTTCGATATCGGCAAATAATTTTTCATCGTTGATATTCAATTCTTTAAGGGTTGAATAAATAGTTTGCTTTCTCTCTTCTAACGATTTTAAATATTCGATTCTTTCAGCGATTTTTCTCAGATTTTCATCACTCAGACCACCAGTTACTTCTTTACGATATCTAGCGATGAACGGAATGGTATTACCCTCATCTAATAATTTGATACTGCTAGTGACTTGATTTTCATTCAAAGATAATTCAGCAGCTATTTTTTTAGCAAAATCCATAAGCGTCTCCTAAAATCATTTTAGTAGAAATATTTCTTTAAAAGTATATCATAATAAATGTTTAGATATTAATTCGACGGAGGAAAACAATGTCAAAAATTATCAATTTTGAAGAATTAGAAAACTATCAGCGAGATTTGCCAATTGATTATCGATTGATGCAAAGAACCATCATTAAAAATGGCTTGGTCAATTCCTGTATAAACAACGAAGTATTAGCTTCTTGTAAACCGGTCTTTAATATTGAAGTCGATGCTGGTGATGTCACTGATCAAAAGAGATCTGGAAGATGTTGGATGTTTGCTGGCTTAAACGTTTTAAGAACTTTTATGATGAATAAACTTCATCTTAAAAACTTTGAGCTTTCACAGTCTTATCTGCAGTTCTATGATAAATTAGAAAAAGCTAATTTCTTTTTAGAAAGAGCCATTGAACTAAAAGGTGAAGAGATCGATTCACGTTTAAACACTCTTATCCTTGATAACACTATTTTTGATGGTGGTCATTTTATCATGTTCACTAATCTGGTCAAAAAATACGGTATTCTTCCTAAAGAATTCATGCCAGAAACCGCGGTTTCTTCTAACACTGAAGAACTAAATACTTTATTAAATAATTTATTGCATAAAGATGCCCTCATCTTAAGAGAAGCTTTTGATGATGAAATACCATCATTAAAAGAAAATATGCTTAAAGAAATTTATAAGATTTTAGTCATTTCTTTAGGACAACCGCCAAAAGACTTCACATTAGAAATCAAAGATAAAGATAATAATTTCATCAGATTAGAGAAGATGACCCCGATCGAATTCTTTAAAAAATACATCGATATCGATTTAGATGACTATATTCCTTTATCGGATATTCCCTATAAGGATTTAAAACGCGGTGAATGTTATTATTCGCATTTCGTCAATAATGTTGAAGGTGGGTCTGAAGTTCTTTTCTATAATGTACCTATCAATGTTTTAAAAGATGCTGTTATCAAATCATTAAAAGATAAACAAATCGTCTGGTTTGCAGCCGATGTTTTATCTCAATCATTAAGAAAAGAAGGTATCTTAGCGTCAGATCTGATCGATTTGGACAATTTATGTGGAGTTACAACAATCAATTCGAAAGCCGATCGTTTCACGACTAGAACCTCATTCTGTAATCATGCGATGGCTTTCACAGGTGTAAATTTGATCGATGATAAACCGAATCGTTTTAAAGTTGAAAATTCCTGGGGAAAAGATAATGGTAAAGACGGATACTTCATCATGTCAGACAAATGGTTTGACGACTACGTCTATCAAGCAGTAGTACATAAAAAATATGTTGAACCTAAATATGTTGAAGAATACATGAAGAAAAAAGAGAATCCGATTGAAATTCCACCTTTCAATACCTTTTTTAGTAATTTTTAAAGAATAAGGAGCTAATTATATGAAAGAAAATATCGAATTAAAAAACATAGATCAATTTGCCAAAGATTTTAACTCCAACGATAAAAATATCGTAGCCATGAATGCAGCTACAAAAGTCGGTATCAACGAAGCTGCAGTTAATAATGAACTTGCGAAAACTTTGACCCATCATTTTTCCGTTGATATCGATGCTGGTGAGATCACCAACCAAAAACAATCTGGGCGTTGCTGGATGTTTGCAGCAACCAATGTCTTCAGAATTGAAGTCATGAAGAATCTCAATCTGAAAAATTTTGAATTATCTCAAAGCTATCCGTTATTTTATGATAAATTAGAAAAATCAAATTTCTTTTTGGAAAATGTGATTTCGACTTTTGATGAGGAAACTTCTTCACGTCTCTTTTCATATCTTTTACAGGCACCTGTCAATGATGGCGGTCAATGGGATATGTTTGTCTCTCTCACTCAAAAATATGGTGTTGTTCCTAAACAAGTGATGCCTGAAACTGCTAATTCTTCTAATACTCGTGCACTAGATAGATATCTCACATTAAAATTACGTCAATTCGCTTGTGATTTAAGAAAAATGCATCAAAAAGGCGCTTCACTTGTTGAGATCAGAAAAAACAAAGAAAAGATGCTAAACACCATCTATCGTATCTTAGTCATTTCCTTAGGTGTGCCACCCAAAAAATTTACATTTGAAACTCGTGATAAATATAATAATTTTATCCGAATCAAAGATATCACTCCTCTCGAGTTTTATAAAAAATATGTCAAGCTCGATTTAAACGACTTCATTTCTGTCATCAACGCCCCTACTAAAGATAAACCTTTCCACCGCTCCTTTACTGTTAAATTCTTAGGTAATGTTGTCGGTGGACGTCAAGTTAAATATTTGAACTTGCCGATCGATGATTTAAAGAGATTAGCTATTGCACAATTAAAAGATGGACAAGCTGTTTGGTTCGGTAGTGATGTCGGACAATTCTCCAATCGTGAGTTAGGTTTCCTTGCTCTCAACAGTTATAATGTCGATGAATTATTTTCAACTGATTTCCCGATGAATAAAGCTGAGAGATTAGATTATGGTGAATCTTTGATGACACACGCTATGGTTTTAACCGGTGTTAATCTAGAAGACGATAAACCAAATCGTTGGAAAGTCGAAAACTCCTGGGGTGATGCGACCGGAAATAAAGGCTTTTACGTCATGTCGGATCAATGGTTTAGTGAATATACCTATCAAATAATCGTCAACAAAAAATATTTATCGAAAAAAGAATTATCTGAATACGATAAAAAACCTATCGAACTAGAGCCTTGGGATCCGATGGGCTCATTAGCACTCTAATTTTCATTTATATTTAATTTAGCCATGATGTAAAAAGGCTGTAAAGGTGTCAGAATATAGACATCTTACAGCCTTTTTTAAATTGATTTTAATAGTTAGTAGGAAAGATTACTTTGCGACAATAGAAACTATTTTATTTTTTACGACGATGATTTTAGCCACAGTTTTGTTTGCGATGGCATTTTTGACATTGTCTAAATCGAGAGCGGATTGTTTAAGACTTTCGATCTCTTCATCGGAAGCATCTTTTTGGAACTCGATCGTTCCTTTTAGTTTACCGTTAACTTGAACAGCATAAGTGACTGGTTTAGTCAACAATTTAGTCTCGTCATAAGTGGGCCATTTTTCAAAATCAAGCAGATTCTTAAAGCCTAATAACTCATAACATTCTTGGGCGATATGCGGACAAAGTGGGAATAACAATTTTGCTAAGTCTACTAAAATCTTTTTAGGTATTTTATGAGATTTATAGATAGCATTGACTAAGATCATGATTTGAGAAATACCTGTGTTATAATGCAAAATTTCATAATCTTCAGTGCATTTTTTGATCGTAAAATTATATTCGTATTCAAGTTCAGGAACTTCATCATCTGTCCATAATGAAACGAGGTTTTGATCAGCGTAAAGACGATAGAATTTATCTAAGAAGCGCTTAGCACCTTTAGGACCATCAGGACTCCATGGAAGAGATTGATCAACAGGTCCTTTAAACATTTCATATAATCTCAAAGCATCAGCACCATATTCTGCAATGACTTGGTCTGGTGAAACTGTATTGCCTAATGATTTGGACATCTTTTGTCCATCACTGCCTAAAATGAGACCTTGATGGTAAAGTTTCTTAAATGGTTCATCAGATTTGAAAACGCCGATATCATGAAGGAACTTATGCCAGAATCTCGCATATAAGAGATGTAAAACAGCATGTTCAGCACCGCCGACATAGACATCGACAGGTAACCAATGGTCTAATAGTTTTTTATCACCGATAGCATCATTATTATGCGGATCGATATATCTTGCATAATACCATGAAGAACCAGCCCATTGTGGCATGGTGTTTGTTTCTCTTTCACCCTTAACACCATCTACTTTCACATTGACCCAATCAGTCGCTTTGCTGAGAGGTGGTTTACCATCACCATTAGGTTGATAATCAGTGAGCTCAGGTAATTTTAGTGGTAATTGATCATATGGAACTGGATATAAAGTACCGTCTTCCATATGAACGATCGGTATAGGTTCACCCCAATAGCGCTGTCTTGAAAACAACCAATCACGCAAACGATAATTAACCTTATAATCACCCCTACCTAATTCGATCAATTTATCAGTGATAGCAGTTTTAGCTTCTTCATTATTCAAACCATCAGCGAAATCAGAATTGATGTGTTTTCCATCACCTTCATAGGCGGATTCACTGATATCCGACTCGATAACTTTGATAAATTCGATATGATGTTTTTTAGCAAATTCATAATCGCGTTGATCGTGAGCTGGAACTGCCATGACAGCTCCGGAGCCATAAGTAGCTAAAACATAGTCGCCAATAAAAATAGGAACGACTTTATCATTTATCGGATTTATCGCATAAGAGCCTAAAAAGACACCAGTTTTTTCTTTTGCTAAATCAGTGCGTTCAAGATCAGATTTCTTCTCACAGGCTTTGATATATTCGTTAACAGCTTCTGTTTGCTCATCAGTAGTCAATTCCTTAACTAATGGATGCTCAGGAGCTAAAACACAATATGTGCAACCGAATAAAGTATCAGCTCTGGTAGTAAAAACATCAAATGCCTTATCGCTGTTTTGAACTTGGAATTTAACGATGGTTCCTTTGGATTTACCGATCCAATTGCGCTGCATATTGATAGTTGATTGTGGCCAATCTATCTCGTTAAGACCTTCTAACAATTTATCAGCATAAGAGGTTATTTTAAGACACCATTGCTTCATCGGTCTTCTCTCTACTGGATATCCACCTCTTTCACTCTTACCATCGATGACTTCTTCATTAGCTAACACAGTGCCTAAAGCTGGACAATAATTCACTAATCGATAATCTTCGTAGGCTAATCCTTTTTCGTAGAGCTTAAGGAATATCCACTGAGTCCATTTATAATAACTCGGATCAGAGGTTTCGATTTGTCTATCCCAGTCATAGGAAAAACCTAAACGTTTTAATTGGCGTCTGAAATTAGCGATATTTTTTTCAGTATAAATGGCAGGGTTTTGATTATTTTTAATAGCGAATTGCTCGGCAGGTAAACCAAATGCATCATAACCGATCGGGTGTAAAACGTTATAGCCTTGCATACGTTTCATACGAGCTAAGGCATCTGTAGCTGTGTATCCTTCAACGTGTCCGACATGAAGACCGACAGCAGAAGGATAAGGAAACATATCTAACACATAAAATTTCGGTTTAGAAAAGTCATAAACGTCGGTTTTATATACGTGTTCAACATCCCAAACCTTTTCCCATTTTTCTTCTATCGTTTTGTAATCATAGCCCATAGCGAATACCTCAATACCTTAATAGATTAATAATTTTTAAAATTAAAGCAAGTTTTTCTTGCGTAAATCTAGGTATTTTGATATAGTATCCGTTGCATGAGTAGCACGCTGAATAATCTCTTGCCTGATGACGCTTAAAAAAGTAGCCTAGCTATCAAGGCGAACAACGTTCATCCGAAGAGGTGGATTAAGCGCCTTATGTAATGCATACTGTCTAGTATTACAGAAAGGAGACATTATATGTCAAGATACACTGGACCTGTCTGGAAAATATCCAGAAGATTAGGTTATTCCATCCTTGAAAATGGAAAAGAATTAGCTAAGAGACAAACCATCCCTGGTCAACACGGTGATGTTCGTCAAAAGAAAAAGACCGAATATGGTGCTCAAATGGCTGAAAAACAGAAGCTCCGTTATACCTATGGCGTTTCTGAAAGACAATTTAGACGTTTGTTCATGATCGCTAAATCAAATAAAGAACAAGTCACTGGCGTTTACTTTATGCAAATCCTTGAAACTCGTTTAGATAACTTGGTTTATAGAATGGGTTTTGCTCACACCAGAAGACAAGCTAGACAACTCGTCAATCATGGTCATGTCACTGTCAATGGAAAGAAAGTTGATATCCCTTCATATCTTTGCTCAATAAATGATGTTATTTCTTTCAAAGAAAGTTCCAAAAACTTAAAGGTTGTTAAAGAGACTATCGATTCTAAACCATCTATCCCAGCATATGTCACTGTCGATACTAACAAGTTAGAAGGTGTATTCACAAGATTGCCTGAAAGAAGTGAATTAAGCTCCGAGATAAATGAAGCTCAAGTCACTGAATACTACAACCGTAAACTCTAATCTGTTTTATTTCTTGGCTGAATATGATACTATTTAGCCAAGACTTAATTGGCGGCTATGGTGAAGTGGTTAACACAAGCGGCTGTGAACCGCTCATTCATGGGTTCAAGTCCCATTAGCCGCCCATAATGGTAATTCATGTCTGATACTCCGAAAGGGGTGTGCAGACATTTTTTCTTTTATACGATATATCGCATGTTTTCGGATTTTGCGCCGTGTAAGTGTATAGCCAATTTGCCGTGTAATAGTTAAATTTTTGAGATACGCTTACACGATGGGTGTGCACTCTTACACGCTTTGAAACACTTACACGGTACTTTGCACACCCCTAACAACGACAACTGCAAACCATATCTTTTTAATAATGTTGATCATCTGGTTCATAATTGAATTAGGCGTTCTTTTATTTAATTCTTGGATTAGATATAGGGTTTTTTATTAAAATTGAAATTCCGAGTGAACAGGATGCTCATAAGGTCTTTGTTACAATATATGATAGTGTGATGAAATTAACAAAAAATAGTAGGTATTAAATATAAAATAGGCATGCAAATTTAAAATTGCTTATCTCGATTAAAAGTTGATTAAAAGCGCGTTTTTTTAGAATATTCATATTAAAAACAATATTATTTGAATATATTGATTGAACTATCGCATTGTTACATCTTCATCATCTTCTAACAAATTGCCATAGACACGAATTTCAGGATTTTTGATTGATAGTTTATGGTCTTTTTCATCATCCCATCTTTCGTAAATTTCACCATCGATAGTGTAAAATTTTTCCGATGTTCCTGTTATAGAAATATTAAGATTACAGTTTGATATTATTTGATAATTATCATCAGAGTAAAAGTCGCTATTATTGAAAAAATATATAATACATGAATCATTCAAAATTTGAAAAAGGTACAAATCAGCTTGTATATCAATATTGACATTAATTATTGCATCTTCTTCAAAATAAGAATAACAGATTATAGCAAATGAGGTTAAAGACGCAACCTTCCATTCATCGTGTTCATATTTTACTTTACCATCAGTTATTATTTTATCATATCCAAATCTGCCAACAGTTCGAATTGGATGATTATTGATTGATTTAGGAATGGTGATATCGATAGTTATTTCACCATCATATTTATCCTCATGATAATAATATTCATCGACTTCATAACTATGACCTGGTATAACTCGTAAACTATAATTTGAATCAACAAAATGATCTTCTACATATATAGGTCCTTGACATGAGGTTAATATTAGTGCTGGTAATAACATCAAAAGTAAGAAATTTCTTTTCATATTATAATTATAACAAAATGTAAAAAGATTTTATATATATTGATCGACCATCGGGTTCTTAATGAGCTAGATGGTCTTTTTTATTTGCCTCAAAAATATTTTTAAACTTTTTTTCAAGAACCACCCTCGCAAAATGGCCTCCAAATCTCCATATGGTGAGAAGGGTAGTGTTCGCTCTTCTCTAGAAACTATAAGGAGGAAAAAGTTATGAAACACAAATTAAGAATCGGCGTTTCTAAAGTATCTCCTAAGAACAGAGTGGTTACCTACAAGAAAGTATCACCAGAAGCAAAAGTCAAAGATGTAATTGGTGATGCAAGTAAGGTAGCCATCATCGTTCCTGGGGATTCCGTTAAAAGCGTCACAATCGAAGAAACCAAGGAGGGCCAATATGGAAAGTAAGGAAGAAAGACTTCTAAGAGCCATCTTTGGAAATGAGCCACAGGCAAAGGCTATCAAGTTTTCTATGAATCTAGATGATTTAACAGTCGATGTAAGCATTGGCACAAGGTGAGGGAAGAGGTTATCCTTAGGGCAAAAGGGAGATGCGAGATCTGCGGAAAGCCCGGGACGGAGGTCCACCATAAGATACATTTGACGCTTGATAACCTAGATGATCCATTAATCTCGCTTAATAAAGATAACCTTCTCTTACTTTGCAAAGATTGCCATAACAAGATGCACGGTCGCTTCAATGGCAAAATTCAAAAATACAAATGGAACGAAGACGGTGACTTAATCGAAGTTAGGGAGGAAAACAATAGATGAAGAAAGCACTTTTTTATTTGGTCCAATGGACTTGGGGATTCATCCAAAACCTTATAGGCTTGTTTCTCTTTTTGTGTTTGGTAAATAGAAGGCATAGGACATTCCACGGGGCGGTAATCACCACTTGGAAGCTAGGGAGTTCTCTTAGCCTAGGGATGTTCATCTTCACGGCTAGACCTTATGACTTAAGACTTATCCAACACGAATACGGACACACGGTTCAATCGCTTATTTTAGGACCACTTTGGTTATTCGTGATTGGTTTGCCTAGTCTTATTTGGTGTGGATGTTTTGCTAAGTATATGGAGAAGCATGGCGTGGATTATTATTCTTTCTATACTGAGCCTTGGGCGAATAGACTCGGAAAAATTGTAGAAAAATGAGGCTTGTTATGAAAATGAGGCTATAATAATTGTAATGACACCAATTTGCCGCTGAAAGAAGGAAAAATAAATGAAATTCAAAAAGCTGTTTTTATTAGCTTTAGGTGCTGCATTTCTTTTAACAAGTGCTGGTAAGCCTATAGTCACTGCCAATGAAATTGGCGAAATCAAAGAAAATGTTACTCAGCAAGTTATGCGTCTTGCAAACCTAGCAAGTGACGAAGAAGAAACTGAAGATCCTGAAGAGATTTTTAGTAGGGCAATTGAAGATTATAAAGAAGAGTTTGATGATTATATTAATATAACTGCTTTAAATGTAGAACTAAAAGAACTTGTTACATTACCAAATTTTGATATTGATTGCATTGCACCAACATACGCCGAAATTATGAACGAGTACCAAATTAACTTAGAAGCATCTCTTACTCCTATTCAACTTGAAAAATATGATTTGTTAAGACAAAGAGATTATAATTTTGATAAGTATGTTGCTTTAAATCAAAACAAATATACAGATTTAAATGTTTCTACGAAATATAATCACGCGGTTACTACTGCTGTAGTTACTAAGGCTTTAGTTGGAATCTTAAATGGTGCTGGGGTAGCACACGCAGCAATTACTGCCTTTGTCAAAGCTGTTGAAGCTTTAGCTACTGCTATTTCTGCATCATGGATTCCTTTCATTGGATGGGCACTTGCTGTTGCCATAGCGGTTGGTGCGTTAATTGCTATAACGGCAATCATTGTTCAATATTGGGACGAGATTTGTTCCGTTATCAATGATATAAAGAATTGGTTACTCCAACAATTTAATGCTTTTGCTGATTTAATTAATTCTTATTTTGGTGATGCTATTGCTCAAGGTGAAGAATCTACTGTTGCAGAAAGACAAACAATAGCTGGCAAAGAGATAACTTGGATTGATGCTAATATGACTCGTGATGTAGCAATTTCCATTGCAACTGATTTAAGAAGGAATAGTAATGATGTTTTATTAATGAAGAATATATCTTTTCCAAGAAAAAATGAAATGAATTGGTGGATACCTACAGAATACGTTAATGTTGACTTTGTTATAGAGAATAAGCTTTGCGAAGCTCCGTATTATTTCAGAACTTATACTTGGTACAATAGTACTGCTAAACGAATGCTATATGAAAGTGCACCATCATATTCAAATTATGGTGGATATGGATATAAAAATTTAGTTTACGACAAGTTTACAAGCATGACACGTGCCGTTTATGGTTGGAATCATTATCATGTTGGAATGTATAATCCAACCACAGGCAAATTTAAGCGTTACAGTCCTGTAAAAGATAGTAACGGAAATGAACTTCCTTGTATGCATTCAGTTCATTCATTCTTTGGACTAACATATATTAGTTTGCCTAATGATCAAGGCTTTGTTTCTTATCCAGCAAATCCATAAAATTTAGAGGGCATAAACAATGTTTAAAGTTGGAGATTTTGTAGCTTTAAATCGAAAACCATTCTCAGATTTTATAGTAACTAGAATATATGACAATGATTTTATGGCAGTTGGAACTTACGATGTGTTAGATGGAATGATATTTAATGAGTACAAAGTAAAACAAAAATATTTTAAATTAATTGATTTTAATTTATCTATTGTAGATGGGATGACATACAAGCAGTTTCTCGATGATTTGATAGGAGAATATTTTGTTAAAGATAGAAATGATAATCTAAAACTATTATTCACTGAAGATTCGAGAGATGGAATTAGTCCAACTTATGGCTTACCTATAAGTGAATTTGGATTTACTGCCCTTGAATAGGAATAAATTGCTTTTTATTTTGTTACTTTTATTTAGAAAGACCACTTGAAATATTGTGGTTTTTTGACTTCTGCCCCCTCCCTAAGTATCTAAAAATATCGCTTGGGTACCGCACGAGGGGGACTCACGAAAAATACGGGTCAAATATTTTGGAATTCTAGAAAATTAGAAAAATGATAAAAAAGCGGTTACATATATCTTGACAGATTGACTTATATGTGCATTGAATTCTATTTATATTTTTGTTGAATTATTTATGATCACAAAATGAAAATGAAGAAAATTATTATTATTATAACTTCATTGTTATTAAGTATCTTTGTAGTCACTGGATGCTCTAATGGCGACATTGAATCTGAGTTTGTAGAATCTGGGTTTTCATATAATAGTGAAACCGATGAAATTAGCCCTTGGCTTTCAACAGCTGTTAAAGCCAAAAAGAAACAAGAAGAAAAAGCAAAATTGACAGCTTATGCGGGATATCACACTGGATTTGTTGATAAGTGGAATAGCTTTTTAACTAAGCCTGATTATGAAAGAGTTGTACTTCAAAGATGTATAAGAGATCAAATAGGAAATGAAATTTCAAATGCGTATTTTGATTTGCCTGACTTTTTTGATGAAAGTAAATATTTAGTAACTGAAATAGAAAAAAAACAGTTCGTCAACTAATAAGTTTGTATTTAAATGTGAGGATCTAATTCCTCTTGATGAAATAACTATTGAACGAGGCTATGTTTGTTATAAAATTTGCCTTCTAGATGATGATAATCAGGTTATCAAAGAAAATTTAGGCATATTCGGTGCAATATCTATTAGCGCTTTGCATTTTAAAATAACAGAAAATCAAATAACATTTTCTTTATATGAAAGTGTCTTTAACGAATAATAGAAGGAGACAATATTTATGAAACTAAAAATTAAATGTTTGGTCTTGTCATTAGCTACCCTCTTAATTGGAATGTAATTTAATTCTTCAAATAGTGGATTAAACAAGAAATATGATAATTTTAACCAAGTTTTAAACTCTAAAAATTTATATCTTAACAACTCACAAGATGAGCACAGCACATTTAATGAACCATCATTTGATAGTAGACAGGTTTTATGTATTGATTCTGAAAAAACTATTGAAGGTGCTACTGAAACGTTTCATTTTACTAGCACAAGCAAAATTGATAATATCTCATCTACAGGGAAAATTGAGCTATCAAGTTTTGAAATTAACGAAGGAGAAATTGAATGTACGCTTTCTAACTTTCTCAACAATGAAAGTATTAATCTTCAGTTTTACGATGATAATATTCTAGTTGATAATGTTACCATTTATTTTGCAAGCAATAATTTTGGTACTTTTTTCTCATCTTCTTTTTCTTTAGATACTGCGAAAAGGAACGCAGGTCAAACACTTAATTATAATTTGATTAATGATGAAAATGTTTCAAACGAAAATGTTGAAATTGCTCCATTAGGTATAGGGGTAACTGGTAGTACTTCAGGTACGTTTAAATGGACAGATGATCAAGGAAATGTTCATCCATTAATAGGAGCCAAAGTTAAAATTACAATCGGAGGTAGTTGGTGGAGTTCTACTACCTATACAAACCAAGAAGGTTACTATAGTTTTAGCTATAATGACATTTGGTATATTGGATCGGGAAAGCCTACAATTACGGTTTATGCAGATAATGGTGAATCAATCTTAGTATCAAATGGTGGAACTTATGCGATGTCTAAGGAAATGTCAGGAAGTAGTGGGAGTTTTTCTTGGTCTTATACTTTTTCACCAGTAACTGATGGCGACATGGGAAAATCAATGATTATATTTCAAGCAGCCAAAAGTTTTGCTGATTATGCAAAATCCATGAATGGAGGACAACCTATAACTTCATGTACTTTTATATATCCAGGCGATCCAAACTATGGATCATCCTACAATAGAAATGATGTTGTTACAATAACTAGTAAACCTCGTGACGATTCATCTTTACCAAATTCGTATTCATCTTGGGATGTTATAGGGTGTGCAAGGGTGTGCAAAAAAAGGGGTTGCCGTGTAATAGTGCACACTTGCCGTTTCAAAGTGAGCCTAAAAAATTGATGATTTTTGCCGATTTTTCTAAAATTTCATTTCACTATTACAACGGCGTAAATTTCTAAAAGTGACTATTTAAGCCTAAAAATGAAAAAAGTCTGCACACCCCTAGTCATCGACTAAGAATGTATTAGACATGTTGTTCTTTTATGCCTACGAATAACGCTTTTGATACTTTGCACACCATTACAACTGCAACAACGTGGTAGATTAATTTTAATGTGTTCAGATTATGAAATATTATGTCTACTAAGTTCTATCTCATTTAACTCATATGTAACTACATCAATTGGATAATTATTCTTATTCCAAATTTCAACTTCACAGGCTAAACCATCGCTATAAAAGGATACAATACATCCTATAGTACCAATTGGATAGCCTTCCTTCTCAACTTGCGTTTTAACTAAGTCATACTCTTTAAATTTCATAATAAATATTGTTAAGCATCATTCATTCGTGCGCTCTATAACTTCTAGTTCATCAAATTTATATGTAATAACATCTATTGGATAATTTGTTTCATCCCAAATTTCAACTTCGCAAACTGGAAACCCAGAATAAATTGAAACTACAACTCCTTTGCTTCCTTTTGGAAACCCTTGTTTATCTACTAGTGTTCTTACAATATCTCTTTCTTGAATCTTCATATCTATTTTCCTTTCTTTTTAACATAATTTGTAACTAGCCTTGGGACCCCATTGCCATTCTTATCTATTTGATAAACAACTACAATTGGTTTTGTATTTCCATTTGGTCCCATAACATGAACTTCAAATTTATATTTAGTACCATAACTTGCATGTTCAACACCTGTAAGTTTAGCTTTACCAGTATTAATTTGATTAGATATTTGATTAACTAAAGACTTATAATTAGTTTTATCATATCCTAGTGCGTTTTTATAAGCTATTGCCTTATCTTTACCACCTGATTCTTGGAGGGGTTGGGTGGCTTTTAATTTGCTCTGCAATCATAAGGGTGTCTTGTAATTGTTGAGGGTGTTCCAAAGTATCAAACTTGCTCTAGGAAGACATATTTGTACGACATGTCTGATACTCAAAAGGGTATGCAGACTTTTTTTCTTTTATGCGATAAATAGGCGTTTTGAAAATTGCTTCGTTTACCTAGTAGTCAAAAATGACGATATTTAGGCTACTAGAGAAATATTTTGTCTACAAGAGAAACGATAGTTAATTTATTTCTCAATCATTTAAAATTCAACTCTTTAGCAGTATAATAAAGGCGAAAACGAGCGTGGACTTTTCCTGAGTCATCATCTTTTTGCCACACAACCTAGTGATGAATAA
>CASDVP010000009.1 GCA_949284445.1 uncultured Bacillota bacterium
CAACAAAAAGACAAAGTTTCTAAGACGGAGAGAACCGCCTAGTGCCGAACGGCATGCTAGGTGGTGTGAGAGGGGCTTAATTGCTACCTACTCGATTTGTTCTTTATCAAAAAGGCTTGCGCGTATGATGCTGTTGATGGTTGATAGGCGATTTGTGAATTACAATCTGAGTTGTTTATGATATGACCAGACATTATTCGCTTGATGTCATCATAATTTAAATAGCTTTTATCTGATAAGATCTCGGCGATCTTATAGATATAAGATTTATTGTTTTTGATAATTTTTTTAGCCTGTTTTTCAGCCTGTTTTATTATTTTAGCAATCATTTTATCAGATCTCTTGATTCGCAGGTCTGATAACCAAGTATGAGTGTATCTATCTAAAATATATACAGCACCTGATTTACCTTCATCATCGACTAACGATTCTGCGATCTGATAGGCGTTTTTCATATCAGAAGAATTGCCGAGGATATTTTGCCCGCAATATTTAGATGCCATATTTCCAGCTAATGATATTGTGATCTGTGCCAATTTACAATCTAAGTTATTTTTCACTTCATTATTAGGAACTAATGAGGTGATACCATCAGCAAAGCTGTTAGTGCAAATATGAACTGACATGGATAAAAAGTATTGTTTATAATTCCAAGCAGCGACGATATGACCTGCTTCATGAATGGCAGTTTGATAATTGAATTGTTTATTTTCTGAAACAAAATTCTTCTGGTCTTGTAAAGCGATTAATCTTTCTAATTCGTCAATGGTGGGATGCATACCAAGGCGAAGTTTAGCTTCAGTTTTAAGAGCTTTTAAAGAGGCGACACTTTTATTATAACTATTAGCTAAAATCTGAATCTCTTCTTTAGAAAAATTAGCATAAGCAAAGAAATAGGAGAATAATTTTTCATAGTCTTTGACACTCGGAGAATTGATGTTGATCATATAGTTAAATCTACCATCGCGTAATAAGGGTTCTGGAAGTCCAAAAGTGTTGTTACAAGTCGCTATTACAAGAATACCAGAGTTTGATTCATGACCATCCATTTCATCTTGCAAAGTTCTTTCTAAAGGAAGGTTGTTACACATTAATAAATCGATTTCTTCAAAGACTATCAAACAAGGTTTGACACTTTCACGCGCTTTTTTAAATAGATCTGAAATATCTTTGCTGATGTCAGATATGCCTTTGATTTCAAAGTAAAAAGAAGAAGCAAAATATTGTCTTAATTGGTTAGATATGAATGATTTACCATTACCTGGTGCACCATAAAAAAGAATACCTTGTGGAAGCTTGAGATTCATACTCTCATATTTTTGATAATCTTTGTACCAAGAGGTGATTTTATATAGTTCCTCTTTGATGTTGTCATATCCGATTACATCGGCTAAAAATGCTTTGGTCATATGTGAATTTCCTCCTGATAAAATAATAGAAAAAATAATGGGTAATTTTTTGGACATTCAACCAATCAAAAATGGTAAAATATCTATATGTCAGATTACAGCAAAAAAGGATCGATTTTAGCTATCATTAATGTTCTGAAAGAATATTCAGATGAGGATCATTTCTTGACACAAAATGACATCATTTTATATGTTGAAAGAAAATATAATATAACTATCAATCGCAAGACGGTTTCGTCATCGATCAAACTTTTAGAAGATTACGGATATGATATTCAGCATTCTAATAAAAATGGTGTTGCACTAGTCGGCAGACTATTTGATGATACCCAATTACAGTATTTGATCGATTTTGTATATTCTTCACATTCGATCGGATCTAGTGATGCTAAAAAATTGATACATATTTTAGAGAACACTTTATCGATTTATCAAAGATCGACATATAAAGAAATTTACAAAAACTTTGAAGGCTCAAGAACAGATAATAAAGAAGTTTTCTACAATGTCATGGTGATATTAGAAGCCATCGCTTTAAAGAAGAAAGTCAAATTCACCTATATGAAGTATGATATCGATGGGAATTTGATTCCGAGACGTGAAAAACCGTATTTGGTAAGTCCTTATTATCTAGTCAATAACGCTGGAAAGTATTATTTGATATCGGTCGTCGCTTCATATCCGAACATCTTTTCATTCCGAGTGGATTTTATGAAAGACATCGTTCAAACTGAATACAAGGCTGTTTCGATGTCTAGCATCCCTACGATGAAAAATTTTGATTATCAATCTTATTTGAGCAGTCATATCTATATGATGGGAGAAAAAGAGATTTTGGTCAAATTAGAATTACAGGATGAAAATGCCTGTACTCCCGTATATGATTGGTTTGGGAAGAAAGCTATCTGTTATAAAAAGGATGATAAGATCATCGCAGAGATCAAAACAGCTGAAGATAATATCGTTTATTGGGCTCTACAATATTCTGACAAGGTAAAAATAATATCTCCAGAATCCACAGTGAATAAAATAAAATCGATGGTTGAAAAATTAAAAGACAATTATCAAGGCTGTTAAGAACAATAATTATGAATAAGAAAAAAATAGTTCATTCAGATTGTCTTTCGGTGGTGATTTAACTATAATGTAATCACCATCGTGACTGAGTCAGCTGAACCTGGTCAGGGCCGGAAGGCAGCAGCCATAAGGTATGCCTCAGTGTGCGGTGGCTTTTCTTATGACTAAAACAGAATTACAAAAACATTTAGATAAAATTTATGAACAAGCGCTCATCGCTTCAAAAGAAAAAGAGATCCCTGTAGGTGCATGTCTCATCACTGATACAAATGTTTATTATGCGCATAATCAGGTGGAAAAAAGTGATCACCCTTTTGAGCATGCTGAGATATTAGTCATCAAAGAAGCGCTGAAAAAAGTAAACACAAGGCGATTAAAAAACGCTGTTTTGATAGTCAGCTTAGAACCGTGTTTGATGTGCATGGGTGCTCTTATTAAAGCTGGCATCAAAGAATTATATTATGTTTTAGATGATCCAAAATTAGGAGCATTATCTCATTATCACGCTTTTGTTGATGATAGTCTTATCGTCACTAGAGTGAAAGATGACAGATTCGAAGCACTGATGAAAGACTTCTTTATAAAACTGAGACAAGATCAGTTATAAAAAGACATATCCATCAACTTTTCAGCAAAGACGATTTTATTTTTAGCTTTTAAAGTTGCTTGTACGTCTATCACTCTTTGATTCCTAGAACCGCGATTATTGATAGAAATCGATCGCAAGGCTAAGACAAAACGACCATCTACTAAATAATCTAGATATTTCAGTATTTCTAGATATTGTGGATCTTCTTTTGCGTTATCCATTATCTCTTCATAAGTGTAACCGGTGAAGGCCATCAGATTTAATTTATATTTTTCTTTGACAAGTTTAGCTACTTGAATGCTGCCTTTAAGATCACAAAAGGGATCACCACCGCTTAAAGTGACACCAGAAGTGTTTTGAGAATTTTCTTGGATCAATTTATCGATCTGATCTATTGTCACTTCAACACCATCATTAAAAGACCAAGTTTTAGGATTTTGACAACTTGGACAATGGTGTTTACATCCTTGGAAAAAGAGGACTATTCTGACACCGGGACCATCGACGATAGATTCGTTTACAAAACCAGCAAGTTTCATATTTATTTAAATAAAGCCTACTCAGGAGGATTGGAGTAGGCTTTCACAATAAGTTAATCTTCGAATTTTCTTCCTAATTCTGAAGCGTCAGAATAACGATTATGTTTGACTCTGTCACGAACTTCAGCTTTCTTAGCGTTGTTGAAACGATCTAAAGTTCCGACAAGATAACCAGTGATTCTTCTGATCCTTTCAAAGCCGACACCTTCTTCACCTTCGTGACGTCCACATTTTGGGCAGACATCGTTGATGATACCGTTATATCCGCAGCATGGATCACGATCGATAGGATGGTTGATAGCACCATAACCGATACCTTTTTCTTTCATATGTCTGATGATCTTTTCAAAGGCATCTGGGTTTTTAGCGACATCGCCATCTACTTCGATATATGTGATATGACCACCAGCTGTCAAAGCGTGGTAAGGAGCTTCGATATCGATCTTTCTAAACATGCTGATAGGATAATAAACAGGAACATGGAAGGAGTTGGTGTAATATTCACGATCAGTGATACCTTTTAATTTTCCATATCTTTGAGCATCGATCTTGATGAAACGACCGGAGAGACCTTCAGCTGGAGTAGCGATGACTGCAAAGTTGAGGTTGTATCTCTTAGATGCTTCTTCCATCTTTTTGTTCATCTCACCAACAATCTTTAAACCCAAAGCTTGAGCAGCTTCGCTTTCACCGTGATGTTTTCCGATCAAAGCGACTAAGCATTCGGCTAAACCGATGAATCCGATAGTCAATGAACCATTTCTGATGACAGCATCGATCTCATCGTCCCAACCTAATTTATCGGAATCGATCCAAATACCTTGACCCATTAAGAAAGGCATATTCTTAACACGACGGTGTCTTTGAATCTCCATTCTATCCATCAATTGTTTGATGACTAAATCACAGATGTCATCTAATTTTTTGAAGAAGAGATTCAAATCTCCTTTAGATTCGATACCTAAACGTGGAAGGTTGATTGATGTGAATGAGAGGTTTCCTCTACCACAGGTGACTTCATTCTTAGGGTTCCAAACATTTCCCATGACTCTGGTACGGCAACCCATATAAGCGACTTCAGAATTATAATCACCAGGTTTGTAATATTGGAGGTTGAAAGGTGCATCTAAGAATGAAAAGTTAGGGAATAATCTCTTACCTGAACATACGATAGCTTCTCTGAATAAATCATAGTTAGGATCAGTTGGGTTATAGTTGACACCTTCTTTGACTTTGAAAATTTGGATAGGGAAGATTGGAGTTTCACCATCACCTAAACCAGCTTCAGTAGCTTTTAAGAGCATATGGATGACTAAACGACCTTCATTTGAAGTATCAGTTCCATAGTTTAAAGAAGAGAATGGAACTTGAGCACCAGCTCTGGAATGCATGGTGTTGAGATTATGGATCAAAGCTTCCATCGCTTGATATGTTTCATTTTCAGTCTCTTTAGCAGAGAATTCACAAATGTTGTGTCTGATGCTATCCCATTTGATATCAGGGAAGTCTTTCTTCAATGCTTCAAAGACAGCTTCTATAGATTTTTCGTCTTTATAACGAGGTTCTTTATTATGGGCGATCAATTCTTTAAAGTAATCTTTTAATTCCTCTTCATAACGATCAGAACCAGTTAAGAATTCGACCATTCTGATGCAGTTATTTCTAAAAGATTTATTGAAAGTTTTAACGACACCAGGAGCCATTGAATAATCGAAGTTTGGTATTGCTTGACCACCATGCATATCGTTTTGATCAGCTTGAATAGCGATACAAGCTAAAGATGCATAAGTTCTGATAGAATTCGGTTCTCTGATGAATCCATGGCCAGTAGAAAAACCTTTTTTGAAAAGCTTGACGCAATCGATTTGGCAGCAAGTCAATGTCAATGAATAAAAGTCTAAATCATGGATGTGAATATCACCATTTTTATGTGCAAAAGCGATTTTAGGATCGATCATCTTTTCCAGATAATAAGCTTTGGCGGTTTCAGAGCCAAATTTTAACATGGTGCCCATCGCCGTATTACCGTCGATGTTAGCATTTTCTCTCTTATTATCATTTTCAGAAGAATCTTGAGTAGCGATACCATCGATAGTCGCCATCAAGTCAGTCTTTGCTTCTCTTACACGATTTCTATTGGCACGATAAAGAATATATTCCTTAGCGGTTTTTGCATAATTGTGCTCGATCAAGACATCTTCGACGATATCTTGGCAGTCTTCAACGGTAGCAGGATGAGCATTATCAGAAAAATTGCGGTTGATGACAGACACTACCTCATCAGTAAGAGGACCTAAAGGTAAGGTTTCCTTTGTAGCTTGAGCAGCTTTAGCAATAGCTAAAAGAATTTTTGTGCTATCAAAAGTGACGACACGTCCGTCTCTTTTTACAATTTTAGTGACGATGTTGCTAGCATCATAAGGATTAGTCAGTCTAGAAATCATAAGTTGAATATCTCCTCTCTCGTTGAAGGTATTTTTGTCTTTAATTATCCCTTTGATTATTCGCTATGTGCTCTTAATCTAGGTTATTAAAACTAGACTTTTATATCTAGTTCATTATTGACCTTTTTTTACCAAGCACCATTATAAACCTTTTAAATTTAAAATGTTGTAATAAGCTAGCAACTTCAAAAATAACGATGATTGTGATTGACTTTAAAAAGCCTATAAACAAGGAAAAAGTAGAAGTTTTTTGTATTTAAAAAAATTATAAAAAAATTTTATTTTTATAATCGAACAGAAAGTTTCTAATGTCGGACTTTAAATGAAGCTATTTTCTCTATATAAAGGTATCATGCTCCTGTTATAACAGGAGCATCTGTCTTTTTAAGTGTTGCTTTATTTTTTACGTTTTACTAGTAGATAAAAAGTGGTTTGAACCTGTGATCTTTATAAATTTTCTACTAAATAAGTCATTGTTAAAGAATCAGTTTGTTGATGTTTGATAGTTTTTAAAGGCGAGTTTAAAAAGAGGAAGCTTATTAGTTCTCATCTAGAGTTATATTTCATGGCATGTTAATAATTCCGCTTTGCTTCGGTTTAAATTTCTAAACACCCGATTGAAACAGTTAACTCGGTAAATATTGAATCTATAGTTTTAAAAATAATTAGACAACATTACCAAAAATAGCAAGTGATTGTGCGAAGATTAGTTTATAGTGAACTCGTAAAATGAAAAATGACCTTTCCCTTTATAACTAAAGAATAGAGCAGAGACTTTATTTGTGGATTTGAATTCTGAAGTAAAAGATTTTTTAACTTTTGATGGTGACACTTTTATCTCTGCTAAAATTTCACCATTTTCACTATCTTTTACAAAAACAGTTCCGCGCATATTTCCTTTAATGGTAATAGAAATGTTTGATACTTTAGTATCAAATCTAAAATATTTGTATCCGATGATAGCATATTTAGTCACGTTTTTAATATATTGTGTTTCTCGGATATCATTGTCCTTATCTTCTTGGGTTAAAAACGGATGTTTTAAAGCTAATCTGCGAAACACTTTATAAAAGAAAGTTCCTTTGGTTGTGTATAGATTACAGCAGATAGCAGCTTTATAAGTTCCTTTTCCTGATAGAGGACCACCATTTAATCCTTGGGAAGTCATCTCAGCTTGCTTAAAATGTAAACCATCAAATGATAATTCCTCAGCACACATTTGACGTGCAAAAGAATTTTTGTTAGTTTGACGATGATAAAAAATATAAAACTTATTTTTTAATTGCAGAATACTACCATGATTATTTCCATAATAATTAGTCTTTTTCTCACTGAGACCGGCATCACAATTAGAGATCAAGACACCGCCATAATGAAAATCTTTGTTCGGATGATCACTGATAGCGTAACAAAGCTCATGATTAACAAAAGAAGAATAGACGAAATAATAATGATTGTTGATCTTACGCATGGAAGAAGCTTCGAAGAACTCATGACCTTCAAATTCACTTCCTTTGCTGTTATAGATCGTTTGGCAGATGAAATCAGGTCCAGCTTTGATAGTGAGCATATCATCATCTAACTGATAGACCATGGCACCTTTATTGGTGTTTCTTTTACCTTTCAAACCGAACCTTTGTTTAGAACCATAGCCAGAATATAAGTATATTTTTCCATCGCTATCAATAAAAATAGCCGGGTCAAATTGCAGATATTCCTTTTTATCTCCTAAAATGACACCATCAGAATATTTTATATATCCGTAAAAATGAAAAGGACCGTCTGGTTCCTTGCTTTTGGCGACAGCGATATGACCTAAAAAACCTAATGTGTAATAGAGATAATAATATCCATCTTTACCTCTAGCACAATCAGGTGCATACAAAACATTTAAAAAACCACCTTTATATTCTTTATCTTCAGATTTTTTATAAGAGATGCCTTTTGAAGACCAAGAAGTCAAATCATCTATCGGACAAGAATAAACGCGGTAATCGTTTAAGCAAAAAGAGATACCTCCGAATTTATCATGGCTTCCATAAACATATATACGGTCGTTGAAGATATGTGCTTCAGGATCTGGAATGTATTCATTATTTGGTAAAATCGGATTCGTTATTTGTTTCATTGTGGTTATTAAGCAATTTACTTAATATATTAAAGGTTTTTTGTATGTTATCTTTTGACTTCAGTGCGACCTTGATTAGTCATATACTCTAAAATTTCTTCTTCTTTAAAGGTTGCAACATCTCCGAAGATAGTCTGCTTTAATATGGAATTGACAATTCCGAATTCAGCAGCGAATTTCGGGTCTTCAGGTCTAGTCAACAAGCCATGGATCACACCGCTAGCAAAGGCATCACCAGCACCGATGCGATCAAATATTTGAAATTTATATTCTTCAGTAGAAAAATAGATATCGTTTGGCCCATACACATAAGCGGTCATCGCATTCTCAGTCGAAGAAAAAATCTTTCTAGTCTTACCAAATATCCAATCTAAATCATATTTTTCAATCGCGTGTTGCATGAGTTTATCATCGTCTTTGATGTTTTCACCAGTTTTTAAAATTGTTCTGATATCCCATGGAGAGGCGAATAAAACATTCACATAAGGCATGATCGAAGGATAAACTTTTTGAGCTTCCTCAATCGACCATAATTTTGAGCGATAATTGAAATCAAAAGACACCTTTACGTGGTACTTTTTTGCATACTTTAAGCATTCAGATACCATATTTCTGGCTTTTTCACCTAGCGCTAGAGTGATGCCAGAAATGTGAAACCAAGTCGCATCTTTAAAAATTTTATTGAGATCAAATTCATCAGGAGTGATCCTAGTGAATGAAGAGTGCTTTCTGTTGTAGATGACTCTTCCAGGTCTTCCTCCAAAGCCAGATTCAAGGAAATAAACGCCCATGATAGAAGAGCCTCTGGCGATATTGTTAGTATTGATACCATGGCTTTTCAGATAATCGATAGCACCATCACCGAGCTGATTAGGAGGAAGTCTAGTGATGTAGTAACAATTATGACCTAAATGCGATAATGAAACTATCACATTTGCTTCTCCACCACCATAATTAGCGATGAAAGAATTAGCTTGTTCAATCCTTGTATAATCAGGTGGGGTCAATCTTAACATGATTTCGCCCAAAGAAACGATTTTATCTTTGCGTTTTTTCATATAGTCGCCTTTCAGATGATACATAATGAACAGATGTTGTAATGTTTATTTTATCATAATAGTTATATTTATATCTTTATTTAAGAAATTAAAGTCAACTATGTTTCGTTTTATGATATATTTTTATTGATGAAAACAAATATTCAATTATTTCTTTTAACTTCGTATAGCTCTCTTTAAAAAAGAGATCATTTTGTGTGATTTTAATTTTAGATAAATAGTGAGGTTTTTTAGATGGATTACATGATTGAACGATTAAAGGCGATGAAAAAACGTCTGACTGATATCGATAATGTCTTGGCAAATTACAATTCGGATATGCAGATGATAACTAAGCTCTCTAAAGAAAGAGCGACTCTTGAAGAACCGGTTAAACTTTTTGATGAATTAAATAAATATCAAGAAGATTTAAAAGCTGCTCAAGAAATGTTGAATGATTCTGATCCTGAGATGAAAGAATTAGCCAAAGAAGAAGCGGATGAGTTAGAAAAAAAGATTGAAGAAAAACAATCCGAGATTCAGATCGCCTTGTTACCGAAAGATGAGAATGATGATAAAAACGTTCTGATGGAAATCAGAGGTGCTGCTGGTGGAGATGAAGCGAATATTTTTGCTGGAGATCTTTATCGTATGTATTCTCACTACGCAGATAAGAAAGGTTGGAAGATCCAAGTTCTTGATTCACAGCCAACACCATTAGGTGGATTTTCATTGATCTCATTTAAAATCCAAGGAAAAGGTGCGTATGCTAAGTTAAAATTCGAATCAGGAGCTCATCGTGTTCAAAGAGTCCCTGTCACTGAGGCTAACGGTAGAATACAGACTTCTACTGCTACTGTTCTAGTCATGCCTGAACAGAAGAGCATCGATATCACTATCAATCCTGCTGATTTACAGGTAGATACTTATCATTCCTCAGGGGCTGGTGGTCAAAACGTCAACAAAACTGAATCAGCTGTCAGAATCACTCACAAACCTACTGGTATAGTCGTCTCTTGTCAGATCGAAAGAAGCCAGATCCAAAATCGTGAGATAGCGATGGAGATGCTCAAGGCTAAATTGAAAGCCAAGTATGAAGGAGAAGCCAACGAAAAACTCGGAAGTGAACGCCGCTTAAAAGTCGGAACTGGTGAACGAAACGAAAGGATCAGAACATATAATTATCCTCAAAACCGCGTGACAGATCATCGAATCGGATGGAGCACATTGAATCTTCCTAAATTTATGGATGGAGATTTAGACGAATTAGTCTCTGCATTGAATGAAGCTAATCAAGCTGATCTGCTTAAAGAAGAGACTAAAAAGTTAGAAGAATTATTTGCTAAACAAAATGAAGCTTAAAGAAGCTTTTCAAAAACTTTCTTCTTTAGATCTCCAACTCTCTGATATTCGTCTGTTATTAGAAAATCGTTATCATATCAATTTTAATGATTGCTTTTTTGATGATGGTCCTGAAATACCTGATTCGGATTTTCAAAAGATATATCAGCTTTTAAAAGACGATTATCCTGTTTACTATATCATAGGGTTCTTAGACGTTCTAAATGTAAGAATATTTTTAAATGAAAATGTTTTGATACCAGAAGTTGAAACTGAAGAATTTATTTATGATTATATATTTAAAAATTGTGATTTAAATGATAAAGATGTTTTAGATTTATGCACAGGATCAGGCTTTATTGCTCTCGCGTTAAAAAAACATTATCCTAATGCTATAATCACAGCTTCTGATATTTCAAAAGAAGCGCTACAGATCGCTAATAAATCTGCCGAATACAATCATTTAAATATTGATTTTCAATTATCAGATTACTTCGATGACATTCATAAAAAGTTTGATTTCATCATCTCTAATCCGCCTTATATTCCGAATGGTTCCCAGTATTTAAAAGCAAAATATTCGCCGGCATTAGCACTGTTTGCGGGGGCTGATGGCTTAGATGCTTATCGCCCAATTTTTGCTTCTGTAGATCGATATTTAAAAGTAAATGGTATAGCTTGTTTTGAATTAGAGAGTCCAAACGCTGATACAATTTCTGAATTATTCAAGGACTTAAATCCTGATTATAAGACTGAGATCATCAATGATATGAATGATAGGTCGAGGTACTTAGTAGCTTTTAAAATCAAAGATCGTCAGGAGTAGCACCCATCCAAGTTCGACCTTCTGTTATAAGAGCTGCTAATAGTGATAAAACCGCCCAGATCAAGCAGATTATAAACATAAAAGGATTTAATTCTGAATATTTACAACAAAAGATGCCAGCGACTTCTAATATACAAACGTTGTAAAAGAACGCGTATCGATAATCTTTTGGAAAAATAGCGGTGAAGCTGATCGCTGATGAAGTGGTTAAAACTAAAATGATCAAAACAGAGGTTATCGGATTATTTTCTATATTTCCTTGTGCTAGGATATTCAGAAAATAATAAATGGTTAATATTAGAACTGAAATATAAGTGATCGTCCTCATCGTTTTAGATAATTTTAATTTTTTTAAGGAAGGCATAAGATTGATTCTTTTGCTCGTTCTACTGATATCTTCAATCTTAGTTTCAATCTTTTTATTATATGGTCTAGCATTTAAAAAGTCGTAAATAGAATCACTGTTGGTCAGTTCTTTAAAAGCATAACGGTTTTTTCTTCTGAATAGATATTTAAAGCAGAAAAAAGCGTTGAAAAGAAAGCCGATGACGCAGTAACACGTTTCTAGGATAAAGATCGCTGTTTGATTGATGCGTTCATCAATTATGTAAAAACTTGTGAATGTCTTACTATAAGTGACTAAGATTATGACTAATTCTAAAAAATAAAACATCGATAATTTAACCGGATTATATAATGCGAATAGTCCGGTTCCGATCAGTGCGGATAACAGTAATAAACAGGGTAATACTATATTGATATTATTGTTATAATTCGTGATAGAGTAGAGAACATAGGATGGTAAAATCAAAAATAAAACCATCGAAATAAATACGATGATTCTGTTGAAAACATCGACTCTTAACAAAAAATGGATTCCTTGTTTTAATTTAGATTTCATACATAAATTATAGATAATAAAAAAGTGTTTATAAAGGATTGATGAACAAAGAAAATCAGAATTAAAAAACCGATCACCAAAAGACGATCGGCTGTGGATGACGATAAGAAATAAAACTCTATTCGATAGGTAAATTTCCGATCTGTGTTGTTCCGATATCACAGACAGTCATATAGATATGATCGTTATTGGTGAAGACGAAATCAAAATCATATTCTTTATTAGTCTCATCAAAATCGAAGAGCAGATAATCTATTTCAAAGCTAAAAACATAAGCGGCTGTCAGATTGCCAGTATCGGTAATATACTGCTGATCATCGATTCTATATTTACCATTATCGGCAAAAGTTGCTTTAAATGAATAATCCCAATAAGTATCAGCAAAACTAAATAACAAGTCAGTGTATAGATCATCGAAAGTATTACCTTGACTATCGGTGACTAACTGACCGATATAAGTCTCGCCATTCACGCTATCAATAGCTAATATTTTTACACCATCATCGTCTTGATAGTACCCGATATCTGCTTCACCAGACCTATTAGTATGAGAATAATAGGCGTTTTTCATATATTTAGAAGTCATTTCATAGTTGTTGTATTCGGCTGCATAATCGCTTTTAACTTTTAAAGTGAAGTTTCTCAGATTTTTTAATGAGGCGAGATAGGTGAACAGTTGATCATCACTAGGCACCCTTTCGATTCCATGACCATCTTCTTTGATGAAGTTTGCGATCTTTTCTGGTTGCACAGTTGAGCCGATATTTTGAAAGTGGATGACAGTAGTGCCTCTATTGGTAGTGTTATCAAAAACAATGTTTCCAGTGATTTTTTTGTCTTCGTCAATTTCAAAATACATTTCTTCTACATCAGATAATTGTGCATTAGCGGTAGTGGAAGTAGGATCATATCCGCAGAGAGAGAAAAGGTTTATACCATCAACAGATTCCACCGATTTTAAAGTTAAACGATTTGGTGATTTCGTATAGAGACTATCTTCTAAAGTGAGATCGCTCATAGAATAGGTGATATTCTCATAGATGCCAAAGATATTCTCATAAAACCCGTTTAATTCATAATAATCTTTTTCAACTGTTCCGTCTTCTTCATCAACATAAAGAGGAAAAATACCATTTTCATCTTCGATATAAGCAGTGTAATCGATCTTATCAAAGCTGAATGACCAAGCCTTTTCATTGAAATACTGAACTATCTCACCATCATAATCATCGATGGTTAAAGTATAGTTAGTCACAGCCTTCATCGTGCTCAGTGTGGAAATTAATTCATCAGTGTAATCATGAGTAGTCGTTGAAGAATTTGGGTTACCTTGAGTAGTTGAGGAAGTTTTAATATCCTCGGTTGAACTGTTTGAAGTCGTTTGACATCCAGTTAAAGAGATGAGACTGACGAAAGCTAATAGACACAATTTTTTCTTAATCATTAGTAGTTCTCCTCATGACAAAGTCAAATACATAACCATAATCATCACCGTTTTCATAATTATCTTCGGCGCTGACAACGAAACTAGATAGATCAGGTACATTTAAATCAACAGATAAATTGATGAATAATTCTTTTTCAAAAGCTTGCTCAGTGATAGTTATAGCATGATTATTGATGATCCATTTGAAATTGCAGGTGTCATATATTCTGTTTTCGTCCATGTGAACAGTGAAGACACCAGTGCGATCTTCATTGAATTGAATCGTAGCATAGTAATCATAATATTCTTCGTTGATATTGCTAGTGAAGACTTGAGAGGTCAAAATATCAACGATTTCTTGATCGCTTAAAACTTTGACCAAAGTTATCTCTTTTTCGATTCTGACTTCCGGATGCGATTCACTATAAGCGATGACTTTGAAAACATATTCTTTTTCAGTGAGATTATTCTGCCCTTGTAAATAGTAGTAGCCATAATCAGTCATTCCTAATTTGACATATTGTTCAGCACCCTCACTCAGTTCTACTTTGATATCATCAATAGCACCAGCAGGAGTTCTGTTGACGATGAAAGTGACCATAGCGTTAGAAGCTAAGGTGTCAGTTAATCCAGATGAAAATTCTAAGCTTTCGACTTCCGGTGTGACGATTGTTAATGTATATGTTTTTGTCACTTTCTTACTCTTTAATGTGACTTCACATGTGCCTGCAGATAAAGCTATCATCGCTGTTTTATTTCCGCTGACTTCGATGACTTCAGGATTGGAAACTGAAGTGATTTCAACACGATCAAACACCGAATTTGCAGTGCTTGGTGCAAAGCTTTCTAAGTCAAATATGATGTTATCAGCGACATTGAAAGTGGTCTTACTTGTTTTAGTGTCATCGCTTGTCAAATAAAATCTGGCTTCGAAATCACTATAGAAGAAGCCATCAGGATCGATCTCTTTTTCAGTATCATCTTGTTTGGCTCCAATTGTTAATTCGGCATCGAAATGATCATAAGCTCGAGGAGTCGAACCACTTATCAAATTGCCTTCTTCATCAAAGCAATCTTCAGCATACTCATCTCTTTGATAATGAATTTCTTTGAAATTGTTATTTTCAAAGATTAATTCTAAGTTATAAATCTCTGAATAATCGATAGAATCATCTCTGTAGTTTAAAGTGATAGTTTCACCTTCAGATGTGATTTCTACTCCATTTGAAGCTTGATTGAAGAAGATTAAGTTTAACAAATCTTGGTTGATATAATTGCCGATACCATAGCTGTAGTTTTGACTATAACTATAAGGTAGAATCGCTGGTAAAGAAGTGTATTCTTTAGCCTCTTCTTCTGAGATATAGCCGGTGAAGAAAGAGGAATCGGCGATCACATATTGCTTTTGGTTGAGAGTTTTATCACCATCCTTACTGATAAAATAGACATTATCTCCATATCTAGTGTAATAATCTAGATGAGAGGAGCCATCATAATCAGTGATCTGGTTATAAATAACTCCGTTATAGACTTGATAGGTGTTTGAATAAGTGCTTGGAGTCGAAAGATTTCTATTCTTAGAAGAGAAAGATAACGTTCCACCAGTTATCTTTTCAGATTCGTTTTCTATCGCTGCTGAAGTATATGAATTGATTTTATCTTCGTTGACATCGTTCTCGTTATCGCTGACACTGATTGAAATAGTTATAGAGGAAATATCAGGATTAGCTAGTGAAGAAATCATGATGATCGCTTCACCTCTTGCTACGCCCTTTAAAACACCATTGCTGACAGTAGCAACGCTTGGATTACTGCTTAAATATCTCAACTCTTTATTTGTGGTATTAGCAGGTGTAAAAGTGACATTGATCGGTAATTCTTCATTTATGCCGATCACTTTTCTGACAAAATCTGTCGAAATGCTAGTCGGTAGTATCTCATCTTGTTCAACAGTGATTTTGATGCTATCAGTAGCACCATTCTTACTTTTGATGATTAAATCGGTAGATCCGACAACAAGACCTGTAACTTCTACTTGACCAGTTTTTAATGTGGCAGAAATTATTTTTTGATCATATTCTAAGCTCAAATCATCTAAAGCGATTGTTTCTGGTTTTATAGCAAAGTTTATAGTTGTAGTTTCACCGACATTTATTGTCTTTTCTTCTTGCTCAAAAGTTATGCTCTCCTCATCAGTGATAGTCACTTTTAAAGTCTTTGTAGTGCCATCATCGGTTTTGATAACCAGATCTGTTTGACCAGCTTTTAAACCGGTGATGCTGATGGTATCATCAGTGATCGAATTGACATGAATCATTGTGGTATCGTAATCAAGAGTGATCTTTTGATTTTTATCAGAGGAGATGATCGAATATGTCAAAGATATATTTTCACCAACCTTTAACTTCAAACTTTCACTTGATGTTTGAATCACGGTTGAATCAACTTTCTCAGTGACTGAAGAACTAGTGTCTTGACAACTAGCTAAAGACAATCCAAAAGCTGAGAGGCAAATCAAGCTTAATGCTAAATATCCTTTGTTTTTTTTCATATTTCACCTCTTTTTATGCTTTAGGTGTGATGGTTAGTTCAATATAGAAATTGCTGTCTGGAATACTTAAGGAAATATAGTCACCAGTATAGTGGAAACTATATTCTTCTCTAAAGTATTTCTTTACATCATTTTCCATTGTGTAGCCAGTTATGGTGTATTTGTTGGTATCAGTTTGAGCGTTGTCATTTAACCAAGCAACTATTGTAGTTCCTGCTTTAACGCCATTATTTAAATCGACAATAGGAGCATTAGAACCATATCCATTTCTGAAAGTGATATATTGTTCAACTTCACCGACAAAAGTAGGTGTATAAGTTGGATATTTAGCCGTGACAGGTGTGATGATTACTTCTTCAGCAGGCATAATGAATTTGATATTGAGTGTTGTAGATTTGAATGTAGTGATATCATTGAGCAATTCAACATCTGTACCAGAAGCAGTTTGAACTTTAAATTGTGGGCCATCAAGATATTCAATTTCATTGGGGTCATTTAATTTAATTTCGACATTCATTCTATGTCCGACATAGCCTTGTTCATAGGTATCACCCCAGCTAGAATCACCCTCCCTGATGGTCATAGAGATTCTGTCATCAGTGCTATTTAAAGTGATTGGATGCTTTTCTTCTTCGGTTAAGTCTAAAACAATTTCAGCATCTTCAGCAGGCATTGTGAATTGATATTCTCCACCTGTTCCTGCAGTTAAAGTAGTAGTTCCACTTGCGGTGACTAAAGAAATAGAGTTAAGTGTGAAGCCGTTATTCACTGAACCTAGACCGATAGTTAATTCTTCACCAGCATTCACTTTATCTCCAGAATTGATTCTTTCACCATAAGCATTTGATATATTTACAGTGCCTATTCCTTCGGGCTTAGTAAATGTTAAACTGTGAGTTGTCACTGATTCAGTTGTAACTTTGATAGCAACATCTTTATCAGGCATGATGAATGAATATTTTTGATGCGAGTACTGGTTTGGAGTCAAATCGATTGTTTCATCATCTAAACTGACATCAGTGATCTTATAGCCTAGACTATTATGGACAGTGAATTCGACTTCATCTCCAGGTAAGTAGTCATCGTCTAATCCAGTTATCGTATATGCTTCACTTTCTTCGTATGTCACTTTTCTTCTTTGAGCGACTTCAAAGACGATATTGATTTCACCTTCTTCAGGATAATCGAATGTCCAACCGCTCCAGCCTTCTTCACATGCTTTGCCTTCTTGATAATAGATATTAGTTATTTCATAACCTTCAACAGGCTTGGCTTCAATTTTTGCAGTATGACCAGGGGCTAATTCTGTGATTTCTTCACCACTCCAATCATCGTCATCAGTGATAGAATAGCTAGCGATAAATTCATTAGGTGTGACATTGATCTTCTTTGGCTGCCCGACAATAAAGGTGATAATGACATTCTCTTCAGGCATGGTGAACTCAACTTCGTCACCATAACCGCTGGTATAAACATTGTCTCCAGTTTCAGTTTCGACTGTACAATCCACATAGTACCAACCTTCATCAGCGGTGACAGTAAATTCAACGTCATCACCTGGTGTGTAACTATCCTTTAATCCTTCTAATGTTAGATGTTCATCATTGACAAGAGTCACAGTCTTAACACCAACATATTCGGCATCTATTTCAATTCTAAAGCTGGTTTCATCGGTGATTGAATAGTTGTATAAATAATATAGATTGGGAGTATTATATGAGGGACTTGCAAAACGTGAGGTAGTGCTCTCGTCCAAATAATAATAAATATCCTTGATTTTTGTTCCAGCCTTAGGAATCACGTAGAAATATAAGTCTTGTAGTTTATATTTTTGATCAACCTTAAGACCATAGAAATCAACTAAAGAATCATCATATTCAATTGAGGTCAACGTTAAACCATCTTCGACTGGATCTGAAACAGGAGCAATGATCAATTCTGCATCGGCTGACGGCATCTTAAAAGTGACTTCATATTCACTGCTTGAAGCGGTGCTTTCAAAAGCATAAGATGTGCCGTTTACTAATAATTCATATGATGAGAATTTATATGTGCTACCTTCTTTGATACGAAGAACAACATCTTCACCTTCCGCGTATTCGTTTCCAACTTTGACATCATTTAAGACTTCACATCCTTTTTCAATAGTCTGAATAGAAGTGATGGAATAGGATTGAGCAGAGTATTCAGTAGTTAAAGTGACGGTGACAGCTTTGGCAGGCATTTCAAAGATGTATTGTTTGCCTTCAGTCACTGCTGTGAGCTTTACTTCACCATCATTCACTTTGATGTCTTTGAATAAATAATGAGGTTCTAATGTGATGTTTAAGGTGATGGCTTTTCCTTCTTTGGCTTTATCACCTTTTACACCATCAACTAATACTTCAACGCTTCCGCCGGTCACAGGTGCAACTGTAATATTGAAGCTCGGGATTTCAGCAGTGATGACTGTGACAGTCACATCGCTTGTTCCCATTACAAATTGATAACTTGATTGTTCAGTTGTCGCTGCTTGCACACCGCTCCAATTGATAGAAGTGAATGAGTGATCTTCGTCTATTTCTAAAGCAAAAACAACTGTTTGACCTTCTAATGCAGTAGTGACTTCTTTACCGCTGACAAAGAATTTTCCTGTAGCTCCTTCTCCTAATTTAGCAGTGAGAGTATGTGATGGGATATTTTCGACTGTCAATGTTAAGGAGACGTCTTGATCAGGCATCACAAAAGTATAGATATCAGGATCGGTTTTTGATTGTGTCAACTGAACATCATCGCTTACGAGGTTTTTAACTCTTTGGGTAGTGCTAGTGGTTGTGACTCTCACTTCGATCTCGTCTCTATAAACTGCACTAGCAACTTTTGTGTCATCTTTATAGAATTCAACTGTGAATCCTTCTATCTGATTGACGCTTAATGAGTGAGCGGAATAGACCTTATCTTTGAAAGTGACGGCTACTGAGACATCTTCGTCAGGCATGACGAAAGTATAAGTCACACCTTCTTTGACAGCAGTCGTTTGAACTTTTCCGTCGTTTACTAAAATACTTTCAAATTCTTTACCTTTAACGACTTGAGATATTGAAACAGTGACTGTTTCACCGGCTTTTGCAGAGGTTTTATCAGTGCTGACTTTAGCGTCAGTCGTTGATACGACACTTATCGAATGGGTTTCCTGTTTAGATGTTTCATTGCTTGAGGTGGGGGTAGTTTCACAACTCGTCAAAGCAGAACCTGTTGTCAAAGCAAAGGCAGAGAAGACTAATAATGCACCTAGAATACGTTTCTTTTTCATAAATTTCGTTTCCTTTCTTTTATTTGACAAAATTGAACGTTAAGTTACCGTCTGATTGAACAACTTCTAAACTTATTTTATCAGCTTCAACTTCTAACAAATTGATTTCATCGACTAAATCTGCTGTATCTTTAATATAATAAGGGGAGATACTAGTAGCACTGATATAATCATTATAATTACCATATTGAGATATTGACCATTCAAATGTGATAGTTCTATCTCCGATTGTGATCACTGCATCACCTTGTGATAAAGAACTCGAGGTATAAGTGAATGTGAGAGTTGCATCATTAGCTTCATCAGTGAAAGTTCCATAGTAGTAATTGACAGAATAGAAAGTGGCATAGCTTATATCTTTGTAAGCAGAATTTTTGAAATCACATTTAGTGCTGTTGAGTTTATTAGAAGACACTGCGTTTTCAGCTAAACTCGCTGTCGCACTGAAGCTATTAACATCATCACTTTCACCATCTAAGACCAGTTGATCACCATTGATCTTAACATTGAATTGGATTGGTGTGTCATTTACATAGATAGTGAGAACACCGCCTTGTGCGATTTCAATTTTATTATTGATAGTGCCACTATATGAGCAATATAGATATGTTCCAACGATTTCATCTAATGTGATCGGTTTTAAGACTTTATAAGTCTGAGTGGTAGATATCCTTTCATTTGTTAAAGAAGTAACTTTAATTTTTGCTTCTCCTTCTTGTAAGAAAGTCACATCGAATGTGGTTTCTCCTTCTTCATTAGCAACAGCGGTACTAGCTACATTCGAAATCGAAACTATTTCTGGAGTCAATGCTTCAATCTTAACGTCTTGTATTGCATATGATGGTTCGACTTTAGCGGAGAAATGATAAGTTTCACCTACATAATAATTGTTGTTATAATTCACATTTCTAATGGTTATTTTGTTAGGATCAGGAGCAGATATTTGGATTGGTATTTCAGCCTGTATATCGTTGTAATCATTGCCGACAATGATCGTTGTATTGCCTGGCGAAGTCACTGAATAATTGCTGTAATTTTTAGTGATGTGTTTTTCATCGAAAGATTTGATATAAAAATTATCGGTGTCGATTGCAGTAGCTGGTAAGAATTGAATGCCCAAATCGGCTTCCTCAAAAGTATCACCAGATCTCAGGTTTGCACCTATTCCAAAAACTGTTTGTGTAAAGTAAACAGTGGGATCGAAAAGGAATTCATCAACAGCTGTTCTTTCATCATAAGTAGCAGTGAATGTTGAGGTGACTCTCTTATTTATAGTCGCATCTTCTTTTAAAACATAATCACCGGTGGTTGCATCTTTTTCAACATCGCTTGAATCATATTGATCTTTGATAAAGGTTGCTGAGGCTAGGTGGCTATCATTATCGAATTCAAGAGTGAGATCATAATTGTAAATATATGTGGTTGAATATGAGGAGTAATATTCAAAATTACTACTTTCAACAATCAAAGCATCACCAATAACATCTTTGTATCGACTTGTTAACTTTAAGGCGCTTATATAGTCATCTAAATAAGTATCTGGCAAATAAGCAGGATCGATCACTTGGTGCATAGTAGTCGATAAGAAAATCAATGTATTACCAGAAAAGCCAGCGACTTCTTTTTTAGCTTCTTCAAGAGTTATACCTTCTAATTCACTATCTTCAGTGATGATTCTTTCACTTTCAGCGTTGTTACTATTGTTACTCTCCACGATGTTGACATCATAAAATTGTTTATCATCGTAATAATATGCGTGAGTATCGGTGATAGTTTTATCATCGACGACAGTTTTTTCTTGCTCATAAGTTTGGTTGGTATGATATGAAGTGGTTATGACTTTTTCATCATTTGCTTCCGTGCTGTAATCAATCGTCTCTATCTTTAATTCGCTGCTGATAGCATTGTTTGAGAAGTTTACAGGTATTGTTTCTAATAAAGCATTTAAATCATCAGCCGTCTCTACTAATGATAAAGGCTGTGAAAAACTATTTGGAGAGATGCTTAATAAATCAGGATTAGAGAAATCGACTTTAAATGAGAAATTGCCTTTGATTTCACTTTTGATCTTATCTTCTTCTTTATAGAAATATCTTTTTATCTCGTCAGTGGTTGATAATGATTCATAAGAAAAAATATCATCATCGGCTTTCACATAAAAAGTTTCGTTATAAAGAAGTGGAACATCGTTGAGTGTAAAAGTAAAATCACTGTTTTTAGTGAACGGATATTCTGATGTGTCAGTCACTAGACTGATTGAAGCATACGTCGAATCAGTTTTCGTGAAGTCAATCTCATCAGATTCTTTTGATATGGAGATATCATAGACGCCTTCGTTGATGACGATTATGTTGTCTGATTTGCCTTTTTTGAAGCTGCTTTGATCTTCTTGCTTGATATTGTCATAGGTGAGCTTTTTACCGCCTTCTAGCTTGAATGAATCGTTTTTTCTTAATGGCACATCAGTCAATTCGAATGAAGCTTCAGTCTCTTTGAAGGTGCTGTTAGCATCGTTGTTTCCTATCAATTTATATCCAGAATTGGTGGAGTTAGGACTTCCTTCACAGGAAACTAGACTTATTGCTAAAAAAGAAAAAGCAAAGAATACGATACTTTTTTTGTTCCGCATAATATTTTTGTCCTTTATGGCATATACTCTACAAAACCAGAACATTTTTGTAAAGAATGACAAAAAAGTAGTTTTTATTTAATTTTTCTATATAAAAACAGTATTGAATTTTAATGTGTTTAAATAAAAAGAAGTAAAAAAGCCTAAAAATAAATCAAAAGAGAAAAAATATTGATAAAATTAGAAAGCCAAATTTGATTTTAAATTGCTAGCGGTGATTGATATTAAATTTCCGGTCTTAAAAATAATTATTAGTAAGCGCTTACACTGATTCATGAATTTTTCTGTTATCAATTCTTAAATTGCGGGTGTTGTTAATGCTTTTTTATAAAAAATGAGTATATTTTCGATTATTATTGATATTGAAATGAAAATTATCAGTATTTTTAAATATCTGATATCAAAGAAAAGCAATATCACTTGTTATTTTTATAATACTTGGAAATTTTATATACTTTTTTAGTTAACAAAACAAAGGAGTGAAGCTTATGAATAAAGTTCTAAAACGAACATTTATTATTGCTAGTGGTTTTTTGTTATGCGCCTGTCAAGCAAGACCACAGAGCAGTGTTTCGACTATACCACCACAACCAGAAGGTCTTTATACTAGATTGACTAGAGCTATTTCAGCCTTGAACAATTTTTCTGCATCTGGAACATTAGAATATGCTGCTTATGATTTACAGGGCGGAACAACTCTTGATCAATCTACATATTTATTAGAAATCGATCTCGCCGATGAATCATATTATTATTCTGAAAATGATTTAGCGACTGGTGAAGTCATCTTTGAAGAACGTTTCATCAAAAATGAGCAAGGCAGGTTTGTTCAAGAGAGCTTGAATTACAACACTAATACAGTCGATGAAATCGTTTATACCGAGAATTATGATGATGTTATGGATAATCCTCTTTTAGATATCGAAGTTCAAGACTTAGATGCGATCAAGGGGCAACTAGATTGGTATGATATCAAAGATTTATCATTAGCAGCGTTAGCCACTCAATTTTTAACTGGATATGACACTGTTTCAGAGGATGCTTTGAGCGTCGCTCAATACGCGATTCATTATGATGGTGAATATTTTGATCAGATGAGAATATTAGTAGAAGCCTATGATGATTATTTAGAGCCTACTTATGGTGAACAATATTTATTCACATTGCAGCTCAGTCAGTTTGGAACTGCTGAAACCAAAGAGATCACACCATTTGAAACCACTAGCAATCATACTGCATTGCAGATTGGCTTGAATAAATTAGCCAGTGCTAAGAATATGACTGTCAATGTTTCATCACAATCTATCGATGGCAAAACAACTTATGATGAACATAGTTATATGCTCGATTTCGAAAATTATATTTTCTTAGATCCTGTAGTTTTCACTAAAAACATCTATGAGAACGGAGAAGTGGTCAGCACTCATCAATGCTATTCGGTTTATAAACAAGTCGGTGAAAACATCAACCTTAACGATAATCTCACCAGCAATGATGGAACACTGATGATCTTCGATTTAGATGCTGAGACGAATGAAGTGGTAGATTCTGATGATTTCAACGAATATTATGGAACTAATGGAAATTATAATTTCACCACTTTGATTCCATATTTCAATCTTCTTGCTGCTGCTTGTTATAAAGACACTGGTGATATGACTTTTAAACCATATATCACCACTTATGATTATGCGACAGCTGCTTTCATCCCGTTCGGTGCTAGTTATGCGATGTCATCTTCAAAGAATAATATGACTATTTATGTAAAAAATAATTCTGTAGAAAAAGTAGAACTCACCTATTCTGAACAAGATGATTCAGGATTTGGAACCGTGAATAAAGCTGATGTCATATCATATGATGATTTAGATACTACTGTCATTCCAGACTATGTTTTAAATTTGGGAGAATAATGAAATGAAAAATAGAAAATTATTGAGTATTTGTGCTATCGCTTTTTGCGGATTAGCGTTAGCGAGTTGTCAAAAAGGTAGCAACACCACAAGTTCAACTGAGCAATACACTAAGACCGACTATACAGATGGTTTGATCTTTGAACTGAACGAATCCCAAGATGGTTATATCGTCACTGATTATTTATCTATCGAAGATGAAGTTGTCATCCCTGAGTTATATGCTGGTTTACCAGTCAGAGAAATCGGTGCTGAATGCTTCCAATATGATGACATTGTTGAGATCGAATTGCCGAGATCTTTAAGAAAGATTGGTGATAGAGCGTTTGAAGGTGTCAACGGATTGATTGATATTGTCATTCCAGAAGGCGTTGAAGAGATTGGAACTGAAGCTTTCTATTATAGTTCAACGATGGAAAGCGTCACTTTACCTTCAACTTTAAAATCGATCGGCTCATCTGCTTTCGGTTTAGCCACTGAATTCAATGAGATTAATGTCGCTGAAAACAACCAATATTTTAAAGATATAAGCGGTGTTTTATACAGCAAAAATGGAACGGTTTTATATTGCTATCCTCAAGGAAAAGCTAACACCACTTATGATATACCAGACACCGTTACCACTATCGCTGATCGCGCTTTTTATGCCTCTACCAATCTGACTTCAATCACCATTCCTGAAAATGTCGAATCTATCGGTTTTAGATCTTTAGCAGCTTTGAGTAACTGCACACAGATATCTATCAATCCGACAACTTCTAAATTGAAAACCATCGGTGCTAAAGCGTTTAGTGAAAATAGGAGCATTCAATCATTTATCATTCCTAAATCGGTAACTTCTTTAGGTGAAGGTGTTTTTTATGGTGATAGTTCATTGACAGCTGTTTCATTTATGAACACGATGACAAGTATCCCAGATTCTTTCTTTGAAAGTTGTTCAAAGCTTAAGACTGTAGTCATTCCATCGACTGTTACTTCAATCGGTAAAAGCGCCTTTGAAGGTTGTGGTGCTATCTCTGTATTAGATTTACCTGCAAATCTAGAGACGATCGGAGAAGGTGCATTTAATGCTTGTAAATCATTAACTAGTGTTACAATCCCTTCAAAGGTTACTGCTCTTCCTGAAGATGTATTCGGATATTGCTCTAATCTCTCCAGAGTCACTTTACCTGCTGGATTAAAGACTATTGGAACTAGAGCTTTTGCTGGTACTGCTTTAACTGCTTTAGATTTAAAAAATACACAGGTTGAAAGCATTGGTGCAACTGCCTTCTTCCAAGTGGATTCCTTGACTGATGTCAATTTTCCTAGCACTTTAAAAGAGATTGGAAATCAAGCATTCCAAGGTACTAGTATCGCAAATCTCGAATTGAATGAGGGCTTAGAGAGTTTAGGAGAATGGGCTTTTGGTGATATTCATGAGTTAGCTAATGTTTATTTGCCTTCTACCTTAAAAGAAGTTGGTCCCTGCTGCTTCCAATGGAATCAAATCGGTGAAGGTGTGGTAAATTATTACACACCTTTAGCAAGTATTCCTTCTACTTGGGATGAAAACTGGGTTGTTGAAACAGCTGCTAATATTCATCTTTCTTCTTCTTTAGATGAATACCATAATGCTATTGCTACTACAGAATAAATATTATGAAAAAGAATAGAATTGCACTTTTAGCCTTATATTCTTTATTGATTCCTTCTCTTTTTCTGACATCTTGCACTGATAATAGCAGTCAACCATCTTCATCTACTACAGAAAAAGATGAAATTCGATTAACCATCACTAGCACTGCCGAATATATCGGCCTTAACGAATATGCTTATCTGACCACTTCTGATCAAAATGGGAATCCAGCAGATGTTGATTATTCATCTAGTGATAAAAAGATCGCAACTGTCTCTTCTACTGGAACAGTTAAAGGTCTTTCTTATGGCGAGGTTGTTATCACTGCAACTAGTAAGGAAGATTCAAGCATTACAAGCTCTATCAAGATCACTGTCGGTGAATCCTTAACACTATATAGTGTTATAAGCAGGCTTTTAAAAGCTGATTCTTATAGAACGACATATACAGCTAGGTTCAAATATTTATTCACGACTTATAGTTTTAATAATGTCGAAGACGTGAATAAAGATACCTATTACTTTGATGCTATCGATGAAAATGACTGGTTTAAAGATATCGGTTATGCTTCCAGAAATTATGAGACTTTTGAGTTTTCTAAAACTGGTGATAAAGTCTCTGATGCCATCTACTTAAGAAATTATTATGAAAACTATTCTGATTTTCTCTATTTAGCTACTGAGATGTCTGGTAACTATTATTCTTTAAATCCTGATGAAGATGGTATTTATGATTTAAAAAACGGTGTAGATACTTCTTTGTTTTTAAATCTTGTTTTTCAGAATGCTGATCTGCCTGTCAGTTTTAGTTTAGATAATGTTTTTAATGATATCACGGCGATCAGCGCTCAAGTCTTGGCAGTTGATTCATTTAAAATCGATATTCATTTTGATAAGGGAACTTATGCTTCTGAAGGATTTATCACTTTAGAATTTTCTGATTTTAATAATGTCGATTTATCGTATGTCGATGATTATTTAAAAACTAATGAGATAGATGTTCCGACTACTGATGAAAGAATCTTAAGAATCCGTGAATTGATCGCCGATTATAATTACACTTCAAGCTTAGGAACTACCACTACTTATGACGAGAATGATGAAATCACTGGCTCTATTTCTAATGGTGAGTTACATTTCACAAATGATTACCTTTACTTCAATTATTCGGATGAATATATAGACTATGTCAATTCAAATCAAACAGTTCAAAAATTGGTCAGAGGTGGTTATATCAATCTTTCAGATGGCGTCTATACTTTTTTAGTCGATGAAGATCAAAATATCACCATTGATTCCAAATGGAACTATGTTGATGAAGAAGGAAAGCCATATACTCAGTATCAAGATTATTATCCTAATATAACTTTAGCCATGAATATGATCGCTGAAGAAAACAAATTATATTCATTTATTTCTGATTCGACTACTATGTTTGATGGTACGGAGTTTAAAAGTGATTCTTATGTTTCATTAAATATAGCTGCTCAATTAGATAATGAAGCATTAGAAGCTGGGGGCACTCCATATGGCTTGTATGTAGGCTTAAAAGATAATAGTGTTGATGAAGAAGCAGTAGTGGGATTAGGATGTTCTTTTGTATTCAGTGATATGGGTGGTATTGTGATCCCTCCTATCTATACGACTTATACTGCTTTTGGTAAAGCTAATGTCGATTTTATCGATACATATTTAGCTTCCTTATAACCTATCAGTTTCACTTGAAGAGTTTCTGATTTTTAAGGCTTCTTTTTGGCTTGTCAAAAATTCAAGAATTGAGCACAAATACCTAAAGTAAAAATGAGTTATGTTGTATAATTTAATAGATTAAACGAGGAGAACATTTTGGCATATCAAGCATTTTATAACAAATATCGTCCACAGACTTTCGATGAAGTGGTCGGTCAAAAAGCGGTTGTCGCTACTTTGAAGAATGCGATCAAAGAAAACAAAATAGCTCATGCTTATCTATTTTGCGGTCCTAGAGGTACTGGCAAGACAACGATGGCTCGTCTTTTTGCAAAAGCTTTAAATTGCAAATCCGGTATCGGTAATCAATGTAATACATGTGATTCTTGTCAAGCTATCATCAAAGGTGAACATCCTGATGTCATCGAAATCGATGCTGCTTCTAATTCCACTGTCGATAGCGTCAGACAATTGATCGACAGCGTTTCTTATCAACCGATTATGTCTAGATATAAAATTTATATCATTGATGAAGTTCACAACATGTCTAATTCAGCCTTCAATGCTTTATTAAAGACCTTGGAAGAGCCACCTTCATTCGTTGTTTTTATCTTAGCAACGACTGAACCACAAAAGATTTTGCCGACTATTCTTTCTCGCGTACAGAGATTTGATTTTTCAAAAGTGATGAAGAAAGATTTAATTTTTAATATGGACAGGATATTAAAGAATGAGCATATCACTTTTGAAGAAGGCGCATTAGACTTGATAGCGTCCTTATCGGATGGCGGTGTTAGAGATTCTCTTTCATTGCTAGATCAAGCTGTTTCTTATAGCGGTGATAATCTGACTGTTCATGACGTGGATACTTTATTCGGATTGATGTCTATCGAAGATGAGATTCATCTCATCAATTTGATTTCTGGAAAGAAAACCGATGAAGTGATCAAGCTCATTAAAGATAAATACGATAAAGGTATTGATATCATAAGATTACATAACGATTTAATTGCTTTATACAAAGATGCTCTTATTTATTCGATCACTAAAGATTCTGGCTTGTTAGAAAAGGCTAATCTTGAACAGATCAAACTGATCAAAGATGATGTTAGTTCTTTAAACAGATACATCAAAGAATTGATCGTTTCAAAAAGAGATTATCGCACTGCTGATAATGTTTTTGCTCATTTTGAATTAGCATTATTAGGTCTGATGACTGAAGAAACTTCACATCCTACAGTGATTCTTCAAAAAGAAAAAACTGTTGATGTAAATAGCATTGTAAAGAAAGCTCAAGAATCTGAACAATTAAAAACTAAACCGGTCACTATAACTAAAACAAATGTAAAAAAAGGTTTTGAAGCTAAGAAAGTTGAAGAGATCAAAACTGAAGATAAAATCGTTTATAGTGCTGATGAAATTTTGAATTTGATGGAGCAAGCCGATAAAGAAGAGAGGCTCAAGGTAGCTGGTAAGTGGGGACTATTACAAAATCTTTTCACATCTAAAAGAGCTTATGAAGCTAGGGCTTTAGCCAGTTGTAAACTGCGTTTAGTCGCTAAAGATATCTTGCTGGTCACATCAAATTTGACTAGTGAGGTTAATAAGATCAATAACAAGAGTTCCCAAAATATATTGATGGATATTTCTCAAGAACTCTTCGGTAAGGCTTATCATATCTTGCCTATCCCTGATAAAGAATTCATGGATTGTTATATGAGTTATAAAACAGGTAAAAAAGTAGATATTAGAGAGCCTAACATTGATTTTGGCACTGAAAAGAAAGAGTCTAATTCCACACAATTTTTTGATGAATTGATGAATGGTTGATGGAGGTGAATATGGAAGACGAGAATATCAAAAAAGCTGAACAAGCTACAAAAATGGCTATGCTTCAAGACCGAGCTAAAGAATTTCAAGATAAAAATCGTGAATTGCAGAACAAAGAATATCAAGGACGTGTTCAAGGCATAAATATATCTATGAAAGGTGATTTTGTCGTCACTAATGTGCATATTGATCAAAGCTTTTATGAAACGGCAAGCAAGGGTCAAATAGAACTAGCTATCACTAAATGCCTAGCTAATTTACACACCGCAGTTGAAAATGATATTCAATTGTTAGCAAAGCAATTCCAAGACGAAATTGTTCGTATGCAAAAAGATAACACCGATGGAACATATTGAAACTATTAAAGAACTGATAGCTTGTTATAAAAAGCTTCCAGGTATCGGAACCAAGACAGCTGAACGTTTAGCATACGCGACGCTTCGTTTGTCAAAAACTGATCGCGATGCTTTTCAAATCGCACTTTCTGATGTGGATTCAAAAGTTAAATTATGTCCACAATGCGGGACATATTTTGAAGATCGTTGCCCGATCTGTTCTGATCCAAAAAGAAACAAAAAACTTTTATTAGTAGTCAGTGATAGCAAAGATATTTTAGCTATTGAGAGGACGGGCACTTATAACGGCTTATATTTCACTTTGAATGGCAATCTTTCACCTTTAAAAAATAAAACAGCCAAAGATATCGGAATCGATGAGTTAAAAAAAAGAGTTGAAAGAGATCAGATAAATGAAGTGATTTTAGCTCTTCCAACATCATTAGAAGGAGAAACCACTGCTTTATATATAACTAATGTTTTAAAAGACGAACCAAATGTGAAAGTATCACGCTTGGCTTATGGCATTCCGATCGGAACAAACTTAGAATACTTGGATGAAATGACAATTTCACAATCTCTTAAAGGAAGAGTGGTTATCTCAGGAGAAAACAAATGAATAAAGGGCTATTTATCACTTTTGAAGGATGTGATGGCTGTGGAAAAACCACGGTGATGAAATTAGTATGCGAACAGTTAGTAAAACAAGGTTATGATATTTTGCAGACGCGTGAGCCTGGCGGTAGCACTATCGCTGAAGAGATCAGAAGCATCATCTTAGATAAAAAGAACACCTTGATGGATTCTAGAACGGAAGCATTGCTTTATGCAGCTTCTCGAAGACAGCATTTAGTTGAAGTTGTCTTACCAGCTTTAAAAGAGAATAAAATAGTTATCTGTGACCGCTATTTGGATTCTTCTTTAGCTTATCAAGGATATGCTAGAGGAATCGGCATTGATAACGTCATGTCTATCAATTCTTTTGCGATCGATAAGACGTTTCCACAGCTGACGATATTCCTTGATCTGACTCCCGAAGAAGGATTAAAACGCATCGCTAAAAACGATCAAAGAGAAGTCAATAGGCTTGATTTAGAAAAAATTTCATTCCATCAAAAAGTTTATGAAGGATATCAAATCTTGATCGAGCGTTATCCGGAGAGAATCAAAGTTGTTGATGCTCGAAAAGAGATCAAAGAAGAAGTTGATGATTGTATTAAATTGATATTAGAGAAAATAAATGGATAAGACAACATTATTAAAAGCAGAGCCAAAATTAGCGAAGCTTTTTATCAATTCACGCAAGCAAAATCGTGTTGCTAATGCCTATCTTCTATATGGAAGCAGGAATGCACCACTAAAAGAAACTGCTATTTATCTAGCAAAATCTTTAAGCTGTGAACAAGATTTGCTTGCTTGTGATAACTGCCCGAGTTGCAAAAGATTTAATAATGGGATCAGACCTGATTTCCATCTGATTGATGGTGAACAGAACACTATTAAAAAAGATGATGTCAAATCATTAGAAGCCGCTTTTTCATTATCAGCTTTAGAAAAGAATCATCGCTTGACATATGTCATCAACCGCATTGAAAATATCACTGAAGAAGCATCTAATTCTTTATTGAAATTCTTAGAAGAACCGAAAGAAGGACAAGTGGCTTTTCTTACCACTTATAACATACAGAAAGTTTTACCGACCATCCGATCGAGATCATTAGAGATCCGTGTAGATCCTGTTTCACCGAAAGATTTCTATGAGAGCTTATTAGAGAAAGATTTTGTTTTAGAAAAAGGTGAACATAAGCACTTATCGATTACGGAAGCATTTGTTTTGAGTCGTTTTTATTCAAATATTGATGAAGTAGAACAGCTTTTAAAAGACGGCTTTTTTGAAACTGGTTTTCTAGCCGCTGAAGAATTTCTTAATGATTTAGTGGTCGATTATAAGAAAGCTTGCTTCACACTTTTGAAATCTACACAGCAGATAAAAGATGCTCAGTGTTATAATTGGTTATATCTGACCATCAATGAGATTTTCACATTAACTTTATTAAACGATGAATCAGATAATCCATTCCAAGAGATCATCCGATCATTAAATGGTCATCGAAATGCTATCAGGGATGGACAAAAGATTATCAGTGAAGCTTTGGCTTTAAAGCAGATCAATCTCAATCAGACTTTAGTCATAGCTAGATTAGCTAAAGCAATTAACGAGGAATATTGATATGACAACTTTAATCGGAATCCCTTTTGATTTTGTTGGTATGACTTATTATTCCACCAACAAAGATGTTGAAATAGGTTCAAAAGTGGTTTGTACTACACCGCATGGAACATTTATCGGAACTGTAGCTAAGATCAGAAAGCCTAGTGAAGAAGAATTAGAAAAAGCTGATTTTGATACGATTTTTCCTCCGGTAGATCGCATCGCTAATTTTCAAGATCTAGCTTTTGATAGAGAAGCTAAAGTTAAAGAAGCTGAAATTGCCAAGGTTACTCAGCAAGAATCAGATGAATTAAAGCTGAATATGAATATTTTGAATGCCTATCTAGATCTATCTAGTGATAAAGCATTGATCACATTTACTTCAGATAACCGTGTGGATTTTAGAGAACTTGTCAAAATTCTGATCGGCATGTTCCATCTCCGCATCGAGTTAAGACAGATCGGCCCTCGCGATCAGGCTAAATTGATCGGTGGTATCGGCGCTTGCGGATTACCCATCTGTTGCTCGACTTTTCTAAATTCTTTTGATGGTATATCTATCGCTATGGCTAAAAATCAATTGCTAGCTATCAATATCCCAAAGCTTTCAGGTCAATGTGGAAAATTGATGTGCTGTTTAAAATTCGAAGATGAAGCTTATGCACAACTAAGACCTAATTTTCCTAAGATCGGTGATAAAATCACTTATCGAAAATCGGAATATGAGGTGACTGGATTAAATGTTTTGAGCGGAATTATCACTGCTTATAATGGTGATAATTATGAAAACTTTACTAAGGAACAATATGAACGTGTTCAGCAAGGTTTAGATAAAGGCGATGAAGATGAATTGATCACTGATATGAATGCAGGAGTTGATTTATCAGGTAAAGGTATAGAAGATACCAAGCAAAGAATCGAGCAGATCAAACGCTCTGAAGAAAAACATTTAGAAGAATTGAAAAATAAAGCGAAGAAAGCTAACAATAATAACCGCAATCGAAATAGCCATAATAATCGTAATGATTATCATCGCTATTCCAAGAATGTGAAAAAAGACACTGGTTTTATCCCAGTTTCTCAAATTGCAGATCGTGAGGTATTAAATGTCAAAGCCGTCAAAAACGATGAAAAAGAATGATGCTAGTGAAGGACTAGTCGCATTAGTTTCAACACCGATCGGTAATCTTTCCGATATAACTTATCGAGCTGTAGATTATTTAAGAGAAGCTGATATCATCGCTTGCGAAGATACTAGAAACACGGGTGTATTGTTAAATCATTATCAAATAAAACCTAAAAAATTAATTTCGCTCTATGCCCAGACAGAGGCTAAAAATTCTGTCTCTTTAGTGAATGAAGTTAAAGAGAAAAAATTGAAATTAGCCTATTGCTCAGATGCTGGTATGCCTGGCATTTCTGATCCTGGCTGTTTATTGATCAAAGAAGCTATCAAACAAAATGTGCATGTCACTGTCTTACCAGGTCCTAATGCTGCTTTGTCTGCTCTAGTTTTATCCGGTATAGACACTGCTGATTTTTCATTTTATGGGTTCTTGCCGACTAAGGCTGGCAATATTAAGACTATTTTAAACAAAATAAAAGATAGACAAGAAACTTTAATATTTTATGAATCACCAAATAGAGCAGTAAGCACCTTGCATATTATGAGAGAAGTTTTTGGTGATGAAAGAGAATTTGCTCTCGTCCGGGAATTGACTAAAATCTATGAAGAAGTGATCCGCGGGAAACTCGGTGATATCGACGAACTAGTCACAGATGTCAAGGGTGAATGCGTGATTGTTGTAAATGGTTTTCATGGTGAAAAAGAGATCGATGAACGCCAGTTAAAAAAAGAAATATCTCAATTATTAAAAACAGGTAAACCTTTAAAAGAATGCGCTAAAGAATTAGCTACTAAATACGATTTAAAGAAAAACCAAATATATAAATTAGGTTTAGATATTTGATTTAGTCATGAGTGATATCGGCTTCTTGTTTATAATGGATTTGTGCTAGTTGGTCTTGGCAAGTCATCTTTTCGATGATCAATTTGACTATTTGTTCTAATTTGCTGTTTTCAGAATAATTAGCCTCACAGATGAAATCGACTCTTTCATCTGCAAATAATTTAGATGCTAATGGCTTTTTACCGCGTGAATAAACCGCGATTGATTGTCCACCTTTTTCTCTCACTAATTTCATGCAGGGAACATCAGTTAATCCATCAGCGATATAAATCATATTTCTGAATGGGATTGTGCGTTCGGATTCCGGTGTAGGATCATTGATCTTATCGTTATCAGAAATATCTAGAACTCCCTTGTTGATACGGAAAAGAAATTGTGTTTTGGTGGTATAGTTAATGACGCTTTTTGGCCAGACGGCTACATCATTGATATAAAGGAATTCGCAAGCGAAGATCTTTGTAAAATACTTTGAAATAGGAGATCCTTCTATTATTTCTTTATTTCCAGAAGAGATGACATAATGCTGAATCTCAACACCTTTATCTTCACCATATTTATCGATTCTAGGAAACCAGGTGTCAACACCAGGGAATAGCTTTACATTAGCTCCCATCTGGACAAAGCTTTCACGATTGATAGGAAGGTTCTTTTTTTTAGCTTCATCAAGCATCAAATACATATAGGTCAAAAGAGAATCCATATGATATTCTTTTGACATCTCGTTGCATTTATTCCAAAACTCGGTCGGTTTAATATTTAACGCAGGGATGAAAGAATAATTTTGCATATCAGTTGTGCAAAGAGTCTTATCGAAATCATAGAGGAGAGCTATTTTTGTTTTATAAGCCATATGTTCTCCTTGTTTTATCATTATGTTGATGAAATGCTTTTTTCTTATTTTATCACAATTAGGGCTTATAAAACTAAATGTCTAAATAGATTGAATATTAATGGTCATTCAAGCAGTTTAATGTGATGGCTTTATCAAACCTAAGTCTTCTTTCTGATTAGGAGTTTTATTGATGTATTATACATACATGATGGGTATTTATTGGTTATAGTTAATATAAAAGATGATGAGACTTTTAAGCGGTAGAAATAGCGTAGCGCTTTCAACGGTCTATGTATATGAAAAAGCTCACAGTGTGAGATATTTATATTGAAAATGGATTTTTTTATTTATAATATATATGTGTCTATGAAAGGAGACCTTATTCAAAATGGAAACTTTTACTCCCAAAGATGTGCAAGTTACTGAAAATGAAGTAAAACCGATAGTCTCATCTGCAGCCTTCCCGATGATAAAAGTGTTTTTATGGATGGGTTTAGGTTTGTTGATCACTGGCATCATATCATTAGGATTACCAAATCTTTTAGCTATCATTCCATCTGAGGCTAGTTATACAACTTATGTCACTTTGATGATTATCTCAGCTATCATCATGTTTCCTTGCGTATTGATAGTTAATTTTAAGAGCCTTAAGCCTAAGTCGATCGGCATCAGAATAGCTTATATTCTTTATTCTATTGCTATCGGTGTTATGTTATCTTCAGTTTTTATGACCATTTTAGCTGTTGATGGTCCTAATGCTATCATGACAATTTCAATGGCTTTCTTGATCTCTGCTGGTTCTTTCTTATTAATGGGTCTTATCGGTACTTTAACTAAGAAGAATCTCAGTATCCTGTATCCTTTATTAACTGCTTTATTGATGGGATGTTTGATCATCTCTTTAGTCAACTATTTCATCGGCAGCTCAATGGTTTATTGGATCACTGACTTCATTATTTTAGGAGTCATCTTAGTCATTTCAGCTGTTGATATTAATCGTGTGAAGAAACTTGCTCAAGCTAGAGTATTAGATGACAATCAAAATTCTTTAGCTGTCTATTGTGCTTTTAATCTTTACGTCGACTTTATCAATATTTTTATCAGAGTATTGATGTATATTTTTGTTTTTATGCGTCGTGATTAAACATCACTGATAAAATTAAAGACTCATGCCTAATGGTGTAAAAACTGTTAGGCTTTTATTTTGTTCATGTGATTCATATATCAAAAGAAATGACTTATAATTATTTATTGAAGAAATATGAATAAAACATTTCAAAAAGAACCATTCTATTCAAAGTTTGTGAATGAGGACAATTTATCACAGATTGAAGACAGCAAAATCAAACGCAAGTATTTTTCTAAGACATATGTGATCGCTGTTTTTGCCATGCTACCTGCGTTATATGCGACATTCATCGGATTTAATTTCACGCACCTTTTTTCTATCATCATATTCGTTATGGCTGTCATATCAGAAGTGGTCGCTATAGCGGCTTTGATCAAACTATATCTCATCGACTCTGAGCACCATGTGTTCAGAAGAAAATTATATTTTTGGTTATTTTATCTTGCTTTTTTTGTAATAGGAATAGGAGCCTGTATTTGCGCGGCGTTTAATACGAAATTTATCGGAAATGATGATGGCTCGTTCAGAGTGGTTTTTAACCCTGCTTATTTCTTTTTTATATTCTTTCCTATCTATCTTGGATATATGCTTTTTTGCTATTATTCGTTTTTGAAGTGCTTTGTTAAATATTTGCGCTGAATTTATAAATCTAAACTGTTTTGATCTAATAAAAATTCTTTTAAACCGATTATTAAAATGCCATTGTCTTTTCGATAATGCTTAAAGTTGTTTCTTACTACGATTATTTTCTTAAAATAATCTCTTATATTAGTCAGCGGTTTTTCTTCCTGTTCCATTTTGTGAATATCTTCGATCGAATAGACTGATTGAACATAATATTTTTTACTTTCTTGATAGCAAACAAAATCAACTTCTAACTGCTTTCTTACATAATTTTGGTTTATATTTTTTTCACTGATTTCTACTGAACCAACATCGATGTTGTATCCTCGATATTTAAGCTCGTTATAGATGATGTTCTCCATGATATGAGGTGGGTCTTGCTCTCTAAAGTTTAAGCGTGAATTTCTTAAACCGATATCTGAAAAATAATATTTTGATTTTGCTTTGATATATCTTCTTCCCTTTATGTCATATCTGTTCGCCTCATCGATTAAAAAGCTATCTTTCAGGTATCCGATATGCTTTTTAATGGTTGGACGAGTATAAATGATTTTAGATTTACTTTTGAATGTGTTCTCAATATTAGTTGGACTAGTGAAGGAGCCGATTGAGGAAGCTAATATATCAATCAATCTTTCAAATGAATCCTGGTCTTCTATTCCGTTTCTTTCTACGATATCTTTAATATAAATTTCAGTGAATAAATTGCTGAGATAAGAAGCTTTTTGCTTTTCACTGCTCATAGATAGAATAAGAGGCATCCCACCATAATAGGTGTAGTCTTCATATGCTTTTTCAAATTCTATTTCTTTCTGTGCAGAATAAAACTCTTTAAATGATAGAGGATACACTTTTATCTGATCTCCTCTTCCTCTGAATGTGGTGATGATATCGTTGGATAATAAATGAGAGTTGCTACCGGTCACATAGATGTCTAAATTTGGTTTCCTTAAATAACTGTTTAAAGTTCCGACGAAGTTATCTAGTAATTGAATCTCGTCTAACAGCAGGTAATATGGTCCATCATCGATTATCAAATCATTGATATAAGCTCGGAATTTTTTTGAATTTACTAGAAAAATACGGTTGGATTTATCATATATTTTTGTTGGCTCGTCATTATGATATTTTTCTAATTTATCGATATCTTCATCAGTATCGAAAGCAAAGGTGATTATTCTTTCTTTAGGTATCCCCTTTTTGATCAAATAATCATAAAACAATTTAAAAACCAAATAAGATTTTCCACATCTTCTTATTCCAGTGATAACTTTTACTAAGCCATTGTTCATTCTTGATATCAAATCATTTAAATATAGATCTCTGTTTATGGTCATAATTGATCCTTCACTTTCATTTTCAGATTTTGCAAGTTCTTGCAATTTTCGAAAATGACGAATGCTTTTCAAACGTTAAAATCACTTTAAGTCTCTTTTGTTTGTGAGCAGAAAACACTTCTCTATAAGAATAATAACTATCAAAAAATGTATTTATGTTAAAAAGAAAAATAGATTTATATTTATCCGAATGAAAAAAATCGCCCAATAAGAAACCTCTGATTATCAAAGGCATGAGACAAGTTGGTAAAACCACTTCGATCAGAAATTTTAGCCATAGTTATGATTGTTTTTAGAGGTGAATTTTGTACTGGAACCGAAGTATAAAGCAGTATTTGAAGACACTGATGATGCTGAAGAGATTGTGAAACGCATCTCATTATTGAATAACAAACAGATTTTACCTGGTAAGACATTATTTTGCTTGATGACATTCAAGAATTTCCGAGCGCTTTAACAAGTTTTAAGTCTTTTTATTATGAATAAAAAAATACCACGTTATAGCTTCTGGTTCATTATTCGGAATCGATTATAAAAACATAACCTCTGTTCCTGTTGGTGCTAAAGAAGAAATCAAGATGAGATCTTTAGATTTTGAAGAGTTTTTGTGGGCGAAAGGCTATGATTCATCTTTTGTTGATGAAATATATCAATATTTAATCAATTTAAAAGAACTACCTCCTTTTTATTTGAAACTATTGTTTGATTTATTTGAAGAGTACTTATTGATAGGTGGTTTGCCTGAAGCTGTTTTTAAATATGCGATGCTAGGTCATGGTGCGAGATTATCCTTGCGTTCAATAGATAAGAGATGCTGGCTTGATCAATATAGTTAATAATTTAAAACTTTTAGATAAACCATTATCTATTAATAAGTTAGATAATAATTTCCGAATGTATTTTTCAGATACAACTTTATTTTTGAATCAATTAGATAAACAAGATAAAGAAAAAATAAGAATAGATAAAGACTATGATATTTTTAACGGCGCTTTTTATGAAAATGTCATCTGTGAAGCTTTGATAAAACAAGAATTCGAACCTTATTTTTATAAAAGCGAGGATGCTACTGTCGAGCTTGATTTTTTCCTCAGAGTAAAAGATGGCTTAGTTCCGATAGAGGTGAAGAGAAACCGAGGAAGAAGTTCATAAAGTTTATATTAGATAAAAAATCCCGGTAGATATAAAGCTATCTAAAACTAATATTTCTCACAATGAGAAAATCATCAATATTCTTTACGCATTGACTTTTCTATTACAACGTTTCTTTAATGAATCACCGCTTTTCAATTATCATCGATGAGAGAACTGAGTCTTTCAAAACTAGCGATATTTGTTTCTTTTTTGTAAATTATTGAAATGTTTTAAAAAAAATCTTTGACTTTTAAATATCATCAATTATAATTTTCCTTGTCTATGCGCGGGGTTTAGCCCGTTCTTTTTATGGGAAGAACAGAAAACGCCCGGAGCTGTGGACGAAAAATTAATAATATTTGCATTCGGGAGGAAAGAAATGCCTACTATTAATCAGTTAGTGCGTCATGAAAGACGCCAACCCGTCTACAAGTCTAAATCACCTGCTTTAGGCAAGAGATGGGATTCATTAAACAAGAGAGAAAGATATATTCCTTCTCCACAAAAGAAAGGTGTCTGTACTCGTGTCGGTACCATGACTCCTAAAAAACCTAACTCTGCTGCTCGTAAATACGCCAGAGTCAGATTATCCAACGGTTATGAAGTCACTGCTTATATCGGCGGTGAAGGCCACAACTTACAGGAACACAAAGTCGTCTTGATCAGAGGCGGACACGTCCGTGATTTACCTGGTGTCAGATATCACATCGTTCGTGGTGCCTTAGAATGTTTCGGTGTTGAAAACCGTAAACAAGGTCGTTCCTTATATGGAACCAAGAAAGACGGCAGCGTCCAGAAGAAGTAGTTTGAAGAAGGAGTAACTATATTATGCCTAGAAAGAATGGTTCTGTTCAAAGAAGAGATGTCCTCCCTGATCCTATCTATAATTCCAAATTGGTCACAAGACTTATCAACCGTATCATGTTAGATGGTAAAAAGGGCACTGCTCAAACTATCCTCTATGGTGCTTTTGATAAAGTCGCTGCTAAGACTGGAAAACCCGCTCTCGAAGTCTTCGAAATCGCTTTAGGAAACATCATGCCTGAAGTCGAATTAAAGGCTAGAAGAGTCGGTGCTAGTAACTATCAAGTCCCGATCGAAGTCGCCCCTGAAAGAAAAGTGACTTTAGGCCTCAGATGGTTAGTCACCTATGCTCGTTTACGTAACGAGAAGAATATGACCGATAAGCTCGCTGGTGAAATCATCGATGCTGCTAACGGCACTGGTGGTGCAGTCAAACGTCGTGATGATATGCACAAGACTGCTGAAGCCAACAAAGCTTATGCTCATTATCGTTGGTAATTCGTTTTTTAAAGGAGAAATCACTTATGGCAATGGATAACGACCAGGCGATGGTTGCGACCTACGAGGCCGTACCTCTTGATCATGTTAGAAACATCGGCATCATGGCTCATATCGATGCTGGTAAGACTACTACTTCCGAACGTATCCTCTTCTATACTGGTAAAACCCATAAGATCGGTGAAGTTCATGATGGCGGTGCTTCCATGGACTTCGATCCTCAGGAACAAAAGAGAGGTATCACTATCTATTCTGCAGCTACAACCTGCTTATGGAAAAATTATCGTATCAATTTGATCGATACTCCTGGACACGTCGACTTTACCGCTGAGGTTGAAAGATCTTTACGTGTTCTCGATGGTGCTGTCTGTGTTCTCGATGGTAAAAATGGTGTTGAGCCTCAAACTGAAACCGTTTGGAGACAAGCTGATAAATACAATATTCCTAGAATCGTCTTCGTTAATAAATTGGATGCGACTGGTGCAGACTTCGAAATGTCAGTTGAATCTATCAAGACTAAACTCGGTGGAAATGGTGTTGCTATCGCTTATCCTGTCGGCTTAGAGAATCGTTTGTTAGGTTTGATCGACTTGATAGAGATGAAGGCTTGGTTATGGGATTTAGATCCTAAAAAGTCTTCGCTCATGTCACCTAATATCGTCGATTTAGATCAGATTCCTGCTGGCTATGAACACGATATCGAACAAGCTAAGCTCTATAGAAGTCATATGTTAGAGCAATTGGCTAATTTCGATGATGATATCATGGCTTGCTTATTAGAAGAGAGCGAACCCAGTCCTGAAGACATCAAAAAAGCTATCAGAAAATGCGTCTTAGCTGGTTCCATCTATCCTTGTATCCCTGGCTCTGCTTATAAAAATAAGAGCGTCCAATACTTATTGGATGCTGTCACTGAATTTTTACCTTCACCATTAGATGTCAAACCTTCTGTCGGTAAAGATTCACAAGGAAACGATGTTGTCTGCAATCCTGATCCTAAAGGACCTTTCGTCGCTTTAGCCTTCAAGATCACCACTAACCAATTCGGTAATATGTGCTTCTTCCGTGTCTATTCAGGTTCTATCAAATCTGGTTCTTATGTTTATAACGTCAGAAAAGGCGCTAAAGAACGTGTCTCACGTTTAATCTTAGTCAACGCTTCTTCTTCTGAAACTATCGGTGAAGCTAAAGCAGGTGAAATCGCAGCTGCTATCGGCTTCTCTGCAACTAGAACTGGTGATACTTTAGTCGGTGAAAATGATCCGCATATCACTCTTGAATCCATCAAATTTGCTGATCCTGTCATCTCTGAAGCTATCGAACCAGTTTCTAAGAACGATCAAGATAAGATGGCTACTGCTCTTATCAAATTCACTGAAGAAGATCCTACCTTCCACTACTATACCGATAAAGAAACCGGTCAAGGCATCATCGCTGGTGTCGGTGAACTTCAACTCGATGTCAACGTCACTCGTTTAAGAAATGATTACAAGATCGCTTGTAAAGTCGGCGCACCTCAGGTCGCTTATAGAGAAACCATCAAAACCACTGCTGAGTGCGAAGGTAAATACATCAAGCAATCCGGTGGTCATGGTCAATATGGTCACGTCGTCTTCCGTATGGAACCTAACCCTGGTAAGGGTATCGAATTAGTCGATGCTATCACCGGTGGTGCTATTCCTAAGGAATTCATCAAACCTTCTTTGGACGGCTTGAAGGATGCTATGGAAAGAGGTATGATCGCTGGCTATCCTGTCATCGATGTCAAAGCTACCTTGTTCTATGGTTCCTACCACGATGTCGACTCTTCAGAAGCCGCTTATAGATTAGCTTCTCAACAGGCCTTAAAGGTCGCTGCTGAAAAATGTCATCCTGTCATTCTTGAACCTATCGTCAGAGCTGATATCACCACTCCGCTTGATTATGTCGGAACCGTTATGGGAGATATCTCTTCTAGAAGAGGTTCAGTTGAAGGTATGATTCAAAAAGCTAATGCTCAAGTCATCACGGCTAAGATCCCATTAGCTAACATGTTCGGTTATATCTCTGATTTGAGATCTATGACTCAAGGTAGAGGTATCTACAACATGGAGTTCGATCACTATCAAGAAGTCCCTCGTTCTGTTCAAGAAGAGATCGTTAAGAAGAGAGGTTAACACCTCCCTTCTTGCAAATTACACTTAAAAAGTGTATAGTCATTAAGAATCTATTTTGGAGGAAAAAATAAATTATGGCTAAACAAAAGTTCGACCGTTCCAAGCCGAATGTTAACATCGGTACTATCGGTCACGTTGATCACGGAAAGACTACTCTCACTGCTGCTATCACTCAAACCTTAGCTAAAGAAGGCTTAGCCCAAGCTATGCGTTATGATCAGGTTGATGCAGCTCCTGAAGAGAAAGCTCGTGGTGTTACTATTAACGCTGCTCACATCGAGTACGAAACTGCTAGTAGACACTATTGTCACGTCGACTGCCCTGGACACGCTGACTACATCAAGAACATGATCACTGGCGCCGCTCAAATGGATGGTGCTATCTTGGTCGTCGCTGCTACTGATGGTGTTATGCCTCAGACCAGAGAACACGTCTTATTAGCTCGTCAAGTCGGTGTTCCTTACATCGTTGTTTTCTTAAATAAATGCGATGCTGTCGATGATCCTGAACTTATCGACTTAGTTGAAATGGATGTCCGTGATTTATTAAGCAAGTACGGTTATCCGGGTGATGAAGTTCCTGTCATCAGAGGTTCTGCCTTAAAGGCTTTAAACGGCGATGCTGATGCTCAAAAATCCATCATCGAGCTCATGAATGCTGTTGATTCCTATATCCCAACTCCTGCTAGAGAAAATGACAAACCATTCTTAATGGCTGTCGAAGATGTCATGACCATCACCGGTCGTGGTACCGTTGCTACTGGTAGAGTTGAAAGAGGTATCATCCGTCCTAACGATGAAGTCGAAATCGTCGGTATCAAAGATACCCGTAAATGTGTCTGCACTTCCTTAGAAATGTTCCGTAAGACTCTTGATTATGCTGAGGCTGGTGATAACGTTGGTGCCTTATTAAGAGGTGTCGATCGTGATCAGATCGTCCGTGGTCAAGTCTTATGCAAACCTGGTTCAGTCACTCCTCATAAGAAGTTTAAGGCTCAAGTCTATGTCTTAAAGAAAGAAGAAGGTGGCCGTCATACCGCTTTCACCAACAACTATAGACCTCAGTTCTATTTCAGAACTACTGATGTCACTGGCACCATCACTCTTCCTGAAGGCACCCAAATGGTCATGCCTGGCGATAACGTTGAGTTAACTGTTGAGCTCATCCATCCTATCGCTATCGAAGCTAACACCAAGTTCTCCATCCGTGAAGGTGGTCACACTGTCGGTGCTGGTACCGTCTCCGCTTTACTCGACTAATCTGTAATTCTTAAGTAAATTAAAGCTATCTCAGAAATGAGGTAGCTTTTTTTGATCTCAAAATGTTAAAAATACGCGATTTATTGCGAGGTTTTTAAAGAAACACTTGACGAACTGGGGGGGGTGTTAATATTACACGTAGGAGGTAAATGTAATGAGTGATAGTGCAAGAATCCGTCATTGTCAAGATACGAAAGAGATGAAAAGAGTCATGGAAGATTTGATCACTGCAGTTTATAAAGTTGAATCACGTGGTGAGAATAGCGCCCTTATGGCCAAGAAAGCCCCCAAGAATAAACATGGGTTGGTATTCTTATGTACTTTCTGGTTCACGCTTGGAATCGGTAACCTCATCTATGCTCTTCTCCCATCTAAGAATGACGATAAAGTCATGCTTAAGATAGATAATTAATCAAACAAAATATTGCTCGGCAGATCACTACTGACTGTTAGGCAATATTTTTTATTTGTTCTATTCATTTACATAAAAGTTGTCAAATATTACTTCAGGTTTCAAATTTAGAAATACAGGTTGCTTTTGATATAACAAAGCTAATTTTAATATGTAAAATCAGTGTTCAAGATTCAAAGGCACATATGACTGCTTTAGATATCATATTTCGTCAGTATCTTATGCGGAGTTTTTAATAACAAGATAGCTAATGGGATCATAATCGCTATGAAGACTAACAGATATCCAGCAAGGGCACCTAGCACAATAGCGCTGACTGGTGCGACTATTGAAGTGATGACAAATATCAAAGCGATCATCAATAAGTAAGGGATCAGGAATTGAGTAGTCAGAGTGATGAATGTGTTGATCACATAATGCATCACTATTTGAATGCGTTTCATTCCTAAGGAACGATAAATTCCGATCGCTTTTAAGTCGACAGCCATTTTAGATCTGAATAACAATGCGTAAAGCAGCAATTCTATACCTGCGATGATGATTATTACAGTGTAAACAGTGACGAGAACATCGTTATTGGATTGAGAAAGAATGCTGGTATCAGTCGCTTTTAAATCTTCTTTATTTTTGTAATATGAAATTGTTTTAGAAAGATTACCGGTTAAAAAGATGTAGTAAGTGGTCGATTGTCCAAAAAGATTTCGATAAGTGATAGTTTTTATGCTTTCACCGATTTTTAAATCTACTGGGTGTTTTTCATCAGCATATACCATTAAATCATCATTGCCAGTAAAAGTTCCAATGACGAGATAATTATCTAGGACAAATGACTGATTCGGCTGATAATCTGAGACGATATATTTTAGATTATTTAGCCATGATTCATTGATGTAGACTTTAGGATAAGTGCTATAGTTATTTGTTGTGTTAAAGTCTTTGAATTGTGATTTTCCTTCATTTCGACTAGAGATGGTAGGAACGTTATTAAAGATGTAATTAAAGAATAAATTCGAATACTTCGTGTCGTTTTCAGGAACATATAAACGATAGTCTTGTTCATCAGTGACATTGTTATATAATTCTTTTAAAAATGTAGAGGCTTCTTCTTTATCTGTATTTCCTGTCAAATTGATCAGGCTTTTATAGTTCAATAGATAATTTTGAATGCCTTGTGAGATTTTTATAGTAGAAACAGTTGGATCTTCAATGATTTGTAACTCAGATAATAATTCAAGGAGTTGTTTTCTCTGATTGATAATATCAAAATCTGAAGATTGATAAATGATGTTTGAGCAGTCATTAAAGAAAGAAAACCAAAATATATCTAGATTATTATTTAAATTACCGACGATGATAAGATTCATCGAATAGTCGATGATATCTTTGATCGTATAATTCTTTAGAGCACCATATTCATCATAAAAAGAGATTGTGGTTCCTTTTAAAGACTTTATATCTGGATGCTCAGAATCGATGAGATTTAAGGCGAATTCTAAACTGATAACCACTTCATCATCTTTGATATCATTCATGTGATCATAGTTGATATAAGAGAGACTTAAATCTTTACTGCCAAACAAGTTGCAAGGTTCGTTATTGGTGTAAATCGGATTAAAAGTTAAGTTAGTAACACCTTTTACATTATTTTCGGGATCAAAGATGATCTCTTTTAATTCTTCGTTTGATAATAGACTGTTTTCTCGATAGATGACAACGTTTTTAGAGCTGTCAAATTGAGAAGCTAAACTATTATAACTTTCGTGCAGAACACCGAGTATGGTGGAACCGATCGCTAAGGAGATCGCGATGAATATCGATAAGATCAAAGTTAATTTTCGTTGTTTTTTAGTGATGCTATTTTTAAAGAAGCCAGGGGTGAAAAAGACATGTTTTCTCTCATTTTTGAAATCAGAAGTGTCGTAAGTATCAACTTGGGAAAGTGCTCTTTTTCTTTTAATTTCTTTTTGTTCAGCACTGATCTTATCAAAATCAGAAGTTAAATCTTCTTTAGTGACTTGAAAGTCATCAGGAATATAGATATAGTTTTTACCATTTTTAACAAATATTTTTATCTCTGATGAAGCAGTATTAGTCTCATCACTCATCAGTGAAACATTGATATTTCCGACGGTTGATGAATGATTCTTGATTGTGATCTCTTCTGGTTCTTCACCAGTTTCAGTCGCTTCTTTTTCTTTATTAAATTCTTTTAGATCCAGTTTACCGTCTTGGATGTGATAAATGATATCTGCGTATTTATTTGCTAGGTTTTCGTTATGAGTGACACAGATGATCAGCATCTTCTTAGATAACTTTTTAAGTATGTCCATAATAGCAGCGCTATTATCGCTATCTAAATTGCCTGTCGGTTCATCTGCTAATAAGATTTTAGGCATGATGGCAATAGCTCTTGCTATAGCTACTCTTTGCTTTTGACCAAGCGATAAAGAAGAGGCCTTTCTTCTTTTATAAAGGATTAAACCAACCGCTTTTAAAGCAGCATCAATGCGTTTCTTCTGTTCGGATTTATCAACTATTCCACTGATGATCAAACCTCGTCTGATATTCTCAGTGATAGTGATATCTTCATCGATATAAAAATCTTGAAAGACATAACCGATGTTACAAGCACGATATTTATCAAAAGTAAAAGGCTTATAACCGGATACGGTTACCGAATCATCATAAGTTATCTGACCATCATAATCATCAAGACCACCGATGATGTTTAAAAGCGTGGATTTACCAGAGCCAGATTTACCGAGTAAAATGACTAAACCATTATTCGGAAGTTCTAAAGATAAGGAGCTGACAGCATTGATGGTTTGAGAACCATTTTTGAATTGCTTATCAATATTTGTTAGTTTGATCATCTCACTTTCCTCCGGCATCTTTTAAAATCTGTCTCATGCTTCTTTTCTTCTCTTTGAGATAGAAATTCAAGCATAATAAGAAAGCGAAGAAGAGTATCAACAAGCTGATGATGACAAATATATACCAATATGCTCTATAGCTGTTAACAACAGTCATAAAGATCGTAGGAACGATGATACTAGCTGCTAATAGATAAGTGATGACAAGTGGTATTTCAATCAATAAGAGTCGTATGAAGAAGAGGATTTTAGTTGAAAAGCCCAAGGTTTGCATGACTCCAAAATCCGGATTGTACTTTCTTAATACCATATTTAAAATCGGACTGGTTAAAGATAATATCACGACTAAAAAGATTATCAATCCAAGCATAAATCCAACAGTGCTAACCATCACGTAAAGGCTAGGACGATTATTGATAGCTGATATTTGATAATGACTTTCAGCATTATACATTCTATATTCGTTACTGTAGGCTTCATAAAAATCATCTGCTTCTTTATCAGAAGTAAAATAAGCAGTGCTCAAAAGGTTTAATTTATAAGAAATATAATTTAAAAGTGTTTCTGAATTGCTTGTCAGATTGATGATGCAACTATCAGTTGACGTGTTATCAAGATAGATGTCATGAGTGTTGTACTGTGCTGTTTCATCATAGTCATATTCGACATCACCATAATACTCTCTTAAGTTTTCATAGAAAGAAGTGATGGAAAAGGTTTTATTTAAAATAGTGATCTCTATATCATTTACAAGATTGCTATAAACTGAATTGATCAAAATATTAGGTGCTCGTTTATAAAAGGTATCAGTTGAGATTTTGTATGGTATTTCATTACCTTTGATTGAGATTGAAAACATATCGTTGCTCGATAGATTTAAAGGGAAAGTACTGTAATTATCTTCTAGCAGATTATTCAACAAAAAAGCTTCTGCATTTTCATTGATGATCTCATAAGCTGATTGATTAAAAACGATGACTATATCATTAGATTCAGAATCCAATGTTCCAAATCCGCTTAAAGTGAAATCACGAAGTGGAGACACTTGATAATTAGCTAAATTGAGAATGCCAGTGACTTGGTCTTTTAAAGCGTGGGAAAAGAAGGCTTTATAATCGTCACATTCGATTTTAGACATGTTGCTTTCATCATAGAACACTTGATAACTGGGAGTATCTATACTGCGTTTTTCGATAATTTTAGCGTTTTGTGGTTTTACTAAGCTTGGTTTTGCAGATAACCTACTAACGCTTCCATCATCATAAGAGAATGATAAATTAAAATCTAAATAGTTTAGTACACTTGTTTTATCAACAAGAGCATTTTCATACTTTATGTTTGAATTGTTGCTATCATCATTTAAGATTAACACAGACTGATCTACCATGTTGTTTGTGAAAGGCTGAAAGGCTTGAGCAATGTTAGCATCGATGTTAGATTGGATTCTATCTGCGCAGAAAACAAATCCAAAAGAAACTCCAATCGCTGCTAATGCTAATAGAATCTGTGCTAAACAGGTAAGAATGAATTTTTTAGGAGAAGAAATGATTATTTTAAGGCTTGAATAAAATGTAGAACCGATACTCGGATTTGAAATTAAAGGTGACTCTTCAAATGAAGTATCATTTTCGGTGAGATATTTGTCTTTTAATATCTCATCTTTTTCAATTTGACCATCCTTCATCGTGATATGTCTAGTGGCTATATTTTTGATCAGATCATATTCATGAGTCACAAAGAGAATCAGATGATTTTCTTTAATCTTGTTTATCAATTGAATGATTTCTTCAGAAGTTTTAGAGTCGAGATTTCCAGTCGGTTCATCGAACGCGATGATCGGTGAATTGATCGCTAAAGCTCTAGCGATGACAACTCTTTGTCTTTCACCACCAGAAAGTTTGACCACTCTTTCATGCATGCGATTTTCTAAACCGCATTCGATCAATCGTTGCTTAGCGATTTCAACCGCTTCTTTGTGCTTATAGCCTCTATTTCTTAATGCGATGATCAAATTACTCAATGGAGTTAATGATTGAAATAAGTTGTATTCTTGGAAAACAAAAGATACGTATTCACGTCTGAATTCTCTGATTTCTTTATCGCTGAAATCAGCAGTGCTTTTATCATTGAATATGATGTCGCCTTCATCATAGTTATCCATCAAGGTTATGACGTTTAAAAGCGTTGTTTTACCTGATCCTGATTCTCCAGTGATAGCGACAAATTCCCCTTTTTCAAAGGTCAGATTGATGTCTTCGATCCCTTTTGAAGAAGTAGTGCCATCACTATAGTATTTCGATACATGATCAAGTTTTATCAATGACATTTGTTTTCCTCTTTTTATAAATTATCTCATATCTGGAAGCGGTGTTTAAGCTTTTTAAGAAGAGCATGCCTAGATGAAGCCATGATAATATTGTAGAAATTGTTAGAAATATGAATGATTTAGAGACAGAAAGTAAAAAAGAAACCTTTTCAGCAGGAATGTTTTAATGGGTATGAAGGAGTTTTTAGAAAAATGGATTCGTTTAGAGAAAAATGTTAAGTCAAGAATATAGTTATTAGATTTTATGTGGTCAGATAAAAGATGCCTTTCTTCTTGTGCTTTAGCAGGAATAATCTAGAAAATTATCTGTGCTCTTTTGATATAATAATTTCGTTTAATTATGAAAAAAGAAGAAAGAGAAAATTATATATTTCAAAAGAAGTGCTTATTAGTCTTACTTTTTTTGTTTTATTTAAATGATGTCAGTTATGATGCGATCACTTTAAGGTCTTTTGGATTTCACTTTGACCCATCTTGTAACTTTAAAGCGATTGTCAGATCTAAGAAAGATCATATCCATAAATATGTGTGTCATATTTTTAATTCTACTAGCGGCGTCAATTATGAAAAGCTAGACGTAATGGGCAATGTTAATATTGTCAAAGTAAAAAAGATCGATGGTCAAGAGTTTATTTTTCCCGAAGCATCTTTGAATATTTTTATCGATGGTGCTGGATTTGTAGCTTTAGGATATATGGAAGGTAAGCAGATCGAATATCGATTAGTAAAGAATAAAAAAGAAGTCACTGATAATCTCTTATATACGCTTTCTAGTGATGCTTCATTAGATTCTAAAAACTCAACAGCTTCTTCATTTTTATTATGGATATTAAAATTTTATACGACAAAATTACATACTGACTTAGTGATGGGCGCTGGTATCAACGAAGATTATGGCGCTAAAAACTGGCCGGGATTAATCGATGCTTTGAACAATGATTTTTATAAAGGCGATTATAAATTTGCTTCTGAGATTAAGCATTATGTCGGTAAAGAATTGTTCACAGATCCGATGGTGATGAAGACAAGCGGATTCGATCCCTATAAATCTTTAAGCAGAGAACTATATCTATTCAAAGAAGCAAAGAGCTTCAATGATTCTGATTCGACATTATCCCATTGTGTGGACTTTATTAAAGCCCATCCACACACCTCAGTCATCACTTATAACTATGATACCAATTTAGAATATCTGTTAAGAAAACGCGATATTCATTACAATACAACTTATGATGATAATTCTTTTGTCAATCAAGAAGCGATAGTTGATATTTATCATGTGCATGGATTATTGCCGTATGATAAATATGATCAAAAGAAGTTCACAGATTCATTAATATTTAATGAGAGTGAATATTATTATCTATATAACAATCCTTATTCTTGGAATATTGCTAAGCAATTGCATGATTTCAAATTTAACACTTGTCTTTTTATCGGCATCTCTCTCACTGATCCAGATATGAAGAGAATATTAGAATTAGCTAATAATTACTTGAAATTCAACTTTATTTTTTTAAAGAAAGAAAAGAATTATTCGCCGACAGTGTTTAAAGATTTGACTTCTTATTATTTCACTTTTGATCTCATCGTCATTTGGATAGATGAATACGAAGACATCGCTAAATATTTAGAGGCTCTATAAATGGAAAAGACAGATCAGATCAATCCGAAATATTTAGATGTTTCACCGATTTCTAAAGGTAAGAGAATGCTAGTTTATCTCGCTGATCTTTTTTTGAATTTTATCATCGCAGTAGTCCTTTTTGCAGCACTTGTTTATCCGATAGCTAGAGTAATCGCTTCTTCTGATGAAACCGATAAAGCTAGAAGCTTGAATGAACAAGAAAGAATCGATGTTCTTTATAATAACGATTTATTAGATTTTGATGAAAATGCCGAATATAAATACGATTTAAATGAGTCTTTAAGATACAGCGCTAATCTTTATCTTTTAGGATTTTTAAATGACACATTTTCACCGGATTATTTCAAGACTTTTTATGTCGATTATTTAGGAAATGATTATCAATATTTAAAAGATGCTATTCGTGAAAGAGATGATTATGACTTTTTTAATTATGAACAAGAAAAACTGATTTTAAATGATGAATATAAAAACAAATTCATGCCATTACTGGATGAAAATGATCAGCTTTCAAGCACTGCTCAGGCTGATTACGATCATTTTATAAATAGTTTTTTCGCTCATATTTATTCGGATTTGATGAACGAATTGTTGACTTCAAAAGTTATCACAGAAGTTTCTCCTTTATACCGATATCGCTTGCTGGATGCTGAAAATAAAAAGATGACAGAGGAAGAGAACATGGTGGCAGTCTATGCTACTTATGTCTCATACTTTTTAGCATCTATCATCTATTTTTTAGTGGTACCTTTGATATCTAGTAATGGTAAGACCATCGCCATGATGGCGATGAGAACCGAGAGAATCGGTGATAATAATTTCCAAGTGCTTTCTCGTAAAGAACGGATCATCAACTTTTTATATCAGCTGATATTCGCTTTGCCTTTGATCATGTTTATCCCTGTTATGTATATACCGATAACGACTATTTTCAGTCTTCCATACCTTTTATATCTTTCTTTGATTTCACTCGGGTTTGTTTTAATATCTTTTGTGTTTGTTTTCATCAATAGACTTCATCGCAGTTTAGTAGATTATTTATCAAAGACTATTTTGATATCTAAAGATTTATTAGAACAGATTTATGTCACTAAAGGATATATAAAATAATGTCAGAAATGAGCGTGTATGATGTGAGTCCTAACCGTGAGAAGAAGGTTGACTTGCATGTCCAGTATGTGAGAGCAAGAACTTATAAAAAAGTCTTTGCTAAAATCATAGACCTTTTATTGCTTGCCGTTGTAGGCGTTCTTTTATTTGTGGCTACTAGAGCGACTGTTCAAGCTTTTCCTGCTTATCAAAATATCCAAGAGCGCATCAACACTACTTTAGAAGATAGTGGAATTTATGTCAAAAATGGTGATGATTTAATCGATTCAGTTGATTATTACAACAGTAAAAAAGATGATTTATCTTCTAGCGCTTTGATGAACCAAGTAGAAGGTGTTATAAACAAATTCTATTCTTATGTCGATACTTTAGTGACTAAAGGTGATATAAGAAATGAAGATTATCAAAAGATGTTATCTGATTATGATGAATTTAGAGAAAAGATCACATATAGTGAAATACATCTTTTTATCAGAGATACAAACGACACTTTGATCCGAAATCCAGATTTCAGCCGTGAAGAAGAGACATACATGATATATGTTGATAATGTTTATATTCCCTTTATCGATTCATATTTAAGAGGATATTTGCTCACATATTTTCCACAATATTTGAAGGACACGGAATTTATGAGCAAGATGATCTTGTTAGTGGAATTACCTATCGCAGTTTTCTTATCAGCGATTTTAGTTTATTTAGTACCACCATTGATCTTCAGACGAAACCGCCAGACCATCGGTCGTTTGATCTATAAGATCGGATTGATAAATAATGATTTATTTGCAGTTCCACTGAAGAAGTTTTTGATATATGCAGTTATTGTTATATTTTTAGAAATCGCATTGTCGTTTTTAACTCTAGCCATTCCTTTGATAATCTCTATCTCTCTGATGGCTTTTTCTAAAAAGAAACAAGACTTTGCTGAATATATGGTTCAGATCCAGCAAGTTGATATTTCAAAAGAGAAGATATATCGCAATAAAGAAGAGTTAGAAGTGGCACATTTGAAACTCAATCGTGCACCTGTGCAATTTAAAAACATCACATTTGATGAAAATCCATAGTATATGACTAAACATTTGTGTATTTTGCAAAATAGTGTAAAAAAATCTATGCGCTTTCATTGTCACAAAGCGTTTGATATGTCCGAAAATGTCGTTATTATGTAAAAAGTCCGTAAAATTAGGTTTTAAAGAATAACAAAAAACGCTATAATATTAAGAGAAATCTTTTCTACAGCTCAGCAGATCTTATAGTTATCTATATTATGAGGGATTAGTCAATGAAACGAAAAAAGAACGTGTTGTCCTCAATTCGTCTACTGTTGGTGTCTCTGTTGCTGATTTGCTTCTTACCATTTAACCTTTCTTTTTCCGACTCTGGTGTTCGTCTTGAAACCGGAAGCGTCATAAGAAAAGCTAACGAATCTGATTCTAAGAACAATGGTCTGCAAGAAAATGCATTGCCGTTGACTGATTTAGATCCTGATTTTAAAGCCACAATCACCAATCGTTCTTTTACTGATACTTGTCAGTCTTTTTCACTCACTTTTTCTACTGCTACTTCTGAATTTGATTATACATTTGGATACTATGGCGATGGTGCTTTAGATTTGCCATTGATCCTTCAATACGATGTTTTACTTGCCGATGGTTCTACTGAAACCCGTTCTTTAGAGATAGCTAATTCTAATAGAAATGGTAATTATCAGCCGTTAGGTGTGAGTTTTTCTCCTAGATTACCTATGACAGTTGATATCTTACTGACTCCTGGTGAAACAGTTGTTCAAGATAGTTTATTATTCTTCAATATATTTACGATTGCTAAATCTACGGTGTTTGATCCGAGTACTAATACTTATCCTTATGTTCCAGGCGAGCAACCATATTTTGTTGATGAATTTGTCTATGATGATTTTGCAGAAACAAATGTCGATTTAACTCAATATATCGATGTTAAGTTAGATAATATTTCTACCTTTTTAAATTATGCCTCTATCACTGCGACAATCTACAATAATAGCTCACCTTTATATGAAGAACAGATGATAGGTACACCAGGCTTTGTCACAAATCAAGATCGTTTAGAAAGCGGAGACTTCAGATACGATTATCAATTTGCTAATCTCATGAATTCCTATTTTATCTTCTATTATGAAGACGGCGAACAATTGAATATCCCGCTTTTGAATAACTCTTTAAACACTTCTTTTAGAATAAATGAAGGAAACACCACGATACACTTACTAGTTCAAGATATTGATTTCAATGGCTTAACTGGTGTTTCACTTTGTGCAACTAATTTCAATATCGGTATTGTAAATAAAAAATCTTTAGCTGATATAAATAACGCTACTTTCTCTGTCCGTCTCGGTTCACTTTATTTCAATCTCCGTGAAGGACAGACTTCTATTTATTATATCAATATCGGCATGATCTTATTGATCACATTATTGTGCTTTAGCACTGTATATATATTAGGAATTGTTGGTGCATATTTCTTCTTCAAGAACAAATATAAAAATGATGAGTTCAAGAGAGTCAATACTAAACAATTCTTTAAGATCAATATCTTAGGTTATCTTGCAGTCACTGTTATCTTGATGGATATTATGATCATCTGTTTCAGAGCTTGCTTATTAGGAAGTGAGCTAGCTATGTATAATCCATTAGATAACTATATAGTTTGCTTATCGATAATCGGAATTCTCTTCATCGGATACTTTATCAAGTATTTTGTTACTAATATCAAAGCTTACTTAGAAAGAAGAGCAATAAATAAGTTACAGCTTGATAAAGATAAAGCAGATGATGGCACAAATTAGGAGATAGGATATTATGGAAATTAAACTTAAGAATCTCACTAAAATCTTCCCAGGAAACCCAAAGAAAAATATCAGAGATACTATCGCTGTAAACAATTTGGATTTTGAAGTTCCAGATGGAAAACTGGTTGGATTATTAGGCCCTTCAGGCTGTGGTAAGTCAACTACTCTTTATATGATTTCCGGTCTATTGAAACCGACTTCTGGTGAAGTTTGGTTTGGTGATCAAGAAGTCACTAATCTTCCGCCTGAAAAGAGAGGTATCGGTTTAGTCTTCCAAAACTATGCGTTATATCCTCACATGACCATCTATAAAAACATCGAATTCCCGCTCACTAATTTGAAAGTTGAAGTTCCCTTAGTCGCTTTCTACAAATATGAAATCCATTATACATATACGATGCAACCCGATGATGACGTCAAAGGCATTGTCTATGCTATCACTCAGCTCATCAGCCGTATCGGATTAAAAAAGAAAACCTGTCGTGTCACTTCTAGCGAAGTGGTGAATGGAATATTGAATCTTGTCGTTTTATTAGATGGAGTTTCTCCTGAAAACAAAGAGGTTTTCTTAGAAAACGCTAAGAAAATTGTTAATTTCGATTCTGTTGAAATTCAAGCAGATCAGGTTTCTGATGCCTTATTCGATGCGAAGGTCAGAGCGGATGTCAATAGAGAAGCTAATCCTGATGAAACAGCGACTATAAACTTTATCGGACATTTACCTGAAACCTTCACAACCGATAAGATTGATGAATATATCAAAATTGAATCTGTCGTTATGTCTAAATTTGGACATATCGAATCCATAACCATTTTCAAATCTAAAACTTGTTATGAAATCGTCGCACGTATCAAGAATGTTAAAACCATATCTTTAGAGGAATTCAAATCCGAAGTTCAACAGGCTCTTGAATTCACTCAAGTCAGTTTTGGTATCAGCGATGTTTCTAGTAAAACTTTTGAAAAACAAATCAAATTAAAATTAAAAGAAAGAAAATGTGTCTATTCTGATTTGAAACTTTATTACGAAGATGAGAAACTCCGTTTCTTCATCATCCTTAAAAAAGCCCCTCGCGATGTCATTGATGAAGCTATCAGCTTTATGACTACTGAATTCGGCTTATCAAATGTTAACTCTGAAATCAAAACAGCTATCACTCATCGTAAGCTCACCAAAGAAGAGAGAAAAGAAATTGTCTATGAGACGGCTAAATTGGTCCAGGTCGAAGAATATTTAGAAAGAAAACCATCTCAATTATCAGGTGGTCAACAACAGCGTGTCGCTATTGCTAGAGCTCTTGTTAAAAAACCGAAAGTCTTATTATTAGATGAACCTTTATCCAACTTGGATGCCCGTTTGAGGTTGCAGACCAGAGAAGAGATCAAAAGAATTCAAAGAGATACTGGTATCACTACCGTTTTCGTCACTCACGACCAAGAAGAAGCTATGTCTATCTCTGATAAAATAGTCGTTATGAAATTGGGTGAAGAACAACAGATCGACACTCCTCAAAACGTTTACAATTCACCTGCTAACTTATTCGTCGCTCAATTCTTAGGAACACCGCCTATCAATGTTTATAAAGGTCGTGTTGAAAATAAAGTTCTTTATTTAGGAACCGAACCTGTTTATAAACTTGAAAAAGATATCGCCGATCAACCTGTCTATATCGCTATTCGTCCTGAAGGTATGAACGTCAATCAAGAAAAGCAAGGCGAATACGGCTTCCACGCTGATGTAGAAATGATTCAAGTCTTAGGTAGAGACTTATTTATCGTTGCTAAGAATGAATTCTGTACTAAGCCGACATTCAAAGCTATCATTTCTGCTGAACAACAGGTCGCTCATGGCAGCATTTTCATCACTCTTAAGCCGAACAAATTCTTCATCTTTGATGAAAAGAATGAGCAGAGAATCTATTTAGATTGAGGGAGAAAACATGCAAGAACCGATGCTTCGTGAGCAAAAAAGCTTAACAGCGGTAAACGATTTCTTTGAAAAACGTCCTCAATATGAGGAGAGTTTTGATCGAGGAAACAACACCATCATCAGGCTTGTCGCTCCCACTAAAGAGAATGCTAAGCCTTATAAAGTGACTGGTATTCAAGATACGGCTTCCAATAATAATTGGAAAGCTTGGTTATATTTAGGACCAGTTCTCATTTTATTAGTCGTTTTCTTACTTTATCCGTTGATCAACACCATCTGTATCTCTTTTATGGAAAACTATAGTCAAATCACTGGTCATTCAGATGGGTTTACATTAGATAACTTTGGTGTTATCTTCGGCATCACTAAAACAGCTGGTGGAGGTTATGAACAGAACTTTTCACAATACGCTATCCCCAATACATTTATTATCGTTATATTAACTGTTCCGATTTCTACATTGATCGCTTTATTGATATCAGTAGCCTTAAATTCCTTAAAATGGTTTAAAAAGTTCTTACAAACAGTTTTCTTCTTACCATATGTCACTAACGCCATCGCCATCGGTATGGTCTTCTCTGTTATGTTTGATGACTATGGTATTATCAATACCATCTTCAACACTGATATCGTCTGGATTGTTGGTGCTGATAGAGCTACGGCTATGATCCCGCTTTGCATCTATATCGTCTGGTCATCGATTCCGTTTAAAATTTTAGTTTTCTTATCAGGGTTACAAGGTATTGATGCTCAATATTACAATGCAGCTAAGATCGATGGTGCCTCAAAATCTAAAACATTATGGAGAATCACTGTTCCTTTGATGTCACCACAGATTCTTTATATCGTCGTCACTTCATTCATCGGCGCTTTTAAGGAATATTCTTCAATCGTCGGTTTATTCAATGGGCCTGGTACTATCAACGGTTCTCATAATATGTATACGATTGTCTACTATATTTATGATAACCTTGCCACTCATACTTCTTATGCGGCAGCTGCAGCTGTCTTCTTATTCGCTGTTATCTTGGTCTTCACTGGTTTACAATTGTTTGTATCCAAGAAGAGAGTTTACTATTGATGGAGGAGAAAGGCATGTCAGAACCTAAAAATTCATTAGCTATGAAAACCTACATCGATTTCTCCGAAGTCAAAATTAATAACGATATCACTTTATCCTTAGCTGATTCAGGTCAAACTGTGGAAGCTATGAGAAAGAGAGAAAAAGTGACTTCTATCGTTTCCACGATTATTCTTTATGCGGTCGTTCTCTTTTTGGCTCTTATCATGATTTTCCCGTTCTATTGGATGATCATCACTTCTTTGAAGAGTAATACCGAAATCGATTATATTGAACAGACTATTTATCCTTCTGTTATCATGTGGTCAAACTACGTTTATGTCTTCCAAACATTTGATTTTTTACAATATATGATGAACACCATCATCGTTGCTATCTTCTCGACGATCGGTACACTCATAACCACGATCATCGCTGCCTTCGCTTTTGCAAGATTACAATTCAAAGGCCGTGAGGCTATCTTCTTAATCTTCTTGATGACGATGATGATTCCAGGTGAGATGATGGTTATTTCTAACTATATTACAGTCGCCAGTTTCGGTTGGATCGGAAACGGACAGACGAGAATCGAAGCCTATGCGGCTATGATCGTCCCCTTCTGGATCTCAGTCTTCTACATCTACTTATTAAGACAGAACTTCAAACAGATTCCTAATGAATTATATCTAGCTGCTAAAGTTGACGGTAAGTCTGACTGGTCATTCTTATGGAGAGTCATGGTTCCCTTAGCAATGCCGACATTGATCTCTATCACCATCTTGAAGTTCATGGGAACTTGGAATTCTTATGTCTGGCCAAACTTAGTCACTAATGATGTTGACTTCCGTTTGATATCTAACGGTTTAAGAGGCTCAGCATTTACGGATGCGGATACTCAGAAGACCTCATACGGTTATCAAATGGCAGCTACAGTTCTAGTCACTGTGCCTCTCTTCTTGCTATTCATCTTCTTCAGGAAGTATATTATGAGAGGTGTCGGACGTGCAGGTATTAAAGGTTAAGGTTTGATTTCTCATATCGAGAATTAAACATATATTGAAAATGATTTCAAAAAGGAGGAAATCAGATGAAAAATCTACTTAAAGTCTTGCCTCTTCTTTCTGTTTTAGTTCTTACTGGATGCGATAATACTTCTAACAATAATCACACAGCTCAACCAGGTGATGAAAATTATATAGCCGTGATCGATACACCAGTCGAGATCGAAATTTGGACAACTATCGGTTCTGGTAATCAAACCGCCTTCGATACCATGCTTGATCGTGTGAGAAGACTTGAACCGAATATCACTATTAAAAATACTTATCAAAACAGTATGGGTTATGATGAGCTTCATGATGCTATTGTTAATGGTTTCCCAGCTAACAATTATCCTGATTTAGCTTATTGCTATCCTGATCATGTCGCTGATTATATCAACGCTGGTAAGGCAGTTAATTTAGATACTTATATTAATGATCCTGAAATCGGATTATCTGAAGAAGATAAGAAAGATTATTTTGAAAAATTCTTAGCTGAAGGTCAAGAATATACGATTCCTGGTACTTATTCTGTTCCTTTTGCTAAATCAACTGAAGCTATGTATTATAGCGGAGCTTTAATCGGTACCGATTTAAGAGGTATTGATCCTACTATTAATAATGGCAAGCCATTAAATGAAGCTTATTTTAATGATCTCTCTTGGAGTGAATTATTTGATAAACTCTGTCCTGCTCTCATCAAATATAATGAAAAATTAGCTAATGATGGTAATGATAAAACTAATCCTCTCATCGACTTAAATGCTAATAGCAACGCTGGTATCGTCGGTTATGACTCTGATGATAACCTCTTCATCACTTTAGCTCAACAATACGGTTATGACTATACTGATATCGATGAAACTGGTAAGGGTGAGATTCTCTTCAATAATGATGGTATGAAAGAATTATTGATGAAGTTCCATGATTGGGCTAACAAACGTTATATCGTTTCTCAAGGTACTACTGGTTCTTATACTTCTAATCTTTTTACCGCCAATCAGTGTTTATTCAGTATTTCTTCTACTGCTGGTGTCACTTATTTACATAGTCAAAACAATCCGGTGGTCAATGTCGCTCCTATTCCACATGCAGAAACTGAATCTGACACTTACAACGCTCAAATCTCTCAAGGACCTTCTTTCTGCGTTTTAGATAAAGGAAGTGAAGATAGACGTAAGGCTGCTTGGGTGGTTTATAAGTTATTAACTGATACCACTAATAATACTGAATGGTCTATCTCTACTGGTTATATGGGTATCAGACAATCTTTCTATGAGACTGCTGAATATAAAGCAGCTTCTAGATTACCCTCTGATGATACTACTCAACAGGCTTTATTAGCTAAAAACTGGATTTATTTACCTACTGTCAGTGATAGAGTTTATACTTCGCCTGTTTTCAAAGGTTCTGCCGATGTCAGAGATGCTGCTGGTGGTTTGATGACTAAAGCTCTTACCAAAGGCGAGTTGACTGAGCAACAGCTTGAAGAGGCTTTTGTCGCTGCTGAAAATGAGGCTAAGAACGCTCTCTAAAAATCATTTAATTTTGATTTATTAAAGTAAGCCCATCTGATCAAGGAGGAAATCGCTTATGAAACATGCAAAATTATTATCGTTGGTTGCTCTTCTACCTGTTTTAGGTGGGCTAGCTTCTTGTAATCGTGCTGCTGATGATACTATTTATTTTTGGCACACATGTGGTCAAACAGTAGTCACTGAGTTAGAAAATAGAATCGAAGAATTTGAACAATTAGTTTTAGAAAACGAAGGCAAAGAGATAAATATCAAACTAGACTATCGCGGCAGTTATGATGACATACTTGAATCTATCAGAACGGCTTTTACTACTGGCGATCAACCGACATTAGCTATTGCATATCCTGATCATGTTGCTGAATATTTAGCTAGTGAGAATACTCCAGGTCAATATGTTGTTGATTTAACAGACTATATCAATGATCCTGAAGTCGGCTTTGGAAAAGAAGCTTGGATCGGAGATACTGAGGTTTCTGATTTTGTCGACGCTTTCTATGAAGAAGGTTCTTCTTATGGTAGAGAAGGAATTTATTCTCTTCCTTTGATGAAATCGACTGAAGTCATGTATTATAACAAGAACATTGTTTTACCTGAAATAACTAAATATAAGCCAGAATTAGACACTACTGAAAAGGCTGAAAATTGGCTTAATAATCTATCTTGGGATGAATTTATGGACTTCTGTTATTATCTCAAAAAGAATTATGTGCCTGCTGGTGTTTCTGAATTTTGGCCTGCTTTTTATGATTCTGATTCCAATATGTATATCACTGCATCTATGCAAAAAGAAATACCTTTCTTAGGATATGATGATCAAGGAAAAGGTGAAGTTTTATTTAATAATGCTCAAGCTAAAGAGATGGTTCAGCAATTTAAAACTTGGTATGATGATGGACTTTTCACAACCAAGGGTGTAGAGGGAAAATACGGGTCTAATTATTTTACTAATATACAATGCTTATTTGACATCGGCTCTTCAGGAGGTGCTGGTTATAATTATCCTGCCGGTGGAACTTTTGAGGTCGGTATTTGCCGAGTCCCTGCTTTTAATAACGACAATCGTTTATATGTCACCCAAGGTTTAACAGCGACAGTGTTAAAAGCTGGTGATGACTACGATGGTGAAAAAGCTTTATACGGATATAAATTTTTGAAATATTTGACTTCCACTGATGTTAATACTGAACTCTGTATCAATGGTTCAGAAGGCTATGTTCCAGTCAGAAAATCTTCGTATGAAACAGCTTTATTTAAAGATTTTTCGAGTAATAACAGATTGATGGTCGGCCAAGTCGCTAATATTGTTGCCAATAATATTCAAGGTCATTATTTCAATACTCCTTGTTTTAAAGGTTCTGCTTATGCTAGAGATGCGGTAGGTGGACTATTGTCACAAGTTTTTACCAATAACCGCACGATAGATGAAGCATTTACCAAAGCTGAAAATGATACTTTAAATCAGATGTAGTGAGGTGATTGAAATGAAAAAGAATATCTTAAATTGTTTATTAATATTACCAGCGATTATGGTATCGCTCACCACTAGCTGCGCAAAAAAAGATAATTTACCTGCTTGGGTCGATTATATCAACGATCCGACAGTTAAACTGAGCCTTGATTATAATGATCGCACTTTTATTGAAGATGGTATCGAAGAGGTTTCCTTAGCTACTGCCATCGATGGCGATACAGCTCATTTCAGAACTGCTGATAACGATCTGATCAAAGCTCGTTATTATGGTATCGATACTCCTGAAAGCACTGGTAAAGTTCAGCCTTTCGGAAGAGGTGCTTCTAATTTTAATAAAGAAAAATTACATGCTGCTGATGAGCACGGTACTATCGTCATCACCAGTGTCAGTGTCGATCAATATGAAGCTCCTGAATTTGATTCTACAGGTGAACGTTATGTTTCTTTGATTTGGATCAATACTGAAAAAGAGCATGCACCTTCATCTGAGTTGACGCTTCTGAATTTATGGATCGTTCAAGAAGGGTGGTCTGATGTTAAAAATGTTAATGATTTACCTGAATATCAAGATATTTTCTATGCTGCCAATCGACAAGCTAGAATCTATAAAAAGAATCTTTATTCAGGTGTAGATGATCCTTTATTTAACTATGGTGGCTATGAAGAAGCTATCATTCCTGATATCAGTAAAGAGATTATCGCATCTATGCAGGATGAAAGCCATGTCAATGCCTTTGATGGTCGAAAAGTCAGATTTAATGGAACAGTTGCTGGCTTGTCTAACAACATCCTTTATTTGACGACTTATGATGAAGAGACAGGTGAAAATTATGGTGTCAATTTCTTCACTGGAATGGGTGCTGTCGATTCTCGATATACTACTCCTGGTGCTTATCTAGAAGTGTTTGGCTTATGTCAAGATGATGAAAACTTCGGTTTCCAATTAACCGATGGTAATTTCAACATCTATTCATCAGCTGATAGCGCTGCTAAAGTTGTCTATGAAGCTAGCGAAAACACTGAATATCCGCTTCATGTCAATGAGTTTAAACCTAGTGAATTGGGTGCTGAAGACTATGATGTGCTTAACTGTGCAGTGTCTTTGACCGAAGAAGTTGTTGTCAGCAATTGTTATATCAATCAAAATACTTATACATTATATTTAGAAGATACTAAAGGTAATCCTTTGGATTTTGATATTTACATTCCATTTACTTATTATTGGAAGCCAGGGGATTATACAACTCGTGTTGATGATGCAAGTACCATGATCGGCGAAAAATTCAATCTTTCTCATGGTATCTATACATTCCATAAAACTACTTCCGGTAAAATCAATTGGCAGATCACTATCTGTAACAATAAAGATTTCTTAGTTGTAGAATAGATTGAGGGCTAAATGTTATGTATTGTTGTCATTGCGGATATGAACTAAATATCGATAAAGTGGAGAAGAATACTGATTCTCACACTTTGTTTGAGGATTCAAATATCGATACGGAAGTGAAGTATGTTTGCCCTCGATGCGGTCATCTGATCCATAAACATGTCAATGAACAAGAGATAAAAACTTTATCAGCTGCTAGTCATGCGGAAATACAAAGAGGTCGTAATTTCTTTGCTAATGGCATGTCTCTTAATCTTGTTGGTGCGATCATCTTATTATTAGCGATCATCTTCTTAGTCTTATCGCATAAACCAGCTAATAATTTTGCTCTTGTCACCGATTGTCCAGAGTTCTATGTATCCGTTGTCGCTTTTGTTATCAGTGCGATTCTTATTGGAGTTGGTATGGTACTGACTATTATGGGTGTTCTTAAGAAAACCAAGTACCAACAGCTTCTTAAGGATATACAAAATCAAGTTTTCTTCCAGTAGTTTAGTTTTTTACATGAGATATCAAAAAAGGAGGATAAATCATGAAAAAGAAGTTCTTGTTGTCTCTTGCTGGTCTCTTGTCTTTAGTCGGTATGGTCAGTTGTACAGAAACTTCTAATAAGCCTAATGTAAGTGTTACAACTAATTTGCCTGCTCTTTCTACTTTATCTATTTTAAACAAAGATGAATTACAGAGCGATTGGCATTTAGATGATAACTATCGTACTCTTGATGTTAGCGGTGGTGAAAACGTCAATATTCAGCAATATATCTATTCAAATCAAGTTACCATCACTTCTTCAGATTCTAGTGTTATTGCCACGTCTGGATTGACTTTAACTCCGCGAAAAGTTGGTAAATCTACTATTACTATTGCTTATAATAATTCTGAATTAAAAGATTCAGTTGAAATTGAGATTTTAAGTGCTCATAAATTAACAAGCGATTCCAGCTTTGTTGTTTTTGACGAAAGAACTAGTCAATTGACTTATAGTATTGGCTCCGATACAACGAGACCGGATGATTTGAGTAAACTAAAATACACTGACCAAGCAGCTACTGATGTCGCTTGGACTTCTTCTGATACATCTATAGCTACTGTTTCTGATGATGGTGTAGTTTCGGCTGTCAAGAAACCAGATGCTGATACTTCTGTCACGATCACTGCTACATTAAAATCTAATCCTAAATATACTAAAACTATTACTATTGATGTATTCGAAAAAATACCTGTAGTTGCTATCAGTGCATTAGATGATTATGAGATTGGTGATACTGCATTTGTCAGAGGTGTGGTTGTTGCTAAGACTACACAAGGATATCTTATCGATGATGGTACAGCTGCTGTTTATGTATTTTTAAAGGATGATCCAGCAAATATTAATATTGGTGATTATTATGAAGTTGGTGGAGCCCTTGCTGCTTATAATGGCGCATTGCAATTTACTGCAGATGCTGCCCAAACAAAATTATCTGAAACAGCACCAAAACCAAGAGAAGCAATTGCTTTAACTAAAGAAATTGCAGATGGTTGGAAAACAAAGAGTGCTTCTACAGAAAAGCAACAATATTCTACAACTGAAATTGCCAAGTATTCTTGGACTGCTGTCGCAGCTAAAGATGGCAAATATTGGGTAATTAATTTAGAAGGCTCTACTACTAAGATTGAAGCATCATATATGCCTAACAATTTTAAGTTAGAAGCAGGCAAAACCTATAATATTGAAGCTTATTTCGGTGGATATGCTGGACCTAATTATGGTGATTATGCAGCAATGTATATTACTTCCGTAGAAGAAACTGAGCCTTTAGGCGTTAATGTACAATTGGATCAAACAGCTGTCACTTTAACTAAGGGACAAACGATTACTCTTAAAGCATCAGTATATGGTGCTGAGAATACTTCTGTCACTTGGAAGAGTGATACAGAAACTGTTGCTACTGTAACTGAGGAAGGAGTGGTTACTGCTGTAGCTAATGGAACAGCTACTATCACTGCCACTTCAGTTGAGGATAATACTAAGAGTGCCACTTGTGTTATTACTGTCGCAGATGAAGTTGCGGAGCCAAAACAAAAAGTAGTTAATTCAGTTAGTGAGATTACTAACGATACTGCTAAAGATTTATCACAAGTGTATATTATTGAAGGAACAGTGTCTAAGTGGTATAAAGATAATTCAGATGGAACTAACTATGGAAACTTCTATATTAAAGATTCTACTGGTGCTGAGTTATTAGTTTATGGTGCTACAGCTGATGCGTCAGTACTATCGTTTGATAATCATACTGCAGAATATAGTTATGATAATCCAGCAAATTTCAAAACAAATGAGTATACTAGCAAAATAACTCTTGGATCTAATATTACATTAGCGGCTGTTAGAACTGAATTTAGTGGCACTAAACAACTTAATGCAATAGTTTTAAGTGCTGATGACACTTTTGTTGTTAACTATGATGTTGATACAACAGGTGTTACGGAAGGTAGTGCCAGTAACGTCTATTTGTATGAAACAACTGGAAAAATTACTAGATGGTATGACGAAAATGATGATGCAGGACAATATGGTAATTTCTATATTCAAACTGAAGGAAAAGAAGAGATTTGCATTTATGGTGCAACTGCTCAAGCAGATAGTCTAAAATTTGATCCTGAAACTGGAAATTACTATTTATCTAATCCACAAGATTTCTTGACTAATGAAGCCACTAAGGATTTAAAGATTGGAGACTCGATTACTATTCGTGGATTTAGATCTGATTATAATGGTAGTGTACAATTGAAGGGCATTGTTGTTACTGATAGTCAAAATGAAGATCCGGACCAATCAGTTAAATTATCTGAACTTAAGTCACTAGAAAATGGCACTAAATTCATTTCGCGTGGATATTACATGGGAAAGAATGATACTTCTTACGAGGGAAATTATAATGCTGTTTATGTAGCTGATGGGTCTACTTCGTATTTACTTTACAAAGTATCAGAAACCTTGTTACCAGATAATCTAGTTCCTAATGAGACGATAATTGAATTTTCTGGTGTAATTAGTAACTATACAAAGGAAGATAGCACCATTTATGAAGCGACAGCTTCTGAAATAACTATTGTTGATAGCGATGAAAGCATAGTTAAGCCAACTATTCATACAATTAATGCTGAGAATCCTGAATTTGATTTGAATGCTGGTGTTGAACATAATAAAGTGAATATTGAAGATGCAACAGTTACTGATGTTTCTGTTGGAAATTATGGCAATACTACAATTTACTTTAATGTTGGGGAAAGTGATACAGAGTATTCTATTTATTTAGATAGCAGGTATACTAATTTAGAAGATGAAGACTTAGCTGAATTAGAAGCTGGTGATAGTTTTACAACATCTACTTGGATTGCTGCTAATACTGGCAAAACTCCATTTACATATAATTTTGCTTATGTTGAAAATTTTGTTAGAACACCTAAACCTATTGTTGCTCCTACGTCATTAACTATTAAAGCAAATGGAGATGCCACTACTGTTGAAGAGAAGAAAACACTTCAATTGTTTGTAACTGCTGAACCAACTAATGCTGATTTAGATGCTGATTGGTCTAGCAGTGATAATGGAATTGCCACTGTATCTGATACTGGTGTTGTTACTGGTGTGTCCAAAGGAAAGGTGACTATTACAGCCACTTCTAAAATTGATGCTAACATTAAGGCAACCATTGATTTAGAAGTATTAGAAAATACCACACCTGTTGGAGCTAGTATTGTATTTGATATGACTGCTGGTTGGGATGGTAAGAAAGTTTCTAATGATACTTTTGACAGCAACCAATTAGATTCAAACGCGACTCAAGCTTACTTTAACTCAATTCTCCCTGATTCGGGAATCACCATTACAAATGCAGCAAATATTAAGAAGGGAAAAGCAGGATTAAATGGGATTGCTCTGGGAACTGGTAGTAATGCTGGAACACTTCAATTTACTACTACTAGTCAAATTAAAGGTGTTAAAATAACTGCACTTGCATGGGGTAGTGATGAAGCAGTTGCTATAGTTAATGATTCTGAACCTCAAAATGTAAAATCTGGTGAATATTCTGAAGCTGCGAGCGGAGATTATGAATTGGTTTTTAATTTTGACACTCCTACTACAGAGATTAGCATCAAAAATAATGGTAAGAATCAAAGATTTGCTATTCTTAAACTAGAATTAATTCTTGCTTAATTATTTTCTTTAGAATAAATATGTGTCCTGCCGTAAAGGCAGGACACTTCTTTTCTTGACTAATCGGTGCGAAAATAAGATAATATTTAAGCACCTTTTTGGAGTGATACTCAAGTTGGTGAAGAGGAGTCCCTGCTAAGGACTTAGGGGGAGCAATCCCCGCGAGAGTTCAAATCTCTCTCACTCCGTATTTGACCGAAATTTGCCCTAATTCTAGGGCTTTTTTATTTTCTGTTTGCACTTTGTTTGCACTTTTTATATATAATAATTTAACTAGGAGCATGATATTTATGGATTTAAAACATATGTTGTTAACTTTAAACACCATTCCTTTATCCATGAGCTATCTAAGATACAAAAAGGTCAGAACATATCAAAAATTAAACAAAAATGAGAATGATGTAAAACTGTTTATTAAAGCCAGCAAGTATAAAGAAAAATACTGGCTTGCTATGTATAAATATCTTGATAAGCATTATTCGTATATTTTAAACAAAGAATATCATAAGCATTATGATACTCATACAAGCGAAAAGAATATTTATGTTTTATGGCTTCAAGGCGAAGATAAAATGCCAATGGTATCACAAATCTGTTTAGAAAGATTGAAATTATTAAATCCAGATATCAATATTGTAGTTTTAACTTCTGAGAACTTAAAACAACATAAGATTGAACTTCCTGATTATATTCTAGAAAAATACCAGAAAGGTTTTATTTCAGCTACTATTTTATCTGATTTAATAAGGATTTCACTTTTAGCTAATAATCAAGGATTATATTTAGATGCGACGGTTTATTGTCTTAAACCTCTTCCAAAATGGTATTTTGATGTACCTTTCTTTTCTTTAAATTCTCGCAATTTATTTGAAACTGTGGGTAATATTATTCGATTCGATAATTTTGAGTTTGGAGAAGTTTATGCTTTAGGTGGAACATCTCCATTAATCTATTCAATGGCTAAAGATATTTATTTTGATTATTTAAAACATCATGGTGTTGTTCCTTGCTATGAATTCACATATTATATTTTCCGTTATCTTTATTATCGATGTGAAGCCGTGAGAAATATGATCAATCAACTTCCCAGTAACAATAAGCATGCTGAATTTTTAGTAAATTATTATAATGATGGCGATTTAGATAAACAAACTTCATTTAAATTTGATAATGATGATGCTTTTATTAAACTGTCTAATAAGTTAGATTTTTTAAACAGATATGATAAAGCAACTTTAAAGCAGTTAATTGAAGATTTAGTCAACAGACATTCTTAGTATTATTTTATCCTTAAAGCTTGGAAATATGACCACCATTTAACCCTCTTAAAACAATAGCTTTTATATTGTTTAAAAAGTATAATTTAAGGGATGAAACAATTATATGATATCAATGCTTTAGCTAGAGTCTTATCCGTTTCGCCATCTGATATTTTTAGAATTGAAATATCAGAAGTGAATCGGGTTTTGCCTGGTAAAATTGGTGATAGATATTATTGTGTCATTAAATCTGATCGTTTCATCTGTTATTATTTAAAGAATGGAATCATCAATAGCCAGGTCAGTCTATTATTCAAAGATTTTCAAGAAGCTAAATTCTTTTGTAAAAGAGGAAAATTATATTTTGAAAGTAATTTTAAAGGATACTTTTTTCCTTTTTATGCTAAAAGAGCTGCTTGGAAATCAAAAGCTGGAAAATCATTTATTAATCATTTAAGCAAACAAGTGAACATTAAGAATATAAATGATTATAAATTAGCGACAGGAAAGTTATTTGTCTTTAGCTATCTTAATCATTTATTTGGCTGATGTTATATTGAATTGACTATTATATTGCTTTAAGCAAGTGAATGTTTAAAATAATGTTTTGTTGATTATGGCTAATTTTTTTAAAAAAATAACTCTGGATAGCAAGTCGATCAAGGTAAATGCTATTTTTAATAGCATTTATCAAATTTTGGTGCTTTTAGCTCCATTGATAACTACCCCTTATATTTCGCGCGTTTTAGGTGTAGATGCTATAGGAAGTTATCAGTATTGTTATTCGATTATGAATTATTTCACCCTAGTTGCAATGTTTGGTTTTTCAGATTATGGAATTAAAAAGATAGCCGAGTTGCGAGATGATAAGTCAAAAAGATCTAATGCTTTTTGGGAAATCATGTTTTCCAAAGGCCTCATTTCTTTGATTTGTTTAGTAGTTTATTTCCTTGTCACTCTCATATTATTTTCTGGCACAGAAATGATGATCTTTTTAGTCATGTCTCTGTTTGTGATTTCGGTACTATTAGATCCGACTTTTTATTTTCAAGGGCGAGAAAACTTTATATCGATTTGTATAAGAAATATCATAGTTCGTTTGTTTACAATCGCAATGATATTTGTTGTGGTTCATTCACCAGATGATGTAGTTCTATATGCGCTAGTTTTAGCTGGCAGTAACTTATTATCAGCTATCATTATGTTTTTCTCGTTTAAGGGCAGTATTAATAAGCCTAATTTTAAAGAAATGCATGTTCTCAATCAATTCAAGCAATCATTCCCCTATTTTATCCCTGCATTATCAATATCATTATTCACTTCTTTAAATCAAACCTTATTAGGCTCAATTTTAAAGAATGATACAGTTAGCGGCTATTATGCTCAAGCTATTAGGTTTTCTAATTTAATCGGTTCTTTTGTTGGTTCGCTGAGCACAATTATGTTGTCGCGTATCTCATATTTGCACGCTCATAATGACGAAGAACAAGTGAAACACAAGGTTAAAGTTGCATTTCATGCTGCTTGGGCTGTCGGTTTACCATGTGTTTTTGGTATATGTGCTATCAGTCATGTTTTGATTCCAGTATTTTTAGGACCTGGATATGAGCCAGTTATTTATTTGATTTATATCATTGCTCCAATCGGTATTATTTCACCGATTAATACTTTATATGGAAACGTGTATTATAAAGCCTACAATAAAATCTGGTATCAGACAGGTATCTTATTAACAGCAGCAATCGTATCTATATCTCTAAATTTCTTATTGATCCCTAAATTTGGTGCAACAGGTTGTGCGATAGCATCTCTTGCTGCTGAATTAGTCCAAGTACCAATCTATATGTTTTTCTCGCGAAAAACATTTGATCACAAAGAATTGTTTAAAACCATAATCAAGCCCTTTGATGCTTCACTTCTTATGATGATTGCTATATTTGTACTAGATAATATTATTGGGAAATTGCTTTCTAACACACTAGCTGTAATCATCTATATTCTAGTCGGCATTATAGTTTATGGTTGTTTCATTTTGCTATTTAAAGATGATTTTGTAGTTCCATTAGTGAAAAAAGGTTTTATAAAAATTAAAACAAAGATTTTTAAGAAATAGTCTTTTATGAAAGGGTACAAAATGGATGATATAAAAATTATAGTAGCATGTCATAAGCCTGTTAACACTATACCTGAATCAAGTATTTATTTACCAGTAGAGGTTGGAGCAGCTTTAAGAAATGAACATTTTCTAGATACTTTAGATAATACTGGTGATAATATTTCTGCTAAAAATCCTAGCTATTGTGAATTAACAGGACTCTACTGGGCATTTAAACACTTAGATTATGATGTTCTGGGCTTAGTTCATTATCGACGCTTATTCATGAAATCTAATCTTTGTGTTAGAAAGAATATAAAAAATGTGATCACTGAAAAAGAGATCAACCGACTTTTATCTGATCATGATTTTATTCTTCCAAAGAAAAGACATTATTATATCGAAACCAATTACTCACACTATATTCATGCCCATAATAAAGAAGCATTAGATAAAACTGGTGAAATCATAAAACAATATTATCCAGAATATTATTCATATTTTCAAAAACATATGAATAAAAGAACTGGACATTATTTCAATATGTTTATCGCTAAAAAAGAAGTTATCAACCCATTCCTGACTTGGATGTTTGATATTTTATTTAAACTAGAACAAGAGATCGATTTAAATGATTATCAGGGTGTAGAAAGACGTGTGTTTGGATATATTTCTGAATTATTATTTGATGTTTATATCTCTAAAAACAATCTAAAAGTTAAGAATCAAAAATACTTGTTTTTTGAAAAACAGAATTGGGTTAAGAAGATATTTAATTTCATCAAAAGAAAGTTTAAATAATGGGTTTTTAATATGAAGTTAACTATTTGTATTGTTAATTACAACAAGTCAAAATATCTTCCAGATTTATTTGATTCATTAATTCAACAAACTGATAAAGATTTTTCTATTCTATTTGTAGATAATTGTTCTACAGATAGTTCTATTGAAGTTGTTAACAAATATAAAGCTAACCTACCTATTGAACTTATATATGAAAGCCGAAAAGGTGTTCAATTTGCTAGAAATACAGCACTTAGCAATGTGAAAACAGACTATTTCACTTTCGTAGACGCAGATGATATTGTTGCAAAAAATTATGTATCTTTTATTAATGGTTCACTTCCTGTAGATGAACTATTGATGTTTTCTTTTAAGACTTTTGAAGATAAAAAAACCATACAACAATATTTAGATGGTGCTCAGGATTTTGAAATAAAAAAAGTCAAATTAGAAAAACGAATGTACTCATTTCAATCGATAGAAGGGATTGAAATGACTTATTTATGGAATAAGGTCTTTAAAAAGTCTATTTGCGACACTTTTGATATAACATTTGACGAGAGCGTTGGAATAGGAGAAGATTGCTTTTTTATAGATAAATATCTTGAACATATTTCATCAATTCTAGTCAGCAAACAAGTGCTTTATTTTTATAGAAAAGCCGAGGATTCACTGATGAATTATTCATCCATTAATGAGTTAGTGATAAATAGATTCTTGTCTGAAATAAAGCGGTGCGATTATTTAAATGAAGTTTTAGATGTTTCTTCTAGTGAATATTTAGAATGGATGACACATGAGATATGGATATATAGAAATATCTATAGATTGCTCATCAGAGCAAATAGAATAGATTATGCGAATAATTTCCTTAATAATTATTTATCATCTGTCAAACAGAGATTAAAGAAAAACAAGGTTATATCATTGTTAAGACTAAAACTGTTTATCAAATTAATCGGAAAGAAAAGATATTTTGGGATCGTTTCTAAAAAGCCCCAAAAGAATAGATGAATGCATCATTAAAGTTGTGTAATCCTAGTGCGCCGACAATGAATAAAGCAAAATAGGAGACTAAAATTAACGTTTTATTAATCCTATAGTTATTGCTGTTTTTAAGAATGACTGGAACTATCAAGATTCCTACACAAGAAAAGATAGAAGCTAATCTATTCATGATCCACCAATTGATTTTTAATAGTGAAAAACAAGCTGAGACAACAATGGAGTAGAATGAAATACTTTGTGCAGTAGTCAATTCAGCAGTTTTAGCTTTATCAACATATAATATCAACTGCATATTCTGAGTTTTATTAAAATTATTAGTAGGTGCTGGGATCAGTAATTGTTTATAAACAACAGTTTTATGGTTATATGAACTTAATATTAATACTATACATATGAGTGGGAACATCAAATCAAATATGGCATTCATCGTACCCCAGGATGTAAAAAAGACGCTTGTTAAGTAAAATTCATAATGAAGTAATCTAACTATTGGAACGAGAATATTATCTCCTAAAATCAAAACAACAAAGGCACCACAAGCTATTGCTAAAAATACCGCGATATTCTTTTTTATGAATGGGCATAATATTAATAAAGCTAAAACGATGTTTATCTTATGAAATAATGCAGATAATAAACAACCTATTAAATAAAGAATATAATGTTTCTTTTTTAAACATGGTATAAATAACAATACAATTGCTGTTCCTAAGTATTGGCGCATAAGATTAAAACTTATGAAATAGTTAAAAGATAATAAATATAGCAAGATAGAAAAAGAAGGATCTGGTGACATCTTAAAAATAAAATACAAGACACCAAAGTTTATGATAAAGCTAGTCACTAATAACATGAACTGAGGATTTGAACTTATCTTGTAACAGAGATTAAATAATAGAGAAAATCCAAATTCATATCTCACATTAGTGAACGGAAATGGTGAATTGCCTATCTCTTCATAAGCATCGATGTACATCTGAGTATCAGTTCCGACATCCGCTGATCTTAATCCGGAGACCAAAGTTAAAACAATAAGGGAATAACTGAATAACCAAATCTTGTGATACCTTGAATTTTTAGTCACTAAAGATACTATAAAAATAGATAAAATAATCGCTAAATAAAATAAAATCGTCTGTATCAAGGTCATTTCAAGATATTATACTACAGAGATAAATTCTGCTTTTGTATTATCTCATAACTTTGTCGTATAAATGATTGATGAGAGAAGTTTTTTTCAAATTATCGATATTAATTCTCCAATTCAATTTTTGTGGGATTTTACTGATTTCATTTATATGCTTTTCTGTCACTTTGTAATTTAAATGATTTGTTAAATAATAAATATCATTGTCAGATTTATTATATTTTGCAAAATTCAAAATCACATCGTGATCGATCTCATTTATAGCGCATAGCATCAACATAATATCAATTAAAAAATAAGGTCTTTCTTCTAATTTTTCTATGGAATTAATCATCATTTCTAAAAAACAAGTGAACAATATCGAGTGTTTATTTGCTCCTATCAAGAATGTTGACCAGCAGCAATGGGTGTTTTTATATGAGAAAAAATGCGTTGTGTTTTCAGTGACAAGAGTAACAAAATTAAACTCAGAGAGCTGCTTTTTAAAGTTGATCGGTTTATCTATATATAAGGTTGAATCTATCCAGACACCACCGATTTGTGATATACAGGCTGCTCTAACAAGATCACTAAACATTTGAATTGAAAGCTCATTATTTTCTAGTTTGTTATAAATAGAATCTGGTAACCTAAGCAAAGTTTTTACATTATTTTTATCAACCATTATGATGTTATATTCGTTCTCATATAATTTTTTCACTTGTTTATAACACATTTGAACTATTTTAGGGGCGTTATCAATACCATCATACCAAAAGAAAAAAATATTATTACTCGGTATGTATTCGTTGGTTTGAACTTTATATTTTTCTAAAATAGGTTTATTTAATTGCTCACAAATAGGCAGATATTTTTTGATATCATCAATAGCCTTGTTATGAGCTATTTTTCTTTTCAAAATGATTTTAAGGCCATTTGTGAAACCATAAGTTTGAATGTAATTAGCAATTTTATTTAATGTGCTCATATCTCTCACCGTTTATTGTAAAATATTATAGCTATGAATGAACAAGATTTAAAAATATTTATTGTGACACATAAAAAGTTTAACAAGCCGAAATACGACGGCTATTATACTCTAGGTGTTGGGGATGATCAAAATAATATTGTCACTGATTTTCATGATAACACTGGTGATAATATCACTTCTAAAAATAAAAGCTTTTGTGAGTTAACTGCTTTATATTGGATCGATAAAAATGTTGATTGTAAAACAATTGGTTTAGTGCATTATAGAAGATATTTTTATCATCGGTATTTAAGTTTGTTTAAATACAAGTTATATTCTGTAGCGGAAATTAATAAAATTTTAAAAAAATATAAGGTGATTCTTCCGGTCCCTTCCATTCAAGCTGATAAAACATGGAAATGTGTATATGAACATTATTCACATTTTCATTATAAGAAAGACTTAGATGCTACGATTGAAATCATCAAAGAAATATATCCGCAATATTATGATTCGTGTATGAAGGTTTTAAAAAGCAAAAAAATCTCATTGTGTAATATGGTTATAACATCAAAAGAAATATTGAGTGAATATTGTGAATTTTTATTTAACATTTTATTCAGACTTGAAAAGCAGTTAGATATTTCGAATTATGATGATTATCAAGTTCGTATCTATGGCTTTTTAGGTGAATTATTGATCAATGTCTTCTTTGAACATCACAAAGAATATAAGATTAAATATCTACCTGTTTGTACAACCACTATTTCACCGATAAAAACCTATTTTATGAAATTTATCGGCTCAATCAGAAGAGTGATAGTCAAATAATATTGGTGATTTAAAATGATTTCAGTTATTATTACTTGTTACAACGCAGATAAAACAATAATTAGAGCTATTTCTTCTTTAGAAAACACATCTTTTAAAGATTATGAGATTCTTGTAATAAATGATGGCTCTACTGATAAGAGTCGAGAATTAGTAGAGGAATATATGACTTCACATCCAAAGGTGAAGTTATTGAATCAAACTAACTTAGGTATTGCTGGTGCTGCATCAAACGGGATTCGACATGCGACTGGTGATTATTTGATGTTTTTAGATGCTGATGATTATGTAGATGAAGATTATTTAGCCTGCATCAATGCCAGAATTAATAATTATGATATTTTAGCGCTTAGTTACAAGGTGGTTGATGAAAAAGGAAAAATACTTCAAGAAAAAATAAAACAAAATCAGCAATTTGATGATGACAAAGATATGAAAGGACTATTGAATAAATTATACTTTGACAATCATTCTTTTTCGGGATTTAAATATGTACCCATATATAAATGGACAAAAGTTATAAAAACCAGTATTGCCTTAAAAGTTGTTAGTGAATATGAAAAAGAAAATTTTGTCTTATATGAAGACATGTGTCTGACTCTATTATGTGTTGCCAATGCCAAAAACTTAAAGATCACTGACTATTGTGGTATTAATTATGTTCAGCAAGCAAAGACACATTCTAGGAGCCATCAAAAATCATATGACGATTTGCTCAAATTAAGACAAAAACTCAATATGTTTTTGAATAGATATTGTGTCACATATAATTTAGATAAACATATATTTGACACCATGGATTTTGATGTCTCAAAGTTTTATTTTTCTAGATTCATTAAAAGCCATAGCTTTAAGGAAGCAAAATCATTTTTTAGAAAGATGATCAAAGATGAAGACTATAAGCGCGGACAAAAATTAACTGATCCGAGCGGTGAATCATTCAAAAGAAAAGTCTATTGTTATTTGTTAAAACACAATATGTTTTTAGCGATATATTTTGTGTTTAAACATTTATAAATCCGATCAAATAGTGTATCAGTAAAACAACCTATCCAGTTCAACAGCAGTTGACTTGTTTCTATTATGATTTAAAGCACTAGCTTTATAAACAATTTTACCCTTTGCAATATCATCGGGTACACCATCTAAATTTATAATCTTTTTTAATAGTCTTGTGAAAGAAGCGCGCGAATCTTGAAAAGACTTGTTAAAAAAGCTATTAAATATTTCCTTATTTCTTTCAACTTTGCTTTTTGAAAGTTTTTTGCAGGTTCTTTTTTCTTTCTTTTCTGTGTCAAAATTGTTGAGAAGATCAACGATGCTATCAAAAATAGTTTTCGTCTTGTTCTTTTTATATTCACCTTTGAAGCGACTTTGAGGTTTCGTTGTTTTAATTGTCGACAATATTCGTTTTAGATCGATTGTTTTACGCATAGTTTCTACCTTTTATTTAAGACCACGTTAATTTAGCACTAATATTATAGCCATGCTTTTAAAATGAAAAAGGTTTTTGCGTTGTTATGGTCTGTTTTAAGTGTCTCATCGCTTCTTGTGCATATTATCTTCATCTAAATCCATTGAGAAATTACATTTGGGATAACGTGAGCAACTATAAAACGGACCGCGCCTACCTGCTTTTATGACTAATGGGGCTTTACAGCGAGGACAGATCATCGAAGATTTTATATCTTTTATTCTTTCTTTTGCTTTCTTGGCTAATTCTTCAGGAGAGATAGTTTTGCTCAAGTCATTCTTCTTTAATATGTCATAAATCAGTTTGATATCATTTGGCGTATATAACGGATAAATCTTTTTATTGCTGATGTAGTCAAACAAGTCTTTAATTTTAATGACGCTCTCAGCAAGAACGTTTAATTCACCGCGTGTAAAAACTATCAATCCTTCAAAATAATAACTACTATTATTTATTAGCTCTTTAATAGCCATCAAATGGCAATAATTTTGCCTTAATGGATTCAAAATATTAGAGACGTTTCTTGTATAAGGGTTATGTATGACCCACCTAGAATCGTCATACTTACCATAAATATTACCAGCATAATTTTTGGTTTCTATGCAGAACAATCCGTTGCTTCTAAGAAGAACATGATCTATTTGATGATAGTAACCGTCATCCTTTTTTAAAATCAGGTCATTAATAAGCGCATCCCCTTCTTTTAGAAGACTATTTAAGACTGCTTTTACTTTTTCTTCGCCTTGCCTTCCATGTCTTGTGCGTGAATCCTTTATTTCTCTGCTGCTATATTTGATTTGCTCCATATTTAGTCACCTCAACTATAATTAGCTAAAAAGAGGACTAAAAATCACAAAACTAACAAGTAAGCGCTTTCAGGAATAAAGTTTGTAATTATATGTTTAAAAAAGCCAAAAGCTTATAGAATGTCCAATATATAAAGCTTTTAAGAAAAAAAGAGTGATTTTTTAGCTTCCTTTTTTATTTTCAAAAGCATAAAAAGATTTATGCGAAAAGTCCGCAGCTCTAGCATATTTTTAGTATATAAATTGTCGATTTAGAACTTGTGCGTCTTTCTTGAAATAAAACCCATTTTGCCATATCATAATAACAAAGTCATTCGAAACATATTTTTAGGAGGAGACGATGGAAATACCTAGCAAAAAATCTTCTTTGACAGTCATCGAAAATGAGCGATCACAATATGCAATGAATTTTGCTGATAATGATGAACAACATAACCAGAATAGATCATCAAACAATCAGCCAAATAATCCTAATAACAGAGGCAAAAATCGCGGTTTCTTTTCTATAGCTTTTTTAGTTGTAGCCCTTATCGTTATTTTAGCTTTGATGTTATATTTCTTTGTCGTGCCTTCAACCAATGGCCGCAGTGTCACATTTAGAGAAGCAGATGTCACTTATAGAGTTGATACAAACGGAGATAATATCCCTGATATAACTTCGGATGGTCATCCAGATTTTGGAACATCTTCTAGTGGAACGACTGATTTGAACTATGATTTCTCTATCAAAACCGACTCTAATCCAAAAGGCATAGTCATGGACGATAGTTCTTTGGGCGATTTAGCAAGACTATTGTTAACACCTGAGACCAGTCAGATCACAATTGTTGTTGCACAGAGCAATGCTTCTAGTGAAATTACTTATTTAAGCGGTACTTTTAAACAATTAAATAATAATGGAAAAGTGATCACATACTCTTACCAAGCTAATATTCATACAAATATCTATGATATTTATGTATTTCCGATCATCAGCAATGTGACGATTGAAACAAATGGTGAGATCACTAAATATTACACTGGTGACAAGTTTCAAACAGGAGTTGAGAGCAGCTCTAATGTTGCTAGTTGGTTGTTTCCAACCATTTTAGCAATCATAACTATTGTATTAATCGTTTTCTTCTTTAATAGAATGAATAAATCCATGAACGGATCTGGTGGTCCGATGGCTGGGTTTATCAACAATGTTGCTAGACAAGAAAGCACATCTAAGATACGTTTTGCTGATGTTGCAGGTTGTGATGAAGCAAAAGCGGAATTAGTCGAGATGGTTGATTATTTCCATGCAACGGATAAGTACACAAGACTAGGTGCTAAATTACCTCATGGTGTTTTATTAGTCGGTCCGCCTGGAACCGGAAAGACTTTATTAGCCAAAGCAGTAGCAGGTGAAGCTTCTGTACCATTCTTCTCTATTTCAGGATCTGACTTTGTTGAAATGTATGTCGGCGTCGGTGCTTCGCGTGTAAGATCTTTATTCAAAACCGCCAAGCAAAATGCCCCCTGCTTGATTTTCATCGATGAAATCGATGCGGTCGGTCGTCAAAGAGGCGCTGGCTTAGGCGGTGGAAACGATGAAAGAGAGCAAACCTTAAACCAGTTATTAGTTGAGATGGACGGTTTCACAGATAACAATGGCATCATTGTTATGGCTGCGACTAATAGATCAGATGTTTTAGATCCAGCTTTGACTCGTCCTGGACGTTTTGATAGAACAATCACTGTTGATTTGCCTGATAAACAGGGTAGAGCAGCTATCTTAAAAGTTCATTCAAGAAATAAAAAACTCGCGCCTGATGTCAACTTTGACACCATCGCTAGCAGAACTGTAGGTTTCTCTGGTGCTGATTTAGCTAACATCATGAATGATGCTGCTATTCTTGCTGTCAGAGCAAATCGTTCAGCCATCACAACTGCTGATATTGATGAAGCTATCGATAGAGCAGTCGCTGGTCCTGCTAAGAAATCTCATCTTGAGCCAGAGGAGAAAAAGCAAGTCGCCTATCACGAATCAGGACATGCTGTCATCGGTATTTTCTTACCATATTCAGATGTTGTGCAGAAAATAACTATCATTCCAAGAGGCAGAACGGGTGGTCACGTATTGATGACTCCTGAAAAAGATCGTTTCTTATTGACAAAGAATCAGATGTTAGCTCGTATCACTGGCTATTTAGGCGGAAGAACATCGGAAGAAATTTTCTTCGGTGACGTGTCTACAGGAGCTAGCAACGATATCGAAGTTGCTACTGATTTAGCCAGATCAATGGTCACCCAGTATGGTATGTCTGAATTAGGACCTATCCAATATGAAAAACCAGGTGGTTCAGTCTTCTTAGGGCGTGATTATAATTCTACCCAATCTAACTATTCCACCCAAATCGCTTATGAAATAGATAAGGCAGTTAGAGCGATCATTGATGAATGCCACGAAAAAGCCCGTCAACTCTTAATCGAACATAAAGACGACGTGAAGCTCATTGCGGATACTCTTATCGAACATGAAACAATCACTGCTGATCAGATCAAGTATTTACTAGAGCATCGTGAGTTACCGCCAGTAGATGAGCATAAACTTACCAATAAAAATGGTTCTCTTGCTAAGAACCCACATAACATTGTTATGTATCCTGGTTATGATGACTTTTATACAGCAGTTGATAAATTATTAGATGCTAATCCATCACGAATTGTTATCACAGCTTCTTGTGGTGGAAAGCCGATCACTCTTGATGAATTCAAATATGCCTGTGCTACAGGTGCTAATGATCCCTCAAGAATAGCTATGTTATTTATTGATGATGCACAATTTAGTAAAATAAATATTACTATTGAAACCTTTGCAGAACATATTGAAAGTTATTCTGGTATTCCAGTATTGCTGATAAAGACAGATAATGCTTCAATTATGTCCTTGAGAAAAACTTTTCAGCCATCTGTTAAGAGCGTCGAACGCCCAGGAGTAGTCAAAGAAATTTTGCCAAATAGTAATAGTAGTGATTCTGATGATGGATCAGCTAGTAGTAATAGTTAATAAAGCAAAAAGGAGTAAAAAATATGGCAACAAAAAAATTCACTAAAAACGCACAACGCGTTTTCAACAAGAATCCTAATGTTCTCAAATGTACCCAATCAAAAATAACTTTCACAGATGAGTTTGTGGAGAAGGTTATCACTGCGATCAAAGCTGGTGAAGACCCCTACAAAGTTTTTACGGATAATGGGATCTCATTACGCATTCTTGGAAAGACTAGAGCAGCTGGTGCTATCGGATTATGGCGTTCTAAGTATGGCTTAGAAGGTCTCCCGAGAAGACAAGTTGCTAGAGGTGAGAAAAAACACATCGAAACCACCCAGGAAAGACACGAAAGAGAAATGAATGCGGCTATCGCCTATTGCGATGATTTGATCAATAACCCTTCAAAAATGGATCTTGATCCAAGTACTGATGCCGATGTGATCAAATTTAATGCTATTAAAAAGACATACGAATCTGACCTGCCAGTTATAGTTAAAAATCTATGTACTCATTATGGTTATGATTATCAAGAATATTATCAATACTGGAAATCGATCAATCCTAAACAAAGCAGTTTTGTCAATATCTTAAATCCGCATAGAAAGGAATAATGTTTATGTTTTTAATAGGTGCTGGTACTATTGTTGGATTATCTATAGGTGGTATTTTCGTATTACTGATTTTGTTTGTCATTTTTTGGGGGATTGCAAAAGCCAATTATTTTAAACGATTAAAAGTTAAAATTGATGAATCTGCATCTGATATTGAAGTGGCTTTAAATAAGCGGTTTGATTTATTAACTAAGCAAGTAGATGTTTGCAAAGGCTATATCAAGCACGAAAGTCAAACATTGATTGAAGTCACTTTAGCAAGAGCCAATGCTACCAAATCCACAGACATGAAGTCTTTGTCTGAGCTGAATAATGATTTAAGCAAATTATCAGCAAACATTTCTGCCCTTATTGAAAATTATCCACAACTTAAAGCAGATACCCTTTTTGTCAATTTGCAAAATTCCGTTAATGAAGTAGAAGAACACTTATTAGCCGCTAGAAGAATTTATAACTCTAATGTCTCCATTTATAATCAGGATATTGTCACTTATCCATCTTCTATTATTGCAAGAATGATACACTGCAGTCCATGTGAGTTCTTTAAAGTTGAGGAAGCCAAGAAACAAGATGTTTCTTTAAAGTTTTAAAGTCAGAAATAAATCAGTATGAAGTTAGTTGAATTTGAGTCCGCAGAATTAAAAAAAGATATCGAGTCTGGAAATGTTGTAGCATTTCCTACTGAAACGGTGTATGGTCTAGGAATTAGATGGGATAGCCCACAGGCTTTTTTGAAATTAACTTCAGTTAAGCAACGGGCAATAAACAAACCTGTTTCAGTTATGTGCGGAACTAAATTTCCTTTAAAGGATTATTTTGTTATCGATAGCAAAGCACAAAGAATAATTACCAAATATTTACCTGGTCCTTTAACAATTCTATTAAAAGCAAAAGCCAATGTACCTTGGCAAACACATTTGGGTACTGGGGTAGTTGGTATCAGAATTCCGAAATTTGATAAATTGTTGAATTTATTAAATGACTTAAACTATCCATTGCAGGTCACTAGTGCCAATTTCTCTAGTGAACCACCATTATATAATTGTAATAGTGTTATATCGACATTTTCTGATCAGCCCTTAGTGACATGTGTTGTAGATGGAAAGTGTGATTCTTTTATTCCAACCACTATAATATCGTTGGTAGATGGGATTAAGCTGATAAGACAAGGCGAACTATCTTTCGACGAAATTGTAAAAGAATTTCAACAGGCATAAAAAATTCCCTAAAAAGGAGAGAGTACTATTGGGAAAATAATAAATAGTACTAAATTTTGAAAATGAAATTAGCTATTGGTTGTGATCATGGAGGCTTTTTGGCAAAAAAAGCCTTAATCGACTATTTAACAAAACATTATGATGTTGAAATATCCGATTTTGGCTGTTTCAGTCAGGAGTCTTGCAATTATCCATATTATGCATTTCAAGCTGCTGAGTGTGTTAAAAATGGTCTTGCAGAAAAAGGCATATTAATATGTAATTCTGGTGAAGGTGTTTGTATGTGTGCTAACAAAGTAGAAGGCATTCGCTGTGGTATAGCATACAATGATGAAACAAGCCATTTAATTGTTGAGCACAATGAAGCAAACATGATCGCTTTTGGTGCCAAGTTTATGTCGGTTGAAGATATCATAAGAAGAACAGTGATTTTTCTAGAGTCAAAACCACTAAAAGGAAAACATTCTGAAAGAGTTAAATTGATTGAAAAATACGAAAAAACAAAAGAAATTTTGCCAAAATAAAAAAAATAAAAAAAGTTGTTGACTAGCAAAAACGAGAATGATACAATTTTATCCGCACTTCTGAAAAGAAGGCTATTATCGCTCTTTGAAAACT
>CASDVP010000010.1 GCA_949284445.1 uncultured Bacillota bacterium
TTTTTTAACTTTATCAAAAAATGGAACTGAATTTAAGCGTGATGTAAAATATTTACATTTACATTTCAAAGTCCGCTCTAGCACTTTTAAAAGTTCAACCAAGTATAAAAAAAACACTACTCTTATTAGCATAGATTCAACTAATGTAAGTAGCGGTTTATATATTTTTTTAATTAATATAAATGTCAACTAAAGACTGGAGCAGCCAACGGGAATCGAACCCGCATATACAGCTTGGGAAGCTATCGTTCTACCACTGAACTATGGCTGCAATAAAAGCTATAGCCGATAGACTATAGCCTATTCATATCTTACTTAAGAAGTTGGTTACCGTTTTTATCTTCTTCAGGTTCATCGAATCCAGGAAGAGGAACGATGCCAGTACCAGCAGGGATAAGCTTACCGATCATGACATTTTCCTTCAAGCCTTTGAGATGATCGACCTTACCTTTGATAGCCGCATCGGTGAGAACACGAGTGGTCTCCTGGAAGGAAGCAGAGCTTAAGAAGCTCTCGGTATCAAGAGCCGCTTTGGTGATACCCATGACGATCGGACGGCCGACAGCAGGATTACCCGCATGAGCTAAGATCTTTCTGTTCTTTTCAGTGAATTCGATCAAAGAGACTTTTTGACCAGGTAACATATCAGTATTACCAGAGTTGATGATCAATAAGCGGTTGGTCATCTGTTTGACGATGATTTCAAGGTGTTTATCAGCGATCGCTATACCGTTAGAAGAATAAACTGCCTCAACCTCTTTGATCAAATAGTTTCTGACAGTCGCTAAGTCAGTGCAATCCAATAAGTCTTTCGGATTGATATGACCTTTAGTCAAAGCTTGACCAGCTTTGACCTCTTGACCTTCAGTGACAGCAGGAACAGAGTTCGGATAAGAAGTGAAAGTCTTCTCTTCTAATTCATTTGTGATGACAAAAACATGTCTTAAGCCTTGTTCAGTGATCTTGGTGACCACACCTCTGATAGTAGTGATCAAAGCTAAATCTTTAGCTTTCGGATTTCTAACTTCTAATAACTCTTGGACACGAGGTAGACCGGTAGTGATATCTTTCTGACCAGCAACACCACCAGTGTGGAAGTTCTTCAAGGTGAGCTGAGTACCAGGTTCACCGATGGATTGAGCAGCCATGATACCGACTGTATCGCCGATAGTAGCAAGCTTACCAGTAGCTAAGTTACGACCATAGCAGTGGACGCAAACACCATCAGTGGATTCACAAGTGAGAACTGAACGGATTTCAACCTCAGTGATGCCGGCTTTGACGATCTTACTTGCAACATCTTCATCGATGAGCTTATTGCCTTCGATGATGACTTCACCAGTTTTCGGATCGATGACATCTCTCATAGAGAAACGGCCGACTAAACGATCATATAAGGAAGCGATGAGTTCGTTGTTATCATCGCGTAATTCTTTGACGACGATACCTCTATCACAATGGCAATCTTCTTCACGGATGACCATATTGTGAGAGACATCGACTAATCTTCTGGTCAAATAACCAGAGTCAGCAGTCTTTAAAGCCGTATCAGAACCGTTCTTTCTAGTACCGTGAGTAGAAGTGAAGTATTCGGAGACAGAAAGACCATCAGCATAACAGGAAGTGACAGGGACTTCGATAGCTCTACCGGTAGAGTCAAGCATACAACCTTTCATGCCGATGAGCTGCATGTAGTTATCCTTAGAACCTCTAGCACCAGATTCCATCATCATGAACATCGGGTTTCTAGGAGCGGATTTCATACGTTCAGCTAATAAATCAGCGATTGGTCCATCCTTCAATTTGTTCCAATAATCGATGACAGCGTTATGTCTCTCTTCTTCAGTATAGAAGCCTAATTCAAAGTTAGTAGAGATCTCAGCAATCTTTTCACGCCCTTTTTCATAGAGGCTATTTCTGCCATCCAAAGGTTTCATATCATCTAATGAGATGGTCAAGCCAGACTTAGTGCAATAATCAAAGCCTTGGTTCTTGAAGAGATCCATGATATGAGCGGTTTCGACAGCGCCATACTTACGGAAGACGAAGTCCATCATGGTTTGAATACCCTTCTTATTGATAGGTGAACGCAAAGGTTGCACATGGGCGTATTCCTTCATCGGATCAAAATCATCACCTTCATGGAATTTTCCAGAAGCGATACAAGCATCATAAGCTTGCTTGACAGTGACGAAGAAAGAATCCGGAGTTTTAACGAAATTATCGGCATATTCTTTCTTACCATTCTTATCACCGATGATGGAGAAATTGATATAAGGGAAGTCGAGAGGGAAGATAGAGTTGAAGATCAATTTGCCGACAGTGGTGAACAGATAAGCTTTTTCTTGTTCAGGAGTGAAGCAAGTCTTGCCTAAAGACTTACCAGGGACATAGATTCTGGTTCTGAGTGATAAGAGACCGTTTTGATAAGCAAGAATAGCTGTATCAGGATCAGAGAAGACTTTACCTTCATAAGCTTTATAGCTACGGAATTTCTCAGCCATCTCTAAATCATGACGCTTTTCATAATACTTAGCATACATCTCATCGATATCCCAGTTATCTTCGAGAGTCAAATAATAGTTACCGAAGATCATATCCTGAGAAGGAACGCAGATCGGTTTACCATCAGAAGGCTTCAAGATATTGCGGTTAGCTAACATCAAGCACATAGCTTCAGCTTGGGCTTGACGAGAAAGCGGAACGTGAACAGCCATCTGGTCACCATCGAAGTCAGCGTTGAAGCCAGGGCAGACTAATGGATGTAAGCGGATAGCTTTACCATCGATGAGGATCGGACGGAAAGCCTGGATACCTAAACGGTGCAAAGTAGGAGCACGGTTTAGAAGAACAGGGTGATTCTTAGCGATGACATCGATAGCATCATAGACACGAGGATCTTCTCTAGCAATCAACTCATCAGCTTGACGTTGAGAAGTGACACCGGAATCTTTATCATTGAGCAAATAATGAGCGATGAAAGGACGGAAGAGTTGAACAGCCATCTCACGAGGCAAACCGCACTCATCCATATTGAGCTCAGGTCCGACAGCGATGACTGAACGGCCGGAATAATCGACTCTCTTACCTAAAAGATTTTGACGGAAACGACCTTGTTTGCCCTTTAAAGTAGAAGATAAGGATTTGAGAACGTTACCGGAAGAAGAAGCGGAAGGCTTATTACGACGATCGTTATCGATCAAAGCGTCGACAGCTTCTTGAAGCATACGCTTTTCGTTGATCATGATAACGTTCGGAGCGTGCTCTTCTTGTTCACGTTTTAAACGGTTGTTCTTAATGATGACCTGACGATACAAATCGTTGAGATCAGAAGTGGCATATCTGCCGCCATCGAGTTGCATCATCGGACGTAAATCCGGTGGGATGACAGGTAAAACAGTCAAGACCATCCATTCCGGTTTGATGTTAGAATTCTTAAAGGACTCTAAAACCTCTAAACGTTTGATGGCTTTGATTCTCTTTTGGTTTTTATCACCGCTAGATTCTTTTAAGTCGGCGGTGACATCTCTGATTTCTTTGTCGAGATCGATCTCTTTTAAAAGCTTCAAAACGGCTTCAGCACCGATGCCGAAACTAGCGCCTAAATAGCGGCTGATGAACTTAGAAATAGTGAAGAAGTCGAACGGTTGATTACGTTTTTTACTCAAAGCGATAAAGGTTTGAGCTTTGACATAATCGGATTCGCCTTCATTGACTAATCCAGCTTCTAAAATTTCTTTTTCGATAACGGAAGATAAAACTTCACGGCCGGCTTTTTCATCTAAGACCTGGCGATAAGTCAAAATCTTTGAGATACCAGGATTAGTGACAATATGTGAAACGAAATAGACGACTTCTTCTAATTGCTTAGGCGGGATTCCTAAAACCAATCCCATCTTCGAAGGAGCGCCTTTGACATACCAGATATGAGTGCAAGGGAAAGCTAAATTGATATAACCCATACGTTCACGTCTGACAGCCTTCATGGTTACTTCTACACCGCACTTTTCGCAAACTTTGCCGATGTAAGAAGCTTTCTTATAACGTCCGCAATGACATTCATAGTCTTTGACAGGACCGAAAATCTTTTCGCAGAAGAGACCATCAGGTTCGGGCTTTTGAGAACGATAGTTGATGGTTTCAGGTTTAGTGACTTCACCTCTACCCCAAGAACGAATTTCTTCTGGGCTAGCTAATCCGATTTTAATGGATTTTAATTTGTTGAGATCAAACATTCTATCCTGACCTCCTTAGTTGTTCTCATCTTCGTCATCATCACTGCTTTCAGTTTCATAATGACTCTGTTCCTCTTCGATAAGAGGCTCTTCATCTAAATGAGCATTTCTTGCTCTTTCCATCTCTAATTGTTCTTCGTGCTTCGTATCATAGTTAGCGATGTCGTGATGAATCTTACGAGAACTGCGTTCAGCTTCTTCAGCGATGGTGTTCATATTGATCTCTTGATTCTTATCATCGAAGAGAGTGACATCGATGGCTAAGCCTTGTAACTCTTTGATCAAGACACGAGTCGATTCAGGCATATTGGGTTTAGGTATCGGATTGCCTTTCAAGATAGCTTCATAGGTTTGGTTACGACCGACCATATCATCGGATTTGATGGTGAGCATCTCTTGTAAGGTATGAGCAGCACCATAAGCTTCAAGAGCCCAGACTTCCATTTCACCGAATCTCTGACCACCATTTTGAGCTTTACCGCCCAAAGGTTGTTGAGTGACTAAAGAATAAGGGCCGATAGCGCGAGCATGTAATTTATCTTCGACCATGTGATCGAGTTTGATCATATACATGACACCGACAGCGATACGAGAATCGAATCTCTCACCGGTTTGACCGTCATATAAAACAGTCTTGCCATCAGCGTCGATACCAGCTTTATCCATGAATTGAGCAATCTCTTCATTGGTAGCACCATCAAAGACCGGAGTGGATACTTTGATACCTAACTTTTGGCAAGCCAAACCTAATTGGACTTCCAAAACTTGACCGATATTCATACGGGAGGGAACACCCATCGGAGAAAGAAGGATATCGATCGGAGTACCATCTGGCATATAAGGCATATCTTCAACAGGTAAAATCTTGGAGATAACACCCTTATTACCATGACGACCGGACATCTTGTCACCGATCTGGATCTTTCTCTTTTGAACGACATACACTTTGATGCTCTCTAAAACATCAGGTGGTAATTCATCGCCTTTAGAACGGCTGAAGGTCTTGACATCTAAAACAATACCTTCACCGCCGTGAGGAACTCTCAATGAAGAATCTTTATCTTCGTCGCTCTTAGAAGAGAAGATGGACTTGAGCAAGTGATCGTTGTTAGTTTCAGTCACTTCACCCTTAGGTGTGACTTTACCAACTAAGATATCACCTTCTTTGACTTCAGCACCGGGAATAACAACACCGTGCTCATCCAAATAAGCTTTTCTTTCTTCAGAAAGATTAGGAACATCACGGGTGAATTCTTCATCGCCGAGCTTGGTCTTTCTTCTTTCCACAGAATATTCTTCAATGATGATATTGGTGAATAAATCTTTAGAGACGCATCTCTCAGAGATCAAGATAGCATCTTCGTAGTTGTAACCATGCCATGTGGTGAAAGCGATGAGGACGTTTTGACCTAAAGCTAATTCACCGTTTTCCATAGAAGGACCATCAGCGATGATCGCATCGCGTTTGACATGATCGCCAACTTTGACGATCGGAGTCTGATTGATGCAAGTTCTCTTATTAGAACGGATATATTTTCTTAAAACATAAGTGTGTTCTTGATTATCATCGTCATGCTTGAGGATGATCTTTTTAGAATCGACATAAGTGACGATACCATCTTCGGCAGCTAATAAAGCATCGCCGGAGTCATGAGCGATCTTATCTTCCAAACCAGTTCCGACATAAGGAGCATGAGGTGATAATAACGGCAAAGCTTGTCTCTGCATGTTAGAGCCCATCAAAGCTCTCTTACCATCATCGTTTTCAAGGAATGGAATACAAGCAGCAGCGATAGAAACGATCTGTTTTGGAGAAGCATCGATCAGGTCGATCTCGTCTCTTCTAACGGTGATATATTCACCATTTTGACGAGCGGAAACGATCTCATCGAGAATCTCACCATCAGAATTGATATTTAAAGCAGCTTGAGCGATGATGTGATTTCTTTCACCATCAGCGGTGAGCCATTGAACATGTTCAGGGTTATTATCGATGATGTGTTTGTGAACAGGGCGATAAGGAGTCTCGATAAATCCGTATTCGTTGATACGAGCATAGCAAGCTAAATTGCTGATAAGACCGATGTTCTGACCTTCAGGTGTTTCGATAGGACAGATACGTCCATAGTGAGTAGGATGAACGTCACGAACAGCAGAAGAAGCTCTATCTCTAGTGAGGCCGCCTCTACCTAAAGCTGAAAGACGACGTTTGTTTGTGAGCTCAGCTAATGGGTTAGTCTGATCCATGAACTGAGCTAAAGAATCAGAGTTAAAGAATTGATTGACAGCGCTTGTCAAAGATTTGATATTGATCAAAGAAGGAATGGTCAATTGAGTGAGATCAGAAGTAGACATACGGTCATGGATCGTTCTCTTCATCTTCGCTAAACCAACTCTGAACTTATCTTGGATGAGTTCTCCGACGCAGCGGACACGTTTATTACCTAAATGATCGGTATCATCGACTTCACCGATACCATCGGTGAGGTTCAACATATAAGAGAGAGAAGCGATGATATCAGGGATAGTGATATATGTCTCAGTGATATTTAAATCAGTTCCAATGATATGAACGATTTTATCAGAGCCATTAGGATCTTTAACTTTGACAATATTGACTTTGTTATGTGTATCTAATTGGGTGTTGCAAGAGAGATAAATAGTATGGGCATCATTGTCTTCAAAGAAATGTTCATTCTTAAGCTTGAGAACATCCTCGATGGAAAGACGATGACCTTCAGGATAGACGACTTCGCCATCTTTGCTGATCAAATCTTCAGCTAAGACTTGACCTGGTAAACGATTATAAATGCCTAATTTTTCATGAATCTTAAAGCGACCAGCTCTAGCTAAATCATAATGTTCATTTTCAAAGAAACGTTGCTTGAGCAAATTAGTAGCTGAATCGATAGTATAAGGTTCACCTGGACGAAGTTTAGTGAAGATTTCACCGATGGCTTTAGAAGAGCGTCTAGAAGCGGTGTATTTAGTATCAATAGGAGTCTTCTCGATAGCTTTATTCAAGAAATCATTATCGCCGAAAAGGCCTTTGATACCAGTCACAGAAGTGGTATTGCCTTCTTCATCGACCACGACTTGTTCCTCTAAGTCTTCGCCATCTGAAACAAGACCGATAGCGCGGAGAAGTGTCAGAGCAGAAACCTTCTTCTGCTTATCGATACGAACCGATAAGAAATCACGAGAATCAGTCAAGAACTCTAACCAGATACCGCGAGAAGGAATGATATCAGAACCATAGACGATGGTGCTGTCATTCTTCAAATCGTTATCGGTTTTCTTTAAAACTGCTTCATCGATCTTCTTGGAGACATAAGCACCCGGTGAACGGACTAATTGTGAAGCGATACACTTTTCAGAACCGTTAACGATAAAAGTGCCTGATGGTGTCATCCAAGGAAAATCGCCCATAAAAATCTTGTCTTCGATGATCGTTCCATCTGGATGTTTCAATAATAGCTTGACATGTAATGGAGCGCAATAAGTCAAAGCAGAGACCTTGCATTCAAAATAGTCATGCTTCGGCTTACCCCATTCGCAGGAGACATAATCAAGTTCAGCGACTTGATCAGTATCGATCAAATGTGCGCGAGAGTCTTTATTACTAAAGACAGGGAACACATCCTTAAAGACTTCATTGACACCTTCTTCAACAAACCACTTAAAAGATTTCAATTGAATATCGCAAAGATTAGGAAGTGGAACCGAAGAAAAAGTTTTAGAAAGGTCAATACGACCATTCTCAGTAAGTTTGTATTGGCTCAAATCTAAAGTTTCACCCATATTATTACCTCTGTCGTTTTCTTCCGCAAAAACGCGGACTTTTAGCGTTGTTTAAGGATTTAAATAAAGTTTGAATTAAATATTTTACAAACTCCTTATAGACAACTAATCCCACCCCATCAAAATGACAGGGTGGGTGATAAAATTCTAAAAAGCAATACTACGGTTATTTGATTTCGACTTCAGCGCCAGCAGCTTCGAGTTGCTTTTTGATATCTTCAGCAGCGGCAGGAGAAATCTTTTCTTTGATAGGAGCTGGAGCACCATCAACGATCTTCTTAGCATCCATCAAGCTTAAGCCAGTGATAGCGACAACAGCCTTGATGACAGGGATCTTAGCAGAACCGAAGGACTTGAGAATAACAGAAACTTCAGAAGGTCCTTCAGCAGCTTTAGCACCGCCAGCAGCAGGAGCAGCGACAGCGGCAGCAGCCTTGACACCAAATTCTTCTTCAATAGCATGGACGAGATCCATGATTTCAACTAAGTTCATCTCCTTAAGACCGGCGATGACATCTTCTTTAACGAGTTTAGCCATTTTAATTTTCCTCCAATTAATGGTTTTTGACGACAAACGACATTAAGCTGAGGCTTTTTCGCCAACAGCCTTAAGGGTAAGAGCGAACATAACGAGTGGTGATTGTAATGTGGAAAGTAAGCTTGCAAGAGCGTTGCTCTTGGTTCCGATAGGAGCTAATTCAGCTAACTTAGCTTCATCGCAATAGGTTCCACCGATCATACCGCCTTTGATGACGAATTGCTTATGAGCTTCTTTGAAATCATTGAGAACCTTTAAGCCGGCACCTTCTTCAGCAGAAGTGACCAAAGCGCTAGGTCCTTTTAAGCAAGCGTCTAATGCAGAAAGACCATCTTCATCGATAGCCTTCTTCATGAGTGCATTCTTTTGCACTGTGAGCTTAGCGCCAGATTCTTTAAGACTCTTGCGTAAGCTGTTGATCTCAGCGACTGATAAGCTAGAATAAGAAACGATGATAGCGGAATGAGAAGCTTTTAAAATCTCATTGAGTTTGCTAACAGTTTCTTTCTTTTGGGCTAAGATCTGTTGATTCATGCTTTCACCTCCTTTTTGTGAATAAGTATGGTGTATGTTAACAATATACGTTCAGATTTTTTCATAACCTCGGTAACAAATTGAGCTTGAAATTATGTGTTAAGCAGTTACTGTCTTAGGTATATTGGAACACCTTAATTAAATAGGGTTTTAGATGAGATTAGAGAGCGACTTTGATACCAGGACCATAGGTGGAAGCGATGGTGCAAGAAACGATGAAGGTACCTTTGACAGAAGCAGGACGGACTCTGTTGACAGTATCGACGATAGCCTTGAGGTTATCAGCTAAAGCTTTAGCATCAAAGCTGGCTTTACCAAAGTTGATAGCTAGGTTGCCGTCTTTATCATTACGATAAGAGATCTTACCGTTTTTAATCTCTTTGATAGCAGAAGCGATATCAGGGGTGACTGTACCAGTCTTAGGGTTAGGCATCAAGCCTTTAGGACCTAAAACTCTACCCATTCTACCTAATAATCCCATCATATTAGGGGTAGCGACAATCACATCGAAATCAAACCAGTTTTCTTTAGAGATTTTGTCGAGCATATCTTGTTGACCGACATAATCTGCGCCAGCGCTCTTAGCAGCTTCAACTTTATCAGTGATAGCTAAGATTCTCTTGGTTTTTCCATTTCCATGAGGGAGAACAATAGTTCCTCTTAATTGTTGATCAGCTTGTTTAGGATCGATATTGAGATTAAAACTGACATCGATAGATTCATCAAATTTAGCAGTGGCAGTCTTTTTAACTAATTCGCAAGCTTCATCAATAGAATATTTTTTAGTTTTATCAACTAGCTTTAAGCTAGCAGCGTATTTTTTTGCTAATTTCTTCATGGTCATTCTCTCCTTTAGTCATCGATGGCGATGCCCATAGATTTAGCAGAACCTTCGATACATCTCATAGCAGCTTCAATTGAATCAACGTTAAGGTCTTTGAGCTTATATTCAGCGATCTTTCTGACTTCATCTCTCTTGACATGACCAACGATCTGCTTTGGAGTGCCTCCGTGATCAGGACCTTTACGACCTTTTTCAATACCAGCAGCCTTCAAAAGAAGATAAGTGACAGGAGTGGTTTTAAACTCCATATCAAAAGTGCGATCTTCATAAATGGTAAGAACGCATGGGACAATTTCGCCTTTGCGATCAGCAGTCTTCAAGTTAAATTCTTGACAGAATTTACCGCCGATACCAAAAGGACCGAGTTTTTGTCCTAATTTCGCGGGGTTAGCACCTCCGCCTTCAGCTCTGATGATCAGAACTCTAGTGACTTTTTTCACGATGAATTCCTCCTTTATTGAATTCCGTGTGTGGTTTTACCAGTTGTCAAGGCTTCCCACATCTTGTTAGAGCATAAAAAATGCATAATATGCCTAACCTAAGAAATTATAATGACAGGATGAGTAAGTTGCAAGATTTTTTTAAAACTTTCTTGAAAAACATATTATCTAGTAGTATATTGAACAATGCTTTAAAAGCTTACCTGTGGTCCGCTAGGGGCGTCACTACCTATGAACATAGGGACAACACAATTATTTCCAAAGGAGAAAGCACTTATGAACAAAAACTTAGTTCAAGAGATCACTGCTACTCAGATCAGACACGACATCCCTGATTTCATCACTGGTGATACCATCAGAGTCATGGTCACCATCCGTGAAGGAAACAAAGAAAGACAACAAGCTTTTGAAGGCGTTGTCATCTCTACTAAAGGCAGTGGCTCAAATAAGACCTTCATCGTCAGAAAAGATTCTGCTGGTGTTGGCGTTGAAAGAAACTTCTTTGTCAACTCCCCCATCATCTCTTCTATCTCAGTCATCAAGCATGGTAAAGTCAGAAGAAAGAAGCTTTATTATTTAAGAAACAGAAAAGGTAAAGCTGCTCGTCTTGAAGAGATTATCCGCAAAGACAAAATCGCTGCTAATTTAGCTGCGACTAAGACCAATGCTGACAAGAAAAAAGCTGCCAATAGAGAAAAAGCTAAAGCAGCAAAAGAAGCTAAGGCTGAAGAAGTCAAAGCTGACTAATAACTAAATCGTTTTCTTATTTATACTTGAATTTAAATAAAGTGACAAACTAAAGCTGAACCCTAAAAATGGTTCAGCTTTTTTTCATAATCTAATATCTGAGCAATAAAAAACTGCTATCGACATCGATAGCAGTTCTCAGTTCAATAAATAGAATATTTTTAATCGAAGGTGGCCTCTGATATAGCTTCTAAAGCAAATTCAGGAATTTCAGTAGAATTTATATTAGAAAGAGTATAAGTTATGATAGTTTCACCAGTTCCGATGTCAGCGCCGACTTCAACTTTATCAATCGCCTTTTTATCTGATGTCAAATAAACTACGCAAGAAAGAGTAGAAGTGCTTAAAATATCAGAATGGACACCATCAAAACCATTGTCAAAATATTGACCGATCCAAGAAGTGATGCTCGGCTCGACTTCATAAGTCAAATCACCAGTTTTTCTAAAGAGAGCCGCAGATAATTGACCAAAGCTAGGCCCATTATCAATGAAAGAATCTTTGACTAATTGTTGAGTATCAGAAAGCATAGCCGGGACAAAACCTAATTCGATCAAATCATACATAAATCCGTAATATTTTCCATCTCTAGGATTCTTCTTGGAGAGATAATCATAGTCATCTCCATCAGTGTAAAATTCATTCGGATGTTCATCAGCTCTTTGATGGAAGAAAATAGCATCTTGAGTGAAATAACCGGTCGTATCGGTCGGCTCAAAAGCAGAAAATGAATCCCCAAACTGCTTTCTATAAGTAAAGGAAGTAGCATTATCTAAACATTTGAACGCTTCCGCCAATTCAGGATTGTCATTTTCAAACGGGGTCAAATGTTCGATTTTAGTCAGTTCACCAAAATCAGAATATGTGATTGTGACAGAGGTCTTACGAACGTAAGAACTCGTCTCATAATCTGGCATCACAAATTCGATTTCTTTAAGCGCATCTTGTTCATCAGTAGTAATGATAGCGTCTGTAACCATATTGGTTCCGCTCAATGCATAAGACTCTAATAAGAATTCAGCCTTGTCACTACTCAAATGGAAATTGCCATCATCTCCGAGTGTCAAATCGCTCTCTTCGATATAGTCCCATGGATTAGAGAAATTATTAGCGAATGAGAGAGGAGTGTAAATAGCAGTGGTCTCATCATAATCAGAAGCATAAGCAGTAGTGACGGTATTATCTGGATTCATCGATTCAATCAAAGCTAAACCAGTGCCTTCTTCTTCAAAAATTCTCGAAGTTTGAACATTATATTCAGTGATAGTAGATTCGATGATTTCGCCAGTTTGGTTATCGATGTTAAAATGAGTAGAATAGCCGCTAGTAGAATATGCTCTTTCACCATTATCATAAGAATAAGCGAAATCTAAAGAGTGATCGATTCCTAATCCGACAACACCAGTACTAGTATTTCTGGGATATGTTGTTCTATTAGTCTGTTCTACATGAGCACGATGATTGACATGTTTTACGCTAGCTAATAATCTGCTTTGAGCGGTTTGAGGTCCGCCAGAAGAATTAGCATTTTCATCACAAGAAATTAAAGTTGAAGATAATAATAAAGGTATGATCAATACTATTTTTTTGTTCATAAGCGCTCCTTTCTATAAGCTCTCAACATCAACATAACTGGGTAAAACAGTGCTTGTATAATCAGTGACAGAAACGGTTAAGGTAACCGGTGTGACTGAATAGTCATAAGTGCTAGATAAAGCAGTAACACGACCATCTTGCACCTTGACATAGCCTGATAAACCGATTGTGTCAAAGCCTTGTAAGACTGGAATCATAAGCTCACAAGCACCAGTGCCAACACTATCAGGAATCAATGAATAAATTCCGTCGGAGACTTCACCAAATAAGGCAGTGTTGATTGAGCCGCTGAATACACCTGGCAAAAGAGCACTGATATCTTCTAAATAACCGCTGCGAGTCCAACTATTTGTGGATTCATTATAAGTGAAAGCTGAATAACGAGCCATGGCTGTTTCATATCTGAGAAGCATATCACCAGTCGCAACAGACTTTTGGATACTGCTGTGAACAAACACATAATCATCAGTCGAATAGATTGTGAAAGGCACCGCTAAGGCAGATGAAGTCATGGTCATAGTGAAATTACTGCCTAAATTACCAATAGCAGTCTCTAACTCTGGGTTAGAATTAGTGCTAGGAGATAAATGACGTAAATCAGTCTCACCATATTTATACGAAAGAGTCATGTCGATATGGGATGTGCTTTCGATAAAAGATCCATCAGATGAACCTTGTCCTCTGACTAAATCAGCTACTGTGATATCGATGCCAGTCGGTAATCCTTGTTCGTCAATAATTAGTCTCGCCTCAGCAACACCTCTTTCAATTCCAAAGTATGTCTCTAAAAGGAAAGAAGCCTTATGAGTATCTAATATCAAATCATCAGAAATATCATCAGCACTGATATAATTCCAAGGATTTCTAAAATATTTCGAATAAGCAATCGGCAAACCGACACCAGTATCTATAATCGTATGAGTTTCAACAGTATTATCAGCTTTTAATGTTTCATAATAGGCATAATTATCATCGCCTTTGTAATAAATAGTAGAAGAGGTATCATCAAAAAATCTGACAGCTTCCACATGTGAACCATCTTCCTCAACAATATAGCCATAGTCTCTTGTCACTTCATAGGTATCAGTAGAATTCAAATACTGCATATCTTGGCTATCATAAGTGATAGTTTCAGTATATGAGGCATCGACTGTGACTAATCCTCTCAATGCTTCAATAATTGTTTCTTGGGAAGTGGTAGAAGCAGCAGCTTTAGAAGCAGCATAAACTGTTTGTGTGCTATCAGCACCATGGAACACCGATAAGCCTAATGCTACTAAGCTCAAAGAAATAAACGAATAATTCAATCTCATATGTCGTTCCTCCTTAGACACCTATACGATCTAAGACGTCTAAACACTCAGCGATATTTTCATCGGCTCTCAAATCAGTCGTGCCAAACGCATCAAAATAAGTAGTTGTAGTATTGATATCGCCTGATTGTGTTTGATAAGTCAAAGCAAAGACAGGTTTATCAGCATCATTCAAATCAATTGTCAATGATGAGAAACCAAAATTATAGCTGCTATCACTAGTATAGGTTGGTTGCACATGCGATAAATAATCACCTACACCAAAGAGAACATCTAAAACTGAAAAACCAAATGTATAATCAAGATAAGGGAAATTAGCTAAGTCAAAAGTATAGACTTTGCTATTCGAATCATAAGTAAAGAATGCTGGGCTGAGCATATCCATACGTGGTAAAGCGCTAGTTAATGTCTCATAATAATCAGCTCCGATGATACCAGAAAATTCTGAATCTGGTGACACAGCATATCCATAATAGGCATCTAGGCTTGTTTGATTTCCATCATTCAAATAGATAGTACCGAATTTTAGACCAGTATATGTGCGTCCTTGATCAGCATCTGTCAATTCATAATTAGAGAACATGTAATTGAGATGTTCGGTGTCTTCCAATGCTCCAGCAGCATCAAAGTCATAATAATTGTTATAAGTTGTTTGTTGAGTTTGAACACCATGTTCTCCCATATCAATGCTTTGAGTAAAATTACCACCTAATAAATTAGTCTCTAAATTGTCTAATGCGTTAGACAATGCCAAATACTCTTCGCTTTCTTCGCCTAAAGATGATGTCATCGGGGCTAGATTAGCAACAGAATCAAGATGAGAAAACTCAGCTTCTATCTTTTCATACACACCACCAAATTTATCAGCAGTCACCAAATAAAAGGACATCGATAAAGGTGTACCTGTCATATCAGTTACAACATTTAAATCTTTTATATATTGTTGTTTAGTGGTGATATCCCAGCTAAACGAATCAAAAGATTGGAAATTATTTAAAAAGTCATTTAAAACATAACCGAGACCGATGTCATTAGCAGTATAAACCAATTGTCCTTCCGACTCGGTGACATCAAAGGAAGAGGCGATGCGACTAGCAGTTGTCATCGTCGCAAAAGGACCAGAAAAATAATTTCTAAAATTGACTGGTGATTGTTCAGTATCAACAACGCTCGTTGAAGTGACTTCATTGCTGATGGTCAAAGTATCTAAAATTGTATAATTGTTTTGATTGCGATAATGATTCGAAGACACCAATGCTCCTGTCGAAGTGTAAATTGAAATATTGAGATGTGAATCGTCAGTTTCGGTCACCATGCGATATTCAGCATCTGAATAGCTTGAAGTGATTGAACTTTCTAATGAATATGCTCCAGAAAAGAATTCAGCGAGAGCAGAATTTTGACTAGCATAATCACTAGCAGCATTTAAGCTTGGTGAAGCGAGTGTAACATTTTGTCCACTAACGCCGAGAAGCAAAGGGACAAATAAAGAAATAAATTTTACTTTTTTCATATTATGCCGCTCTCCTTAATGTGATTTTTGCACTATTGTTCTCGATAGAATCAATGGTGAAGATGATTCCTAATTTAGGTCCATTGGAGCCATCACCATCAAAACGGAAATCTTCGTAAAAGCCTTCGATGATGCTTTCAGTACCGAATGAATCTCCCGCCTTAAACAAGTCATCATCTGTAAAACTGATGGCTGAATCAGTCATATATCGATTATCAGCCTTTTGACTGAGTAATGAAACTAAAGCGTAATTTTGATCTATTCCATATGTATATAAAGGATTAGTAGAAGAGTTTGAATACGCATAAGTGTACTGAGAATCAGTATATTCTGTCTCGCCAATAAACGGATAATAATATCCGTCATTTCTTCTGGCTAAACGAGAATCGACTTTATAAACTTTAACTCCAGCAGAATCAGTTAATTCTAACATTAAGTATTCACCAAAAATACCTGTTTGCGCATATGAAAGAATCACTGAATCACCAAGTTCTAAAGTTAGTTCTTTATCTGTGCTCAAATCAGATGGAGTATAAATCTCTGGATTTATCCATCCTAACTGATATTTGCTGAAAGAATTGTGGTCTTTGCCTTCGGCTCCTTCCATGATATCTGTGCCACCTAAAGGAGCTCGATATTTTGCCTCACCATCTTCATCGCTATATCCGGTTTGATCAAAGTAATAATCTAAACCTAGAGCACGTCCTACTTCTTTAATATATTGTTTTTGATCATGTTCATCATCAACTTTAGCAGTGGTCCAAGTCATAGAATTAACTTTTGAGATAGGACTGAGATAGGTGCTTTCACTGAAGAAACTCGATAGAACATCATCATAAGAGGAATTTAAAATCCAAGAATTGTAACTCCAAGAATAAGCGATTACTAAATTATCGATTTTTCCATCATCATCAGAATCAAAATCGTGTGAATAATACGTCTCTGTTTCCACAAACAAATACTGATAAATATAATCAGTGATTTCACTGATGACTGCATCATTTCCTTGATTAGCGGCAGCTAAAACATAAGTTGCAAAATCTTTTGGTAATCTCACTACTGGTGAAACAACTCCATCAAGTGATAATTGCTCATCAGAAGAAGCGTCATAAAAAGATTTAACACTATCGCTTGCGCCAAAATAAGCTTGCTCGAGCTCCTCTCTCTGCTCGCTAGTGATGAGCTCATTTTCAGTAGCACTCCCTTCATCAGCGATTAAAAACTCAACAGGTACAACTAAGATATTAGCTTGTCCTTTTTGAGGTAAAGCGTTTTGGCCAGAAGACTTTCTCATCATCCCCAATTCCGTCAGTTCTCCAGCAGGATTTTTTACGCTTGGTTGTTTAGCATCAGCCAATGCATTATCTCCAGGCTGCCAATTGGGATCATATGGTTTAGCACTTGAATTAGAAGAATTTGATGTCGAAGAAGTACCTGTACATCCTGACACTAAAGTCAAAAGTAATAAAAATGAGGTGAAACCTACATATTTAATATTTTTCATGTCTCCTCCTTATAAAAACTCATATAGTTAAAATCTTTATTAATAAAATATCAAGAGAATAAAGAAGATAGATGCTAAGAAAGAATAATGTTAGGGCTTTCATATATCAAAATAAAATATTTTTTTTAAAAGCAGTAAACAAAATTAGTAAAAACTTTTATACTTTCCACATATCCACGGGAGGTGTTTTATGAAAAAACTAATATGTTTATTGTCAATCGTATCACTTGTCTCGTTAGTAGCTTGTGATACCGATTCAAGTTCTAATTCGGTAAGTCAACCATCGGCTCCTATAAGCACTACTGATCCAGATAACACTAGCTCGTCAACAAGTGAACCTGATGTTCCGACAACATATCCGGATGAATTAAAAGATTTGCACGCATTATTAAATGCTAGTTATGAATCATTGCAATCCTCTATCACTTCTCTTTCTTATACAATAACAGCGCCTAGCATATCTGATGGCGAAACAACTGACACGACTCATTATAGCTTCGCCTTAAATCAAAGACTCGAAGAAAGATACGATGAAAATCAAGACTTAGAAGAGTCGAGATATTATGCTATCAATAATGATTTATATTATGATGTGACTGCCGATGCTTCTGGAAATATATCAGAGGCGAGTCGCAAAAAACTCACTGATGAAGCTGTCAGTCCTAACGATATTTTTTATAATCAATTGATTGATAGAGATAGTGCAGAGAATAGCGTATCCCCAGACTTGCTAAATACTTTATATGAATTCCAAGCATTATTGCTACCAGAAAATAATGAAGATTTGCTAACATCTTCTTATGAATTGTTTGAAAAAGATGGTGGTTATACTGTATTAGCAAACGCTTATGTCTCAAGAACAGAAACAACTTATAATTATTGGGAAATCACCGCTGAATTAGATGATCAATTTCATTTAACATATTTTCTTGTCTATCGCTATAATTCTATCTCTTCAGAAAACTGGGACTCCGATGAGAATAGGCCATTAGATATCAGCTCTTTATCTCAAACAAGTTTAACTCTAGAAGACATAACATATGGGGAATTAACAGAAAAAAGTCCTTTGTTAGAAAATTATGACACAGGTTTTATTTCTCAAATCAATGAAGCGAATGTTCAATTCGGTTCTTTAAATGACATGGGAACTGGAATTGGACAAGTTCATACAGAACCACAAATCGGTGACATCGTTGTAGTCGATCAAAGTTCTTTAGACGTTTTACCTGCTGATGCTATTGATATGGATACTTTGGTGATAACTGATTCTTCTAATGAAGAGGTCATCGCTTTTACAAATGATGATATGAGTGGAAGAAATTTTTGGACAGTGCTTGCTAATGGCGACACAACCTTGACCATCGGTAACGCGGCTGATGAAAATTTATATACATTGGATTTAACTGTTGAAGCGGTTGCTGAACAATCTTCTTATGAACTATTTAACTTAACTGATGGTGGTATGACATTTACAATTACTGCTAATAAAAATAATATCGCAACTGCATCTGCCGCAGTGACTGATGAAAATGGTGAGGCGGTAAATGGTCCTTTTGTACTCGATGAATGGGGATATATTTCCGCCGGATTCAACTACACAATTTCAAACACACAAGTGGTTTCAAGGTTCTCTATTAAAGAAGATGACAATCCTAACGACTATATGGTTACTATAGAAGTATTGGCTGGTAGTCAAGAAGGTAGGGCTACAATCACAGTAGGACAATTTACAACCATATATGTAATCGTTCAATAATCAAATTCGCATAAGCCTGTTAAGTAAAAAAGCTTGACAGGCTTTTTTCTTTCATCTATACTTTAAAAGCTACGATTTAGGAGGCAATAAAAATGGTTAAAATTAGATTAGCTAGAATCGGTAGAACTAGTCTTCCCACTTATAGAATCGTCGTCAGTGACTCTCGCAGAACACCCAGTTCTGAATGCTTAGCTGACTTAGGTCATTTTGATCCAAATAGTGAGAAATTAGTCGTCAACGAAGAAGAAGCTCTCAAGTGGTTAGGATATGGTGCTGTTCCTTCTGATTCTGTCAAGACACTTTTAAAGAGAGCTGGTGTCTATGAGAAATTCTTAGCTAGCAAAACTAAGAAAACTGGAGCAAAATAAACATGGAATACGGAACTAACCTCGACCTCACAGAAGATATCCGCTCACTTGTTGAGCCCTTGGTTAGCAATCCTGAAGTTCTCACCATCACGAGAATGGATAAACCAGAAAATCTCAATAAGAAAGAACAGAATTATCTTATTCTTTGCGGAAAAGAAGATTTAGGAAAATTGATCGGTCGTCATGGTGTCATCTCTGATTCCATCAGAACGCTTCTCAATGTTTCCACCAAAAATATGAGAAAAAAGATTCATCTTCGTTTTGAATCTTTAGAAGATTACAACAAGACTAACGAATAAAGTTTGGGGAGCTTATGCTCCCCTCTTTTTCTCTGAAGGAGAACAATATGGCAGTTAAAAAAATCGGACATATCGTAAATACTTTTGGAATCAAAGGACAGCTGAAGGTGTCAGTATCATCTTCTACACCAGACAAAAGATTTGCTGTTGGAAAAGAGATTCTAATAAAAAATAAGAATGGAGTTCCACAAACATACAAAATCAAATCTTTTTTCTTAAAAAATCCTAAAATTGCAATCATCAGTTTAGAAGGGTTTGATGATATTAACCAGATCGAATGGATGATCGATCGTGATATTCAAGCGACAGTCAGAGCACCGAAAGGGACTTTTTTCTATGACGATTTAGTCGGAATGAAAGTTTTTGATGCAGATGAAAGAGAGATAGGCACAGTCTCAAATGTGGTGAAGATGCCAGCTGGCGATTACTTATTAGTCGATAAATACTATATTCCTTTCCAATTAGATCGATTTATTGAAAACGTAGATAAAACTAAAAAGAGCATCAAATTGACAAAACTTGGCTCTGAAACTTGCAAATGATGATCATCAAAATATTGACACTTTTTCCTGACTTCTATACAAATTTTCTATCGTCTTCAATCATTGGACGAGCCATTTCTAAAAATATAGTTCAATTTCAGATCATTAATATCCGAGATTATTCTTTAGATAAAAATCACCGTGTTGATGATCATCCTATCGGTGGTGGCGCTGGTCTTATCATGCGATTAGAGCCACTCGTAGATTGCTTAAAAGACAACACAACTATTTCAGCGCATAAAATATTTTTAGGTCCCAAAGGTAAAACATACAAACAAGAAGATGCGATAAGACTATCGAAATTAGATGAAATCTGTCTTATCTGTGGGCATTATGAAGGCGTGGATAGTCGTTTTGAAAAATACTATGATGAAGAACTTTCACTGGGTGACTTTATTATGACCGGTGGTGAAATAGCTAGTTTAGCAATCGCTGATAGCATCGTCCGTTTATTAGATGGCGCAATAAATCATGAATCCATCGAAGAAGAAAGCTTTAATGATGGCTTGTTAGAATATCAGCAGTATACTTATCCTAACGAATATGATGGAATGAAAGTCCCACCGATTCTTTTCTGCGGTAACCATGAAATAATCAAAGAATACCGACATAAAGAAGCATTGAAAGAAACATTTAAAAAGCGACCTGATTTATTAAAAAAATATCATTATGATAAAAAAGATTTAGAGATCATCAAAAAATTAAAGAACGGTGAAGAACTAAAATTGAATAAAAAAGAAGAACAAGCGTTAAAGGCTGGTCTAAAATTTATCAAATAAAAAAATATATCGGAGCGAGAATTTCACTCCGATATAGCCCCTTTATCTGCGGCCAAATCTTGACATCAACATAGGATTGTTTTTCATCATTGACATCTGTTTTTTCATGTTTTCAAATGATTCGATGAGCTTAGAAACATCGCTAGGATTTGAGCCAGATCCTTTGGCGATTCTCAACTTACGACTAGACTTGATTATATTCGGATTTCGTCTTTCGTCCCTCGTCATCGAATTGATGATGACTTCAGTCTTTTTTAATAAAGCTTGCGCTTGTTCCATCTGTTCATCAGATAATTTAGGAACCCCAGGAAGCATGCGCATGATCTTACCAAGAGGACCTAATTTGTTCATCTGTTTCATAATAGAGAGCATATCTGTGAGATCAAACTGACCATTCATCATACGACGAGAAGTTTTTTCAGCTTGTTTTTCATCCAGCTTTGCCTGAACTTCTTCAACGAGAGAAACGATATCTCCCATGCCGAGGATTCTAGAAGCCATTCTATCCGGATGGAAGTTTTCTAAATCATCCATCTTTTCACCGACACCCGCATATTTGATCGGTAACCCTGTCATCTTCTTGATAGATAAAGCAGCACCACCACGTGAATCACCATCTAATTTGGTCATGATCAAACCGGTGATTTTGATGCTCTTAGAAAAAGTCAAAGCGACATTAGTCGCATTTTGACCTACCATCGCATCGACAGTGAGCAGAGTCTCATCGACATGGACAGCAGATTGAATATCTTTCAATTCCTGCATCAATTTTTCATCGATTTCTAAACGACCAGCAGTATCTAAGATTAAAATATCATATTTTTCCTTTACTGCCTTTTCATAAGCGGCTTTAGCGATTTGAGGAGGCAAGATACCAGTTCTATCAAAATAGGTATCGATCGCCGGATCACATTTCAAACCTAAATTCACCAACTGATCAATAGCAGCAGGACGATAGATATCTAAAGCCCCTAATAAAATTCTCTTATGATTTTTGCGCTCAAATAAATTACCTAATTTAGCAGCAGAAGTAGTTTTACCAGTACCTTGTAAACCAACCATCATGATAACAGTAGGCTTACCATCTAAGCGAAAACAAATATCATTATCTCCGGAGCCCAATAATTCCTCCATCTTATCATGGACGATTTTTACGACCATATCTCCAGGAGATACTTTATTCAACACTTTCTGACCGATAGCTTCTTCTTTCACTTCCGAAACGAAATCATTGACGACGCCATAATTGACATCAGCTTCAAGGAGTGCCCTTCTCACTTCTTGAAGCATATCGTCCATATTCTTTTCAGTTAAAGTAGCTTGACCGCGTATTTTTTTTATGATTCCAGATAGACGATCACCAAGTGCTTCAAATGCCATATTCGATTTCTCCTTTAATCTCATCTAATAGTGTTTTTTGAGATTCAGTAATATTTTTATCCTCTAATTTACTGAATAGATATCTAAGTCTTTTCAATCTTTGATACAGTTTTAATTTGTCTTCATATTCTAGAAGCGATTTTTCACCATCATGCAAAGAATCATAGATAGCAGTTTTAGAAACCTTTTCATTTTTAGCGATTTCACTATAGGACAAATCATCTAAATAAAAAGATTCCATTCTTCTATAAACCACTTCTGTGAGTAATTTACCATAGATGACAAGCAGATTACCAATCTCTTCTTTAGTGATGTTTTCTTTCATATTAAAAAATTAAAAAGCTAAAGCAATCGATCAACAATAAAATGATCGCTGAAGATAAAAATCTTTGCCAAAACTCCCTAGTTATAAAGCAACGTTTTTTATCAGGAGATAAAAGAATCGCAAAAATAAAAGCGATGACTAAACTAGAAATAATTTGAGCCAAATAAAAATTAGGGAAAATCGCGCTGATAACAAAAGAGACGACCATATTAATAAAAAAGCAAATGACAAAAGAAATTATAAAAAAGCTCACTTGTCGTCCTCCTTTCCAATCAATAAACCGTATAAATACTTTTCTAAATCAAATTCTTCTAAATCATCCATTTTTTCACCGAGACCGATAAAGCGGACAGGAAGTCCTAATCTATGTCGGATAGATAAAATTATACCACCTTTACTAGTGCCATCCATTTTGGTGACAATAATGCCTGTAAGAGGGGCACTGGTTAAAAACACTAAAGCTTGATCAATACCGTTTTGACCAGTATTAGCATCGAGGACTAAAAGAGCTTCATGAGGTGCTTCTGGAATGACTTTATGCATAACTCTGACCATCTTACTCAACTCATCCATCAAAGCTTTTTTGTTCTGTAATCTCCCAGCGGTATCTATAAAGATTAAATCATAATTACCTTCAATCCCCTTTTTTAAAGCATCATAACAAAGTGAAGCTGGATCAGATTGAGGCTTAGAAATGATATCGACGCCTACACGTTTAGCCCAGATATCTAATTGTTCAACAGCACCTACTCGAAAAGTATCAGCTGCAACTAATAAAATCTTTTTACCACGATTTTTATATTTATATGCTAGTTTAGCGATTGTAGTTGTTTTTCCAGAGCCGTTGACACCACAGATAAAAACCACTGTCGGACCATTTTTGGCAAAGTTTAAATCTGTAGAAAAGCTCTCACCGTCATTAGCATAACTGATAAAAAGTTTATCGATCAAAATATCATTAACTTCATCTGGTGGAACATCTTTATCACTCGCTAATTGTGAAATTTCTTTAAGAACATCCACAATGATGTCGTAGCTGACATCAGCTTCAAACAAAATAGCTTCTAATGAATCCAAATATTCTTTATTAACCTTCCGATGTGAACGAGCTAATTTGTTTAATTTATCTGTGAAACCTAGACGGGACTTATCTAAACCAGCAACATATTTAGTGACAGCCGCCTGTGCTTCTTTATTTTCAGCTACAACTTCCTTCTTTATCTGTTCATGAGATTTTATTTCAATCTGCTTAGGACGGGATTTGATGGCCTCTTCTTCGGCTTTTTTTAAATCCTCGGGTGCGGGATTCTTTACGACTTGACCAAAATCACCGATGACCTGAACAGGCTTATCGATCTCTTTTTGTATCTCATCAGCTTTCTTTTGCTGAATCTGTTCACGTCTATCAGTTTCTGCATCGATGATTTTCTTTTCTTCTTCAGCAGAATGCTTGCCAAATTTTTTCTTTAAAAACGAAATCAAACCCATATCAATCACCTACTTTCTTTCTAAGAGCATCATTTGCAGCATTAATCTCAGCTTCTTTGATGGTCCTACCCTCACCAATGCCTAAAATTTGATCTCCAACTTTAGCATGCACTTGAAATTTAACATCAGCGGAATTTAAATTTTTCTGAGAAACAACCACGTAATTGATATTGGTACCTAGCAATTCTTGCAAAGCACCCTTACTATCCAAATGCTTTGCATAATCAACGGCGGTCTTTAAAAGCGGCTGATATATTTCAAATAAAATTTGGCGGCATTTTTCATAGCCTTGATCAAGATAAATAGCGCCTAAAAAAGCTTCAAAGACATCTTCATCAATATGTTTATGAAATCTCACATTGTCTTTTTCACCGACAGAATATCTCACATGTTCAGCCAAATGAAAAGACTGTTCAGAAAAACAGGTGAGCATCTCCCCTTTGACTAAAGCTGAGCGCATCTTTGAAAGCTGACCAGAATTAGCTTGTGGATAGGCTTCAAACAAAAAATCTGCAATGATCATGTCAAGAATAGAATCGCCTAAAAACTCTAAGCGATCATAACATGGAGAATTTTTATGTTCATTAGTATATGATGCATGCGTAAGAGCTTCCTGATATATTTCTATTTTTTGTGGAATAACATGAAATTGTCCTAGAATTTTAACAATTTCTTCATTGAATAATTTATCCGACATAAAAAGCCTCATTTATTTTAGTAACAATGTCAGCCTCGACCATATTTTTGGCAACTTTTATGGCGTTATAGAAAGCATAGGCATTTGAATTGCCATGAGCTTTGACCACAACACCATTAATACCTAATAGAATCGAGCCACCATATTTGCGATAGTTCATAGTTTCTTTTATTTGTTTAAAGCCAGATCTAGCAAATAGATAACCGATTTTAGTAAATATATTGTGTTTAAATGCATCTTTAATCATCTGATTCATCATACTAGCAACACCTTCTGTCGCTTTTAAAAACACGTTTCCAGCAAACCCACTAGTGATGATGATATCATGATTACCATCCAAAACATTTCTCGCTTCGCAATTACCTTCAAAGCCAGGAAAGTTTCTTTCTCTTAATAAATTATAAGCTTGAACGATTTCATCAGTCCCTTTGCCCTCTTCAACGCCATTAGATAAAAGATAGGTTTTGGGATTAGAAACCTTTAAAACTTCTTGTGAGTAAAGTCTTCCTAATTTTGCAAAAGTATATAAATCTTCTGGGGTATTGACATTATTGGCACCTATATCTAAAATCACGCAAGCTTTTCCTTTGACACGAGTAGGAAATGGTGCACAAATGCCAGCACGAGTTACACCAGGAACATTTCTTAATAAAAAAGTCGCTCCAATGATAGTACCACCAGTAGAACCGGCTGTGACAATGCAATCAGCTTTCTTTTCCTTGACCGAATTTAATGCTTTATATAATGATGAATCCTTTCGACGCAAAAAATCCAGAGGTTTGATTTCCATAGGAATGACATCCTCAGCATCAACAATTGTGATTCTATCTAATCCATCAAACAACTTATCTAACTTTGATTTAGCTCCAAACGCTAAAATTTCATCCGTGCTTTCAGATAAGTATTGTTTCACTGATTTGGCGAGCTCCTCACAACCCAAGTCAGATCCCATCATATCAATAGCTATTTTTGCCATATAAAACCTCGTTTTTCACTAAAATATCATATCAAATTACGCGCTTAGATAAAATCAAAATAAGAAGCAATGGCTAAGATTATACTAAATAAGTAGGATTTTTCTTAATTACGGAATCTAAGAAAATTTTATTTTCTTTATCATTAGGATTATCTAATATTTCCGCAGCATCTTTTTTTGCCAATTTAAACATCTCAATATCTTTAACAAAATCACAAACTTTTAATTCACTTTTACCAGATTGATTTTCACCGCCATAAGTTCCTGTCCCTCTTTGCTCCATATCAAATTGGGCAATTGCTAACCCGTCTAAATTATCACATAAAAATTGTAGTTTTTTAATGCTGTTTTTATCCTCGCCATCATACACCATCAGAGCTAAAGCGAAATCTCCAGAACGTCCTATTCTACCCCTTAATTGATGCAGCGTAGACAAGCCAAAATAATTAGCATCATATACAATAAGCAGACATGCCTTGGAAACATCTATTCCAACTTCAATAACAGTAGTAGATACTAAAATAGGTTTTTCGCCTGACAAAAAGGCTTGATAGATTTGGTCTTGCACTTCTTTTTTTATCTTTCCATGTAATAGTTGGCACTTATCTTGTCCATAACGCAAAACCATATCATCAAAAATAGCATTAACATTAGAGCTCTTATTATTTCCAGTTTCTATTTTTGGAGCTACAACAAAAACTTGACGACCAACAGCCAAAGCTTTTTTTATAGCTTTATCAATGATCGTATCAGTAGATCTGACTAATAATGTTTTAACATTTCTTATACCTTGTGGGAAAGTTTCTAGTAAAGAAACATCGATATCAGCATTTATAATTTGAGACAGGGTACGTGGTATTGGAGTAGCTGACATCATCAATAAATCAGCCCCTTGGCCTTTCCTTAACAATCTAGCTCGTTGGTCAACACCAAACAATTGTTGTTCATCGATGATGACTAACCCTAATTGAGAAAAATTTATATAATCGGACAAGGAAGCGTGTGTGCTGAACAAAAGATCGATTTTATTATTTGATAAATCTAAAGTGATTTGTGTTTTTTCTTTAGAAGAAGTATTTCCAGATAAAAAAGCAATGTTGATTCCAACATCTTTAAATATCTTTTTAGCATTTTCAAAATGTTGTCTTGCCAATTCATAAGTTGGGGCAACATAAACTGTTTGTTTATGTCTTAAAAAATTACCATAACATGCTAAGAAACTAACTATCGTTTTCCCTGTTCCAACATCACCTTGTAACAGACGATACATAACATGATCTTTTTCTAAATCCAATATTATATCTTTCACAGCCGAATTCTGATCTTTTGTAAGCTTATAGGGAAGATTTGCTACAAACGCATTAATTTTTTTATGATCAATCGGTATAGCCTGACGCTTTATTTCGTTTGCACTCTTCTTTATTAGCAAGGCATTGACACAATATTCTAAAGCTTCTTTGTACTTAAAAACACGCAATCCCTTTTTAAGTGTTTCACCATCCATAGGAAAATGAACATATTTCAGGGATGTATACTCATCCAACAAATGATATTTTGCTATATATTTATTTGGAATCGTAGACCTATAGCCGATCATTTTAGAAAAAGGAGAAAATAATTCTCGCTTTAAATAACTGACAAACTGAGAATTAGACACACCTTTTGGTAGAGAATAGATAGGCTTTATTCCAGAGATAGCAGCTGTTGAATCTAAATCATATATCGAATTAACAACATAAACATGTCTGGTCGCAGAATAATAAAGAACAAACAAAAGTTCTTCATTTTTTATCAGTTTATTCAAATAAAATAATTGATTGATGATTAAACAAGGAAGATTCCTATTTGAAGTTGATAGATTGAATCTTATCATGCTGTTTCCGCGATAAATTCGCTGTATTTTCGATGGGAGACCTTTATAAACAAGCTTCTGCCCATCAACAGGATTTAAGCAAAATGGAGTAACTTTTATATTTTCATATCTAGAAGGAAAATTATATAAAATTTCTTCCGTAGTTGTTACATGAAAAGCTTCTTTAAATTCATTAATATTCATAAATAAAAAGGGTAGATAAAATCTAACCCTAAAAAATTATTCTACTGATACAAAGAAGCTATAGACAGGTTGTTGTCCATCCTCTATTGAAATATCACAAGTATCACTATATCTAGCTTTTACTAATTCAGAAACCATTTTACGTTCTTCAGCAGTGATATCTTGTCCGCAAATAACAGTTATGATAGATGTATCATCATCAATCATCTTTGACAACAAATCCATCAAAGTGTTGATCTTATGTTTATGACAACAAACAATCTTTTTACCAGTGATTCCCATGAACTTGTCTTTTTCAACAGTCACGCCATCAATAGTGGTGTCTTTTATCGCATATGTGATCTCGCCAGATTTAACAACAGAGATGTTATCAATCATAGAAGATTCATTTTCATCTGGGGTAGAGCTAGGATTAAACACCATGCAAGCAACTAATCCTTCAGGAATAGTTTTTGTCGGAATAACTTTTATATTATAGTCATCTTTTAATAATTCAGCCGCTTGATTAGCTGCCATGATTATATTGCCGTTATTTGGAAATAAAAAGAGGTTTTTTGAATTAGCATTTTTTATTGCTTCAACAAAATCAGCTGTGGATGGATTCATTGTTTGACCGCCGCTAACAATATAGCAATCAGAAGATAAAGAAGTGAAAAGCTTTTCGATACCACTACCAACAGCAACTGTGATTAAAGCATATTCTTTTTTCTCTTTAGGAGCGGCTGTTAGAACTTTAATCTTATTTTCTTCAGAGTCAGATAAATCATTTGACTTATTATTTTTGTTATCTTCTAAAAGTAATTCTTCGTGTTGCTCAGACATATTGTCGATTTTTATCATCTTAAATTCGCCAAATTGCTGAGCATAAGTCAAGATATTACCAGGTCTCAAAGTGTGAATATGAACTTTAACTAAATCACCATCAGAAACACAAACTATTGAATTTCCATGAGCTTCTAATACAGCCTTAAATTTCTTTTCATTATAAACTTTTTTATCATCAGGCAAGTGTTTCTGATCAGGTAGTTGCATTAAAAATTGTGTGCAATAACCAAATTCTTCATGTTTAAATTTAGCTTGAACTGATCCATGTTCAACAGTAGGCTTGCTAGAAATATATGGCTCAGTATTTTCAGTAACTGAGGGCATGTTCTTTTCTACTATCTCATTATGCAAAGCCTTAGCAAAACCTTCAAGAATTTTGCATAACCCAGCTCCACCGCTATCAACAACACCGACCTCTTTTAAAACAGGTAATAAATCAGGAGTATGAGCAAGAGATTTCTGAGCTTCTTCAAAAAGAATATCAAGACATTGATCAATAGGCATGTCTTTTTCAACAACATCATTGAGAGCAGTTGCTGCTTCACGAATAACTGTTAAAATTGTGCCTTCAACAGGTCTCATTACTGCTTTATAAGCAATATTTTTTCCATTGATAAATGCATTTGCTAATCCAATAGCATCAACTTCGCTTTGATTATCTAACCCCTCAGCAAATCCACGAAAAATTTGAGAAAGGATAACACCAGAATTACCACGAGCACCCATCAATAAGCCACGGGCAAAATCTTTAGCTACAGCAGAAATAGAGTTAGAGTTTTTATTAAAAACCTCTTTAGCACCCGAGGACATAGTCAAATTCATATTTGTACCAGTGTCACCATCTGGAACAGGGAAAACATTTAAACTATCAATTTCAGGATAATGATTATATAAATTATTAGCACCAGATATTAACATCTGTTTTAAGATAACACCATCAATTTTTAACATAATAAAACCTCATAAAATTATTTAATAGCATGGATATAAACATTTACAATAGAAAATGAAATACCAAAGACTTTTTTTAACATATAAGTAACTTGCTTTTGAACTTCAGACACAATCTCAGAAAGTTTAGTATCTTTAGCAACAATTAAATAAATTGAAATTTCATAACCATTTTTAAGCTTGTTAATAGTTACACCATTGGAGAAAGTTTCTTGAGTTAAAATACTTAAAAGAGGTTGCTTTAAGCTTTTTTTATTAACCAATCCTAAAACACCATAAACTAATGAAGCAGTATTACCAACGAGATCAGCAATAGCCTTAGTAGAAATATCGATTTTACCGAATTGATTTGATTTAGCAATATTCATGAAAACCTCAAAAATATAAAAATATTATATCAAATCAATGATATAAATACAAAGTAATAAAACAATCAAAAAGCGGCTGCCAGCTATCTTACCCCGAGGGGTATTGTCGCCGTCCAAGCGCTTAACTTCCGAGTTCGGGATGAGGATCGGGTGTGTCCG
>CASDVP010000011.1 GCA_949284445.1 uncultured Bacillota bacterium
CACATCTCACAATGTGAAACTTGCAAGTTGCTATAGGGTTGCTCGACAACTAGCTCCCAAAGGACTTACACCTTAGAAACAATGCATGCCCGTCATACCTAAAAATGAGACTTTTTTGAGAGTCTCATTCAGAAGCGATAAAAATGGTTGATAAAACCTACGAAACAGCTTTCACAGCTTCTTCTTTCTGCTTCAGCGGTATGAGGATGCGGATAGAGAAGATGCCGTTATCGAGTTTGTAGTTGAGGCGACCATCATATTTTTTTACGATATAAGCTATCGACTTAGTCCCGTATCCGTGCAGGAACTTATCCTTCTTAGTCGTCAGTACATAGTCGTTCTTGATCTTGACATCATTGATATAAGGATTGGTCTCTTCGATGTAAAGGAAACCAGCTTTAGCTTTCACTATCAATGAGATGTAGCGGTTCTGTTTCTCCTTTATCTTCATCACTGCTTCTATGGCGTTATCGATGATGTTTGCAAACAAAGAGATCAGATCGCTTTTTGAAAAGGTGTCTAACTGCTTCCCATCGCACATGATGGTCAGTTCTATTCCGTTATTTTGAAGAGCTAAGCTCTCGGTGATGAGCAGGTTATCAAGGGTGTCATTACCTGTTTGATAAGTCTCATCATAGATCTTTATGGCGCTAGCGATGTTCTCGATCTCAGATTTATCTAATAGCTCAGTATTGTTCTTAAAGTTTCTGATCTTCTTCCGCAAGTCGTGACATTTGATGTTGATGTACTCGACCGCTTCTTGAGATTTTTCATACTGCTTCAGCTTCTCTTCGTAGACCATCTCCATCTTGATGACTTCGTCTCGATACTTGTTCTTTTCAAAGAAACCAAAAGTTAAAAAGAGGATCAAGAAGCAGGAGAGCAAACATAGTAGTGCAGCTATGATACCAGCTGGTAAGAACCAGTTGACGAACTTCAAGCTAGCGGTGTTTAAAGCGACCACTATCACTAGAGTCACTGATGAGAAGAGAAACACCTTAGGGGAGGAGATGCTGTATTTGTAGTTTCTTTTGAAGATGCCTTGCAAGAAGAAACCTAACAGGGTGTTACAGAATAATTGGATGAACATGCTCAAGCACATCAATGCTATGTAGATAGTTTCACTGGTTATAGGTACTATCTGATAAATCCAGCAATCGAAGCCTAAGTAAACTATCTGATAAGAGATGTGCTGAACGCAATAGGAGAGAGTCAGAACTAGGAGAGCTTCTTTGAAGGAGCAATCAAAGATGAGGAAGTAATCGAAGATGAGGACGAAGAACATGACTAGATATATGACTAAGTTAGTCACATAGTTCCAAGAGAAACGCTCAGCTAAGAAATAGAAGAGGAAGGAGAGAGAAAAGCTTAAGAAGATAGCCATGACGATTCTGAAAGGTAAGCCTTCTCTCAGTTTCTTCAAGTTAGGATTGAAGAAGAGGAAGCTGATTATCATCTCTATGTGGAAGAGACCGACTGTCGATAGAAAAAGCAGAGGATTGAACTCCATTCTCTTTCCTCACTTGTTCAGCAGATACGCCATCAGGTCATCGGTGAACTTCTTCTTTCGAGGATGGCTTATCTGCAGTCTTTCTCCGTTGATCAAGCACTCGTACTTCTCAACTCCTTCCACGTACCTGAGGTTGACAAGATAGCAGTAATTGCAGCGGGAGAAGGATTTGTTATCGATCTTCTTCTCGATCTCTTTTAATGTCCCTTTACCTTCCACAACCTCGTTGATCAGGTGGTATTTGATACTGTGACCGATGACTTCGACATAAAGGAGCGAATTCAAAGGTATCTTCCTCATACCGGAAGACACATTCACTAAGATATTTTCAGTTGGACGGCTATCGATGACTCGCAGTGCTTTTTGAATCCTCGATACGAAGGACGTGTATCTTATCGGCTTGAGCATATAGTCTAAAGCATCGACTTCATATCCTTTCAAAGCGAACTTAGAGAGGTTGGTGACGAAGATGATGACCACATCTTCATCCTTCTTCCTTATCTCTCTAGCAAGGTCTAAACCGTTGCTGGTGGTGGTGCCAAGATCTATGTCGATGAAGAGGATATCAAACTGCATGCTGTATGCATCTAAAAAGGAATTGATGTTCTTGTAAGAGAGGATAGCAAAATCAGTTTTGTATTCCTCTTTATATCTGTTCAAGTTATCAGTAAGAAGCTTCAAATCCTCGTCGCTATCTTCGATGATGGCTAGTTTATACTTTCTAGTAGTCATTCATATCCTTTCATATTCAAAAGTAGTATACCTTATTTTTAGGTGAAAATATACTACTGATTGTGGAAATAGCACCTCTTTGATTTCTTAACTGCACGAGTTGAATCGATGCCTGTACAAGTGGTAAAAGAACCTGATCACAACTCAAAATTGATAAACAACCTAATATAAATAATATCGATTGGTTTAACAATAATTGAAGTTTAGATACTAAATATCCATACTTAGTCAGTTGAATATTCTACTGCTTGTGAGCCCCCAATTTAGAGCTTGAGAGCCACTCGAAAATTTAATCCTCTAAAATATTAGTGCTTGAATTTTATTTAACTTATTTCAAGCAGAAAAGGAGAATTTTTTATGTTTAAAAATAATGCTGAAATGCTCTATAAACTTGCTACTATCTTATCTACTAAAAGAATTAACAGCATAGTTAAAAACATCGAAGAAAAGTTTAGTGATTTTTTTGAAAAAGATAATTCGCAGTTAGCTTTTTCTCTTCTGCTTCTAGATAAAGCTATAGATTTAGTCGGTTTCAAATATTCAAAAGCAACGACAGAAATACTAGAAAGGGGAAATAAAAAATATCTTCTCATAGAGCTTAAACAATAAATTCTAGAACTACTTTTTTAGATAACATTGTTCTGATAGCAAAAAAGGCGATAAAGAACAGCGGAAATCGCCTTATCTATCACAAACATAGGACCGGTTTCTCTTTTATGCTATAATTGCATTTAAATATTTTCGCAATAAAACAGTAAATAAAGAATGCTAATTATGCAAAGGATTAGTTTAAAATGCTAAAGCTGAAAAAAGTCTTATAAGCTAGAGACTTCCTGTTTCTAGCTTATAAGACTACAAGGAGTATTAAACTATTCGTTTAATCAAAGTTATTTAGTTGCTTCAGCTGGAGAACGATAAATGAAGATTCCAAGTTTCATATTAGCGATTGCTTCTCCACCAGCATATTCAATAGAAATCATTTCTGAACTATTATTAGCATCGAAATTAACAACATATGGAATTTCTACAACTTGATTTGGTTCAATAGTAACAATTTCAGATGAAGCATTCTTATCATAATCTCCACTAGAACGTGTAATATGTAATCTAATTGAAATTGTTTCCTCACCCAAATTTTGAACAGTTGCAACATCATTATATATACCTTTAATAATATTATGATTAAGTTGTTGTGAGAATAATGCACCAGGTTGAATCGTTTCAGTTGTACTATCAGTTTCTTGATCCCAGCCAACTAAATCAAAGATAGAAGCTTCTTCTCCTTCAACCAATCCTTTAGAAGCATAACAAATGCTTGAATAATCAGTTGTATAACTACCATTAATGTTAATATCACCTCTTGAAATCATATGTGGTGCACCTGATAATGGTCTCCATTTATGTGGATTATTTCCTGCATCAGAGGCAAATGGTGCCATACCAATCTTACCATTTGTAGTTGAGTAAACAACTTCTGTTCTTGCAAAGCTAATTGTGACATCACAATCTGGCATTGTTAAATCTTCTAATGCGTTTAGTTCACTAACAACACCATCTGCATTAATTGTATAAATAATTCTTTGTCCTGGTCTAACTTCACCGCTATATTGGATATCAGCTAAATCAAGAGTATCATTCCATACAAGGTCTTTTGAAGTGGTTTCATCACTAAATGTTAAACCTTCTCCTAATGTGACAGTATGAGTATGATCAGCTTTCTTTTCAGTATAAGGTGACAAATTGAGATCCATATTCGGCATATTGAAGCTGCTAGGATAGACAGTTCCTTCATCACCAGCATTTTTCCAACCTATGAAAAGATCATCTTCAGAAATATCAACATTGTCACTGCTTAATGTGACCGAATTGCCAGGCTTATAGTCCTTCGTTAAGCCGATGCTTTCACCACTTTCGAGGATCTCACCTTCTGTCAAAGTTAAAGTTACGTTCTCAACGGTTTCGTAATCAAAAATATAACCACAAATACCAACCTTTAACTCATCAACAGCAGTCAACGACTCAAGAGTGACAAGGGTATTACCATTCTTCCAACCAGTGAAGCTAGTAAAAACAGTTCCAACCTCGCCAGGTTCCAAATGAATAGGAGTAGATGCATTCGCTTCATTTAATACATTAGCAGACGAATTAGTTTGATAGAGCTTGATATCGACAGCCTCATCACCATAATTTTGAACATAATAGTTTATTCCATATGAATATTCTTCGATGACTTGATACTTGCTTAAAAACATCGTATGCCAACCAGCAGGAACTTTTAATTCCTCGTTTAATTCGGTCGTAGTTCCACCATCGATATGGAAATAAACACCAGCTTCATTATTGACATTGATAGTAGATAAAGTATCTTTGCAGATATAAGCATTTTGACTGGTCTGCGGATCATCGGTTCTTTGTTCCCAAGCCATTCCACTGATCTTGCCATATGTCGGCGTAGAACCCTCAGGAACTGTGGTAGCTGCATAGCCTTCTGATGGGATATCAAATATCGGTTGAATTGTGGCATCTTTTCTAATAGTCACAAAATTAGAACCCGGATAATAATCGCCAAAATAATTTGAATTATCGGGATCATCTGATAACCATCCGGTTATAATTTTTCCTTCAGGAATCGTGACCAAAATGTCAGTACCAACAACTAATTCAGTATTGCTGAGAAAGACTTTGCTCGTTGTTCCATCAGCAAAAGTAGCACCACCTTTTAGTGTGAGAGTTTTTTCAACTGGTTGTCTATCATGACGATTAGGATCATTATCAAAATCATTTTCTGGAAGTTTAGTGATACCTACCGGTTCTTGCTCTTGCCCACCATTATTACCAGAATCAGGTGTATTATCATTTGAACAAGAGAATAATGTTACACCTATCAAGCCAAACAACAATGAAGAACTCAATAAACGTGTTATTTTTTTCATTATTTATCTCCTTCCTCTATCGGCTATTTCTTAAATATCAAGCGCTTAATTGCATCTTGATTCTTTAAATAGAGACAGCATAAAACAGCAGCTACACTGATTCCGAATAAAACACTGACAGAAATCTTAATAGCATTGACAACATTGATCCATGCAGGAGTAATAGTGATGATTTTATCACTTGCTGCGATACCATTCATGGCATTACTGTGAACTACAGAATAAAGGATGCGGTGGGCACTTTCTCTCATCGCCCAGGCAAACTCACCATATTCACCTGTTCCACCTTCAGAAACTGGTGCAGCAAAATCAAATGCATCATCGCTGATACTACCATCAGGTAAATCATTACCAGTAAAAACAGATACAGCGAAATTACCACCCATAGCAGAAGTCGTATCAGTGACAGCAGCACCAGTCATACCGAATTCATCACGTAAAACAGTATTGAAGAATCCTTGAGTTCCTGAGCTCATCATACCGATAGAATTCAAACTGCCCATAACACCCTGAGCACCATATTCAGAAATTGCAATCTCATAGGGTTTCAAATAGATTTCACGAATAGTCTGTTCATTAGCCCAAGTGAATCCACCACAACGATAAGTCTCTTGATCGTTTAAAACACAATGCTTTAGATACACATATGCACCACGTGTAGACATACCTTTAACAGATTCACCAGCGATAACACCGGATAAGACAGGATCTTCAGAATAATATTCAAAGTTTCTACCACCATAGGCGCTTCGATGAATATTCATACCCATACCATAAAGACCAGCCATACCTGCCCAAAGCATATCTTCGCCCCATTGGCAGCCATAATAATAAGCTAGCTCTTTATTAAAAGTTGAAGCGACAATGCCATTACAAGGATAAACAACCGGAGACTCCTTTTGCATCGTGTCATTTTTTCTAGTCGCTAAACCTTGTTCATTAGCAGCGCCGATATTATATCTTTGGTTCGGGCCATTACCACCGTTGTGATCGATGACAGCAGGTTTAGAAATACTAGAAATACCAACATTCTTTCTTTCACCATCTGATAGTAATGAAACGAGTTCATCCCAAGTGATTTGATCGAGTAATTCTTCCCACATCGGATCATCATAGGCTATCCATTCATCATTAGTAGGATCACCATCATCATTTTGCTCAACTCTAGCTCTTAGCATAGCTAAAGTATATGAGGTCTCTGTGCTTCCAAAAGTAGGATAACCTCTTTCAGAAGTTTTAGCTTCTTCAGGAATCAAGGTCGGCTGTCCACCGCAGCTAGTGATACCACCCCAGCTACGATTGAGGTCTTCTTGCATCTTTTGAGTTGGTTTAACCACTTCGCGTGCATAGGTTCTTGTATTGTCTGGGTTAAGGCCATATTTCACAGTTCCTTCCCAATTAGAACGGCTGATATAGTCGACATGATTTTCTTCATTTGCATCATCATAAATGTTGAGGTCAGCATTATCAAATTGATTTGTGATCTGATTACCGGTGACAAGACTGTTACTATAAGTGGTCCTATCTTCTTCTCTACTGAATTCATAGACTAAGCTATCATCACCATCTTCAGTCATGCCATCAGCAACGGTTTTACCTTTTTTTGCCAAAATATTATTGATTGCGCTATGTGAATCTTTAGCCACAGTCAAATAATATGTGCCGGAATCAACAACATATGTCTTAGCACCATATGAATCATAGGATGCTAAGTCTTTTCCATCGATTTTCATCGTGAGAGTACAGCTTTGTCCAGCCTCTAAAAGAGGAGTCTTTCCGAAATCAACAAGTTCAACAGATGCTTTTTCAATTCCGCCTTCAATATATGGTTTCTGCAAATACAATTGAACTGATTCTTTAGCAGTCACATCGCCTGTATTAGTGACTGTGACATTGACGATATATTTATCATCTGTAGCGTTGCGATCAGAGACTTTTGGAATAAATTGAACATCAAGGTCAGAATAGTCAAAAGTGCTATAAGATAATCCGTAACCGAACGGATAAGAAACAGCTTGGTAATAATCGAAATCACCTGCATTTCCTCTACCTAAAACTTTATCTTCATACCTGGTTTCAGTATATCTGTAGCCCATGTAGATACCTTCCTGATAAACGATATTTTCAATATTATCAGTATCGGTATCGGTGCCATTATTTACAGCTGTTTGGAAATTATTGGCATTTACTTGTCTCCATTGGTTGACTAATGGACTAGTAGCACCATTGACAAGTGTCCCGTAATTAGCGAGAACTGGATTTAAATAATGATATTTCCAGAATGTATCAGAAAGTTTGCCTGAAGGAGAGACTGAACCGCTGAGAACTTCACCTATCGCATAAGCGCCTTGTGAGCCCCAAGAACCGGCCCAAATCAAGCCATCAATTCCGATTTCATCAACGAAATCACACTGAACTGGATTAGCTGAATTTATGATGACAATAACACTATCGAATACACCATTATCTCTCTGTTGACATAAATTAGTTAAGACATCTCTTTCAGTATCGCTCAAAACGAGGTAATTTCCATTTTTGTAATCGACAGTATAGTTATTGCCGAATACATTCATGTTATTATCATCTTCATACGCAGTGAGATCCATACCTTCACCACCAGTACGAGATAACACAAAGACAGCCGCATCAGCTTGTTGGGTTTTAGCAGCTGGAAGTTGATCCCAACTTGCATCTCCAATAGTAGCAAACTTGCCGACACCAGATGAGCCAGCTGGCCATTGTCGACCATAAGTACTAGAGTTTGCTTCATACCAATCCCACAATTCTCGGTTAACGCTTAATCCAGCATCTTCGATACCTTCTAAAAGTGAAACATTTTCAGTTCCACCACCTCCTGATCCAGTTCCAGAAAGAATAGGATTGACAGAAGAAGTGGAAAACAAAGAAACTGTAGCACTTTCGCCTAATGGTAAAACAGCATTTCCCTCTGAATCACTGTTTTTAAGAAGAGTTAATCCTTCATCAACTGCTGTTTCAGCATAGACTTTGCCATTTTCTTTGACGTCCTTCAAATTATCAAAAGCTGACTTATAGTATTCGAGATCCTTATATTTAGAATTAGGATCAGGCTGAATCTCAGTCGTCGGCTGATTTAATAAGGCACTGATAGTTCCCGCATTGTCAAAAGCTATCGTGCTAGCTGTTAAGGTCAATCCGAACAAGATAGATGTAGTGACTAGTGTTATTTTACTAGCTAATAAATAACCATTGATATGTTTTATTTTTGACATTCTGTTTCAACTCCTTTTTCATCATTCTCATCTGTTAATGGATGTGATTGCTTCATAAAGATGGCAGCGATACTGAGAATGAGAATCACTAAGAATAAAATAATACTTAGAAGATATCCATAATAAGTTGTGCTGATAGCTGTCATGGTGACTCCACCGTAAAACTGGGTTGTAAAGTACCAATAACCGTCCCTGATAAATAGCATAAAAGCAGCTAGCTCTAATGCACCAACCGCGGCAGGGGCCCAAGCTTCTGTCCATTTGGTGCAAGATAATCCAATTCCGAGAATTACTGCAAAAATAGAACATAGAAGAGCTGGAAGGCTAAAATACTGTAGATATTGAATATTATTAAAGGCTATGGCATAGATGATCAATTCAATCAGCGCTAATAAAGTAGCAGAAGCAGTAAAATAGAATCCTAAGCTTCGCGATTTAAAAAAATGCTGAATAGGTTTGATAACATTTTGCATATTTTTTCCTCCTTCAGAAGAATTTATAAAAATGATTTAATTGTTGAAAGGGGTTTTATCCACTGAAAACTGAAATGCAAACATTTGTGTTCTTTTTGCAATATGTTTTAATAGATTTTTATGGGATAAAATTTCTTAATCTTCAAAACTTAATATTTTTTTACCGCATTACTGTTTTTTAAAAAAGTGATTAGATCTCCAAAATAGTTAAAAAAAACAACAATTATGAAAAAAATTGAATATTTGTTATCTAAAATTGAAATTTAAGATTTCTTGAGATAATTTTATTACTTTCAACTTAAAGCTCTGCTTATCATTATTTTATTATATATTATTTAAAAAAATAATTACCTTTATATGTATTATTTTTTATGTACTAAATTCATCTCACGAGATTTTTTAAAAAAGATACTTTCGACAAATTGTATTTTATATCCTATTTGAGAACATCATTAGCCAAAAAAATAATAGCTTTAATCATTGATGATTTTGTATTCGTAGATTCCTTTAATGGTTTTTAAAATCAGATAGTCCTGTTGATACTTTATAGAATAGCTTTTCATTTTTAATCCTAGCTTTACTGCTTGCAATGAAAAGTCTTCAGTCGAAAATATATATAAATTGTATTTCTTTTCGCGCGGTATTTGAGTCAAGTAAAAAACAAGATCAGTTTCTGCCGAATAATAGAAATCATAATAGAATTCAGCATATTTGTCTTCAGAATTCAATCGTGGGATGATGAAATTCAAATTGGATAATTTTTTACCATTAGAAGAATATAATTTCATCCCTAAAGTAGAATCAGTTAAAAAATAATTTCCTTTATCTATATTGAAAATCTTGTCAAACTTTCCAAACTGTGCAAAATTAACGATTTCATCACTTAGAAGATAGGCCGCAGAATAATCATCAAAATATATAATCAACGAGCCATCTTTGAATGATAAAGAAATGTCCAACACTGTAAGATGATTTCCAGTCAAACATCTTTTAATCGAAAAATCGAGTAAATTTATATCAATTACATCGTTGCTCACTGCTAATCCATCGCTTCTTTCAGTGAGAACATACATATGGCTTGAGTCAATGGAAAAACATGCCTTTTTAAAATATGAATCACCCAAATCAACGCTTTTGATCAAACTTAATTTCGGCAAGGAAAAGATATAGATTCGATTAGAAAAAACAGTCGATAAAGGAACGAAAAAAAGCCGGTTTTGACTGATTAAAAAATCAGTCACATAATCTGAAAAAAGAGTGTTCGCTAAAATATTACCCTGAAGATCTAAAAAGAAAATCTCATTCTCTTTTTTATATAACGTTGAATTTGAAAGATGAGCTATCGCTTCAAGATTAGCATTATATATCGGTTTAGAAATTTTCATCGTTTATATTTTAAAACTAAATCATGAAGAAAATGCACCGTATCTTGATCGAATTGCTCGGCGACAAAACGATAGCTCCAATTTGAAGTGCCAAGTGTTGAAGGGAAATTTAAGCGAGTTTCAGCACCCAAAGACAGAATGTCTTGATATGGTATCACTGATAAGAAAGCCTTACTAGCAAAACATAATTTGATAACGGTATGAACGACATCCGAAAGGGTTTTATCAGCATATTCGACGTCAAAAAGAATACATTGCTTTCTTAGTGACTCACAAAAAACAGTGTATTCTTTTTCATTTAATTCAGAAAGATACCCACATAAGGGCATATTATCATGTGTGCCAGTATATATCACATTATTTTCACTTACATTGCTTGGGAGATGAATATTATCTTTATTTCCGTCAAAAGCGAATTCCAAAATCTTCATTCCAGGATAGCCAGTGTCTTTGATCAGCTGCAAAACATCATCATCTAATACACCGAGGTCCTCCGCAATGATTGGCAAATCTTCTTTTCCTTTAAAAAGTTTCATTCCTGGGCCTTTATTCCAAAAGCCGACGCGAGCATTTTTCATGCCGAAAGGAATTGAATAATAGGCTGAAAAGCCTCGAAAATGATCAATTCTTAAAATATCAAAAAGTTCAAGATTATATTTGATGCGTTCATTAAAAAAATTAAATCCATTCTCTTCCATCTTTTGCCAATTATAAAGTGGATTCCCCCATAATTGTCCGTCTTCAGTAAAGGCGTCAGGTGGACAACCAGCAACTGAAGTTGGTCGATGATTATGATCAAACAAGAAAAGCTCAGGACATTTATATGCTTCAACCGAATCATAAGAAAGATAAAGCGGTATATCACCGACGAGCGAAATGCCGTGTTGATTAGCATATTTTTTTACTGCGAAAAATTGATTGATAAATTCAAACTGAGTCCAAATGAAAAAAAGATATAGTTCTAAATTGTCGTGGATAATTTTCTCTTCCAATTGCGGTGAATAGATTTTAGTCTCATCATTCCATTCATACCAAGGAGAAAAACCGTGCAGTGTTTTTAATGTCATATAGAAGGCGAAATCATGATAAAGACCTTTCCTCTCAAATTCGATAAATTTGCTATTGCTTACATCAAATCGCTTAAAGGCTTTTTTCAATAATTTCAAACGATTATTAAACAATAAGCCATAATCAACACGATGGGGATCATTGCTAAACTCATATTGTGATATATCATCTTCTGTAAGCAATCCTTTATTCAACAAGATATCCAAATCAATGAAATAGTAATTCAAACCAACACTTGATGGAGACTGATAAGGCGAATCACCATAGCTAGTGACATTCAAGGGAAGGAGTTGCCAAACTTTTAGCCCAGCCGCTGATAAAAAATCGATGAAATTAAAGCATTCTTTTCCTAATGTGCCAATACCATGCTTTGATGGCAGAGAAAATATAGGTAGTAAAATGCCAGCTGATCGTGATTTTTTTAACATGTTGATACCTCCTCAACAATCCATTATATATCAAATAGAACTATTGACTTTTAAGAAATATATCATAAGAAGAAACGCCATCTTCGTCTCCATCTCCTAATAAATAATAATGATCATATGAAATATCATTTTCAGCTGTCACTTCTAATGAAATATTAATCCCATGATTTTTAGGTGAATAATAAATAGATGGAAAGAAATGATAATTGATACCATCCATGGCTTTATCGTCAAAACTAGTTTTAAGAAAGAAAGAATAAGGCGAAAAATCTTTAATTTCAAATGAAATATCCTTCAAATCTATTCCTGAATGTAAATAGATATGAGAAAGGCCAGAATTTAAAACTAATCTATTCTTACCAAAACAGTATTCCCCAAATAAATCAGTTAATTTTATAGGCTTATAAGCATAAATAGTGAAATGAGAACTATATGAGCATTTCTTTGATGATAAGACAAGTTCAAAAGAGCAATCATCACTCAATAAGCTCAAGTCAAGAATCAAGAATTTATCGACAAGTTTAGCATTGACATTTGGGATTAAGCAGTTTACTTCAAGATCACTAGGAAAATGGCTTACACTCGCTAATTTGATCTTATGAACCATTCCATAAAATAATGAGATGGAATCAGCAATGATATTCTCAAAATATTCTTTACTATCAAAATAGATTTTTACGATGTCATTTTTCATTCTTGATAAATTTACCTTTAGAAACGCTATATATTTTATCAACTTTTGATATAGCTTCAACAAATTCATCGACTGAAAATTTATTTGATTTATACGCAAAATAGATGACTAAATCAACGATTTTATGACCATCAGCATCAGTGTCATTTTCCGATCTGATATTCTTAATAATCAAGTTTAAATCATCAGCTTTTTGATGGACAATTGCTAAAATCGGAATTTCATAATCAGCAATAATATGTATTTGCGGAGCTTTTCGATCTAAAAATTTTTCAAATTCGACAAGACCTAATAAGAAAAACAGAGCAACTGCAGTGGTGATGATCGCTTCTAAAACAAATCCAGCACCAACAGCTAAACCGATGCCACCACAGATCCATAAGGTTGCAGAGGTCGTTAATCCTCTGACAGTCGAACCGATTTTAATAATACAACCAGCGCATAGAAAGCCGATGCCTGAGACAACACCAGCAGCTATTCTTGAGCTATCAAAAGAGGCACCAGTCGCTTTGATAGCATAAATGGAAATAGACATCATCAAACATGAGCCAACAGCTAATAAAACATGGGTTCTCAACCCTGCAGATTGCCCACGGATCTCACGTTCTAAACCGATAACACTTGATAAAATTCCGCTGATTAATACGGTTATTAATGTATATAGCGCTGTGCCATATCCATCATACATCTCAGTTATTTGTAAAATAGCTTCATCCATAACTTATAATTTCCTTTTATTTTGGTTTAATAATTATAACTTATTATGAAGCTATTTAAAAGCGCTATCAGATTAAGGTAGAAGGGTGATATTAAGCTAAAAAGAATAAACAAATCGCAAGAATAGATAAAATGATGATCACAACAAATAAAGCAGCTGAAGTAAGATAAAGATATAAAGGCTTCTTGAAAAATGATAGATAATCATTCTCGACAAAATTTAAATCTGTTTTTTTAGCATTAAAAGATTTAATAAAGCAATAAATAGCTAAAGTTAATCCACCTATCAAACTGATATAAGATAAGAAATACATGCTAAAGCTAGGGACTAATGAGCAAATTGTTAAGATAAGTAAAGCCGCAAAATAAACAGGTAATAAATCCATATTAGAAAATTTATCTGCAGTCAATTTGCGGTGATCATCTTCTTCTTTGTAGTTGATCAGTTTATTAACGACAGGTAATTTGAAAGATTCAAAAATCGGTTTAGTCAATAAAACAAAAACCAATAGAGATAAAGCAACACCAGGGAGAATATATCCAGAATTATAAGATAAAGAATAAATGACAGCACCAGAGCTAAAGTCAACGACTAATGATCCTGCATCGATAGAAGCCTGTGACCAAATGGTGCAACCGGATATAAAAGTCATTAACACACGGAAAACACCGATATATACCAAACTTAATGGAATGGTGAAAAAGCGTTTCTTTAAAAATAAAGGGCTTAAAAAACCAGCAAAGGCAACACCGATATATGAGAAAACATAATCGCAAAGGATAGAAATCCAATTAATCGCAAATCCACCATCTACTAAGACATCTAATATTCCATAAGCGCAGCCTATAAATAATCCCCAAATCTGTCCACAGAAAAGTGCACAAAGCGCAAGCGGAACATAAATCAGAGATACTGAACCCCCATTAGGGAAAGATAGGCCAGGTATATTACGAAAGATGATATTCAATAACATCGCAAGTGCTAAACAAATCGCGGTGATTGATATCTGCGCAATTGCTTTAGATGCCTTTTGTCTAGACGTAATCTTTACTTCTTGTTCCATAGTTATGGCTCCTTTAATTAAAAAAATTGACCACAAAGGTCAAGAAGAAAGTTTCAAAAGCAATTAATTACTCCCTACACTGGTCTTGACCAACAGGTTCTAAGCGTCAGGTTTAACCTTCTCAACTGCATTGCAGTCCCGCTGTAATATCGACACCAAGAGTATAGATTTTTACTTATGTAAAGTAAAGTATTTTCTTAGAAGATATTTTCTAAGCTGAGTTGTCAATTTAACAGTTTTTAATATTTCACTTTATCCGAGATGTTAAAACTTTTAAATGACCATTGATACTGCTGTGTCGTAATGTATATTTATTTATGTCTAATGATGCTTGATTTAAAACACAAAAATTGCTTTCAAAGAATTGAGGCTTTTAATAAGATGAATTGCTGAAATAGGAAATATCACGAAATACAATTCTTCAAAAGCTTTGATAGCTTATGCAGGTTTAGATCCGATGATTATGCAGTCTGGTAAATAATCCGGTGAACATATGCATATAACCAAGAAAGGTAATACATTTCTTAGAAGTTCCCTTTATCTCTTAATAACTTGTCTTTGTCGATACAACCCTAATTCTAAAATAGCTTTATATGTCACTAAAAAGAAAAATGACGGCCTTGCAAGCAAAGCCGCCAAGATAGCAGGATGTAATAAATTGCTACGAACAATTTATTCTATGCTATCAAACGGAACGTTATATTCCGAAAGTATATAACAAGAATATTTTAAGAGCAATTTATTT
>CASDVP010000012.1 GCA_949284445.1 uncultured Bacillota bacterium
TCCGCTAGCCCGGTCTCCTGTGCGCGGGACTGGAGAAGATTCTACCACCGAAAGCGCTATCAAGAAAAAGACTATCCCACTGGTGCAAAAAAATGATGAATAATTATCAGTTAAAGTTCTGGCATTATACTTATCTTCTAGATAAAAATCATATTTATATCCGTGCTTATCTAAATAACTTTTTAGTTTTTCAGTTAATTCATCGCTTAACATTATTCTATCATCCCCAGCTCTTTCATCTTTTCTTCTCGCATCTCACCTAAAGTCTTTTTATTATCAACCAACCTCATGAGAGCGTAAATTTGAATAGCTTTCCACCCTGTAACTTTGCAGCCGAAGACATTAGCAGACATAGTTTCACCTTTATATTCGACGTGCTTTCCATCAAGTATTGTTGCTACTTCATCTGGGTGAGAAATAACACAAATCTTATCGCCTGGTTTAACTAATCCTTGTTCGATCATCCAATCCAACTTAGGAAGCTTGGTTTGAGTTCTTTTAGTTCTTATTTCTTCTGCTTCTTCTTCATCCCTAATTTGTTTTGCGGAAGGCTCAACTAACACTAAATGATCTTCTAATCCGTTTATCTGAGCAATGGTTTCAAGAATAGAATAGGCGTCAGCAGGAGTCATATTATAAAATTCACGTTTTCTTGTCTTACCATCAAACTCCTCAATGCTTCTAAGATTAGGATTGAGCTTATCGATCATTTGATGAAGTTTCATATCAGTTAATCTTTTTGGAACTTCATAATAGGCGTAAAGCCTAAAAGCAAAAGGAATGCATTCACTCCTATTAAGTTCTTTAAGTCTTTTGTTAACATCATCCGCATAGCCTATCTTCACATAGTCAGGGAATGATGGGTTGGTAAGTATGTAGATTACGCCTTGTGATTTAGTTTCCATAAATTAGTTGTCCGCCTCCTTAATTGTGTCATAAAAGATATTTAGTGCTAAACTCTATATTCTTGATTCGACTTCATTAAGCAAAGAATTTATTTGAATGCTATTAAAGAGTTCTCCAAAATTAAGTTCTTCCCTTAACAAATCTTGTCTGCAAAATTGGCCGTTTTGAGAAATAAAAACTAATAATTCTTTTGCATAATTAACTTGATCATCATTAAATCCTAAGATTTTTAGATGCCCTAAAAATTCGTTTACTACTACTGGATTAAACGGAATATTCTTTCTAATAAACACAACCAATGAATTATCATCAGAGAAAACAGAATTATATTCATCAGCAGATTTAGCAATTTTTATAACTTCATTTTTAAACTCATTTATAGCTTCGGTAGTAGGCTTAACCATTGTTGACACTTCTTTAACAAGTGGCTCATCTGGATGATTTTCAATGTAAAACTTCACTTTTTCTTCCAAACTTTTAAAATCATCGATGGTAACTCTTAAATCAACAGGAGTTTCATCAGCATCATCAAAAGAACTTATCTTGTCTTTAAAATCTGTGATAAGCGGATCAAATGCCGATGGATCAATAAACCTGATTAGGTCTCTAATTTCTTCCCTTACTTCATCAACTCTAGTGATTGTCGAATTGTTCATAAAGTCTTCACTAGTCATATATTCAAGGGTTGATTTATGCTGAGAAACTTCATGTATATGGCCCTTTATATTAATCAAATAAAAACCGATTTTATAAATTGTTTGAGCTACCTTTTTAAAGTCGTTGCTTGAATAAAATCTAGTAGATGCGAAACGATAACACAGATAATCAAAAGTTCTTGCGCTCTCGATATCGATTTCTCCGCTTATATTAGGTGCTATATATTTCTTAATTTCAGAAAATTCAGTTTGAGTGAAACTAGCCCAGGTTGATAACTCTGAATATTTATGGACGTATTTAAGCGCCTTTTGAACACCGATATAATTTTGATTCATGCCCTTAATCTCAGCTATTAAAGAGTCTCTGAGTTTGTCAAAAAACTTTTTATCTTCAATGCTAAGCCTTCCGTAATTGCTCAACATGACTTTATATAATGCGGCTTTCTCTACAAATATCTTTTGATATAAGGAAAGAGAAGCATCTGATCTATCAGTTCTGCCATCAGGATTTTGCTTAAAATATGGAAAAACATTACAAATGTCAAAGATTAAAAAACCTTGTTTACTATTATAGAGTTGCCTATTCTTGTCATTAGTTACCCTTTCAAAATAAGATTTTGATGGCGATATAACTTTGAGGTTATCACATAGTCTCGTGCCTCTACCTATCATTTGCCAGAATTTAATCTTTGATAAAACTTTTTTAAAGAAAACAAGATTTACGACTTCAGGAATATCTACTCCTGTATCCATCATATCAACCGACACAACAATCCTAATCTTTTGCTTTTCTTTGAACTCTCTTTGTAAATGCTCGTTATATCTAATTTTATTGTCGATAACGACAAGATAATCTACTCCATCTTGTCCACTAGGATTGCATAAGTCTGGATATAGCCTTCTAAATTCTTCTTGAATCATTAAGGCATGATTATGATCTCTAGCAAAAATAATAGTCTTGCCTAATTCATCTCCATTATTAACTTTTAGCCCCTCCTCCATTAAATCCTGAAGAACGGTGCGAATAGTATCTTTATTAGTAATAACGCTATAAAATTTTTTCCCTTCTATTTTTTCTGGTATGTTTCCTTCATCATCAGTGAACTTATCCTCATATTCTTCTTGTTCTTCTGGTGATAAATCTGCATAAGTGACTCCATCTTTTAAAATATCAGGAGTTCTATCCAATGCCCTATAGTAAGTTAGATATCCGTCCTTCACACCTTTTACCAAGTCATATTCATAGTTAGGCATTTCGGTGTCCAAATTAAAAACTTTGTAAGTCGATTTATGAATATCGTTTCTAGGCGTAGCGGTTAAGCCAATCATCAGAGCATCAAAATACTCAAATATCTCAGCATATTTGTTAAATAAACTTCGATGAGCTTCATCTACAATAATTAAATCAAAGTGACCGATTCCATAAGGGCAAGTCGATGTGTCTTTTATGATTGAAAGCATAGATTGGTATGTTGAAAACACGATTCTAGCCTTGCTTTCATCGCCTTCTTTTTGCCCCTCTACAATTACCATCATAGATGTATTAGGTAAGAACTTCTCAAAGGTCTCCTCTTTTGCTTGTTTTACTAAATTTTTTCTATCAGCCAAAAATAGAATTCTCTTAACATAATTATTTCTCAAGAAAATGTCGCTTATTGCACACGAAACCCTAGTCTTACCTGTTCCTGTGGCTAAAACTATAAGTGATCTTGAATGGCGGGATTTGAAATGTTTTATTACTTCCTCGATTGCATCTTTTTGATAGTATCTATCACATATTTCAGGTCTAGGATAAGTATCGTCAAGCTTGAAACCTCGCTTTTGAATGATATATTCAAGTTCATCTTTTTTATGAAAGCCAAATACTGTTCTAGGAGGATATAGGCCATCAATGATTTTGATTTCATATCCGTTTGTATAATAAATGATAGGTCTAACGCCATATTGCCTTTCTAAGCAATCAGCATACAAACAAGCCTGTACCTTACCTTGTTCTTCGTTTACTACTGATTTTTTAGCCTCAATTAAAGCTAATGGTTTTCCATCGTCGCCAAAAAGAACATAATCAACAAAACCGTTACCTGTTAGATTTTCGGAAGTTTTAGGCATACCAACTACCGGTGTTTCAATGCAGGCCTTGCTTTTTTCAATAATATGTTTGTCAGTTAAAACCGTCCACCCTGCTCTTCTTAATTTAGGGTCTATAAGTTTTAGCCTAGTTTCTTTTTCATCCATTGGCATAACTGTATCCTCCTTTCCTAACCAAAATACTCGTCCATTTTCTTGTCTAAGAGTTCTTGATAAAGTTTTATTCGTTGCTGACAGTTAAATTTCAATTTAT